>NZ_JBFQGI010000006.1:0-530169 GCF_040932295.1 Streptomyces sp. C36 | reverse complement strand
CTGACGCGGGACATGGACTTGTCGGCGTTCGTGTTGTTCTCCTCGGCTGCTGGTGTGTTCGGTAGTGCGGGGCAGGGCAATTACGCGGCGGCGAATGCTTTCCTTGACGCTTTGGCCGAGCAGCGGCGGGCCGAGGGTCTTGCGGCGCTGTCGCTGGCCTGGGGGCTGTGGGCCGAGACCAGCACACTGACCAGTGCGCTGGGGGCGGCGGACCAGCACCGCATCACCCGCTCGGGCATGCGGGCCCTGGACTCCACGACCGGCCTGGCCCTCCTCGACCGTGCCCTCCGCGTGCCCGGCGAGGCCGTGCTCGTCCCCGTGCAGTGGGACATGCGGGCTTTACGCGAGCAGGGGCGCTCCGGCGAGCTTCCGCCCCTGCTCTCGGGTCTGCTCCCCGCGCCCGTACGCCGCGCCGAAGCGGCAACGACAGCGGTGGCGGCTGCGGGCGGCGGTGCGGTCGCGGAGCTGGTGCGCCGGCTGGACGGACTCCCGGAGGACCGCCGTCACGAGCTGCTCGTGGACCTGGTCCGTACGCACGCGGCCGCCGTCCTCGGACACGGGCGCCCCGAATCCGTCAAGGCGACGCAGCCCTTCCGCGAGCTGGGCTTCGACTCCCTGACCGCCGTCGAACTCCGCAACCGCCTCGGCTCCGCCACCGGCGTGCGGCTGCCGGCCGGCCTCGTCTTCGACCACCCCACCCCCGACGCCCTCGCCCGCCATCTGCGCGCCGAACTCACCGGCTCGCGGCGCGACAGCGCAGCTCGTGCCCCGCACGCCGCCGTCGCCCGCGTCAGCGACGAGCCCATCGCCATCGTCGCGATGAGCTGCCGCTACCCGGGCGGCGTACGGACCCCCGAGGAGCTGTGGCAGCTGCTCACCTCCGGAACCGACGCCATCTCCGACTTCCCCGTCGACCGGGGCTGGGACCTCGATCTGCTTGCGCAAGGGGCGGAAGAGGCCGGTGGGTCCGAAGGGGCTTCCGGCAAGGCCGGCACAAGCAACACCCACAAGGGCGGCTTCCTCTACGACGCCGGTGACTTCGACGCGGCCTTCTTCGGCATCTCGCCGCGCGAGGCGCTGGCGATGGACCCGCAGCAGCGGTTGCTGCTCGAGACGTCGTGGGAGGCGTTCGAGCGCGCCGGCATCGACCCGGCGACGCTGCGCGGCTCGCGAACCGGCGTCTTCGCCGGGGTGATGTACCACGAGTACGCCTCCTCCCTGCAGGCCGTTCCCGAGGGCGTCGAGGGCTTTCTCGGTACGGGCAACTCCGGCAGCGTCATCTCGGGCCGACTGTCCTACACGTTCGGGCTCGAGGGCCCGGCGGTGACCGTGGACACGGCGTGCTCGTCCTCCCTGGTGGCTCTGCACCTGGCGGCGCAGGCGCTGCGCCAGGGGGAGTGCGAGATGGCGTTGGCCGGCGGTGTGACCGTGATGGCGGGCCCGGGCGCCTTCGTGGAGTTCAGCCGCCAGCGCGGGCTGGCCGCCGACGGCCGCTGCAAGGCGTTCTCCGCCGCGGCCGACGGCACGGGCTGGTCCGAGGGCGCGGGCATGCTGCTCGTGGAGCGGCTGTCGGATGCACGGCGCAACGGCCACCCCGTGCTGGCGGTCGTACGCGGCAGCGCCGTCAACCAGGACGGCGCGTCGAACGGCCTGACCGCCCCCAACGGGCCGTCGCAAGAGCGCGTCATCCAGCAGGCCCTCGCCACCGCCGGCCTGACCGCCGCCGACGTCGACGCGGTCGAGGCGCACGGCACGGGCACGACGCTGGGCGATCCGATCGAGGCGTCCGCGCTGCTGGCCACGTACGGACGGCAGCGGCCGGAGGACCGGCCGTTGTGGCTGGGCTCGCTCAAGTCGAACATCGGGCACACGCAGGCGGCGGCCGGCGTCGGCGGCATCATCAAGATGGTCGAGGCGATACGCCACGGGGTACTGCCCAGGACGCTGCACGCCGACGAGCCCTCGCCGCACGTCGACTGGTCGACGGGCACCGTACGCCTGCTCACGGAACCCGTCGAGTGGGCCGAGAACGGGCATCCGCGACGCGCGGGCGTCTCCTCCTTCGGCTTCAGCGGCACCAACGCCCACGTCATCATCGAACAGGCGCCGGAGCAGCCGGAGAACACCGAGCCCGTCCGTACCACCGCCCCTTCGGGCGCGGCGGCCGCATGGCTGCTGTCCGCGAAGACCCCCGAAGCCCTGCGCGACCAGGCCGCACGCCTCCTCGCCCACCTACGGTCCCACGAGGAACTCGCCGCCGAGGACGTGGCGTACTCACTGGCCACCGCCCGGGCCGCCCTGGATCACCGGTCGGCGGTCGTGGCGACCGACCGCACGGAACTGCTGGCGGGCCTGAGTGCTCTGGCCGGCGGCGAGCCGTCCACCGTGACCGTCACGCACGACGGGCCCGCAGAGGGCGGGAAGACCGCGTTCCTGTTCTCGGGGCAGGGGAGTCAGCGGGTGGGGATGGGGCGGGAGTTGTATGCCGCGTTCCCTGTGTTCGCTGATGCCTTTGACGCGGTGTGCGGGGAGCTTGATGCGCATCTTGAGCGTCCGTTGCGGGATGTGGTGTTCGGCGAGGATGCGGACGAGCTGCTGAATCAGACCGGGTTTACGCAGCCGGCGTTGTTCGCCGTCGAGGTGGCGTTGTTCCGTCTCCTCGAGTCTTGGGGTGTACGGCCGGACTTCCTGGCCGGGCATTCGGTGGGTGAGTTGGCTGCCGCGCATGTGGCTGGGGTGTTGTCCCTTGCTGATGCGGCTGTGCTTGTGGTGGCGCGTGGTCGGTTGATGCAGGCGTTGCCTGTGGGTGGGTTGATGTTGGCGGTGGAGGCGTCGGAGGGCGAGGTGCTTCCGTTGCTGGAGGGGCGTGAGGATGCGCTCGGGATCGCCGCGGTCAATGGTCCGTCCTCTGTGGTCGTCTCGGGGGCTGAGGATGATGTCATCGAGGTCGGCGGTTTGCTGGCTGCTGGTGGTCGGCGGACGAAGCGGTTGTCGGTGTCGCATGCTTTCCATTCGCCGTTGATGGATCCGATGCTGGGGGCGTTCCGTAAGGTCGCCGAGAGTGTCACCTACTCGGCGCCGGTCGTCCCGTTCGTGTCTGCTTTGACCGGGCGGCTGGTCACGGTCGATGAGCTGGGTGATCCGGAGTACTGGGTGCGGCATGTGCGGGACACGGTCCGTTTCTCCGATGCGGTCCGTGCGCTGGATGCCGCGGGTGCGGGGGTCTTTCTCGAGGTCGGTCCTGGCGGTGTGCTGACCGCGATGGCGCAGCAGAGTGTGGAGACGGCTGCGGCTGTCGCGGCTCTTCGTGCGGACCGCCCCGAGAGTCTGTCCGTCACCACGGCTCTGGCTCGGCTTCATGTCCTTGGTGTCCCGGTGGACTGGAGCGCGGTCTTCGCCGGGAGGGGTGCTCGTGTTGTCGACCTGCCGACGTATCCCTTCCAGCGGCAGCGCTACTGGCTCGAGAACGCACGCCCCGTCGCCGGCGACATGGCGTCGGCGGGTCTGGAGGCGGCCGGTCACGCGCTTCTCGGCGCGGCGGTCGGCCTGGCCGACGGCGAAGGTGTGCTGTTCACCGGGCGCCTGTCGGCGGCCACGCACCCGTGGCTGGCCGAGCATGTCGTCCTGGGCAGCGTCCTGCTGCCCGGCACAGCCCTCGTGGACCTCGTACTGCACGCCGGGGGGCAGGTCGGTTGCGACCATCTGGACGAGTTGACGCTGCGGGCGCCGCTCGTACTCCCGGAGGACACCGGGGTCCAGCTTCAGGTGCTCATCGCCGGTGCCGACGACGACGGCCGTCGTGCGGTGACGGTGTACTCCCGTCGGGAGGGCGCGGCAGCGGGCGAGCTGTGGACCACGCACGCCATGGGCACGGTCTCCGCCACGCCGTCCTCCGCCTCAGATGAATCGTCCGACGACCTCGCGCAGTGGCCGCCGGCCGGCGCGACTCCGCTGGCGGACGGGGCTGTCGAGGAGCTCTACGAGCGTATGTCCGGGCTCGGCCTGGACTACGGACCCGTCTTCCGGGGCGTACGGGCGGCCTGGCGTCAGGGGGACGTGCTCTTCGCGGAGCTGGCCCTGCCCGAGGCCGTCACCGGCACCTCTTCGGGCACCGGCCCCGTCGACGTCGCCGGCTTCGGCGTCCACCCGGCACTGCTCGACGCGGCGCTGCATGTCATCGCGCTCGGCGGGCTGTTGCCCGACACCGGTCAGGCGCGGGTGCCGTTCTCGTGGCACGGCGTGCGGGTGTACGCCACCGGCGCCACCGCCGTGCGCGTCAGGCTGGCGGCGGGTGGGGAGGACGCCGTGTCGCTGCAGGTCGCGGACGTCACCGGGCGGCCCGTGGCGTCGGTCGGTTCGCTCGTGCTGCGCCCGGTCTCGGCCGAGCAGCTCGCCGCGGCGCGCGGCGGCCGCCAGGAGTCGCTCTACCGCGTCGACTGGACTCCCGTGCCGGCGCTCCCGGCACCTTCCGGGCCTACCGCGGGCTACTGGGCGTACCTCGGCGTCGGCGAAAGCGGCCTCGACGACCACCCCGTGCCCCACACCGCGCTCGTCGACGCTCTGCGCGCCCGGGGCCTCGAGCCGCGGCCTGTGCCCGCCGCGGGCGCGCGGCCCGTGGCGCGTGCGCTGGCCCTCCTCCAGGATGTGCCGGCGGAGGCGGAGTCCGCTGCCGTCGGCACCGCGGGCGATGACGCCCGCCTCGTCGTGGTCACCCGTAACGCCGTCGCGACGGGCGCCGCCGACGCCGCGACGGTGGATCCCGAGATGGCCGCCGTGTGGGGCCTGGTCCGCGCGGCGCAGTCCGAGCACCCGGACCGTTTCGTCCTGGTCGACGTGGGCGAGGGTGCCGATCCGGCCACCGGCCTGCCGGCGGCGCTGGCAGCCGGCGAGCCTCAGGTGGCGCTCCGTGGCGACCGGCTGTTCGTGCCACGGCTTGCCCGGGCGACCGCCGACGCGTCTCCTACGCCCTTGTCGCTCGACCCGGAGGGCACCGTTCTGGTGACCGGCGCGACCGGCGCCCTGGGCCGGCTCGTCGCGCGGCATCTGGTGTCCGTCCACGGCGCGCGGCACCTGCTGCTCACCAGCAGGCGGGGGCCGGACGCCGAGGGGGCGGGCGCGTTCGAGGCCGAACTGACGGCGCTGGGCGCCCGGGTGACGACGGTGGCCTGCGACGCAGCCGACCGGGACGCGCTCGCCGCCCTGCTGGAGGGCGTACCGGCCGAGCATCCGCTGACGGGCGTGGTGCACGCGGCCGGCGTCCTGGACGACGGGCTCGTCGACGCGCTGACGCCCGAGCGTCTGGACCGGGTCTTCCGGCCCAAGGCGGACGCCGCCCGCCACCTGGACGAGCTCACCCGTCACGCCCGCCTCTCCCTCTTCGTCCTGTTCTCCTCCCTCGCCGGTACCTTCGGCAACGCCGGTCAGGCCAACTACGCCGCCGCCAACGCCTATCTCGACGCCTTGGCGCAGCGGCGCCGAGCTGCTGGGCAGGCGGGCACCTCGCTCGCCTGGGGGCCCTGGGCGACCGGTGCCGAGGGGATGCTGGGCGAGGCCGACACCGAGGCGCTCGCGCGCATGGCGCGCGGCGGCGTCGCCCCGCTGCCGGCCGACGAGGGGCTCGCGCTCTTCGACGCGGCGGCCGCGGCGGACGGCGGCGTGTACGTACCGGTCCGGCTGAACCTCGCCGCGCTGCGCGCCCGGGCGGCGGCGTCACCCCTGCCCGCTCTCCTGCTCGGACTGGTGCCGGCCACCGCACGCAGGGCGGCGGCCGGGGCGCTGCCCGCCTCCTCCTCGCTCGAGCGGCAACTGGCGGGCGCGTCGGGGGAGAAGCGCCGCAGGATCCTGCTGGCCACGGTCCGGGGCGAGGTCGCCGCCGTGCTGGGGCACGCCTCGTCCGAGGCGGTCGGCGCCGGGCAGGCGTTCCGCGACCTCGGCTTCGACTCGCTGACGGCGGTCGAGCTGCGCAACCGCCTCGGGGCCGCCACCGGACTGCGCCTGCCCGCAGGCCTGTTGTTCGACTATCCGACGCCCACCGCTCTCGCCGAGCACCTCGACGCCGAACTGCCGGCCGACGGCGCGGACGCCGGCGCCCCCTCCCTCCTCGCCGAGATCGACCGCCTCGAAGCCGCGCTCATCAACTCGCGGCGTGGACGGGGCGACAAGGGCGACAAGGGTGACAAGAGCGGCAAGGGTGACAGGGGCGACAAGATCGACAAGGGGCTGCGCGCCACGGTCGCCCTGCGCCTCGAAGTGCTGCTCGCGAAGTGGAACGACGCGAGCCGCGACCACGGCGGCACGGGCACCGAAACCGACGCCGGCCTCGGCACCACCGGCACCGCGTCGTCCGGCGCGGAATCGGACGCGGCCGCGGTCGAGGACGCCACCGACGAGGAGCTCTTCGAGCTCCTCGACAACGAGCTCGGCACCACCGAATGACCACCGAATGGCCACCGATCGGCAGCACGAATTCCCTTGGCATTGAGGAACAGAATTCAGATGACGACTGACGCGAACAAGCTCCGGGACTACCTCAAGCGTGCCACTGTCGATCTGCGCCACGCACGTCAGCGCCTGCGCGAGGTGGAGAGCAAGAACCACGAGCCCATCGCCGTCGTGGGTATGAGCTGCCGCTTCCCCGGCGGCGTCAGCTCCCCCGAGGAGCTGTGGAGCCTCGTCACGGAAGGCCGCGACGCGATCTCCGCGTTCCCGGCCGACCGCGGCTGGGACCTCGAGGCGCTCTACGACCCCGACCCCGAGACCCCGGGAACGACGTACGCGCGAGGGGGCGGCTTCCTCCACGACGCGGGCGACTTCGACGCGGCGTTCTTCGGCATCGGCCCCCGCGAGGCCCTGGCCATGGACCCTCAGCAGCGCTTGCTGCTGGAGGCCTCGTGGGAAGCCGTCGAGCGCGCCGAGATCGACCCGGCGTCGCTGCGCGGCAGCCGCACCGGCGTGTTCGCGGGCGTCATGTACCACGACTACGTCTCCCGGCTCCCCGGCATACCCGAGGGCATCGAGGGATACGTCAGCACCGGCAACTCCGGAAGCGTCGTCTCGGGCCGCGTCGCCTACACGCTGGGCCTGGAGGGCCCGGCGGTGACGATCGACACGGCATGCTCGTCGTCGCTGGTCGCGCTGCACCTGGCCGTGCAGGCGCTGCGGCAGGGCGAGTGCGAGCTGGCGCTGGCCGGCGGCGTGACCGTGATGGCCGGGCCGACGACGTTCGTGGAGTTCAGCCGCCAGCGCGGACTGTCCGCGGACGGGCGGTGCCGGGCGTTCTCCTCCTCGGCGGACGGCACCGGCTGGTCCGAGGGCGTCGGCGTGCTGCTCGTGGAGCGGCTCTCCGACGCACGGCGCAACGGCCACCCCGTCCTGGCGGTCGTACGGGGAAGCGCGGTCAACCAGGACGGTGCGAGCAACGGCCTGACCGCCCCCAACGGGCCCTCCCAGCAGCGCGTCATCCACCAGGCCCTGGCCAACGCCAGGCTGTCCCCGTCCGACATCGACGTGGTCGAGGCGCACGGCACCGGCACCGCGCTCGGTGACCCCATCGAGGCCGACGCCCTGCTGGCCGCCTACGGGCAGGAGCGCCCCGCCGACCGGCCGCTGTGGCTCGGCTCGGTCAAGTCGAACCTCGGACACACCCAGGCCGCCGCCGGTGTCGCCGGTGTCATCAAGATGGTCCAGGCCCTGCGGAACGGCGTGCTGCCCCGCACCCTCCACGTCGACGAGCCGACGCCGCACGTCGACTGGTCGACGGGGGCGGTGTCCCTGCTGACACGGCAGACCGCCTGGCCCGAGACCGGCCGGCCCCGGCGCGCGGGCGTGTCCGCCTTCGGCGTCAGCGGCACCAACGCGCACGTACTCATCGAACAGGCGGAAGAGACCGCGCAGGCGGAGCAGATCGAGCACACCGAACAGATCGAGCACACCGAACAGACCGAGCACACCGAACAGACCGAGGAGGCCACGCCGGCGGCGGCCCACGTCGACGGCCCCGGCGAAGTCGACAGCCCCGGCGAAGAGGCCGCCGGAACGCCCCTGCCCCTCATCCCCTGGGCCCTGTCGGGCAAGGGCGAGGCCGCCCTCATCGCCCAGGCGGGGCGCCTGAGTTCGTACCTCGCCGCACACCCCGGCCTCGACGCCGCCGACATCGCCCGCTCGCTCGCCACCACCCGCACCGCCTTCGCCCACCGCGCCGTCCTCCTGGCCGCCGACCGGGCCGGGCTCGAGGCATCCCTGGCCACGCTCGCCGCCGGCGAGCCCGACCCTGCCACCGTGGTGCGCGGCACCGCCGAACACGCCCGCCAGGTCGCCTTCGTCTTCCCCGGGCAGGGCTCCCAGTGGCCCGGCATGGCGCTCGGACTCCTCGACGCCTCGCCCGTCTTCCGCGAGCGCATCCGGCAGTGCGCGGACGCGCTGGCACCGCACGTCGACTGGTCGCTGGAGGACGTCCTGCGCGCGGCTCCCGGCGCGCCCGGGCTCGACCGGGTCGACGTCGTTCAGCCGGTGCTGTGGGCGGTGATGGTCTCCCTGGCCGAGCTGTGGCGCTCGTACGGCGTGCGGCCGGCCGCCGTGGCCGGGCACAGCCAGGGCGAGATCGCCGCCGCGTGCGTGGTGGGAGCACTGTCGCTGGAGGACGCGGCGAAGGTCGTGGCGCTGCGCAGCCAGGCCCTGACCGCGCTCTCCGGGCGCGGCGGCATGATGTCCGTGGGCCTGCCCCTGGACCGACTCTCCCCGCGCATGGAGCCGTGGGGCGACCGGCTGTCCGTGGCGGCCGTCAACAGCCCCACCTCCATCGTCCTGTCCGGCGACCCCGACGCCCTGGCCGAACTGCGCGACGTGCTCGCCGCCGACGACATCAGGGCCCGCGTCATCGCCGTCGACTACGCCTCCCACTCCGCCCAGGTCGAGTCGGTCCGCGAGCGCGTCCTCGGCGCCCTCGCCGACATCTCGCCGCGCTCGTCCGACGTGCCGTTCTACTCCACCGTCACCGGACAGCCGCTGGACACCGCACGGCTCGACGCCGAGTACTGGTACCGCAGCCTGCGGCAGACCGTGCACTTCGAGCAGGCCACCCGAGCCCTGGTCGCCGACGGGCACAGCGCGCTCGTCGAGGTCAGCGCCCACCCCGTGCTCACCATGGGGATGCAGGAGACCCTCGACGACATGGGCGCCACGGTCGTCGCGCTGGGCACGCTGCGCCGCGACGAAGGAGGCCCGGGCCGGTTCCTGCGCTCGGCCGCCGAGGCCCACGCCCACGGCGTCGCCCTCGACTGGCACGCGCTCCTCGGCGGTACGGGCGCCCGTACCGTGCCCCTGCCCACCTACGCCTTCCAGCACCAGCGCTACTGGCTCGACGCCCCCCACTCCGCCGGCGACGCCACCGGCCTCGGCCTGGGGTCGGCCGACCACCCGCTGCTGGGCGCCGTCGTCACCCTCGCCGACTCCGACGGCCTGCTGCTCACCGGACGGCTGTCCACCCACACCCACCCCTGGCTCGCCGACCACGTCGTGATGGGCAACGTCCTGCTGCCGGGCACGGCCTTCGTCGAGCTCGCCCTCCGCGCCGGCGACCACGCCGGCTGCGACCGGCTCGAGGAACTCACCCTCCAGGCACCGCTGCTGCTCCCCGAGCACGGCGCGGGAGTGGTCGTCCAGGTCTCCGTCGGCCAGGCCGACGACTCCGGCCGCAGGTCCTTCGGCATCTACTCGCGGCCCGACGACGCGGCCGCCGACGACGACGGGTGGACCTGCCACGGCACCGGCGCCCTGGCCACGGGCGGCACAGCGGAGACGGACGCGACCGAGGACCTCACCGCCTGGCCTCCGGCCGACGCGGGCATCACGGCCGTCGACCTCGACGGCTTCTACGACCTGCTCGCCGAGCGGTCGTTCGGCTACGGGCCCGCCTTCCAGGGCCTGCGGGCCGCCTGGCGCCACGGCGACGAGGTGTACGCCGAGGTCGCCCTGCCCACGGCCGCCCCGGACGCCCGGACCGACGCCGCCCGCTTCGGCCTTCACCCCGCACTGCTGGACGCCGCGCTGCACGCCGTCGGCTTCGGCCCGCTCGGGGACACCGACGGCGGACGGCTCGCCTTCTCCTGGGAGAACGTGCGCCTGCACGCCACCGGCGCGTCGGAGCTGCGCGTGCGCATCAGCCCGGCGGGCCCCGGCGCGGTGTCCGTGACCGCCGCCGACGCGACGGGCCGGGCCGTGGCCTCCGTGGGCACGCTGAGCTTCCGCACCGTGGACGAGGAGCAGCTCCGCTCCCCGCGCGCGGACCACCACGACGCGCTGTACCGGGTGGACTGGACAGCCCTACACGTTCCCGTGCCCCTGCCCGTGCCCGTGAACTCCCGGACGCCGGAAGGACGATGGGCCGTTCTCGGCGACGACGTCCCCGAGGCGCTGCGCGCCCTGCGGCCCGGCCTCCTCTCCACCCTCCCCGTGCCGGCGGACGAAGCCGTACCCGACGTGGTGGTCGCCGCCGTGCCCGGCGCCGACGGCGGCGACCCCGAGGCCGTACGGGCCCTCGCCCGCGAAACCCTCGGCATCGTCCGCTCCTGGCTCGCCGACGAACGCTGCGCGGCCTCCCGGCTCGTCCTGCTCACCCGGGGCGCGGTCGCGGCGGACGACGGCGACGACGCTCTGGCCGGCCTCGCCCACGCACCCGTGTGGGGACTGGTCCGCTCGGCGCAGTCCGAGCACGCCGACCGGCTGGTCCTGGCGGACCTCGACGACCACGCGGACTCCCACGCCCTCCTGCCGGCCGCACTGGCCACGGGCGAGCCCCAGTTCGCGCTGCGGGCCGGGCGGATGTCCGTACCGAGGCTCGCCCGCGTGCCCGCCGCCGGGCACGCTCCCCAGGCCCAGGCCCAGGCCCAGGCCCAGGAGCAGGACCAGGCCCAGGAGCAGGCCCGGGCCCAGGAGCAGACCCGGGCCCGGATCCCGGCTCAGGCCCTCGATCCGAACGGCACCGTCCTGATCACCGGCGGCACCGGCGCCCTGGGCCGGCTCGTCGCCGAACACTTCGTCACCACCCACGGCATCCGTCACATCGTCCTCACCAGCCGCCGTGGCCCCGCGACCGAAGGCGCCGACGCGCTGCGCGAGCACCTGACGACCGCACTCGGCGCCGAAACCGTCACCATCGCCGCCTGCGACGCCGCCGACCGCGAGGCCCTGGCCGAACTTCTCGCCGGCATACCGGCGGAGCACCCGCTCACCGCCGTCGTCCACGCCGCGGCCGTCGTCGCGGGCGGCCTCGTCGCCTCCCTCGCCCCCGACGAACTCGACCAGGTGCTGCGCCCCAAGGTCGACGCGGCCCTGAACCTCCACGAACTGACGCGGCACATGGACCACCTCGCCGCGTTCGTCCTCTTCTCCTCCTTCGCCGGCACGCTCGGCGGCGCGGGCCAGGCCGCGTACGCGGCGGGCAACGCCTTCCTCGACGCCCTCGCCGAGCACCGAAAGGCGAGCGGGCTGCCGGCCTCCTCGCTCGCCTGGGGCGTGTGGGACGAGCGCGGCGAGCAGACGCGCCTCGGGACCGGCGACCTGCGGCGGATGACCCGCGCCGGGCTCATACCGCTGACCGCCGACGAGGGCCTGCGCCTCCTCGACCTCGCGCGCACCCTCGAGGACCCGGTGCTCGCGCCCGTACGCCTGGACCCGGCCGCCATGCGCCGGCACACGGCCAGCGGCACGGTACCCGCCCTGCTGCGCGGACTCGTCAGGACCCCGCTGCGCCGGGCCGCCGAAGCGGCGGCCACCGACGAGACCCCGCAGGAGGCCCGGCGGCTGGCCGGGCTGCCTCCGGCGGAACGCCGCGAGGCCCTCCTCAAGCTCGTCCGCACCCAGGTCGCGGCCGTGCTCGGCCACGCCGAACCGGCGGCCGTCGACCCCGGACGCGCCTTCCGCGAACTGGGCTTCGACTCCCTGGCGGCCATGGAGCTCCGCAACCGCCTCGGCACGGCGGTGGGCACCAGGCTGCCCGCGACCGTCGTCTTCGACCACCCCACCCCCGCGGCCCTCGCCGCCCACCTCTCGGACCGGGTCACGGGCGGCGCCGGGCGCGTCACCCTGGTCACCGAGGCCCCACCGGCCACCCCAGGGCGCCCCGCCGGACACGACGAGCCCATCGCCATCGTCGGCATGAGCTGCCGCTTCCCCGGAGACGTCCGCAGCCCGGAGGACCTGTGGGACCTCGTCGCGAGCGGCGGCGACGCCATCACCGGCTTCCCGGCCGGCCGCGGCTGGGACCTCGACGCCCTCTACGACGCCGACCCCGACGCACCCGGCACCGTCTACACCCGCGAAGGCGGCTTCCTCCACGACGCCGGCGACTTCGACCCGGACTTCTTCGGCATCTCGCCGCGCGAAGCGCTGGCCATGGACCCGCAGCAACGGCTCCTGCTGGAGGTCACCTGGGAGGCCTTTGAACGCGCCGGCATCGACCCGGCGACGCTGCGCGGCTCCCGCACCGGCGTCTTCGCCGGCACCAACGGCCAGGACTACGCCGTCGGCCTCACCGCCGGCGCCGCGGAGGGCATGGAAGGACATCTGCTCACCGCCAACTCGGCATCCGTCGTATCCGGCCGGCTGTCCTACACGTTCGGGCTGGAGGGCCCGGCGGTGACCGTGGACACGGCGTGCTCGTCGTCGCTGGTGGCTCTGCACCTGGCGGCGCAGGCGCTGCGGCAGGGCGAGTGCGAACTGGCCCTGGCCGGCGGCGTGACCGTCATGTCGACACCCGGAGCGCTCATCGGCTTCAGCCGCCAGCGCGGCCTGTCGCAGGACGGCCGCTGCCGCGCCTTCTCGGCCACCGCCGACGGCACCGGCCTCGCGGAGGGCGTCGGCATGCTGCTCGTGGAGCGGCTGTCGGATGCCCGGCGCAACGGACACCAGGTGCTGGCGGTCGTACGCGGCAGCGCCCTCAACCAGGACGGCGCCTCGAACGGCCTTACCGCCCCCAACGGCCCCGCCCAGCAGCGGGTGATCCGGCAGGCCCTGGCATCGGCCGGCCTGACCGCCGCCGACGTCGACGCGGTCGAGGCACACGGCACGGGAACGACGCTCGGCGACCCGATCGAAGCCCAGGCACTGCTCGAGGCCTACGGGCACGGGCGGCCCGAAGACCACCCGCTGTGGCTGGGAACCGTCAAGTCGAACCTCGGGCACACCCAGGCCGCGGCGGGCGTCGCGGGCATCATCAAGATGGTCCAGGCCATGCGGCACGGCGTCCTGCCGAAGACGCTGCACGCGGACGACCCGTCGCCGCATGTGGATTGGTCGGCGGGCGAGGTGCGGTTGCTGACGGAGCCGGTCGACTGGGCGGTGGACGGTGACGGGCGTCCGCGTCGGGCGGGTGTGTCGTCGTTCGGTGTGAGCGGGACGAACGCGCACGTCATCGTCGAGCAGGCGCCGGAGGAGGCGCGGGCCGACGACGCGCGTGACGATCGCGGTGCGGGCGTTGGTGTCGCGGTGCCGTGGTTGGTGTCGGGTAAGGATGCGGAGGGGCTGCGGGGGCAGGCGGAGCGGCTGTTGTCGTTCGTGGAAGCTGATCCCGGTCTTGATGTGGTGGATGTGGCGTTGTCGTTGGCTACGACGCGTGGTGCGTTGCCGTATCGCGGGTTCGCGGTGGGCACGGACCGTGAGGAGCTGGTGCGGGGGCTGGAGGCGCTGGCCGCCCGGGGCGACGCCGGTGGCGATGGCGCGAGGGACGGCAAGACCGGCCTGTTGTTCTCGGGGCAGGGGAGTCAGCGGGTGGGGATGGGGCGGGAGTTGTATGCCGCGTTCCCGGTGTTCGCTGAGGCGTTCGATGCGGTGTGTGGGGAGTTGGACGCGCATCTTGAGCGTTCGTTGCGGGATGTGGTGTTCGGTGACGATGGCGAGCTGCTGAATCAGACCGGGTTCACTCAGCCGGCGTTGTTCGCCGTTGAGGTGGCGTTGTTCCGTCTCCTCGAGTCCTGGGGTGTAAGGCCGGACTTCCTGGCCGGGCATTCGATCGGTGAGCTGGCCGCCGCGCATGTCGCCGGGGTGTTGTCCCTGGCCGATGCGGCTGCGCTTGTGGCGGCGCGTGGGCGTCTGATGCAGGCCCTGCCTGCCGGTGGCGTGATGGTGGCGGTGCAGGCGTCGGAGGATGAGGTCCTTCCGCTGCTCGTCGGCTTCGAGGACCGGGTCGGCATCGCCGCCGTCAACGGGCCCACCTCTGTGGTGCTGTCCGGTGCGGAGGGCGCTGTCACGGAGATGGCCGCCAAGCTCGCCGCTCAGGGCCGTAGGACGAAGGCCCTTGCCGTCTCGCACGCTTTCCATTCGCCGCTGATGGAGCCGATGCTCGCGGACTTCCGGGCGGTCGCTGAAGGCGTGACCTTCGCCGCCCCGGCCATCCCGATCGTCTCCACGCTCACAGGCCGTCTGGTCACGGAAGGCGAGGTGTGCGACCCCGAGTACTGGGTGCGGCACGTCCGTCATGCCGTCCGCTTCGCCGACGCCGTCTCGGTGCTGGCCAGCGAAGGCGTGACCGCCTTCCTCGAGGTCGGTCCGGGTGGTGCTCTCGCCGCTCTGGTCCAGGACATCGTCGACGAACCGAGCGTGACGGCCGTCCCCGCCCTGCGCGCGGATCGTCCGGAGGACGTCGCCGTCACGACGGCCGTGGCCCGGCTGCACGTCCACGGCGTCGCCCTCGACTGGCCGGCCGTCTTCGCCGGCCGGGGCGCCCGCCGCGTCGACCTGCCCACGTACGCCTTCCGGCACCAGCCCTACTGGCTGCTGCCGTCCTCCGGCGAGACCGCCGCCCTCACCGGGGATGCCCAGGACCCCTCGGAGAGGATTTTCTGGGAGTCCGTGGAGCGGCAGGACCTGGCCGCCCTCACCGAGGAACTGGCCGTCGACGAGGCGGCGCCGCTCAGCTCCGTGCTGCCGGCGCTGTCGGACTGGCGTCGCCGGCAGCGGAAGCAGTCCGCCGTCGACAGCCTGCGTTACCGGGTCACCTGGAAGCCGCTGACAGCCCTGCGGGAGGCGACCGGGCCGCGGGGAACCTGGCTGATCGTCACCACGGACGAGGAGGAATCCCCGGCCGCCGACGCGATCGAGCGCGTCCTGTCCGCCCACGGCGCCGACGTCATGCGGCTGACCGTAGGCGCTGACGACGACCGCTCCGAGCTGGCCGAGCGCATCCGCTGGGCGGCACCGGAGCACGTCCTTTCACTGCTCGGCCGGGCCGAGGACCCGCACCCGCTGCACACGTCCCTGCCCCTGGGCCTCGCCCTCACCACCGTGCTCGTCCAGGCGCTGGGCGAGGCGGGAGTGGACGCGCCGCTGTGGTGCGCCACGAGCGGGGCGGTCTCGGTCGGGCGCTCGGACGCCGCGCGGAGCCCGTACCAGGGGATGGTCTGGGGCCTGGGCAGGGCGGCCGCGCTGGAACACGCGCAGCGCTGGGGCGGGCTGGTCGACCTGCCGGAGGTGCTGGACGAGCGTTCGGCACGCCGTCTCGCGGCCGTGCTGGGCGGCGCGGCGGGCGACGAGGACCAGCTCGCCGTCCGGCCGTCCGGGGTGTTCGTACGCCGGCTGACCCGGGCGCCCTTCGGCGCCGTGCCCGCCGAGCGGGCGTGGCGGCCGCGCGGCACCGTGCTGATCACCGGCGGTACGGGCGCCCTCGGCGCCCACGTGGCCCGTCACCTCGCCCGCGCCGGGGCCGGCCACCTCGTCCTCACCGGCCGCCGTGGACCCGAGGCCCCCGGCGCCGAGGAACTCGCCGCCGACCTGCGGGACCTGGGCGCCCGCGTGACGCTCGTCGCCTGCGACGCCGCCGACCGGGCGGCCGTGGCGGCTCTGCTCAGGACGCTGGAGGAGGACGACGAGCCGCTGACGGCGGTGGTGCACGCCGCCGGCATGCCGCAGTTCTCCCCCCTCCCCGACACGAGGCTCGCCGACCTCGCCGACGTGGTGTCGGCGAAGGTCGCGGGCGCGACCCACCTGGACGAACTGCTGGGCGACCGGCCCCTGGACGCCTTCGTGCTCTTCTCGTCCGTCGCCGGCGTGTGGGGCAGCGGCAACCAGGCCGCCTACTCCGCCGCCAACGCCTTCCTCGACGGCCTGGCCGAACGCCGGCGCGCCCGCGGGCTGGCGGGCACGGCCGTGGCCTGGGGGCCGTGGGCCGACGGCGGAATGGCCGGGGACGAGGAGGCACGGTCGCATCTGCGTCGGCGCGGGCTGCCCGCGATGGCCCCGGAGACGGCGACGGCCGCCCTCCAGCGGGCACTGGACCTCGACGAGACCGCCGTGGTCGTGGCCGACGTGCTGTGGGAGCGGTTCGCGCCCGCCTTCACCGTCGCCCGGCCCAGCCCGCTCTTCGGCGATCTGCCGGAGGTACGGGAGGCCCTGGCCGCCGCCACCCCCGACGCCGCGACCACCACCTCCGCCCTCGGCGAGCGGCTGGCCGGGCTGGCGCCGGCCGAACGGGACCGCGTGCTGCTCGACCTCGTCCGTACCGAGGCCGCCACGGCGCTCGGCCACGCGGGCCCCGAGGCGGTCGCCCCGGAAAGGGCCTTCAAGGACCTGGGATTCGACTCCCTCACCGGTGTCGAACTGCGCAACCGGCTCAACGCGGCCACCGGGCTGCGACTGCCGACGACCTTGGTCTTCGACCACCCCAGCACGGCCCACCTCGCCGCCTTCCTCTCCACCCAGGTGTCGGGCCGGGCCACGCGGACGGGCGAAGCCGAAGCCGAAGCCGAAGCCGTGGCGGCCCGTTCCGTCGCCGACGAGCCCGTCGCCATCGTCGCCATGAGCTGCCGCTTCCCCGGCGGAGTACGGTCGCCGGAGGAACTGTGGCGGCTGCTCGCCGACGACGTGGACGCCGTCTCCGCGTTCCCGGCCGACCGCGGCTGGGACCTGGAGGCGCTGTACGACCCGGACCCCGAGCGGCCGGGCACCACGTACGTCGACGAAGGCGGCTTCCTGCACGACGCGGGCCACTTCGACCCCAGGTTCTTCGGCATCTCGCCGCGCGAGGCGCTGGCCATGGACCCGCAGCAGCGGCTGCTGCTGGAGACCGCCTGGGAGGCCCTCGAGCGCGCCCGGCTCGCCCCGGCCGCCGTCAAGGGATCGCGGACGGGCGTGTTCATCGGCTCGGGCTACCAGGGCTACGGCGCCGGGCTCGGCGAACTGCCCGACGGAGTCGAGGGGCACCTGCTCACCGGCAGCTCCGGAAGCGTCATGTCCGGTCGCATCGCCTACACGTTCGGGCTCGAGGGCCCGGCGGTGACGGTGGACACGGCGTGCTCGTCGTCGCTGGTCGCGCTGCACCTGGCCACCCAGGCGCTGCGGCAGGGCGAATGCGAGATGGCCCTCGTCGGCGGCGCGACCGTGATGGCCGGCCCCAACGCCTTCGTCGAGTTCAGCCGCCAGCGCGGCCTCGCCGCCGACGGCCGCTGCAAGCCGTTCGCGGCGGCCGCCGACGGCACGGGCTGGGGCGAGGGCGTCGGCATGCTGCTCGTCGAGCGGCTCTCCGACGCCCGGCGCAACGGCCACCCCGTCCTCGCGGTCGTCCGCGGCAGCGCCGTCAACCAGGACGGCGCCTCCAACGGCCTCACCGCCCCCAACGGCCCCGCCCAGCAGCGCGTCATCCGCCAGGCCCTCGCCAACGCCGGACTGACCGCCGCCGACATCGACACCGTCGAGGCCCACGGCACCGGCACCGCGCTGGGCGACCCGATCGAGGCACAGGCCCTGCTGGCCACGTACGGGCAGGAGCGCCCGGGGGACCGGCCCCTGTGGCTGGGCTCGATGAAGTCGAACATCGGCCACACCCAGGCGGCCTCCGGCGTGGCGAGCGTGATCAAGACCGTGCTGGCCCTGCACCACGGCCTCCTGCCCAGGACCCTGCACGTCGACGAGCCGACGCCCCACGTCGACTGGTCGGCCGGGGCCGTGCGCCTGCTGTCCGAGCCGGTCGAGTGGACCGCTACGGACGGGCAGCCGCGCCGGGCGGCCGTATCGTCCTTCGGCGTGAGCGGCACCAACGCCCACACCATCATCGAAGAGGCGCCCGTCGAGGAACCGGCTCCGAAGGAAGCGGAAGCGCAAGCGGACGCGGGCGACTCGGAGCGCTGCACCGCGTGGACCGTGTCCGGCAAGGACGAGGCCGCCCTGCGCGAACAGGCCCGTAACCTCCTCGCCCACGTAGCGGACCGGCGCCCGCAGGACGTCGCCCTCTCCCTCGCCGTCAGTCGTACGGCCATGGAGCACCGGGCCGTGATCGTCGGACAGGACGGCGCCACCCTGCTCTCCGGGCTGGATGCTCTGGGACGCGGTGAGTCGTCACCGGACCTCGTACGCGGTGTCGCCGGGGCATCGACGGCTCGGACGGCGTTCCTGTTCTCGGGGCAGGGGAGTCAGCGGGTGGGGATGGGGCGGGAGTTGTATGCCGCTTTCCCGGTCTTCGCCGACGCCTTCGACGAGGTGTGCGCGCACATGGACGCGCATCTTGAGCGTCCGTTGCGGGATGTGGTGTTCGGTGACGATGGCGAGCTGCTGAACCAGACCGGGTTTACTCAGCCGGCGTTGTTCGCCGTTGAGGTGGCGTTGTTCCGGCTCCTCGAGTCGTGGGGTGTGCGGCCTGATTTCCTGGCCGGGCATTCGATCGGCGAGCTGGCTGCCGCGCATGTGGCTGGGGTGTTGTCCCTTGCCGACGCGGCCGCGCTCGTAGCGGCGCGTGGTCGGTTGATGCAGGCGTTGCCTGTGGGTGGGTTGATGTTGGCGGTGGAGGCGTCGGAGGGGGAGGTGCTTCCGTTGCTCGCCGGTCGCGAGGACCGGGTGGGCATCGCCGCGGTCAATGGTCCGTCTTCTGTGGTCGTCTCGGGGGCTGAGGACGATGTCATCGAGGTCGGTGGGTTGCTGGCTGCTGGTGGTCGGCGGACGAAGCGGTTGTCGGTGTCGCATGCTTTCCATTCGCCGTTGATGGATCCGATGCTGGGGGCGTTCCGTAAGGTCGCCGAGAGCGTCACCTACTCCGCGCCGGTGGTCCCGTTCGTGTCCGCCCTGACCGGGCGGCTGGTTACGGTCGATGAGCTGGGTGACCCGGAGTACTGGGTGCGGCATGTGCGGCACACGGTCCGTTTCTCCGATGCGGTCCGTGCGCTGGACGCCGCGGGTGCGGGGGTCTTTCTCGAGGTCGGTCCCGGCGGTGTGCTGACCGCGATGGCGCAGCAGAGTGTGGAGACGGCTTCGGCTGTCGCGGCGCTTCGTGCCGACCGCCCCGAAGGTCGCTCCGTCACCACGGCTCTGGCTCGGCTTCATGTCCTTGGTGTCCCGGTGGACTGGAGCGCGGTCTTGGCCGGGAGGGGTGCTCGTGTTGTCGACCTGCCGACGTATCCCTTCCAGCGGCAGCGCTACTGGCTCGAGAACGCACGCCCCACTCAGACCGTCGCGACCGGGCAGCCGGGCGTGCCCGGCGACGCCGCCGAGGCGGAGTTCTGGGAGACCGTCGAGAACGGGCGGCACGAGGCGCTGGCCGAGCGCCTCGGCGTCGACGCCGAGGCGTCCGCGGATTCGGTGTTCGCCGCGCTGTCGGCGTGGCGGCGCGAGAGCCGGACGAGGTCCACGCTCGACGGCTGGCGCTACCAGCCCGTCTGGAAGCCGCTGACCGAACTCGCCTCCGGCGCCGCGCTCTCGGGCGCATGGCTGGTCGTGGCACCCGACAGCGCGTCGGAGGAGGCGCGTGACGTCGTCCGTGTCCTCGGCGACCGGGGGGCCGATGCCCTCGCGCCCGTGGTCGTCGGCGGGCCCGGCGGCGACCGCGAGGCCGTGGCGGAAATGCTGCGCGAGGCGGTGCCGGGCGGTACGGCCTTGGCCGGTGTGGTGTCCCTCCTGGCGCTGGCCGAGGGGACGCACCCGGACCACGACGGACTGCCCGCGAGCCTGGCCGCGACCATGGCGCTCGTACAGGCACTGGGCGACCTCGACGTGGCCACCCCGCTGTGGTGCGTCACGCGTGGTGCCGTGTCGACCGGCCGCTCGAACCCCGTCGAGAATCCGCTGCAGGGTCTCGTCTGGGGCATGGGCCGGGCGGCCGCGCTGGAAGTTCCCCAGCGCTGGGGCGGACTGATCGACCTGCCGGGGGTGCCGGACGAGCGCGCCCTGAATCGCCTGGTCGACGTGCTCGCCGATGCCGATGCCGATGCCGATGCCCATACCGGAACAGGCGCCGCCGAGGACCAGCTCGCCGTGCGCGGCTCGGGAGTGCTCGTACGGCGGCTGGCGCGGGCACCGCGCGGCACGGTGGCCGCCGCCGGCGGCGGGTGGCGGCCGCGCGGGACCGTACTGATCACCGGCGGTACGGGCTCGCTGGGCGGCCATGCCGCCCGCTGGCTGGCCCGTAACGGCGCCGAGCGCCTGGT
This sequence comes from Streptomyces sp. C36, assembly GCF_040932295.1. Classification (NCBI taxonomy): domain Bacteria; kingdom Bacillati; phylum Actinomycetota; class Actinomycetes; order Kitasatosporales; family Streptomycetaceae; genus Streptomyces; species Streptomyces sp. C36. Next base: position 509,770 of record NZ_JBFQGI010000006.1, on the reverse strand, counting down.
GCTCACCAGCCGACGCGGCGAGGCCGCCGAGGGGGCGGCGGAACTGCGTGCGGAGCTCGAGGGCCTGGGGGCCAAGGTCGCCGTCGTGGCGTGCGACGTGGCCGACAGGAGCGCGGTCGCCGGGCTGCTCGGCTCGCTCGAGGAGACCGGCCCCGGGCTGACGGCGGTCGTCCACGCGGCGGGGCTTCCGCAGTTCGCGACCATCATGGACACGGGTACGGCCGAGCTGGCCGCCGTCGTGTCGGCCAAGGTCGCGGGTGCGGTGCACCTGGACGAGCTGCTGGGCGACCGGCCGCTGGACGCCTTCGTCCTCTTCTCGTCGGTGTCCGGGGTGTGGGGCAGCGGCAGCCAGGCCGCGTACTCGGCGGCCAACGCGTTCCTCGACTCGCTGGCGCAGCGGCGGCGGGCCCGCGGCCTGGCCGCGACTGCCGTCGCCTGGGGCCCGTGGGCCGAGGGCGGCATGGCGGCCGACGGCGGGGCGGAGGAGCACCTGCGCCGGCGCGGCCTGCCCTCGCTGCCGCCGGACCTGGCCGTCGGCGCGCTGCAGAACGCGATGGACCGGGGCGACACGGCGGTGGTCGTGGCGGACGTGGACTGGTCGCGGTTCGCGCCGTCGTTCACCATCGGCCGCCCCAGTCCGCTGCTCGGCGACCTGCCCGAGGTGGGTACGGCGCTGGCCTCCGGGGCCGGCCGTGACGACGAGGCGCCGGGTGACGGCGTCCTGGAGCTGACGCGGCGTCTGGCCGGGCTCGCGCGGGACGATCGGCGCGAGGCCCTGCTCGAGGTCGTACGGGCCGAGGCGGCCGCCGTGCTCGGCTACACGGGGGCCGCCGGGGCAGCCGCCGTCGAGCCGGACAGGGCGTTCCGCGAGCTGGGCTTCGATTCGCTCACGGCGGTCGAACTGCGCAACCGGCTCGGCACGGTCACGGGCCTGAAGCTCCCGATGACCATGGTCTTCGACCACCCCACGCCGCTGGCCCTGACCGAACAGCTGCTTGCCGACCTGCTCGTGGAGAACGGCCGCGACGGCTCCGGCGACGGCTCCGGCGCCGGTGGGAGCGACGACGAACGGGTGCGTCAGGCCCTCGCCGCCCTGCCGCTCGCCCGCCTGCGCGAGGCGGGGCTGCTGGACGCCCTGCTGCGTCTGGCGGGCGACAGCAACCCCGCCGACCCGGCACTTGCCCCTGCCCCCGCCGCCGGTACGGACGCCGACGAGGCGTCGCGATCCATCGAGTCGATGGACGTCGACAACCTCATCGAACTGGCGCTGGGCGACGGCGAACTCTGAACGATTTCCGAAACGGCCTGAGTACGGAGCACATGATGACCACGTCGAACGAGAAAATCGTTCAGGCACTGCGGGCCTCCCTCCAGGAGACCGAGCGGCTGCGTCGGCAGAACCGGAAACTGGTGGCGGAATCCCGGGAGCCCATCGCGATCGTCGCGATGAGCTGCCGCTTCCCCGGCGGCGTCACCTCGCCCGAGGAGCTGTGGCGGCTCGTCGAGGAAGGCGGCGACGCCGTCTCCGGATTCCCCGCCGACCGGGGCTGGGACCTGGACGCGCTCTACGACCCCGACCCCGACAACGCGGGCACCTGCTACGTCCGCGAGGGCGGATTCCTCGACGGCGTCGGCGACTTCGACGCCGCGTTCTTCGGGATCTCGCCGCGCGAGGCCCTGATGATGGACCCCCAGCAGCGGCTGCTGCTGGAGACCGCCTGGGAGGCCTTCGAACGGGCGGGCATCGACCCGGCCTCCGTACGCGGCAGCCGCACCGGAGTCTTCGCCGGCACGAACGGCCAGGACTACGCCCGCCTGTCCACCTCCCCCGAGGACTTCGACGGCTACCTCGGCACGGGCAACGCCGCCGCCGTCGTCTCGGGCCGGCTGGCCTACACCTTCGGGCTCGAGGGCCCGGCGGTGACGGTGGACACGGCGTGCTCGTCGTCGCTGGTCGCCCTGCACCTGGCCGCGCAGTCGCTGCGCAAGGGGGAGTGCTCGCTCGCCCTGGTCAGCGGGGTGACGGTGATGTCCACGCCGGGTGCGTTCATGGAGTTCAGCCGCCAGCGCGGGCTGGCCGCCGACGGCCGCTGCAAGCCGTTCGCGGCCGCCGCCGACGGCACCGGATGGGCCGAGGGCGTCGGCATGCTGCTCGTCGAGCGGCTCTCGGACGCCGAGCGCAACGGCCACCGGGTCCTCGCGGTCCTGCGCGGCTCGGCCGTCAACCAGGACGGCGCCTCCAACGGCCTCACCGCCCCCAGCGGTCCGGCCCAGCAGCGGGTGATCCGCCAGGCGCTGGCCGACGCCGGCCTCGGCGCGTCGGACGTCGACGTGGTCGAGGCGCACGGCACCGGCACCGCCCTCGGCGACCCCATCGAGGCCCAGGCGCTGCTGGCGACGTACGGGCAGGACCGGCCGGACGAGCGGCCGCTCCTGCTGGGAGCGCTGAAGTCGAACATCGGGCACACGCAGGCCGCCGCCGGCGTCGCGGGTGTCATCAAGACGGTGCTGGCCATGCGGCACGGCGTCCTGCCCAGGACCCTGCACCTGGACGAGCCCACGCCGCACGTCGACTGGTCGGCCGGCGCGGTCCGGCTGCTGACCGAGGCCACCCCGTGGCCGGCCGGGGAACCGGGCCGGCCGAGGCGGGCGGGCGTGTCGGCGTTCGGCGTGAGCGGTACGAACGCCCACGTCATCCTCGAGCAGGCCCCGGAGCCGTCCGCGACCATGGATCCTGGGGACACCGACGCGGAGAGGACCCGCGCGGAGACGCCCCACGCCACCGCCCGGCCGCTGCCCTGGATCGTCTCCGCGAAGGACGAGGCCGCCCTGCGCGATCAGGCGCGGCGCCTGCTCGCCTACGCCCGGACGCACCCCGAGCTCACACCCGGCGACATCGGCCACTCGCTGCTCACCACGCGCGCCGCGCTGCCGTACCGCGCCGCCACCGTGGGCGCCGGCCGCGACGAACTCCTCGCCGGACTCACCGCCCTGGCCCAGGGAGAGACGGCCGGAAACGCCGTGCGGGGCGTGTCCGCCCGGAGGAGCAAGGTCGCGTTCCTGTTCTCCGGGCAGGGGAGCCAGCGACCGGGCATGGGCCGGGAGCTGTACGCCGCCTTCCCGGTCTTCGCCGACGCCTTCGACGAGGTGTGCGCGTACATGGACACGCATCTCGAGCGTCCGTTACGGGATGTGGTGTTCGGCGAGGACACGGACGGGCTGCTCGACCACACCGGGTTCACTCAGCCGGCGTTGTTCGCTGTCGAGGTGGCGTTGTTCCGGTTGGTGGAGTCGTGGGGTGTCCGGCCGGACTTCCTGGCTGGGCATTCGATCGGTGAGCTGGCCGCCGCGCACGTTGCCGGGGTGCTGTCCCTGGCCGATGCGGCCGTGCTCGTAGTGGCTCGTGGTCGTCTGATGCAGGCGCTTCCCGCCGGTGGCGTGATGGTCGCCGTTCAGGCGTCGGAGGACGAGGTTCTTCCGCTGCTCGTCGGATACGAGGACCGGGTCGGCATCGCCGCCGTCAACGGTCCGCAGGCCGTGGTCCTGTCCGGCGCCGAAGCGGCCGTCACCGAGATCGCCGAACAGCTCGCCGCCCAGGGACGCAGGACGAAGCGGCTCCCGGTCTCGCACGCCTTCCACTCGCCGCTGATGGACCCGATGCTCGCGGAATTCCGGGCCGTCGCCGAGGGCCTGACCTATGCCGCCCCCACGATCCCGGTCGTCTCCGCCCTGACCGGCACCCCGGTCCCGGCCGACGAGCTGCGCGACCCCGCGTACTGGACCCGGCACGTGCGCCGACCGGTCCGCTTCGCGGACGCCGTCCGGTCGCTGGCCGCCGAAGGCGCGACGACCTTCCTCGAGATCGGCCCCGGCGGCGCGCTGACCGCCCTGGCCCAGGACGTCCTCGACGACGAGTCCGCCGTCGCGGTCCCGGCCCTGCGCACCGCCGACCGCCGCCCGGAGGACGCGGCCGTCGTCACCGCCCTCGCCCGGCTCCACGTCCACGGCGTCCCCGTCGACTGGACCGCCCTCTCTTTCGGAGACCACCGCACCGCGCTCGTCGACCTGCCGACGTATGCCTTCCAACGCCGCCGCTACTGGCTGGAGTCCACGGCCTTCGCCCCCGGCAACCCGTCGGCCGCGGCCGGGGACGCCCCGGCCGCGAACCCGGCCGAGGCGGGCTTCTGGGAGGCCGTCGAGAGCGAGGACCTGGCCGCGTTCGCCGACCGCATCGACGTCGAGGACGACGCCCCGCTGAGCTCGGTGCTGCCCGCCCTCTCCTCCTGGCGGCGGAGGAACCGCGAACAGTCGACGGTCGACCGGTGGCGCTACCGCGTCGTCTGGAAGCCGGCCACCGGCCTCGAGGCGCCCGCACTGAGCGGCACCTGGCTCGCGCTCACCCCCGCCTCCCACGCCGACGACCCCTGGGCCGCCGCCGTCGTACGGGCGCTGCGCGACCACGGCGCCGACGTCCACCCGGTCGTCGTCGAGGCCGGCGCCGACCGCGAGACGCTCGCCGCGCACCTGCCCGCCGGTGTCCACGTCGCGGGAGTCCTGTCCCTGCTCGCCCTCGCCGAGCGGCCGCACGGCCGGCACGAGGCGATGACCGAGGGCCTGGCCGCCACGCTGGCCCTGATCCAGGCGCTCGGCGACGCCGGCCTCGACGCCCCCCTGTGGTCCGTCACCCGGCGCGCGGTCTCCACCGGCTCCTCCGACCCCCTGCACAGCGCCCGCCAGGCACAGGTGTGGGCGCTGGGCCGGACCGCGGCCCTCGAACACCCCTCGCGCTGGGGCGGATCCGTCGACCTCCCCGACGAGCTCGACGCCCGCGCCGCCCGCCGCCTGGCGGCCGTCCTCGCCGGCGGCGGCGAGGACCAGCTGGCGGTGCGCGGGTCGGGAGTGTTCGTACGTCGCCTCGCGCGCGCCCCGCAAGGGGCCGTCACGGCGAAGGCGGCGTGGCAGCCGCACGGCACCGTCCTGATCACCGGCGGTACGGGCGCGCTGGGCGGGCACGTGGCCCGCTGGCTCGCCGGGGCCGGCACCGGACGGCCGCACCTGCTGCTGACCAGCCGGCGCGGCCCCGCGGCGGACGGCGCCGACCGGCTCAAGGCGGAGCTCGAGGAGCTCGGCGCCCGCGTCACCATCGAGGCCTGCGACATGGCCGACCGCGACGCCGTGGCCCGGCTGCTGGCGGGCGTACCGGAGGAGGAACCGCTGACCGCGGTGTTCCACGCGGCCGGCGTGGGCACGCCCGAGATGCTCGCCGACACCACGCCCGCACGGTTCGCGGACGTCCTCGCGGCGAAGACCACGGGCGCGGCCCACCTGGACGTACTCCTGGGCGACCGACCGCTGGACGCCTTCGTGATGTTCTCCTCGATCTCCGGCGTCTGGGGCGCCGGCGGGCAGGCGGCCTACGCCGTCGCCAACGCCTCGCTCGACGCCCTGGCCGAACGCCGCCGGGCCCGCGGCCTGACCGGGACGGCCGTGGCCTGGGGCCCCTGGGCCGACGGCGGCATGGTCGAGGACGGCGACGCCGAGGACCGGCTCCGCCGGCGCGGGCTGCCCGCGCTCGCCCCCCGGGCCGCGATCACCGCGCTGCGCGGGGTGATCGACCGCGACGAGACCGCCGTGACCGTCGCCGACGTGGACTGGACCCGTTTCGCGCCGTCCTTCACCCTGCTGCGGCCCAGCCCGCTGCTGGGCCACCTGCCCGAGGTACGGGCCGCCCTGGCCGCCGCCGCCGCTGACGCGGACGGGACCGGCGGGACCGGCGATCAGGTTCCGGCGTTCGTCCGGCGCGTGACCGCGATGAACGACGGCGAACGCCGGCGCGCCCTGCTGGACCTCGTCCGCACCGAAGCGGCAGCCGTGCTCGGCCACACCGGAACCGAAGCCGTCGCCTCCGACCGTGCCTTCCGCGAACTGGGCTTCGACTCGCTCACCGCCGTCGAGCTGCGCGACCGGCTGGCCAGAGCCACCGGCGTCCGGCTGCCCGCCACGCTCGTCTTCGACCACCCGACCCCCGCCGTGCTGGCCGCGCACCTCGCCACCGAACTCGGCACGGGCACGAGCACGGCGGCGAGCGCGCCCGACGCCGCCGTCACGCCCCCGCCCGTCGCGGCCGCCGGCCCCGACGACGAGCCGATCGCGATCGTGGCCATGAGCTGCCGCTACCCCGGCGACGTCCGCACGCCCGAGGACCTGTGGCGGCTCGTGGCCGACGGACGGGACGCCGTCTCCGGCTTCCCCACCGACCGTGGCTGGGACCTCGACGCCCTCTACGACCCCGACCCCGACCGCCCCGGCACCACCTACGCCAAGGACGGCGGCTTCCTCCACGACGTGGGCGACTTCGACCCGGCGTTCTTCGGCATCTCGCCGCGCGAGGCGCTGGCCATGGACCCGCAGCAACGGCTCCTGCTGGAGATCGCCTGGGAGGCGTTCGAACGGGCCGGCATCGACCCGACGTCGGTGCGCGGCAGCGCCACCGGAGTGTTCATCGGCTCCGGTTACCAGGACTACGCGGCCCGGCTGCTGAGCGTGCCGCAGGACCTGGAGGGCTACATCGGCACCGGAAGCTCCGGCAGCGTCGTCTCCGGACGCATCGCCTACTCCTTCGGCCTCGAGGGCCCCACCCTGACCGTCGACACGGCCTGCTCGTCGTCCCTGGTCGCCCTGCACCTCGCCGCGCAGGCCCTGCGACGGGGCGAGTGCTCGATGGCCCTCGCCGGCGGCGTGACCGTCATGTCCAGCCCCAACGCCTTCATCGAGTTCAGCCGCCAGCGCGGTCTCGCCCCCGACGGCCGCTGCAAGCCGTTCGCGGCGGCCGCCGACGGCACGGGCTGGGGCGAGGGCGCGGGCATGCTCCTCGTCGAGCGCCTCTCCGACGCCCGGCGCAACGGGCACAAGGTGCTCGCGGTCATGCGGTCCAGCGCGATCAACCAGGATGGCGCGTCGAACGGTCTGACGGCTCCGAACGGTCCGGCGCAGCAGCGGGTGATCCGGCAGGCGTTGGCCGGTGCGGGTCTGTCGGCTGCGGATGTGGATGTGGTCGAGGCGCACGGTACGGGTACGACGCTGGGTGACCCGATTGAGGCGCAGGCGGTGTTGGCGACGTACGGTCAGGACCGGCCGGAGGGTCGTCCACTCTGGCTGGGGTCGCTGAAGTCGAACATGGGCCACACGCAGGCCGCCGCCGGTGTGGGCGGCATCATCAAGATGGTGCAGGCGATGCGGCACGGTGTGCTGCCGAAGACGCTGCACGTCGATGAGCCGTCGCCGCACGTGGACTGGGCGGCGGGCGAGGTGCGGCTGCTGACCGAGCCCGTGGAGTGGACGACGGACGCCGAGGGGCGTCCGCGCCGGGCCGGCATCTCCTCCTTCGGCGTGAGCGGCACCAACGCCCACGTCATCATCGAGCAGGCGCCACGCACCCCGGACGAGCCCCGGAGTCCGGCCACCGCCCCCGTCGGCTCACGACCGGTCCCGTGGCTGCTCTCCGGAAGCGGCGCGGACGCCCTGCGGGAACAGGCCGAACGGCTGCTCGCCCATGTGACGGCACGGCCGGAGCTCGGACTCGCCGATGTCGCGCTGTCGCTGGCCACCACCCGCGCCGCGCTGGAACACCGCGCGGCCATGGTCGTCACCGACCGGTCGGCAGCGTTGGACGGCCTGCACGCCCTGGCGGCCGGGGAGACGACGGGCACGGAGGCCCGAGGCGTCGCTGCCACGGACGGCAAGGTCGCGTTCCTGTTCTCGGGGCAGGGGAGTCAGCGGGTGGGGATGGGACGGGAGTTGTACGCCACGTTCCCGGCGTTCGCCGATGCCTTCGACGAGGTGTGCGCGTACATGGACGCGCATCTCGAGCGTCCGTTACGGGATGTGGTGTTCGGCGAGGACACGGACGGGCTGCTGAATCAGACCGGTTTCACTCAGCCGGCGTTGTTCGCGGTCGAGGTGGCGTTGTTCCGGCTCCTCGAGTCCTGGGGTGTCCGGCCGGACTTCCTGGCCGGGCATTCGATCGGTGAGCTGGCCGCCGCGCACGTTGCCGGGGTGCTGTCCCTTGCCGACGCAGCCGTGCTCGTAGCGGCTCGTGGTCGTCTGATGCAGGCGCTTCCTGCCGGTGGCGTGATGGTGGCGGTGCAGGCGTCGGAGGACGAGGTCCTTCCACTGCTCACCGGCTACGAGGACCAAGCCGGCATCGCCGCTGTCAACGGTCCGCAGGCCGTGGTCCTGTCCGGCGCCGAAGCGGCCGTCACCGAGCTCGCCGAACAGCTCGCCGCCCAGGGCCGTAGAACCAAGGCCCTGGCCGTCTCGCACGCCTTCCACTCGCCGCTGATGGAGCCGATGCTCGCCGACTTCCGCAAGGTCGCCGAGAGCATCACCCTCTCCGCTCCCGCGCTGCCGATCGTCTCGACGCTCACCGGTCGGCCCGTCCCGGCCGAGGAGTTGTGCGACCCCGAGTACTGGGTGCGGCACGTCCGCCATGCCGTCCGCTTCGCCGACGCCGTCGAGGCGCTGGCCGCCGAAGGTGTGACCGCCTTCCTCGAGATCGGCCCCGGCGGCGTCCTGGCCGCGCTCGCCGACGCCGTCCTCGACGGCCGGGCGGACGCCGTGGTCGCCGCTCTGCGCGCCGACCGCCCCGAGGAGACGGCCCTGATCAGTGCCCTCGCCGGGCTCCACGTCCACGGCGTCCCCGTCGACTGGACCGCCCTCTTCTCCGACCGCGACGACGCCCGCCCCGTCGACCTGCCCACCTACGCCTTCCAGCGCCGACGCTACTGGCTGGACACCGGCCCGGCGGCCGCCGACCTGACGAGCGCCGGCCTGCGGTCCGCCGAACACCCGCTGCTGGGCGCCGCGGTGGCGCTCGCCGAGGGCGAGGGCGCGGTGCTGACCGGGCGGCTGTCGGTCGCGGCCCAGCCGTGGCTGGCCGAGCACGCGGTCATGGGGGCGGTGCTGCTGCCCGGCACCGCCCTCGTCGACCTCGCCCTACGCGCGGCCGACGAGGTGGGCTGCGACCACCTCGAGGAGCTGACCCTGCGGGCCCCGCTCGCGCTGCCCGCCGAGGGCGCGCTGCAGCTGCAGGTCACCGTCGGCGCCGCCGACGACGCCGGGCGCCGCACGGTCCAGGTGTACTCCCGCGCCGACGGCACCGGCCCGGATACCCCCTGGGTGTCGCACGCCACCGGCGTGCTCACATCGGCCCCGGCCCCGGCCACCGCACAACCCGACCTGGCCCAGTGGCCCCCGTCCGGCGCCACCCCGGTGCCCACCGACGGCTACTACGAGCGCCTCGCCGAGCTCGGCTTCGGCTACGGACCCGTGTTCCAGGGCCTGCGCGGCCTGTGGCGTGCCGCCGCCGACGGCGACACGAGCGACGGCGGCGGTACGAGCGACGGCGAGCCCCAGGGCGAGGTGTTCGCCGAGGTCGCGCTGCCCGACGGCACCGACGTCACCGGCTTCGGCGTTCATCCGGCGCTGCTCGACGCGGCGTTGCACGCCGTGGGCCTGGGCGGGCTGCTGTCCGACACCGGTCAGGGACGCGTGCCGTTCTCGTGGAGCGGCGTACACCTGTACGCCACGGGCGCGACCTCGCTCCGCGTCCGGCTGCGCCCGGCCGGGCAGGACGCGGTGTCCCTCCTGGTCGCGGACGCCGCCGGTCGGCCCGTCGCCTCGGTGGACTCCCTGGTCCTGCGCCCCGTGACGGCCGATCGGCTCGGGGCGGGCGCCGACCGGACCGTCGAGCACCAGGACGCGCTGTACCGCCTCGCCTGGCCGGCCGTCCCCTTGCCCGACTCGGCCCCCCGGCCCGCGTGCGTCCTGCTCGGTGCCGCCGAACCCGCCCTCGCCGAGGGCCTCGTAAGCCACCCCGACCTCGGCTCCCTCGCCGCCGCGGCCCCGGACGCCGTGCTCGTACGGTCGGACATCCCCGGCGGCGACACCGCCGAGGACGTGCGTACGGCCACCCGGTACGCCCTCGAGCTGGTGCGGGGGTGGCTGGGGGAGGAGCGGTTCGCCGGGTCTCGACTGGTGCTGCTCACCCGTGGCGCCGTCGCCGCCGTGCCCGGCGAGACCGTGGCCGACCCGGCGCAGGCGGCCCTCTGGGGCCTCCTGCGGTCGGCGCAGACCGAGAACCCGGACCGCTTCGTCCTGCTCGACGTCGACGACGACCCCGCCTCCGCCAGTGCCCTGACGGCCGCGCTGGCGGCCGGCGAGCCCCAACTCGCCCTGCGGCACGGCACCGCGTACGCGCCCCGGCTCGCCCGCCGGACGGCCGAGGACGCCCTGCGCCCCGCCCCCGGCGCCACCGGCTGGCGGCTCACGACCAGCGGCACCGGCACCCTCGACGACCTGGCGCTGACGGAGAACCCCGCCGCCACCGCGCCACTGGGCGAGGGGCAGGTGCGCATCGCCGTGCGCGCCGCCGGGGTCAACTTCCGCGACGCGCTCATCGCCCTCGGCATGTACCCCGGCGCCGCGACGCTCGGCAGCGAGGCCGCGGGTGTCGTGACCGAGACCGGGCCGGGCGTCACCGGCCTCGCGCCCGGCGACCGCGTCATGGGCATGGTCCCCGAGTCGTTCGGCCCGCTGGCCGTCGCCGACCACCGCATGGTGGCGCCGATGCCCCGGGGCTGGACGTTCGCCCAGGCCGCGTCCGTACCCATCGTGTTCCTCACCGCCTACTACGCCCTGGTCGACCTGGCCCGCCTGCGCCCCGGCCAGTCGCTGCTGGTGCACTCGGCCGCCGGCGGCGTCGGCATGGCCGCCACCCAGCTCGCCCGGCACCTGGGCGCCGAGGTCTACGGCACGGCCAGTCCCGGCAAGTGGGCGGCGCTGCGCGCCGACGGGCTGGACGAGAAGCACCTGGCGAACTCGCGCACCCTCGAGTTCGAGCAGGCCTTCCGCGAGGCCACCGGCGGCCGCGGGCTGGACGTCGTGCTCAACTCGCTGGCCGGCGAGTACGTGGACGCCTCGCTGCGCCTGCTGGCCGACGGCGGGCGTTTCCTGGAGATGGGCAAGACCGACGTCCGCGACCCCGCGGGGATCGCCGCGACCCGTCCCGGCGCGTCGTACCAGGCGTTCGACACCATCGAGGCGGGACCGGACCGCATCGGCGCCATGCTGCGCGCGCTCGTCGAGCTCTTCGAGCGCGGCGTGCTACAGCCGCTGCCCCTCACCTGCTGGGACGTCCGCCAGGCACCCGAGGCCCTGCGCCACCTCAGCCAGGCCCGGCACGTCGGCAAGCTCGTCCTCACCGTCCCGGCCGCCCCCGACCCCCAGGGCACCGTGCTCGTCACCGGCGCCACCGGAGCGCTCGGCGGCACCGTGGCCCGCCACCTGGTGGCCGAACACGGCGCACGCCACCTGCTGCTCACGAGCAGGCGCGGCCCGGCCGCCGAGGGCGCGGCCGCGCTGCGCGAGGACCTGCTCGCCCTGGGCGCCGAGACCGTCACCGTGGCCGCCTGCGACGCCGCCGACCGCGACGCGCTCGGCGCGCTGCTGGCGGACATCCCCGAAACCCACCCGCTGACGGCCGTGATCCACGCGGCCGGTGTCCTGGACGACGGCCTGGTCGCCTCCCTCACCCCCGAGCGGCTGGAGACCGTGCTGCGCCCCAAGACGGACACCGCGCTCCATCTGCACGAGCTCACACGGGAGGCGGACCTGTCGGCCTTCGTGCTGTTCTCCTCCGTCGCCGCCACGCTCGGCAGCGCCGGGCAGGGCAACTACGCGGCCGCCAACGCCCATCTGGACGCCCTGGCCGGGCGGCGGCGCGCGGCCGGGCTGCCCGCCGTCTCCCTGGCCTGGGGGCCGTGGGCCGACGGCGGCATGGCCGACGGCCTGGACGAGCGGGGGCGGAGCCGCATGGCCCGCTCCGGCCTGGTCTCCTTCCGCGCGGCGGAGGGCCTGGAGCTCTTCGACGCGGCGCGCCTCGGCGAGCAGGCCGTCGCCGTGCCGGTGCGCTTCGCCTCCCCGGCCACGGCCGGACGGGACGGTGAGGCGGCCGGCGTGCCCGCGATCCTGCGCGGCCTGGTCCGTACGCCGGCGCGGCGCACGGCTGGGGCCGCGGCCGCGCCGGGCGGGGACGCCGACGGCCTGCGCCGGCGCCTCGAGGGACTGCCGGAGACGGAGCGAAGCGGCATCCTGCTGGACCTCGTCCGCGCGAACGTCGCGGCCGTCCTCGGCATCGGCGGCCCGCAGGAGGTCGAACGCAACCGGGAGTTCAAGGCGCTCGGCTTCGACTCGCTGACCTCCGTGGAGCTCCGCAACCGCCTCAACGCCGCCACCGGGCTGCGGCTCCCCGCGACCCTGGTGTTCGACTGCCCCACGCCCATGGCGCTCGCCGAGCGGATCGGCGCGGACCTGGCGCCCGGGGGAGCGGACCCGGCGCTGTCGGCCCTGTCCGTGTTCGGCGAGCTCGACCGGCTGGACGCGGCCCTCGCCGCGGTCGGCGCGGACGACGAGCTCGTACGCTCGCGCGTCCGCACCCGGCTGCAGAGCGTGCTCGCCCGGCTCAGCGCATCGCCCGCGGCCCCGGCGGAGACCACCGGGCCGGACGACGACCCCGACGGCGGCGCCACGTCCGACGAACGCCTGCGGACGGCCACCGTCGACGACATCTTCGACCTCATCGACCAGGAACTCGACGGTGCCTGACCGCCCCGACGGCGCGGCCCTGCCGCTCACCGGAACACGCACGACTTCACGAACTCCTATGGCGGGTGAACGAGACATGCAGAACGAGCAGAACGAGCAGAAGCTGCTCGACTACCTCAAGCGTGTGACGGCCGATCTCAAGCAGACCCGGCGCCGGTTGCACGAAGTCGAGGCCAAGGACCAGGAGCCGATCGCCATCGTGGCGATGAGCTGCCGCTACCCCGGGCGGATCGACAGCCCCGAGGCGCTGTGGCGCCTGGTCGAGGACGGCGCCGACGCCGTCTCCGGCTTCCCCGCCGACCGCGGCTGGGACCTCGAGGGCCTCTACGACCCCGACCCGGGCACCCCCGGCAAGTGCTACACGCGCCACGGCGGATTCCTCCACGACGCCGGCGACTTCGACCCCGGCTTCTTCGGGATGTCCCCGCGCGAGGCCCTCGCCACCGACCCGCAGCAGCGACTGCTGCTCGAGGTCGCCTGGGAGACGTTCGAACGGGCCGGCATCGACCCGTCGTCCGTCAAGGGCTCGCGCACCGGCGTGTTCGTCGGCCTCGCCTACCAGGGCTACGCCGGCGGCAGCGACACCCTCGAGGAGCTCGAGGGCTTCCTGCTGACCGGCACCGCCCCCAGCGTCGCCTCGGGCCGGCTCTCCTACACCTTCGGACTCGAGGGCCCGGCGCTGACCGTGGACACGGCCTGCTCGTCGTCGCTGGTCGCCCTGCACCTGGCGGTGCAGGCGCTGCGGCAGGGCGAGTGCTCGATGGCCCTGGCCGGCGGCGCGGCCGTCATGGCGAGCACCGGCATGTTCACCGAGTTCAGCCGCCAGCGGGGCCTCGCGGCCGACGGCCGCTGCAAGTCCTTCTCCGCCGAAGCCGACGGCACGGGCTGGGGCGAGGGCATCGGCATGCTGCTGGTCGAGCGCCTGTCCGACGCGCGGCGCAACGGCCACCCGGTCCTCGCCGTCGTACGCGGCAGCGCCGTCAACCAGGACGGCGCCTCCAACGGCCTCACCGCCCCCAACGGCCCCGCCCAGCAACGCGTCATCCAGCAGGCCCTGGCCGGAGCCGGCCTCTCGCCGGCGGACGTCGACGTCGTCGAGGCGCACGGCACGGGCACGACGCTGGGCGACCCCATCGAGGCCCAGGCCCTGCTGGCCACGTACGGGCAGGGACGCCCGCAGGAGCAGCCGCTGTGGCTGGGCTCGCTCAAGTCGAACATCGGGCACACGCAGGCGGCGGCCGGCGTCGGCGGCATCATCAAGATGGTCGAGGCGATACGCCACGGCGTACTGCCCAGGACGCTGCACGCCGACGAGCCCTCGCCGCACGTCGACTGGTCGACGGGCACCGTACGCCTGCTGACCGAGAGCGTGCCCTGGCCTGAGACCGGGCACCCACGCCGGGCGGCCGTCTCGTCCTTCGGCGTGAGCGGCACCAACGCCCACACCATCATCGAACAGGCCCCCGCGGCAGGCACCGACCCGGAGCCGGAGCGCGCAGGGGCGGTGCGGGCACCGGTGCCCTGGATCGTCTCGGCCCGCAGCGCGGCGGCCCTGCGTGAGCAGGCGGAACGGCTGCTCACGCACGTCATCGGCCTCTCCGACGACACCGACGTCGAGCCCCTCGACGTCGCCTACTCGCTGGCCACCACCCGCGCGGCCATGGAACACCGCGCGGTCGTCGTCGGCACCGACCCCGGCGAACTCACCGCCGGCCTCCGGGCGCTGGCCGAGGGCACGTCCGCCCCGAACGTGGTGGACGGCGTCGTCGGCAAGGAAGGCAAGCTGGCGTTCCTGTTCTCGGGGCAGGGGAGTCAGCGGGTGGGGATGGGGCGGGAGCTGTATGCCGCGTTCCCGGTGTTCGCTGATGCCTTTGATGCGGTGGGCGCGCACATGGACGCGCATCTCGAGCATCCGCTGCGGGAGGTCGCTTTCGGTGACGATGACGGGCTGCTGAACCAGACCCGTTTCACGCAGCCTGCCTTGTTCGCTGTCGAGGTGGCGTTGTTCCGTCTCCTCGAGTCCTGGGGCGTGCGGCCCGACTTCCTGGCCGGGCATTCGATCGGTGAGCTGGCCGCCGCGCACGTCGCCGGGGTGCTGTCCCTGGCCGACGCCGCCGCGCTCGTAGCGGCTCGCGGTCGTCTGATGCAGGCGCTTCCCACCGGTGGCGTGATGGTCGCCGTTCAGGCGTCGGAGGACGAGGTCCTTCCGCTGCTGGTCGGCTACGAGGACCAGGCGGGGATCGCGGCCGTCAACGGTCCGCAGGCCGTGGTCCTGTCCGGCGCGGAAGCGGCCGTCACCGAGATCGCCGCCAAGCTCGCCGCCCAGGGACGTAAGACCAAGCCCCTGGCCGTCTCGCACGCCTTTCACTCGCCGCTGATGGACCCGATGCTCGCCGACTTCCGGGCCGTGGCGGAAGGCGTCACCTTCTCCGCCCCCGCGCTGCCGATCGTCTCGACGCTCACCGGTCGGCCCGTCCCGGCCGAGGAGTTGTGCGACCCCGAGTACTGGGTACGGCACGTCCGCCAGGCGGTGCGCTTCGCCGACGCCGTCGAGGCGCTGGCGGCCGAAGGTGTGACCGCCTTCCTCGAGATCGGCCCCGGCGGCGTCCTGACCGCGCTCGCCCGGTCGGTCCTCGCCGCCGCCCCGGCCGCGGCCCTTCCCGCCCTGCGCGCCGACCGCCCCGAGGACGTGGCGCTGACCACGGCCCTCGCCGGGCTGCACGTCCATGGTGCGGCCGTGGACTGGCACGCCGTCCTCGCCGGCCGCGGCGCCCGGCGCGTCGACCTGCCCACCTACGCCTTCCAGCGTCGGCCGTACTGGCTGGCGTCCCCCGCGCCCGGCTCCGGCGCCGACGGCACGCGGTACGTGGTCGCCTGGCGGCCGCTCGCCGACGCAGGCCCCCGGCCGCCGACCGCCGAGGGGCTGTGGCTGCTGCTGACCCCGCCGGACGACCGCGCCACGCGGGACGGTTCCGCCCTTCAGGAGGAGCTGACCGGGCGGGGTGCCCACACGCTCAGCCTGAGCGTCGACCCCGCCGAGGACCGTGACACGCTCGCGAACCGCCTGCGCACGGCGGCGGAGCACAAGGCCGACGGCCGGCTTCGTGGCGTCGTCTCCTTCCTCGCACTGGACGACGAGCCCTCGGTCCTCCCCACCCTCACCCTGGTGCAGGCGCTCGGCGACGCCGGCGTCGAGGCGCCCCTGTGGTGCCTGACCCGGGGCGCGGTCGCCACCGGCGAGTCCGACCCGCCGACCGTCCCCGCGCAGGCGGGAGTCTGGGGGCTCGGCCGGGTGGCCGCCCTGGAGCTTCCCCAGCGCTGGGGCGGGCTCGTCGACCTGCCGGAGGACCTCGACGCCCGGGCCCTGGCCCGGGTGGCCGGCGTCCTCACGGGCGGCCACGGCGACGAGGACCAGCTCGCCGTCCGCCCGGCCGGCGTCCTCGGCCGCCGCCTGGCGCACCGGGACAGTGCTCCGGCCGGGCCCGCGTTCTCCCCTCGGGGGACCGTCCTCGTCACGGGCGGCACGGGTGCCCTCGGCGGGCACGTGGCCCGGTGGCTGGCCGCCGAAGGCGCCGAGCGTCTCGTCCTCACCAGCCGTCGCGGCCCCGCCGCCGAGGGCGCGTCGGCACTGCGCGCCGAACTCGAGGAGCTCGGGGCGCGGGTGACGATCCTCCCGTGCGACGTCTCGGACCGGGACGCGGTCGCGGAACTGCTCCAGGGGCTGCCGGACCTGACCGCCGTCTTCCACACCGCCGGCGTCGACACCCCGGGCCCGCTGCCTGGCACCTCACCCGAGGCCTTCGCCGAGGTCGTGGCGGCCAAGGCGGCGGGCGCCGCGCATCTGGACGAGCTGCTGGGCGACCGCCCGCTGGACGCGTTCGTGCTGTTCTCCTCGATCGCCGGCGTCTGGGGCGCGGGCGGCCAGGCCGCCTACTCCAGCGCCAACGCCTGCCTCGACGCCCTCGCCGCCGCCCGCCGCGCCCGGGGGCTCGCGGCGACGGCCGTGGCCTGGGGGCCGTGGGCGGAGGCCGGCATGGCGGGTTCCGCCGAGGTCGCCGACGCCCTGCGCCGCCGCGGCCTGAACCCGATGACCCCGGCGTTCGCGATCTCCTCGCTCGCGGAGGCGCTGGGCCGGGACGAGGCCGCGGTGACCGTCGCCGACGTGGCCTGGGAACGGTTCGCGCCCACCTTCACCATCGGCCGGTCCAGCCCGCTGCTCGCCGACCTGCCCGAGGTCCGGGCCGCCGCGCGGCCCGCGGGCGACCGGCACGACGACGGGGAGGCCTCCGGCGCTGCCGCCGCCCTGTGCCGCACGCTCGCCGGGGCCGACGCCGCCGAACGCGACCGCATGCTGGTGGAGCTCGTACGGACCGAGGCGGCCACCGTGCTGGGGCACAGCGGACCGCAGGCGATCGAGCCGGGCCGGGCGTTCCGCGAGCTGGGCTTCGACTCGCTGACCGCCGTCGAGCTGCGCGACCGGCTCGGGCGGGCCACGGGTCTCCCGCTGGCCACCACCGTCGTCTTCGACTACCCCTCGGCCATCGACCTCGCCGGCCGGCTCCTGGTCGAACTGCTGGGCACCGGCGCGGAGTCCGGTCCTCTCGCGGGCTCCCGCGCCGCCGAGGACGAGCCCATCGCCATCGTGGCGATGAGCTGCCGCTACCCCGGCGACGTACGGTCCCCCGAGGACCTGTGGCGGCTCGTGGCCGAGGGCGCCGACGCGATGACCCCCTTCCCCGGCAACCGGGGCTGGGACCTGGACGCCCTCTACCACCCCGACCCCGACCACCCCGGCACCACGTACGCACGGGCGGGCGGCTTCCTGCACGACCTCCCCGACTTCGACGCCGCCTTCTTCGGCATCTCGCCGCGCGAGGCCTCGGCCATGGACCCGCAGCAGCGGCTGCTGCTGGAGACGTCGTGGGAGGTGTTCGAGCGGGCCGGCATCGACCCGACGGCCGTACGGTCCACGCCCGTCGGCGTGTTCGTCGGCTCCGGCTACCAGGACTACATCCGGCGCAACCTGCAGGTCCCCGACGGCGTCGAGGGCTATCTCGGCACCGGCAACGCCGCCAGCGTCGTCTCCGGCCGCATCGCCTACACCCTCGGGCTCGAGGGCCCGGCCGTCACCGTCGACACGGCGTGCTCGTCGTCGCTGGTCGCCCTGCACCTGGCGGCCCAGGCGCTGCGGCAGGGCGAGTGCGAGATGGCGCTGGCCGGCGGCGTGACGGTCATGTCGAGCTCCGGCGCCTTCGTGGAGTTCAGCCGGCAGCGGGGCCTGGCGGCCGACGGCCGCTGCAAGGCCTTCTCGGCCGGCGCCGACGGCACCGGCTGGAGCGAGGGCGTGGGCATGCTGCTCGTGGAGCGGCTGTCCGACGCCCACCGCAAGGGACACCGGGTCCTCGCGGTCGTGCGCGGCTCGGCCATCAACCAGGACGGCGCCAGCAACGGCCTGACCGCCCCCAACGGCCCCGCCCAGCAGCGCGTCATCCGCCAGGCCCTGGCCAACGCGGGGCTGACGGCCGCGGACGTGGACGCGGTGGAGGCCCACGGCACGGGCACGACGCTGGGCGACCCCATCGAGGCGTCGGCGCTGCTGGCCACGTACGGGCAGGAGCGGCCCGACGGCCGCCCGCTGTGGCTGGGCTCGCTCAAGTCGAACATCGGTCACACCCAGGCGGCGGCCGGTGCGGGAGGCATCATCAAGATGGTGCAGGCCCTGCGGCACCGGACGCTGCCGAGGACGCTGCACGTGGACGAGCCGACCCCGCACGTCGACTGGGCCTCGGGAGCCGTCCGGCTGCTCACCGACCCCGTCGCCTGGGAGGACGCCGGCCGCCCCCGGCGGGCCGGCGTGTCCTCCTTCGGCATGAGCGGCACCAACGCCCACGTCATCATCGAGGAGGCGCCCGAGCCGCCCGCGCCCGCCGAAGGCGACCCCGTGCGGCCGGTGTTCGACCCGGTGGCCGTTCCGCTGCTCCTCTCCGCCCGCACCCCCGCCGCGCTGGAGGAACAGGCGGGCCGGCTCGCGGCGCTGCTGGGCGAGTCCGCCGACGCGCGGCCGCGGGACGTGGCCCACGCCCTCGCCACCACCCGCACGGCCTTCGACGAGCGTGCGGTCGTCGTGGGCGCCGACCGCGACGGGCTGACCGCCGCGCTCGAGGCCCTCGCCTCGGGCGACGCGCACGAGCACCTGGTGCGCGCCACCGCCGCCGGCTCCCGCCGGCCGGTCTTCGTCTTCCCCGGGCAGGGCTCGCAATGGGCCGGGATGGCGGTGGAACTCCTCGACTCCTCGGCGGTGTTCCGCGAGTGGATCACCGCTTGCGGCGAGGCGCTGGCCCCGTACGTGGACTGGTCGCTGGAGGACGTGCTGCGCGGCGAGGCGGGAGCGCCCGGCCTGGAGCGGGTCGACGTGGTCCAGCCGGCGCTGTGGGCGGTGATGGTGTCGCTGGCCGAGCTGTGGCGCGCGTGCGGCGTGCGGCCGGCGGCCGTCGTCGGCCACTCGCAGGGCGAGATCGCGGCGGCCTGCGTGGCCGGCGCGCTGTCGCTCCAGGACGCGGCCCGGGTCGTGGCCCGGCGCAGCGCCCTGGTGTCGCGGCTCGCGGGCCTGGGCGGCATGGCCTCGCTCCCGGAGTCCGAGGCGGACGCCGCCCGGCGGCTCGCGCGCTGGGACGGGCGGCTGAGCCTGGCGGCCGTCAACGGGCCCCGTGCGGTGGTCGTCTCCGGCGACCTCGACGCGCTGGACGAGCTGCTCGCCGAGTGCGCGGCGCAGGGCGTGAAGGCCAAGCGCATCCAGGTGGACTATCCCTCGCACTGCGCCCAGGTCGAGACGGTCCGCGACGCGTTCGCCGAGGCGCTGGGCCCCCTGGCCCCGAAGGTGCCGGCGGTGCCGTTCTGTTCCACGGTGACCGGCGGCCCGTTGGACGTCGCCCCCGACGTGGCGTACTGGTACCGCAACCTGCGCGAGACCGTGCGCTTCGAGGAGGCCACCCGGCACCTGATGGCCGACGGGCACCGGGTCTTCGTGGAGATGAGCCCGCACCCGGTGCTGGTGTACGGCCTGCAGGACACCCTCGACGCCCACGGGGACGGCGACGTCCCCGGTGCCGTCGTCCCGACGCTGCGGCGCGGCGACGGCGGTGTCCCGCGGTTCCTCGCCTCCCTGGGCGAGGCCCACGCGCATGGGGCGCCCGTCGACTGGCGGGCGGTGTTCGCCGGCTGGGACGTCCGCCCCGTGGACGTGCCGACCTACCCCTTCCAGCGGCGGCGTTACTGGCTCGAGGCGCCGGAGGAGACCGCTCCGGCGGCGTCGGTGGTGGACGCCGCCTTCTGGGAGGCGGTCGAGCGCGAGGACCTGCGGGCGCTCGCCGAGGGACTGCACGTCGACGAGGACGTCACCCTGCGGTCGGCGCTGCCCGCGCTGTCCGCCTGGCACCGGCGCCGCCGTGACGAGTCGGCCGCCGACGCCTGGCGCTACCGGATCACCTGGAAGCCCCTGCCCGAGACGGCGCCGCCCGCCGTGCCCGGCACCTGGCTGGCCGTGGTGCCGCGCGACCGTGCGGACGACCCGGCCGTCACGCTCGCCCTGAACTCGCTGACCGCGCACGGCGCCGACGTGGTGCGGCTGACGGTGGACGGCTCCGAGGACCGGCGGGCGCTCGAGGCTCTCGTACGCGAGGCATGCTCCGAACCGGTCGGCGTGCTCTCCCTGCTGGCGCTGGACGACCGCCCGCACACGGACCACCCGGCGCTCGCGCGCGGCCTGGCCCAGTCGCTGCTGCTCATCCAGGCACTCGGCGACGCGGGCGTGGAGGCGCCACTGTGGTGCGTCACGCGGGGCGCGGTGTCGGCCGGCGTGGCAGGCGACGCCCCGCTCGCCGTGCGGCAGGCGCCCGTGTGGGCGCTGGGGCGCGTCGCGGCCCTGGAACACCCCGGGCGCTGGGGCGGCCTGGTGGACCTGCCGGGGACGGTGGGGGCCTCCGACGGGCGCGTCGCCCGGCGCCTGGCCGCCCGGCTCCTCGGTACGGGCGGCGAGGACCAGGTCGCGGTGCGGGACGCCGGAACGTACGCCCGGCGCCTGGTACGCACCCCCGGCGGCTCCGCGTCCGGCGAGCGGCCCTGGCGGCCGCGCGGCACCGTCCTGGTCACCGGCGGCACCGGCCACATCGGCGGTCACGTCGCCCGGCGGCTGGCCGCCGACGGCGCCGAGCACGTGGTGCTGGCCGGCCGCCGCGGCCCCGGGGCCGCGGGCGTCGCCGAACTGCGCGAGGAACTCCAGGCGCTGGGGGCGGGGGTGACGGTCGCCGCCTGCGACCTCGCGGACCGGGACGCGGTGGCCGCGCTCCTGGCCTCCCTCGAGGACCTGCCGCCCCTGACCGCCGTGGTGCACGCCGCCGGCATCGGCACGCCGGCCATGCTCGCCGACACCACCGTCGAGGAGTTCGCCGCCGTGATGGACGCGAAGGCGGCCGGCGCGGCGCATCTGGACGAGCTGCTGGGCGACCGCGCGCTGGACGCCTTCGTCCTCTTCTCCTCGGGAGCCGCCGCCTGGGGCAGCGGTGCCCAGGGCGCCTACGCGGCCGCGAACGCCTTCGTGGACGCCCTCGCCGAGGACCGCCGCGCCCGCGGCCTCGCCGCCACCTCCATCGCCTGGGGCGCCTGGGGCGGAGGCGGCATGGTCGACGCGGCGGCCGGGGAACGCCTGCGGCTGCGCGGCCTGGACCCGATGGGCCCCGACGCCGCGGTGCTCGCCCTGCGCCGCGCGGTCGAACGCGACGAGACGACCGCCGTCGTCGCCGACGTCGACTGGGCGCGCTTCGTGCCCGGCTTCACCATGGCCCGCCCCAGCCCGCTCATCGGCGACCTCCCCGAGGTCGCCCGACTGGCCGCCGAGGAGGAGCCCGCGGAGGGAACCGAACCGCCGCTGGTGCGCCGCCTGGCCGGCCTCCCGGAGGAGGAACACCTGTCGGCGGTCGTGGAGTTCGTCCGCGCCGAGGCGGCCGCCGTCCTCGGCCACCCGGACAAGGACGCGGTGGGGGAGCGGCACGTCTTCCTGGAGCTGGGCTTCGACTCGCTGACCGCCGTCCAGCTGGGCAAGCGCGTCGGCCGGGCCACCGGGCTGAAGCCGCCGAGCACCCTGGTCTTCGACCACCCCACGCCGGCCGCCGTCGCCGCCCACCTGCTCTCGCTGCTCGGCGAACGGCAGGGCAACCAGGAGGCAGGGGGCGCGCCGGCCGAGGAGGACGTCCTCGTCACCCTCTACCGCCGCGCCGCCGCCGTCGGCCGGCTCGCCGAGGGGATCGACATGGTCATGAGCGCCTCGCGGCTGCGGCCGGTCTTCGCGGCCGCCGACGCCGGGGCGCACCTGCCCACGCCCGTGCGGCTGGCGCGCGGCGAGGAGGGCCCGCACCTGGTCTGCTTCGGCCCGTACATGGCGCCGTCCGGTGTGCACCAGTACGCCAGGTTCGCGGCCGCGTTCGCGGGGCGTCGCAGCATCTGGGCGCTGCCCGAGCCCGGCTTCGCGCCGCACGAGGCGCTGCCCGAGGACGTGGCCGCCCTGCTCGAGGTGCACGCCGCCGCGATCGCGGCGAGCGTGGGCGACGAACCGGTCGTGCTGGTCGGCTACTCCTCCGGCGGTTGGGTCGCGCACGCGGTCGCCTGCCACCTCGAGCGGCTGGGCCGGCCGGTCGAGGGCGTGGTGATGCTGGACAGCTTCACCCGCCGGGAAGGCATGGGCGACCGCTTCCAGTCGGCGGTGGCCCAGGAACAGGCGGAGCGCTTCGACTTCGTCTCCTCGCCGGGCACCCAGCTCACCGCCATGGGCGGCTATCTCCGCGTCTTCGACGGCTGGGACGCGCCGACGGCCGCCGCTCCCACGCTCGTCGTCAGGGCGGGGGAGTGGATGGCGGATCAGGCGGCGAGCTCCGACGACCGCCCCGCCGCCCCGGAGCATGCCGATACGGTGACCGAAGTGCCGGGGAACCACTACACGCTGATGGAACGTCATGCCGAGTCGACCGCGGCGGCCGTCGACGAGTGGGTGGCGAAGCTGGGCACCGCGTCCTGAGGAAGGTCGGGACACCTAGCACTTCTGCCGAGACGACCGTGTTGGAAGGAACGACCCCACTGTGATCGACAACCTCTCGGGTGACGACAACGGCCTGTGGATCCGCAGGTTCCACCCGCGCCCGGACAGCGAGGTGCGGCTGGTGTGCCTGCCGCACGCCGGCGGCGCCGCGAGCTACTTCTTCCCCCTGTCCAAGGCGATGCCGTCGTTCGCCGAGGTGCTCAGCGTCCAGTACCCCGGCCGCCAGGACCGGCGCAACGAACCGCTCATCGACAGCATCCCCGACCTCGCCGACCGGGTCTACGCCGCGCTGTTGCCCTGGGCGGACCGCCCGCTGGCGTTCCTGGGCCACAGCCTGGGCGCCTCGCTGGCCTTCGAGGTGGCCCGGCGCTTCGAACGGGAGAAGGACATCGTCGCGGCCGGGCTCTTCGCCTCCGCCCGCCGGGCGCCCTCCACGCACCGCAGCGAGACCGTGCACCTGCTCGACGACCGGGGCCTGGTCGCCGAGGTCGACCGCCTCGCCGGCACCGCCTCCGGACTGCTCCAGGACGAGGAGGTGCTGCGGATGGTTCTGCCCGCCATCCGCTCCGACTACCGGGCCGCCGAGACCTACGTCTACGAGCCGGGGGAGCCGCTGCGCTGCCCGGTCCTGGCCATGACCGGCGACGCCGACCCCAAGGTGACGCTCGACGAGGTCGCCGCGTGGGAGCGCCACACCGAGGGCCCGTTCGAGCTCAAGGTCTACCCCGGCGGTCACTTCTACCTCGCCGACCACCAGGCGGCGGTGACCGAGGAGATAGCCGGCCGGCTGCGGCAGGCATGAGCGAGCGCGTGGGCCCGCCCGGCATCAGCCGGGCGGGCCCACGCGCGTCGCGCCTACGACTCCTGCCGGTCGCTCTGGACCTTGCCCTCGTGCGAGGCCCAGTCCCCGAAGGCCGCCGCGCCCGAGCCCTTGCCGCGGACGCTGCTCAGCCGGCCGTCCATGCCGAGCACCACCGCGACGTTGCGGCCGCGGGAGTCCTGGACGAGGGCGGCGGTGCCGCGGTGCGGTATGCCCTGCTCCAGCCAGGGGCCCGGACGCCCGGAGCCGGCGGACAGCCGGATACGCCCCTTGCCGTCCCGGGCGGCGAGCACGGTGTCGTTGCCGGCCTGGGCCAGCGCCACCCGCCCGTAGCCGCTGATCGGCTCGCACTGCGACGTCACCCGCCAGCCGCCGTTGTCCTGCCGGTCGGAGACCAGCACACGGGAGGTGGCCGGCTGGCGCATGGCCAGGCGCAGGCCGCCGCCGGACAGCGCGGCGAGCGACAGCGGTCCGGTGGCGGCGGGCAGCCGCGTCGGCTCGGCCATGTTCAGCGGGCTGCCCGGGCCGTCGGACATCCAGTGGTGGACGGTCTTGACGTCGGCCGCCACGACATGAAGGCGGCCCTTGGCGTCGAGCACCGCGTCCAGGCCGTCCTCGGCCTTCACCGGCTGCTCCGAGGTGGGCAGCTGCTCCCACTCCGACCAGTCCTTGCCGTGGGCGCCGGTGCACAGGCTGACGCCGCCCGCCCAGTTCTTGACGAGCACGTGGACCATGCCGTCCTTGTCGGCGACGGCGACGGGGTAGCCGACCTCGATCGACCGCTGGGGGTCCTCCTCGGGCGAGCGCAGCGACTCCCACGGGCCGAACGCCGGGGCGCCGCCGGGCGTCCTGCCGGTCTGCCGGGTCGTGACGATCTCGCGCCGGTGCGCCTGGTCGGCGGTGGGCAGCACGGTCCGTACGGAGAACAGCTGCAGCGTGCCGTCCGCGTGGCGCAGCGCCTGCACCTGGCCCTCCAGCATGCCGCCGTCCACGGGGACGGGCTTGGACCAGACGCCGCCGCCGGCCCGGGTCTCGGTCCAGCACTGCACCTGGCCGTCGAGGAGCGCGAAGGCGGCGAGCCGGCCGTCGGGCAGCGGCTGCACCCAGCGCTGGGTGCCGGTGGCGCGGTGGCGGAGGTTGTCGGACCAGCGGGTGTCCTTCGAGCGGTTGCCGACCTTGCGGTCGCCGCAGCCGGCCGGGTCGCCGCAGTCCTTGCCGTCGGCCCAGCCGTAGATGTCGAGGATCTTTATCTTGTGGCGGGTGGTGGCCGCGTCCAGGCTGTTGGGGAGCGTGGCGACCTCGTAGCCGACGTAGGTGTCGACGGCGGTGGGCCGGGAGTGCTTGCGCCCCCAGTACTGGGCCAGGGCGGCCTGCGCGAAGTAGGCGGAGGTCGTGTGGTCCTGGTGGTCGTACTTGGCTATGCCCTGCAGGACGGGCGGGGTGTTGGGGTAGTGGGGTTCCTTGGGCAGGTGCGTGGGGTTGGGGTCGAGCGTGCGCACGACCGTCGGCTGGTAGCGCTCCAGCACGGCGGTCAGCGTGTCGATCACCTGCTGGCGGTTGTACTGGAAGGTCCGCTTGACCGGGCTCGCGGCGGGCACCAGCGTGGTGAGCCTGGGCGCGGCGCCGAGCCACAGACCCCTCAGGCTCTCCTGCCGGGGGGCCTTGATGAAGCGGGCCTCTATCAGCTCCATGAAGATCAGCTGGACCTGCGGGGCGGCCTTGAGGGTCTGCAGTTCGACCTCGAAGCCGGGCAGGAGCGTCAGCGTCTCCACGGTCCACGGGCTGAGCCAGTCGCCGGTGGCCATCTGGGCGGTCGCCTCGCGCAGGCCGTTCATCCGGGCGCGGACGAACTCCGGCCGCTTCTCCGGGAGTTTGGCGTAGCCGGGGCTGCGGGCGAGCGCGTTGCGGCCGTCGGACTCGCCGCCGGTCATGCAGACGGTGACGGTCGGGGCGCCGCTGCGTATGGACTGCTCGAGCTCGGGGTTCATGAAGTACAGCGAGTCGTCGGCGTGCGCCATGATGTGGACGAACGACTCGTTGGTGGCGGCCTTCGCCGGCCGTGCGGGGAACTCCCCCGGCCGGCGGCTCTTCCCGGAGCCGGGAGCCAGCCACTGCCAGGCGCCCACCGCGCCCGTTCCGACGACCAGGCCTCCGCCCGCGACCTGGAGGACGCGCCGACGCGGTATTCGCCCTGGCACAGGGGTGTCTCCTTCTTCTCCTGCGCCAAGTGAGCGCGGCCGTGAAATGGAAAGAGGGCGATTAGCACTAATCGCCCGCTGATCATGAGTTCGATCCTATGATCCGCAAGCCCCTGTTTCCCTGCTGTTGTGTAACAGCCATGCCACGGCGAGGCATAGATTCTGAGGCGATTGGGCAACGTGGAGCGAAGCTCCTCGCGCCGCTACGGTCCGTCTGCGGACGGCTCCATGAGGTGATGCCCGCCGAGGGGTGCGGGCACTCCGCTCAGGCCGGTCCGCGGTCGTTGAGGATCTTGTGGTAAAGGACGTGGTCCCGCCACTCCCCGTCGATGTGCAGGTAGTTCCGCGCGGTGCCGATCAGCTCGAAGCCGCACTTGGCCAGCACCCGCTGGGAGGCGGCGTTGGCCACGACGGTCCCGGCCTCGATCCGGTGCAGCCCCAGCCGCTCGTCGGCGTCACGGCACGCCGCCGTCACCGCGGCGGTGGCCAGGCCCTTGCCCGCGTGCTCCGCCGCGACCCAGTACCCGAGATTGGTGCTGCGCCACGCCCCGTGCACGATGTTGGCGAGGTTCACCAGCCCCACGATCTCGCCCCGCCCCCCGTCCTCCGCCAGCACCCAGGGCATCACACGCCCCGCCGCGCGCAGCGCCAACAGGTCCTCCAGCCGCGCCGCCTGGCCCTCGGCCGTGAAGAACGCCTCGCTCCGGCCCGGCTCCCAGGGCCTGAGGTGGTCCCGGTTGCGCGTGTACGCCCGGGCGAAGGCCGCCGCGTCGTCGAGGGTCACCGGGCGCAGCACGATGTCCGAAGTGAGGGCATGGAAGTCAGCGATCATCCGCCTACCGTAAGGGCGGCGGGCGGCCTCGGCCGTCCCGGGGACCCCGGGAGCCACTCTCGTCATACCCCGGTATCACCCTCCGGTTGGCTCCCCGGGTTGACGCCCGGCGACCCACCCCCTTCCTACGTTCTCCCTCGTCACCACCTACGAGGGAGTTCACACATGCGCCGCTTCAAGCGCACGCTGGTCGCCGCGGCCGTCGCCACGACCGTCATGGCCGGCACGGCCGGCTGGGCCGTCGGCGGCGAGCAGACCGTCGTGACCGGCCCGCCGGCCGGCGCCGCCGCGTGGCGCGCGGACCACTCCCTCCCCGACCCCGAGGCCGCCCCCGAGGACATCGCCCGCTTCTTCGCCGCCCTCCCCGAGGCGAGCCGGCACGAACTGGCGTCCCGTCACCCGCTGGTCGTCGGCAACCTCGACGGCGCGCCCGTGGCACTGCGCTACGAGGCCAACCGCCTGGCCCTCACCACCGAGCGCGACCGGGAGCGTGCCCGGGCGGCCGACCGCTCCCTCGGCGCGCCCGAGCGCCGCCGGGCCGGCGACCTCGCCGACCGCTACACGCGGCTGCTCGGGCCCGGACGGCAGATCCTCGCCTTCGACCCGCGCGGGCGCGGCCAGGTCGCCGAGGTGTACGGCGACTGGACGGCGGCCCGGCACACGGCGGTCGTCGTCCCCGGCTCCGACATCGACCTCGCCTCCTTCGACCGCACCCACGACCGGTACGGCACCCCCGCCGGAATGGCCCGCTCGCTGCGCGCCGAACTGGCCCGGCAGGCCCCCGGCATCCCCACCGCCGTGATCGCCTGGGCCGGCTACACCACACCGGTCGGCGTCGGCCTCGACGCCGCGACCGGACGCCTCGCCGAGGCCGGCGCGCCGCGCCTGGAGCGCCTGCTGGCCGGCCTCTCCGCTCTGGGCACCGCCGCCACGCCGCCCGCCGTCTTCTGCCACAGCTACGGTTCGGTCGTCTGCGGCCTGGCCGCCCACGACATCGACGGCACCGAGGCCGCCGACCTCGTCGTCCTCGGCAGCCCCGGCATGCGCGCCGACTCCGCCGCCGGCCTGCGCACCGGCGCCCGGGTCTGGGCGACCCGCCGCAACAGCGCCGACTGGATAGGCCGCGTCCCCAACGTCAGCGCCTTCGGCCTGGGCCACGGCGGCGACCCGACGGCGGCGGAGTTCGGGGCGCGCCCGGTCCCCTCCGACGGGGCGCACGGGCACAGCGCCTACTTCGCGCCGGACACGCGGTCGCTGCGGCACTTCGCCGAGATCACGCTCGGGCGGTACGCCGATGTCCGCTGACGCCCATGCGTCGGAAGCGCCGTGACGTGACGTCAGAGGCGCCGGTCGAGCAGGAACTCCGAGAGGGCGACGAGTTCACCGACCGCCTCCGGCGCGAACGTCCCGCCCGCGAGGCACCGGCGGGCGGCCGCCGCGTGGCGGCGGGCCGCGACCTCGGCGGCGTCCCGCCCGCCCGCCTCCTCGACGAGCCCGGCCGCGTGGCGAGCGGCTCCGGCGTCCAGCGGGACCCCGGAGCCGAGCAGCGCCTCCAGGGAGCGGGCGGCCGGGCCCGCCCCGGCCAGGGCCGCGAGCACGGGCAGGGTCTTCTTCCCCCGGCGCAGGTCGCCGTGCACGGGCTTGCCGGTGACCTCCGGGTCGCCCCAGATGCCCAGCACGTCGTCCACCGCCTGGAAGGCGGCGCCCAGATGCCGCCCCGCCTCCGTCAGCGCGTCCACCCGCCGCGGCGAGGCGTCGGCGAGCACCGGCCCCAGCGCCAGCGCGCCGGCGAGCAGCGACCCCGTCTTGCCGGCCACCATGGCCTCGTACTCCGCCACCCGCACCGCCTGAGGGCCCGCCCATGGCCGGGACTCGAAGAGGAGGTCGTCGGCCTGACCGTGCAGCAGGTCGCGCAGCACGCCGGACAGACAGCGCACCGCCGCCGCGCCGTGCGCGCCCTCCGCCCGGGCCAGCGTCTCGACCGCCAGCGCGAACAACGCGTCCCCCACCAGGACCGCCGGGCCGGTGCCGAACGCCTTCCACGCGCTGTCGCGGTGCCGGCGCCGCTCGTCGCCGTCCATGACGTCGTCGTGCACCAGCGAGAAGGTGTGCACCAGTTCCACGGCGACCGCCCCGGCGACGACCGCCTCCTCCGGGGCGCCCACGGCCTGCCCGCCGAGCACCGCCAGGGCCTGGCGGACGCCCTTGCCGCCGCCGCCCGCGGCCGGCGTGCCGTCGGCCTCGCACCAGCCCAGCGCGAACGAGGCCATGCGCCGCGGCCAGGGGTGCAGGCTTCCCACGGCCGCGCGCAGGGCGGGCTCGACCCGCTCCCGGCAGCGGTCGAGGACCTGGAGCGGGCCGGTGTCCGGCAGTGCGAGGCCGGTGCGGGGCGTCACGCGGAGACCCCGAGCTCCGCGCGGGCCTTCGTGACCATCTCCCGGGCGTGCAACAGCCCCAGGCCGCCGAGCGTGCGGTCGAGTTCGTCGAGGTCGGCGGCGGTCTCCGCCGTGTCCCGCCCGAGGCGGGCCCGCGCCTTGACCAGGCCCAGGCCGGCCAGCGCGGTGCCCCGCGGCTCGCCCATGGCGCGGAACTCCTCCAGGGCCCCGGCGTAGGTCTCGCGCGCCTCCTCGTAACGCCCCGCGCGGAAGAGGACGTTGCCGCGCATCTTGTGGTTGTAGGCGAGGGCGCTCACCAGCCGCATCTCGCGGCAGGTGCGCTCGGCCCGCGCCAGCAGCTCCAGGGCGCGCCCGGTCTCGCCCCGCAGGGAGAGCACGTCGGCTATGCCGCGTAAGGCCCAGGCGTGGCCGCGCGCGTCGTCGGCCTTCTCCGCTATCGCCGCCGCCTCCTCGAACATCTCCAGGGCGGTGTCGTACGAGCCGGTGTTGCGGTGCATCTGGGCGATGCCCTCGAGCGCCCACACCGTGTGCCGGGCCTCGCCCCGGCGCCTGGCCTCGGCCAGCAGCTTCTCGTGCAGCTCGCCGACCGCCTGGTAGTCGCCCTGGATGCGGCCGGTCTCGGCCAGTCCCGCCAGCGAGTAGCCCCGGGCGACGACGTCCCCGCCGTGTTTGGCGAGTTCGGCGGCGATGGCCAGCCACCGCCGGGCCAGGGCCAGGTCGCCGCGCTGCCGGGCCAGGGTGCCGCCGCTCCACACGGCCCAGGCCATCGCGCCCTGGTCGCCGGCCCGCCGTGCCGAGCGGTAGCTCGCCTTCCAGGCCCGCTCGGCCTCCTCGATCCGGCCCAGCCGCCGGCTCGCCTCGGCCACGGCGAGACCCGCGTGCGCCGCGTCCAGCGCGGATCCGGCCCGTTCGGCCTCCTGCCGCTGTGCGACGGCCTTGTCCAGGACCTCCTCCAGGGAAGAGTTCACCGAGAGCGCGCCGAGCGCGCCGCGATATTCGGGCGCGAACGCCTTGCCGTACATGTGGTGCCTCTCTTCGTGACGGGGCGGCGAGGGCTGACGGGCACGCCGTCCGGCCCGTCTCCCACCGTTGATCACGAAGCTATGGCCAACACCCCGGGCCCGTAATCCGTCCCTGAGGTGGTCCCGTGTACCTCTGAGGACTGGTGGCCGAAGGACATGTCATACGTGAGATGTACGTGTCCGGACAGCTGATAGCTTCTCCGCGTTGATCTTGCGTTCGCCGAACGTAGGTCAGCTGTTCGCGGAATCGTTACTTTGTTTAAGGATGCACCATTGCTCCGGCACCGCCGTTTACCCCGTCTGGCGCGCTGCGCGACGATCTCGGCCGTCGTCCTCGCCGCCCTTCCCGCGGCCCCCGCCTTCGCGAGCCCGTCGCCCACCCCGCACCTCGACGCCGTGGAGAAGACGCTGCGTCAGGTCTCGCCGGGCCTCGAGGGTGACGTCTGGCAGCGCACCAGCGGCAACAGGCTGGACGCCTCCTCCGCCGACGCCTCCGACTGGCTGCTGCAGAGCCCCGGATGCTGGGGCGACGACACCTGCGCGGACCGCCCGGGCACCAAGCGGCTGCTGGCGAAGATGACGGAGAACATCTCCAAGGCGAAGCGCACGGTCGACATCTCCACCCTCGCGCCCTTCCCGAACGGCGCCTTCCAGGAGGCGATAGCCGCCGGCCTCAAGGCCTCGGTCGAGGCCGGTAACAAGCCGCGCGTACGGGTCCTCGTCGGCGCCGCGCCCGTCTACCACGTGAACGTGCTGCCCTCGAAGTACCGCGACGACCTCCTGGCGCGCCTGGGCAAGGCCGCCGGCGGCATCACGCTGAACGTCGCGTCGATGACGACGTCGAAGACCAGCTTCTCCTGGAACCACTCCAAGCTGCTCGTCGTGGACGGCGAGTCGGCGATCACCGGCGGCATCAACAGCTGGAAGGACGACTACGTCGACACCACCCACCCGGTGACCGACGTCGACCTCGCCCTGACCGGCCCCGCCGCCCACTCCGCCGGCCGCTACCTGGACCAGCTGTGGAGCTGGACCTGCCAGAACAAGGGCAACGTCGCCAGCGTCTGGTTCGTCTCCTCCGGCGGCGACTGCATGCCCACCATGCACAAGGACGCCAACCCCACCCCCTCCGCGCCCACCGGCGACGTCCCGGTGATCGCCGTCGGCGGCCTGGGCGTGGGCATCAAGGACCGTGACGCCGCCTCGGCGTTCGACCCGAAGCTGCCGACCGCTCCGGACACCAAGTGCGTCGTGGGCCTGCCGGACAAGACCAACGCCGACCGCGACTACGACACGGTCAACCCCGAGGAGAGCGCCCTGCGCGCGCTCGTCGGCAGCGCCGAGCGCAGCATCGTGATCTCCCAGCAGGACCTCAACGCCACCTGCCCGCCCATCGCCCGCTACGACATCCGCCTCTACGACCAGCTCGCCGCGAAGATGGCGGCCGGCGTGAAGGTCCGCATCGTCGTCAGCGACCCCGCCAACCGCGGCGCGGTCGGCAGCGGCGGCTACTCGCAGATCAAGTCCCTCGCCGAGATCAGCGACACCCTGCGCAACCGCCTCGCCCTGGTCACCGGCGACCAGCAGAAGGCGAAGGCGGCGATGTGCTCCAACCTCCAGCTCGCCACCTTCCGCAGCTCGCCGGGGGCGAAGTGGGCCGACGGCAAGCCGTACGCGCTGCACCACAAGCTGGTGTCCGTGGACAGCTCCGCCTTCTACATCGGCTCCAAGAACCTCTACCCCTCGTGGCTGCAGGACTTCGGCTACATCGTGGAGAGCCCGGCGGCCGCCAAGCAGTTGGAGGCCAAGCTGCTCGACCCCGAATGGACGTACTCGCAGCAGGCCGCCACGGTCGACCACGCGCGCGGGGTCTGCACCGGCTGACCCTGTGACGACCTGATGCCCGGCGTCCCCACGCCGGACCGGGAGTGCCCGTGCCACACAGGTGCGGGCACTCCCCTTTTCGTTCAGACATTCTCGTTCGAATACCGGAGAATTATCCGATCGTATTCACTCCTTGGTGAAAGAATTTCTTTCCGTGTGGCGTTTGATGCAAGCATGCGCTCGCTTCAACCGACGAGCGAGGAATTCTGGAGACTCAATGGAGCCATGTGAGGGAAGTGTGGTCCGCCGCTGGGGAGCGGCACTGACCGCGTCGGCCGCCGCCGTGGCGGTCGCCCTCCCGCCGGCCACCGCCCAGGCCGCGGGGGGCCCGACGGGAATCGGCGCCAAGGGCGCGTACCTCGACCGGGGTCCGGACGGAAAGCCGTGGGGCAAGGCCGCCGACACCCGGCGGCAGATGGCCAGCACCACCAAGATCATGACCGCCGTGGTCGTGGTCGACGACTACGCGGGAGCGCTGCACCAGCAGGTCGCCGTCAAGCAGTCCTACCGCGACTGGGTGCAGCGCAACCAGGCCAGCACGGCCGACCTGCGCACCGGCGACGAACTCACCGTGCGGCAGCTGCTCTACGCGATGATGCTCCCGTCCGGCTGCGACGCCGCCTACGCCCTCGCCGACACCTTCGGCGACGGCGCGACGGAGCAGGAGCGCACCGCGTCGTTCGTGGAGAAGATGAACAAGAAGGCCCGCGCCCTGGGAATGCGCGACACCCACTACGACTCCTTCGACGGAATCTCCGCGCGCGGCACCAATTACTCCACCCCGCGCGACCTGGCGAAACTCGCACGGCACGCCCTGGGCGACGGCACGCTCACGACCGTGATGAAGTCGATGAACACCCAGCAGAAGGCGGCCAACGTCAACCGCCTCTACACCTGGTACAACACCAACAAGCTGCTCGGGTCGTACGACGGAGTCGTCGGGCTCAAGACCGGGTCCACCCGGGCGGCGGGCCCCTGCCTGGTCTTCGCCGCCCGGCGCGCCGGCCGTACGGTCGTCGGGGTCGTGCTCGACGACCGCACCGGCCGCTACCCGGACGCCGCGAGGATGCTCGACTACGCCTACGGCTCACGCACCGCGCTCAAGCTCCGCGAGCTGCCCATGGGCGCCCACGAGGACTGACCCCCGAAGGGGCCGACGGTCCGTGCGCCCCCCGGGCGGGGGAGCGCGGACCGCCGGCTCAGGGCTCGTTGGAGGGGCGCGGCGAGGGCAGGGTGTCCATCGGGGCCCGGTGCCGGACGCGCTCGACGGGGTGGCAGTAGTCCAGGCCGGCGAGGGGATCGCCGCGGAAGAAGCGGGTCATCAGGTCCACCAGCTCCGCCGGGCGCTCGAGGTGGACGAGATGGTCGGCGTCCTTGAAGGTGGTGAACCGGGCGTCCGCGAGCCGGGTGGCCGCCTCCCGGCTCAGCGCGGGTGTGCTCAGCGGGTCGTGCTCACCGGTCGTCACCAGGGCCGGGACGCGCACGGACGGGCCGCCGGGAAGCCGCGAACACGACAGCAGTCGCTGGGAGTTCTCCTTGTACTTGGCGAGGTCGTCCGGCGTCATGTCGTACAGGGCGCGGCTCAGACACCGGGCGATCGCGGACCGCCGGGAGACCGTGACCAGCGGTGAGACGCACAGCATCGTCTCGATGACGCAGTCGACGAACTCCGCCCGCCGTCCCTGCTCCGCCATGACGAGCGTGCGCTCCACCCGGGCCCGTACGTGGTCGGCCAGATGGGACATGGTGCCCACCAGCCCGAGCCGTTCGGCTCGCCGGGGATGGTCTCGCACCCACTGGTAGGCCACCGCGCTCCCGTACGAGCCGCCCAGGACGTTCACCGGGGACGGCGCCACCTTGGAGAGCAGCTGGTCCAGCGCCTCGGCGAGGAAGTCGAAGCCGTACCGGGCGGGCAGCCGGTCCGCGTCGCCCCAGCCGGGCAGGTCGACGGTGATGACCGTGGCCGACTCCAGGAAGCCCTGCTCCAGCCGGCCCCAGGCGTTCTGGTGCTGGAACGCGCCGCCGACCAGGACGACGGGCGCCATTCTGGCGTCCGGCTGATGGATGACCCGGCCGCTGTAGGCGTAACCGTCGAGGGTGAGCGGAATGACCTCTTCCAAGAGTGCGGTACGCGTCGGCACGGCCGGTCTCCGTTTCGTGGGGGAGCTTCACCAGAGGAAACGAGGGGCGGCGGTGGGACGTTACTGCCCGTAGGCCCGGCGGTCCCCGGGCACGGGCGGCCGTCTCACGGCCGCAGCGCGAGCACCTCCGCGTGGATCAGAGCGGGCAGCCGGTCCGCCAGTCGGCGGTGGGCGTGATCGGTCACCACCGTCACCACGGCGGTCGTGTCGTGCAGGAACATCGTCACCGCCAACGGGTGGCCGGGGCTGAGCGGAGGCAGCCCCGCCAGCCCGGCCAGCCACGCGCCGCCCAGGCCGAGCGGGCCCGCGTACGTCGCCGCGCTGCTGCACAGCAGCGAGGAGTGGAAAGGGGAGTCGGCGTAGCGGCCGAGCACGTCGCCCAGCACGCTGTGCCGTCGCGGCCGCGACGCCACCAGGCGGGCCTGGGCCCGCGCCCGCTCCTTGAGCGCCGCGCGCCGGGTGAAGCCGTCCACCGCCGCCAGCCGCCGCCGGACGTCCCCGCCCAGGGGCAGCGGCACGCGGACCGTGGCGTAGCGGTTGCCCAGCACCGCCGCCTCGTCCGCCGTGCGCACGTCGACGGGCACCATCGCGCACACCCCCGGCAGCGGCAGCCGCCCCACCGCCCCGGCGGTGCGCAACGCACCGGCGGTCGCGGCCAGGAAGACGGCGTTGATCGAGGCCCGCCCCGCCGACAGCGCGCCCCGGGCCGCGCCCACGTCCGCCATGGACAACCGGCTCCAGGCCACCGCCCGCCGGGAGTCCACCGCGCCGTGGAACGGCAGCGGACGCCCCCGGGGAACCATGTCCGCCAAGGCCCGGGCCCAGGCGGCCCCGGGCGCGGAGGAGGCCGCCCGCGCGAGGGACTCCCGGCCCGGCCGGGGGCCCGGCAGGGCCGCCACCGGGGCGTCGAGGAGGGTGCGCAGCAGCGTGATGAGCGAGACCCCGTCGAGGAGCGCGTGATGCGCGCGCAGCAGCAGCGCGAAGCCGCCGGCGGCCGGCAGCAGGTGCAGCTGCCAGGGCGGCCGGCCCGGACCCAGGGGCTGGGCGAGCAGCCGGGCGACGACCGCCTCCGCCGGTGCCGTGGCGGCCCCCGGCCCCTCCACGACATGGTCCCCGGCGGCGAAGGGCGGACCGGCGACCCACCTCGGCCAGGCCCGGGGCCCGGCGGCCGCGTCCGGCGTCAGGCACAGCCGCTCGTGCGCCCCCCAGCGGGCCGCGACCCGCTCGCGCAGCCAGGCGGTCGGGGGAGGAGCACCGTCGAACCAGGCCATGACGCCGACGGTCATGCAGATCGCCCCGCTGCTCTGGTGCCGGTACAGCCAGGCGTCCAGCGGCGGCATGGCCGCTCCCGCCGGCCGGCCGTCGGCCGGAGCGGCCGGCGGGGCGAGAGCGGGCGCGGGCGTGTGCGGTGTCATGAACGCTTCCTCATCCGTGGCTGTGGCGTGGTCCCTTCGGGCCGTCCGGCACTCACCGGCCGGTCTCCGCGACCGCCCGGGCGACGGCCCCGGCCCCGTCCTCCCGCCCCAGCCGCCCGGCCAGCTCGACCGCGCGCCGGCCGAAGCGCGGATCGCCCGTGGCCCGCCGCAGGGCCCCCGCCAGCCGGCCCACCGTCAGGTCGGCGAACGGCAGCACCCCGGGGCTCACCCCCAGCCGCGCCAGCCGGGCGGCCCACCACGGCTGGTCGGTCAGGACCGGCACCGGCACCGCCGGCACGCCCGCCCGCAGGCCGGCCGCCGTGGTGCCGGCCCCGGCGTGATGGACCACGGCGGCGGTGCGCGGCATGAGCCACCCGTGCGGGAGCGGACCGACGGTGATGACGTCGTCGCCGGCCACGGACAGCCCGGCCCAGCCGGACTGGACGATGCCGCGCAGCCCCGCCTGCCGCAGGGCACGGACCGTCAGATCGCTCAGCCGCTCGGAATCGCCGGGCATCATGCTGCCGAAGCCCACGAACACCGGCGGCGGCCCGGCCGCGAGGAAGTCCGTGACCTGCGCGGGCGGCTGCCAGTCGGCGCACTCGTGCGGCCACCAGTAGCCCGCGACCCGCAGGCCCGGGCGCCAGTCCGCCGGGCGGGGCACCACCGACGGGCTGTAGCCGTGCCAGATCGGCCACCGCTCGCGCTCCCGCTCCCGGCGCAGCCGGTGCGCGCTGCGGTGGGCCAGCCCGAGCCGGAGATGCAGGCTGCGGTTCGCGGCGGCGTACAGGGCGTCCAGCACGCCGTTCGCGCCGTACCCGCGCAGCCGGTTCGCGTACCCCGGCGGCCTCAGGGCCATGGTGCAGGGCGAGAACGCCGAGGTGGGCGCGTCGGGCTGGAGGAAGACGCCCATGCTCGCGATGCCGTGGTAGCGCGCCACCACCCGGCCGATCGGGGCGGCGATCGACGACAGCAGCACCAGGTCGGCCTTGGGGTCCAGAGCGGCCAGGATCCCGTCGACGAGCGCGAGCGCGGCCCGCTCGACAGCGCGTGCGAAGTCCAGCAGCACGCGCGGCGAACGGGCCGCGCCATCGGCCCGGCTGTGCACCCCCAGCAGTTCCTCGAACGGGTCCGCCTCCAGCGGCCGCATGCCCAGGCCGCAACACGTCACCGCCGGGGCGAACCTGGCGTGGGTGACGAGCTCCACCTCGTGGCCCTCCGACCGCAGCCGGTGCCCGAGGCCCGTGTAGGGGGCGACGGAACCCGTCGTACCCGCTGTGATGATCTGGATGCGCATGTCCTCGGCCCTCCCGCCGCCCTGCCGGGACAACGACAGGGCCCCCGGACCGGATACGGCACCCGGCTACTTCGCCGCCCCCTCGGGCACCGGCAGCGGGCCGGCCGCGCACGACATGTCGCGCTCCGGCGCCTTGCCGTCGAGGAGGTAGGACTCGACGACGCCGTCCACACAGGTGTTCCCCGACATGTACGCGCCGTGGTCGCCGCCGCCGGTCACCGTGACCAGACGCGACCCGCGCAGGGCACGGTGGGCCCGCAGGGCGCCCTCGTAGTGGGTGGCCGGGTCGTGCTCCGAGTTGAGCATCAGCGTGGTGGGCAGGCCCTTGCCGGTCACCTTCACCGCGGGCGCCGGGGACGCGGGCCAGGCCGCGCAGACCGAGGCGAAGGCGAGCTCGCGGGCGCCGATCAGCGGCAGGTCGCGGGCGTCCTCGCCGCCCTTGCGCACCCAGTGGCCGGTGTCACGGGTCCACGGGGTGTCGTTGCAGGTCACCGAGAAGTACTCGGCGAGGAACTCCGGGCTGAGGTACTCGCCGAACACCTTGCCCACCAGCTGCTTCTCCGCCGGGGCGGCGGCGTCCCAGTGGTCGAGCGCCACGAGGCCCCGGGCCAGCGCCGGGAAGCCGTCCTTCGCGTTGTACATCGTCCGTATCGCGCCGTTGTCGAACTGGTTGGGGCCGATGACCACCGAGCCGGCCGTCACCGGGTGCTCGCGCAGCGCGGCCCGCCGCCGCTCCCAGGCGGCCTTGACCTCCTCGACCGTACGCCCGTAGTGGTAGACGTCGTCGTACTTCGCCAGCCAGGGCAGGAAGTCCTGCTCGAAACGGCGCTGGAAGCTCTTGGGCTGGCCCGTCATGAACTCCTCCCAGGTGCCGTCGAAGGCGATGTTGCTG
The DNA here is from genome assembly GCF_040932295.1 of Streptomyces sp. C36. Classification (NCBI taxonomy): domain Bacteria; kingdom Bacillati; phylum Actinomycetota; class Actinomycetes; order Kitasatosporales; family Streptomycetaceae; genus Streptomyces; species Streptomyces sp. C36. Next base: position 472,123 of record NZ_JBFQGI010000006.1, on the reverse strand, counting down.
TCCAGCACGGCCCGCTCGACGCGCTGCGGGAAGAGCGTGGCGTAATAGGCGCCGATCATCGTGGCGTAGGACGCGCCGTAGTACGCGATCCTGGGCGCGCCCAGCAGCGAGCGGAAGAGGTCCATGTCCCGCACCGTCTGCTCGGTGTTGAGGTAGGGCAGCAGGTCCCCCGTGCGGGCCTTGCAGCCCTCGACGAACGCGCGCGACTTCCGCAGCACGGCGTCGATCGCGGCGGGGGAGCGGTCGCGGTAGTCCCCGGCCAGGAAGTCGGTGAACTCCGCGTCGGTCTGGCACACCGCCCGGGTGCTGCGCCCCACCCCGCGCTGGTCGAAGCTGACCACGTCGTAGGCCGCCCCCACCGCCGGGGACCTGCGCACGACCTCACCGGGTCGCGCCAGCCCGCTGCCGCCGGGCCCGCCCGCGGCCATCATCAGCACGCCGCGCCGCTTGCCGGGGTCGCTCGCCCGGTGCCGGGAGACCTCGACCGAGATGTCCGCGCCGGTGCCCGGGCGGTGCCAGTCGCGGGGCACGGTCATCGTCGCGCACTCCAGCGACGAACCTTCCTCGCAGGCCCGCCAGTCCAGCTTCTGCCCGGCGTAGCGGGCGGGCACCGCCGAGCGGGCCTGGGCGGGCGACGCCGGAAGGGCGGTGGCGGCGACGGCCGCCACCAGAGCGCTCGCGGCGACGGCCGCCCGCCGCGACGACTTCCCGAACGTGAACATCGATCCTCCTGGGCAGTGTGAGTACGGCGTCGATACTTCCGCGCCGACCGGTCACGATCGATCCCTTCAGTGCCCGTCCTGGGGGTGGCACCAATGCCACCCCCGCGTCACGTCCCACCGTCCGGAGAGAGGACCCCGATGGACATCGCCGCACTGCGCGAGGACACCCCCGGCTGCGCGCATCGCGTGCACCTCAACAACGCCGGCGCCGCGCTCCTGTCCCGCCGCACCCTCGACACCATGACCGCCTACCTCGAATTCGAGGCCCGCATCGGAGGCTACGAGGCCGCCGCCGAGCGCCTCGCCGACATCGAGGCGACGTACGCCGCCGTCGCCCGACTCGTCGGCGGACGCCCCGAGGAGGTGGCTCTGTTCGACAACGCCACCCACGCCTGGGGGGCCGCCTTCTACTCCCTGCGCCTGCGGCCCGGCGACCGGATCCTGACCGGGCGTTCGGAGTACGGCAGCAATGTGCTGGCCTATCTGCAGGTCGCCCAGCGCACCGGCGCCGAGGTGGTGGTCGTCCCCGACGACGCCTTCGGACAACTCGATACCGAGGCCCTGGCCGGCCTCATCGACGAGCGCGTCCGGCTGGTCGGCGTCAGCCATGTCCCCACCGGCGGCGGCCTCGTCAACCCGGTCGCCGAGATCGGCCGGATCACCCGCCGGGCGGGGGTGCCGTTCCTGCTGGACGCCACCCAGTCCGTCGGCCAGTTCCCCGTCGACGTCGAGGAGATCGGCTGCGACATGCTCTGCGCCACCGGCCGCAAGTTCCTGCGCGGCCCGCGCGGCACCGGCTTCCTGTGGATCCGCTCCGGGCTCGCCGACGGGCTCGAACCGCCCGTCAACGAGACGGCCGCGGCCATCTGGGACGGCAAGGACGGCTACACCTGGCGGCCGGGCGCACGGCGCTTCGGGACGTGGGAGATGAGCTACTCCAACGTCCTGGGTCTGGGCAGCGCCGCCCGGCAGGCCCTGGAGCTCGGCCTGGACGCCATCGGCGAGCGCGCCCGGGGCCTGGGCGCGGCCCTGCGGGAGCGCCTCGACGCCGTGCCGGGCGTCACCACGCACGACCGGGGGCGCGAGCGGTGCGCCCTCGTGACCGCCACGGTCGAAGGGTTCGCCGCCGACGAGGTCAAGGCGGAGCTGGCCCGGCACGGGATCAACGTGACCGTCACCACCCCGGAGACGTCGCTGTACCAGAGCGAACCGCTGGTGCGGCTCTCGCCGCACTACTACAACACCGAGGACGAGCTCGACCGGGCCGTCGCCGTGCTCGCCGGCCTCGCCGGGAGCGCTCAGCCCAGGTAGTCGATCTGGTAGATGTGCAGCGTCTTCGTCTGGTGGCCCAGATAGATGACGGCGAAGACCTCGTCCAGCACCAGCATCCGCATGATCCCGTCGTCCTCGCCGTACGGGACGGTCGCCGCGAAGGGGTCCGTGCAGGCGGCGGCGAGGACGTCGCTGAGCTGCGCGCTCACCGGCGGCGGGAGCGAGTCCCAGACGGCGGCTATCGTCGCATCGTATTTGAGCGCGTACACCCACCCAGGGTGTCAGCTCCAGGCGGCTCCGCGGGCGCGAACGAGGGCAGCGTCCTCCTGCACCTTTCGGGTGATGTCGATCCAGTCGCCCGGGACGTCGCCGCCCGCCGCCTGCGCCGCCGCCGCCTGCCGGCCGCGTTCGACCGCGGCGAGGGTGCGTTCGGCGATGCCCTGCCACTTCGCGAAGACGGCCAGCACCTCGTGCGCCGGGGCCCGGCCGATCTCATGGACGAAGCGGCGGGAGAGGTCGGGACTGCCGAGGGCGTCGCGAATGCGCTCGATGCTCCACACCTGGCCGGTGCTCATGGGTCCTCCCCGCGTAGGCGGCTCGACCGCCCAGAGTAGCGAAATCGCTCTCGCCGTATCAGGGGAACCCGAGTGGTGCCTGGGCACTGCCGGGCGACGGGCGCCGGCTGCCGGATGAAGGCCACGCTGTGGAACGTCTGGCGGCCGTAGAACCCGGCCGGGAAGCAGGACGCCGCGCCCCGGCAGTCGGGCGTGTCGTAGAGATGGGCGGGCCGGTCGGTCTCGTTCCCGGTCACGCCCTGGGCGTCACCCGAACGATTCCCCCGGCGTCCCGTAGACCCTCCGGGCGTTGCCCGCCGCGATCATCGCCGCCACCCGCTCCGCGTCCCGGGCCCGCCAGGCGCCCTCCTCCACCCAGCCCGTCAGCAGCCGCGTCAGGGACCGGCGGAAGAGCTCGGCGCCCACCACGTACAGCTCCGGCAGCCCGTAGGCGTCCGTGGAGAACAGCAGCTTCCCGAACGGGGTCAGCTCGGCCGTCTCCGCCAGCACCGCCTCCGCCCGTGCGCCGGTGTGGGACAGCGACAGGCCCACGTCGGCGTAGACGTGCGGGAAGACGGCGGCCAGGTAGCCGGCGTTGCGGTGGTAGGGGTAGCCGTGCAGCAGCACCAGCGTGCAGCCCGTGGACCGTACGGCCTTGACGAAGTCGGTGAGCAGCAGGGGATCGCAGCGGTGCAGCCGCAGGTCGGGGTCGCCGAAGCCGGTGTGCAGCTGGAGCGGCAGGCCGGTGTCGGCGGCCGACCACAGCAGATGGCGCAGCAGGACCGGGTCGGCCAGCCGCTCGCCCGGGGCCCGTCCGGCCAGCCACCGGCCGGCGGCGGAGCGCACCTCGGCGGGTTCCGGCCGGGCGGGCGCGAAGTCCAGGCCGTGGCGGTAGCCGACGACCGACTTGAAGCCCACCGCGCCGGCCGCGGCGTCCGTCACGGCCGTGGCGAGGCCGTCGAGGAAGGAGGAGACGCCGCCGGCCGTGTCCGCGGCCCGTTCGGCGAGCGGCTCCAGGCGGACGATTTCGTGGCAGGCGGCACCGCTCGCGGCCGCCAGCTCGGCGGGCGTGGTCAGATCGCCGGTCAGCCCGGTGTCCACCAGGTAGTCGGCGATGCCGGCGGCGCCCAGCAGCCGGCGCGTGGCCTCGGCCGGGCCGAGTTCGTGGCGGCGCCGGAGGTACTCCTCCGGCGGGCAGTGCGGCTCGAGCCCGAGCAGCGGCGGGCACCAGCGGCGTACGGCGAAGCCGAGCTGGGTGTCGAAGAAGGTGGTGCCGGGCGCGGCGGGCGCGTCGGACTCGGTGAGGAAGGACTCGAAGGCCTCGGCGGACAGCCCGGAGCGGGCCACGCCGTGGCAGTGGTGGTCGACCAGCGGCGGCACGTACGGGCCGGTCATGTCAGTACCGCCGGCGGGTGGCGGCCACGACGTCCTTCGGCGCGAGGCCCTCGAACAGCTTCACCTCGCCCGCGCGGACGGCGGCGATCGCCTCGAACAGCGGGTCGCCGAGCGCCGTGCGCAGCAGGTCCGAGCGCCGGAAGTGCTCCAGCGCCTCGGCCAGGGACGTCGGCAGGCGCTCCTGGCCGCCGGTGAGGGCCGGGTCGCCGGCCGCCGGGGGCGGCAGCCGGAGCCCCTCGTCCAGCCCGGCCAGCCCGGCGGCGACGACCGCGCCGGTGACCAGGTACGGATTGGCCGCCGCGTCGAAGCACTTGACCTCGGCGTTGGCGGCCTCGGTGTCGTCGGGCGCGCCCGTGACGAAGCGCAGCGCGGCCTCGCGGGCCTCCAGGCCCCAGCAGCGGTAGACGCCGGCCCAGCGGGAGGGCTCGAGCCGCAGATAGCTGGCGGGCGTGGGAGCGCCGAGCGCCAGCAGGGCGGGGAGCTCCCGCAGGATCCCGGCCAGGAAAGCTTCGGACTCGTCGGTCATGCCGAACGGGCCGTCACCGCCCCGGCACAGGTTCCGCTCGTCCCGCCACAGGCTCAGGTGCAGATGGGCGCCGTTGCCGACGCCTCCCGGCTCCACCACGGGAGCGAAGGAGGCGTCGAGGCCGTGCCGGTGCGAGACCGCGCGCACGGTCTCGCGGACCAGGACGGACAGGTCGGCCGCCCCCACCGGGTCCGAGGGGGCGACGGACACCTCGAACTGGCCGGGGGAGTACTCGGGATGGATCTGCAGCACCTCGACCTTCTGCGCGCTCAGCGCGTCGAGCACGTCGTGCAGATAGTCCGACAGTTCGACGATCCGCGTCATGCCGTAGGCGGGGCCGGAGCAGCCGTAGCGGGGTGGTTCGTGGCCGTTGGACCGCATGACGACCCACTCGGTCTCGAACCCCATGCGCAGCCGGAGCCCGCGGGCCGCCGCGGCGTCCGTCATGCGGCGGGCGAACTGCCGCTGGCAGGCGACGTGGGGCGTGCCGTCCTGCGCGTAGCGGTCCACCGGCGCCCAGGCCCAGCCGGGCTGGGCGGCGAGCACGGTGAGCCGGTCCAGGTCGGGGAAGAGCCGCAGGTCGCCGTCCGGGCCGCCGAGGTACCGGCTGGTGACCGCGGAGTCGTCGACGAGGTAGGTGTCGAAGCACGGTGACGCGCCGACGCCCCGGCGGGCGGCGTGGGCGAGCCTGCCCGTCGGGACGGCCTTGGTACGGGAGATGCCGGCGTTGTCCACCCAGGTGAGGGCGACGCCGCGGACGTCCTGCGCGGTGAGCTGAGCGGCTGCCTGCCGGGCCGCCGACTCCGCCCGTTCCCGTTGCTCCACGGCCGCTCCTCCGCTCGAAGGCCCTTCGGGCCCGGGGGTCTGGTCGAGATCTGTCCGTATTACACCCCACGCGCGGTGGCGGAGGTGCGGATACGGCCATGTGCGGGGCGCCCTCGGTGCGGCGGCCGCCGGCTGCTGCCGGCGACCGCCGGGCGGGTGGCGCGGGATCAGCGCAGCGAGGTGAGCTTCTTCAGGTCCTTGCTCGTCTCGGTGGCGGCCGTCGGCCCGGCACCGCAGTACTCGGCCTCGAGCAGCGCGTTGGGGTCACCGGCCCAGTCGCCGTTGAAGTTGAACGCGGCGGTGTGGCGGCCGTCGGGGGTGCCGGAGGCCATCGAGGTGGAGCCGTGGATACCGCCGCCGTGGAACCAGATCGTCACGCCGCACGACAGCTTGCCCGTGGAGAGGCCGAGACCGTACCCGGCGCCGATCTCCTTGTCGCTTGTCGGCACGGCGGTGAGGAGCTCCCGCTGCTGGCGCTCGGGGAGCAGGTCGCCGCGCAGCAGCGCGCGGTAGTAGCGGTTGAGGTCGCCGGTGGTGGAGATGATCTCGCCGGCCGCCCAGCCCCAGGAGGGGTTGAGCTCGGTGACGTCGTGGATCTTCGCGTCGGGCGCGGTGGCGAACAGCTTGCTGTATCCCCTGCCATGGGGGCCGGGCACGCGGGCCGAGGTGCCGGGCAGGGTGGTGGAGCGCATGCCGGCCTTCTTGAGGATGCGCTTGTCGACCTCGGAGGCGTACGAGTGGCCGGTCACCTTCTCGACGATCATCCCGGCGAGGACGTAGTTGGTGTTGGAGTAGTGCCAGCCCTTGCCCGGCTCGAAGTGGGGCTCGTGCTTCATCGCCGTGGCCACCAGCTGCGCGGGCGTGCGGGTCTCGTAGCGGTGCTCGAGGAAGCCCGTGCTGATCTGCTGGAAGAACGCGGGGTCCTCGGTGTAGTTGAAGACGCCGCTGGTGTGGTTGAGGAGCTGCCGGATGGTGATCCGGCCGCCGTCGTGGCCGTTGCCGTGCACGACGCCGGGCAGCCGGCGCTCGACGCTGTCGTCGAGGTCGAGCCTGCCCTCGGCCTCCAGCTGCAGCAGCACGGTGGAGACGAAGGACTTGGTGATGCTGCCGATGCGGAAGCGGTCCTGGGGGAGCCGCTCGCGGCCGGTTCCGCGGTCGGCGACGCCGGCGGAGGCGTTCCAGACGCCGTGCGCGTCCTGCGCCTGTCCCAGGACGCCGGGAACCCCGGCCTTCACCTGAGCCTCCATCATGGCCCGGGTGGCGGCGTGCCGGTCGTGGTCCCGGCCGGTGTCGGCCGAGGCGGTGGTGGTGAGGGCCGTGGTGGCCAGCGCCGCGGCCAGGGCCGCCGCCGTCAGTGCTCTGCGTATCGTCCGTGCGGTCATCTGCCTGCCTCTCCCTGCGAGGAAACCTTCAAAGGGCTGTACAGCGGGGAGGACTCCGTCAACGTCCCTGGCGTTGAGAGGCGGTTGAGGGGATTCCGGTGGGGGGAGCGGGTTTCGGCCATTGTTCTTATCAGACCACTATCTACCGAGATGTCGTACTCCACTCCGTAATCTCACTCGATCGACGGAATGCACGTAAGGTGAGTGACCGACTACGCTGGATTTGTGGCGTTCTGGGGTCGTGCTGCCGTGATGCAGCCCGTGATGCGGGCTGTCATCGTGCTGCTGGCCTCCGCCCTGATGGTGCTGTCCGGTGTGACGTCGGAGTGGGTGGAGTCCGCCTCCGCCCGGGAGAGGGCTCCCGCCTCGGCCCCGGCGTCGGACGGCTCGTCCGACGACGCCGCCTGCGTGCCGGAAAGGCGCGTTCCGCGTCCGGGGAGGGCGGGGCGGCCGGTGGGCGGACGCTCGCCGGTCCCGACGGCCGCCATCGGAGGTGCCGGGGGGCTCGCCTGCGGGCAGCCGCCGGCCCGGCCCGGCGAGGCCGCCGTCGCCCCCGGTCACGCCTGTCATTCCGTCCTGCGCTGCTGAGCGGAACCACGTCCCCCGCCCTGTTCGAGGGCCGGGGGCGTCGTTCGTGTACCCGGATTCCGGCATGCCAGCAGTACGACAGCAGGAGTGACGTCATGCGCATCGATCCCGCGCGTGCGCTCGGCGCCTATGTGCGCGCCGAGGCCTATCGCACCCACCGACCCGAACCCGAGCCGGAGCCCGCCCCGGTCATCGTGGAGGAACGCCCCGAGGTTCCCGCGTCCGAGGCGGGAGCCGGCCATCGCTCCCCGGCCCGCAGGCCGGGGGTGCTCGCCCGGCTGCTCTTCCTGCGTCAGAAGTGAGGCCGCCGGGGGCGGGTCGCAGGGGGGTCCGGACCACCGGAACCCCCCTGCGGAGTGACTTTAAGGTAAGGCTAACCTAATATCGCTTCCGTCCGGCGGGTTCAGCCCCCGATCGGACGGCCCCACCCCTTGTACTTCTGACTTCTTTTCGACGCCCGGAGCATTCGATGACCTCGCCCAACCGCCTTCTCCTGTCCGCCCCGCGCCGCGCGGCCCAGGCTCTCGCCGCTGTGGGTGCGGCCGCCCTGCTCCTGACCGGCTGCGGCTCGGACTCCGACAAGGGCAAGGACGAGGCGAAGACCGAGGCGGGCGGGGGCGGCACCCGTACGATCAAGGACGCGACCGGCACCGCGGTCAAGGTCCCGGCCAACCCCAAGCGCATCGTCACCCTCACCCAGGAGGACCTGGACGCGGTGCTCGCGCTCGGCCTCAAGCCGGTCGGCATCACCAACGGGCAGGGCCTGAACAAGCCCCCGGCCTACCTCGAGGACAAGGTCAAGGGCATCAACGTCGTCGGCAATCTGCTGCAGCCGGTGATGGACAAGGTCATCGCCGCCAAGCCCGACCTGATCCTCGCCGGTGACATGCAGGACCAGCAGGTCCTCAAGCAGCTGCGCGAGATCACCCCGGCCACGCTGGTCACCATGGCCCCGACCGACGACTGGAAGCTCTCCTTCCGGGGCATCGCCAACGCCGTCAACGGCATGGACAAGGCCAACAAGGTCATCGCCGACTACGAGGCCAAGGCCAAGAAGACCGGCGAGGAGCTCGGCGACAACAAGGGTGCCGAGGTCAGCATCGTGCGCTGGAACCCCGACGGCCCGAGCTGGATGGAGAAGAAGCAGTTCGCCTCCGGCGTCGCCCTGGACATGGGCCTCAAGCGGCCCAAGGCCCAGGACAAGGACGGCAACGCCCACACCCCGGCGCTCAGCCTGGAGAAGATCAACGAGATCGACGGCGACTGGCTGTTCCTGTCCACCCTCACCGCCGACGGCGAGAAGGCGCTGAAGGACGTCCAGGAGAAGCCCGCGTACAAGGAGCTGAACGCGGTGAAGAAGAACCACGCCGTCACCGTGAACGGTTCGGTGTGGTCCACCCGCGGTGGCCCGCTGGCCAGCCTGGCCGTCATCGACGACATCGCCAAGGCGCTGAAGAAGTAGCCGCCGTGACGCCGGGGGCGCCGGGCGGACTGGATCAGTCCGCCCGGCGCCCCCGGCGTTCTTCTCACCGCGCCGCGCGCGAGGCCGCGAAGTCCGCCGCCGTCCAGGCCATGCCGACGGCCCCGTCGACGATGGCCCGTTCGGCCTCGGGGGAGACCGCCGCCGCGGCGAACTCCGGCTCGTGCGGCCCGCAGGCGCCGCCGGTGATGTCGAGCACGGGGTGGATCGAGGGGACGGCGTGCGAGACGTTGCCCATGTCGGTGCACGCGAAGGCGTCCCGCTGCTGCGGCTCGGGGCGGCCCAGCGCACGGGCGTTGGCCTGCCAGAGGGCGATGAGCCCGGGGTCCGTCCGGAAGTCGAGGTAGTCGGGCTCGGGGCGGGTGAGGGTCACTTCGCAGCCGGTGGCCAGCGCGCCCGCCCGGAAGCAGGCCTCGACGCGCTCGCGCACCTCGCGCAGGTCCTCGGCGGCCGAGGCGCGGATCTCGTACTCGGCGGTGGCCCGGTCGGGGATCAGATTGGGCGCCGTGCCCGCGCTCGTGGTCACGCCGTGCACCTTCCACTGCGCCGGCAACTGCTGGCGCAGCAGCCCCAGTGCCACCTGGGCGACCGTCATCGCGTCGGCGGCGTTGCGGCCCTCGTGCGCGTTCAGGCTCGGGTGCGCGGCCTTGCCCTGGTACTCCACCGAGAGGGTGCCGAGCGCGAACGAGCGGAACTCGGCGACCTCGAACGGGCAGGGGTGCACCATCATCGCGGCGTCGACGCCCTCGAAGGCCCCGGCCTCCAGCAGCAGCGCCTTGCCCGCCCCGCGCTCCTCGGCCGGGGTGCCCAGGACCCGTACGGTCAGGCCCAGTTCGTCGGCGTGCGGAGCCAGCGCGATGGCCGCGCCGACGCCGGCGGCGGCGATCAGATTGTGTCCGCAGGCGTGGCCGAGGCCGGGCAGCGCGTCGTACTCGCAGGCGATGGCCACGGTGACGGGCCCGGAGCCGGCGGTGGCCACGAAGGCGGTCTCGAGGCCGTGGGCGGGGGCGGTGACCGCGAAGCCGTGATCGCCCAGGACCTCGGCGCACCAGGCCGCCGCCCGGTGCTCGGCGAAGGCCGTCTCGGGGTGTCCGTGGATGCGGCGGCTGAGGGCGAGAAGCTCCTCGCGATGAGCGGAAACCCGCTCCCGTATGGCTGATTTGAGGCCTTCGGCCACGGTCATGTCCGGCTCCAGTGTCTTCGGTGTTCGATGCTGCTCAGGCGATGCGGGGGCCGCTCTCACAAGCGATCAAAAAATAGCTTAGGCTTACCTAAGCTGACGCACCGGGGGGTCCGGTGCGACCAGGAACGTTTGCCATATATCGGGAGTCCCCACGCATGCGTCACCATCAGGCCGAGACCACCCCTGCCGAACTGCCGCTGCTCGCCGCGCAGTCCGGCATCCTGTACGCCCAGGCTCTCGCGCCCGGCAACCCGGTCTACAACACCGGTGACTGCGTGGAGATCGACGGCCCCCTGGACGAGGAGCTGTTCGAACGCGCCCTGCGGCGGACGGTCCAGGAGGCCGAGACGCTGGCGCTCGTCGCCACCCCCGGCGACGGCGACCCCGCCCAGCGCGTCGAGCCCGGAGCCGTCCCCGCCCTGCGGCGGCTGGACCTGCGCACCGCCGAACGGCCCGACGAGGAGGCCGAGGCCTGGATGCGCGCCGACCTCGACCGGCCCGTCGACCTCACCGAGGGCCCCCTGGTCACCCATGCGCTCATCCGCCTCGCCGACGACCGCCACTGGTGGTACCAGCGCGTCCACCACTTCGCCGTCGACGCCTACGCGTTGACCCTCATCGGCCGTCGGCTGGCCGAGACCTACACCGCCCTCGCCGCCGGCACCACTCCTCCCGAGAACCCCTTCGGCACCCTGCGCGAGCTGGTCGAGGACGAGGCCGAGTACACGGCCGGGGAACGGCACGCCGCCGACCGCGACTTCTGGCGCGAGCGGTTCGCCGACCGGCCCGGGCCCGTCTCCCTCTCCGACCGCCCGGCCGCCGCCGCGGGAGCCGTCCTGCGGCACGGCGGCGAACTGCCCGCCGGCTCCCTGACCCGCCTGGAATCCGCCGCCCGCGCCGCCAAGGCCACCTGGGCCGAGCTCCTCATCGCCGCCACCGCCGGCTATGTGCACCGCATGACCGGCGCCCGGGACGTCGTCCTCGGCCTGCCGCTGATGAACCGCCGCGGCCCCGCCGCCCTGCGCACCCCCGCCATGATGGTCAACGTCATGCCGCTGCGCATCACCGTCCAGCCCCAGGACACCGGCGCCGAACTCCTGCGCCGCGTCGTCCTCGAGGTGCGCGCCGTGCGCCGCCACCAGCGCTACCGGCAGGAGGACCTGCGCCGCGACCTCGGCCTGACCGTCGCCGAGCAGCCGCTGTTCGGGCCGATGGTCAACATCAAGGCGTTCGAGGGCGACCTCGCCTTCGGCGACATGCCCGGCGTGGTCCGCAACCTCTCCGCCGGCCCCGTCGACGACCTCGCCGTCGCCGTCGTCCCGGCCCCCGACGGCTCCGTGAGCCTCGGCCTGGACGCCAACCCCGCGCGCTACGACGCCTCCGGCCTCGCCACCCACGAGAGCGGCCTGCGCCGCTACCTCGACGGTCTGACCGAACTGCTCCTGGACGACGCCCAGCGGCCCGTCGGCACCATCGACCTGCTCGACGCCCGCGAGATCCACCGCGCCACGGCGGGCCGCACCGAGCCGGCCGTCGAGCGGACGCTGCCCGAGCTCTTCACCGCACAGGCCGCCCGCACCCCCGACGCCGTCGCCGTCCGCAGCGGCGCCGTCTCGCTCACGTTCGCCGAACTGGAGTGCGCCGCCAACCGCCTCGCCCACGAACTGCGGGCGGGCGGCGTGACGGCGGGCACCGCGGTCGCCCTGGCCCTGCCGCGCAGCGCCGACACCGTCGTCGCCCTGCTCGCCGTCCTCAAGGCGGGCGGCGTCTGCCAGCCGCTCGACCTCGGCCACCCCGCACAGCGCCTCACCGACGTCCTCGACGACACCCGCCCCGGCCGCGTCGTCGGCACCGCCGACGCCGTGCGCGGCCTGCCGGAGCACGACGTCCCCGTCCTGCTCCTCGACGACCCGGACACCCGCGCCCGCCTCGACGCCCGCCCCGGCACGGCCCCCGCCGCGCCGGCGCTGCGTCAGCCCGCCTACGTCATCCACACCTCCGGCTCCACCGGCCGTCCCAAGGGCGTCCTCGTCACCCACGCCTCCCTCGCCAACCTGCACGCCGGGCACGGCACCGACCACATCGCCCCGGCGGTGGAGCGCACCGGCCGGGAGAGACTGCGGATCGCGCACAGCGCCTCGTTCGCCTTCGACGCCTCCTGGGACCCTCTGATCTGGATGGTCCACGGCCACGAGCTGCACCTCCTGGACGACGCCGCCTACCGCGACCCGGCCGTGCTGACCGCCTACGTCGCCGACCACCGCGTCGACTACCTCGACGCCACCCCCTCCTACGTCGAGACCCTGGTCGCCGAAGGCCTCCTCGACGAGGACCGCCACCGCCCCGCCCTCGTCGTCGTCGGCGGCGAGACGGTGCCCGAGCCGCTGTGGCGCCGCCTGGCGGGCACCGCCGGGCTGAACCCCATCAACCTCTACGGCCCCACCGAGACCACCGTCGACGCCTACTACTGGCTGGCCGGCCCCGACGGTGACGGCACGGCCACCGGCCGCCCGGTGCGCGGCTCACGGGCGTACGTCCTCGACACCTCCCTGCGCCCGGCCCCCGTCGGCGTCACCGGCGAGCTGTACATCGCCGGAGCCTGCCTGGCCGCCGGCTACCTGAACCGGCCCGACCTGACCGCCGAGCGCTTCACCGCCGACCCCTTCGGCGCCCTCCACGGCGAGCCCGGCGCGCGGATGTACCGCACCGGCGACCTCGTGCGCCGCCGGGCCGACGGCACCCTGGAGTTCCTCGGGCGCGCCGACGACCAGGTCAAGATCCGCGGCTTCCGCATCGAACTCGGCGAGATCCAGGCGGTGCTGGCCGGGCACCCGGCCGTCGCCCAGGCGGCCGTCATCGCCCGGGACACCGCCACCGGCAAGCGCCTGCTGGGCTACGCCGTGCCCGCCGAGGGCGCGACCGCCGGCCCCGAGGCGCTGCGGGCCCACCTCGCCGAGAAGCTGCCCGGCCACATGGTGCCCACCGCGATCACCCTCCTCGACGCCCTGCCCCGCACCGCCAACGACAAGCTCGACGTGCGCGCCCTGCCCGACCCGGACCCGGCGGCACCCACCGCCGGCGCCACCGGCCACAGCGGCCCCCGTACCCCGCACGAGGAGATCCTCCGCGGCCTCTTCGCCGCCGTCCTCGGCCTGGACGAGGCCCCCGCCCCGCACGCCGACCTCTTCGACCTCGGCGGCCACTCGCTGACCGCCGGGCGCCTCGCCGCCCGCATCCGCGAGACCTTCGGCACGCCCCTCGGACTCGCCGACGTCTTCCGCAACCCCACCCCCGCCGCCCTCGCCGCGCTCCTGCGCGAGGCGCCCGCGGCCGACGGCGAGGACCGGCCCGCGCTGGTGCCCGTACCCCGCACGGACCGGATGCCGCTCTCCCCGGCACAGAAGCGGCTGTGGTTCATGCACCGCCTCGAAGGCCCCAGCCCCACCTACAACATCCCCCTCGTCCTGACCCTCACCGGACCGCTCGACCACGACGCCCTGCGGCTCGCCCTGAGCGACCTGACGCACGCCCACGAGACGCTCAGAACCGTCTACCCGGCCACCGACAACGAGCCCTACCAGCGGATCCTCACCACCGACGAGGCGAGCCCGCGGCTGCACACCGCCCCCGCGGACGGCGACCTCACCGAGGCCGTACGCCACTGCTTCGACCTCGCCGCCGAACCCCCGCTGCGCGCCACGCTGTTCTCGGACGGCGGCGACCGCCACACCCTGCTCCTCCTGCTGCACCACATCGCCGGCGACGGCGCCTCCACCACCCCGCTCGCCCGCGACCTGGCCGCCGCCTACGCCGCCCGCGCCGCCGGCCGGGCCCCCGAACTCCGCCGCCGCACCGTCCAGTACGCCGACCACACCGCCTGGCAGCAGCACCTCCTCGGCACCGCCGACGAGCCCACCCCGCTCGCCGCCCGGCAGCTGGAGCACTGGAAGCGGACCCTGGCCGGACTGCCCGACCAGCTCGAACTGCCCACCGACCGGCCGCGCCCCGCCGTCGCGTCCTACGCGGGCGACACCGTCCCCTTCCACCTCGACGCCACGGCCCACGCCGCCCTGGAACGGCTCGCCCGCACCACCGGCACCAGCGTCTTCATGGCCGTCCAGGCCGCCCTCGCCGCCCTGCTCACCCGCTACGGCTGCGGCACCGACATCCCCCTCGGCACCCCCGTCGCCGGGCGCGACGACGACACGACCGCCGACCTCGTCGGCTTCTTCGTCAACACCCTCGTCCTGCGCACCGACACCTCCGGCGCCCCCACCTTCCGTACCCTCCTCGACCGCGTCCGCGCCACCACCATCGCCGCGTACGAGCACGCCGACCTGCCCTTCGACCGGCTCGTCGAGGAGCTCAACCCGCCGCGCTCGCTGGCCCGGCACCCCCTCTTCCAGGTGATGCTCGCCTGGCAGTCGGTGCCCGACGCCGAGTTCGCCATGGGCGAGGGGCTGACGGCCCGCATCGGCGCCGTCCCGTCCGGCACCGCCAAGTTCGACCTCACCCTCAACGCGGGCGAGCAGCCCGGCGGCGGCATATCCGGCTTCCTGGAGTTCCGCACGGACCTCTTCGACGCCGGCACGGCCACCCGCCTCTCCGCCCACCTGACCCGCCTGCTCACCGCCGCGGCCGCCGCCCCGGACACCCCCGTCGGCCGGCTGCCCCTGCTCGACGACGAGGAGCTCCACCGCTCCGTCGTCGAATGGAACGCCGGCACCACCACGCCCACCCCCTCCAAGCAGACCCTCGTCGAGCTGTACGAGGACGCCGCCCGCCGCCACCCCGGCCGCACGGCCGTCACCTGCGACGGGACCTCCCTCACCTACGCCGCGCTGTCCGACCGCGCCAACCGCCTGGCCCGGCTGCTGGCCGCGCGCGGCATCGGGCCGGGATCGATCGTGGCGCTGGCCCTGCCCCGCTCGCCGGAGCTGGTCGTGGGCCTGCTGGCGGCCGCGAAGGCGGGGGCCGCCTACCTGCCGATGGACCCCGACTACCCGGCCGACCGCCTGGCCTACATGCTCCAGGACGCCGCCCCCGCCGCCGTCGTCACCGACACCGCGACCGCCGCGCGCATACCCGCGCACGACCTGCCCGTCGTCCTCGTCGACGGCACCGAGGCCGACGCGTACGCGCCCACGGACCTGACCGACGACGACCGCACCCGCGCCCAGCGCCCCGGCGACGTCGCGTACGTCATCTACACCTCCGGCTCCACCGGCCGCCCCAAGGGCGTCCCCGTCACCCACCACAACGTCGCCCGCCTCTTCTCCGCCACCGACCACTGGTTCGGCTTCGACGAGAGCGACGTGTGGACGCTGTTCCACTCCTACGCCTTCGACTTCTCGGTGTGGGAGATGTGGGGCGCGCTGCTGCACGGCGGCCGGCTCGTGGTCGTCCCGCACCTCGTCAGCCGCGACCCCGCCGCGTTCCTGCGCCTGCTGGAGGAGGAGCGGGTGACCGTCCTCAACCAGACGCCGTCAGCGTTCTACCAGCTCATGGCCGCCGACAAGGACCGGCCCGGCACGGAACTCGCCCTGCGCTACGTCGTCTTCGGCGGCGAGGCCCTCGAGCTCGGCCGCCTCGACGACTGGTACGCCCGCCACGCCGAGGACGCGCCCACGCTGGTCAACATGTACGGCATCACCGAGACCACCGTCCACGTCTCGTACATCGCCCTCGACCGCGCGAGCGCCGCCGCCGGCACCTCCAGCACCATCGGCGTCAACATCCCCGACCTGCGCGTCTACGTCCTCGACGAGCACCTCCAGCCCGTGCCGCCCGGCGTCACCGGCGAGATGTACGTCGCCGGCGAGGGCCTGGCCCGCGGCTACCTCGGCCGGCACGCCCTGACCGCCGAACGGTTCGTCGCCGACCCCTTCGCCCGCCTCTTCGGCGAGCGCGGCAGCCGCATGTACCGCTCCGGCGACCTCGCCCGCCGCCGCCCCGACGGCACCCTCGAATACTTCGGGCGCGCCGACCACCAGGTGAAGATCCGCGGCTTCCGCATCGAGCTCGGCGAGATCGAGGCGGTCCTCGCCGACCACCCCGACGTCGCCGACGCGGCCGTCGTCGTCCGCGAGGACACCCCCGGCGACAAGCGCCTCGTCGCCTACGCCGTCCCCGCCCGCGAGACCACCCCGGCACGACTGCGCGAACACGCCGGCACCGAACTGCCCCTCCACATGGTGCCGTCGGCCGTCGTCCTGCTGGACCGCCTGCCGCTGACCGCCAACGGCAAGCTCGACCGCAAGGCGCTCCCCGCGCCGGACCTGGCCGGCGCCGTCACGGAGGGCCGCGCCCCCCGCGGCCCCCGCGAGGAACAGCTCTGCGCGATCTTCGCCGACGTCCTGGGCCTGCCCCGGGTCGGCGTGGACGACAACTTCTTCGACCTGGGCGGCCACTCCCTGCTCGCCGTGCGCCTCGCCGGCCGCGTCAAGTCCGCGCTCGGCGCCGACGTCGGCATCGGCACCGTCTTCCAGGCCCCGACCCCGGCCGCCCTGGACGCCGCCCTCGACGCGGCCGAAGGCACCGACGCCCTCGACGTCCTGCTCCCCCTGCGCCCGGCGAACGACGGGGACAAGGCCCCGCTGTACTGCGTCCACCCCGCCGGCGGCCTCAGCTGGTGCTACGCCGGACTCATCCGCCACCTGCCCGCCGACGTGCCCATCTACGGCCTCCAGGCCCAGGGCGTCGGCCCGGCCACCGCCGCCGAGCCGCTGCCGAAGACCCTGGAGGAGCTGGCCGCGCACTACGTCGACCGGCTCCGCGAGGTCCAGTCCGAGGGCCCCTACCGCCTCATGGGCTGGTCCACCGGCGGCATCATCGCGCAGGCCATGGCCACCCGCCTGCAGGACCTCGGCGCCGAGGTCGAGCTGCTCGCCATCCTCGACGCCTACCCCGCCGAGGGCTTCCGCGAGCTGCCCGTACCCGACCAGGCCGAGGCCCTCGAGGCCCTGCTCGCCATGGGCGGCTACGGACCGGACAGCCTCGAGGGCAAGCCCTTCGAACTCGCCCACGTCACCGAGGTGCTGCGCCGCGAGGGCTCCCCGCTGGCCAGCCTCGACGACGCCACCATCGAGGCCCTCAACCGCACCTACATCAACACCAACCTCCTGGTGCGCTCCTTCGACCACCGGGTCTTCGACGGCGACGTGCTCTTCTTCCGCGCCACCGTCGACACCATCGACGACACCCTCACCCCCGAGACCTGGACCCCCTATGTGACCGGGCGCATCGACAACACGAACGTCGCCTGCTCGCACAAGGACATGACCCTGCCCGAACCGATCGCGCACATCGCCAGCGTCATCGCCGACCGACTGCAGAACCTGGAGAACTGACCCCATGAGCGACGCACCCGCCAACCCCTTCGACGGCGACGGAGACTTCCTCGTCCTTGTCAACGCCGAGGGGCAGCACAGCCTCTGGCCGGGCTTCGCCGAGGTGCCCGAGGGCTGGACGGCCGCCCACGGGCCCTGCGCCCGGCAGCCCGCCCTCGACTGGATCACCGAGCACTGGACCGACCTGACCCCGGCCTCCGCCCGGTGACCCGCCTCTCCCCGCGCATCGCCGTCGTGATCGTGTACACGACGGCGATGTGCATGAACGGTCTCGACTCCACCATCGTCAACCCGGCGCTGCTCACCATCGCCCGGGACTTCGGCGAACCGGTCTCGGCGGCCAACACCGTCGAGGTGGCCTTCCTCGTCGCGCTCGCCGTCGCCCTGCCCGTCGCGGGCTGGCTCGGCGACCGCTTCGGCACCAAGAAGGTCTTCCTCGGCGCCCTCGCCGTCTTCACCGCCGCGTCGGCGGCCTGCGGTCTGGCGCAGAACCTGCCGACGCTGGTCCTCGCCCGTGTTCTGCAGGGCGTCGCCGGCGGCCTCCTGACGCCCGTGGGGATGACGCTGCTCTTCCGCGCCTTCCCGCCGCACGAGCGGATGAAGCTGTCCAAGGTGCTCATCGTGCCGACCGCGCTCATGCCGGCGCTCGGCCCGCCGCTCGGCGGCTTCCTCACCGAGCACCTGTCCTGGCACTGGCTGTTCTTCGTGAACGTGCCGCTCGGCGCGGCCGCCGTGGTGATCGGCCTGCTGGGGCTCGGGGAGCACAAGGAGGAGCCCGAGGGCTTCGACCTGAAGGGCTTCCTGCTGGCGACCCCCGCACTGGGCCTGCTCACCTACGCCCTCGGCTTCGGCCCCACCCACGGCTGGACCGCGCCCTCGGTCCTGGTCGCCGGCCCGCTCGGGCTCGCGCTGCTGGCCGCCGGGTGCGTCCACCTGCTGCGGGCGCGGACACCGCTGCTCCGGCTGCGCCTGCTGGCCGACAAGGTGTTCGCGTCCGCCACCGTGCTCGCGCTGGTCACCTCGGCGGGCCTGATGGGCGTCCTCTTCGCCTTCCCGCTCCTCTACCAGGCTGCCCTCGGCGCCTCGGCCCTGGACGCGGGCCTGAGCGTCTTCCCGGAGGCGCTCGGACTGATGCTGGCCTCCCAGGTGGCCGACCGGCTGATGCCCAGGCTCGGCCCCCGGTGGCTCGCCGTGCCCGCCCTGCTGCTGGCGACCGCCGTCTTCGGCGCGCTGGCCGTGCCGGGCGTCGCCGAGAACGCCTGGGCCGTACGGGCGCTGATGTTCTGCGTGGGCCTGGTGCTGGGCACCGCCGTGCTCACCGTGCAGATCGCCGGCTTCTCCGACGTCCCGCCGCCGGCCATGGGCCAGGCGATGGCCCTGTTCACCATCGTGCGCACCCTGGGCGGCGCCCTCGGCATCGCGGTCACCGCCGCCGTCATCTCCGCCTGGGGCGGCGCCGGCACGCACGACACCGACCCGGGCCCGTACCGGGCCGCCATCGCGGTCACCGCGGGTCTCGTCGCCCTCGGCACCCTGTGCGCGCTGCGCATGCCCAAGGAGGCCCCCGGCCCGCCGCCCTTCGACGACGAACCGCGGGCCGACGAACTGCCGGCCGCGGCCTGAGCACACCGCGCGCCCCACGAAAGAGGTCCCGCACCGGCGTCCTGCCGGTCCGGGACCTCTTTCGTTGGCGGTACCACCGGCGGTACTACCGCGGTGCCAGCAGCCCCGCGAGGCCGTCGGCCAGGCCACCGCGCCAGCAGGCGTAGTCGTGGCCGCCGTTGAACTCCGTGTACGTCACGTCGTAGCCGCGCGCCTCCAGAACATTGCGCAGGTGCCGGTTCTGGGGGAGCAGCATCCACTCCTGCAGGCCCACCTCCAGGTGGAAGCGGACCGGCAGTTTCCCGTGCGTCGCGTACTGCCGCGTCAGCCACTCGCTGCCGCCGTCGAACTCGGTCCCGTCCGGCCACCAGAAGGAACCCGACTGGGACAGCGCGTTCCCGAACCGCTCCGGCCGCCGGAACGCGGCGAAGGCCGCCGTCAGACCACCCGCGCTCTGCCCCGCCACGACCGTGCGCGCCGGGTCGTCCGTCGCCCCGTACTCCCGCGCCGCCCACGGCAGCAGCACGTCCGCCAGCCAGTCGACGAACTCCTCGCTGCAGCTGAGGTCGGCCATGCGCCGGTCGCGGCCCATCGTCTCGACGAACAGGGTCACGGTCGGCGGTATGCGGTCGTCGGCGCGCAGGTTGTCCAGCGTGGAGGCGAAGTCCAGCACCGGGCCCCACATCTCGCCGTCCAGCAGCACGGCGACGGCGTACGGGCCGCGGTCCTCGGTGTGCCCGGCGGGAAGGTGCACGCCTACGCGCCGCCCGTCGACCTCCGCGTCGACGCGCTCGCCGCGCGGTACGGTGTCGCGGGGGACCGCCCATTCCTGGGTCGGTGCGTCGGGGAGCTCCAGCACGGACGAGGCATTGCGCCCGTCCCGCGCCGCGAGCGAGGGCCCCGCGGCGAGCGGATCGGGCAGCGCACCGTCCAGAACGCCCAGCCAGCTGCGACGGTCCGTGCGCAGGGCGTCCTCGCGGGAGCCGCGGTGGACCGAGAACTGGTACGAGGCCCGGTGATCGGCCCGCAGCCGGTGGCTGATCGCCCACACATCGGTGCCGGGCAGCCTGCTCATCAGATGCGGCGCGAGGTCGTGGGCGTGCCGGTCCTTGTCCGTGACGGTGTGCAGAAGGGCGAGCACGCCGGTGGCCGGCTCGTCCACGTCGTCCCGCCAGAGGAAGGTGACCAGACGCCAGGCGTCGTCTCCTTCGGGGTCGGGCTCGACGAGGGGAGTGCCGGTGCGCTCGGCGCGCTGCCAGAAGGCTTCGACGGCGTCGGCCTCGCCGACGCGCACGGCTTCCGCGAGCTCGCGGAGCATTGAGCTCTGCATCTCCATGGGCTTCCTTTCTTGTCCCCAAATGCCGCGCGTGGCGCGGTCCGGGGGTCCGGGGGCTTGCCCCCGGTTACGGGAAGGGGCGGGGTGGGGAAAGAAACCGCCGGAGGCCTACACCCGCGCCGCCGCCGACCGCCCCAGCAACACCCACAGCAGGAACGGTCCACCAAGAACGGTCGTCACAATGCCCACCGGCACCTCGACCCCGTCGAAGACGATCCTCCCCACCGTGTCGGCGAGAACGATCAGAACCGCCCCCGTCAGCATCGACCCCAGCACCGGCACCCGCAGCGGCCCGGCCAGCCGTCCGGCGATGACCGGCGACGCGAGGGCGACGAAGCCCACCGGCCCGCAGATGCCGACGGCGAGGCCGGCGAGCCCCACGGCGAGCAGCAGGCACATCAGCCGCACCCGCCCTGGGGCGACGCCCAGCGAGGAGGCCGTGGAGTCGTCGAAGCGGAGCACGTTGAGCTGCCGGGCGGCGACGAGGGCGAGGGGTACGAGCACGGCGAGGCCGATGAGGACGGGGACGGCCACCGAGTAGCCGCGGCCGTTGAGGCTGCCGGAGGTCCATACGTAGAGGGAGCTCGCGGAGTTGAGGGAGCGGCGGGAGAGGACGACCTGGGTGACGGCCGAGGCGAGCGCCGACATGGCGAGGCCGACGACCAGGACGCGGTAGCCGCGCTGCCCGAGGCCGCCGGAGACGGTGGTGACGACGAGGACGGCCACCAGCGCGCCGACCGGCCCCGCCCACCAGGCGCCGAAGGTGCCGGTGAGAGTGGTGGAGAGCAGTACGGCCGCGGTGGCGCCGTCGTTGACACCGAGGAGTTCGGGGGTGGCGAGGCGGTTGCGGGCGAGGGTCTGGGTGAGGCAGCCGGCGAGTCCGAGGGCGGCGCCGGCGGTGAGCCCGGCGATGATGCGGCCGAGACGGAACTTCTGCACCAGCAGGACGTCGAAGCGGTCGCCGGAGCCGAAGACGGCGTTGAACGTGCGGGTCAGGCTCATCTCGCTCTGCCCGGCGTAGGCGGAGACGACGACGGCGGCCAGGAGCAGCGCGGCCAGGGACAGCGCGGCGAGCGCGGCCCGGCGCGGCACCAGCAGGGAGAGGGCGCCGCGTCGCACCAGCAGACTCTCGGAACGTTCCTTCGCTCCCCACGGAAGCCCCGGCAGGCGGGGGAGACGGGGGAGGAGCCGCCGGGGCGCGGAGCCCTCTTCGGTGGCGGGATCGGTCATGCCCATCGCGCCCATGCGCCGGGAACGGACGATGGCGATGAGGACGGGGGCGCCGATGAGGGCGATGATGACGGAGACCGGCGCCTCGAAGGGCCGGGAGACGACCCTGGCCAGGACGTCGGCGCCGGTGAGGACGCCCGCGCCGATGAGGCCGGCCAGGGCGATCTGGGCGGTGAGGCGGGGGCCGGCGACGGCCCGGGCGAGGAATCCGGCGAGCAGGCCCAGGAAGGAGATCGGGCCGACGAGGGCGACGGCGGAGGCGGTGAGCAGGGTGACCGCCAGCGCGACGACCACGCGGATGGCGGACGGCCGGTGGCCCAGGCCCCGGGCGAGGTCGTCGCCGAGGGCGAGCGCGGACAGCGGCCGGGCGATGAGGAGGGCGACGACGAAGCCCAGGGCGAGGACGGGGAGCAGGCTCGTCAGCTTGCCGAAGCCCTCGACGCCGGCGAGCGAGCCCAGTACCCAGAAGCGGAAGCGGTCGTAGGTCTCGGCGGAGTTGACGATGATGACGCTGGTGATGCCGCCGAAGGTGGCACCCAGGGCGGAGCCGGCGAGGACCAGCCGCATGGGTGAGCCGCCGCCCCGGCGGCCGGCGATGAACAGCACGAGCGCGCTGGCGGCGACGGCGCCGCCGAAGGCCCACAGCAGGTGCCCGTAGCCGC
Source organism: Streptomyces sp. C36 (assembly GCF_040932295.1). Taxonomy (NCBI): domain Bacteria; kingdom Bacillati; phylum Actinomycetota; class Actinomycetes; order Kitasatosporales; family Streptomycetaceae; genus Streptomyces; species Streptomyces sp. C36. Next base: position 450,017 of record NZ_JBFQGI010000006.1, on the reverse strand, counting down.
TCTGCACGCCGAGGAAGGCGATGCCGACGACGACGCCGAGCGAGGCGCCCGCGTTGACGCCCAGCAGCCCCGTCTCGGCGAGGGGGTTGCGGGTGACGGCCTGCAGGAGGCTGCCGGAGGTGCCGAGCGCCGCGCCGACGAGCAGGGCGGTCAGGGTGCGCGGGATGCGCAGGTCCCCGACGACGAGGGAGAGCCGGGAGTTGTCGCGTGCCCCGTTCCGGCCGAGGACGTAGTCGAGCACGTCGCCCGGTCCCACCTCGCCCGCGCCGACGGACAGCGACAGGGCGGCGAGCACGAGGACCGCCAGCAGGAGGGAGGCGGAGGCGATCAGGAGGGTCCGGCGGCCGTGCGGAGCGTCCGGAAGTGCCTGGTCATCAACGGCTTCCGCCTCGGGATCCACGTGCGACAAAGTCATAAGGTAAGGCTAGCCTAATGATATTTAAGGCCCGGAACGCCGGGAGGGTCCGGCGCGCCCCGGGCTGCCCGCCTTCGGATCCCCGTGGAGGGCATCCGCGTGCGTATGCGGATATGTGGTCATATGGTGGGCGTGCTTCCGCAGTCATCCCTCGTCGAGGAGAGACGCATGCCCAGCCACACGCTCAAGGACAAGGTCGTCGTCATCGGCGGCGCCTCGCGGAACCTCGGCGGCCTCATCGCGAGGGAAGTGGCCAAGGACGGGGCCCGCGTCGTCGTCCACTACAACTCCCCGACCTCCAAGGAGGGCGCGGAGCGGACCGCCGGGGCGGTGAAGGCCGCGGGCGGCGAGGCGGTCGTCCACGAGGCGGACCTGACGAAGGTCGCCGAGGTCGAGGGGCTCTTCGAGGTGGCGGTGGCGGCCTTCGGCAGGGTCGACTGCATGGTGAACACGGCCGGCATGGTCATCAAGAAGCCGATGACCGAGGTGACCGAGGAGGAGTACGACAGGATGTTCGCCGTCAACTCCAAGGCGGCGTACTTCATGATGCAGGAGGCGGCGCGGCGGGTGGAGGACGGCGGGAAGATCATCACCATCGTGACCTCGCTGCTGGCGGCCTACACCGGCCTGTACTCCGTCTACGCGGGCAGCAAGGCCCCCGTCGAGCACTTCACCCGGGCCCTGTCCAAGGAGCTCTTCGGCCGCGGCGTCTCCGTCAACAACATCGCCCCCGGGCCCATGGACACCCCGTTCTTCTACCCGGCCGAGACCGAGGACTCCATCGCGTACCACAAGTCGTCCGCGATGAACGGCGACCTGACGAAGATCGAGGACATCGTGCCGCTCGTGAAGTTCCTGCTCACCGACGGCTGGTGGATCAACGGTCAGACCCTCTTCGCCAACGGCGGATACACCACCCGCTGAACGCCCCGCTACGAGGCGACCTGCTCGGCCCGCGGGAAGTCCTGCCGGGGGGCTTCCTCCTGCGCGGGGCGGCCCGCAGCCCTCGCGCCCGTTCCCCCCTCCGTGTTCCGCGCGCCCTCGGTGGCGAAGAGGCGTACCACGGGCGGTATGAGATAGCGCGGATCCCCGGGCAGCCGCTCGTCGAGCACCTCCACGAGGTGGCCGTCCAGCAGCTCGCCGACGAGCCGGTGCGCGCGGGCGATGCCGCAGCCGAGCACCACGGCGGCGCCGCGCAGGCTGAAGCCCGGGGCCCGGGCCTGCGCCAGCCGGTACAGCGCCCACTGCGCCTGGTCGTCCAGCACGCCGAACGCCGCCGCTATCGCGGCCCGTACCGTCACATCCCCCGAGCCCAGCTCCTGCAGCCGGGTCCGGGGGTCGTCGAGCACCTCGTCGATCAGGGTGCGCATCGTCCAGTGCGGGCGGGCGAGCAGCCGGCAGCCGATCACCCGGAGGGCGAGCGGGAGATGACCGCACAGCTCGGCCACGAGCGCGGCGTCGGAGCGCGCCGCGCGGACGCGTTCCTCGCCGAGCATCCTCGCCAGGAAGGCCAGCGACTCCTCCGGGCCGAAGGCTCCGACCGTGACGGACTCGGCCCCGGCCAGCGCGGAGAGCCGGCGGCGGCAGGTCGCGATCACGGCGGACTCCCCGACGGCCGGGTGGGCGCAGCGGATCTGCCCCTCCGAGACGGCGTCGTCCAGCAGTACGAGCACTTTCCTGCGGGCGAGCACGGCCCGCAGCCGGGCGCTCGCCTCCTCCAGGGAGCCGAGCCCGTCGTCCAGGGCCCCGAGCGACTGGAGGATTCTGCGGACGACCTCCGCCGGCCGGAGCGCCGGGCGTCCGGCGGGGGACAGCTCGACGTAGAGCTGACCGTCCGGGAAGCGGGAGAGCGAGCGATGGGCGGCGTGCACCGCCAGGGCCGTCTTGCCCGCCCCCGGATGGCCGGCGACCAGCGTCAGCCGACGCTCGGGCCGTTCCGGGCCGCCGGGCCGGGCGTCGCCCAGGGCCAGCGCTTCGGTGATCCGGCGCAGTTCGGCTTCCCGGGCCGTGAAGTCCACGGTGTCCGGCGGCAGTTCGCAGGCGGGACGGCGGTCGGCCGGCTCGCGGTGGTCGTGGACGTCCCGCGCCGGTTCGGAGGCGGCCGGAGCGGAGGCGAGGTCCGGCGCGAGCCGGGCCGCCCTGGCCGCTTCGACGAGCCGCCAGGTGGCGTCGTCGCCCTGGGCGAGCGCCTCGGTGAGCAGTTCCACGGACTTGCGCCGCGGCCTGCCGGTCCGGCCGCGCTCGAGGTCGCTGATGGCGCGTACGCTCAGCCCCGACGCCTCGGCCAGCTCCTCCTGGGTCATGCCCGCCGCCAGTCGATATCGGCGCAGCAACAGGCCGAACGAAAACCACTGGTCCCCGTCAAGCAACTTTACTCCCCCTTGGCCAATTCCTGCCGATTCCGGAGCCGGCGTCGAGTGACCTACGGGCTTCCCCCCCCGTACATGGCTCCATCAAGGGTATGGCCATGGGGCGGGCCGTGAAGGCGGTTCCTGGTGCTCCGTTTATCGTACTTTCAGGGCCCTTGCCGGTGGACTTCTCTGAGCCTGCGGGTGGAAACCCCTGGATTCCGGATGGAATTCGCCACGGAATTCGCCGTTACCGCCAACCGCCGCCGCGCCGGGGGAATTCGTCGCGGAGCACTACCACCGTGGCGGACCGGAAGTCGCCCGGCGATTTCACGGAACTTCCCGGCCGTCGGCCGGAGGTTCACCGGAGGCCGGCCGGCGGTCTGCCCACGGGCGGCGGCGAAGGCGTTGCGGCGCGCCGCGCGGCGGACCCAGGATGCCCCGGAGGCGGTCACCACCCGCCGTGCCCCTCGTGTACCGGGAAGGTGGCCGATGGCACCCCGAATCGCAGTGACGGCCTGGCACTTCGCACCGGTCGACACCGTCGACCGGGCCGTACGCCCCCGCCACCCCGCCGGCACCCTCACCCACGGCACCGCGCATGCTCCGGGCCGGCGTTGAGCCCGGGCCGCGGTACGCCAAGGGCTACTGCGGCGGCAACGGCTTCGTCATCCTCCTCGACCCCGACAACCGCGTCCCGCTGTCCGAGGCCGCCGCGCGCGCCCTGTGCGCGCCGCACACCGGACTGGGCGGCGACGGCGTCCTGAGGCTCGTGCGCACCGCCCGGGCCGGGGTGCCCGGACTCACCCGCAGCGAATGGTTCATGGACTGCCGCGACCCCGACGGCTCCCGGGCCCTGATGTGCGCCCCCGGCCTCGGCCTCGTCGCCCGCTACCTGACGCTCGTGGGCCTGGCCCCGCCCGGCCGGATGTGGATCGGCACGCGCGTGGGCGACAAGCGCGCGGCCGTCGGCCCCGACGGCCGGGCGACGACGGAACTGCTGCCGCCGCGCGTCCTCGGCCCGTCCTCGGCGACCGTCGACGGGCGGACGCTGCCCGGCACCGCCGTCTCCCTGGGCAACCTGCACCTGGTCTGCCTGCTGGAGACGCCCGTGGGGTACGTGGACCTGAACCGGGACCTGCGCCTGGACGTCGCCGCCTACCCCCGGACCACCGGCGTCATCGTCCCGGACGTCCACCTCTCCCTGGTCAACGTCCTGCCCGACGGCAGCCTGCGGGTGCGCGTCCACGAGCCGGGCGTCGGCTCGAGGCGCTCGTGCGGCACCGCCGTGTGCGCGGCGGCCGCCGCCGTCCAGCACACGGCCGGGGAGTGGGGCACCACCATCGTGGAGAGCGACTGCGGACCGCTGTCGGTGACGCTGGAACCCAACGCGCCGGCGCTGCTGTCGGGAGCGGCGGGCATCGCCGCCGAGGGCGTCCTGGACGCGGGCTGGCTGGCCGCGCTGTGAACGAGGAGAAGATGCCGGTGCCCGCCGACGCCGACCACGCACCCGTCGCCTGCCCGGGCCCCGGCGGCGCCCGGCATGGCGTGAAAGGCGGGTGGACAGGAGCGGGCGGCGTGCCCAGGGTCGTAGGGGGTGTCCTAGCGGACCCGCCCACACCCAGCGAGGGGAAGTCATGCGCCCGCGTTCCAGATCGTGGATCGTTCTCGCACTCGCCCTACTTGTGGCCGCGACGGTGACCTCGTCGGCCCTCCCGCGCCCGGCCGGCGGCCGCCCGGCGTCCGTCGCCGCGCCCGCCGGCCCGCCTCGGCCCGAGGCCCGGGACGTGGTGCTCGCCGTGCACGGCGGCGCGGGCACGGCCCTGCGCCGCGAGGACACCGACGCCCGTACCGAGAAGGCCTACCGCGACGGTCTCGCCGGCGCCCTGCGGGCCGGGCGTGACGTGCTGCGCCGGGGCGGCGACAGCGTGGCCGCCGTGGAGGCGTCCGTTCGCGTCCTGGAGGACAACCCGCTGTTCAACGCCGGCAAGGGCGCCGTCTTCAGCGAGGACGCCGGCCACGAGCTCGACGCCTCCGTCATGCGCGGCCGCGACCAGGCGGCCGGGGCCGTAGCCGGGGTGCGGCACGTGCGCAACCCCGTGTCCGCCGCCCGCCTGGTGATGGAGCGGACCCCGCACGTACTGCTCGCGGGCGAGGCGGCGGACGCCTTCGCGGCGCGCGCCGGCCTGGTGCCCGTGACGCAGGACTACTTCTGGACACAGAAGCGGTGGGACGAGCTCATGAAGGCCAAGCAGCCCCGGCCGGCCGCCGCGGCCCGCGACGAGAGCATCACCGGCACCGTGGGAGCCGTCGCCGTCGACGCCCGGCGCGACCTCGCCGCCGCCACCTCCACCGGCGGCATGACCAACAAGATGGCGGGCCGCGTGGGCGACTCGCCCCTCGTGGGCGCGGGCACCTACGCCAGGAACGGCACCGTCGCCGTGAGCGCCACCGGCCAGGGAGAGGTCTTCATCCGGGGCACCGCGGCGGCGACCGTCGCCCACCTCGTCGAATTCGGCGGCAGGGACGTGGCGTCGGCGGCGTACGAGGTCGTGGTGGAGCGGCTGCCGAAGCTGGGCGGCAAGGGCGGGGTCATCGCGCTGGACGACCACGGCACGTACGCCGCTCCGTACAGCAGCGAGGGCATGCTGCACGGCTACGCCACGAAGGACGGCCGGATCGTCACCAGGATCTTCCCCGACGAGTGACCCCGGTCACGATCTTTCCGTCCAAACCCCCTGCCACCAGCGGGAATGCATGACGGGAAACCCTGGCGTGACGACGTCGCACTGGAGTCGCGCCGGGGGCCGGGCCGAGGGTGGTGACCATGAACGCAACCGACGCGAACACCTCCGACCGTGACGTCCTGGCGGTCGTCAGCCAGAGCGGCCCCACCGTCACCTTCTTCGACGCGACGACTCACCAGCGGCTCGGCGTCCTCGAAGTGCCCGCCGAGCCCCACGAGTTGTGCTACGACCCGGACCGTCGCCTGCTCTACTGCCTCAGCACCTATGTCTCCGGCTACTACCACGCGCACCAGGGACGCGCCCGGCAGATCACCGTCATCGACCCCGACACCCGCACGATCGTCGACACCCTCGACACCACCCCCGACCACGCCCCCCACGGCTTCGCCCTGGACCGGGCCCGCGCCCGGCTGTACGTCAGCGTCGAGGCCACCGACACCGCCCCCGGCGGAGTGATCGTCTACGACGCGCGGACCCGTGAGCGCCTGGCCAGGATCCCGGTCATGGCCAACGGCCCGCACTGGTTCGCGATCACCCCCGACGGGCGCCGGGGCTACTCCACCAACAAGGAGGCGCCCTTCGTGTCCGTCGTGGACCTCGAGCTCGACGCGTTCGTCGGCCGGATCGAGGTGCCCGGCAGCGAGGGACTGGACGTCTCGCCCGACGGCCGGCACGTCTACGTCGCGGCCCCCAAGGGCGACTTCGGTGTCCGCCCGTCGGCCCCGCCGGGGGTGCGCGTGATCGACGTCGCCAAGGGCGAGGTCGTACGGACCCTGCCCACCGAGGGCGTGGTCTTCCCCGTGCACACCACCGCCACCGGCGCGGTCCTCGCGGGGGAGCTGCGGATGGCCCGGGAGCCCGGCGGCGAGCTCGGCGCGCAGACCGACGGCGTGCTGACCGTCTTCGCGCCCGGCACCCTCGAGGTCCTCGGCCAGGTGGAGGTGGGGCGGTTCCCGCTGACGATCACCTCTTCGCCTGACGGCGGAACGGGTTACGTGGCGAACGTCATGTCCAGCACGGTGACGGTCGTGGACCTCGAGAGCCTGAGCGTGACCGCCACCCTCGAGGTCGACCGGGCGGGCGAAGCGGGTGCCCACGGGCTGGCCTACATACCCGCGGCCCGTAGCTAGAGGGCCCGGGCGGTCCGCGCGGCGCCGCCGGTGCACCCAGGCGGAGGAATCACCGGGCGGCGCGCGGTTGCGAGGTTTGGCACCTGCCCCGAGGGTGGGTGTCAAGATCATCGAACCGGCGTCGTCGCCGGGGTGAGGTGACGGACCGTGCGCATCCGGCGGTCCGTCACCCGTGAGGAGTCGTGCATGTCCGGATACCGTGACGCCTTCCGGCGTGGTCGCGGACGCCACCGGCGCCGCCGCCGGGCTCCGCTGAAGCCGGTCCTTGCCCTGTCCGTGCTCGTGGCCTGCTCGGCGTACATGGCGCACGCGGTGGACGACGACCCCACCGAGTGCGGACCGCAGGGCATGGCCGGCCCGAACTGCCGGAGCATGCCCCTGGGCAATCGGGCCGACAACCCGGCGGGCAAGGCGGGCGGCGCCGAGGCCGTGCCGCACGAGGGCGACGGCGCGGGCGCCGCCCCCCGGCCCCACACCGCCGAACAGGAGGGCGTCTACGACCGCGAGCGATGCGGCAACACCTCCGGCCGGGTGCTGCTGACGCTGGACGACTGGCCGTACAACGACCCGCAGCGGTCCGTGCGCATCGGCGCCCAGCTGCAGGCCCAGGGCGTACGCGCGGCGTTCTTCCTCATCGGCAAGTTCGCCGCGCAGTACCCCCAGATCACCGCGACCCTGCGGCAGCAGGGCCACTGGGTGGGCAACCACTCCTTCTCCCACCAGAAGCTGACCGCGCTGGACGAGGACGTCCTCACGGACGAGATCCGCCAGGGGGTGGGCGGCAACATGCTCCGCCCGCCCTACGGCGCCGCCGACGAGCGGGAGCGGGAGGTCGCGGCCGACATGGGCTTCCGGATCTGCAACTGGACCATCGACACCCACGACTGGGAGAAGACCGACGGCCAGCCGCGCAGCGCCGAGGACATCCGGGCGGCCGTGCGGGACGCGACGCCAGAGGAGAAGCACAACGGCGTGGTCCTGGGGCACCTGTTCAGCAACTTCCCCGACGCCCTGCCCGGCATCATCAGCGACCTGCGCAGCCAGGGCTACGGCATCTGCCGCAACACCGGACCGGTCAACGACCAGATGCCCTACCCGCTGGACTGCTGACCGCTTCTTCAGCGATAGCGCAGGTAGCGGCGCCGCACCGCCCGGAAGGCCGTGAGCTCCCGCTGCCAGGCGCCGGTCACCTCGTCCGTGCCCGCCCCGGCGTCGATCATGGTTCTGACCCGGGGCGAGCCCGTCAGCTTGTCGATGAAGCGGTCGGGGCGCCAGGCGAAGCCGCGCCAGGTCCGCTTCGCCGTGACCAGCAGCGCGATGCCCGTACGGACCGGGTCGAAGGCGTGGCGGTCGTGGACGTGCAGCTGCAGGCCGCCCACCGTCCGGCCCTGGGAGGGGCCGAAGGTGGGGGAGTAATAGGCCTCCCGGAAGTGGACGCCCGGCAGTCCGGCGGCGTTCGCGGCCCTGGCCCAGCGGCCGTCGAGGCCCTCGGCGCCCAGCATCTCGAAGGGGCGGACCGTGCCCCGCCCCTCCGACATGGTGGTGCCCTCGAACATCCCGGTGCCGGCGTAGACCAGCGCCGTGTCGGGCGTCGCCATGTTGGGGCTGGGCGGCACCCAGGGCAGCCCGGTGGCGTCGAAGAAGTCGCCGCGCCGCCAGCCCGACATCTCCACGACGGTCAGCGGCACGGCCCGCCCGGCCACGGAGGGCACGAACTCGCCGTTGTAGAGCAGGGCGAGCTCACCGACGGTCATGCCATGGGCCTGGGCGATCGGCGCGCGCCCGATGAAGGTCGCGTACGCCCGCTCGAGCACGGGTCCGTACGCCTCGCGGCCGCCCGCCGGGTTCGGCCGGTCCAGGACCACGAAGCGCTTGCCGGCCAGGGCGGCCGCCACCATGCAGTCGTAGAGGGTCCAGATGCAGGTGTAGAAGCGGGCCCCGGCGTCCTGGCTGTCGTAGACGAGCGTGTCCACCCCGGCCCGGTCGAACAGGTCGGCGAGCGGCTGTCCGCTCTTGCGGTACGTGTCGTACACCGGCAGCCCGCTCGCCGGGTCGGTGTAGTCGCCCTCGGAGAGCCCCGCCTGCGGCGTGCCGCGGTAGCCGTGCTCGGCGCCGAAGACGGCCCGCAGCCGTACCCGGCGGTCGGCGTGCATGACGTCGACGACGCCGCGCGCGTCGGAGGTGATGCCGCTCTGGTTGGTGATGACGCCGACCCGCTGCCCGTCCAACAGCCGGTAGCCGTCGGCCGCCAGACGCTCGAAGCCGGTCCGCACCCGCGCGGCGCCGTCGGGCCGCCCGGAGGAGGCCGCCGCGTGCGGCGGACCGGCCAGGGGCGTGACGCCGGCGGCCGCGCCGGTGGCCAGCAGGGTCCGCCTGGAAACCGCCATACCTGTCATATCCCAGCAAAGTAGCCCATCCGGGCCCGGCCCGTACGGACGCGACGCCGTACGGGCCGGGCCGTGTCCGCCGCGGGCCGGTGGGGGACCACCCTCGCGTCGGCGGGACGTCACAGGCTGACGGCCTCGGCGCCGTCGGGGGACCGCCGGGCGCCGGGACCGCCGGGTCGTCCTCGGCGAACTGGTCGCGCCGCAACCGGTAGACACGACGCCCGGTGGCCGCTGTGCGATTCACTCCGCCGTGGTCACTCACCCGATCCGGGGGTCGCGTCGCTCCCGGGAACGGCCGTGCGGCGCACCGGGGATCGGTCCCGCGGCGCCGGCGTACCGGCGGGCGTTCCCGGAGCGGACCGCTCCGTTCGTGAAGCGGTACGGACCGGGGCGGTGGACCCGCCGGCCGCACGCCCGGCCACGCGGCCGAGCAGCGGCAGGGTCAGGGCGAGCCAGCACGTGGCCAGCAGCCAGCCGCCCACGAGGTCCGAGACCCAGTGGACGCCCAGGAACACCCGGGTGCCCGCGACCCCGGCCGCCCACAGCCCGCAGCACGCCGCCGCCACCCGCCCCCGGGCGCCCGGCAGCGCCCGCAGCAGGCCCCAGGCCAGCAGCCCGGCCACCAGCGCACTGGTGGTGGCGTGTCCCGAGGGGAACGACGCCTCGTGGGCGTGGGCCGCCCAGTCGGCGGCCGGCGGCCGGGAGCGGTCCATGGCGGTCCGCAGGCCGATACGGACCGTCTGACCGAGCCCCAGGACGGCCAGGGCCGCCAGCACCACCGGCACCCGGCGCGACGCCGGCACCCGCGCCCGGTGGCAGGCGAACCACCCCGCCGCGGCCGCCAGCACGTACACCGTCACTCCCGTGCCCGTGGCGGTCAGCAGCCGCGCGGCGTCGACGGCGGCGGCGGAGCGGTGGGCGAGGGCCTCCGCGTGGGCGGCGGTGTCCACCGCGAACGGCCTGCCGTCCGCCGACGCCACCAGCGCCGTCAGCACGGCCAGCCCCGCCGCCGAGGAGGCCGCGAGTGTCGCCCGGGGCGTGGGCACCGCCCGCGGCGCGGGCGCGCGGCCGCTCACGCGGCCGTCAGCAGCAGCGGGCGCAGCCGGCCCTTGCGGGCCCGCTCGACCCAGGGCGCGCCCCTGGTCGCGAACACCGTCAGCGGAGCCGCCAGCGCGATGCCGACCAGCGCCCCGAGGGCCACGTCGTGGGGATAGTGCACGCCGATCCACACCCGGGAGGCGGCCATGGCCAGCGCGGCCGGCACGGCCAGCGCCCCCAGCCTGCGGTCGACCAGCCACAGCGCGGCCGCCGCCGCGAAGGCGATCACCGCGTGATTGCTGGGGCAGGACCAGTCGCCCGAGGCCGGGCACGACTCCAGGGTGAAGCTGCCCGGGATGGACCGGCACGGCCGTTCCTCCCGCACCAGCGCCTTCAGCGCCAGCTCCACGCCGTACACCACCGCCAGCACCAGCGGTGTGGCCAGCACCCGGGCCATCATCGGCGAGTCCGAGCGCCGCGCCCGCCACCAGGCCGCGAGCACCAGCGCGGCGAACAGCCCCAGCCCGAAGGCGGACCAGGTGACGACCGTGTCGTTCAGCAGCCAGGGCGCGTGCCGGGCGTCGCGGGTGATGTCGGTGTAGAGGCCGCCGTCGATGCCCGAGCCGTCGAACGCGGGCCAGGGGGACGGGGGGAGGAGGGGCCCGAGCGCCTGGGGTATGTCCTTCATCGCTGTCCTCCGTCGGTGCGCGTGACGATCGTCGGTGCCTCGGCCGCGGCCCGGCGGCGGCCGCGCAGCAGCTCGAAGGCGAGCGGCAGCAGCGACAGGACGACCACGACGGCGACGAGGGGCAGAAGATACCGGTCCACGCCCGGGAGCGCGGAGCCGAGACCATAACCGGCCAGCACCAGCCCCACCGTCCACAGCAGCCCGCCCGCCACCTGCCACACCGCGAAGGTACGGGCGCCGACCCCCAGCGCCCCGGCGAGGGGGTTGAGAACCGTGCGCACCACCGGGACGAAGCGGGCCAGGACGATGGCCCGGGCGTGACCGTAGCGGCCGAGCAACTCCTCGGCCCGCGCGGCGCCTTCGTGCAGCCGTCGGCTGCGGGAGCGGGCCAGCAGCGCACGGCCGCCCCGCCGGCCGAGCACGTAGCCGCACTGCGCGCCCGCCAGGGCGCCCACCACGGAGGCGGCCAGCACCTGCGCGAGGTCGAGGTGCGGCCCGGAGTACGCGCCCGCCCTGCACAGCAGGCCGGCCGTGAACAGCAGGGAGTCGCCCGGCAGGAAGAAGCCGATCAGCAGGCCGGTCTCCGCGAACAGCACCACGGCGACGCCGAGCGCGCCGAAGGACGCCAGCAGCGACGAGGCGTCGAGGACGTTGACGGCCAGCGGGGGGAAAGGGGGTGCGAGCACGAGTGCCGGGCCTCCCATGGTCGAGGGCGGACACGGTCGGGGGCGAGGACAACCGGGGCGAAGACAATCGGGGCGGAGACATAAGAATCCCCCCGCCCCGGGGCCCGTACACCCGGAGCAGGGGGAATTCGGTGCAACCGATGTGGGTTCCGACGCGATCGTCAGCCGTTGCCCGAACCGTTGCCCGAGATGATCGGGATCTCGTCGAGCAGGTGCGACAGCGGGTCGTCGCCGTCGTTGATCGTCGAGTTGTCGGTGCACTGTTGCTGCTGCTGGGACGTGAGGATCGGAATGTCCTGGAGATCGATGGGCACTGCGCCGAGGATGCCCTGGAGGTTGATCTTCCCGATACCCAGGCACGGCTTGTTGAGCGTGCCCTGGATCAGGCTCATCTGCGGGCTTTCCTCGCCTCCGGTCTTGGTGTTGCCGTAACCGGTCTTCGCGCCGTTGGCGTTCGCGACGTCCGTGTCGTTGCCGATGGCCATGGCGGGGGAGGCCATGGCGCCGACCGCGGAAGCCGAAACGGCGGCCGTGGCGAGTACCTTCTTCAGCACGTCTATGCCTTTCGATCGATCGATGATTCCCACCGGGAAGCGAACTGAGTAACTGCGATTTATTCAAGAAGTTCCGGACTTTCACTCATTCGCTCCAGCGGCCCATTCCCCGGGCGGCGTGGTCAACCCCCTTTGGCGAGCGGCTGGTAGCGTGCGCGGCGCGGCGGGATTCTTCAGCCGTCGGCCCGCTCGGACAGCGCCCCCACAGCATGCGTCCGGGCGGGCTTTTGGATGTTCCAGGGGTGCGAGGAATCCGGTGGATCAGATGGAGGAAGACGCTCCGTGACCGTTGAATACATCCGCTACCGCATCGCCGATCCCGACCGCCGCGGCGCATTCGAGAAAGCCTGTGCCGCCGCCGCCGGTCATCTGTACGCCGCGCCCCAGTGTCTGGCCTACGAACTGGCGCGCGGCGTGGAGGACCCGGCCTGCTACGTCCTGCGCGTCGAGTGGTCCTCGGTCGAGGACCACGACCTGGGATTCCGGCACGGCCCCCACTTCGCGCCGTTCCTCACCGAGGTGGGCCCCTACGCCGGCGACATCGAGGAGACAGGGCACTACGAGCGGGCACTGGTGGTGGACAAGCGGCGTATGTGAACGGCGTGTGACACGTGCCACCCCCGTCGGGCGCACTGATCACCGCCGAAGGCGTATACGCTCGGTGCTGTGAATCTCGTCAAGCGCCGCCACGTGGACTTCGTCCGCGTCACGAGCATGTCCTGTCGCCTCTCCGGCTGACCTTCATGCCTACGCCCGCCCACTTCTGAGGGCCGTGGCCGCCGCTTCTTTTCCGCTTTACAGCTTCTCCTCATCACGCCCTACCCGGCCCCGCCGTGCCCGCATACCCTTGCGTTTGGCCCCGGCGGGCCGTCCGGCTACCGCCGGACGTTCACCGGGCCCTTTCACGCTGTGGACACCTCATGATCAACGAGCTTCCCGTTCTGGACCTCTCCGCCGCCTCGGCCGGCCCCGAGGCCCGCGCCCGCTTCCACGACGCGCTGCACAGCGCCGCCCGTGACGTGGGCTTCTTCCACCTGACCGGCCACGGCATCACCCCCGCCGAGACCGAGGAACTGATGCGCGCGATGCGGAAGTTCTTCGCCCTCCCCGAGGCGGACCGCCTCGCCATCAGCAACCTCAACTCGCCCCACTTCCGCGGCTACACCCGCATAGGCGACGAGCGCACCGGCGGCAGCCGCGACTGGCGCGACCAGCTGGACATCGGTGCCGAGCGCGCCCCCCACGTCCCCGCCCCGGACCAGCCCGGCTACTGGTGGCTCGACGGCCCCAACCAGTGGCCCGCCGGCCTGCCCGAGCTGCGCACCGCCGCCCTGCACTGGATCGAGCGGCTCAGCTCGGTGGCCGAGCGGCTGCTGCACGAGCTGCTCGCGGCGATCGGCGCGCCCGAGGACTTCTACGACAAGGCCTTCGCCGACAGCCCCCACCTGCACCTCAAGCTCGTCCGTTACCCCGGCAGCGCTCCGGACGGCGCCGCCCAGGGCGTGGGCGCCCACAAGGACTACGGCTTCCTGACCCTGCTGCTGCAGGACGAGGTCGGCGGCCTGCAGGTGGAGGGGCCCGACGGAGCGTTCATCGACGTCCCGCCGATGCCGGGCGCGTTCGTGATCAACCTCGGCGAGCTGCTGGAGGTCGCCACCGACGGCTACCTCAAGGCCACCAATCACCGCGTGGTCAGCCCGCCCGGCACCCGCGAGCGCTACTCCGTGCCGTTCTTCTACAACCCCCGCCTCGACGCCCGGATCGAGCCGGTCCCCTTCGCCCACGCCGACAGGGCGCCGGGCGTCACGCAGGACGTGGCCAATCCGCTCTTCGCCGAGTACGGCCGCAACGAGATCAAGGGCTGGCTCCGTGCCCACCCGGGCGTCGCCCGCAGGTACCACGCGGACCTGCTGCAGAGCGCCGGGACGCCGGTCGGCTGAGCCCCGGTGCGCCCCGGCCGGCGGTGGCCGCAGGCCGGGGCGCCCCCACCAACAAGATCACACCAAGGCTGCCTATCCTGCTGATCAAGGATTCATAAGGCATGCGGGGGGAATGACCTTCGTATAGGCGCTGAGCGCCACGGGGGCAACACGGGGGTGTGATCATGAGCGTGCCGTTGGGCACGGGCGTCGGCTGGCGCCCGGAGATCGCCGAGGACATCGAGCGGCTGCCGGACATCGACTGGGTGGAGGTCGTGGCGGAGAACGTCTGCCCCGGCCACCTCCCCGCACCGCTCGAGCGACTGCTCGAGCGCGGCACCACCGTGATCCCGCACGGCGTCTCCCTCGGCCTCGGCGGCGCCGACCGCCCCGACCTCGCCCGGCTGATCGCGCTGGCCGAGCGGGCCGAGGCACTCGGGGCGCCGCTGGTGAGCGAGCACATCGCCTTCGTCCGCGCCGGCGGGCCGCTCACCGGGGCGCCGCGCGTCGAGGCCGGCCACCTGCTGCCCGTACCGCGCACCCGTGACGGCCTGGCGGTGCTGTGCGAGAACGTACGCATCGCCCAGCAGGTCCTTCCGGTGCCGCTCGCCCTGGAGAACGTCGCAGCGCTGCTGAGCTGGCCGGATGAGGAGCTCACCGAGGCGCAGTTCCTCGGCGAGCTCGTCGAGCGCACCGGCGTGCGGCTGCTGGTCGACGTCGCCAACCTCCACACCAACCACGTCAACCGCGGCGAAGACCCGGCCGAGGTGCTCGACGGACTCCCGCTCGAGGCCATCGCGTATGTGCACGTGGCCGGCGGCGTCGAGCGCGGCGGGGTGTGGCACGACACCCACGCCCACCCCGTCGGCCCGCCCGTGCTCGACGTCCTCGCCGAGCTCTGCGCCCGCACGGCCCCGCCCGGCGTCCTGCTCGAGCGCGACGACGACTTCCCCGCCACCGAAGAACTCGCGGCCGAACTCGACGCGATACGCGCCGTGGCCAAGGGGACCGTACGTGCCTGACCGCGACACCGACGCGGCCCGGGAGAGACTCGCGGCCGCACAGCACGCCCTGCTCTCGGCCCTGGTCGCCGGCGGCGCGTCCCCCGACGGCTTCGACCGGCCGCGGCTGGAGGTCCAGCGCCGCGCCCTGGTCGCCAAGCGCGCCGGCGTCGTCGCCAAGATCGCCCCCGGTCTCACGGACATCCTGGGCGAGGACATGCGCCCGCTCTTCGCCGCGTACGCGCGCGAGCACCCCATGACCGGCGGCTACCACCGTGACGCACTGGACTTCGCCGCCCACGTCCTGGACCGCACCGGTCCCCACGAGGCCGGGCGACGGGCACGGCTGGCCGCCTGGCTGGACGAGCAGGCCCCCTCCGCCCCGGCCCCCCGTGGACTTCTGCGCCGCCTCGCGTCGGCCCTCCGCAAGAAAGACAGGTGACCCATGCTCGCCTTCCTCGCGCTGCTCGCCTTCGTGGGCCTCGTGGGCCCCTCGGCCTGGCTCCTCTCCCTACGGGGCCAGGCGCGCGGCGCCGACATCCCCGTCCGGAAGATCAGCACGCCGGAGGTGGTCGAGGTCGCCTACCTGATGGGCGGCGGCTACCGCGCCGCCGACACCGTGATCACCCGCATGGTCACCGACGGACGGATCGCCGTCGGATCCGACGGCAAGGTCACGGTGCTCGAGGCGGTCTCCCACGACGCCGTGGAACGCGCGCTCCTGAGCGCGTGCGGCGCCGACTGGAGCGGCTCGCTCGGCAAGCTCCGGACGGTGCTCCGCTGGAAACCCGCGATGGACACCCTGGAACGTTCGCTGGAGGCTCGGGGCCTGCTGCTGTCGGCGGCCGCGCGGCGCTCCTGGGAGCGCGCGGCCAACACGCAGGTGGCCGGCCTGGTCGTCGGGGCGACCCTGGGGACGGGCCTGCTGCCCGTCCCCGGATTCCGCGCCGCCGCGCTGATCATGCTTGTCCTCGTCGTCGCCGGGATCGTGCTGCGTGTGAAGGGCGCCCCGCCCCGCCACTCCTGGGAGAACGCCACCGACCTCGGCGCCGAATACCGCGGCTACCTCGAGGCGATCGACCCCTGGAGCGGCCCCTGGAACGAGGAGCGGGACGAGGCGGCCCGGCTGGCCGGGCTGGTCGCCCGGCGCGGATACGAGGCACTCCCCGACGGCGAGCTGCGTACACAGCTCAAGAAGGCGGACCAGGAGCCCTCGAGCCGTTCCCCCATGCGCCGCTCCTCCTCCACCCGGAAGAAGAGGACGAGTTCTTCGTACTCGTCCTCGTCGTCCTCCTCCTCGTCCTCGTCGACCTTGTACTCGTCCTGCTCGAGCGGTTCGAGTTGCTCGAGCAGCTCGAGTTGTTCGTCCTCCAGCTGCTCTTCCAGCAGCTGCTCGTCCTCGAGCTGCGGCAGCAGCTAGCCGCTCCCGGCCGCACCGCCGTCGGCGCGCGGGCGAATACCGGACAGTCGCGGCGCGCCGTGTCCGCTATCCGCCCGCCGTCCGATGGTGGCGGCGGTCATGGGTGTTCACGCCGTTGACCTCTGACGGAGCGTCATATTGCGGAAGCGGTCGCTCCTCCCGTCCACGTCCTCGTGGGCGATCGTGTGCGACCGGATGCTTTCTTGTGCGCCGCGATGTCCGGACGGGACACTCGTTCGGCAACTCTTGACATGGACGCGACGTGCGGTCGCGGCCGTGCCGCATGAATCCTCCCGTGCCCGGACGTCGACGACGACGGGCGCACCCCCCTCACAGGAGGTCGGCGAGTTGAACCACTCACGCATACCCAGGCTCCGGACGGCCCTGGCCGTCGCCGGCGCCGCGGCCCTGGCGACCACCTCGCTCACCACGCACAGCGCAGGCGCGGCGCCCCCCGGTCCGGCCGTGATGCCCACGGCCGCCGCCCTCGCCGCGGCCCAGCGGGCGCTCGACGCCGACGCGGCCGTCCCCGGCACCACCACGTACGTCGACCACGCGGCGGGCAGGGTCGTCGTCACCGTCGACCGCACGGTCGAGGGCGCCGCCCTGGCGAAGGTGCGCGACGCCGTCGCCGCCCTCGGCGACAGGGCGACCGTCAAGCGGACGGCCGGCACGCTGCGGCCCCTCATCGCGGGCGGCGACGCCATCTGGGGCAGCGGAGTGCGCTGCTCCCTCGGATTCAACGTCACCAAGGGCGGCAAGCCGTACTTCCTGACCGCCGGGCACTGCGGCAACGCCTCGGCCTCCTGGTCCGAGTCGCAGGGCGGCTCCCGTGTCGGCACGACCGAGAAGGCGTCCTTCCCCGGCAACGACTACGCCCTCGTGAAGTACACCGCCACCACCGACCACCCGAGCGCGGTGGACCTCTACGACGGCGGCCGGCAGGAGATCGCCAAGGCCGGCGAGGCGACCGTCGGCGAACACGTCTCGCGCAGCGGCAGCACCACCCAGGTCCACGACGGCGAGGTCACCGCTCTCGACGTCACCGTCAACTACCAGGAAGGCCAGGTCAAAGGCCTGATCGGGACCACGGTCTGCGCGGAGCCCGGCGACAGCGGCGGCGCCCTCTTCGACGGCGACACCGCCCTCGGCCTCACGTCCGGCGGCAGCGGCGACTGCTCCTCGGGCGGCGAGACCTTCTTCCAGCCCGTCCCCGCCGCCCTCGGCGCGCTCGGGGCCCAGCTGCCCTGACCTCCATGCCCCCACGGCGCGACCCCCGGGCGTTCGCCTCCGCCCGGGGGTCGCTGCCGTGCGGGGCCCGCGCGCCACGGCGCCGGCCCGCGTCACCCGGGGCTCACCCGGGGCTCACCCGGGGCTCACCCGGGGCTCACCCGGGGCTCATCCGGGGCGGAAGGCGACCCGGGCGTTGGAGTCCGCCGGGACGATCAGCACGTCGCCCCGGCTCCGGTCCCAGCCCTGCGGAATGACGAACATCCGGTTGTCGACCTGGGCGAGCAGGCGCAGGCCGTGGTAGCGGTAGCGGAAGCGCTGGGCGACGCCCGGGACCGACGGCAGCACCTCCTCGCGCACGCCGGAGCCCGTGAAGTGCAGGCGCTCGGTCGTGTCGAGGACGATCTCCGGCCGCAGCCCGAGGTTGCGGGCGAGGTAGCGGGCGTCGGAGCGGCCCTGCAGCTGGGCGTAGGCCTGCACGGTCCAGAACAGGCACAGCGAGATCAGCGCCGCGACGAACGCCAGGGCGGTCAGCTCCCGCCTCCCGTACCCCATGCGCCCGGTGGATCTCAGGTACAGCAGCCGTCCGTACAGCACCAGCAGCAGGCCGGAACACAGGATCAGGGGAGTGTCCAGCAGCCCGGCGTGCCAGACCTCGTACCCGGCGAGCACACCGACGACGAACAGCGCCACCCCGCACCCGACGAGCCCCAGCGACAACCCCGTCAGGACCGGTGTCAGGCGGGGCCGCGACGCGCTGAGCACGGAGACCGCCGTGTAGCCCAGGGCGCCGAGGAGGCCGACCATCAGGGCCGTGCCGACCGGCATGAACAGGGGGCCGGCGCTGCGCAGCAGGTAGTCCTGGGTGGACAGGTCCAGCGTCGCCGCGTCGATGCCGAAGTACTGGTACCGGGCGTCGACGTAGGCGAAGCCGAAGTACAGGAGCAGGCCCGTCACCAGGGTGGTGGGCGCGACGACCCCGGCGATCGTCTTGAACCACGCGCCCCACGGCGGCCGGACCGGGGTCTGCTCCTCTTCCTCCACCGCGTCCCTCGCCGTCCTACGGCTCGCCGGGCTCGCCGGGCGTGTCCACGTCGGGCGGGGCCTCGGGGGTGGCCGGTGGCGCGCCGGGTGTCGCGGGGGTGCCGCCCCCGCCCGGCGGGGAGGCCGGGCCCTGGCGCTCGTGGCCGGCCGTGGGAACGCTGCCGCACAGGTCCTCGGAATAGCCGGAGAGGTTGGCGCACACGGTGTGGGCGGCGACGGCCGGCTTGCCCTGATCCGGGGGGAACTCCCAGTCGATCTCGGTGGTCCTGCCGGTCGTCAGGGTGACGGTCTGCGGCTCGGGCCGGGTCGTCCAGCGGCCCTCGCCGGGTGTCTTGTCCTGGAACGTCACCTCGGTCTCGTAGCTCTGGGAGGACGGCGGCTGACCGTCGCCCTTCCCCTCGGGCACGGTGACCGCGACCTTGCCCTTCGGCCAGGTGCCGGAGAAGTTCGCGGAGGGCTTGCCGGCCGAGCCGAAGCCGCCCTGCTGCTTCTTGCCGGTGCCCCCGCCCGGCGCCGGCTCCTCCCCGCCGTCGTCGGAGGAGCAGCCCGCGAGCGTCAGAGCGGTGGCGGCGGCCGTGCTCAGGGCCAGCAGGAGACCTCGTCTCACGGGGTGTGCCCGGCACCATCGCTGATCCACGCTGCCGACGGTAACCACGGCCGGCCGCCCCGGCGCGGCAGGCGCGCGACGCCAGGGACAATTCACCCGTTCCCGGCGCGAGCGCCCGCCCTCAGTGCCCGTCGGCCAGACCCAGCCGTCCGGCCACGCGCGCGTGCAGCCGGCCCAGCCGGGCCGGCACCCACCAGTTGAGCCGCCCCGCGACCGTCAGGTACGCCGGGACGAGCACGCCCCGCACCAGCACCGCGTCCACCAGCACGGCGGTCGCCAGCCCCGTGCCCAGCAGCTTGAGCGAGGTCACCCCCGAGGTGGCCAGCGCGCCCGTCACCACGGCCACGGCCAGCGCGCCGGTGGTCACCAGCCGGCCCGTACGGGCCACGCCCTCCACCACCGACCGGCGGTTGTCACCCGTCAGGAAATAGCGCTCCCTCACCCGCGACAGCAGGAAGATCTCGTAGTCGATCGCCAGCCCGAACGCGATCGCGAACATGAGCAGGGGCATGGAGATGTCCAGCGCCCCCGTCGCCGTGAACCCGCCGAGCGCCCTGCGCAGATGCCCGTCCTGGAAGACGAACACCAGCACCCCGAAGCTCGCACCGAGACTGAGCGCCCCGATGACCAGCCCCTTCACCGGCAGCAGCACGCTGCCCGTGAGCAGGAACAGCATGGCCCACGTCGCCAGCGCCGCGACGGCGGCGGCGAGCGGCAGCCGCTCCCGCACGGCCTCGCGGGTGTCGGTCAGCAGCGCGGAGCGCCCCGTGACCAGCTGCCCGCCGCCGGGCGCGGGCAGTGCCCGCAGGGCGCGCACCAGCTCCTGGCCGGCCGTGGACTGGGCCTGCCGCGGGCCGCTCAGCAGCAGCACTGCCCCCCGCCGTGGACCCCCGGCGGCCGTGGCGCCGGGGGTGGCCGCCCACCGGGCCCTCCCGGCCGACGGCAGGGCGGCCGCGGTGCGCGCGTACGCCCGCAGGGCCGCGGCGTCCCGTACCGGATCCGCGCGGGGCAGGACGACCGTCACCGTCCGGTCGGCCGAGGAGGCGAAGCGCGCCCGGATCTCATCGGAGGTCCGGTGCGCCTCGGTGTGCGAGGGCAGTACCCGCTCGTCCGGCAGGCCGAACCGCACGTGCGCGAACGGCGAGGCGAGCAGCAGCAGTACGAGGGCGCAGCCGCCGCCGTAGGCCAGCGGCCGCCGGGTCACGGCACGGGCGACGGCCCGCCAGGCGGGGCTGTCCGCCCGCGGCGGCCCGGCCGCCCGTCCCCGGCGCAGCACCGTGAGCGGGTCGCAGCGGTCGACGCGGGTGCCCAGGAGCGTGAGGACGGGGGGTACGAGCACCGTGGCGGTGGCCGCCGAGAACACCGCCACCGCCATGCCGGCGCAGGCCATCGACCGCAGGAACGGCAGCGGCAGCACCAGCAGCGCCGACATCGACAGCGCGACCGCGCAGGCGGAGACGGCGACGGTACGCCCCGCCCGGTGCGCGGTGCGCCGCACGGCGAGCTCGACGGGGTGCCCCGCGCGCAGCTCCTCGCGGTAGCGGGTGACGAGGAGGAGGCCGTAGTCCACCGCGAGTCCGAAGCCCAGGGCGCTGGTGAGGTTCATGGCGAACACGGACACGGGCATGACGTAGGTGAGCAGCCGCAGCAGCGCCGTCGTGCCGACGACGGACACCGCCCCGATCACCAGCGGCACGAGGGCGGCCACCAGCGACCGCAGGGAGAGGACCAGGAGCAGCAGGGTGACGGGCGCGGCCACCAGCTCGGCCCGCATCAGGTCCCGCTGGCTCTGTTCCCTGGCCTCCACGCTGACCCAGGCGCCTCCGGTGGCGGAGACGTCCAGGACGCCCTGGCGGCCGGTGAGGCCGGGCACGAGCTTCTCGGCGGTGCGCGCCGCGTCCCGGTCGGCGCCCGCGAGGTCGGCGGTGACGAGCGCGGCGGCGCCGTCCGCCGCGCGCAGGGACGCGTCGCCGCCCGGCCAGTACGAGCGCACGCTCGCCACGCCGGGGGCGCGCGCCAGCCGTGCGGTGAGGTCCTGCCCCGCCGCCCGCGCCCGGGCCGTGTCCACGCCGCCCGCGGCGCGGGCGAGCAGGACGATGTCGGGGTTCCCGGCGCCGAAGCGGTCGGCCAGCAGGGCGTTGGCCCGCGCCGACTCGGTGCCGGTGGCGGTGTAGCCGCCGTTGGCGAGCCGGCCGGCCGTGCCGGAGCCCGCCACCGCGAGCAGGGCGGTGAGCACGGCGGCGAGCGCGGGGACCAGCCAGGCCGCCGGCCGCCGGACGGCGTCGCGGCCGGACGCGCCCGCCGTGGTCGCGGCCCCGGCCCCGGCCTCGGGGGAGGCCGGGGCCAGGGGCGCGGGGCCGGGGGCGGGCTGAGGGGTCACGCGGCCCGGAAGAAGAGCACGGCGTTCTGCCCGCCGAAGCCGAAGGAGTTGCTGAGCGCCCCCTCCATGCGGTGCCGCCTGGCGATCTTCGTCACCACGTCCAGGTCCATCCCGTCGTCGAGGCGGTCGAGGTTGGCGGTGGGCGGAATGAGCTGCCGCTCCAGGGAGAGCACCGTGCACGCGGCGTCGACCGCGCCGGCCGCCCCGAGGGAGTGACCGATGACGCCCTTGAGCGAGGTGACCGGCGGCGGGGTGCGGAAGACGGCGCTCAGCATGGCGGCCTCGACGTCGTCGTTGAGGGGGGTGGAGGTGCCGTGCGCGTTGACGTGGTGCACCTCGTCGAGCCCGGCGCGGGCATCCGCCAGCGCCGCCTCCACGGCGCGCCGCGCGCCCGCGCCCTCGGGGTCCGGGCGGGTGGCGTGGTAGCCGTCGCTGGAGGCGCCGTAGCCGGAGAGGTAGCCGCGCACGCGGGCACCCCGGGCCCGCGCGTGCAGCGGGCGTTCGAGGATGAGCATGGCCGCGCCCTCGCTCAGCACGAACCCGTCGCGGTCCGCGTCGAACGGCCGGGAGGCGCCGGCCGGGTCGTGGCAGCGCCGCGACAGCGCCTGCATCCGGTAGAAGGCGGCCGAGCCCATCGGGACGCGGGCGCTGTCGGTGCCGCCGGCGATGGCGATGTCGCACGCCCCCGCGCGCAGCAGGTCGCGGGCGGTGCCGACGGCGGTGGCGCCCGAGGCGCAGGCGGTGGAGGTGGTCAGGCACGGCCCCAGGGCGCGCAGGTCCTTGGACACCTCCCCGGCGACCATGTTGGGCAGCGAACGCAGCAGCGCGGTGGGCGAGATGGCCTCCACCCGGCCCTCGTCCAGGTTGCGGTACTCCTGCGGCCAGCGGTCGCCGCCGTTGCTGGCGGTGCCGATGACGATCGCGACGCGGGGGGCGTCCCAGACGGCGGGATCCAGCGCCGCGTCGGCCACCGCCTCGCGCGCGGCGACCATCGCCAGGTGGATGAAGCGGTCGTTGCGCCAGGTGATCCGCCGGCCGAGCAGCGCGTTGCCGTCGAAGCCGGGCACCCGGCACGAGAAGTCGACCGGCAGCCCGGCCAGGTCCTCGTCGAACGCGCCGAGGCCCTCGCCGGCGCACAGCCCGTCCCAGGTCGCCTCCCGGCCGAGTCCGGCCGGAGTCACCATGCCGATGCCGGTGACGGCGACCTCGCGTTCGCTCACCGGACCGGCCCGGCCGGGGCCACGGCGTCGGCCGGGGCCTGCGGCTGCGCGCCGACGGTGCCCGCGGCGACCAGCCGTTCGATGCGGGCGGCGATCTCGCCGAGCGTGGCGCCCGCCGGGGGCTCGCCCAGGGTCACCTTCAACCGGTCCTCGAGCAGGGTGACCATCTCGACCTGGGCGAGGGAGTCGATGTCGAGCCGCTCGAAGGTCGCGTCCGGGGTGAGTTGCTCCTCGGGAACACCGAAGTATTCCGAGAGCAGACGGGTCATCAGGTCGTATACGGGTTCCATCGACCGTTCTCCTCGCTCGGGGTCGGCTGCCGGACGCCAGGCATACAGTTCATCTCATGTCATAGCGCACTTATCCGGTTGTTCCTTCGTCGCAGCCTCCTCCGCCCTCCGCCCCGGGCCGGAACGACACGCTCGCCGTCGTCGTCGCTGTCACCCGTCCTGCCGAGGACCGCCGCCGGGAAAACCCCGGGCGTTCCGCCGCCCGGCAGTGGCATGCTGTGCTGCGTGAACGGTCCCCAGATTCCCTTCAGCTTCGCCCCTGAGCTGCGGCTTTTCGTTCCCGCCGACCGCCGCCGGCCGGGCACGCCGGTGACCACCGACGGCGTCTCCACGCTCGGGCACGTGGTCGAGTCCCTCGGCGTTCCGCTCACCGAGGCGGGCCGGCTGCTCGTCGACGGGAAGGAAGTGGCGCGGTCCCATATCCCGGGTCCGGGCGAGTCCGTGGAGGTCGAGGCCGTCACCCGCCCCCAGGAGGTGCCCGGCGCCCCGCTGCGGTTCCTGCTCGACGTGCACCTGGGCACCCTCGCACGGCGGCTGCGCCTGCTGGGCGTCGACGCGGAGTACGAGAGCGAGGACATCGGCGACCCGGCGCTGGCCGCCCTCTCCGCGGCCCAGCGACGGGTGATGCTCTCCCGGGACCGGGGGCTGCTGCGACGCCGGGAGCTGTGGGCGGGGGCGTACGTCTACAGCGACCGCCCCGACGAGCAGCTGCGCGACATCCTCGGCCGCTTCGCGCCGGTCCTGGCCCCGTGGACGCGCTGCACCGCCTGCAACGGCCCGCTCCAGGACGCGGACAAGGAAGCGGTCCGCGAGCACCTCGAGCACGGCACGCGGCGTACGTACGACGTCTTCGCCCAATGCCTGGCGTGCGGCCGGGTGTACTGGCGCGGCGCTCACCACGCGAAGCTCCAGGCGATCGTCGAGGACGCGGTGCGGGAATTCGGCACGACCGCCGCCTGAGCGTTTCCGCTGAGCGTTTCCGTCGAGCGTTTGCGTTTTCCCGCCTTTTCGTTTCTCCGCCTTTGTTTCTCCGCCGCCGGGCGGGCCGAGGGGCCCGTCCGGTGTCGCATTCCGCCTTCCGGGTGCACGCTGGATACGTACTACAGGAGGTGGACGCTATGAAGACGATCGTCGGATGGCACGTCGAGGTCGAATTCGAGGAAGTCGACAAGCGCACCCGCGCGGCCGCCATGCTGAGGCTTCCCGACGGCGCCGAGCTCCGGGCGAAAGCCCACGCCACGCGGCACCCCGACGACCCCGAGCAGGTGAAGGTCGGCGAGGAGGTCGCCGCCGCGAGAGCGCTCAACCAGCTCTCCCGGGACCTGCTGGACAAGGCCGGGCACGACATCGAGGCGGTCACCCACGTCGAGGCCCACCCGGCGATGTGACCGGCGCGCGGGCCCCGCGACACCGCGCCGCACCGCGGAAAGCCGGCGGTGCGGAGGTAGGGTGCTGCGCGTGCTCAAGGGATTCAAGAGTTTCGTGATGCGCGGTGACATCGTCACCGTGGCCGTGGGGCTGATCATCGCGCTGGCCCTGTCCACGCTGATCAAGGCGTTCACCGATTCCGTGATCAACCCCATCATCGCGAGCCTTCAGGGCGGGCGCTCCATGGGGCTGGGCTGGCAGCTCGGCCGGCCGGGAAATCAGGCCACCTATCTCGACCTCGGGGCCTTCATCTCCGCGGTCATCTACTTCGTCATCTTCATGGCCGTCGTCTATTTCTTCATCGTCGTGCCGTACAAGCACGTCCAGGCGCGCCGGGGCGTGGTCGTCTTCGCCGAGCCGGGGCCGCTCAAGACGTGCCCGGCCTGCCTGTGCGAGGACCTGCCCGCGGCCGCCCGCAGGTGCCGGTACTGCGGTTCCGACCAGGAACTGGCGTAGGGCCGCGACGTTCGCGGGGCCGCGGCGCCTGCGGAGGCGTTCGCGCGGACGTGCGACTTTCGTAGGTGCGACTTTCGTAGGGCCACGCCGCGACCTTCGTTGAGTGTGCCCGGTGGGCCGCACTGCCTAAGGTTCCGGTGTGAACGTGACATCGTGGGCCCGTGACCTGTGGCAACGCCTGACCGACCCGGGGCAGTGGTCCCGGCGGCGGCTGGTCGGGGAGGGCGTGCTCGCGCTGGCGCTGGGGCTGATCGCGGGCCGGTCGGAGCTCGGCTTCGGCTGGCCCTGGGCGATCGGCGCCGGGCTGATCGTCGCCGCGCTGTCCCTGCTGCGACGGACGCTGCCCGCCAGCGTGCTGATCGCGGCCGGCGCGTTCGGCTCGCTGTCGGAGTCCGGCGGCCTGTTCCTGCTGGGCGTGGCCGCCTGGTCCGCCGGGCGGCGTATCCCCGGCGTGCTGCAGGCACTGGTGGCCTTCACCGTCTCCTTCGCGCTCTTCGAGGCGTTCGCCCTGTGGAAGGCGCCGGACCAGATGGTCTTCGTGCTGATCTTCGGCACCGCCCTGTTCCTGATGTTCGCGGTCGTCCCCGGCCTGACCAACCGCTACTGGACCCAGCGCCGCACCCTGCTGCGCACCCTCAGACTGCGCAACGTCCAACTGCTGCGCGAGCGTGAGATGGTCGCGAGCCAGGCCCGCTTGCGCGAGCGGCAGCGCATCGCGCAGGACATGCACGACAGCCTGGGCCATCAGCTCGCCCTGATCGCGGTGCAGACCGGCGCGCTGGAGGTGGACCGGGAGCTGACCGGGCGCCAGCGGGAGGCGGTCGGCGTGCTGCGGGAGGCCTCGGTGGCCGCCATGCAGGAGCTGCGCGAGGTCGTGGGCATCCTCAAGGACGGCACTCCGGAGGAGGAGCAGCCCGTCTCCCGGGTGGTGGCCGGGATCGAGGAGCTGGTCGAGGCGGCCGTGGCGGCGGGCATGCGGGTGGGCGTCGACCGCTCGGGCGAGATCCGGCCGCTGGCCCCCGCCGCCGACCACACGGGATACCGCATCGTGCAGGAGGGGCTGACCAACGCCGCCAAGCACGCACCCGGCGCGGCCATCGCGGTCAACCTGCGCTACGAACCCGACTCGCTCCTCGTGGAGGTGGCCAACGGCCCGGTCCCCCCGGGCGAGGCCCGGGCGGCCGGGCAGGGGGAGGCGGTCAGCGGCGGCCAGGGCCTGACCGGGCTGCGGGAGCGGGCCCGGCTGGTCGGCGGCATGGTGTTCACCGGCCCCGCCGAGGACGGCGGCTTCCGGCTCGCCGGCGTGCTGCCGTACGACTCCGCCGAGGCGGGGGAGGCCCGTAAGGCGGCGACGTTCGTCGACGCGTCCGACGACTTTCGGCGGCAGATGGAAGAGGTGGCTCCCGGCGACGGTGGACCGGTCATCGACCGGCTGGATCCGCGCGAGGAGTTCAAGGACATCATGAGCACGAAGAAGAGCAACGGCTGCCTGGTCGGCGCCGTCGTCGGCCTGCTGATCCTGGTGGTGCTGGCCGTGGCGGCCGTCTTCGGGATAGGGGCGATAGTCGACGAGGCCGACAAGGTCATGATCGACCCGGTGGTCTACGAGTCGGTCAAGGTCGGCGACCCCGAGCGGCAGGTGCGCGAGAAGCTGCCGGAGGGCAAGTCCTTCCTCACCTCCGATGTCGAGGACAAGCTGCCCGCCGAGCCGGCCGGCATGAGCTGCCTGTCCCTGCTGTCGACCGACACCTCCCGGGGGCTGTTGACGGACACGGTGTACCGCTTCTGCTTCAAGGACGGGAAACTGTCCGAGAAGCGCGAGTTCCACGTCAAGAGCTAGCGCCGCACAGCGACCCCGAGCAGGAGTACAGCAGGTGATCCGTGTCATCGTCGCCGACGACGAGCCGCTCATCAGGGCGGGCATCAAGATGATCCTCACCTCGGCCGACGACATCGAGGTCGTGGCCGAGGCGGCGAACGGACGCGAGGCGGTCGAGCTGGCCCGGCGGCACCGGGCGGACGTGGCGCTGCTCGACATCCGGATGCCGGTCATGGACGGCCTCACGGCCCTCGGCGAGCTCGGCCGCGCGGTGCCGGGCACACGGGCGCTGATCCTGACCACGTTCGGGGAGCGCGACAACGTCCTGCGGGCCCTGCGCCAGGGCGGGGCGGGCTTCCTGCTCAAGGACTCCGCCCCGAGCGAGCTGATCGGGGCGGTGCGGGCGGCAGCGGCGGGCGACGCGTATCTCTCGCCCGCCGCCACCCGGCACGTGGTCGACTCCCTGGCCGGAGGCGCGGCCGCCACCCGGGCCGAGGAGGCCCGGCAGCGGGTGGCCGTGCTCGGCGACCGCGAACGCGAGGTGCTCGCCCTGCTGGGCGAGGGGCTCTCCAACGCCGACGCGGGCAGGCGGCTCCATATGAGCGAGGCCACGGTGAAGACGTATGTGAGTCGGATCCTCGCCAAGCTCGCATGCGACAACCGCGTGCAGGCCGCCTTGCTGGCGCGCGACGCGGGGTTGGGGTCCTAAGGCACTCAGACCGAAGAAAGTAAGGTTTCAGGCCACCTTTGCCTGACATGTGTTCAGAGATTCGGGGATTTTGCGATATGTTTTTCGGCGTTCCCTCGTGACGGAGCGTCGGACGCGACGCCGGAGCGACGTCGGGAGTGCGTTGCACGCGCTGCGCGCCTCCTCCCGCGGAACACCTCGCACAGGCACGTGGCGGGAGAACCCTTCCCCGCCGCGCATCGCCATGCCGCACCATCTCCAGCCCTGTCCCGCATCACCTAGGCAAAGGCCGCATGTCCGTTCATTCGCTATCGGACCTCATACGTTTCACCCGCCATAACTCTCCCTTCTACTCGGCGCTCTACGCACACCTGCCGGCCGGCACGGACCGTCTCGCCGATCTCCCCGTCGTCGACCAGAACGCCTTCTGGGCAGCGAACACCCTCCAGGACAACACCGTGTTGACCGCCCCGCTCGGCGAGGCGGTCGTCTACAAGACCGGCGGCACCACCGGCGCACCGAAGTTCTCCTGCTTCACCCGCGAGGAGTGGCGGGAGTTCGTCACCGCCTTCGGGCAGGGGCTCGTCGAGGCGGGCCTGCGCCCCGGCCACCGGGTGGCGGACCTCTTCTACGCCGGAGAGCTCTACGCCAGCTTCCTCTTCGTCCTCGACTCCCTCGCCCACGCCCCCGTCGACAACGTCCGCCTGCCCATCGGCGGCGCCGCCCCGCTGGAGACCACGGTCCCCACGCTCGAGGACTTCGGCGCGCAGGTCGTGGCGGGCACCCCGACCACCCTGTGCCGGCTCGCCGAGTACGTGGTCGCGACGGGCCGTCAACTTCCCTCCGTGGAGTTGCTGTTCTTCGGCGGCGAGGCCCTCTTCGACGACCAGCGCCGACTGCTGGCCGCCGCCTTCCCGCATGCCGAGGCACGCTCCCTCGGCTATGCCAGCGTCGACGCCGGCCTCCTCGGCCGCCCCGTGCCTGGCCCCGACCCCCGTGTGCACCGCGCCTTCTCCCCGCACACCGTCGTCGAGATCCTCGACGAGACCACCGACGAGCCCATCGAGGAGGAGGGCCGCGCCGGACGCGTCGTGGTGACCCAGCTCTTCCGCAGGCTCATGCCCGTCATCCGCTACCCCGCGGGCGACCGCGCGGAGTGGACCGACCGCGCCGCCGGCCACTTCCGCATCCTCGGCCGCGCCGAGGAGGGCGTACGCGTCGGGCCAGTGTCGCTGTACTCGCAGGACGCGCTCGCCGCCGTCGCCGCCGCGGACACCGACGGCCGCGTTATGGGCACCCAGCTGGTGGTGCGCCGCCACGAGGGCCGCGACCAGCTCGTGCTCCGCCTCGCCACCGCCCCCGGCGACGACGACCCCGCCGAGCTCGAAGTGCTCGCCAAGGCCGTCGTGGCCGAGCTGAACGCCGCCCGGCCGCTGTACCCCGACAGCGTCGACGCCGGCTACGTCCACCCCATGACCGTGGAATGGGCACGCCACAGCGACCTCGTCGTCAACTCCCGCTCCGGCAAGCTCGTCCGCGTCATCGACGAGAGGCCGACCGCATGACCACCTCCGTTCCGGCGGCCTCCGAAGGCCGCCGCCTGCCCCTCGTCCTGCGCAACCGGGCGTTCGGAACCGTCTGGCTGGGCCAGGTCCTGACCCAGGCCGCGGTGCGGATGTTCCAGGTCGGCATCTCCTGGTGGCTGGTCGCCTACGCCGTCAGCGGCGGCCGGGGACTGGCCTCGGGGCTGTTCATGGCCGTCAGCACGCTGCCCGCCGTGGCCCTGGCGCCCGTCGTCGCCCGGACCGTCGCCCGCTTCGCCCCCCGCTCCGTGCTGCGCGCCGCCGCCGGCGCGGCGGGCGCCGTCGCCGCGGTGCTGGCCGCCTGGGCCTGCGCGAGCGGGCTGCCGCTCGCCGCCGCGTACGCCGCGACGCTCGCCCTCGCCGCCTGCCAGGCCTTCTTCGACCCCTGCCTGACCACCTCGGTGCCCGACCTCGTCGACGACGAGGACATCGAGGCCGCCACCGGCTTCGAGCTGTCCACCCAGTCGCTGGCCGGCCTCGGCGGGGCCCTGCTCGGCGCCCTGATCGTCGACCGGGCGGGCGTCGCGGGCCTCGCCGTGGGCTGCGCCTGCGCCTACGTCGCGGCCGCGGTGCTCATCGCGACCGTCCGCTTCCGCCCGGCCGCGGCCGCCACCGCCGACGGCGACCCGGAGGCCGCCCCGGCGCCCCGGACGCTGCGTCAGATCCTCGCCGGCCTGCCCCAGGTCCGCAGGATCCTGCTCTGCTTCACCGCCGCCAACCTCTTCACCACCGCGGTCTTCGTCGTCATCCCGCTCTACACCAAGTCCGTCCTCGGCGACGGCGGTTCCACCGTCGCCCTGCTCGAGGCCTCGCTGGGCGTCGGCACGCTGATCGGCTCCTTCACCGGCGCCCGGGTGCCCGGCCGCCCCACCGCCCTCGGCGCCTGCCTGCTGGGCGTCATGGCCGCCGCGTTCGCCGTCCCCGGCCTGGTGGCCGGACGGTTCGTCATGGCGGGCTGCCTGGTGGCGGCCGGCTGGTGCGTGGGCGTGATCGGGGTGCGGTTCGTGGCGCTGTTCCAGCGGCTCGTGCCCGCCGCCGACAAGCCCGGCTTCTTCGCGGTGATGCAGGCGGTGCTGGGCGCGACGTTCCCCCTCGCCTCGCTCCTCTTCGGCCTGCTGGGCGACCACCTCTCCGTGCGCGTCCTGTGCCTGATCCAGGCCGCCGGACTGATCCCGGCCGCCTGCGCGCTGGCCCTGCTGCGGGAGAGCACCGACGGGCAGGAGCCCGCCGACGAGCGGACGCCGGAGACCGCCGGCGCGGGAGGACGGGCATGACCATCGTCATCGACGCGGCGACCCCCGCCGACATCGCCGACCTGCGCCAGCTGTACTACGCCGTCTACGGCCCGCACTACCCCGTCGCGCTCGGCACCGACCCCGTGGAGATGTCCCGCCTCATCGCGGACCCGCACTCCCTCTGGCTCGTCGCCCGCTGCCCGCGCACCGGCGGCCTCGCCGGGTCCGCCGCCATCCGCAGCGAGGCCGGCAGCCGCACCGGCAAGCTCGAGGGCCTCGCCGTCCACCCGGACCACCGGGCGGCCGGCCTGGCCGGGACGCTGACCGAGGAGCTGTGCGCGCGGATGCTGGAGACCGGGCGGCTGGACTCGGTGTACGCCACCGTCCGCACCGTCAGCGCCGGCCCGCAGCGCGTGGTCTCCCGCAACGGCTTCAGGCCGCTGGGCGTCCTGCCCAACGCCGTGGACCTCAGCAGCCGGGAAAGCCTCGCACTCTACGCGCGTCACTCCGCCGGGGTCCTGGACCGCCGCGTCCCCGTCCCCGAGGTGCCGGCCCCGCTCGTGCCCCTGCTGCGCACCGTCGAGCGCAACCTGGGCATCGACTACGCGGACACCGCCGTCACCGCGCCGCTGCCCACGCGGGCGAGCACGACGCCGGCGCGGCTGGAGATGATCGAGGCCCCCGGCTTCGTACGCCGCCGCTTCCACGACCGCTTTCCCGACGCCGACCGCTGGTTCTACCCGCTGCACACCCCCAACACCCTGCTGGTGGCCGACGACGACCGCTTCGAGGTGTACGCCTACCTCAACCGCACCGGACGCTACTGCGCCCTGGTCGCCGCCCACCCCGGCCCGGCCGTCGCCGCCGACTGCCTGGAGGCGATCACCCGGACCCTCACCCGGGCCGGCACCGGCTACGTCGAGGCGCTGCTGCCGCTCTCCGAGCACGGGCTGCTCTCGGCCTTCCTGGCCCAGGGCTTCATCCCCAGCGCCCTCTACCCCGCGATGCGCCCCGAGGCCGACGGCGACCGCTTCCACGACTACGTCGTGATGTCCCGTGCCGCCGAGCAGATCGACTTCCGCGGCGTGGTCGTCGACGAACAGCTCCAGCCGTACCTGGACGCCTACGCGTCGGCCTGGGCGTCGACGTACCTGCCCACACTCGAGGTTGCCCCATGACCCCCGTCAATCCCCATCTCGCCCCGGTCGCCGTCCCCGACCCGGCCCTGCTGCCCCATGTGCAGCGGCTGTGCGACCTGACCGACCCCTACGCCTCGGGCCCCGCCGAGGAGGAGCTCTTCGCCGCCGCCATGGCGGAGACCAACGCCTGGCACGCGGACCGTTCGCCCTTCTTCCGGAGCCTCCACGCCGGCGAGCGGCCGTCCACGCCCTACGACGCCCCGCTGGTCCACGCGAACTTCTTCAAGCGCCACGAGGTCCTCTCGATCCCCCGGGACGACGTCCACCTGCACCTGACCTCGTCCGGCACCACCGGCCAGAAGTCGCAGATGTTCTTCGACGAGTGGACCATCCGCTCCGCCCAGCGCATGGTGGCCCGCATCTTCGACCGCAACGGCTGGATCACCCCCGACCAGCCGGTCAACTACCTGCTCTACAGCTACGAGCCCGCCCGCGACCTCAAGCTGGGCACCGCCTTCACCGACAACTACCTGTGCGACTTCGCCCCCGCGCGGCACGTCGAGTACGCCCTGCGCGACACCGGCAACGGCCATGAGTTCGACCCCTTCGGCTGCGTCGCCGCCCTGCGCCGCTTCGCCGAGGAGGACGCGCCCGTACGCATCCTGGGCTTCCCGGCGTTCCTCTGGTTCACCCTGGAGCGGATGAGCGCCATGGGCCTGCCGCCGCTGACGCTCCCCGAGGGCTCCCTGATCATCCTCGGCGGCGGATGGAAGGGCCACACCGACCGGCAGATCGGCAAGCACGAGCTCTACGCCCGCGTCACCGAACAGCTCGGCATCCCCTCCGAGCGGATCCGCGACACCTTCGGCTCCGTCGAGCACTGCGTCCCCTATATCGAGTGCTCGCACCACAACCTCCACGCGCCCGTCTGGTCCCGCGTGTTCATCCGCTCCACGCGCACGCTGGAGCCGCTCGGCCACGGCGAGCGGGGCTACCTGCACCTGGTGTCCCCCTACATCACGTCCGTACCGGCGCAGAGCGTCGTCATGGGCGACCTCGCCTCCCTGCACCCCGGCGAGGAGTGCGGCTGCGAACTGGACACCGACTGGTTCGTCATCCACGGCCGCGCCGGAGTGAGCCGCAACAAGAGCTGCGCGGTGGCCGCCGCCGAACTGATGAAGGGCATGTCGTGACCAACGGGACCACCCACCACCCGCACTACTGGCAGGGCGCCTTCATCGACGACGAGGAGGCGGGCCGGCGCCTGGCCGGACTGCCCGCCGCCGTCGAGGCCGCCCTGGCCAGGCCCCTGGAGACCGAGACCCTCCTGGCCGCCTGCGACACGCTGGCGACCGCCCTGCTCGACCCCGCCCACCCCACCCACGCCCGCCTGGCCCGGCTCCTGCCGGAGGGCGAGGACGCGAGCGTGCTCGCCGAGCTCGGCGCCTTCCTCGGCCGCCGGGAGCTGACCCGCAAGCTCCGCCGTGAGCTCGGCGGCACCGCCCCGCAGCGGCTCGGCCGCCCCGACGCCCGGGAGACCGTCTACGAGGCCTGGGCCCCGGTCGGCCTCGTCGCCCACATCGCCCCCGGCAACGCCGCCACCGTCGCCCCCCTCAGCCTCGTCGAGGGGCTGCTCGCCGGCAACGTCAACATCCTCAAGACCAGCGGCTCCGACAGCCTCCTCGCCCAGCACCTCCTCGCCGAACTGGCCGCCCTCGACGAGAGCGGGGCCATCGCCGAGCGCGTCATCGTGCTGCGCTTCTCCTCCGCGCGGCAGGAGTGGCTGCGGCTGATGTGCGCCCCGGCCGACGCCGTCGCCGTATGGGGTGGCGAGGCCGCCGTCGAGGGCGTCGCCGCCCATGTACCGGCCGGCTGCCGCCTGGTGGAGTGGGGACACAAGATCTCCTTCGCCTACCTCACGCGCGACGCCTGGCGGGACGCGGAGGTCCTCGACGCCCTCGCGGCCGACGTGTGCCTCTACGAGCAGCAGGCCTGCTCCAGCCCCCAGGTGGTCTACCTCGACACCGAGGACGCCGACGAGGTCTTCGCCTTCGCCGAGCGCTTCGCGGCCGTCCTGGCCGCCATGCCGCCCGCCGAACCGCCCACGGACGGGCCCGACCCCGCCGAGGAGGCCGAGCTCACCACCACCGAGCTCATCGCCCGCCTCGAGGAACACCTCGGCCTCACCCACGTCGTCAGCGCCCCCGACGGCTCCTGGCGCGTCATGGCCGACACCCGGCCCGCCCTCACCGCCTCCCCGCTGCACCGCAGCGTGTGGGTCAAGCCGCTGCCCCGCCGGAACATCCTGGCCACCCTGCGCCCCATGCGCCGCTACCTGCAGACCGCGGGCATCGCCGGGAACCGCACCGACACCGCCGAGCTCGCCCGGCTGACCCTGGCCGCGGGCGCCACCCGCGTCACCCCGGTCGGTGCCATGCAGGCCGGTTACTCCGGCGAGCCGCACGACGGCGTCTACGCCCTGCAGCGTTACAGCCGCCGCGTCGCCGTCCAGGCCGACGAGCGCTTCGCCACCACCGCGTGCCTGGACGACCTGGCGCGCCCGGTGGAGTTCCCCGCGCCGAGCGGACCCCTGCTGGACAAGGCCGCCGTCCAGGAACTCAACCACGACGTCGACCGGCGCGACGCCGAGCTGTACTTCCGCAGCGGCGGCAGCACGGGCACGCCGGCCCTGTCCCTGTTCACCTACGACGACTACGACACCCAGATGCACGCCGCCGCCCGCGGCCTGCTGGCCGCCGGCTACGACCCGGCACGCGACCGCACCGCCAACCTCTTCTACTGCGGCGGCATGTACGGCGGCTTCATCAGCTTCTTCTCCATCCTGGAGCGGCTGGGCGGGGTCCAGATGCCCATCGCGGCGAGCGCCGACCACCGGGCCACGGCCGAGGCGATCGTCGCCCACGAGGTCGACACCCTCTTCGGCATGCCCTCGTACCTGTGGCAGCTCCTCCACGAGGAGGGCGAACGGCTGCGCGCCTACGGCGGCATCCGCAGGATCTTCTACGGCGGCGAGCACTTCACGGCAGAACAGCGCCGCACCCTCGCCGAGACCTTCGGCATCGAGACCATACGCTCGATCACCTACGGCAGCACCGACCTGGGCCCCCTGGGCTACCAGTGCGCCGAGAGCACCGGCGGCGTCCACCACCTGCACGCCGACCTGCACACCCTCGAGATCCTCGAGACCGACGCCGACCGCCCCGTGACGCCCGGCGACACCGGCCGCCTGGTCTTCACCACCCACGCCCGGCGCGGCCAGAACCTGGGCCGCTACGTGATCGGCGACCTCGGCCGCGCCGTTCCCGGCCGCTGCCCCTGCGGAAGCCACGCCCCGCGCTTCGAACTGCTCGGCAGGCTCGGCGACGTGATGCGCGTGGCCACGTACTTCCTCAACTACCGGCGCATCGTCGCCATCGCCGAGGAGGACCGCGGCTACTCCGGCGAACTCCAGGTGCTCCTCACCGACGCGGGCCCGCGCGAGCGGCTCACCGTCCGCATCGAGGACACCTCCACGGCGACCCCGGACGACCTGCGCACCGCCCTCCTCGCCGGCTACCCGGAGCTGCGGTCGGCCGTCGAGGAGCGCCTGCTCGACCTCGTGGTCGAGACGGCGGACACCGCGGACTTCCACCGCACGGCGTCCAGCGGAAAGCTGCGGGCGGTGGTGGACGAGCGGCACTGAGCGCTCCGCTTGGTAGTGCGTTCGCGTTCGTCCGCGCGCCGGCGGGGGCCGGTCGCGCGGTTCCCCGCGCCCCTTACGGGGCGCGGGTACCGCACCGGACGTCGACAGGACCGCTCGGTCGCGCCCCGCGTCGCAGTCAGAATCGCGTCAACGTCGCGGCCCGGCCTGCCGCCGCCCGCCCCGACGACCTGACGATGGGTCATAACCCCGCAGGCCGCCGGGCGGCGCGCCGCCGCCCCCGAGACGAAGGAGCGGCACCATGCCCCAGGCCGGTGCTCCGTCCGACACGCCGGGTAATCGCCCCGGCACACTGAAGGTCTTCCTCGGCGCGGCCCCGGGAGTCGGCAAGACCTACCGGATGCTGGACGAGGGCTGGCGCCGGTCCCTGCGCGGCACCGACGTCGTCGTGGCCCTCGCCGAGTGCCACCACCGCCCGCACACCGAGGAGATGCTCGAGGGCCTGGAGATCCTGCCCCGGCTGCGCCGCACCCACCGGGGCGTGGAGTACGCCGAGCTCGACCTCGCCGCCGTCCTCGAACGCCGCCCCCATGTGGCGCTCGTCGACGAACTGGCCCACACCAACGCCCCGGGCGCCGGCCACCCCGAGCGCTGGCAGGACGTCGAGGAACTGCTGAGGGCCGGAATCGACGTCGTCACCACCGTCAACATCGAGGACCTCGAGTCCCTGAGCGACGTCGTCGAGAAGATCACCGGCGTGCCGCGGCACGAGACCGTCCCCGACGAGGTCGTGCGCCGCGCCCACCAGATCGAACTCGTCGACATGGCACCCGAGGCGCTGCGCCGCCGCATGGCCCACGGCAACATCCACGCCCCCGAGGAGATCGACGCCGCGCTCTCGCACTACTTCCGCGTCGGCAACCTCACCGCCCTGCGCGAGCTGGCCCTGCTGTGGGTCGCCGAGCGGGTCGACGAGACCCTGCACCGCTACCGCGCCGAGCACGGCATCGGCGGCGTGTGGGAGACCCGGGAACGCGTGGTCGTCGGCATCACCGGCGGC
Organism: Streptomyces sp. C36; assembly: GCF_040932295.1. Lineage (NCBI taxonomy): Bacteria > Bacillati > Actinomycetota > Actinomycetes > Kitasatosporales > Streptomycetaceae > Streptomyces > Streptomyces sp. C36. The sequence continues at coordinate 413,844 of NZ_JBFQGI010000006.1, read as the reverse complement.
GCCGAGGGCGACACCCTCATCCGCCGTGCCGCCCGCATCGCCGCCCGGTCCTCCGGCGGGGACCTGCTCGCCGTCCACGTCGCCCGCAGCGACGGACTCGCCGGGGCCTCGCCCGCCGCGCTGGCCCGGCAGCGGCAGCTCGTGGAGAGCCTGGGCGGCAGCTACCACACCGTCGTCGGCGACCACGTGCCCATGGCCCTGCTGGAGTTCGCCCGCGCCGAGAACGCCACCCAGATCGTGGTCGGCGTCAGCCGCCGCGGCCGGCTGCAGCGCGTCCTCGCCACGCGCGGGGTGGGGGAGGCGGTGGTCGAGGCGTCCGGGGACATCGACGTCCACCTGGTCACCCACGAGCGGGCGGGGCGGGGCCGCGGCCGGCCCGCCCCCGGCCGGGACCTCGCCCTCGCCCGCCGGCTCGGCGGGCCCCTCGCCGGGCTCGCGCTGCCCGCCCTGCTGACCCTGCTGCTGCGGCGCCCGGCCGTCGCCGACGCCCTCAACCTCAACCTCACCAGCGAGGCCCTGATCTTCCTGGTGGCCGTCGTCGGCGTGGCCTGCATCGGCGGGGTGCTGTCCGCCCTGCTGGCGTCCCTCGCGGCCTCGCTCCTGCTCAACTACTACTTCATTCCGCCCGCCGGCCGCTTCACCATCGCCGAGGCCAACAACGTTCTGGCCCTGGTGGTGTTCGCGCTCGTCGCCGTCACCGTCGCCGCCGTCGTGGACCGCTCGCTGCGGCTCAGCCGCCGCGCCGCCCGCGCCACCGCCGAGGCCCAGACCCTGTCCTCGCTCGCGGGCGGCATCCTGCGCGGCGAGCAGGACGTGCCCGTCCTGCTGGAACGCACCCGCGAGACCTTCGGCATGGAGTCCGTCGAGCTGCGCCCGCGCCACGGGGACGGGGAAACGGTACGGGCGGGCCGCGCGCCGGACGACGGGGACGGCAGCGGTATCCGGGTGCCGGTGGGGGAGGACCGCCTGCTCGTCCTGCGCGGTCGCGACCTGCCCGCCACCGAACGGCGGGTGCTCACCGCCTTCGCCGCCCATCTGACGGCCGCCGTGGAACGCGCCCGTCTCGCCGAGGCGGCGGCCGAGATCGAACCCGTCAGGGCCGCCGACCGCATGCGCACCGCCCTGCTCGCCGCCGTCAGCCACGACCTGCGCACCCCGCTGGCCAGCGGCTGGGCGGCCGTCAGCTCCCTGCGCAGCCGGGACGTGCGCTTCTCCGACGAGGACAAGGAGGAACTGCTGGCCACCGCCGAGGAGTCCCTGGCCCGGCTCAACCGGCTGGTGGACAACCTCCTCGACATGAGCCGCATCCAGGCGGGCGCCCTGACCCTCCACCTGCAGCCCACCGCGCTCGCCGACGTGCTCCCGCCCGCCCTGGACAGCCTGCCGGAGCCGCCGGCCGACCCCGTCGTCGCCCAGGACCTGACGCCCGTACCGGACGTGCTCGCCGACCCGCCGCTGCTCGAGCGCGTCCTCGCCAACCTGGTCGCCAACGCCGCCCGTCACTCGCCGCCCGGCCGTCCGGCCACCGTCACCGCCAGCGTCCTCGCCGGCCGCGTCGAGCTGCGCGTCGTCGACCGGGGGCCCGGGATACGCGCCGCCGACCGCGAACGGGCCTTCGCGCCGTTCCAGCGGCTCGGCGACACCGACAACACCACCGGCCTCGGCCTGGGCCTGGCCCTCTCCCGGGGCCTGACCGAGGCCATGGGCGGAACGCTCACCCCCGAGGAGACCCCTGGCGGCGGCCTGACGATGGTCGTCTCGCTGCCCGCCGTCCCGGCGCCGACGGCGGGGGACACAGGGTCCGAGTAGGAACGGAACAGGGAACCGGTGTCGCTGTCGAAATGGGTCAGCGGGCGAGGGAGACGGCGAAGGGGGTGAAGCCGTGGCGGCGCAGGACATGGGGGACGACGAGGATCATGGCTTCTGTCGCGCGGGCGGTGGTGATGTCGCCGAGGTCTTCGATCCGGTCGGTCCGCCAGCCCAGGTCGCCGAGCAGCCTGGTGACGGTCTTCTTGGCCTGCTCGTCGTTTCCGGAGAGGTAGGCGGTGGGCGGGGTGGTCAGTGCCTCGGGGGCGGTCATGACCATGAACAGCATGGTGTTGAGGGTCTTGACGACGTGGGTGTCGGGCAGAGCGGCCTGGAGCTGTTCGGCGAGGCTGCTGCCCGGGTAGCACAGGTCGCCGGGCAGCCCGTCGTCGGCGTCGTGGGTGGCGTTGGAGACATCGATGAGGATCTTGCCGGCGAGTTCGGCCCGCAGGGCGGTGAGTCGGCCCAGGGAACTGTCGCCGGGGGTGGCGTTGATCACGATGTCCGCGGTGCGGGCGGTGGTGGAGTGATCCGCATAGCGGAGTGCGGTGCCGTCCGCGGGCGGGGTGCCCGTCTCTTCGCCGTTCTAGCGGCGGCCGAGGGTGACGTGGTGTCCCGCCGCGGTGAGGGTGCGGGCGAGGTTGGTGCCGACGCGGCCGGCGCCCAGGATACCGATGTCGGTCATCAGGGGGGCTCCTTGTGGTCTGGGGTGGGAGGGTCGGGATGGTTCGGGTGGGGCCGGTCAGATCGAGGACAGGATGTCGAGCGCGGCGGTGTGGATCTGGGGGGCGGCGGCCAAGAAGTCGCGGCCGGCCGTGTTCCAGGGCTTGCCGTCCAGGTCGGTGACGGTGCCTCCGGCCTCGGTGACCAGCAGGGCGCCGGCGACGAGGCCGGAGCGGACATCGGAGAACTGCCAGAAGGCGTCCATGCGTCCGGCGGCGACGTGGATGAGCTGCAGCGTGGCCGGGACGGACACGCGCACGACGAGACCGGCGGTGAGCATGGCGGTGACCGATGCGCCGATGCGGCGGAAGGTGTCGGTGCTCTCGCCGGGCCGGGCCTGGCCGGTGCCGATCAGCGCGGCACCCAGGTCACTCTTGGCCGACACGGTCAGGGTATGGCCGTTGAGGTGGGCACCGCCGCCGGCGGTGGCGGTGTAGGTGTCGCCGGTCAGCGGGAGGTGAACGACCGTGAGGACCGGCTGGTTGTCACGCACCAGGGTGGCGGTGACGGCCCAGTCCGGCATGCCGTGGACGTGGTTGATGTTGCCCTCGGCCGGGTCGACGACCCACCACTCGCCCGGCGGGAGTGCCCCGCCGGCCAGCTCGTCCTCCGCCCACCGCGACCCCGGCCTCGCCCGCAGCAGCGGCTCACGCATCACGGCGAGGACCGCGTCGTCATTCGCGTGGATCTCGCCGACGACCTCTTCCAGGCTCACGCCCCGGGCATGGGTCGTGTAGCGCTCCCGCAGGGTGACTCCGGCGTCCTCCACCGCGGCGGTCACCGCGGACAGGAGCGTGGCGTCGAGGCCGAAAGGCATGGCTGTGGTCATGGTGCACTCCCCGGATTCGGCAGAAGCGGGGCGACCGTTGGCGCTTTCCCCGGCCCCGCACCTCAAAGTTAGAAGCCGCAATTGTTAACAACAAGTGCATGGTTTTCACTCGTACAGTTACTGTCATGCAACTGGATTTGAATCTGCTCACCGCCCTGGACGCCCTGCTGGAGGAGGGCAGCGTGGCCGGGGCCGCGGCCCGCCTCCACGTCACCGCACCGGCGATGAGCCGCTCCCTGGGCCGTATCCGCAAAGCCACCGGCGACCAGATCCTGGTCCGCACCGGACGCCACATGACTCCCACCACCCGCGCCCTGGCCATGCGCACCCAGGTCCACGCCCTGGTGCAGCAGGCCCACCAGCTGCTGTCCGCTCAGGAGGAACTCGACCTGGCGACTCTGGAGCGGGTGTTCACCGTCCGCTGGCACGACGCCCTCACCACCACCTGCGGGACCGCCCTGATCGCCGCGGTACACCGCCAGGCTCCCGGGGTACAACTGCGTCTGACCGCCGAGCCCGGTGACGACACCCCCGAGCTGCGCCGCGGCGAGGTCGACCTCGCCTCCAGTGCCGGCCCGCCGTCCCTGCCCGACATCCGCCACCGCCTCATCGGCCGCGACCGGCTCGTCCTCGCCGTCCGCCCGGGCCACTCCCTCACCGAACAGTCCGTTACCGCCGAGAGGTACGCCGCGGCCGATCACCTCACCGTCTCCCGACGCGGACGCCTCCACAACCGGATCGACGAAGCCCTGACCGCACTCGGCCACGAGCGCCGCGTCATCGCCTCCGCCCCCACCACGGCCACCGCACTGCAACTCGCCCGCGACACCGACCTCGTGGTCACCCTCCCCGACGCGGCCACCCGCTCCGCCCGCCACCAGCTCGGCCTGACCACACTGCCGCTGCCGCTCGAACTGCCCGAAGTACCCCTCCACCTGCTCTGGCACCAGCGCTACGACAACGACCCCGCCCACGCCTGGCTGCGCGAAACAGCCGCCCGAACCCTCCGGGCCCTGTTCACTCCCCCCGACCGGTGACGGCCTGGCAGGTCACATTCCTACGCGGACCCCGACACGCCCCGAGGCCGGGCGAGGAAGGCGCGGACCTGTCGGGAGACCGTGTCGTCCGTCAGCAGCCCGTTGTGCGTGGGGCAGCCCTCGGCCCGGGTGTTGACGGCGCCGGCGAGCTCGGTGCTCGAGACCGGGACGATCACGCCGTCGCACGGCGACGACCACGTCCCGTAGCGCGTGGTGCCGGGAGTCTCGTCACCGGAGTTGAGCCGCGTCAGGACGTACGAACCGGGGGTCATGTCCTTGCATGCCTGGTTCCACAGCGCGCACACCCAGGCCGTGGTCGTCCCGTGGTTGGGCCCCGCCAGCGACGCCCAGTGCCCGACCTTGTCCGCGCCGCCGCCGAACTTCACGTACCAGCGCGAGGGCAGGCTGCCCAGGCTGTGCGCGACGATGTCCACGCGCGAGGCCCCGGTGCGGGCCAGCACCGCGTCGACGTAGGAGGACAGCAGGCCGGAGAGCACCTCGTTCGTCGACTGGCGGGTGTCGTACGACCAGGCCGCGAGCCGGTCCTCGGGATACCCGGCGCGGACGAAGTCGGCACGCATCTCGCCCCACACGCCCGGGTCCGCGTTGGCGCCGTGCACGAACACCACAGGATCGGGAGGAGTGCCAGCGGCCAGGGCGGGCGGAGCCGCGCCGAGGGCGACGGCGGACAGGACGAGCGAGAGGGCGGCGATGAGCAGACGGCGCATGGGATGGGGGCACCTTTCTGTTCTGCACGTCGGTTCGGCACTTCGGTTCGGCACTTCGGTTCCGTAACGGTGCTGCGCAGGGATCGCGTCCTGCGCGGCGATCCGCTCCTGTGCGCCGGAACTATGCCAGCCACACCGGCCGCACGGACAGGGGAAGCCGCGTGCATGGAAGGAACCCATCCGGGTAACTCGTCCGCTCTGCAAGGTGAACAGCGATGCGCCGCCGCGAGCGGCGCCCTGCGATTGGGGGCACGACCCATGTCCATATCCCGCACGACGTGGCGCACCACTTGGCGCACGGGGGCAGCGCTCGCCGTCCTCGCCGCGCTGACGACGTCCGCCGGCGCGTTCGCGGCGCCTGCGGGCGCCCCCGCCGGAGCCACGGCGAAGCCCGCGCCGGACCACGAGGGCAGCCCGTCCTCGGCCGTCGACCGGGTGGCGGCCTTCTACGGCGCGTACGTGGACGCCCGCACGGGCACCCCGGACGGAGCCCTGTCCGACGCCCTGCGCGCGCACTTCCTGACCCGCGAGTTCCGCGGGCGCCTGGCGGCCTGGGAGCGCAAGCACGGAGCGGACGGGGTCTTCCGCGCGCAGAACACCCCGCACGCGTGGCGTGTGAGCTACGACAACAGCGGCGCCGGCCACACCTGGACGCGCGTCCGGCTGGCCTGGGGCGACGAGGCGAAGCCCACGTACACCTATGTGAGCGTGCAGTCCGACCTGAACACGAAGCTGATCTCCGACATCAAGGAGGCGGACGGGACGACGGGGGAGTGAGGGTCATGTGACTGGCCGGAAAGAGGCGTCGGCCGGGACCGTTTGGGTCCCGCGCCGCGCCCGGCGTACCAGGATGGCCGCATGTCGAAGACCCTCAGCAGCGTGTCGCCCCGGCAGGTCGCCGACGACTACGTCGAGGCCCTGGTCGCCCTCGACCCGGCCACCGGCTCGAACCTCGGCGTCGCCGAGAGCCATCGCCGCCTCCCCGACCCCTCCCCCGACGGGCAGCAGGCGCTCGCCGATCTGGCGCTCGCCACGCTCCGGCGGCTGGACGGGGCCGAGGCACGGGCGGGTACCGGTGACGGGCCCGAGCGGCGCTGCGGACGGCTGCTGCGCGAGCGGCTGACCGCTCAGCTCGCCGTGCACGACGCGGGAGAGGGGCTGTGCGCGGTCAGCAACCTGCGCTCGCCGGTGCACACCGTCCGCAAGGCGTTCACCGTGATGCCGACGGAGACCGAGGAGGACTGGGCGGCGGTCGCGGAGCGGCTGGATGCCGTCGGCGGCGCGCTCGAGGGATACCGGGCCGCTCTGACGCTGGGCCTGGAGCGCTCCCTGCACGGCGGTCCCCGCGCGGTCGCCGCGCTGATCGGCCAGCTGACCGCCTGGGCGGAGACCGCGGGAGGCTGGTTCCAGGACTTCGCCGCGGCCGGCCCGGGCCGCCTGCGCACCGGCCTGGACGCCGCGGCCCGGCGTGCCGACGACGCGGTGGGCGCGCTGCGCGACTGGCTGCGCGACGTCTACGCCCCCGCCGTCGAGGACTCCCCGGACACGGTGGGGCGCGACCGGTACGCCCTGTGGGCGCGGCAGTTCAACGGCGCCGACCTCGACCCGGACGAGGCGTACGCCTACGGGTGGTCCGAATACCACCGGCTGCTGGCCGAGATGCGCCGCGAGGCCGCCAGGGTGCTGCCCGGCGCGGGCCCCTGGGAGGCGCTGGCCCACCTCGACGAGCACGGGGCCCACATCGAGGGCGTCGCGGAGGTCAGGGCCTGGCTGCAGGAACTGACGGACGAGACGATCACCGCACTGGACGGAACGCAGTTCGATCTCGCCGAGCGGGTGAAGAGGGTGGAGGTGCGCATCGCGCCGACGGGCAGCGCCGCGGCCCCGTACTACACCGCCCCCTCCGAGGACTTCTCCCGGCCCGGCCGGACCTGGCTGCCGACGATGGGCGCGACCCGCTTCCCCGTCTACGACCTGACCGCCGTCTGGTACCACGAGGGAGTGCCCGGCCACCATCTGCAGCTGGCGCAGTGGAGACATGTCACGGACCGGCTCTCCCGCTACCAGGCGACGGTCGGGGTGGTCGGCGCGGACACCGAGGGCTGGGCGCTGTACGCCGAGCGGCTCATGGACGAGCTGGGCTTCTTCACGGACGCCGAGCGCCGGCTCGGCTACCTCGACGGGCAGATGATGCGGGCCGTCCGCGTGATCATCGACATCGGCATGCACCTGCGGCTGGAGATCCCGGCGCACTCCCCGTTCCACCCGGGCGAGCGCTGGACCCCGGCGCTGGCGCAGCGGTTCCTCGCCGCGCACTGCGGCCGTCCCGCCGACTTCCTGGAGAGCGAGATGGTCCGCTACCTCTCGGTGCCGGCCCAGGCCATCGGCTACAAGCTGGGCGAACGGGCCTGGCTGCTGGGGCGGGAGCGGGCGCGGGCCGCGCGTGGCGGCTCCTTCGACGCCAGGGCCTGGCACATGGCGGCCCTGTCCCAGGGGTCGCTGGGCCTGGACGACCTCGTCGAGGAACTCGGCCGGCTCTGAGCGGACCGCCGGGGCCCTCCCGGCTCGCCGGCGCGGGGCTGTCACAGCCAGCTCAGCTGTGCCGCCTTCAGACCCGCCTCGAAGCGGCTGCGCGCGCCCAGGCGGTCCATGATGGAGGCCATCGTGCGGCGGGCGGTGCGGGGGGAGATGTGGAGCTGTCTGGCGGCGAACTCGTCCGTGTGTCCCTGGGCGATGTAGGAGAGCAGGGCGCGTTCGTGGCCGGACAGCGCGGGGCCGGAGGCGAGCGGGGCGGACCGTTCCCAGGTCTGGTCGAAGAGGGCGGTCAGGGGGGCCAGCAGCGCCGGGCCGGAGAGGTACAGGGCGCCCTTGCGGGTGTCGTCCGGATCGATGGGGATCAGGGCCGAGGCCCCGTCGACGACGACCATCCGCGGCGGCAGGCTCGCCGCGGTGCGGAACTCGCCGCCCTGGTCGGTCAGCCACCGCGCGTAGTCGAGGGTCGCGGCGTCCTCGCGGATCCCGTCCAGGCCGATCGTACGGATCGTCACCCCGCGGTCCATGGCGTGCCCGTCGTTGAGCCGCGCCGCCCGCAGGGCCGCCGCCGACTGGGGGCCGCCCGGCATGAACGTCAGCACTTCGCGGACCGCTTCGCGGGACAGTTCCTGCAGCCGCCGCTGCACCGCGTCCATGCCCTCCAGCCGCTCGACGCCGCCGCCGTCGGAGGGACGGGTTCCGGTGTGGGCGAGCATGCGGACGAACGAGGCGTGGCTCGCGGCTATCTGCCGCTGGCGCTCGATCAGTTCGTCGTGCTGCCGGGCCAGCAACTGCTGGAGGCCCACGGCCGGCTCCACGGCCACGAAGCGGCCGGGCGCCTCGAAGGACTCCTGGATCAGCCGGAGTTCGAACAGCTTGTCCAGGCAGGCGCGGACGCGGTCGGAGCTGGTCGCCAGGCGGGCCGCGATCTCCTCGACGCCCAGGGCGGGGGACTCCACCATCTCTCGGTAGACGGCCTCGTCCGTCGTCTCCAGGCCGAGCGTAGCGAACATTCGTTCCCCATTCATGTGACATGTGCCCCCGTGGCGGACAGTGTGGGCCGAGGCGGTCAACAGCGGATCAACACGCATTGAATGCAGGTCCCGCCGACCGTGTCACAAACCGGCCTGGACGGTTTGGACCGGCCCGAAACGCTTCCCGGGCCGAGGGGCCGCCGACCAGGATGGTTCCACCGGGACGGCGCGGCACACCCCGCCACCCGGTCTGCTCCAGCAGCACCACCAGCCCGGTCAGCCCGATCAGACGAGGTGTTTCCCATGGCAGTCCGCACCCGTGTCCCCGGCGGCCCCGCCGCACCGGCCGCAGCCGTCCGCCAGGTCCCGACCGCCCGGGTGGTGCGGCCGCTGTGATCTGGGACTGACACACCCCCCGCCATGCGACTGACCGCCATCACTCTGACCGCCACCGGGCCCGGCGCCCGTCAGGTACTCGACGCAGCGCAGGTGTCCGCCGTGCTGTGGGTCGCGGCAGTCGCCGAGGACCGCCTGGAGCACGTCAGCATCCGCTGCGCTCCCGGCCACGTCCACCTGGGGATCTTCACCCTGGCCCGGTCCGAGGCCACCGCCGCGGCCGCCGCCCTCGGCATCTGCCGGCGCGCGCTGGCCATGTCCCCGCTCCTGCGCGACTGGAGCGTCGGCGCCCTCCGCGCCGCGTAGGGCGGGCATCCGTCACCCGTTCCGCACGCCGGTCACCGGTGTACGCCACGCCGGTGCGCCGCCGTGCCCGAAACCCCCACCACCCCCATCCACGAGAGAGGGAATCCCCCATGGCCAACCCCTTCGAGGGCGACGACGGCGACTACCTGGTCCTGACGAACGAGGAGAACCAGCACTCGCTCTGGCCCGCCACCATCGAGGTGCCCGCCGGATGGACCGTCGCCCACAGCGAGGACACCCGGGCCGCCTGCCTGGACCACATCGAGCGGACCTGGACCGACATGCGCCCGGGCTCCCTGATCGCCCTCACCCGCGAGCCCTAGCCGGTCCGGTCCGGCCCACCCCCGCCCCGCCCACCCGACCCGGAGATCCCCATGTCCGAACAGTGGCACCCGGCCCGCACGGCCCGCCCCCGGCACTACCTGATGTGCCGCCCCACGCACTTCACCGTCGACTACCGCATCAACCCCTGGATGGACCCCGCCAAGCCGGTCGACACCGCGCTGGCCGTGCTCCAGTGGGAGCGGCTGTACGAGCTCTACCAGGAGCTCGGCCACACCGTCGAGCTGATCGAGCCGCTGCCGGGCCTGCCCGACATGGTGTACGCCGCGAACGGCGCCACCGTCCACGACGGCCGGGTCCTGGTCGCCAACTTCCGCTACGAGCAGCGGGCCGCCGAGGCCGCCGCGTACCGCGAGTGGTTCGAGAACGCCGGCCACACCGAGGTGCGGGACGCCGTCCACACCAACGAGGGCGAGGGCGACTACCTGGTGGCCGGCGACCGGGTGCTGGCCGGCACGGGATTCCGTACCGAGCCCGCCGCGCACGCCGAGGCCCAGGAGCTGTTCGGCGTGCCCGTCGTCGGCCTGACCCTCGTCGACCCCCGCTACTACCACCTCGACACCGCGCTCGCCGTCCTCGACGACGACGAGATCATGTACTACCCGGACGCCTTCTCGGACGCGAGCCGGCGGACGCTGCGGGAGCTGTACCCGGACGCGATCCTCGCCGACGAGGCGGACGCCGAGGTGTTCGGCCTGAACGCCATCTCCGACGGGCTCAACGTCCTCCTCCCGCAGGCCGCGACGGCCCTCGCCGACAAGCTCGCCGCCCGCGGCTTCCGGCCCGTCGGCGTCGACCTGTCCGAACTCCTCAAGGGCGGCGGCAGCGTCAAGTGCTGCACCCTGGAGATCCGCCACGGCGCCACGGGCGGCCGGCGGTGAACGGCCGCTGGACCGTGGAACCCGGAAGACCCACCACCCTCGAGGCCCCCCACCTGTCCGGCGTCGAGGAGGCCGTCGCCTGGCTGGAGTCCACGCACACCGAGCTGCTGGCCGGCCTGCGGGAGCACGGGGCCATCTACTTACGCGGCCTGCCCGTGCACAGCGTCGAGGCCTTCGCGCAGGTCCGCGACGTGCTCGTACCGCGGCGCACCCCCTACCGGGAGAAGGCCACGCCCCGCAGCGACTTCGGCGGCGGCGTCTACTCCTCCACGGACCTGCCAGCCGCCCAGCCGATCAGACCCCACAACGAGAACAGCTACACCCTCACCTTCCCCGGGCTGCTGCTCTTCGGCTGCCTGAGCGCACCCGAGCAGGGCGGAGCCACCCCCGTCACCGACTGCCGCAGCGTGCTGCGCGGCCTCCCCCCGCACCTGGTGGAGCGGATGCGCACCCACGGCTGGCTGCTCAAGCGCGCCTACTCCGAGCACCTCTCGGTGGACTGGCAGTCCGCGTTCGACACCGACTTCCCGGCCGAGGCGGAGCGCTACTGCCAGGAGAACCTCATCTCCTGGACCTGGCGCGAGGACGGCGGCCTGAGCACCCGCCAGCTGCGGCCGGGCATCGTCCGCCACCCGGAGACCGGCGAGGAGGTGTGGTTCAACCACCTGGCCTTCTGGAACGAGTGGTCGCTGGAGGACGAGGTCCGCGAGGCGCTCGTGGAGGAGCTCGGCCACGACGGGCTGCCCTTCAACACCGCCTTCGGCAACGGCCTGCCCCTCACCCGCGAGGAGCTCGACACCGTCAACGCCGCCTACGAGGCGGCCACCGTCCGCCGGCCGTGGGAGCCGGGCGACCTGATGCTCGTCGACAACGTCCTCACCGCGCACGGCCGCGACCCCTACTTCGGCGACCGCCGGATCCTGGTCGCCATGGGCGCCCCCCTGGCGCTCGCCGACTGCCGGCCCACCGTGGAACCCGCCGCCGACGCGCCCTGCCCCATACCGGAGGCGGTGACCTCGCATGACTGACGTCCGCACGCTCCCGCTCCCCGCGGACCCGGTGGACCGGTTCCTGCAGACCGTACGGGCCCTGCCGGACCGCACGGCCGTCATCGGACCCGACGCCACCCTCACCTTCGCCGAACTGGACGCCCGCACCGGGGACCTCGCCGGCCGCCTCCACGACCTGGGCATCGGCCCGGGCGACCGGGTGGGCGTCGGCCTGCCCCGGGGCGTGGACTGGGTGGTGGCACCCCTCGCCGTCTGGCGCGCGGGCGCCGCCTACGTCCCCCTCGACCCGGCCCACCCCACCGCCCGGCTCGCCCGCGTCGCCGCCGACGCCGGGCTGCGCGCGCTGGTGACGGACACCGGCACACCCTCCTGGCTCACCGGCCTGCCGGTCCTCACGCCCGGCCCCACGGGCGCCGCCGCACCGCCGCGCGGGAGGGCGGACGCCCTGGACCCCGCGTACGTCATCCACACCTCCGGATCCACCGGCACCCCCAAGGGCGTCGAGGCCTGCCGGGGCGGCGTCGCCGCCCTCATCGCCGCCCTGGAGCAGCGGGGCGTGTACGCCGACGGCCACCGGGTCGTCGCCTGGAACGCGAGCATGTCCTTCGACGCCTCCGTCCAGCAGTGGGTCCGGGTGTGCCGCGGCGACACCCTGGTCGTCCTCGACGACGCGGACCGCACCGACCCGCACCGGCTGGCCGCGCTCCTCGCCGAGCACCGGGTGACCGACCTCGACCTCACCCCCTCCCACTGGGCCGCCCTCGCCCCCCACCTGCTGCCGCGGGCCGCCCCCGGGCGGACGCTGCGCCTGCTCATCGGCGGCGAGCCGGTGCCGCCGCGCATGTGGCGCGAGCTCGCCGACGCCTCGGCCGAGGGCCGGATCGAGGCGTTCAACCTCTACGGGCCCACCGAGACCACCGTCGACGCCACCGCCTGCCGCGTCGAAGGCCCCGGCCCGCACCTGGGCAGCCCCCTGCCGCGGGTACGGGCGTACGTCCTCGACGACGCCCTGCGCCCCGCCCCCGCCGGCACCGCCGGCGAGCTCTACCTGGCGGGGCCCGGCCTGGCCAACGGCTACACCGGCCGGCCGGCGCTCACCGCCGAACGGTTCGTCGCCGACCCCTTCGCCGCGGACGGCACCCGCATGTACCGCACCGGCGACGAGGTCCGCGAAGGCGCCGACGGAACCCTGGAGTTCCTCGGCCGCACCGACCGGCAGGTCAAGGTCCGCGGCTTCCGGGTGGAGCTCGGCGAGGTCGAGGCGGCCCTGTGCTCGCACCCCGGCGTCACCGGCGCGGTGGCGACCGTACGCCGGGGGACCGAGATCCTCGCCCACTACGTGCCGGCCGGCGGCGCGGCCCCCACCACCGCCGAGCTGCGGGCGCACACCGCCGCGGCGCTGCCCGGCTACATGGTCCCGACCGCGTTCGTCGCGCTGGACGCCCTGCCGAGGACCGTCAGCGGCAAGGTCGACGTACGCGCCCTGCCGGACCCGGAGCCGCGGTCCACGCCGGAACGCCCCGGCCCCGGCCCCGGCAGCGAGATCGAGGAGCTGATCGCCGGCGTGTGGTCGGAGGTCCTCGGCCGCGACGACATCCACCCCGACGACGACTTCTTCGCCCTCGGCGGCCACTCCCTGGTGGCGCTGCGCGTCGTCTCCCGCCTCAAGAAACGGATCGGCGTCGTCATGCCGACGAAGGACGTCTACCGGCACCCGCGCCTGCGCGACCTCGCCGGGCACGCCGAAGCACTGCGCGCGGGGAGGACGGGATGAGCACCGCACACGGCACCACGGTGCTCGCCCTGAAGCGGACCGAGCGGGCGGAACGGACGCTGGTGTGCCTCGGCTTCTGCGGCGGCGGCACGGCGGCCTACCACGAGTGGGCCGCCGCGATGCCGCCCGCCACCGACCTCCTCGCCGTCTGCTACCCCGGCCGCGAGGGGCGCTTCGCCGAGGACTTCGCCGAGGACTGGGGCGCCCTAGCCGAGGACGCCACCGCCGCCGTGCGCGCCGCCACGGCGGACGGCGCCCCGTACGTCCTCTTCGGCCACAGCATGGGCGGCTGGATGGCGTTCGACGTCGCCACCCGGCTGGCCGCGGCGGGCGACCCGGCGCCGGAGGCGCTGGTGGTGTCCGCGTGCAACGCCCCGGACCGGGGCCTGACCGAGCGCGACCGGTTCCCCGACCCGCGCGACACGGACGACGAGCTCCTGACGTGGATGAGCACCCACGGGCTGCTGCCCGCGCACGTCCTCGAGGACGAGGACCTGACGGAGATGGCGGTGGAGCTGATGCGCGCCGACCTCCGGGTCCGCGACACCTTCACCCACACCGGGGCGAAGGTCGCCGTCCCCCTCCAGGTCCTCTCCGGCGCCGACGACCCGGTCGTCGAGGACGAGGCCGGAACCCGCTGGGGCGGCCTGACGACCGCCGCCCACCGGCACGACGTGCTGCCCGGCAGCCACTTCTACACCCCCGGCATCTGGCGCACCCTCCCGGACCGCATCGCGGCGCTCCACCCCGACGCACCCCTGACGAAAGGCGCCCTGAGCGGATGACCGGCGACACCTCACTGATCCGGCACCTCGTCGACGCCGCCCACCGGCACCGCGACGCCGTCGCCGTGACCGACGGCGGCATCCACCACACCTACGCCGAACTCGACGCGGCCTCGGCCGAGATCGCCGGCGGACTCGCCGCGCGCGGCATCGGCCCCGGCGCCGTCGTCGCCGTCCTCGCCACCCGCTCCTGGGAGCGCTGCGTCGCGCTCCTCGGCGCCTGGCGGGCCGGCGCGGGCGTCCTGTCCGTCGACCCGGGCCTGCCGCCGGCCAGGGCCCGCAAGGTCGCGCACGGCGCCGGCTGCGCGCTGGTGCTGCGCGCCGCCGACCTGCCCCCCGCCGGCTGGGACATCCCCGAACACACCATCGGCGAGGTGCGCGGCCCCCGCCGGGACCGGGTCACCGACGGGCCGGTGTGCTACGTCATCTCCACCTCCGGCTCCACCGGCGAACCCAAGGCCGTGGCACTGCCCCCGGTCGTCCTCGCCGGCCTCGGCCGGTGGCACGTGCGCCACTGGCGCTACCAGTCCCCGCCGCACACCCTGCACACCACGTCCGTCGGCTTCGACGTCGGCTACGAGGAGATCGTCGCCACCTGGCTGGCCGGAGCGGCACTGATCGTCGTCGACGACGAGGAGCGACAGGACCCCTTCACGCTCGTCGACATCATCCGCGACAACGGCGCGGCCCGCGTCTTCCTGCCCGTCGTCGGACTGCACGGACTGGCGATGGCGACCGCCGTCGAGGCCATGGAACTGCCCACCCTCCGCGAGATCCTGGTGAGCGGTGAGCCGCTGGTCGTCAACGACGAGGTCCGCGATCTGTGCGCCCGCGGCGCCATCGACCTGGTGAACCAGTACGGGCCCAGCGAGACCCACGTCGTCACCCAGCACCGGCTGCCCGGCTACCCCGCCTCCTGGCCCGACCACCCGCCCATCGGCACCCCCGTCGCCGACGCGGAACCACTGCGCCTGGACGACGGCCGGCTGCGGCCGTTCGAGCCCGGCGAGGAGGGCGAACTCGTCATCGCCGGCGACTGCGTGGCCCTGGGCTACCTCGGCGACGACGACCTGACGGCACGGAAGTTCCGCACGGCCGTGCACCGCGACGGCGGAACCCGCCGCTGCTACCTCACCGGCGACCTGGTGCGCTTCGACGGCACCACCTTCCACTTCCTCGCCCGCGCCGACGACCAGCTCAAGGTCAACGGGTACCGGGTGGAGCCCGGCGAGGTGGAGGCCGTCCTCGGCGGCGTCCCCGGCGTCCGCCGGGCCGCCGTCGTCGGCGTGAAGGTCGCCGTCTCGACCCAGCTGGCCGCCGCCTACCTGCGCGAGACCGGCTCGGACGTCGGCACCGACGACCTGATCCGCGCCTGCGCCGCCCAGCTCCCCGCCTACATGGTGCCGAAGCGGTTCACCGCGCTCGACGCCCTGCCCGTCACCCCCAACGGCAAGATCGACCGGGCCCGGCTCCGGGACATGGTCTGACGCCGCCTCACCGGCCCTGACGCACCGCGTCACGAAGACAGGAAACGGATCATTGTGGCAACGCCCCTGACGCCCCGGGAAGCCATCCTGTGCGGCCTGCTCGCCGACCTGTTCGGCGTCCCCCGGGTCGCCCCCGGCGACAGCTTCGTACGGCTCGGCGGCGACAGCATCATCGCCGTACAGCTCGTCGGCGCCGCCCGCAAGGCGGGCCTGCGGATCGGCGTGCGCGACGTCCTCACCCAGCCCGACGTGGCCGCACTGGCGGCCGTGGCCAGGACCGCCACTCCGGCCGGCACCGCCACCGGTGACGGCGACGGGACCGGCCCGCTGCCGCCGACGCCGATCATGCACTGGCTGCGCGAGCGCGGCGGCCCCGCCGACCACTACCACCAGTACGTCGTCGTCCGCACCCCCGCCGGGCTCACCCACGAGCGGGCGCTGACGGTGATCCAGGCCCTGCTCGACCGCCACGACGCGCTACGGCTGCGCCGCACGGCACCCGGCGGAGCCCTCACCGACCACCTGGTGATCCAGCCCGTCGGCGCCGTGCGGGCCGAGTCCGCCCTCACCCGGGTGAGCACCGAAGGGCTCGGCCCCTCGGACACCGCCCCCCTCGTCCGGCGCGAGGTCGAAGCGGCCAGGGACCGGCTCTCGCTCGGCGACGGCGCCGTGCTCCAGTCCGTCTGGTACGACGCCGGCCCCGACCGGCCCGGCCGCCTCGCCATGGTGATCAACCACATGGTCGTCGACGGGATCTCCTGGCGCGTCCTGACCGGCGACCTCGCCACCGCCTGGGAGGCCGTGTCCGCCGGCCGCCCGCCGCGGCTCGACCCCGTGCCCACCTCCTTCCGCCGCTGGGCCGGCCTGCTCGCGGCCGAGACGTCCACCGCGCGCCGGGCCGCCGAACTCCCGCACTGGACCGACACCGTGCGGCCCGGCACCCTCCGCCTCGCCGACCGTCCGCTCGACCCCGGGCAGGACCTGGAGGAACGGGCCGGCCACCACGCCGTCACCCTGCCCGCCGGCATCACCGGCCCCCTGCTGACGGAGGTGCCCGAGCGGCTCAACGCCGACGTCAACGAGATCCTCCTGACCGGCCTCGCCCTCGCCCTGGCCGAACACCGCCACCACCACGCGCCCGGCGGCGCGTCCGGCGTCCTCGTCGACCTCGAGGGCCACGGCCGCGAGGAGCTCTTCGAGGACGCCGACGTCTCCCGCACCGTCGGCTGGTTCACCAGCGTCTTCCCCGTCCGCCTCGAGCTCGGCCGGTTCGACGCGCGCGACGTCCGCGCCGGCGGCCCCACCGTCGGGGCGGCCCTCGAGCGCGTCAAGGAACACCTGCGCGGCATCCCCGACAAGGGCATCGGCCACGGCCTGCTGCGTCACCTCCACCCGGCCGCGGGCCCGGAGCTGGCCGGCGCGGCCACCGCCGAGATCGGCTTCAACTACCTCGGGCGCTTCACCGGCGACCGGGAGCGCGACTGGCACATCCTGCCCGAGTACGGCGCCCGCCTGGACTCCGTCACCCCCGGCATGCCCATGGCCCACGTCGTGGAGATCGGCGCCATCACCCTGGACTCCCCGGACGGGCCGGTCCTGCGGGCCGACTGGACCTGGGCCACGGGAGCCGTCGGCGAGGCGGCCGTCCACGGGCTGGCCGAGTCCTGGTTCCGCATGCTCACCGCCCTCCTCACCCGTGCCCGCCGCCCGGACGCCGGCGGGCCGACGCCCTCCGATGTCGCCCTGTCCTCGATCGGCCAGGACGAGATCGACGACCTCGAAGCCGCGCTGGAAGCCTTCTGATGAGTGGGGAAGCCATGAAGAACACCCGGTCGGTCGTCGAGGACATCCTGCCGCTCACGCCCCTGCAGGAAGGCATGCTCTTCCACTCGCGGTACGAGCGCGACACCCACGGCCTCTACATCGCCCAGTTCACCGTCGACCTCCGCGGCCCCCTCGACGCGGCACGGCTGAAGGCGTCCGCCGACGCCGTCGTACGCCGCCACGCCAACCTCCGGGCCACCTTCACCGAACGCCGCACCGGCGAGCCGATCCAGGTCGTCCGCAGGGACGCGCCCCTGGCCTGGCAGGACATCGACCTCACCGCCCTCGCCCCCGACGCGGCCGAGGCCCGCGCCGTGGACCTCACGGACGAGGACTGGGCCCGCGGCGTCGACATCCGCCGCCCACCGCTGCTCCGCTTCACCGCGCTCGCCCTCGGCCCGGCACGCCACCGCCTCGTCGTGACGGCACATCACATCCTCCTGGACGGATGGTCGTTCGCCCTGCTCTTCCGCGAGCTGTTCACCCTCTACGGGCAGCAGGGCGAGGTCACCGCACGGCCCCCGGCCCACCCCTACCGCGACTACCTGGCCTGGCTGGGACGGCGCGACCGGCCCGCCGCCGAGCGCGCCTGGCGGGCCGCGCTGGACGGCGTCGGCGAACCCACCTACCTCGCCCCCGCCGGCCCGGCCCCGGCCCCGGCCGGCGGCACCTGCGAGGACGTCACCGTCCGCCTCACCGAGGAGGCCACGGCGGCCCTCACCGAGCAGGCCCGCCGGCAGGGCCTGCTGCTCAACTCCGTCGTGCAGGGCGCCTGGGCCGTGCTCCTCGGTGGCGCCACCGGACGGGACGACGTCGTCTTCGGCTGCACCGTCGGCGGCCGCCCCGCCGACCTCCCCGGCGCCGACACCATGATCGGCATGCTCATCAACACCGTGCCGGTCCGGGCACGGCTCGACCCCCGGGCGTCCCTGACCGCGCTGTGCGAACGCGTCCAGCACCAGCGCGCCGGGCTCATGGACCACGACCACCTCGGGCTCACCGACATCCAGCACCTCGCCGGATCGTCGCAGGCACTGTTCGACACCAACATCGTCTTCGACAACTTCCCGATGAACGACTACGCGCTCGACCTGCCGGGCACCCTCGACGTGGACATCGCCTTCCGCGACACCACCCACTTCCCGCTGACCCTCGTCGTCGAACCCGGCACCCGGCTCGAACTGCGCCTGAGCCACCGCCCCGAACTGCTCGACCGCACTCGCGCCGAGGCCCTCGCCGCCCGGCTGACCCGGCTGCTCCACCAGTGGACCGCCGACCCGGAGCTCGCCCTCGGCGCCCTCGACACCCTCGGTCCGGCGGAGCGCCGGCAGGTCCTCCACGACTGGAACGACACCACCCGGCCCCTCCCGCACACCACCCTCCCCGAGCTGCTCACCGCCCAGGCCGCCCGCACCCCCGACGCCCCGGCCGTCCTCTTCCACGACGAGCACCTGACCTACCGCCGGCTGGAGGAGCGCGCCAACCGGCTCGCCCACCACCTCGTCGCCCTCGGCATCGGCCCCGAGGACACCGTCGCCGTCGCGGTGCCGCGCTCCGTCGACCTCGTCGTCGCCCTGCACGCCGTGGTCAAGGCCGGCGCCGCCTACCTGCCCGTCGACCTCGGCCAGCCCCCGCGCCGCACCGAAGCCGTCCTCGCCGACGCGGCACCGGCCCTGCTGCTCACCACCACCGAGGCCGCCGGGCACCTGCCGCCCACAGCCGTGCCCGTCGTCGCGCTCGACACCCCCGACGCCGACCTGCCCACGCACCCGCCGGTCACCGCGCTCACCCCCGCCCACCCGGCCTACGTCATCTTCACGTCCGGCTCCACCGGCCGCCCCAAGGGCGTCCAGGTCACCCACGCCGGCATCGTCAACCGCCTGCTGTGGATGCAGGAGGAGTACGGGCTGACCGCCGAGGACCGCGTCCTGCAGAAGACGCCGTACGGATTCGACGTGTCGGTGTGGGAGTTCTTCTGGCCCCTGATCACCGGCGCCGCACTCGTCGTCGCCGAACCGGACGGCCACAAGGACCCCGCCTACCTCGCCGACCTCATCCGCCGCGAGTCCGTCACCACCGCCCACTTCGTCCCCTCGATGCTGAGCGCCTTCCTCCAGGAACCGGCCGCCCGCGCGACCGCGAGCACGCTCCGCCGGGTGATCTGCAGCGGCGAGGCACTCCCGCCCGCGACCCGGACCGCGTTCTTCGCCACCCTCGACGGCGTGGAGCTCCACAACCTCTACGGGCCCACCGAGACCTCCGTCGACGTGACCCTGTGGCCCTGCCGCCCCGACCCCGCGGCGACCACCGTCCCCATCGGCCGCCCCGCCGCCAACACCCGCGCCTACGTGCTCGACGACCGGCTGCGGCCCGTCGCCCCCGGCGTCGTCGGCGAGCTCTACGTCAGCGGCGTCCAGCTGGCCCGCGGCTACCTCGGCCGCCCGGCGCTGACGGCGGAACGGTTCATCGCCTGCCCCTTCGAACCCGGCGCCCGCATGTACCGCACCGGCGACCTCGTGCGCTGGACCGGCGACGGCACCCTGGAATTCCTCGGCCGCGCCGACGACCAGGTCAAGATCCGGGGATTCCGCATCGAACCCGGCGAGGTGGAGTCCGCGGCCGTCCGCTGCGCCGGAGTCGGCCGGGCCGCCGCCGTCGTCCGCGAGGACCGGCCCGGCGACCCGCGCCTGGTCGCCTACGTCGTGCCCACGCCCGGCGCCGAACCCCGGCCCGCCCGGATCCGGGAGGAACTGGCCGAGGTGCTGCCGGACCACATGGTGCCGTCCGCCGTGGTCGTCCTGGCCGACCTGCCGGTGACCGCCAACGGCAAGCTGGACCGCAAGGCCCTGCCCGCCCCCGTCCACACCACCGGACGCGGCGGCCGCAGGCCGCGCACCGGACGCGAGGAGATCCTGGCGGGCCTCTTCGCCGCCGTGCTGGGCCTGCCCGAGATCGGCGCCGAGGACGACTTCTTCGACCTGGGCGGCAACTCCCTCCTGGCCATGCGCCTCGTCGCCCAGGCCCGGACCGCCCTGGGCGTGGAGCTCGGCATCCGCGAGGTGTTCACCACGCCGACCGTCGCCGGCCTGGCGGCCGGCCTGGACCGCTTCGGCCCGGCCCGGCCGGCCCTGGGCGCGGCGGACCGCCCCACCGTGCTGCCCTTGTCGTTCGCCCAGCGCCGACTGTGGTTCCTGAGCCGCACGGGGCAGGGCGTCGGCTACAACTGCCCGTTCGCCCTGCGGCTGAGCGGCACCCTGGACCGTACCGCGCTGCGCTCCGCGCTGGCGGACGTCATCGGCCGCCACGAGGCCCTGCGCACGGTCTTCCCCGAGATCGACGGCGAACCGTGCCAGCTGGTGCTGCCGGCGGACGCCGCCGCCGTGGAGATGGCCGTAGTGGAGATGACCGTCGCGGAAGCCGGCGACGCCGGACCGGGCACGGCCCTGGAACGGCTCGTAGCCGAGGAGTTCGACCTCGGCCGTCGGCCTCCGGTGCGGGCCGGGCTCTTCGCGCTGGGCGAGGACGAGCACGTACTGGCCCTCGTGGTGCATCACATCGCGCTCGACGGCTGGTCATGGGAGCCCCTCTTCCGCGACCTCGCACGGGCGTACGAGGCGCGCACGCGGGGGAGCGACCCGCAGTGGGAGCCGCTGCCCGTGCAGTACGCGGACTACACGCTGTGGCAGCGCGAGCTGTTGGGCGAGGAGTCCGACCCGGACAGCGTCGTGTCCCAGCAGCTGGATTTCTGGCGGGAAGAGCTCGCGGGAATTCCCTCCGAGCTGGCTCTGCCGTTCGACCGGCCGCGTCCGGTCGTGGCGAGTTATGCGGGTGGTTCGGTTCCGGTCGAGCTGGACGCGGCGTTGCACGCCCGTCTGCTGGAGCTGGCGCGGTCGAACGGCTGCACGTTGTTCATGGTGCTGCAGGCGGGCCTCGCGGTGTTGTTGTCGCGGCTGGGGGCCGGTACGGACATCCCTCTCGGTACGCCTGTGGCGGGTCGTGCCGATGAGGCGCTGGACGACCTGGTGGGGTTCTTCGTCAACACTCTGGTCCTGCGCACGGACGTCTCGGGTGATCCGAGCTTCGTGGAGCTGTTGTCCCGTGTGCGGGACGCGGATCTGGCGGCGTACGAGCATCAGGACGTGCCGTTCGAGCGGGTGGTGGAGGCGCTCAATCCCGACCGGTCCCTGGCCCGTCACCCCCTCTTCCAGGTCATGTTCCAGCTCCAGGACCCCGCCGCGACGCTGACCCTCGCCGGCCTCGACGTGCGCGACGAGCCCCTCCGCTTCGACGCCGCACAGTTCGACATGACCGTCGACGTCCGGGAACGGTGGGACGCCGACGGCGGCCCGGCCGGGATCGGCGGTTCGCTCGAGTACGCGGTGGACCTCTTCGACCAGGAGACCGCCGAGACCCTGGCCGAGAGCCTCACCCGGGTGCTGCGGCAGCTGGCGGCCGACCCGCGGCGCCCGGTCGGCGAGGCGGAGCCGCTGTCCGGCCAGGACCGCGAGCGGATCCTGAACGACTGGAACGACACCGCGCTCGCCGCGCCCGAGGCGACCTTCCCCCGGCTGTTCGAGGACCGGGTCGCGCGGACGCCGGAGGCCACGGCGGTCGTGTACGGCGACACCGTGCTGACCTTCGACGAACTCAACGCGCGGGCGAACCGTCTGGCCCACGCCCTGGCCGAGCAGGGCGCGGGTCCCGAAAGCCTCGTCGCGCTGGCGCTGCCCAGGTCCGAGCAGTCGATCGTGGCGCTGCTCGCCGTCCTCAAGACCGGTGCGGCGTCCGTCCCCGTCGACCTCGAGTACCCGGCCGAGCGCATCGCGCTGCTCCTGGAGGACGCCGCCCCCGCAGTCGTCGTCACCGACTCCGCCACCGCCGGAACCCTGCCGACGACGGCCGACGCCCACCTGGTACTGATCGACGACCCGGCGACGGCGCGACAGCCGCACGAGAACCTCGGGCGCGAGATCCTGCCCGGCGACGCCGCGTACGTCATCCATACCTCCGGTTCCACCGGCCGTCCCAAGGGCGTCGTCATCGACCACGCCGGGCTGCGCAACCTCTACGCCCACCACCACACCGGCCTCATGGCCCGTGCCGAGGAGGCCACGGGCGGGCGGCGGCTGCGGGTGGCGCTGACGGCCTCGCTCTCCTTCGACACGTCCTGGGAAGGGCTGTTGTGGATGGCCGCCGGGCACGAGCTGCACGTCATCGGCGACGACATCCGCCGCGACGCGGGCGCGATGGCCCGGCACACCACCGCGGCCGGCATCGAGGTTCTCGACGTCACTCCGACCTACGCCGAACAACTCCTCGAGGAGGGCCTGCTGGACGACCCCCGGCATCACCCCCGGGTCATCCAGCTCGGCGGCGAGGCCACGAGCCCCGCACTGTGGCACCGGCTGCGGGAAGTGGACGGGCTCATCAGCCTCAACATCTACGGCCCGACCGAGTGCACCATCGACGCCCTGTGGTGGGACCTGGGGGCCAGCACACACCCCCTGGTCGGCCGCCCGATCGCCAACACGCGCGCGTACGTCCTCGATGCGGCCCTACGACCTGTCGCGCCGGGCGTGGCCGGGGAGCTCTACCTCGCCGGTACCGGACTGGCCCGCGGTTATCTCGGTCGGCCGGGGTTGACGGCGGAGCGGTTCGTGGCGTGCCCGTTCGCGGTGGGGGAGCGGATGTATCGCACGGGTGACCTGGTGCGCTGGAACCGTGACGGTGCCCTGGAGTTCCTCGGCAGGGCGGACGAGCAGGTGAAGATCCGTGGCTTCCGCGTCGAACCGGGCGAGATCGAGACCGCCCTCGTTCGCCTTCCGGACATGGCACAGGCCGCGGTGACGGTACGCGAGGACGGCCCTGGCGGGAAGCGGCTGGTGGCCTATGTCGTGCCCGTCGGCGGCCGTACGGTCGATGTGGCCGCCCTGCGCCGGGAACTCTCCTCGGTGCTGCCGGACCACATGGTGCCCTCGGCGTTCATGGCGCTGGAGTCCTTGCCGTTGACGCCGAACGGGAAGCTGGACCGCAGGGCGCTGCCGCGACCCGACTATGCGGCCGGTGCGGGATCCCGTGCGCCGCGCACGCCGCGGGAGGAGATCCTGGCGGGTCTGTTCGCCGAGGTCCTGGGCGTGTCCGATGTGGGTGCGGAGGACGGCTTCTTCGACCTCGGCGGGCACTCGCTGCTCGCGACGCGACTCATCTCCCGCGCCCGGACGGCACTCGGCGTCGAACTCGGCATCCGTGACCTCTTCCAGGCGCAGACGCCCGCCGCCCTCGCCGAACTGGCCGGCGACGCCGAGCGCGCGCGGCCGCCGCTGGCGCCTCGGCGGCACGCGAAGAATCCGCCGCTGTCCTTCGCCCAGCACCGCCTGTGGTTCGTCCACCAGGCCGAGGACCATGCCGCCACCTACAACATGCCGTTCGCCGTCCGGCTCCACGGCACCCCGGACGTCGCCGCACTCGCCGCGGCGATGGACGACGTCGTCGCCCGGCACGAGACGCTGCGCACCCTGTTCCCCGACGAGGACGGCCGCCCGGCCCTGCGCGTCCTGCCCCCGGACGAGGCACGCCCCGGGCTCAAGCCCGAGGACGTCACCGAGGCGGAGCTGGACCGGGCCGTCGAAGCCCTGACAGCCCACCGCTTCGACCTCGCCACCGAACCACCCCTCCGGACACGGTTGTTCCGCCTCGGCGCGGATGAGCACGTCCTGCTCCTGGTGATGCACCACATCGCCTCCGACGGCTGGTCCATGCGCCCGCTGCTGCGGGACCTGGCGCGGGCGTACGAGGCGCGCACGCGGGGGAGCGCCCCGCAGTGGGAGCCGCTGCCCGTCCGCTACATCGACTACACGCTATGGCAGCGGGAGTTGTTGGGCGAGGAGTCCGACCCGGGCAGTGTGGTGTCCCAGCAGCTGGGCTTCTGGCGCAAGCAGCTCGCCGGGGTTCCTTCCGAGCTGGCTCTGCCGCTGGACCGGCCGCGTCCGGCAGTGGCGAGTTATGCGGGTGATTCGGTCCCGGTCGAGCTGAGTCCTGAGCTCCATGCCCGTCTGCTGGAGCTGGCGCGCTCGAACGGGTGCACGTTGTTCATGGTGCTGCAGGCAGGTCTTGCGGTGTTGTTGTCGCGGCTGGGGGCCGGTACGGACATCCCTCTCGGTACGCCTGTCGCGGGTCGTGCCGACGAGGCGCTGGACGACCTGGTGGGGTTCTTCGTCAACACTCTGGTCCTGCGCACGGACGTTTCCGGTGATCCGAGCCTCGTGGAGTTGTTGTCCCGTGTCCGGGACGCGGATCTGGCGGCGTACGAGCATCAGGACGTGCCGTTCGAGCGGGTGGTGGAGGCTCTCAACCCCGACCGGTCCCTCGCCCGTCACCCCCTCTTCCAGGTCATGCTCCAGCTCCAGAACACGCCCACCGACGACGTGGCCCTGCCCGGTCTGACCGCCACGCCCCAGCCGGTCCCCTTCGGCGTCGCCAAGTTCGATCTCACCCTCGACATGGCGGAGCGGCACGGCGCCGACGGGGCGCCGGACGGCCTGCACGGCGAGCTGACGTACGCGACCGAACTGTTCACCGCCGACACCGGGCGACGCCTGGCCGCGGACCTCGAACGGCTGCTCGGTACTCTCGCCGCCCACCCCGCCCGGCGGTTCAGCGCCCTCACCGGACTGCCGACGGCCCCGCGCCCGGCCGTCCGCACCGCCGAAGAGGCACCCGCCGCACCGCTCGGGGAACCCACCGGTGGCGGCTCGACGGAGCGGGCGCTGTGCACGCTCTTCGCCGAGGTGCTGGAGGTCGACGCCGTCGCCCCCGACGACAACTTCTTCGCCCTGGGCGGCCACTCCCTCCAGGTGACCAGGCTCATCAGCCGGGTCCGGGCGGAGCTCGGCCTGGAGCTGCGCATCCGCCAGGTCTTCCAGCACCCCACCCCGGCCGGCGTCGCCGCCCGACTGACCGCCGCACCGAAGGCGCGCCCCGCGCTGCGCCGCTCGGCCCTCTGACCCGCCGAGTGCCGCGCACACCAAGGAGATCTCGTGTTCCCTGTGTCCTTCGCCCAGCGCCGGCTGTGGTTCCTCCACCGCATGGCCGAGACGGGCGCCGCCTACAACTGCCCGCTGGCGTTCCGCCTGCGGGGCCCGCTCGACCGCGCCGCCCTCGCCGCCGCGCTGGAGGACGTCGCGGACCGCCACGAACTGCTGCGGACGGTGTTCCCCGAGTCCGACGGCGAGCCGGTGCAGCGCGTCCTGGACCGGCGGCCCGGGCTGACGACCGTGGCGATCACCGAGGACCGGCTGCCCGCCGCCCTCGCCGAGGCCGCCGGACACGTCTTCGACCTCACCGTCGAACTGCCCGTCCGTGCCGAGCTGTTCGCCCTGTCGGCCGACGATCACGTGCTCTCCCTCGTCATCCACCACATAGCCTGCGACGGCTGGTCGTGGGAGCCCCTGTTCGGCGACCTCTCGCAGGCGTACGCGGCGCGGCGCACCGGCACCACTCCGCAGTGGGAGCCGCTGCCCGTCCGCTACGTCGACTACACGCTGTGGCAGCGGGAGTTGTTGGGTGAGGAGTCCGATCCGGACAGTGTGGTGTCCCAGCAGCTGGGCTTCTGGCGGGAGGAGCTCGCGGGGGTTCCTTCGGAGTTGGCTCTTCCGTTCGATCGGCTGCGTCCGGTGGTGGCGAGTTATGCGGGTGGTTCGGTTCCGGTCGAGCTGAGTCCTGAGCTGCACGCCCGACTGGTGGAGCTGGCGCGGTCGAACGGCTGCACGTTGTTCATGGTGCTGCAGGCGGGCCTCGCGGTGGTGCTGTCCCGCTTCGGAGCGGGCACGGACATTCCCCTCGGCACGCCCGTGGCGGGTCGTGCCGATGAGGCGCTGGACGACCTGGTGGGGTTCTTCGTGAACACCCTGGTCCTGCGCACGGACGTCTCCGGCGACCCGAGTTTCCTTGAGCTGTTGTCCCGTGTGCGGGATGCGGATCTGGCGGCGTACGAGCATCAGGACGTGCCGTTCGAGCGGGTGGTGGAGGAGCTCAATCCCGACCGGTCCCTCGCCCGTCACCCCCTCTTCCAGGTCATGATGACGCTGGAGAACGGCTCCGGAACGGCCATGAGCCTGCCCGGCGTCTCGGCCGAGGAGGAGCCGGTCGGCTGGGACATCGCCAAGTTCGACCTGACCGTCGACTTCCAGGAGTACCAGGAGCCCGAGGGCGGGCCGGCCGGGATCGGCGGTTCGCTCGAGTACGCGGTGGACCTCTTCGACCAGGAGACCGCCCGGAGCCTGGCCGAGAGCCTCCCCCGCGTCCTGGGGCAGCTGGCGGCCGATCCCGGCCGTCCGGTCGGGGCGGCGGATCCGATGTCCGACGAGGACCGCGAGCAGGTCCTGGCGGGCTGGAACGACACTGCCCGGCCCACCCCCGAGGCGATGCTTCCCCGGCTGTTCGAGGACCGCGCCGCACGGACGCCGGAGGCCACGGCGGTGGTGCACGGGGACACCGTGCTGACCTTCGACGAACTCAACGCGCGGGCCAACCGTCTGGCCCACGCCCTGGCCGAGCGCGGTGCGGGCCCCGAGACCCTGGTCGCGCTGGCGCTGCCCAGGTCCGAGCAGTCGGTGGTGGCGCTGTTCGCCGTCCTCAAGACCGGTGCTGCGTTCGTGCCCGTCGACCTGGAGTACCCGGCCGAACGTATCGCCCTGCTCCTGGAGGACGCCGCCCCCGCGCTCGTCGTCACCGACTCCGCCACCGCCGGAACCCTGCCGACGGCGGACGACACTCAGCGGGTGCTGGTCGACGACCCGACGACGACGGCGCACTCGCCGGACAACCTCGGACGGGACGCACGGCCGCGCAACGCCGCGTACGTCATCTACACCTCCGGCTCCACGGGCCGTCCCAAGGGCGTCGTCATCGACCACGCCGGGCTGCGCAACCTCTACGCCCACCATCACACCGGCGTCATCGCCCGTGCCGAGGAGATCCACGGGCCCCGTCCCCTGCGGGTGGCGCTGACGGCCTCGCTGTCCTTCGACACGTCCTGGGAAGGGCTGTTGTGGATGGTCGCCGGGCACGAGCTGCACGTCATCGGCGACGACATCCGCCGCGACGCGGGTGCGATGACGCGGCACATCGCCGCGGCCGACATCGAGGTTCTCGACGTCACTCCGACCTACGCCGAACAGCTTGTCGAGGAGGGCATGCTGGACGACCCCCGGCACCGCCCCCGGGTGTTCCTCCTCGGCGGCGAGGCCGCCGGAGCCACCTTGTGGACGAAGGTCCGCGAAGCGGACGGCATGCTCTGCTACAACCTCTACGGCCCGACCGAGTGCTCGGTCGACGCCCTGTGGTGGGACGCCGCCCGCAGCGAACGCCCCCTGGTCGGCCTGCCCCTCGACAACACCCGTGTCTTCGTCCTGGACGCGGCGCTGCGGCCCGTACCGCCCGGCGTCGCGGGCGAGCTGTACATCGCCGGCGTGAGCCTGGCCCGTGGCTATCTGGGTCGGCCGGGATTGACGGCGGAGCGGTTCGTGGCATGCCCGTTCGCGGTGGGGGAGCGGATGTACCGCACCGGTGATCTGGTGCGGTGGGGCCGTGACGGGGCTCTGGAGTTCCTAGGGCGAGCGGACGAGCAGGTGAAGATCCGTGGCTTCCGCGTGGAACCCGGTGAGATCGAGGCGGCGCTGGCCGGTCTCCCCGACGTGGCACAGGCCGCGGTGACCGTGCGCGAGGACGGCCCCGGTGGTAAGCGGCTGGTGGCGTACGTCGTACCGGTGGCCGACCGGACCGCCGAGGCGGCCGCCCTGCGCCGGGAGCTCTCCTCGGTGCTGCCGGACCATATGGTGCCCTCGGCGTTCATGGCGCTGGAGTCCTTGCCGTTGACGCCGAACGGGAAGCTGGACCGCAAGGCGCTGCCGCGCCCCGACTACGCGGCCGGTGCGGGCTCCCGCGCGCCGCGCACGCCCCGGGAGGAGATCCTGGCCGGCCTGTTCGCCGAGGTCCTGGGCCTGCCCGAAGTCGGCGTCGACGACGGCTTCTTCGACCTCGGCGGGCACTCGCTGCTCGCGACGCGGCTCATCTCCCGCGCCCGGACGGCACTCGGTGTCGAACTCGGCATCCGTGACCTCTTCCGGACGCCGACCGTCGCCGGTCTGGCGGCGGGTCCGGACCGCTTCGGCCCGGCTCGGCCGGCCTTGCGAACGGTGGACCGTCCCGAAGTGGTGCCGTTGTCGTTCGCCCAGCGACGTCTGTGGTTCCTGAGCCGTTCGGGGCAGGGGGCGGGCTACAACTGCCCCTTCGCCCTGCGGCTGAGCGGGCCGTTGGACGGTGCCGCCCTCGCCGCGGCGCTGGCGGATGTCTCCGGCCGTCATGAGGCCTTGCGGACGGTGTTCCCGGAGATCGACGGTGAGCCGTGCCAGCTGGTGCTGTCGCCGGATGCCGCCGCCGTGCGGCTGGAGACGGTGGAGGCCGGGGAACGTGGGCCGGGCGAGGTTCTGGAACGGCTGGTCGCCGAGGAGTTCGATCTCGCCTCCCGGCCTCCGGTGCGGGCGACGCTTTTCACAGTGGGTGAGGACGAGCATGTGCTGGCACTGGTGGTGCACCACATCGCGCTTGACGGCTGGTCGTGGGGGCCGCTCTTCCGTGACCTGGCGGCTGCGTACGAAGATCGTCGTGGGGGCGGTGGCCCGGCTTGGGAGCCGCTGCCGGTGCAGTACGCGGACTACACGCTGTGGCAGCGGGAACTGCTGGGTGAGGAATCCGATCCCGGCAGCCTCGTATCGCGGCAGCTTGAATTCTGGCGCAAGCAACTCGACGGCATTCCTTCGGAGCTGGCTCTGCCGTTCGACCGGCCGCGTCCGGTGGTGGCGAGTTATGCGGGTGGTTCGGTTCCGGTCGAGCTGAGTCCTGAGCTGCACGCCCGACTGGTGGAGCTGGCGCGGTCGAACGGCTGCACGTTGTTCATGGTGCTGCAGGCGGGTCTTGCGGTGGTGCTGTCCCGTTTCGGGGCGGGTACGGACATTCCCCTCGGCACGCCTGTCGCGGGTCGTGCCGACGAGGCGCTGGACGACCTGGTGGGGTTCTTCGTCAACACCCTGGTCCTGCGTACGGACGTCTCCGGCGACCCGAGTTTCCTTGAGCTGTTGTCCCGTGTGCGGGATGCGGATCTGGCGGCGTACGAGCATCAGGACGTTCCGTTCGAGCGGGTGGTGGAGGCCCTCAACCCCGACCGGTCCCTCGCCCGCCACCCCCTCTTCCAGGTCATGCTCCAGCTCCAGGAGACCGCCGATGACACCCTGGCCCTCGCCGGCCTCGATGTCCGCGACGAGCCGTTCCGCTTCGACGCGGCGCAGTTCGACCTGACCGTCGACGTCCACGAGCGGCGGGACGCCGAGGGCGCGCCGGCCGGGATCGGCGGCTCGCTCGAGTACGCGGTGGACCTCTTCGACCCACGGACGGCGGCCGGCATCGCGGCCGGCCTGGCGCGCGTCCTGGACGGGCTCGCCGCCGACCCGGCACGGCCGGTGAGCGTGGCGGACCCGCTGTCGCCCGAGGAGCGCGACCGGATGCTGGTGCGGTGGAACGACACCGGGCTTCCGGTGCCCCGCACGACCGTACCGGAGCTGTTCGAGGAGCAGGCGGCGCGCACCCCGCAGGCCACGGCCGTGGTGCACGGCGCCGCGGCGCTGACCTTCGGCGAGCTCAACGCCAGGGCGAACCGGCTGGCCCGCCGCATGGTACGGGCCGGCGCGGGGCCCGAGCGCGTGGTGGCGGTGGCGCTGCCCAGGTCCGAGGAGTCGGTGGTGGCGCTGCTCGCCGTCCTCAAGTCCGGCGCCGCCTGCCTGCCCGTCGACACCGGCTACCCGGCCGAGCGCATCGCCCTTCTGCTGGAGGACGCGGCCCCCGCACTCGTCGTCACCGACGCGCCCACGGAGGAGACGCTGCCGCTCGGCGGCATCCCCCGGCTGCGGGCCGACGACCCCGCCACCGAGGCCGAGTCCCCGCAGGACCTCGGGCGCGAGGTCCTGCCCGGCGACGCCGCGTACGTCATCCACACCTCCGGTTCCACCGGCCGTCCCAAGGGCGTCGTCATCGACCACGCCGGGCTGCGCAACCTCTACGCCCACCATCGCGCCGGCATCATGGCCCGTGCCGAGGAGGCCACGGGCGGGCGGCGCCTGCGGGTGGCCCTGACGACCTCTCTGTCCTTCGACGCCTCCTGGGACGACCTGCTGTGGATGGTCGCCGGGCATGAACTGCACGTCATCGGCGACGACGTCCGCCGCGACGCGGGTGCCCTGGTGCGGTACATCGCCGACGCCCGTATCGACGTCGTCGACGTCACGCCCACGCATGCCGAACAACTCGTCGAGGAAGGCCTCGCGGCCCGTCCTCCCAGGGTTCTGCTGCTCGGTGGCGAGGCCGTGGGCCCCGCTCTGTGGAGTCGGCTGCGGCAGGTGGACGGCATGCTCTGCCACAACCTCTACGGTCCGACCGAGTGCACGGTCGACGCCCTGTGGTGGGACCTGGCGGACAGCGCCCGTCCCCTGGTCGGCCGCCCGGTCGCCAACACGCGCGCGTACGTCCTGGACGCGGCGCTGCGGCCGGTGCCGCCCGGTGTCGCGGGCGAGCTGTACATCGCCGGCGTGAGCCTGGCCCGTGGATATCTGGGTCGGCCGGGGTTGACGGCGGAGCGGTTCGTGGCGTGTCCGTTCGCGGTGGGGGAGCGGATGTATCGCACGGGGGATTTGGTGCGGTGGGGCCGTGACGGGGCTCTGGAGTTCCTCGGTCGGGCGGACGAGCAGGTGAAGATCCGTGGCTTCCGCGTCGAACCGGGCGAGATCGAGGCCGCCCTCGTCCGCCTCCCGGACGTGGCACAGGCCGCGGTGACCGTGCGCGAGGACGGCCCTGGCGGGAAGCGGCTGGTGGCCTATGTCGTGCCCGTCGGCGGCCGTACGGTCGACGTGACCGCCCTGCGCCGGGAACTCTCCTCGGTGCTGCCGGACCACATGGTGCCCTCGGCGTTCATGGCGCTGGACGCGTTCCCGCTGACGCCCAACGGCAAGCTGGACCAGGCGGCGCTGCCGCGACCCCGTATCCCCTCGCCCGCCGCCTCCCGTGCGCCGCGCACGCCCGAGGAAGCGACGCTGGCGGCGCTGTTCGCCGAGGTCCTGGGCCTGCCCGAAGTCGGCGTCGACGACGGCTTCTTCGACCTCGGCGGGCACTCGCTGCTCGCCGCCCGGCTCATCTCCCGCGCCCGTACCGCCCTGGGCGTGGAGCTCGGGATCCAGGACCTGTTCCAGGCGCCCACCCCGGCCGGGCTGGCCGCGCGACGCGCGACCGACGCCCCGCACGACTCGCTCGCACCCCTGATCCCCCTCCGGTCCGGCGGCGGGAAGCCCCCGCTGTTCTGCGTGCACCCCGGGGCCGGGATCGGCTGGGTGTACTCGGGGCTGCCCGGTCACCTCGGCCCGGACCGGCCGGTGTACGCGCTCCAGGCACGGGCGTTGCGCGATCCGGCCGCCCGGCCGGCGAGCGTCGAGGCCATGGCGGAGGACTACGCCGACCTGATCCGTACGGTCCAGCCGGACGGCCCGTACCACCTCCTCGGCTGGTCGTTCGGCGCGGTCGTCGCGCACGCCATGGCGGTGCACCTGCAGAGCCGGGGAGCGGAGGTCGCCGAACTGGTCCTGCTCGACGGATACCCCGCCGATGCCGATGCCGATGCCGATGCCGATGCCGATGCCGAGGCCGACGCGGAGGAACGCCCGCAGGGCGACCCGCTGGCCGCACTCCTGGCGTCCCTGGGGCACGCGGTGGGCGACGACACCCCGGTCGGCGAGGCCGGGTTCCTCCGGCTCGCCGGCGCCCCGGGCGGCCCGCTGGCCGGCCTCGGAACGGACGTGATCGCGGCCGTCGGCGAGGCGTTCGTCCATCACGGCACGCTCGCGGACCACCATCGCCCCAGCCGTTTCCACGGCGACGTCACCCTCTTCACGGCGGCTCTCGACGCGGACGCCGACGCCGTCGGCCCCGAGCCGTGGCGGCCGTACGTGACGGGCCGCGTCGACCGGCACGACATCGCCTGCGCCCACGGGGAGATGATGGCGAAGCGGCCGCTCGCGCGGATCGGCGCGGTCCTCCGGGACGGGCGGGACCGATGAAGGGATCCCTGCGGCACCGTGACTTCCGGCTGCTGTGGGCGGGGGAGACGGTCAGCCAGGCCGGCAGCGCGGCGACGCGCGTGATGCTGCCGCTGATCGCGGTGGAGACGCTGCACGCGAGCTCGATGACCATGGGCGTGCTGAACGCCGCGGCGTGGCTGCCCTGGCTGCTGATCGGCCTGCCCGCCGGGGCCTGGGTCGACCGCGTGCGCCGCCGGCCCGTGATGCTCGTGTGCAACAGCGTCTCGGCGGTGCTGCTCCTCTCCGTGGGGGCGGCCGCCTGGCTGGACGCCCTCTCGGCCGGTCAACTCCTCCTGGTGGCCGTCCTGTCCGGCACCGCCGACGTCTTCTTCCGCGCGGCCTACAGCGCCTACATCCCCGCCCTGCTGCCGCGTGAGGACCTCGAGGACGGCAACTCCAAGCTCGAGGCCAGCGAAGCGGCCGCCGACGTCGTCGCGCCGAGCGCGGGCGGCGCGCTCGTCCAGGCCGGGGGAGCGGTCTTCGGGTTCCTCGCGGACGGGCTGAGCTTTCTCGCGTCGGTGCTCCTGCTGACCCGGATCCGGGCGCGGGAGGCGCCGCCGGGCGGTGAGCGGCGCCGGGCCCCCGCCCTCGGCCCGGAGATCCGCGAAGGCTTCGCCTTCCTCGTCCGGGATCCCTTCCTGCGGACGATCCTGCTGTGCGACGCGGGCATGAACCTCTTCCTCGCGGGCACCCAGGCCCTCGCGGTCGTGTTCCTGAGCCGCACGGTCGGCGTCGGCGGGGGCACCATCGGCGTGCTGATCGCCCTCGTCGGCCTCGGCGGTGTGCTGGGCGCCGTCGTCTCGCCCCGGCTGGCCCGCAGGGTCGGCACCGCCCGGGCCGTGATGCTGTGCGCCTTCTGCGGCGGCCCGTTCGGGCTGCTGATCCCGCTCACCACCGACGGCGCGGGGCTGGCGGCGTTCCTCGTCGGGGACTTCTGCCTCACCGCGAGCATCGTCGCCGGAAACGTGATCATCGTCAGCTTCCGGCAGGCGTACTGCCCGCCCGGGATGCTCGGCAGGATCAGTTCCGGCATCCGCTTCGTCATGTACGGAACGATTCCCGTCGGCAGCCTCCTGGGCGGCGCCCTGGCCACCGCCCTCGGCGACCGGGGCGCCCTGTGGGCGCTCTACACGGGCAACGCCCTGTGCGCCCTGTTCCTCCTCCAGGGACCGGTCCGGCACCGCAAGGAGCTGCCGGTGGGCTGAGCGCGCGGGGCGGGGCGGACGCGTCACGCGTCCGCCGTCGCCTCCGCGGCCCCGCGCAGTGCCCGGTACAGCTCCTCGGCCGCCGCCAGGTGCGTGCCGGCCTCCGCGTCCTCGCCCGTCGCCCGCAGGGCGCTGCCGAGTGCCTGGTGGCTGCGGGCCGTCAGCAGCGCTTCCCCGGTCAGCCGGGCGCCGGCCAGGGCGTCCCGTGCCGTATCGACGGCGGCACCGTTCTCCCCGGCCGCCAGGAGCGCCTCGGAGAGCCGGAACAGGGCCTCCGTCTCGTTGTGGGCATGACCGCTGGACCGGGCCCGTTCCAGCACCCGGCGGTAGAGCGGGGCCGCCTGGGCGTGGGCGCCGGCGCGCAGCAGGCTGTCCGCCTCGGTCAGCATCATCCTGATGAGCCACTTCTCGTCCTCGGCCCGGGTGAAGACCGCCATCAGCTCCCGGCACTGCGCTCCGATCTCGGCCAGGTCCATGCGCCGGTCCGGGTCCTCGGCCTCGACCTGGAGCACGATGGTGCGCCGCCGGGCGACCAGCTGCCGGTCGCCGCTGGCCGCGGCCACGGCCACCGACCGCTCCGCGCAGTCGCGGGCCGAGGCGAAGTTCCCGAACTGGCGCTCCAGCTGGGCCAGCATCGCCAGGGTGAACAGCACCAGCAGGAAGGGCCGGTGGCGGTCGCCCGCCGGGGGAGTGTCCCCGAAGATCTCCAGTACCTTCAGCAGGTGCGCGCGCGAGCGGCGGAGGGACTCGGGGGACGAGTGCTTCTGGAGCATCACCCCGGCCGCGTAGTGGGCGGTGCCCGCCATCTCGCCGTCGCAGTGCTCCAGGGCGGCGGGGACCAGCGCGGTGGCGGCCTGCGCGAGCGACCCCAGCGGCACCATGTACTCGAAGCAGGGCACGAGGGTGAGGATGTCCACGGCCAGCGCCACCGCGTCGGGATCCCCGCTGGCCGCCGCCTGTTCGACCACGGCGGTCAGGGTGGGCAGTGCGTCCCGCACCCACTCCGTCGCGTCGCGCGCGGTACGGAGGTCCGCGCCCGCCGACCGCCGCGGGTGGATCTCCGCGGTCAGCGGCCCGGCCAGGGGCTGGGTGGCCCGCACCGCGGCGACGACGCTCGCGCACATGTAGTCGGCCGCGCGGCGGACCACCTCGCGGCGTTCGGGCTCGGTGAACTCCTTCTGGGCCTTCGCCCGCGCGTACGCGCCGACCAGGTCGTGGAAGTGGTAGCGGCCCGGTGCGCGGGTCTCCAGGAGCACGGCGTCGACCAGTGCCTCCAGGACCGTCTCGGCGTCCTCCTCCGGCAGGTCGAGAACGGCCGCCGCGCCCGTGACGTGGAACTCCGTGTAATGCGGGATGGACAGCGCCATGAACGCACGGGCCTGCACGGGGGGCAACTGGGATGTCGAGAGTTCGAAGACCGCCTCGAGCGTCAGCTCTCCCACCCGGAGCTCTCCGAGCAGCCGGGCCTGGTCCGACACGCGTGCCAGCAGGGTGTCGACGCTCCACGCGGGCCGGGCCGCCAGGCGGGAGCCCGCCGCGCGCAGCGCCAGCGGCAGATATCCGCAGGTCGCCGCCAGCGCGGCGACGGCCTCCGGCTCCTCCGCCGGCCGCCGCGCTCCGGCGACCTTGCCGATCAGTTCGACGGCGTCGTCGGGGCCCAGCCCCTCGAGGGGCAGGGTGAGCGTGGCGGGCATCGCGGCCAGGGTCCGGGCGGTGATCAGCGCGGCGCACCGGGCGGCGCCCGGCAGCAGCGGTTCGACCTGCGCCACGCTGGTGGCGTTGTCGAGGACGACCAGGACGGCGTGCTGCGAGAGCAGGGTGCGGAAGAGGGCCGAGCGGTCGGCGAGCGACACCGGGAAGCGCTCGTTGGGGACGCCCAGCGCGGTCAGGAAGCCCGTCAGGATCGCGGCCGGGTCGCAGGGCGTCCCGTCGGGGCCGCGCAGATTCGCGTACAGCTGCCCGTCCGGGTAGGTGCCGGCGACGGCGTG
The DNA here is from genome assembly GCF_040932295.1 of Streptomyces sp. C36. Lineage (NCBI taxonomy): Bacteria > Bacillati > Actinomycetota > Actinomycetes > Kitasatosporales > Streptomycetaceae > Streptomyces > Streptomyces sp. C36. Next base: position 378,041 of record NZ_JBFQGI010000006.1, on the reverse strand, counting down.
CGCCGTGCGCAGGGCCAGGGTGGTCTTGCCGACCCCGCCCATCCCGGTGATGACCGCGACGGCGTGCTCGGCGCCGCCGGTGAGCGCGGAGACCAGCGCCGAGAGCTGTTCCCGGCGGCCCGTGAAGTCGCTGGGCACGGCCGGAAGCTGAGCGGGCCGGCCGTCCGGGGCCGGCCGTATCCGGCCGGCCCGCGGCGGCCGCCCCCCGGCCGCCGCGGTGGGGGGTGCGAGGAGCGTCCGGTCCTCCGCCAGGATGGCGGCGTGCAGCTCCCGGAGGGCGGGGCCCGGGTCGACGCCCAGTTCCTCGGAGAGGACCCCGCGGGCGTTGTCGTAGGCCAGCAGCGCCTCGGCGGTCCGGCCGGACCGGTAGAGCGCCAGCATCAGCGCGCCGTGCAACCGCTCGCGGTAGGGGTACTCCTCCAGGGCGCCCAGGATGTCCGGCACCAGCTCCGGGCCGCGCCCGCACTCCAGCAGCAGCCCCAGGCGGTGCTCCACGGCGGAGGCGCGCTCCTCGGTCAGCGCGCGACGCCGGTCCTCGGCGCCGGGGCCGGGCAGCCCCGCCAGAGCGGGCCCCCGCCACATCCCGAGCGCGTCCTCCAGGCAGGCCACGGCGGACAGCGGGTCGCCGTCCCGGGCCCGTTGCCTGGCCTGTGCGGTGAGCAGGCCGAACCGCAGCGCGTCGACGTGCTCCTTGGGGAACCGCAGGACGTATCCGTCGTCCGTGGTCTCGATGACCGAGGACGGGCGCCCGCCGCCGTCCGACTCCACCCGGTCGATGTGCGTCCGCAGCCGGTGCACGTAGTTCACGACCACGCGCCGCGCGGAGGACGGCGGACGGTCGTGGTACAGGCCGTCGATCAGCTCATCGATCGTCACCAGCCTTTCCGTGCGCAGCGCGAGGGCCGCCAGCACGGCCTGCGGCCCCGGTGCTCCCGGGCGGGTGGCCGTCCCCTGCGCCGAGACGAACTGGACGGGCCCGAGCAATCGGATGCGAGTCACCTCGTGCGGTGTGGGCAATTGCGGCGTCTCCCCTGTCCCGACGGATCGCAGAGATCATATGTGGCGCCCGGACGGCGGGCGCCACCGCCGTCCGGGCGTCCTCCGACGACCTGGACAGGTCCGCTGCTCACACCTCGTTGCGGACGATGCAGAGGGCCCAGATGACGAAGCCGCACACGGCGATCACCACGATCGACCACAGCGGGTAGTAGGGGAGGAAGAGGAAGTTGGCGATCACGAGGAGCGCCGCTATGACGATGCCCAGCACTCTCGCCCACGTGGAGACCTTGAACAGCCCGATGCCCACCATGACCGCCGCGATGCCGAGGAAGAGGTGGAGCCAGCCCCAGCCCGTCAGGCTGAATTTGTAGACGTAGTTGGGCGTGTTCACGTACACCGTGTCGTGGACTATGGCCGAGATGCCCCGGAAGATGTCCAGGAAGCCCGCGATGAGCAGCATCACGGCCGCGAACACCGTCAGTCCGGCGGCTGCCGCCAGGGACCGTTCGCTGTGGGGGTGGTGGAGCGAGGAGGACATGGTCTTTCTCCTTCGTCCGGTCGTCGGTGGGGTTTCCGGCTGCTCTGGCGCCGGTCGTCGTGGGTCAGTGCAGGATCTTCTCCTTCGCCCGGCGGAACTCCTCGTCGGAGATGTCTCCCCTGGCGCGGATCTCCGAGAGCTTCATGAGCTCGTCCGCCTCGCTTCTGCGGCCCGTACCGCCGGCCGTGTCGCGGACGTACTGGTCGAACGCCTCCTGTTGCGCCCGGACGTGGCGCCGTTCCCGGGTGCCCATGCTCCGGCCCCGGGCGAGGACGTAGATGAAGACGCCCAGGAAGGGCAGCAGCAGGGTGAGAACGAGCCAGCCGGCCTTGGCCCATCCGCTCAGCGCGTCGTCGCGGAAGATGTCGGCGATCACGCGGAACAGCAGGATGAACCACCACACCCACAGCGCGATGACCAGGATGGTCCAGAACGCGCCCAGGAGGGGGTAGTCGTAGGCCAGATAAACGTTGTCGCTCATGATTCGGCTCCCTTTTCGGTGGAGGCGGCCGCGAGAACGGCGAGGATCGCCAGGACGAGGACGGTGATGACGAGGATCAGGGCCACGCCCGCCACGGTGGGGTAGTTCCACAGGAGCAGGATCAGTGCCGCCGCCGCGATGACGACGCCGGTGGTCCAGCGCCGGTGCGTCTGCAGCCAGTGGCCGGTGGCGCCGGTGCGCAGGCCGGAGTGGGCCATGGCCCGTCCGGAGGCTCCGGTGGCCCGGGTGGACACCGAGCGGACGAACCGGGCGCCCCGTCCGGGACCGTAGAGGTAGGCGGCCACCGCCGTGATCACCGCGATGACCAGGACCGTGCGGGTGCCGTCGCGCAGGAAGCGGACGAGGGTGTCGTAGGCCGAGGCGGCCGCGTCCGGTGGCAGGGTCGAGGGCGGCACGGAGTCCAGATAGATGTGCCGGACGACCGCGAGCCCCACGAGGAGCAGCACCATCATCACGCCGATGCCGATGGCCGCGGTCATCAGCGTCACCCGGTGGGCGGGCGCCGACCACACGGCGAGCGCGGCCAGGGCGATGACGGTGACGGGCAGCCAGGTGCCGACGACGTTGAGAAGGCGCATGGCGGCCTGGGCGTCGTTGAGCTTGTCGGTTTGGAACAGCGGGATCGTCTTGTCGACGTCGGGGATGTTCGCGGCCTTCTCGTAGCCGTCCTCGACGAGCTTCTGCTTGACCTTGTCCACGACCGTGCCCAGGTCGATGACGACGGAGTCGCCCCGGGCCTGCACGGCGCTGTTGCCCTCGCCGGTGAGCACCTTGACGACGGCCGCGTGGGCGCGCCGGTTCGCGTCGTTCCACAGCTCGGCGAACTGGTCGCTGGTGACGACCTTCTGGACGACGGTGTGGACGGCGGTGGTGAGGGCGTTCTTGAGGGGGCCGGCGAGCAGGTGGGACCTGTCCACGATCGCCGGCGGGGCGTTCGTCTTGGCGAGGGCTCCGGCGAGGGCGTCGGTGATGCCCTTGATGTCGACGTTGTCGACCACACGCGTGGTGAGCCGGTCCGTGACGGCGTTCTGCACCGCCGGATCCTTGGCCAGTGGCGCGACGGTCTGCACATAGCGATCGGTGTCCGAGACCTGGCTGTCGGCCCAGGCCGCCACCACCGCGAGCGGTGAGAGGACGAAGGCGAGCACCAGCAGGACGGACGTCGCCGCGTAGCGCAGCCGTCGGTGGCGCAGGGCCTCGCGCTGGCTCAGGCGTCTGTAGTGGTCGCGTTCGCCTGGGGTCAGCGGGCGGTCCTCGGACGACGGGCCGGGAGCGCTGGGCGCGTCCATGTCCTGCTCCCTCCTGGCCGGGCGCATACGCGCGGGGACGGTTGTCCTTAGCAGCGTGACCGCGGCCCGGTGGGCGCCGCATCACCCGTACCGGGTGAGCGCGGGAGCGGGCCCAGGGGCCCAGACCTTCGGAAACAGCGCAAACGGAGGCCGGCCCCGGCCCCGCGGGCGACACGCCCCCCGCCAAGGCCCCGGCCGGTCGCCGCGCGGTTCTAGGGTGCGGACTAGGGCGTGTCCCGACCCATCGGACACGCCCTAGGGGCCGCTCGCCCGTCACCGGGGCGCACCGGAAAGCGAAGAGGGTGCAGGCGTGAAACGTTGGCGGGCCTTGATCGTGCTCGGGACGGCCCAGTTCCTGATGGTGCTGGACACCTCGGTCATGAACGTCTCGATCAGCAAGCTGGTCGAGGACTTCGACACCGAGGTCACGGCGATCCAGGCCGTCATCACCCTCTACACCCTGGTCATGGCCGCCTTCATGATCACTGGCGGGAAGCTCGGGGACGCGTTCGGGCGCCGCCGGGCCTTCGCCGTCGGGCTGGTCGTCTACGGAGCCGGGTCCGCCCTCACCTCGGTGGCCCCACAGCTGTGGGTGCTGGCGCTCGGCTGGTCGGTGATCGAGGGCCTCGGCGCCACGCTCGTCCTCCCGGCGCTCGCGGCGCTCGTCGCCGGCGCGTACCGGGGCCGGGAACGGGCGGTCGCCTACGGCGTCGTCGGAGGGCTGGCCGGCGCCGGCATCGCGGTGGGGCCACTGCTCGGCGGGTGGGTGACGACGTACCTGACCTGGCGGCTGGTGTTCGCCGGCGAGGTCGTGATCGTCATCGCCATGCTGTGCGTCGTCCGCTGGATCCCCGACGTCCCGAAGGAGCCGAGGACCGCACTGGACAAGGGAGGCGTGGCGCTGTCCGCGGCCGGGCTCGCCCTATTCGTCCTGGGCGTCCTGCAGAGCAGCTCCTGGGGCTGGCTCAAACCCCGGAACCCGCCCTTCACCGTCCTCGGCTTCTCCCCGACCGTGTTCGCCATCGCCGCGGGAGGCGTACTGCTGTGGCTCTTCTGCTCCTGGGAGCGTCGGCAGAGTGCGCGGGGGAGGGAGCCCCTGATGCGCCTGTCGCTGTTCGCGGTCCCGCCGCTGCGGTCCGGTCTGACCATGCTGCTCTGTCAGAACCTCGTCCTGCTCGGCCTGTTCTTCATCATCCCGCTGTACCTCCAGGTCGTGCAGGGCCTCAACGCCTTCCAGACCGGACTGCGCCTGCTGCCGGTGTCGGTGACCATGCTGCTGTCCGCCATGACGGGCCCGCTGCTCGGCCGGGTCGCCGCGCCCCGGACGGTGGTGCGCTGCGGCCTGCTGGTGCTCCTGGTCGCGCAGGTGTGGCTGCTGGCCACGATCGAGCCCCGGATCGACAACCTCTCCTTCGGCCTGGCGATGGCCGTCCTCGGTGTGGGCATGGGGCTCCTCGCCTCCCAGCTGGGCAATGTCGTGCAGTCCAGCGTCGGCGAGGAGGAACGCAGCGAGGCGGGCGGCCTGCAGTACACCGCGCAGAACCTCGGCTCGTCCCTGGGCACCGCGCTCATCGGCTCCCTGCTGATCGGCGCCCTGGTCCACGCCTTCACCACCCAGATCGAGGACAACCCGCAGATCTCGGACGCGGCCCGCCGGCAGGCCGGCATCTCCATGGAGGCGGGCGTCAGCTTCGTCGGTACGGACCAGGTGCGCGGCGCCGCCGAAGGCGCCGGGCTTCCGCCCTCCGAGGTGGACGCGATCGTCGGCTCGTACTCCACGGCGCAGCTCAACAGCCTCAAGGCCGCCGTGCTGGCCGCCGCGGCCGTCACCCTCGGCGCCCTCCCGTTCACCCGCCGGCTGCCCGCCGAGCGGCCGGCCCGGGAGGCCGGCCGGTGAGCGTGGTACTGCGGCCCGTCGGGACGGCGACCGCCCTCGTCCTCGCCTATTACCTGCTCCCTCTGAACGAGAGGTTCGAGGGAGCCACCGCCGTGGGCCTCGTTCTCGGCCTGGCCGCCGTGGCGGCCCTGTTCACCTGGCAGATCCGTTCGATCCTGCGGTCCTCCCGGCCCCGGCTGCGGGCCGTCGAGGCGCTGGCCACCACCGTGCCCCTGTTCCTGCTGCTCTTCGCGGCCACGTACTACCTCCTGGAGCAGGCCGAGCCGGGGGGTTTCACCGAGCCCCTGAACCGGACCGACGCCCTGTACTTCGCGCTCACGGTGTTCAGCACCGTCGGCTTCGGCGACATCGCCCCCCACGCGGAACCGGCACGGATCGTCACCATGGCGCAGATGGCGGGTGACATCCTGCTCGTCGGTGTCGCCGCCCACGTCGTCGTCGGCGCCGTCCAGTCCGCCCTCGCGCGCGACCCGTCAACCGCTCCCGGAGGGCCCCGCGGCTCCGGAGGAACCGGCCGGGGGTAGGGCGCGGCCCGCCCTGGCCGCGAGCTCCCACAGGCGCCGCCAGTCCAGACGCGGCCGCGCCGGCGGAACACCCGGACGGTGCCGCGGAACCCGTACCCGCAGCGCACCTGGCTCCGACACACAGCGCACGGGAGTGGGCAGCGTCAGCGCCTCACCGTCGACGCCCACCCGCACCTCCGGCCCGTCGGCGTCGACGACGACCTCGCCGGCGGTGAGGGAGACCAGGCCCGGAGCGTGCCGGCCGCGCAGCAGCTCGGCCGCCTGGACCGCGCTGTCGACCGTGACGCCCACCAGCCCCAGCACGCCGCCGTCGAGCCGGTCGCGCCGGCCCAGCCCCGCACGGTCACCCACCCGGTAGGGGTTGTTGCTCACCAGCACGGCCTGCGGCGCGTCGAGGGCGACGGCCCCGGCGCCCACCGTCAGCCGGGGGCCGTGCTGATGCGTCAGCACGTCGGGCAGCAGCCGCAGCAGGGTGCCGGCCTTGTCGTCGCGGTACGCCGGGCTCTGCACGACCTCCGCGTACGCGCCGAAGGAGGCGTTGTTGACGAAGACGCGCCCGCCGACGCGCCCGAGGTCCACCCGGAACTCGACCCCGTCGGTGAGCGCCTCCAGGCTCCGCGACGGGTCCTCCCGGTCGAGCCCGAGGTCCAGGGCGAAGTGATTGCGCGTCCCGGCCGGAATCACCACGAACGGCACGCCGTGCTCGGCCGCCACATCCGCCACCAGCGCCTGCGTCCCGTCGCCCCCCGCCACACCGAGCAGATCGGCGCCCCGGGCGACGGCGTCGCGGGCGAGCCCGGCGGCGTCCCAGTTGCCCGGGCCGAGCAGCACCACCTCCGCGCCGAGTGCCTCGGCCCTCTCCTTCAGCCGGAAACGCCCCACCTTCCCGCCGCCCGAGCGCGGATTCATCAGCAGAAAAGCCCGCCCGGGCGGCGGGACCGGCCGGCCGGGGGCCGTACGGGGGGCCGAGTCCGCCCTCAGCGCGGAGCGGCCCGCGACGGCGGCCAGCGACCCCAACGCCACGGACACCACGACGAGCCACAGCAGCCTCGCCGCCGCGTACGCCGCGAGGACGGCCAGCGGTGCCGCCCCCGCCAGGACCAGCGCGGCGCCCCTCACCACGCCCCGGCGCGTCAGCGCCCACCACCCGGCCGCCGCCGACACGACCAGGCCCGCCACCCCCACGGCCACCAGCGCCACACTCCGGAACCCCGCCACGGACAGCAGCAGCACCCCCGCGCCGACGGCCGCCACGACCGCCAGCCGCGCATTCCAGCGCTGCCGTGCCCCTCCGGGGGCGGCGACCTGCCTCATGGCACCTCCAGGGCTCGCGGCCCGGCCTTGTCGCCATTGTCGTCGCCCGCGGGGAGCACCACCACCGTCACCCGGAACGGGTGAGGCAGGTCCCGGCACGCCGGGCCACAGTGGAACTGCCACCGGTGCGGGCCGAACCGGTGACGGGGAGACCGCCACGCGGCCACGGGCACGCCCCGGCCGCGCGGGCGGATCCCCGCCCAGGGCGACAGCCGAGGAAGGCGGACCCGGATGAACGGCGGACCCGGATGAACGGCGGCGGACGAACCACCGGCGGGCCGCGCCCGGCCCCCGGGGACGAGTCGGTGACGGTCGAGGCCCAGGCGCTGCTGCCGATGATCTGGGCCGATCCGCAGCACATGCCCGAGCAGCTGGCCTTCTTCGCGGTGCGGCGGTTCGGCCCACGGGCCGCGGCCGCCGTGGCCCGCCGCGAGGAGCGCGAGCCGCAGGCGGCGGACGACGAGCTCCGCCGGGAGGCCATCACCCACGGAACCCGCATGACGATCGCCGACGGCGCCGTGCTGGGCGGCCCGTTCGTGATCCTCATGCCGGTCGGTTTCGTCGCCGCCCTGCTCTCCCAGGCCCGGATGGTGCTGGAACTGGCCGTCCTCGCCGGGCACGACCCCCGCAGCGAACGCCGGGTGGCGGACCTGCTGGTCCTTCAGGACGTGTACCCCTCGACCGAGGCGGCCGCCGCGTCCCTGGCCGAGGTGCGGCGTCACCCGCCGGGAGGCCACGGCCGCATCCCCCGGCGGACGCGATGGTCGATGCTGGTCAGGATGGCGGCGATCCTCGGCATCGTGGGCGGCGGCGAGAAGCGCGGCAAGCTCCAGCAGGTGGTCGCGGCCCTCCCGATCGCGGCCCTGTTCCTCGTGGGCATGGTGCTGCCGCTGATCTGGGTACCCGCCCTCGCGGTGATCTACCGGAAGAACACCCTGCGGCTCGCGGACAGGGCCGTGCGGTACTACACCCCGGGCGCCGTGGGCTACCAGGCCGCGCACCCCGGGCGGCTCAGCCACGCGCCCAGGGCGGCCGGCGTCGCCGTCATCCTGCGGTTCCTCGCCCTGGCCGTGGCGCCCCTCGCGGTCGCGGTCGGTCTCGCCGTGGCCGGGATCCGGCTGGCCGGCGGGTTCTGGGGCACCGGCCTGATCATCCTCGTCGCGGTCTCCCTCCTCGCGGCGGGCGTCTGGTTCGTGTACCGCCGGTCACGCCGGCGGTGAGCAGGGAAGGAGACGGCCTTGAGCACACAGGAGCATCATCCGGCGCCGGACGAACGCGCGGCGCGCGGCAAGGCGGCGCGCGGCCGGGTTCCCCGCTCGGCCCACGCCGCGTGCGAACTCCCCGCCGGCCGGGCCGACCCGGTCGAGATCCTCGAACGGCAGTGCGCCGACCGGGTGCCGGACCTCGTGCCGATCCGCTACGGACGCATGCTGCGCTCGCCGCTCTCCTTCCACCGCGGCGCCGCCGCCATCATGGCCGCCGACCTGGGCACCCAGCCCCGCACCGGAATCGAGGCACAGCTGTGCGGGGACGCCCACCTGCTGAACTTCGGGCTCTTCTCCTCCCCCGAGCGCCGCCTGGTCTTCGACCTCAACGACTTCGACGAGACCCTGCCCGGCCCGTGGGAGTGGGACGTCAAGCGGCTGGCCGCCAGCCTGGCGATCGCCGGACGGGACAACGGCTTCCCCCGGAAGCGACGCGCGGACGTCGTCCGCGCCACCGTACGGTCGTACCGGCAGGCGATGCGTGACTTCGCGGGGAAGGGCAACCTCGAGGTCTGGTACACGCGCTATGAGGCCGAGCGCCTGCGCGCCCTGTTCGCCGACCGGCTCGATCAGCAGGGACGCCGCCGGTTGTCCCGGGCCCTGGAGACCGCGCGCACCCGCGACCAGCAGCACGCCTTCCAGCGGCTCACCGAGGTCGTCGACGGCGTCCGCCGGATCGCCGCCGACCCGCCCCTGCTCGTCCCGCTCGGCGACCTGATGGCCGACGACCGGCGGGCCGAACTCGAGGGACGCCTGCGCCTGCTCGCCGAGCGGTACGGCCGCAGCCTCGCCTCCGACCGCCGGCACCTGCTGAGCCAGTTCCGGATGGCCGACGCCGCGCGCAAGGTCGTGGGCGTCGGCAGCGTGGGCACCCGCTGCTGGATCGTGCTGATGCTCGGCAGGGACGCCGACGATCCGCTGATCCTGCAGGCCAAGGAGGCCGTCCCCTCGGTGCTGGCGCCCTACGTACGACCGAGCGCCTACGACAACGAAGGGCAACGCGTGGTCTGCGGACAGCGCCTGATGCAGGCAGTCAGCGACATCCTCCTCGGCTGGGAGCGCGCCACCGGGATCGACGGGCGGCAACGCGACTTCTACGTCCGTCAGTTGCGCGACGGGAAGGGAAGCGCCCGCCCCGAGAGGATGTCGCCCGGCCAGATGCGGGTCTACGGCGAGCTGTGCGGCGCCACCCTGGCCCGCGCCCACGCCCGCTCCGGCGACCGCATCGCCATCGCCGCGTACCTGGGCGGCGGCGACGCCTTCGACCGGGCGCTGGCCGACTTCGCCGAGGCCTACGCCGACGTCAACGAGCAGGACTTCCTGGCACTCGCCGAGGCCGCGGACCACGGCCGCGTCGTGGCCCGGGACGCCTGACGCGCCCGCGCCCGCCGGCCCGCGGTCACCACTTCTTCCACTCGGGCAGGGGATGTACGCCGGGAACCCTGTCGGCCACGCTCTCCCGCAGCGCCACCCGGCGCGCCACGGCCCGCTCGTACCACCGGCCGTACCGGTCCGCGAGAGCGACGGCCGAGACGCCGTGCAGCAGGACGCTCAGCCCGACGGTGACCGCGATCACCGTGCCCGTGGGCCGCGTCCCGGGCACCTCCTCGGCCGCCACGAGAAGCCCGAGGACGAGGGAGGGCAGGCCACGGGGGCCGAACCAGCCGGTGTAGGCCACGGTGGCCGGGCGCAGCCCGCTGCCCATGAGGGCGAGGGCGGTGGGCAGCATGCGCACCACCGTCAGGCTCAGCACCGCGTAGGTGACGACACGCCAGTTCAGATGCGTCAGCGCGGGTCCGAGCAGCACCGCGCCGAAGACCATGAAGCTCAGCGCGGCGAGGAGCGCCGCCAGGTGCTCGACAGACTCGAGCGTGTCGTCCTGCCCGTCCGGAGCGCCGTCCGGAACGCCGTCCTGAGTGCCGTCCGGCGGCGGTCCCGCGCCCAGGGCGGCCGTGAAGACGAAGCCCGTGACCCAGGCGGCGACGAAGGCGCTGCCGCCCGTGGCGGCCGCGAGTGTGCCCGCCATGGTGACGAGGGCGAGGGGCACGATGTGGCGCCAGTCGTGCGCGACGAGGCCCCCGGCCCACGCCCGGCGCAGCAGCCACCCGCCGAGCCCCCCGACCAGCACCCCCAGCAGGGGGCTGAGCACCAGCACCTGCCCGAGGATTCGCGCCACCCCCTGGTGGGAGGCCGCCGTCCCGGGCAGGCCGGCGAGGAGGACGGCGAAGACCGGCAGGACCAGGCACTCGTTCAGGCCGCACTCGGCGTTGAGCCCGTGCCGCACGACCGCCGGGATGCGCGGTGCGAACACCGCGGCCTTGCCCACGGACGCGTCGGTGGGCGCGAGGACCACCCCGGCGAGCGCCAGTTCCCAGGCCGTCAGGCCCGGCAGCAGCGCCCACGCCAGGAGCGCGCCGCCCGCGATGGTGAGCGGCAGCGCGACGACGAGCAGCCGGACGGGCAGGAACCAGCCGCTGCGGAACTCCTCCGAACGGATCGTGGCGGCGTCGGTGAACAGCACCAGCGCCAGGGCCACCTCGGCGAGGGTGAGCACCGGACCGGCGTCGCGCTCCAGGTCCAGGAGGCCGAGGCCCACCGGGCCGATGAGCACGCCGGCCGCGGTGAACACCAGCGGGGCCGACACGGCGGTCGAGGCCAGGCGCCGGGAGACCAGGGCGTATCCGCCGGTCACCGCGGCCACCGCGGCCGTCGCCCACGCGCTGCCTGCGCTCACGTCTCTCCTCCGGCCGCCCGCGGCGCGCGCCGGCCGCCGGTCCGGGCCCCGCGCCCGTCCCCGTACGCGGACGGCGCTCCCGGTCGCATGGAGCGTAACGGCCATCGGCCGCGATTCCCCTCGCCATACGGGCGGCGGGGCGCCGGGTCGCCCGAGTGGATGACGCGGCGGACCGGCGGATCCGGCCCACTCCCCCCGGTGGCTCAGCGGAAGCCTCCGGCATCCTGGGCGTCGTCGTGTCCCTCCGCGCCCGGGAGCGTGCCGCGCGGCAGCAGACCCGCGACCGGCGGCTGGTTCAGCCGGATCCGGGTGGCGGGCAGCCCGGCGAACTGGGAGGCGAGCCGGGACGCGTGCGTCCGCGTGAAGACGCTCAGGTGGGAGCCGGTGTGCTGGGCCAGTTCCAGGGCCTGCGCCCACCAGGTGAACCGGGTCACGACCGCCAGGGGGCCGAGCGGCAGCTCGTGGGGGCGTTCGTGCCACCGGGAGCCGTCCAGCAGGATCACCGGCCGCGGGACGGCCGGCGCGGAGCCGTCGGGGCGGTCACCCGGCCGGCCGCCCAGGAGGAGGGGCTGGGCACCGGACGCGACGGCGCTGTCGGCCCAGTCCAGCAACAGGGCCGGCTGACGGCGCTGGAGCAGCGTGCTCCCCGGGGTGAACCGGGCCGCCTCCCGGACGAAACAGTCCAGGAAGTCCGCCGACTGGGCGGCGTGCACCGCGATGAGCGGGGTGGCGGCGCAGCCGCGGCCCGCGCGCGAGAAGCACGCCCGGACGGCGGCACGCGCGGCCGCCCGCGCCTGTCCGTCGTGCCGCACCACGAGGAGTCCGGGCAGCCGAGGGCGCGCCCGCGTGGAACGCGCCGGCCCGGGCCCGCAGCACTGCGGCGCGACGTCGTCCGCGTGCTCGGTCAGGACGGCGCGCACCGCACGGGCGGTGGCGTGATCCGAGAAGCCCTGGACGACCAACTGCCAGGCACCGGCGGGCAGCCCGGCGCGGCGCGCCGCGGAGGTCACCGCGAGCGCCACCATGGCGCTGCGCACGTCGACCTCGGTGACCACCGCCCCGCCGCGCAGCAGCGCGGGGAGGGCTCCCTCGAGCAGGGAGGCCAGCGGCCGCGCGTCGTCCACCTGGGAGGCGAGCACCGTCGGCCGCTCCCCGGTCCGGTGCGGCGGGCCCCCTGGGCCGGCCCTGCCCCGCGGCTGCCAGGAGTCGAAGCCATGGCGTCCGGCCGCCGCGAAGTGGCGCAGCACCCGGTCGGCCTGCCGGAGTTCGGTGGCGGCGTCCACGGAGCCCAGCCCCGCGGCGTGCGTCAGGACGGAGCCCAGGGCGCCATGGCGTCCGGCGAGGCCCTTGCGCAGCCACGTGAGCCACCTGGCGCGGTCGGAGGCCCGTACGCCCCGCCAGACCCCGTGCGCCGTGCGCGCCCGCTCGACCGCGTTTCTCGCGTCCGCGGGCACGGACAGCGGAAGGGAGAGCAGAGGACGTCCGGAGAACGCGCTCTCCACGAGGACGTGTTCACGGTGGCCCGCGGAGACTGTGCCGGCCTTCAGCGCCGCGGCGAGCGTCGTGCCGAGCAGGTCCTGGTAGGTCCGGCATCGAGGGCGCGAGGGCATGGGCGGCTCCCTGGGTGCCTCCAGCCGGATGATGGTGGGAAAGAGGATGGGTGGAATGAACTCGAGTGAAGCCTTTCCGGCGCAACCGCACGGGAAACAACGATTCTGCAGAAATGTCCGATGTCGGTGTTCGGCCCCTTCGGGCGTTCGGTCCCTCCGGTCGTTCGGCTCCGCCCGGGCGTTCAGCCCCGGCCGGCGGGGCAGGTCGTCGCCGCCGAGGGCTGCGTGAAGGCCGGACGGCGCTGCTCGGTGTCGTAGTAGCGGTGGAAGACGGGGGTGGCCGCGCCCGAGAGGGGCGGGACGATCCACGACCAGTCGGCCCCGACCTGCCGGCCGGCCCGTTCCTCGCGGGCGATGTGGTCCAGGAAACGCCGCGACTCGGTGTGGTGGTCGGTGATGGAGACGCCTGCCCGCTCGAACGAGTGCAGCACGGCGATGTTCAGCTCGACCAGCGCCCGGTCCTTCCACAGGGAGCGGTCCCGGGAGGTGTCCAGGCCCAGCCGCCGGGCGATCTCCGGCAGCTGGTCGTAGCGGTCGGCGTCGGCCAGGTTGCGGGCGCCGATCTCGGTGCCCATGTACCAGCCGTTGAAGGGGGCCAGCGGATAGACCACGCCGCCGATCTCCAGCCGCATGCCGGAGACGGCCGGCACCGCGTACCAGCGCAGGCCCAGCCGGGAGAACCACGGCAGCCCCGGATGCTCGATCGGCACCTGGAGCACGGCCGAGTCCGGCACCTCGAACCACCGCGGCTTCTCGCCGCGGCCCTCCACCAGCAGGGGCAGCACGTCGAAAGGGGTGCCCGGCCCGCCGGGCCAGCCCAGATCCTGGGCGAGGGCGGTGATCCCGGCGTTCGCCGGGTCGCCGAGCACGGTGCCGTCGGGGCGGGTGTAGCCCGCGTAGCGCACCAGTTGCTCGTTGAGGACGCGCGGCCCCGGCCGCCCGGGGGCGTCGGGGGCGAAGACGGTGACGTACGGGCGTACGCGCCCGCCGTTGCCGGCCAGGCGCAGGTGCTGGACGGCCTCCTGCGCGATCCGCTCGGCGTCGTCGACGTGACGCAGGTCCCGTACCGCCAGGGAGCGCCAGTACAGCCGGCCGATGCAGCGGTTGCTGTTGCGCCAGGCGACCCTGGCCCCGAACTCCAGCTCCTCGCGCGTGTGCCGGTAGGTCCCGGTGCGGGCGATCTCCGAGGCGACCTCCGCCAGCCGCCGGTCGGGCGAGCCGGCACCGGGATTCTCGCGGTGATGGAGGCGTATGAACTCCTCCGCCAGGGCGAGGACGGTACCGGCTCCCCGTAAGGCGTCCCCTCCCCGCGGTGCGTCGGGCGTCCGCAGGGTGCGCGGTGTGGGATGTCCGGTCATCGCTGCTGGCCTCGTCGAGAGTCGTCGCGGTTCGGTCACACGCATCCCGGAGGGCGGTCAACCGCCCCTTGGTGCCGCGCCCTTGCCGTGACGACGGACGAGAGGCCTGCCGGCCGCCCGGTCCCCGTTGGGGGAGGGCGGAGACAGCCTACGAGGAAGCCCGCGGGCCTGCCATGCGTATCCCTCAGCCGGTCTCTCCCAGCCGGTACTCCCTCAGCCGGTCTCTCCCCGCCGGTACTCCCTCAGCCGGTGCCCGGGCGTTCCTCCAGGACCAGGGACTGGGCCGAGGGCATCAACAGGAAGCGCGGGACCGGCCGGACCGGTTCCGGATCGAGCGAGCGCAGGCGCCACCTCGAGCCGATCCCGGCGAGCGCCAGCATGGCCTCCGTCATCCCGTAGAACTCCCCCATGCACCGGCGCCGGCCCGCGCCGAAGGCGAGGAACGACTGCCGCTGGCCCGGCGTGACGCGATCGGGCAGCCACCGGTCGGGCTCGAAGGCGTCCGGCCGGGGGAAGACGCCCGGATCGCGCTGGAGGGCGTAGGGGCTGACGATCACGTCGGCTCCTGCCGGGAGGACGACCCCCGCGACCCGCGCCCGCTTCACCACGACCCTGCTGAGCATCCAGGCCGGTGGGTACAGGCGCAGCACCTCGGTCAGGACCCGCTTGGTGAAGGGGAGGTGCGGCAGGTCGTCGAAGGCGGGCTCGCGGCCGCAGAGCCTGGCGTCGAGCTCGGCCCACAGCCGCCGCTCCACCTCGGGCCGGCGGGCCAGTACATGAAAGGTCCAGGCCAGCAGGGAGGCGGTGGTCTCCACACCGGCTGCCAGCACGGACATGACCTGGTCCCGCACCTCCCCGTCGTCCGGGACACGGCCGCTCCCCTCCTCCGCGGCCATGATCGTCGACAGCAGGTCCCCCCGGTCCCGCTCCGCGCCGCGGTACTGCGCGATGACGTCGTCCACGGCGGCGTCGAGACGGGAACGGGCCCGGGAGAAACGCCGGTTCGCCTGGGTGGGCACCCGGTGTGCCCAGGGCAGGGGGACGAGCATCCGGCGCAGCATCCCTTGCAGGAGCACCGGCAGCGTGGCCGCCATCGTCTCCGCCGCCTGCCGGCCCGCGGGCGCGGAGACCAGCGTCCGGGAGACGACCGCCGCCGACAGGCGGTACATCTCCTCCCTGACCGCCACCGCGCGGCCGGGACGCCACAAGGCGGTGGTCTCCCGCACGCAGGCGCTCATCACGGGGGCGTAGCCGGCGACCCGGCTGCGGTGGAACGCCGGCTGCACCATGGGCCGTTGGAGCCGGTGCTCGTCCGCGCTGCAGGTGATCACGCCGTTGCCGACGAGGAGGCGGGCCGCCTCCATGAACGGCCCGCCCTTGTCGAAGCACCGCTGCTCCGAGGCGAGGACCTGCAGGGCCGCCTCCGTGCCGGTGACGAGGAACGCCTCGCGTCGGCCGATGAGCAGCCTCACCACCGGCCCCTCGCCGTCCTGCGAGCACAGGAACGCGAGCGGATCCCGCAACAGCGGATGGGCGTGCCCGACCAGGGGCAGCGCCCCTGCGGCGGATTTGATCCCCGGCCCGGCCCCGGACCCGGCCTCTGGCTTGGTCCCGGATCCGGCCTCTGACCTGATCCCGGACTCGATCGACTCGACCCCGGACTCGATTTCCGAAGTGACCACGTGTGCGACCCCTGTCATGTCGGTTCGGCATGAGGTGGGCGGAAAAACCGGACAGACCTACGGCCACGCCGGGGCGGATCGCGCCTCGTGCGGGGCCGTCGGGCAACTCCATTCCACTACACACAGTGCCGACTTGGAAGCGGAACGTGATAATTGCTGGTGCGGGGACCGGGAATTGCCCCCTCCGGTCGCTGTGTGGCCGGCGCACACCCGCACCCCGACCGCTGTGTGCCCGCGCTCCGTCGATCCCCGCGCGCCGCCACCCTAGGGTGCCGCCATGACCGCCCCCTCGCCTTCCCCCGGCCGCCCGCCCGCCGAACTCGCCGGGCGCACCGCCCTCGTCACCGGCGCCGCCGGAGGCATCGGCGCCGCCTGCGTCCTGCGGCTCGCCGCGGCCGGGGCCCGGGTGCGCGCGCTGGACCGCGACGCCGCCGCGCTCGCGGAGCTCGCCCGGACGGCGGAGGGGGAGGGGGCGGGGGCGAGCGTCGAGACCGTCGTGCTCGACCTCGGCGACCTCGACGCGGCCGAACACGTCGCGGGCGGCGCCGACATCCTCGTCAACAACGCCGGCGTCCAGCTCGTACGCCCCATCGAGGACTTCCCGCCCGACGCCTTTCACGCCATCCTCACCGTCATGCTGGAGGCGCCCTTCCGTCTGCTGCGCGGCGCGCTGCCGCACATGTACGCCCAGGGCTGGGGCCGCGTCGTGAACATCTCCTCCGTGCACGGGCTGCGGGCGTCCGCGTACAAGTCCGCCTACGTCGCCGCGAAACACGGCCTCGAGGGGCTCTCGAAGACGGCCGCCCTCGAAGGGGCCCGCCACGGCGTCACCTCCAACTGTGTGAGCCCCGGCTACGTACGCACCCCGCTCATCGAACGTCAGCTGTCCGACCAGGCCGACGCCCACTCCCTGCCCGCCGAACGCGTCGTGACGGACGTCCTGCTGGCCGGCCAGGCGCTCAAACGCCTCATCGAACCGGAGGAGGTCGCCGAGGCCGTCGCCTACCTCTGCGGGCCGCACGCCGGCGCCGTCACCGGCGCGACGCTGACGATGGACGGCGGATGGACCGCCCGTTGAGGCGGCCCCGCGATCCTGGCGCCATGCCCGACGACGCCACCGACAGCCCCTTCGCCGCCTACCTCGAACTCCTCGCCGGCGGCGCGCCCGCCGACGCCTACGAGCGGCCCGTCCTGCGCGTCCGCGCCGACGGCGCGGACCCCGGCCGGCTCGCCGCCGTGGAGCGGGCCAAGCTCCTCGCCCTGCGGGTACGGGCCGAACTCGAGGACCGCCGACGGCGCGAGGCCGAACTGGCCGCCCTCTTCGCCACCGCCCACGACCTGGCGGGGCTGCGCGACATCGACGCGGTGCTCCAGGCCATCGTGCGGCGCGCCCGCGCGCTGCTGGGCACCGACGCCGCCTACCTCACCCTCAACGACCCCGCCGCCGGGGACACGTACATGCGCGTCACGGACGGCTCGGTCTCCGCGCGCTTCCAGGAACTGCGGCTGGGCATGGGGGAGGGGCTCGGCGGACTGGTCGCGCAGACGGCACGCCCGTACGCCACCGACGCCTACCTGCGCGACCCGCGCTTCAGGCACACCAGGATCATCGACTCCGGAGTGCGCGACGAGGGGCTCGTCGCCATCCTCGGCGTCCCGCTGCGGCTCGGCAGCGGCGTCATCGGGGTCCTCTTTGCCGCCGACCGGCGCTCCCGCGTCTTCGACCGGCGGCAGATCGCCCTGCTCTCCTCCTTCGCCGCCCACGCCGCCGTCGCCATCGACACCGCCAACCTCCTGGCCGAGACCCGCTCGGCGCTGGCCGATCTCGAGGCCGCCAACGAGATCGTCCGGGACCGCGGCGCCGCCGTCGAACGCGCCGCCGACGTCCACGACCGGCTCACCGAACTCGTCCTGCGCGGCGGCGGAGTCCACGACGTCACCGCCACGATCGCCGAAGTCCTCGGCGGCCGCGCCGAGTTCCTGGACGAGTTCCCGGACCCGGCGGCGGAGCCGCTGAGCGCCGTCGAACGCTCCCGCGCCGAAGGCCGCGCCGTCCGCCACGGCGACGACTGGATCGCGGCCGTCACCGCCGGCGACGAACTGCTCGGCGCGATCCGGCTGTCCGACCGCCCCGGCCTCGACCCCGTCGACCGCCGCGCCCTGGAACGCGCCGCCATGGTCACCGCCCTCCTGCGACTGGCCCGGCGCTCGGCGGGCGAGGCCGAACAGCGCGTACGCGGCGAACTCCTGGACGACCTGCTCGACGCCCCCGACCGCGCTCCCCGCCTCCTGCGCGAACGGGCCGCCCGCCTGCGCGCCGACCTCGACGCGCCCCACCTCGTGCTCGCCGCCCGCATCGCGGACGAGGCCGCCGCCGCCCCCGGCGACCGGCGACGCCTGGGGGCCGCCGCCGCCCACCTGGCCGCCACCGGCCACGGGCTCGCCGTCGCCCGGGACGGCGGCGCCGTGCTCCTCCTCCCGCACGGACCGGGCGACGACGCCACCACGACCGCGCGCAACACCGCCCGCCGCCTGGAGGAAGCGGCCCACGCACCCGTCACCGTCGGCGCCTCCCGGCCCGTCCCCGCGCCCGCCGCCCGCCCCGGCGACGTCGCCACCGCCTACGCCGAGGCGCGGCGCTGCCTGGACGTCCTGCACGCGCTCGGCCGCGGGGGCGAGGGCGCGGCGGCGGACGACTTCGGCTTCCTGGGCCTGCTGCTCGCCGGAACCGACGGCGGCACCCAGGCCGGGGAGTTCGTGACCCGGACGATCGGGCCGGTCATCGACTACGACGCCCGGCGCGGCACCGCCCTCGTCCGCACCCTCGACGCCTACTTCGCCTGCGGCATGAGCCCGGCACGCACCAAGGACGAGCTGCACGTGCACGTCAACACCGTCTCCCAGCGCCTCGAGCGCGCCGGCCGCCTCCTCGGCGCGGACTGGCAGACGCCCGCCCGCGCCCTGGAGATCCAGCTGGCCCTGCGCCTGCACCGCCTCTCACCCGCGCTCGGAGGCGAGTGAACGCCCTGCTCGCTCTTTCTTCTCATCCTCGGCGGCCAGGTCGCGGTGCCGGGTCTCCCGGGCACAACCGACGGCCACGAGGGTGAGAACGGCGGCGGCCATCACATACAGGGCCACCGGGGTCGCGCTGCCGTGCTCGGCGAGCAGCGCGGTGGCGATGAGCGGGGCGGGCGCTCCGGCGGCCACGGACGAGAACTGGGCCCCGATCGACGCGCCCGAGTACCGCACCCGGGTCGCGAACATCTCGGAGAAGAAGGCGGCCTGGGGCGCGTACATCGCACCGTGGAACACCAGCCCCACCGTCACCGCGGCGACCAGGGCCCCGAACGACCCCGTGTCGACGAGCGCGAAGAACGGGAACGCCCACGCCCCCACCCCCGCCGCGCCCAGCAGATAGACGGGCCGTCGGCCGACCCGGTCCGACAGGGCGCCCCAGGCGGGGATGACCGCGAAGTGTGCTGCCGAGCCGATGAGAACGGCGTTGAGGGCCGTCTGCTTCGACAGCTGCGTGTGCCCGGTCGCGTAGACGAGGACGAACGCGGTGATCACGTAGTAGCCGATGTTCTCCGCCATACGAGCGCCCATGGCCACCAGCACGTCCCGCCACTGGTCCCGCAGCACCACGACGAGCGGCATCCGCTCGGTCGCGGCCGCCGCCCCACCATCCTGCGACGCCTGGGCCCGCTCCAGCGCGGCCCGGAAGACCGGCGACTCGTCCACGGACAACCGAATCCACAGCCCCACCACCAACAGCAGCCCCGACAACAGGAACGGAACCCGCCAGCCCCACGCGAAGAACTCCGCGTCCGACAACGTGGCCGTCAGCGCCGACAACACCCCCGTCGCCAGCAACTGCCCCGCAGGCGCCCCGGTCTGCGGCCACGACGCCCAGAACCCCCGCCGCCGCGCATCCCCGTGCTCCGACACCAACAGCACCGCACCACCCCACTCACCCCCCAGAGCGAACCCCTGCACCAGCCGCAGCCCAGTGAGCAGCACGGGCGCGAGTGCCCCGGCCGTGGCATGCGTCGGCAACACCCCGATGGCACACGTCGCACCCCCCATCATCAGCAAACTCACCACCAACAGCCGCTTCCGCCCCAACCGATCCCCGTAGTGCCCGAACACCAACGCCCCCAACGGCCGGGCCGCGAACCCCACGGCATAGGTCAGGAACGACAACAGGGTGCCGACGAGCGGATCGGACCCGGGAAAGAACAGCTTGTTGAAGACGAGCGCGGCGGCGGAGCCGTAGAGGAAGAAGTCGTACCACTCCACGGTGGTGCCGATCAGGCTGGCGACGACTATGCGGGGGAGTGAGTTGGGAGTTGGCGGGTGTGTGGCGGGGGTGGCCATGGTCATCACTTCCGGGTGGGCGAGGGGCGCGTCATTGCGTCGCCACACGGTAGGAAGTGGCAGGTCAGGGGCCTATGTGGTGGGGGACCACACTTCGGGGGCGGGGTGTGAGGGCAGCGCCCATGAGGGGGCCCTGCGGGCCCGGCGTATCACTCAACTCGATTTAGGAATTCGGCGCGGAGTAATGCCGTGATTGGGGCGATCTGGCGCTCCCGTGCTGACTCCCGTGCTGACTTGGTGCTGACCTGAGGGCACCTGTCATCACCCCTGATGACCTGCACCGTGCTGACTTTCCGTAGTCGGTGAGAGGTCGGGCGAGAGTGAGGGTGGATCGTGGCGACCCGATGGCGAGATGAGCTGGCGAGGGGTGCCGGGACCAGCTCATGCCCAGAGCCCCGCCCGCACGCCACGGGAAAGACGCGCAGGCGGGGCCATTTCGGACGGACCTTCTTATTCCTCGGGGATGCCTCGATAAGCTGCCCACGCCTGAGCCGCTTCCGCCATGGCCCCGAGCCACGCCTGATCGGGACGCCGGTCGGCGATGGCACGGAGCATCCGCAGATAGGCCCCGGCGAACACGTCGATCGCCTTCGGGTCTGCGTTCGCCCATGCCGTGCAACCGGTGGCCCAGGACTCAGCGGACTCGGGGCTGTGGCCGGCTGCGACCAGTTGCACGACGAAACAGGCCGGATCGATGAAGGCAGGCCCGCACGTGGGCCATGCCCAGTCGATGATCCACGATCCCGCATCCCCTACCGTCAGGTTGTCCGGGTTGATGTCCGTGTGCAGCAGGGCATCGCCGCGGAGGAACACCAGTTCCTCTTCGCTGCCTACGTAGGCGTCCCACCGGTCTTCCGTCCAGTTCCGCGCGACGTCAGGCAACGGCAGGGCCGCCGCCCGGTTGAGGAGATCCACAGCGAGGGGAAGATCCGGCGAGTCCGGCTCGAAGTCAAGACCACGCTCCTCGATGACTTCGAACGCGAGGATGATCCATCCGGCGTCGTCTCCGTCAACGCTCCACAGCAGGGCCGGAGAGAGGGGCTGTACGTAGGGGTTGATCTCCCGTTCCCGGATGATCGAGTCCCGCCGGCCCCCCGGCTCGTTGAACACCGCCTTGACGAAGAACTGCCCCTTCTCACTGTTGATGATCGCAGCGAAGTCCGAGCTGTACCCGTGGTCCGGGATCTCCACCGCAGTGACTTCGCCGGTGTGCGGGTGAATCAGTGCTCGGAAGTGGGCGTCAGGAAGATCAGCCACGCCGGTTCTCCTCAGTTGCTCAGTTCTTCGGTCGGCACGTACTGGGCGGCGTACCCGGGTAGCACGAGGCGTTCGGCTCGCACCTCGGGTCACATGGGTTCTTCGGGACGCAGTCAGGGTTGCACGGCTGGTTCTGGCCGCCGCCCTTGTCCTTGTCTTTGTCCTTCCCCCACCCCCAGACCTCCCGGAAGGAGTCGATGGCCTCGGATAGAGCGGGGCCGCCCAGGATAGAGGTCAGCGAGTCCTCGCGGACGTTTCCGACACCCATCCAGGTGGAGAAGACACAGGGCGAGACGTTGCCGTTCGGGTCGATCGAGGCCCTGCCATCGCCACACCCGCCACACAGGTTGGACGCGTCCGGCTTCTGGCCGCAGGATGCTCGCCCGAACTCCCTGATGTGGTCGATTCCGATCTGGGCGACGCCGATCGATTCCAGGTCGGCCTTCGCCGCCTCGATGACCTGCTCGTTGTCTCCAACGATTCCGACCCGGATCGGGACACCGAGTTCAATCGCCTTGACGATGTTCGCGCGAGTCCGAGCGTGGCTCGGACGACTGGTGACCTTGTTGTGCTCCGGCGCCTTGTTCGAGTAGTACGACGCGGCGAGGGACATTCCCTCGCGCTGGAGCAGCGTCCACCACTCGTTCGTCACGTGAACCAGGTTGCTGTAGACCTCAACCTTGATGTCGAGCGTCAGAGCGTGGTCCGCGATTTCGATCGTGTGCGGGTACATCATCGGCTCTCCACCGATGAGGGTGACATTCTCGACGCCCACCTTGGCCGCCTGGTCCAAGACCTTGAACCAGTCGTCCCGGCTCATCGCCCCGTGGTCGCCATCAGGCCCCGACCCGTTGTAGCAGTGCGTGCATTCGAGCTGACACTTCCTCGTCAGGTCCAGCCACAAGTAGTGCGTCGTGGCCTGCTGGACGGGTAACGCCGTCGCCATGTTCTTGTCCCTTCGCTCGTTGAGCTGGATCAACGCGAGGCTTTCCTGGCGTCGTCGTGCGCTTGCCAACCCGCCCGTCCGTCACAACGGAGCGGGCATCCGCCATCGGTTGGGCTGCCGGCCGTGATGGAGTACTGGAGTCCTGGGAAGTCCCCGCCGATGGCGGAAGCGTGAAGGCCGTCAGTCCGGCTTCGTCTGCTCGGCGGCGAAAGCGTCCCTGAGGCGTTGGAGGCCGCGTTGCAGGTCCTCAAGCGTGTACCGGTCCGGCTGGAGGGCGGACCAGGTAGCGAGTCGAATGCCGTCGAGTCGCCGGTAGAGCTCTCGCTGCGTGACGTGGCGGCACCAGTACTCTTCCACCGCCCCCACAATCCGGCCGACCTCGTCGCGAAACGTGGGGCCGGGAGGGTTGAGGATGCGCTGAATGTTTCGCTCACGGTTCGAGATCGGCTGCCTGCGGCGGCGCCAGCGCAGCCACGGCCGCCTCATGCTGCCGCCAAGTCGCGCAGGTTCACGGGCTTGACCTCGCGAAGCTCCATGATCAGTTTGGAGCCGAGCATCCCGTCCAGCCGAGTATCGCCGTACGGCAACCACGGCTCCCCGCCGAAGGAACGCCATCCCGCGAGGGCACGCCGGTAGAGCGCGCCGGCCACGCCCCACGGGCGCGGGTCGCGCACTCGGAGCGCCGCGAACGTGGGACTGGTGCCAATGTGCGGGCACTGTTCGATGGACGCACGGGCGTGAGGTTCGCAGAGGGGCGGCATCGCCGTGAGTGACCTCTCGGGCCACGTCTTCGGGTCTTGGTCCGTGCGCCAGTCCAGGAACAGCCAGCCGTCCTCGTTGTGGCTTGCGGGCTCCCGGCAGACCTGGCACTTCAGCCCGCGCGCGCACTCGTACTGTCGCCTGGGGTGCATCTCGCTGTAGATGGGCCGCCCCTTGCCGGGGGACGAGGAGACACGCGCCACGAGGACGCCTCTCTCGTCGCGGTCGGCCCGTTTCGCGGGGCCCTTGTAGCCGAGTCGAGGCCGGGGGAAGACCTCAAGGGTCAGGTCGCTCACCAGGCCAGGGCGCTCGCTGTCCCACAGGGTGACGTACGGGACCACCGTGGGGCGAGCGATCGGTCGACTACACACTGACGGCCTCCCTGGCATCGGCCCCCTGCCAGCCTTCCTGCTCCAGCAGCGAGAGGAGGTCCCGAGTCGTGGCCGCGGCGCGTTGGGCGAGGTGCCGGTTCGGGCCGCCGCGTTCATCGGCGACCGTCCGCGCGCGGGCGACCATCTCGCGGACCACGACGCGACCGCCGTCCAGGGCGCCTTCCGCCTCGTTCGCCAGGGTGAGAGATAGCCGTGCAGGGTGAGCACCGTGGCAGTTAGCTCGGCATCGTCGACATCGTCGAGGTGACTGCTGACCACGTAGTCCGCCGTCTGCCGGATTGCCTCGGGCGTGATCCGAACCGGCGTGCTGGCCTGCTCCGACACGAGTTGGCGCCGCATCGCCTCCAGGAAGCGCCGCAGCGTTCCGGTGTCCGTTGCCTCCAGGGTGTCCTCGACGAGGTAGCCCAGTTTCGGTAACTCGTGTCCCCAGGCTTCCCCGGCCACCCGCCGGTCGTCCGAGCCGCCGGACGGAAGGGCGCGGCGGACGAGCGTGAACCTCCGAGGCTTCGCGTGCTTGCCCATCAGGTACTCACCTCGTTGACCAGCTCGGCCCACACGACCTTGCCCCAGCGGCGGCGGTCAACGTTCCAGTCGTCAGCGAGAGCCTCCACGATGACCAATCCGCGGCCACTTGTGGCCTTCGCCTCCGGGGCATCGGGCACCGGCATACGGCGAGACCTGTCGGACACGGCAACGCGCACCCGGTTCTCGGACCGTCGTTCCACGCTTACTCGCAGCGTCGAACACCTGCTGTGCTGCACGGAATTGGTCACCAGCTCGGAGACGACCAGGACTCCATTGTCGGTCAAGCTGCTGAGGTCCCAAGTGTTCAGGGCGGCCCGGACCAGTCGGCGTGCCTCGCTCGCCGACTCGGCCTCGCAGGGCAACGTCTCGCTATAGCCAGGGACACCAGTGGCGCTGGCTCTGGTCGCGATCATGGTCAAGGTGTCTTCCCTTCGAGGGCGGTGGAGCACCTCACCGACAGAGGGGGGTGGGCGGGCGCTCTCCTCCATGCAGTCAGGCGCCAGGGGCGGTGCCTGCCTCTTCACTGCGGCTTGCGACTTTGAAGAGTCCACCGCCGGGGAAGGAAAGGTGACAGGTGATTTCGCGAGATGCAGCGAGCGTGACCCCGGTGATTTTTACCTTCAGGCTGTCGCCGTCGATGTCGGCACGGTTACCTTCGAGTTGTGGGAGAGAACCGCGAACTTGCAGCCGCGTTGGACGACGCCCAGATGGGGCAGGCGGAGTTGGCTCGGCGCGTCAACGCGGAGATCACTGCACGGACAGGTCAGGTGGGACACGTCACGGACCGAGATGTACGCCGCTGGTTGACGGGCGAGACCCGCTGGCCGCAAGCCAAGCAGCGGTTATGTATCGAGAAGGTCCTTGGGCGCTCGGCGATCGACTTAGGCTTCGTCCCCCGCGCCAAGAACGCAGCACAAGCACCTCCGGAGGACTCCTTGCAACGTCGTGTCTTCTTCGCTGCTGCAACTGGAACGGCTGTCGCGGCGACCGTTGGTGCCTCGCCACCTCGCCTCGGCCAGAGCGACGTGCTCCGGTTCCACGTTGAGCACGGCGAGATCGTCGCCCAGGACCAGGCGGTCGGAGGGGCCGAGAAAGTTGAGAATCACGCCGTAGAGCTGGCGATGCGAATCAAGTCGTCGCTGGCTAGAGGTGCGGCAACGTCCAGCAGGGTACGGGCCAGGCTCTACGCTCTGGCCTCGGACGTCACGTGCTCCGCGGCCTTCGCTGCGATCGATGCCCAAGCCCGCACCCGCGCCCGCAGCCACCTCGACTCGGCGGTTACGTTCGCTGGGCTTTCGGGCGATAGCGAGACTCAGTATCACGTCTGGAACCACCTCGCGATGGTGGCTGGCCAACGAGCAGACTACGCGGAGGGCGCTGCCGCAGCCGAGGCGGCCAAGGGCCTTGCCATCACGAAGAAGGACCCCCTCTACGCGTCCCTGGCACACATGCGCAGCGCCCATGCACATGCAGGCCGCCGCGACCGAAGCGCCGCACTTCGAGCCCTCGCCGCCTCGGAGCGGGCCTTCGGCCGGCACGCCGCCATGGAACGCCCCCCTTGGATTCAGTTCTACGACGAGGCTGAGCTTGACGGGCTGACATCGATCATGTGGCTCCGCCTCGGCGTGCCTGATCGTGCGGAATACCACCTGCATCGCGCGCTTCGCGCCATCCACCCTGACCGCATCCGCAACCGCACGTACTACACCGCACACCTGTCCCTGGCGCAGGCCAGGCAGGGAGACCTGATGCAGGCATGCAGCACGGCCGACCGAACTGGCGTACTCCTGAGCAGGGTTCGCGGATCAAAGCGCACGACGGACACCCTGGCGAATGTTCGCAAGCTCGTGGTGTCGTCGGGCTCAAGGGAGCCCAGCATTCTGGACTGGGCGGAGAGGGCACAGGCATGGATCTGAAGACCTATACGCACAAGGATGCGTCCGATATCCGGGAGATGCTTCTCGACATGCACGATGCCGTGTACGACGGCGACGAGGATCGGTTTCACGAGCGGGAACGCTTCGCCTGGTTCGTCGACCACTGGAGCGGCAAGAAGAGCTGGTCCTGCGTCGTCGGCTTCGACAAGGGGGCGCCCACCGGCTTCGCGTATGGGGCGACGTTCGACCAAGGGGGCTGGTGGAAGAGCTCCGAGCGACCCGCTTCCGTCCCGCCCGAGGCGACCGTGTTCGCCCTGTCCGAACTCATGGTGATGGAGCGGTGGCGGAAGACCGGCGTATCAACTCAGCTCCATGAAGCCTTGGTGGACAGTCGAGACGACGACTTCGCCACGCTCCTCGTCGACTCGACGCACCCAAAAGTGCAGGCTCTCTACGGGACGTGGGGGTACGAGAAGGTCGGCGAGCAGAAGCCCTTCGAGGATTCGCCTGTCTTCGCGATCATGGTGAAGAAGCTCGCGGCCTTGGTCTGACGCTGCCAGACGGCCCCGCCCCGTTGTGGAAGGGCGGGGCCGCTGTCATGCGGCGCTGTCGAGCGCCTCGTACCCGTCCACGTAGTCGCAACCGTTCAAGTGGGAAACGATCTTGCCGACACCGCGTTCGAGTCGGTACCGCACTGCTCGGCCGGTGACTCCGTCGCGGGCGGCGATCAGGTCGTCCGGCCAGTCGAGCGCGTACCGCAAGAACAGGGCCCGTCGCTCGCCAAGGGATAGCTCGCACGAGCGCGGCTATGCGGAGAGCACCACCGTGAACCGCTACGACATCCTGGCTGCTACGTTCAACTTCGCGTTGGCCAACGACTACATTGCGAAGAACCCCTGTGTTGGCCTCAAGGTCGGGCGCAACAAAGCCAAGCGGAAGTCCAAGAAGAAGATCTCGATTCCGACACTGACCGAGCTCCAGACGCTCGCCGATCACTTGCCAGCTCAGTACCAGCTCCTGGTCTGGCTCATGGCGGGCTGCGGACTCCGGATCGCCGAGGCGATGGCGGTCAGCCTCGGCCAGTTCGACTTCGAAGCCGACGTCCTGTATGTCGACCGCCAGGTGACCCAGGACGGTGCGAACGAGAAGCCTCGCACCCAACGCCAGAAAGCGATCACCAAGGGGCGAGGGAGAGCCCACCGGATTCGACATCTGAAGTGGCGCGAAGCGGACGAGGGCAGAGCAGTCCCCATGTCCGCCTACGTTGCTCGCAAGGTTCAGGAGCACGTGGCCAAGTTCGGGACTTACCGTGTGGAGGATGGTGCGAACCGCATGGCAGGCGACTACCTGTTCTCCAACGTGGGCCGAACCAACATCCTCATGTACTCGCTGGCCGACCGACTCTGGGGCAAGGCCCGAAGGGACGCCGGCATCCCTCGGAAGGTCAAGCCGCATTGGCTGAGGCACTTCTTCGCCTCGGCTGCACTGAGCAAGGGTGTGCCGGTCAATGAAGTCGCAGAGTGGCTCGGGCACCGCGACCCGAAGATCACTCTCCAGACCTACGCTCACATCATGCCCGACGCACCCTCACGCCTCCAGGCTGTGATGGACTCCGTCTTCAGTTGTGAGGTGGAGCTGGATCTGCCATTGGGGTTCGACGCATTCGTCGAAGCAGCATGACCCGATACCGGGGGACGCCAGCCGCGCCCCCGGTATTCGCGTTGTCTACTTGCGAGGCCGGTTGAACCAGAGCTTCCACCAGTTCAGCCCGTCAGTGCCTGTGTCGAATCCTTCGATTCCAAGGCGATGACTTGTCCATGGTGGACGGTTGCTTGAGCGGCAGGGATGAGGCTCAGCCGAGGCGGAATTGCTGGTTCGGCTTGCCCCTGTCGGTCCACTGGACGAGCTTGGCGCCGTCCTCGGTGTCCTCGCCCGCGACGGACAGGAGCTTGCCGCTGTGGCGTGCTTCCAGGGAGAAGTAGCCGTTGTCCTTCTGGACGAGCTTCCACTCCTGGTTGGTTTTGCCCTTGTTCTCCCACTGGACGACCGTGGCGCCGTCGTCGGTCCCCGAAGAGGTGACGGACAGTGCCTTACGGCTGTGCAGTGCCAGGACGATGTAGTAGCCGTCCGTCGACGCTTCGAGGTTCCAGTGCTGGTTGGGCTTGTCCTTGTCGGTCCACTGCACGACGTCGGCACCGTCCTGGGTTCCCGCACCGCGCACAGAGACGAGCTTGTTGCTGTGACGGGCCACCAGTGAGGCGGTGAACACGGCCATGAGTCTCCCTAACCTAGGGTCTCCAATTGCTCTCCGCCCCAGGATCCCGTCCCCGCTTTCTGCGGACCATCCCTCACATGGGCGACCGTGATCGGGCGACCAGGTCACGTGGCCGCAGCCGGGCTCGCGCCGAGTCGGCGCCGTGCTTTCGAAGACGCAGGCGCCGCCCGGCCCATGTCATAGAGGATCTGGCACAGGCAGTCACGCAACTGTCGGGGCATCAGCGACCCAGCAACGAGGTAGAACGCGATTGCGAGTACGAGCACGAGTGCAAGCAATCTGACGAACCACCACAGCGCAGGCGGCAGGCCCACGAGCTTCAACCGGGACCAGTACGCACGCAGGAATGAATTCGAGCGCACCGTGAACGCCCTCAAGGGCTTCCGCGCTGTAGCGACGCGGTTTGACAAGCGCGCCTACATCTTCCAGGGAACGGTCACGGTCGCAGCTATCCGGCTCTGGCTCCGCTCATGAGCCGCCGGACACGCCGTAGACCCGACGTAGACAGCGCCCTCGCGCCAGCCCAAGGGCGGGCGCGAGGCTGATCGTTTAGGGCCTGCTCGATGAGTCGTCGACCGGCTTACACAGCCCGGGGCACAGTGCCACCGTGACCCGGGCCGGAGTGGATTGCCGGTGTCCCGGCAGGGAGCGTGCCCTAGGGGGTGTAGGTCAGCACTACGCAGCCGTCGTGCCCCTGCCTGCCACTTTGGGAAGGCTCTTCTGTGCCGGTCCCGTTTTCCGGGTTGTGGCCGGCCCCGTTGCCGCCTTTGCCGCCGGCCCCTGCGCCGGAGCAGCCCGGTTCGGACACCGGAGCCTGCCCTCCTTCACCGCCGCGTCCCCGGTGGGTGCGGTAGCCGTCTTGGCCGCGGTCGCCGTCATGGCCCGGTTGTTTAACGTGATCGCGGGACGCGCAAAGGCCGTTGTTGCCGCTGGCTCCGCCGGCCCGTCCGTAGCCGCTCCCCAATTCCCCGGACCCCTCGCCGCCCCGCCCCGGCTGTCCGGGTGAGGCACCAGCCAGCCCCACCCGCAAGACCCCGTACTTGCTGCCGACAGAGGAGGGCTGCCCCTTCACGCCGGGTTTGCCGTCGTGCTTCTTGCCTGAGCCGCCAGCGCCTCCGGCACCGCCTTTGCCGACGCCAACGATGATATTCCTCCCATAGTTGAGGTCGATGGTGCAGGATTCCAGCGCCCCGCTGGCGCCGCCCCCGCCGCCTCCCCCGGTCAGGGGGCCGTCGTTGTTGCCGCCGCCACCCCCGCCTCCGCCGCCGGCGCCCACGAGCGTCACATGGATACGGGTGACACCGGTCGGCACGGTGAAGTCGTACTGACCGGGTTGGTTGAACGTCTTGACGACGGGATCCGGCGCCGCCGATGCCGAGCCCGGCATCGCCAGCAACGGCACCGTCGCCGCACACACCAGGGCCGCGCACCACGACCGTGAGGGGGTGAGCATCCTCATGAACGACCTCCTGAACATCCTCAGATCACACCCCCTCCCTCTCCCGTGCCCGCCGTGCCAATCGCCCACAGCCACGCGTTCACTCCATCCGGCGACGTCACGGGATACCCCCCACGCCCCCAAGAGCCTCCTCTCGGCAAGCCACCCCAACAGTCACTCAACCCGTCGGACCCTCCCCAGTGTGACTCTCTGTGATTTCTTCGCGGGAGGTCGCTTCGCATGTCCGCTTCGACGGGTGCTGGTTCAGGAGCAGTTGGAGTTCCCGTGCTGTTTCGTGCTGACTTCGGGCCTTAGATGCCAGGGAAAGCGCAGGTGGGAGCTCTCCTACAGTGAGGCGTCGTACCACTCGATGGTGGTCCCGATGAGGCTCGCGACGACGATCCGGGGGAGCGAGTTGGGGGTGGGGTTGCTTGAGGCGGGGGTGGTCATGGTCACCGCTTCCGGGTGGGGGAGGGGCGCGTCATCGCGTCGCCATACCGTAGGAAGTGGCAGGTGAGGGGCCTATGTGGCGGGGGACCACACTTCGGGGGCAGGGCGTGAGGGCAGCGCCCATGAGGGGGGCGTTGCGGGCCGCCCTACGAGGGGAAACCGGCCCCCCGTTCAGCGAATATCTTCATTGCATCACCCAGGAATTCCACCATCCTGGGATGGTAGGAATTATGGAACTCCCTCATGGCGTCGTCTTCTGAGTACAGGAGCGCCGTGCCGACGTAGGCCTTCCTGGTAGGGGTGTAAAATCGGCAGGTTACGTCAAAGTGCCTGCGAACGAGCTCCTGAATGTGTCGATCCCCGGGCAGGGAGTCGTCCAGGCATGCCGCAATCTCCCTGTACAGCACATCCCAGTCCTGGTGGACCTGATTCTTGTCCACATGTGCCCAGTTGTTGGTCTCGGCAAGGCTTTTTGTCTGCTCGCTGGCCAACGACCGGCGACACTCGTCTTCGTACTGATTCCCCATGGCACCAATTCTCATGATTCTTACGTCTCTTCAGTGGATTTCTCAAGAGGCGGCCGACATGCCGACATTGACCGACTGTTGATCCAGGCGGAACGGTGACACACGCCCGCCGGGTAGGCAAGCCGTTTTATTGAGCCCGGATCCAGGGCCGCGGCGTACGCCTACTGGAGCGGCTGGCCGAGGTGCCGGACCCGCGTGAATTGCGCGGGGCGCGTTCACAGGGAGCACGTATTGACGGTGTCGGTTCCGCGGGCAGGCGCCGGCACAGTGTGGCTCGTCGGTGGGGTGGTGCCTCGGCTGGTCCAGGCCGTCAGTGTGTCGAAGGCTGCCGTGAAGCAGGGGGACATCGGCCGGACGAGCTCCTCGTGGCCCTTGTACAGGCCGTCGGAGTGGGTTCCGCCGGTGACCCGGTAGTAGCGGTGCAGGTTGCCGCGCCCCGCGTCGTCGACCATCTTCGCGTAGACGTCGCCGCTCCTGGAGATCGGGAGGAGCGCGTCGAGTGTGCCCTGGAGGGTGATCAGCGGTCGCTTGATGTTGCCGGTGAGGGACAGGCGCTCGACCGTCTTGTGCACGCTGTCCGGCCGGTCGGCGTAGACGTAGTCGGCGTCGCAGCCCTTCTGGGTGGCTTCCCGGCAGAACGGGGTTCCGGCCTCCTTGCCGCCGTCGTACTCAGGGTCGATCTCCTCGCGCACGATCCGCTGCAGCAGGTCCCATTGCTTGTCGTAGTGGAAGCCCCACATCGTCTCGGAGCCGACGGGATACCCGGCGGCGTACATCGCCTCGAGGGCGCCGGGCTCCTTGGCGACGTAGCGGGGGTAGGCGCGCAGCGCGGCGGGAGCCGTGTCGAGGATGTTGGGACTCTTCGGAGTGAACAGCAGGCCGTGCAGCTCGATGCCGCCCTTGTACAGCTCCGGGTGGTGCTCCAGCTGCCATCGCACCAGGTAGCCGCCGGCCGAGGCGCCCGCCATATAGGTGTTCACGGTCGTGCGGCCGTAGTGCCGCGCGACGGTGCTCGTGGCGGCCCTGGCCAGTTGGGTGACGCGGTCGTGCCATTCCGCGATGGCGTCGCCGGGGCGTCGGCCGTCGGTGTAGATCTTTTCCCCGGTGTTGCCCTTGTCGGTGGCCGCGTACGCGAAGCCCCGGGCGAGCACCTCGTCGGAGATCAGGCGGTCATTGGCGTACTGCTCGCGCACACCGGGCGGTCCGGCGACGACGAGTCCGCCGTTCCATTTTTCGGGCAGCCGGATCACGAACTGGCTGTCGTGGTTCCAGCCGGGGTGGTTGGTGTTGGTGGCCGAGGTGTCGGGGAAGTAGCCGTCCAGCTGGATCCCCTTCACCCCCGACGGTTTGACCGTGCCGGGTGCTTCGAGCCCGAGCCAGTCCTTGGGGTCGGTGTGCCCGGAGACCATGGTCCCGGTCGTGGTCAGGTCGGCCAGGCAGGCGCCGGTCACGTACTCGGCCCCGGGGACACGCAGGGTGCACGACGTCGTCGTGGGCGAGCCGGGCTCCGGCAGTGCGCTCGCGGTGGGCGAACCGAGCGTCGCGGCCAGCAGCGCCGCGGCGACGGCGGCGACCGGCCGGGCGACGCGTTGCGTCAGGGGTGTCATCAGAGGCATCAGAGGAGGCATCAGAGGTGTTCCTGTCATCTCATCTACGGGGAGCCGTTGTCCGGCGATCCGAGACTAGGAAGGGCCGGGCCCGGGCCACAGATGCCGAGTGGCCGCATCGGCGGGCGACGCCCCGCCGACTCGTGCCACGGCCGGCCCGGACGGCACATGACCTTTGGCCAATGTCCGTCATGACCTGCGGTATCGCCGGTCCGCCCAGCCATGTCCGTGGGTATCGTTCGCTGCAGTCGAAGCTGCTTGAGAGGGACCGAATGACTGCGTTGCCGACTCCGGCCGGCGGGCTCTCGCGCCCCATGCCGTGGCTGCCGCTCCTCGTCTACGCAGCCGTCCTGATCGGCGGGCTCTACGGCGGCGTCGTGGCCGCCGGCCCGGCCGACTGGCCCCGGCTCGGGGGATTCACGGCGTGCCTGCTGCTCCTGGCGGCCCTCGACAGGG
Organism: Streptomyces sp. C36; assembly: GCF_040932295.1. Lineage (NCBI taxonomy): Bacteria > Bacillati > Actinomycetota > Actinomycetes > Kitasatosporales > Streptomycetaceae > Streptomyces > Streptomyces sp. C36. Next base: position 345,443 of record NZ_JBFQGI010000006.1, on the reverse strand, counting down.
GTGAGCGGCGCCGTCATCCGGTCCGTACACCGGCCCGCCCGGCCCTCGCACTGCTCATCGCACGCCTCGTGCTCTTCGCCGCCGCGAGCGGCTTGGACCGGTCCGGAGTCTCACGGGCACTGTTCGTGCTGGTGCCCCTCACCGCGTACTTCGCATTCGGCCGCCGCACGAGCGTCGCGCTGAGCGTGGCCTGCGTGGGGGTGATTCTCGCGGGAAACGTTCTGTTGGTTCCCCGGTGGTACCTCCGGCCCGACACCGTCGCCGACCTGCTGATGTCCGGCCTCGGCCTCGTACTCGCGGTCTCGATGGCCACCATCGCCGTGGGTGAGCAGGAGGCACGCCTGCGGCTCGAACGCACCCTGGACGAACTGCGGGACTCGCACGCGCAACTGACCGCGTACGCGGCCCGCGTCGCACAACTCTCGACGGTGCAGGAACGCAACCGACTCGCCCGCGAGTTCCACGACGGACTCGGCCACCACCTCACGGCGATCGCCATCCAGTTGGAGAAGGCCTCCGCCTTCCACGAGGTGGACGCGGGGGTCGCCCAGCAGGCGGTCGCCGACGCCCGCTGGTCCGCAAACCGCGCGCTCGACGAGGTCCGGCAGTCGGTGAGGGCACTGCGCGACGAGGACGAACCCTTCTCGTTGTCCACCGCGCTCGCGGACCTGGTACGCCATACCGCCGGCGCGCCGCCGCGTGTGACGCTCCACCTGTCCGGTGACGAGCACGGCCACCGCGCCGAAGCGCTCACCGCCTTGTACCGCGCGGCCCAGGAGGGGCTCACGAACGCACGCAGACATGCACACGCCGAACACATCACGGTATCGGCGGAGTACGGGGACCACGAAGCCCGGCTCGTGGTCGCGGACGACGGGCGGGGCTTCTCCGTCGACGCCACCGGGCGCTCCGGCAGCGGAGCCGCCCCGGGCAGCACCGGCGGCCAAGGGGGATTCGGCCTCCGCGCGATGCGCGAACGGCTCGACCTCTTGGGTGGCTGTGTACAGATTGACGCGGCCCCGGGTCGCGGCACCGTGATCACCGTGACGGTGCCGTGCTCCCTCACGCCCGCACCAGCACCCGCATTCGGATCCGGCCTGGAGGTGGCACGATGACGACCGGTACCGAGACCGACCCCGTGCGGGTGCTGGTCGTGGACGACCAGCAGCTGGTCCGGGAAGGCATCGCTTCCCTGCTCGGCATCCAGCCCGGCATCACCGTGATCGGTGCGGTGTCGGACGGCCGGCAGGCCGTAGAGGCCGCAGTCGCCCATCACCCCGACGTGATCCTCATGGATGTCAGGATGCCCGTCATGGACGGTGTCACTGCCGTCGACGTGCTGAGCAAGCGCGCACCCCTTTGCCGCGTGGTCATGCTGACGACCTTCGACGACGACGAGTACGTGGCACAGGCCCTCCGCGCGGGTGCCATCGGCTACCTCCTCAAGAACCTGCCCTCCGTAGAACTCGCCGCCGCCGTACGCCTGGCGCACGCCGGCGTTGCCCAGCTCGATGCCTCGGTGGCACGCGGCCTGGCCGCCGGACTGTCCCGCCCGGCCCGGGGGGCGCCGGCGGTCGCCGAACGGGTGCCGGGGCCGACCACCGCCACCACCGACCCCGGACCCGGCCTCTCGGTCCTGACCGAGCGCGAGACCGACGTGCTGCGTCTGATCGCCACAGGGTCGACCAACCGCGAGATCGCGGGCCGTCTCTTCCTCAGCGAAGGCACGGTCAAGAACCACATCTCCCGCGTCCTGGCACGACTCGGCCTGCGCGACCGCACCCACGCCGCGATCTATGCCCGCGACCACGGCCTCCTGTAAAGGGTGTTCCGTAGGGTAGGCACGTCCCGGCATTGTCAGGGCCGCTTCCCACCCTCACCGGCGTCCCCCGGATCAGGCTGTCCTCAGCTTCAACCGGACTGCTGCGACAGCCCGGTGGCGGAGCCCTTTCATCCCCGCCCGGTCATCAAGCGCCTCGTGGCGCACGGTTCCGTCCACGATCAGCACCGTGCCTGCCGGGTGCCGGCGGCGGACCGGTGCCGGCGCAAGGAACGGAGCGACGATGTGGTGTTCGGCGATGGCCTTCCGGGTGGTGGCGTCCCTGGCTGACCCTGGCCGCCGCAGGGCCGGCGATGGCGGGCCCCGCGGCGGTCACGGGTTGTGTCATATCAGGCGGTGCGCCCGGAGATCGGCCACGTACTTGGTGATCAGGTCCGGTGACAGACGGGGGATGTCGTTGTCGTCGTCGAGGGCTGCGGCCCGTACCGCCGCGCGGAACCGGTCCGCCGGCAGGGCGGAGCCGGCGAGTGGCTGTTCCGGCTCGGCGAAGGCGTGCAGCAGCGGGAGCAGCGAATGCCGCTTCTGGCGGTCGGGCAGGGCGCGCAGGGTGGTCTCGAAGCGGTCGATCCACTTGGCGTGGTCCTGAATGCGTGTCAGGGGATGTCCGGCTGATATCAGCCAGTCGACGACCGTGTCGAGCGAGATGCCGTCTTCGTGCGGGTTGACCACGTTGTAGGTCCGGTAGCCCTCTCGTGCGTCGTCACCGAGCGAGGTGATGGCCCGCGCGGTGAAGTCCACCGGGAGTGCATCGAAGTGTCCGCGGCCGTCGTCGGTGCCCCGGGCGTAGAAGCTGCTGGGTGCGATGCCCGTCGCCAGCAGGCTCAGCACGAGGCGGGTGAAGACATCCGGGATGTTGAGCTGACCGCGGTAGCGCGGGTGGGCGAGGATCATGTTGGAGCGGAAGACGGCGACCGGCAGACCGAATGTTTCGTGCGCTTCGCGCAGCAGCACCTCGCCGGCCCATTTGCTGGCTGCGTAACCGTCGGCGTATTCACCGTCGAGGTCGCGTGTCCCGCAGGCGGTGCGGATGTCAGCCTGCTCGTCGGCGGCCGCCGGGTTCCCGAAGACGACGGCGACCGTCGACAGGTAGGTGAACTGCTTGATCCGGGAGGTGACCGCGAGCCTGATCAGTTCGACCGTTCCCAGCACGTTGGGGCCGAACAGCTGGCCGTAGGGCAGGACGTGGTTGACCAGTGCCGCCGGGTGGACGATCAGGTCCACGGTATCGGCCAGCCGCTGCCAGGTCTCCTCGTCGAGCCCGAGACGCGGTTCCCCGATGTCGCCGGCGACCACGTGAAGATGCTGGGCGGCGGACTTGCGGTAGCGCTCCATGAGTTCCGGGTCGCCGCTGTCGAAGGCCGCGTCGAGCCGTGCCCGGGCTGCCTCGGCGGAGGAGCCGCGGACTACGCATACCAGCGTGCCGCCGCGCTCCGCCGTGCGCTCCAGCCACTCGAGGCACAGGAAACGGCCCAGGTAGCCGTTGGCGCCGGTCAGCAGGACGGTCCGGGCCTCGGGCAGCGGACCGGCCGGCCTTTGCCTTCCGGCCTGCTCGACGGTCCGCGTGTCGAGGAACGCGTCCAGCCGCAGCTCGGCCGCGTCGAGTCGCGTCGCGTTCGGGCCGTGCACGCTGTCGGCGGTGGGACGGCGACGTTCCGTCGCGAGCGCCCGCTCGATGTGGTCGGCCACCCGCTGCAGCGAGTTGACCGGGCTGATGATCACGTCGACAGGGACGTCGACGTGAAGGATCTCCTTCATCAGCTGGGAGAACGACAGCGCCGTGAGGCTGTCACCGCCGAGTTCGAGGAAGCGTGTGCCAGGCTTCACGACACCCTCTTCCAGCCCGAGAAGCGCCTGCGCGGCCCGAAGCACGGTCGCCGGTACCGGCTGGTCGGCGCCGGCCTGACGCAGTGTCCGGAGTTCTTCGGTCTCACGGTCGGACAGCTCGGTGTACAGCGCTTCGAGGCGCTCGCCGTAGCGCTTCGTCAGGGCCGGCCGTAACGGCTTGCGCACCCCGGCGAGCAGCCCGTTCTCCTGAGTGAACGGCTCGGTCTCGACGAGGAGATCCCGGGGAATCTCGTAGGAGTTCAGCCCCGCCTCGGTGGCGAGCTTCCGCAGGGACTCCCGCAGGATCGGCCTGAGGCGCCGGGCGTCCCCGTCGGCGCGCTCGAGGGCCTCCTGCGTCGGCACGACGACCGCGAGCAGGTAGGCGCGAGCGCCGCTGCCGTACAGGAAGATCTGCCGGACGACCGGACTGCCGCTGAAGAGCGCTTCCAGGCGGGAGACGGCGACGAATTCGCCCTGTGACAGCTTGAGGACGTTGGAGCGGCGCTCGACGTACCTCAGTTCGTCGGGGCCGACGCGGGCCATGATGTCGCCCGTGCGGTAGAAGCCGTCCTCGTCGAAGACCTCGGAGGTGGCGTCCGGGCGCCGGAAGTACCCGGGGACGAGCCGGTCGGACCTGATCAGCAGTTCGCCCCTGGGGTACGGCGAGTCGGTTCCGAAGTATCCCAGCTCGGGTACGTCGGCCAGCCTGTGGTCGGTCACCGGCGGGCGCAGTACCCGGCCGTCGAGGGAGACGACCCCGCCTTCCGTCGACCCGTAGCCGTCGAGCAGCCGGACGTGGAAGCAGTCCTCGATGAAGGCCGTCGTCTCGGGGCTCGGCGGGGCCGAGGCGCTGAGGGCCCACAGGAGGCGGCCGCCCATGACCTTCTCCCGCAGTTCCTCCATCACCTGCTCCGCCGGCTCGGCCGCATCGCCGTCTGTCCCGGTCCGGTGGGACAACTCCGCCCGGTAGTGCTGGAAGAGCATGTCGGAGATGCGGGGAACCATGACGAACTCGGTGGGACGGACCAGGGAGAGGTCCTCGAAGAGCGTCGACAGGTCGCTGGACGCCGTGAAACAGGCGAGACCGCCCTTGGCGAGTGTCCCGAACAGCACGCCCCTTCCCATCATGTGACTCAACGGCAGGTAGTTGAGCACGATGGAGGGCCGCACCGCCTGGCCGGGCACGAAGTCGACCCAGAACTGCCTGACCAGACGCTCGGTGTACATGGCCCCCTTGGGGGTGCCGGTACTTCCCGAGGTGTAGATCAGCGCGCTCAGCGCGTCGGCCGCCGACCCGTCGGGAACCCGGGGGAGCGACGGCAGCGCCCTTCCCCGGTCGACGACCGACGCCAGCGTGTCCAGGGCCACTCCCCGGCCCTGCGCCGCGAGCCGGGCGCGCGCGGACTCCAGCTTCTCCTGGTGGGCGGTGGCCTCGGGCCGGTGGCCGATGACGACGATCCTGCCCAGCGAGGGGGCGTTCGCCGCGACCTCGAGCGAGACTTCCAGGTGGTCGACGTCCACCACGAGCAGGCGCGGTCCGGCCTGTTCGACGATGGGCGCCAGGTGTGCTGCCGAAGCACCCGACTGCAGGGGAACGGACACCGCGCCCGAGCGGACACAGGCCAGATCCGTCACGGTGTATTCGGCGCTCGTGGGACCGAGGACGGCGACGAAGTCGCCGGGGCCCACCGCATGTTCGGGGTGGTGCCGCCACTCGGAGGCCACCGCACCCACCCGCTCCCAGAGTTCGCCGTAGGTGAGCGTGTCGAACCGCTGCAGAAGGCGCAGCGTGGTGCGGCCCGTCTCCGGGTCGGTGACCGGCTCCGTGGCACGCTCGCCCAGGGCGGGGCGGTCGGCGTATGCCTCCATCACGGTGGCCACCAGGTCGGCGAGCGGTAATCCGGGGCGCCGGATCGCCTCGGTGACGGCGTCCAGGGGCGCAGCGTCACGGAACTGGGCGTCGGTCGCGTACAGGCGGACGCTTCGTCGGTCGGTACGTGCGTCGAGCTCGTCGGTGGGGAGGTGGGAGCGAGACACGAGTGATCTCCTTTGTGGCCGTGAAAGCCTGTTCAGACAGGCGGCGTTGCCGCTCGGACAGGGTGATCGGATCAGGAGGAGGGAGGAGGGCTGACGTAGGTGGCGGTGCCGGCCCGCGCCGTGGCCGGCGAGCGCCGTGGCGATGCCGAGGACGGCCAGGACGGCGCGGTGTGCCAGGAACCCGGCACGGCGGGGGTCGGCGGTGCCACGAGGCAGATCGCGATGACGAGTCCGGCGGACACGGCGGGCCGGGCGCAGTAGGCGGCCGGTGTCCCGGCGGCGGAGCGCCGGTGGGACACCGGGGTCGGCTGCGGGCTCACCGGTCCTCCGCCGCGCGTGCGTCGGCGGTTTCGTGGTCGCGGGTGAGCCGGACGATCGCGGCCGCGGCATCGCGGGCGCCGCCCGCGTCCCGGGCCTCGATCGCGTCGACGAGCCGCCGGTGCAGGCCGGCGTGCTCCTCGGCGTGGGCGGCGTCCCAGGGCAGGCCCCCCAGGTGCGAGGTGAGCGCCGCGCCGAGGTAGTCGTACACCTCGATCAGCAGGTCGTTCCCGCTCGCCCGGACGACGGACCGGTGGAAGAGCGCGTCGACGTCCGTGGCCGCGGACATGTCCTCGCCGGCGGTGGCCGCTTCGGCGTCGGCCAGCAGCTCCCGCAGCTGCCGCACCTGCCCGTCGCTGCGGCGCAGGGCCGCGGCGCCCGAGGCGTACTCCTCCAGAACGGTCCGCAGTTCCAGCACGTCGTCCCGCTTCGCGGAGCCTGCCCGCCGCACCATGACCGACTGGAGCTCGCTGGAGGAGCGGACGTACGTGCCGTCACCGGCTCTGGGCTCCAGCAGGCCGAGGTGCACCAGTGCGCCGATCGCCTCGCGCAGCGTGCTGCGTCCGACCCCGAGCTCCTCGATGAGGGCCTGTTCCGGCGGGATGCGCGTCCCGACCGGCCAGCCCCCTGCCTCGATGTGCGAGCGGAGGCTCTCCACGAGCTGGGCGGACAGGCTGGCCGTCCGCCGCGGTGCGCTGATGCGTTTCATGGAAGCACCGTACACAAACATCAGACATTTGAACATCGTCTCTTGTGGTTCGCGCACTTCTCCGCCGCCCCCAGCAACAACGGGTGCGGGCCGGCGTCTTACCGACCCAGTCCCCGTCAGGTGGCGACGCGGCCCCGATCTGTGCCGCGGCTTCCGCCGTCGAGCCGAACTGTGGGCGAAGCCGCGCCCCCGAGCGTCCCGGAGCAGTTGGACGCCGAACAGCTCAATGCCCTTGGAGACTTGATGCCTCAAGCTCGCGAAAAGGGAGTGGTCCACGAACGTCAGCGGGGCATCAGCAAAACGTCAGAGCGGCGTCAGCGTTGCGTGAGCGGTTCGCCATAGGTTGACGGGGCGTCATGGCTAGCTCAAAGGGGCCTGGCCTGCGCAGATCGTGTTGAGAGAACAGGATGCTCAAGGTGAAGAGATTCAAGGCCGCCGTTGTCGCCATCGCCACCATGGCAGGGCTGGCCGTGGCCGGCGCCCCGGCTCAGGCGGCCGACACCTGCACCGCGGGGGGCGGCGGCAAGTACATATGCGATTACGGCGTGAAGGAGCACGCGCTTCCGAGCGGCGAGAAGGAGCAGTTCCTGGTCGGCCTCGACTACGCGGTATGGACGCGCTGGACCGTCGGCAAGCAGTGGACCGGGTGGGTGTCCATGGGCATGCCCGATCCTTTCGGTTCTGCCCGTGCTGCGAGCGGTGTCAACGTGAAGGATGAGCAGTCGCAGGGCAAGCTCCGAACGATCATCTACCTCCAGAACAGCAACGGCGCCACCGTGGCCAAGACGCGCGACGGCCTCGGGACCACCTGGTGGGCTTGGGACTTCCCCAACTGCTGCTGACCGCGCGTTCCGCCCTCTGGGTCGTGTGTGATGCCATGGTCGGCCGCCGCGTCGGATCGGGGTGGTTTCGCCGGTGAGGCGGCGGGCCATGGGGCCGATCACGGCTCATGGCGATCACGGCTGCGGAGCGGTGCGGGTGGGTTTCGTAGCCACGGGCCGGGCGGCGCTGGTGCGTGAGCCGGCCGAAACTTCCCTCGATCGTCCAACGCCACGGAATCACCGTGCAGGCCGGGGCCGGGCGGTGACCGTCGTGGTCACCGGTCTGCTGGGAGCGTTGGCCGGCTTCCTGGCGCTCGTCGTTCCGGCAGGTCCGGCCACCCCAGGGCGCTCAAAGGGGTGCCCGGCTGCGGTCTGAAGATCGCAGCCAGAGAGGGAGGAGCGCCGGTCTCGCTGGACGGGCGTTCACTCATTCCCCTCGCGGGGTGGATTAGCGTTTTAGGTCATTAAGTCTATTTATTGCGGGTAGTCACTCATGCGGCTCAAGTCTCGAATGCCCTGATCGGCGACGGGAGTGATCGGTGACTGGTGCGGCCCCGTGCCCGAACGCGGCATGTGATTCCTCGGATCCCCTGGCCGTTGTCGGTGCGGCTTGCCGACTGCCGGGGGGAATCACCGACCTCGGCCGGTTGTGGGATGCCCTGGCGGAGGGAAAGGACCTGATCTCCGAGGTGCCGCCGGCGGATCGTGTGGATGCCGCGCGTTTCGTGGATCCCTCCCCGCAGCGTCCGGGCAAGGCCTACACCATGGCGGGCGGCTACCTGGACGATGTCGCCGGTTTCGACCCTGAGTACTTCGGCATCTCGCCTCGTGAGGCGACGTACATGGATCCGCAGCAGCGGATGCTGCTGGAGATGGCGGCGGAGGCGCTGGACGACGCGGCCATCGCCCCCGCGAGTCTGGCCGGTTCGGACACGGCGGTCTTCGTGGGGATCAGTGACATGTCCTACGGAGGGCTGCAGTTCAGCCGGGTGGAGCAGATCACCCCGCACAGCATGAGCGGCGCAGCCCTGTCGATCGCGGCGAACCGCCTGTCGTACGTCTTCGATCTGCGCGGTCCCAGCATGGCGGTGGACACCGCTTGTTCCTCCTCCCTGGTCGCGTTCCATCAGGCGTGCGAGACGCTGCGCTCGGGTCGCAGCCGCGTGGCACTCGCGGGCGGTGCCAACCTGCTGCTGAGCCCGTACCACTTCGTCGGCTTCTCCCAGGCGCTCATGCTCTCCCCGCGCGGGCGTTGCGCCGCGTTCTCGGCCGGGGCGGACGGCTACGTCCGTGCCGAAGGCGGCGGGATGGTGGTGCTCAAGCGACTGCGGGACGCCGTGGCCGACGGTGATCGCGTGCACGCCGTCGTCGCCGGGAGCGGGGCCAACAGTGACGGCGGCACCTGGGGTATGACGGTGCCGGACTCGGAGATGCAGCGGCGGCTGCTGTGCGAGGTGTACGAGCGGGCGGGCGTCACGCCGGACCAGGTGCTGTATCTCGAGGCGCACGGGACGGGCACACCGGTGGGCGATCCTCAGGAGTGCCGTGCGATCGGCGAGGCGCTGGGGGCACGGCGCGGCAGCGGGCCTTTGCTGTTCGGGTCGGTGAAGACCAACCTCGGGCACTGTGAGCCGGCGTCGGGGATGGCAGGGCTGTTCAAGGCGATGCTGGTACTACGGCACCGCCGGATTCCGGCTTCGCTGCACGGGGACCCGCCGAGCCCGAAGGTCGACTTCACCGGACTCAACCTGGAGCTGGTCACCGCCATGCGCGCGGTACCGGCGGCCGAGGGCGGGGTGGTGGGCGTGAACAGCTTCGGCTTCGGCGGCGCCAACGCGCATGTGGTCCTGGCCGCCGCGCCCGCCCGGGAGCCATGTGCCGCCGACCCGGTCGGCGGGCCGTTGCCGCTGGTCGTCTCGGCGCGCACCCGGGCGGCCTTGGCCGACGCCGCCCGCGCGGCCGCCGGCCGCATGGCCGAGGTCACGGACGAGAAAGAGTTCTACGACGTGTGCTGGACCGCTTCCCGCAGGCGGGGGCGGCACCCGCGCCGGGTGGCGTTGCTGGTCGCGGGCCCGCGGGAGGCGGCCGAGCAGCTGTCCGCGCTGGCCGCCGATGAGGAGGTGCTGGCCGCTGCCGAGGCACATGTGGAGCGGGAGCGGGCTGCCGGGGTGGTGTTCGTCTTCAGCGGCAACGGCACACAGTGGCCGGGCATGGGGGCCGCCCTGATGGCGGAGGAAGCGGTCTTCAGAGCGGCAGTGGAGGAGGCCGACACGCATCTGCGACCGCTGCTGGGCTGGTCGGTGGCCGAGCTACTGGCCGACACCGCGGGCGAGGGAAGCGCCGCGGCCGAGCGGATGTCGGTCAACGCCTTCGCCCAGCCGGCCCTGTTCGCGTTGCAGGTGGGTCTGACCGCACTGCTGGAAGAGCTGGGCGTGCGACCGTCGGCTGTGCTGGGGCACAGCGTCGGAGAGGTGGCGGCGGCGTACGCCGCCGGGGCCCTGGGCCTGGCGGAGGCCGCGCGTGTGGTTGCCGAGCGCAGCCGGGCCCAGGCCGTGACGGCAGGCTCGGGAAGGATGGCCGCGCTCGGCCTGGACGAGCGGGAAGCGCGGGAGCTTCTGACCCCCTTCGACGGGCATCTGGAACTCGCGGCGGTCAATGGGCCCAGGGACGTGACCGTTTCCGGTCCGGTGGACGCGGTCCGGGAACTGGGGGAGGTTCTGGCCGGCCGGGGCGTGCCGTTTCGTGAGCTCGACATCGATCACGCCTTCCACAGTGCCGCCATGGACGTGATCGAGCAGCCGCTCCTCCGGGGGCTGACGGGCCTGGTCGCCGGGACGCCGCAGGTACCGATGTACTCGACCGTGACCGGTGAGCCGGTCGGCGCCGGTGAGCTGGACGCACGCTACTGGTGGCACAACGCCCGGCGCCCGGTCCGGTTCGCCGACGCCCTCGGGCGATCGGTGCGCGCCGGGGCGGCAGCGGTGGTGGTCATCGCACCCCAACCGGCCCTCACCGCATCGGTGACGCGGATCATCACCGATGCGCAGAGCGGACAGATCCCCGTCGTCCCTTGCATGCGGCGGCAAGGAAGCGCCGTGGAACAGGTACGCCGGGCGGCGGCTCGGCTCCTGGCGGCGGACACCTGCGCCTTCGAGCGCACCGACCGCTTCTTCACCCGGCCGGGCGCGGTCGCGGACCTGCCGACGTACCCCTGGCAGCGCGAACGGTACTGGAACGGCACCCCGGAGCACTGGATCCGTACCAGTGGCGACGGCGTTCTGGTCCACCCGTTGCTGGGTGAACGCGCTCCGGTGCTGGAGCCCGTCTGGCACACCGCGGTGGAGCGTACGCGCACTCCCTGGCTGGCCGACCACCGCGTCGGCGGCGCGGTGGTGATGCCGGCCACCGGCTACATCGAGATGGCACTGGCCGCGGGGCGGGAGGCGCTCGCCGGCCCGGTGGAGATCACGGACTTGCAGATCGTCCGAGGTCTGCCCGTGCCCTGGGACTCCCCGGCGGACCTCCTCCTGACGACGTCCCTGTCCGATGAGGACGGCGTCCTCCGCGTCGCCAGTCGCGCCGCCGGCGGCTGGCGGTTGCACGCACGGGGAAGGGTCCAGCGGCTGACCGCACCCCGGCCGGAGGCGGCAGACCCGGCGGCCTTGCGGGAGCGGATGACCTCCCGCCTCGACGCTGCGGAGCTCTACGCCGAGCTGGCCGCCGGAGGGTTGTTCTACGGTCCGGCCTGCCAGGTGCTGCGTGAGCTGCGGGTGGGCCGGTCAGAGGTCGTCGCGGCCTACCACTGCGCGTTGCCCGACGACGGCTACGGCGGCTATCTGGTGCACCCTGCCCTCTTGGACGGTGCGTTGCAGGCGGGCGCCCAGCTGGTGCTGCGGGAGGGGGAGACAGGGTATCTGCCATCCGGGTTCGACCGCGTCCGGTACTGGGCGAGGCCGGCCGATCAGGGGCTGGCCTATGTGCGGCAGCGCTCCCGCACACCGCGTGAAATCGTCTGGGACGTCACTGTCCTCGGTGAGGACGGCGCGGTGGCGATGGAGCTGACCGGCTGCCGCCTTCAGCGCGTGGCCCTGTCGTCCACCGACCGGGGCGAGCAGTACTCATGGGTGATGCGGGCGGCGCCGCTGCCCGGCCGGCCCGCTCCGCCATGGATCCCGCCCGCCCCCGCGCGGGTCGTCGCCGCGGCCGCCCCGGACCTGACACGTCTGCGCGAAGAGCTGCGTGTGGAGGCGGCCGCAGACGCCGATGCCGTGCGCAAGGAGCTCACGGCGTACGGGGTGTCCACCGCACTGGCGCAGCTGCTGCCCGGGCAGCGGGACACCTTCACCTTCGACGACCTGCTCGCGGCCGGGGTGCTGCCGCAGCACGAAAAACTGGTGCGTCTTCTGGCGGACATGGCGGTGGAAGCGGGGATCCTGGCCGAAGAAGGCGGGCGATGGCGCCGGCTGAGGACGGCTGCGAAGCCCACGATCCAACACTTGGTGCGCACGAGCGACTTCCTGCCGTCAGTGATTCTCAACATCTCCAGCGGGCTCCACCTGCGGGACGTCCTCACGGGGAGGCGTAAACCGCTGGAACTGCTGTTCCAGGACAGCGGAGCGGAGACCATCGAGCAGTACTACGACATCGACTCCGGCCCCCGCTTCTACAACCGCATGGCCGCTCACTTGCTGAGTGCGCTGCTCCGCAGCCGGCCCGCTGACCGGCCCCTGCGCATCCTCGAGGTCGGTGGCGGCACGGGCGGGCTGACCGCGCATCTCCTGCCTCTGCTGGACGAGCGTGGCTGCTACGTCTTCACCGACATCTCCGCCGCGTTCTTTCCCGCGGCCCAAGCCCGGTTCGACACCTACGGCGACCACGTGACCTATCGGACACTGGACCTGAACACCGACCCGGTGGAGCAGGGCTTCACCCCCCATTCCTTCGACATGGTGGTGGCAGGCTTCGCCCTCCACGCCGTCGCGGATGTGCGGGCGTCACTGCGGCACCTGACCCGACTGCTCGTCCCCGGTGGTCACCTCCTGGCCCTGGAAGCGCACAACCCCGAGCTGCTGGCGCTGCTGTTCGGAGCACTGCCGGAGTTCTGGAACCCCCGGGACACCGATCTGCGCCCGGACCACATCCTCATCCCCCGTGCCCAATGGCCCCAGGTCCTGGCCGACAGCGGATTCCACGACACCATCCAGCAAGGGGCGTCGACCGGTCCCTTGCACGAACAGGGTTCACTGCTGCTCAGCCGCACTTCACCGGCCGCCACCCCGATCCTGACGACCCCTTCCGGCCCGGCGGATGCCGAGGGATGTGGCACAGCGGATGCCGCGGGCTGGCTCCTGGTCACCGAAACCCCCGCGCAGGAACCTCTCGCCATCCTGACGGCCGGCGAACTGGCGACAGCGGGACGCGCCACTGCAGAGGTCGTGCCCTGCCCGTGCGGCCCGGCCGAATGGCGGGCCGCGCTGGAGCGGACACCGGACGCGGCCGTCGTGCTGATCCTGGGCAGTGACGCGGACGAGGAAGCCGGACAGGACCCCGCGGCCTGTACCGAGCTGGCCGTCCGCCGCGTCGCCGCACTACGGTCCTTCGCGCAAGCCCTCAAAGCCGACGGCACCGTCACGGTGCGCCGCCTGGTCCTGCTCACCCATCCCACCGGAGTGTTGCCCGCCCCGGAACGGCCCGCCTTCCCCGGCCAGGCGGCGGCCTGGGGAGCCGCCCGCACACTCGCCAACGAGATCACCGTGCCCGTGCGCCGCATCTCCCTCGACCGGGGAGCCGACCTCGCGGCGGATGCCGCACGCCTGGCGCACGAACTCCTGGTGGCAGCTCCCGAGGGCGCGGCGGAAGAAGACGAGATCGCCCTGACACAGGGCGGCCGGTTCGTACCCCGCGCCGTGCACACCCCACCGCCCTGTGTACAGGTCGCACCGGACGACGACCTCCCCTACCGGGTAGCGCTGAAGGACCAGGGACTGGGGTACGGCCTGAGGTGGACCGAATGCGACCCGCCCCGCCCGGGGCCGGAAGACGTGGTGATCGCGGTACGGGCGGCGGCTTTGAACTACCGGGACATCATGGTCGTCACAGGGCTGCTGCCCCCGGTGGCCGAGGACGGAGCCCCCTCGGAGGAGATCCTGGGACTCGAGGGAGCCGGCGTCATCACCGCCGTAGGCGGCAAGGTGGAGGACTTCGCCGTCGGTGACCGGGTCTTCGGCGCCTTCCCGGGAGCCTTCGCCTCCCACGTACGCACGCGTGCCACCGCCGTGCGGCGCATGCCGGCGGGCATGACCTTCGAGGAGGCGGCCACACTGCCGGTGGCCTACTTCACCGTCCACCACAGCCTCAAGAACCTCGCACACCTGAAGAAGGACGAAACCCTCCTCATCCATGGCGTGGCCGGAGGCGTGGGTCTCGCCGCCGTCCTCTACGCGCGCCTGGTCGGAGCGCGCATCCTCGCCACCGCCGGTACCCCCGCCAAACGCGATCTCGCGGAAGCCCTCTGCGCCGACTACGTCACCGACTCGCGCCGGCTGACGTTCGCCGACGACATCCGCACCTACACCGTCGGCCGCGGAGCCGACGTGATCCTCAACACCCTCAGCGGCGAAGCGGCGTCTCGCTCCCGTGAACTCCTCGCACCCGGCGGCCGGTTCATCGAACTCGGCAAACGCGACGTCTACGCCAACCAGCGCATCCTGCTCAAGCCCCTGGCCGCGAACGCCACGCTGTGCGTGGTGGACGCCGCCGGCCTGCTATGGCAGAACCCCGAACTGGCCACCACCGTCTTCGACGAGATCTGCACCGCTGTCCACGACGGCACCTACCCTCCGCTGCCCCGCCTGTGCTATCCCGCTCACCGCATTACCGACGCCTTCCGCCTCATGCAGCACTCCAAGCACACGGGCAAGGTCGTCATCACCTTCAACGACCCCGTGCCCGTCGAGCCCGCCCCCCGTCCCCTGCGACTGGACCCCGAGGGCACCTACCTCATCAGCGGCGGCCTGAGCGGCCTGGGCGCGCACACGGCCCGCACACTGGTCCGCCACGGCGCACGCCACCTCGCCCTGGTGAGCCGTCGAGGCCACGAAGCTCCCGAAGCACCCGGCTTGCTCGAAGAACTGCGCGCACAAGGCGCACAGGCCACAGCGCACACCGCCGACGTCAGTGACCCGCACACCATGCAGCCACTACTGGAACAACTCCAGGCCGGCCCCCACCCGCTGCGCGGCGTCATCCACGCCGCCATGCACATCGACGACCACCCGCTGACCGAACTCACCGATGACCAGCTCCACGCCATCATCGCCCCCAAATGGGGCGGCGCGCTCCAACTGAACGCCGCCTGCCCACGAACCGACTTCGTCGTCTACTCCTCGATCAGCGCCACCGCGGGCTTCATGCACCAGGCCGGTTACGCCGCCGCCAACCTCACCATGGAAGCCCTCGTGCGCGCCCGCCGAGCAGCAGGCCGCCCCGGGACGTTCATGACCTGGGGCGCCATCGACCGCGTCGGATACGTCGCCCGCAACCAACTGACCGGCACACTCACCAGCATGGGCGCCGCACCGGTCGATCCCGACGACGCGCTCGACGCTCTGGCGGGCCATCTTTCCAACGGCTCGGAGGGGTCGGCGTTCGGCCGCGTCGACTGGCACCGTTTGGGTGCCGTCTGTCCTTCCTTGGCCGGCCCCCGCTTCGCCGCCGTACGCCCCCCGGAGATCGCCGGCGACGAATGGCACCTCGAAGCCGTCCGCCGGCGCCTCGCCACGGCCACTCCGCCGGAAGCGCTCGCCCTCATCGAGGACATGCTTGCCGCCGTGATCTCCGAAACCCTTCACATGCCGCCCGAGGACATCGACCGCAACCGGCCTCTCCAGCAGTACGGCATGGACTCCCTCCTCGCCATGGAGGTCCTCGCCCGCTTCCGCGTCTACATCGACCAGGACGTGCCGATCATGGAACTGCTGCACACCGACGGCACGATCCACGGCATCGCCGAGACCATGCTCCCCCACGTGCTCCGGCGCGTGCACACCAACGCCACCAGCACGCTCCCCCCACGGCGCAGCCTCCCACTCCAGCCGGAAACCCAACGGAGGCCGGATGATGCCGCCGATCCGGCCGCCGAGTAAAGCGCACACGCGGGGCGTCATCCTGGTGTGTGCCGGGAGGTGTCCCGCTGGAGGAGCCTCCAGCGGGACACCTCCCGGCCAAGGTGGTTGCCGTTGTCAACGGCTGTTCGCTGACACCTCGTTCGAGGTGGTGGCCGCATCTGGATCGGTGGAACGTCGCGGCGCCGCGGAGCCTTCCGCGGGCTTGGACCTCGCCAGCCACAGGCCGGTGAACACGGCGGTGGCCAATGTGACGGCGCCGGCGGCGACGAAGGCGCTGTTGAGGCCGGTCTCGAAGGAGGCGCCGCCGGATTGCCGGGTGCGGACGACGGCTCCGAGCACCGCAACGCCGAGCACCGCGCCGATCTGCCGGGTGGTGCTGCTGATGCCGGAGGCGAGGCCGCCTTCCTGCGTGCTGACCGCTTGGATGGCGGCGCCCGTCAGCGGGGACATGGTCAGGGCGAAGCCGATGCCGACGACTCCCAGCCGCCACCACACGTTCCCGTAGCCGGTGTCGGCGTGCACCATGCCCAGCGCCAGCAGTCCCAGCCCGGCCAGGGCCAGGCCGATGGTGACCACGATGCGGAAGCCGTACCGAGCGGCGAGCCGGCCCGCGTACGGGCTGACGATCACCATGGCGAGGGAGACGGGGAGGGTCTGCAGGCCGGCGCGCAGGATCGAGCTGCCCTGGACGTACACGAAGAACTGGGAGAAGAAGAACGACGAGCCCATGAGCGCGAACCCCACCACGACCATGGCGGTGTTGGACACGGTGAACAGCCGCTGCCGGAACAGCCGCAACGGCAGCATCGGAGCGGGACGACGCGCTTCGACGACGACGAAGGCGGCGAGGAGGATCACCGCGGCGGCGAAGCTGCCCAGGATCACCGGCGACGTCCAGCCGCGGGCACCACCCTCGATCAGCCCGTAGGTCATCGCCCCCACCGCCAGAACGGACAGCACCGTGCCCGGGATGTCGATCGCGGGAGCGCTCGGATTGCGGGACTCGACGAGGTGGCGCAGGCCGATCAGCAGCAGGACCACGCCGATGGGCAGATTGACCAGGAAGATGGCGGGCCAGCCGAAGGCTTCCGTCAGCACGCCGCCGGCCACGGGGCCTGCGGCCAGACCGATTCCGCTGAATCCGGCCCACAGCCCGATCGCCTTGACTCGTTCTTGCGGCATGGGATGGGCGGCCACGAGCAGGGCCAGCGAGGCAGGGCTCAGCGCCGCGGCCCCGATGCCCTGCAGCACCCGGCCGGCGACCAGCCAGCCGACCGAGGGAGCGAGGCTGCACAGCACCGACGCGGCGGTGAACACCACCACGCCGGTCAGGTACACCCGCTTGCGGCCGAACCGGTCGGCGAAGATCCCGCCGGACAGCAGCAGCATGGCGACCAGCAGTACGTACGCGTCGACGATCCATTGCAGACCGGTCAACTGAGTGTGCAGCCGGTGCTGCATATCGGGCAGCGCCGCTCCAACGATCGTGTTGTCGAGCAGGACCATGAACTGGCCTAGGCAGGTCACCGTGAGCAGCACGGCCCGGTTCGATCGACTGCCTACGGCCGCATGCGATGCAGCGATGGGGATTCCTCTCAATCGTCGGTTGCGCCCGGCCACGGTCGACGTGGGCGGCGATACACCTGAGCGCTCTAAAGCAGTCAGTGACTGCGTTAGGAGACTGTAAGGAGGGTTGCCCCACAAACGCAAGTCGCTACTGCGTTAAGGTGGGGGCATGAACGAGGGACAGCGAGCCCGGCGGCCCGGCGGGCGCAGCGCCCGCGTCGGCGTGCAGGTGCACCAGGCCGTCACCGACCTGATCAGTGAGCGCGGCTACGGCAACTTCACCATCGGCGAGGTCGCAGCCCGCGCGGGCGTGGCCGACAGCAGCATCTACCGCCGGTGGGGCAACCTGGAAACCCTGCTCACCGACGTGGCGCTCACCCGCCTCAACGCGCAGTCGCCGATGCCCGACACCGGGAGCCTGGCCGGCGACCTGCGCACCTACGCGGCCCAGGTGGCCCGCGAGATCACCGGACCCGACGGTCTGGCAGTGGTGCGCCTGGCCGTCGCCTTGTCGAGCAGCGGTCAGCAAGGCCTGCAGGCGCGTGACGCCCTCCGCGACGAACGCACCCGGCAACTGCAGTCCATGCTCGATCGCGCCCGCGAACGCGGCGAGCAGGCACCCGACGCGCTCGGCGTGCTGGACCACATCCTGGCCCCGATGTATATCCGCGTCCTGTTCGGCATGGGCCCGCTCACCCCGGACTACATCGACGGGCTGGTCGACCGATTGCTGTGACCTGACCCGGTCCCCTGAATCAGCCCTCGGACGCGGCGCCAGGGCTCCGTGAGGCAGCCGCAGGGCGCCCCCACGCCGGGCCGGATCAGATGCATGGCCAGATACCGCCTCAGTGGCAGGTTGGCCGGTTTCAAAGCGGCGATGTTGCCGGGAAGTTAACACCGGGACATGATCACTGCTCGTATCGACCCGATCACTCATCCGGGAGTCGAGAAGTGATACGCAGAACCGCTCTCCGAACCCTCGCCACCGTCGCTGTGACCGCGGCCCTCGCCCTGCCCCTCGCCCAGGGAGCCCAGGCGGCCACCGCGGCAACGACCGCCCCGGCGACCGCCGCCACTCCCGCCACGATCAACGCGGACGACGACACGGACATCGCCGTGCGCACGGTTGACCACCTCGACCAGGTCCGCCCGGTCGACACCGAGTTCATGCGCTCCCACCCGCGCGTCGAGGTCCGGTACGGCGACCCCGACCACCCGGGCCGGGCCCGCGTCGTCGCTTCGGCGACGACGCTGATGTAGCGCCGGCCCCGCCCGACCCGCCCGACCAGCCCACGTCGGGCCGGCGACGAGTGCGCCGCCACCGCCATCTCCCGTACCACTGCATCTCCCCCCCCCATGGCGTCGCGCTCTCGCATGCTCTCGTTCACGAGATTCACCACAAGGGAGTTGTTGATTCTCATGTACAAACGTCGGAGACTTCTCACCTTCGCCACCGCGGGTGCGGTCATATGCACCGCCGGATTCATCCCGTCGGTCAGTCAGGCCGTCGGCAGCGGCGACAGGGAAGAGAACGGGTCCTACGCCGCAACGCACGGCCTGACGGCGGATGACGTCACGAACATCAACGCACTCAACGAAAACGCCCTGACTCTGGGGCAACCCGGCAAGCCTACGGGGGAGTTACCTCCGAGCGCCGGCCCGTCCTCCCGGTTCCCCGACTCAACCGACGACAGGGAAACCCCTCCGGCCGAGCCGCTCGAAAGGATGCCTGATGCGTACCGGGCCTACGGAGGCAGGGCCACTACGGTCATCAACAACTACATACGCAAGTGGCAGCAGGTCTACAGTCACCGCGACGGCAAGAAGCAGCAGATGACCGAAGAGCAGCGGGAGAAGCTGTCCTACGGTTGCGTCGGCGTCACCTGGGTCAATTCGGGTCCCTACCCGATGAACAAGTTGGCGTTTTCGTTCTTCGACGAGGGCAAGTACAAGAACGACCTCAAGAACATCAGCCCCCGGCCCGATGAAACGCGGGCAGAGTTCGAGGGTCGCATCGCCAAGGACAGTTTCGACGAGGAGAAGGGTTTCAAGCGGGCGCGTGATGTGGCGTCCATCATGAACAAGGCCCTGGAAAGTGCCCACGACGAGGGGACGTACATCGGCAACCTCAAGACGGGGCTCACGAACAACAATGACGCTCTGCTCCACGAGGACAGCCGCTCGAACTTCTACTCGGCACTGAGGAACACACCGTCTTTCAAAGAAAGAGACGGAGGCAACTACGACCCGTCCAGGATGAAGGCGGTGGTCTACTCGAAGCACTTCTGGAGCGGGCAGGACCAGCGGGGCCCCTCCGACAGGAGGAAGTACGGCGATCCGGAGGCCTTCCGCCCCGACCAGGGCACGGGCCTGGTCGACATGTCGAAGGACAGAAGCGTCCCGCGCAGTCCCGCCAAGCCCGGCGAAAGCTGGGTCAATTTCGACTACGGCTGGTTCGGAGCTCAAACGGAAGCGGACGCCGACAAGACGGTCTGGACCCACGGCGACCACTATCACGCGCCCAACAGTGGCCTGGGCCCCATGCACGTATACGAGAGCAAGTTCCGGAAGTGGTCTGCCGGGTACGCCGACTTCGACCGCGGAACCTACATGATCACGTTCATACCCAAGAGCTGGAACACCGCCCCCGCCAAGGTGCAGCAAGGCTGGCCGTAACAGCATCGGGCAGGAGGGCCGGGTCGCCCACGGCCCTCCTCCGTCCACGGCCGGAGACCACGACCCGGTCCGTGGTCAGGTGGCGGTGAGGACCAGCACTGCTTGGTCGTCGTGCGTGGCGTCAGCCGCGAAGGCGGTGACCGCGGTGGAGACCGACTCGAGGAGCATCCCGGCGGTAGGGGAGGAGGTTCGGAGTGCGCCGAGGGCGTCGGCCAGGCGATCCTCCCCGAAGAGTTCGCCACTGGTGGAACGGGCCTCGGTGATGCCATCGGTGACCAGGACCAGGCTGTCGGCCGGGTACAGGTCGACGCCGCACGGGGACGAGTCGGGGTCGGGTCCGATGCCCAGGAGCAGGCCCGGTGGGGCGATTTCCTCGACTGTGCCGTCGGCCCGGCGCACGAGTGGGGGGACGTGACCGGCTCGAATCAGGTTCAACGCCAGGTGGGATGCGGTGTGCCGCAGTTCGCCATAGACGAGTGAGACGAAGCATTCCTCGCCGACCGCCCGATCCGTCAGTGCGGCGTTGATGGTGGTGACCACGGCCGCCGGGTCGTCGAGGAGGCGGGCGGCGGCGCGTGCGCTGTGGCGGACTATGCCGGTGGTGGCGGCGGCGCGAGCGCCGCGCCCGCATACGTCGCCGATCATGATCGCCCAGCGGTCGTCGGGAAGCGGGAAGACGTCGTAGAAGTCGCCACCGACGTCGAGTCCCTCACCGGCAGGGTGGTAGGAGGCCGCCAGTGTGGCGCCGGGGACCTCGGGCAACTCGGGAGGCAGCAGGCCGGCCTGCAGGTCGCGGGCGAGTCTGGCCCGGTCGGTGAACTGGCGGGCATTGTCGGCGCTGGAAGCGGCCCGGCGGGCGAGCTCCTCGGCCAGGGCGACGACGTGGCCGTCCAGGGGCCGATCGGTGGTCAGGAGGGTCAGTACGCCGAAGGTGCGGCCATGGGTGGCCAGTGGCACGCACACATAACCGCTGACGCCGAGATGCGCGGACAGATCGTCCGGACAGGAGCCGACCCGACCGGTCCGGGGGGTGCCGGAGGCCAGCACACGGGCGACCACGTTGTCGATCTCGATGCCCAGTTCGGGCGAGGCGAGGATGCCTTCCTCGGCGCGGGTGGCGGCGGCGACGGCGATCCGCCGGATCCGGTCGCGCTCGACCACGTGGACGGCGCACAGCGGAGCCAAGGCCGGCACGGTCAACCGAGCCATACGCTCGAGGCAGTCGAAATAGTGCGGCTGGCGCGCGATGGCGGTACTGGCCTCCAGGACGAAGGCCAGGTCCTCACGAGCCGCCTTCTCCCGCTCCTGGGCGGCATGGCCCGCCTCCACCGCGCGGTGACGCTCGATCGCCAGGGCGGCGATGCGGGTGAAAGCCGCGCTGAGCGCCAGGTCCTGGTCGTCGGGCGCCCTGGGAGTGCGATGGTAGATCGCGAAAGTGCCCAGCAGCCGGCCGTCCGAGCCGCGGATCGGCGTGGACCAGCACGCCGCGACCCCGGCCCGCTTCGCCAGGTCGCGATAGCCCTCCCACAGGGGGTCGGTGGCGATGTCGCTGACGATCACCGGTGCCTGCCGGTGGGCGGCCGTGCCGCACGAGCCGACTCCGTCGCCGATGGCGATCCCGTCGATCGCGTCGTTGTAGAAGTCGGGCAGGCGCGGGGCGGTGCCGTGGCGCAGGTGACGGCCGTCGGGATCGAGGAGCAGCACCGAGACGATCATGTCGGGGGAGAGCTCCTCGATCGCCCTCGCCATGCCGGTCAGGATCTCGCTCAGCGGGGCGTCGCGCGCGATCTGCTCCAGCAGGACGCGCTGCTCGGCGGCCAGGAGCTGCGCGTGGTGGTACGCGGTGGTCTCCACCGCGATCACCGTCACCCCGTCGACCCGGCCGACCGCATCCCGGCGGGGCTCGTAGGTGATGTCGAAGAACTCCTCCCGTCGGGCCCCTCGCCCACCGAGCACGAGGTGCCCGCCTCGGTTCCGGTACACAGCGCCGGTGCGGTACACCTCATCGATCCGATCGAGGACACCCTGCCGGGCCAGTTCCGGAACCAGCTCCCCGACCGGTATGCCGGTGGTCGTGCGGCCGGCCGCGAAGGCGTCGAAAAACGCCGGACTCGCCGCCTCCAGTACATGTTCCGGGCCGCTCAGCGCAGCGAAGAACACCGGAGCCTGCCCGAACAGGTCCGTGTACTCCTCGCTCCGCCCGTGCAGGAACATGGGAACTGCAGTGGCGAGGCGATCAGGCTGTGCCGGCATGACAGGGAAACCTTCTCCCGCGTCCTCACCCGCGCCATCGCGTCGTACCTCCACTCTGACACATCGCCTCCGACACATCGCCGCGCGGATTCCCGCGCTCCGTGCGGCGACCCGCACCTGCACGGAGCGTCATCGCTCGTCTGGCGGACCCGATCGACCCCGGGGAAAATGGTGATCACGAGTTCTCTCGGGCGTGCCGGCTCTCCAGGCGAGATGCGGAGATGAATGCAGAGGTGAAGCTCTTCGATGGTCCGGTCGGGTCCCCCGCGCCGCTCGCGCCCGGCCCCGGCCCGGGCGAGAAGGGGCTCAAGGCCGGTGCCCTGGGACTGTTCTCCTCGGTCGCCATGGGCCTGTCCTCCACCGCTCCGGCGTACAGCCTGGCGGCGACGCTCGGCCTGATCGTCGTGGGGGTCGGCCTCCAGGCGCCGATCGTGACGATGCTGGCCTTCGTCCCGATGCTGCTGATCGCGTACGCCTACCGGGAGCTCAACGCGGGCGACGCCGACTGCGGGACCACCTTCACCTGGGCCTCCCGCGCCTTCGGGCCGCGCATCGGCTGGATGGGCGGCTGGGGCATCATCGTCGCCGACGTCATCGCCATGGCGAACCTCGCGGAGATCGCCGGCATCTACGGCTTCCGGCTGCTGGGGTTCGACTCGCTCGCCGAGGACCGGCTGTGGACCACCGTCGCGGGGGTCACCTGGATCGCCGTGATGACCACGGTCTGCTACGTGGGCATCGAGGTGTCGGCGGCCCTCCAGCGCTGGCTGGTGTGCGCCGAGGTGGCGGTGCTGATCCTGTTCGCGGTGACCGCCCTGGTCAGGGTCTACACCGACGGGCCGCCGACGGCGATCCACGTCTCCGCCTCCTGGTTCAACCCCCTCCATGTGCCGTCGGCCAAGGAGCTGACCGCGGGCCTCCTCGCCGCGGTCTTCATCTACTGGGGCTGGGACACCGCCGTCGCGGTCAACGAGGAGACCGCCGACAGCAGGCACACCCCCGGACGGGCGGCGATCGTCTCCACCGTGCTCCTGCTGGGCATCTACGCCCTGGTGTCGACGTCGGCGCAGGCGTTCGCCGGGATCGGCACCGAGGGCGCCGGTCTGGGCAACGCGGCCAACTCCGGGGACGTGCTCTCCGGCCTGGGCGGTGCCGTCTTCGGCACCACGGGCCCCGGCTGGTTCCTCACCAAGCTGCTCATCTTCACGGTGCTGACCTCGGCGGTCGCGTCCACCCAGACCACCATCCTGCCGCTGGCCCGCACCGTCTTCTCCATGGCGGCCCACAAGGCCGTCCCCTCGCGCTTCGCCCGGGTGCACCGCCGGTTCCTCACCCCGACCTGGTCGACCGTCGGCATGGGCCTGGTCTCCATGGGCTTCCTCGTCCTGCTGACCGTGATCAGCCACGATGTGCTGGCCGACTCCATCAGCGCGGTCGGCCTCGCGATCGCCTTCTACTACGGCCTCACCGGCTTCGCCTGCGTCTGGTGCTACCGCGGGCGGCTCACACGCAGCCCCCGGGACCTGCTGTTCAAGGGGGTGCTTCCAGGGCTGGGCGGGCTCCTGATGCTCAGCCTGTTCTGCTACGCCGCCTTCGTCGTCTACGCCGCCCCGGACTACGGCTCGACCTCCTTCGACCTGCCGCTCCTCGGCCGGACCGGCGGGGTGAGCGTCGTGGGCCTGGGCGCCCTGCTGGTCGGTGTCGTCCTGATGCTGGTCATCACGCGCGAACACACCGCCGCCCTCAAACTGCAACGCGGTCTGCTGCCCCACCGCCTGCCATCGCTGACCGGGGTCGAGGCGGCCAGCCGCTACGTGCCCGCCGACAGCCGCTCCGGGGTGGGCGGCGACTGGTTCGACGTCATCCCGCTGTCGAGCTCCAGGGTCGGCCTGGTGGTCGGGGACGTGCGCGGCCACGGGCTGCGCGCCGCCGCCACCATGGGCCGGCTGCGTACGAGCGTACGCGTCCTGGCCCGGCTCGACCTCGCCCCGGACGAGCTGCTCGCGCGCCTGGACGACGTGGTCGGGCGGACCGCCGAGGAGCGCGCCGCCGAGGAGCGGGCGTACGGCCGCGGCGAGAGCACGCCGGGGGCCGGCGGCGACGAGGCCCTGGGGGTCACCTGCCTGTACGCCGTCTACGACCCGGTGTCCGGGCAGTGCAGCATGGCACGCGCGGGCCACTCGCCACCCGTCGTCGTCGACCCCGCCCGCGGTACCGTCAGCCGCCCGGACCTCCCGGAGGGCCCGCCCCTGGGCCTGGGCGGCGCGCCCTTCCAGAGCATGGAACTCCAGCTGCCCGCCGGCAGCCTGCTCGCCCTGTTCACCGACGGTCTCGTCCAGGCCCCGGACCACGACACCGAGACGGCGCTCGGCCTGCTCACCGGCGTCCTCACCGAGTGCCACAGTGCCCTGGAGGAGCTCTGCGACCGCACCGTGGCCGAGCTGCTGCCCGGCCCGGTGGACGACGACGCGGCCCTGCTCCTGGTCCGTACCCGGATGCTCGGCGAGCACGAGGTGGCGGTCTGGGAGGTGGCCGCCGACCCCGCGAGCGTCGCGCGGGCCCGGTCCGTCACCAGCGGGCAGCTGGGGGAGTGGGGGCTCGAGGACCTGTCCTTCACGACCGAGCTGATCGTCAGCGAACTGGTCACCAACGCCGTCCGCTACGCCTCCGGCGGGCCGGTCCACATCCGGCTGATCCGTGACCGCAGCCTCGTCTGCGAGGTCGCCGACACCGGCCACACCTCGCCGCACCTGCGGCACGCCGCCGCCGACGACGAAGGGGGCCGGGGCCTGTTCATCGTCGCCCAGCTCACCCAGCGGTGGGGCACCCGCTACGCCCCCAGCGGCAAGACCATCTGGGCCGAGCAGCCCTTGCCGACTGCGGAGTGAGCCCCCCGCCTCGGTCGGCGCGGCGAACCCTGCGCCCATGCGCGAGGCCCGAATGGGTTCTAGGGTTGGGGGAAGGCCCCACACTCGCGGAACCCGGTTCCTTCCGCCTCACATCTCGGGCTCGAAACTCACCAGGAGGGCATGCGATATGTCCACTGCATCGGAAACCCCTGTCCTGGACACCCTCGCCGCCATGACGGTCGACTCGCTCGAGCGATGCGGGATGGCTCCGGACATGCTCATCCTCACGCGCATCGCGGCACTCGCCGCTTCGGATGCCCCGCCCATCTCCTACGTGGCCCATATCGACCCTGCCCTCAAGGCCGGCCTGACCTCCGAACGACTACAGGACGTCCTGGTCGCCATCGCACCCATCGTGGGCACCGCCCGCGTCATGACGGCAGCAGGCAACATCGCCACGGCACTCGGCATCGCCATCGCCGTCGCCGATGCCGAGATCGAAGGCCAGGGCTGAGAGCAGGCGGGGTCTCTTCCGGCCGGAGAAGTGCCGGGGCCGTGGGGCCCGGGTCTGCTGTGCCCGGGCCCCACGGCCCTTACGGCCAGTGGTGGTTTCAGCCCTTGCGGAAGTAGTAGTCGACGTGCCCCGTCCCGCCGTTGACCACGAACTTGCTGTACGGGTACCGCTCGCCGATGCAGCCGTAGTGGAAGACGCAGTTCTGCACCACGCCGGTGTAGGCGGACGAGTACCACTGCGTGTCCTGGCCGACTTCGTCGTTCTGCTGGGGGGCGCGCAGGTAGAAGTTCACGTCCCGGTTGGCGACGTACTGGCGGCGCGAGACACGGTGCACGCCCTTGGCGCCCTTGGGACAGATGTATATCTCGTGGTGCCAGTCGAACGCCTTCGCGCCCAGGAGCGTGGAGTAGGCGATGTAGCGGTTGTACGTCTTGCAGGTGATGCCCCGCAGGGTAGCCGGGCGCACGGTCTCGGAGACCGTGGCGGAGGCGGGGTCGAGGATCTGTGCGGCGACCTCGGGGTGCTTGCGCAGGACGGCACGGTCCGCGGGCGTCAGGTCGTGGGTCGCCTTCATCCTGTCGAGGGTCGTGACGACTTCGGCTGACAGAGCGCCCGCGCTCGCCCCCGCCGCGCTCGCGTGGCCCTCGGGCGCGGTGACGCCCGTCAGTGCGATGGCGCCGGCCACCGCGGTCAGCGAAGCCGCTTTCCATTTCCGCATGTTTCCCGTTTCCCTTCATGTCGGCTCGACGTGTCCGATGTCGACTGGACACGTCGCAGCCTCCGGGAGCGTCGGGCTTGGGGCAACGGTTTGCGATTGTCCCGGACAGGCGTGCCTGTCCGGCCTGGTCGACGCGGTGCCCGGACAGGCAGCCGGACAGGCGAGGGCACGGGGCTCAGGTAGCGCTGTCCGATCGGCCTGCCACGAGTGCATGCGGCAGGGGGCCGGGTCCTGGGCTCAGCGTACGAACTTCCAGGTGATGCCGTTGACCACGCCCCGGTCGAGCGGTGCCAGCTTCTGGAAGGCCGGCCGGCCGAGGTCGATGTGGGTGCGGTCGCACGAGAGGCACTTGTCCCTGACCGGCACTCGGATGGTCTTGCCGTTGTAGCTGACCTCGACCGATATGCCCTTGCAGAGAGGGTCGTTGTTGGGGTTGGCGGAGGTCCACCACGAGGGTGAGACCGCGACCAGGTCCTGGGAGTTCGCGTCGATGGGCGTCCCGCAGGCGCCGAATCCCTTGTCGGTGTAGTAGGTCATCTTTCCGTTCATCGGCTTGCCGATCGGAACGTCGGCGGACGCCGGCCCCGCGGCGACGGCGATTCCGGTGGCCGCGGCGGCCAGGACGACGGCCACGGAGCGCACAGCTCTGATTCCACGCATGGTCTCTCCTCGTTCAGAGGTAATGGCGGGCGGGTGTACTCCACGGACCCGTGGAGCGAGCGCCCCGGAAACCGGCATCACAGAGCCTTCATGGCTCGCCGGTCAGGAAGCCGAAGGACAGCGGCATTTCTTCGGCACGCGTCAGGCTTTCGGTCCATGAGTGCCATGCGGGACGACGCCGACGCAAGCCCCCGCAGCGACAGTTGTCCGGAACCGGGTGCCAAATGAACCTGGTTTGGCCGCCCGTGATGCATGTCGTTGACAGCGAAGTTGAAGAGTTATTCACTGCGCAAGGAAGACGGGCCGCGGTGTCCACCGCCGGCCCCGTCGCGCTTTCCGCAAGCGAGTGTCACCTCAGCGATCCGAATCCCACAGGAGCCGCCATGAGAAGAAACCGCTTCGTCACCTTGCTACTGGCCGTACTGGCTCTGTTCGGTACGGCACTCGCCGTGCCGTCCGGCACGGCGAGTGCCGCCGGCCCGTGCGACAACGCGGCCGCCTGGACGGCCGGCGCCTGGTATCCGGCGGGTACGGTCGTCCGGTATACGGACGGCACGTACTACATCGCCGAGCACGACAATCCCGGCTACGACCCGCTCATCAGCACGTGGTACTGGGACCCGTACACCTGTCAGGGAGGCGGGAACCCGGGGACCGGAAAGTTCCCCGTGACGGAGGCTCAGTTCCAGCAGATGTTCCCGGGCCGGAACTCCTTCTACACGTACAACGGGCTGGTCGCGGCGCTGGCCGCGTACCCGGGATTCGCCAACACCGGCAGTGACCAGGTCAAGCGGCAGGAGGCCGCGGCCTTCCTGGCCAACGTCGACCACGAGACCGGGGGCCTGGTCCACATCGTGGAGCAGAACACGGCCAACTATCCCCACTACTGCGACCGGAACCAGCCCTACGGCTGCCCGGCCGGCCAGGCCGCCTATTACGGCCGCGGTCCTCTCCAGCTCAGCTGGAACTTCAACTACAAGGCGGCGGGCGACGCCCTCGGAATCAACTTGCTGAACAATCCGTCGCTCGTCCAGACCGACGCGGCCGTCTCCTGGAAAACCGCCCTGTGGTACTGGAACACCCAGCGCGGCCCCGGCACCATGACGCCGCACGACGCGATGGTCAACAGCCGTGGATTCGGGCAGACCATCCGCAGCATCAACGGCGCCGTGGAATGCGACGGCCGCAACCCCGCCCAGGTGCAGAGCCGGGTGAACAGCTACCAGCGATTCGCCCGGACACTGGGTGTGGCTCCGGGCGGCGACCTCTACTGCTGAGCCCCGGGAAATGCGGCCGCGGCAGGTCCGCGGCGCATTTTCCATCCCGACAGCGAGAACATCTCAGTCGACGTCCGGGAAGAGGATCGCGGCCACGTGCTGGGTGTCGGCGTATTCGACGACGGAGGTGATCTTTCCGTCGCGGACGGTGTAGATGCCGAGGCAGCGGGTGTCGTAGGTGCCGCCGTGGACGGTCTTGGCCTTGGAGGTCCATTCGGCGACCACGCGGTCGCCTTCGGCGATCGTGCTGACCAGTTCGACCTCCAAGGTGCCGGGGACGAGGATCGGTCCCATGCCGCCGAGGAAGTCGTTGATGATCACGTCGCGGCCGCGCCACACCTTGGAGATGGGCAGGTCGCCCGGGTAGTGCCAGGTCGCGTCCTCGGCGAAGCTGTCGTGGATGACGTCGGCGTCGCCGTCGCGGACGGCTTCGACGTAGCGGATGACGACGGTCCTGGGGTCGGTGCTGGTCATGGCCATGGTCATGGTCGTGTTCCTTCGGCGGTTGTCGATTCCCGGTCGTTCGGATGTGATCGGGTGTGGCGTCTGGGACCATCTGACCGCGCGGGGCGGTGGCCCGGCCAACAACGCATCCGCCTGACCGACAACGAACGGTTGTCACACAAGGTCAGCGGCGCGCCGTACTTCGGGCGGGCCGCCGAAGAGCTGACCACCAGCCGGCAGGCGCTGACGCGAGGACCTGGGCCCTCTCGCCTCGTGCATGAGGCAAGGAGGCCCAGGTCCCGGCACTGCTCCGCGGAGGCCAAGGAGCGCTCAGAGAACCTGCGTTTCCTCCCGCACCCGCAGTGTGGCCGCTCCCTCCGTCGGGATGTGCGCGCCACCGGCCGGCAGCCTCCGGTTGGTCGCCCAGACGATCAGCCCGCAGGCCGCGAAGCCGGCCCCGAGGAGGCTGGAGCCCGCCCAGCCGTGGGAGGTGTAGAGGGAGGTGGTCGCGGCCGCGCCGAGGGCGGAGCCGAGCGAGTAGAAGACCATGTAGCTGCCGATGACGGTGCTGAGGCGGTCCGGGTGCGCGGAGGTGAGCATGTGCTGGTTGCTCACGTGCACGGCCTGGACGGCGAAGTCGAGGGCGATGATTCCGATGACGAGGAGCCACAGCGCCCACGTCAGCTGCCCGATCGCCGCCCAGGAGGCGATCAGCAGGACGAGCGCGAAACCGCTGACCGGGATCGCCCGTCCCGCGTCCGCCCATCGTCCCGCGCGTGCCGCGCCGAGCGCGCCGGCGAGGCCTGCGATGCCGAAGAGACCGATCTGGCTCTCGTTCAGGTGCCACGGCGCGTCCGCCAGCGGCAGGGCCACTCCGCTCCACAGGGTTCCGAACGACGCGAAGAGGAAGAACGTGATGAGCCCGCGGGTCAGGAAGAGACGATCCGTGAACACTTCGCCGAGTGAGGCGAGGGTCTTCTTGTACCCCGGACCCGCGTGTCCGTCGGGGCGCTCGTCCGGCGGCAGTACGGCGAGGACGAGGGCCGCGAGCCCGACCGACAGCGCCGCGAGCACGGCGTAGATGCTCCGCCAGCTCCACATGTCGGCCAGCGCGCCGGTGACGACCCGCGCGCCCAGGATGCCGATCACGACGCCCGAGGTCACGACACCGATGTTCCGTCCGCGTTCGGAGGGTGGTGAGACCGACGCGGCGTAGGCCACCGTGGTCTGCACCACCACCGCGAACACCCCGGCCATCGCGAGCCCCAGGAACGCCATCCACGCGGCCGCCGCCGTGGCCGTGAGGAGCATGCCCGCCGCGGTGACCACCAGGTGCACGGCGATAAGCCGGCGCCTGTCGGCCACCACATCGCCGAGCGGAACCAGCAGCAACAGCCCCGCGATGTAGCCGAACTGGCCGGTCGAGACGATCCACCCGGAGAGGTCCGCCGACAGGCCGAGATCGTGCCCCATCGGCTCCAGAACCGGTTGCGCGGCATAGATACTCGCCACCGCGACACCGCATACCACCGCGAGCAGCAGACGCCGCCACACGTTCATCGCGCCCCATCCCCAATCAGTAGCAGATTGCAACCGTTTTGACGGTACGGCATGATGGTTTCAATCCGCAACCCATCGGGAGGTGTCATGTCGCGTACCACCGCGTACGCCCCGAACTCCGGCTGGACCGACCCCGACTGCCCCGTCGCCCGTACGCTCGACCTCGTCGGCGACAGGTGGAGCCTGCTCGTCGTCCGTGACGCGATGGACGGGGCACGGTCGTTCACCGAGTTCCAGCGACGCACCGGCATCGCCCGCAACATCCTCACGGACCGGCTCCGCAAGCTCATCGCTCACGGGCTCCTCGTCCAGCGCACCGCGCCGTCGGGCCGCCGCCAGGAATACGTGCTCACGGACGCCGGACGCGACCTCTTCGCGGTCATCCTCACCCTGCGGCAGTGGGGGGAGCGCCACGCCTTCGATCCGGGCGAGACCCACTCCACCCTTGTCGACCAGCACGGCACCCCTGTGCCGGACATCGCGCCGGCCGGCGCCGACGGCGCCCTTGTCGACGCCGACAGCACTCATGTGCGCAGGGCCGGCTAGAGACCGGCAAAAGCAGTCGGCCACGGTGGCATGCCCGCGCACCGTGGCCGAACCGCTCGTCACGCCCCCGGACTAGCGGGCCAGTTCGGCCCGCAGCAGGTCCAGGCCCATCGGCCCCAGGTCCAGGGCGCGTCGGTGGAACCGATTGAGGTCGAACGCGGCACCGTCGCGGCGGCGCGCCGCGTCCCGCGCCTCCAGCCACACCTTCTCGCCCAGCTTGTAGGCGAGGGCCTGGCCGGGGCGCCCCAGATACCGGTCGATCTCGAACTCGACGAACCCCGCCGGGCCCAGCCCGCAGTACTCGGCGAGGAACTCGCGGCCCAGCCGCGGAGTCCACCGCTCCCCCTCATGGAACCCGGTGCCCACGGGGATCGGGAGCCGCAGGTGCAGCCCGATGTCCAGCACGACGCGCGCGGCGCGCAGCAGCTGCCCCGTGGCCAGCGTTCCCAGCCGGTGCGCCGGGTCGTCGAGATACCCCAGCTCCTCCATCAGCCGCTCCGCGTACAGGCCCCACCCCTCGACGTGCGCCGGGTGCAGCTCGCACGACAGCCGCTGGAACCGGTTGAGGGTGGCGGTGTTGAGGGTCGTCACGCCCAGCTGCAGGTGATGGCCCGGAACGCCTTCGTGGAACATCGTGCCCGGCACCTTCCACACCGGGATGGGCGCGTCCGAGCCGGGCAGCGGCCACCAGACCGTCCCGGGGCGCGACAGGTCCTCGCTGGGCGCCAGATAGACGGCGACCCCTTCTCCGAGGGTGATCCGGCAGTCGATCCGCCGCAGCGGCTCGGGGATCGCGAAGTGCGTACCGTCGAGATCGGCGATGGCGCCGTCGGCGAGCTCCTGGATCAGGTCGCGGAACGCCGCCGCGTCCTTCACCTGGTACCGGGGATCGCCGTCGAGCGCCGCCAGCACCGCCGGGACCGGTTCGCCGGGCCCGATCCGCGCCGCCGCCTCGGCCATCTCCCGTCGCACCCGGGCCAGTTCGTCCCAGCCCCACGCGTAGGTCTCCGCCAGGTCCAGCCGGGTGCCGAGGAACTCCCGTACCCCCAGCCGGTAGCGGTCCGCGCCCAGCGCGTCCAGCTCCGGCGCATCGGCGGCGAGCTCCTGCGACAGGTACGCCGCGAACTCCGTCAGCGCCTGGTTCGCGGCCACCACGGCCTCGTCCAGAGCGCGCCGCGACACGCCGTCGCCGTGCCCGGCGGGCAGCCCCGCCAGGTACGGCCGCATGTCCAGGCACTCCCGGGCGTTGCGGGCCACCTGGCGGTACGGCGCGACCCGGCCGCCGCGCCGCGCGGCCTCCAGGCTCTCGCGCAGCCCCGCCAGCGCGCCCGGGACGGCCCGCAGCCGCGCCAGCAACGTGTCCCACGCGGTGTCGCCGCCCTGGTCCAGCAGCCCCACCGCGTGCCGTATCCGCTGGACCGGCCCGTCGAGGGTGTCCAGCAGCGTGCCGTACGCGTCGGCGTCGGCCAGCGCGACCTCCGTGGCGAGCCGCTCGCGCAGCACCGCCGCCGCGACCCGCTCCGCGTCGCCCGCGACCGGTGTGTCGTCGACCGCCTTCAGCGTGCGACGCGCCAGCTCCGCGCGGGCCTGGGCCGCCCGCGGGCCGAAGTCGGTCAGCCGTTCCTCCTGCCCGGCGATGCCCATCACGGCGGCCAGGCACGGATCCAGCGCGGCCAGCTCGTCCACGTACCGGTCCGCGAGATCGTTCAGGAGGGTCATCGGCCCACCGACGACGGGATCCGAGCGGCGCTCCTGGACTCGGCCAGCCGCTTGCCGTAGAGGCCGATGACCAGGCCGGTGACGATCAGCGCTCCGGCCACCAGCTTGAGCGGCGGCAGCGACTCGTTGAAGATCACCATCGAGCCCGCCATGCCGAAGACCGGGACGAGCAGGGAGAGCGGCGCGACGGTCGACACCGGGTACTCGCGGAGCAGCCAGTTCCACACGGCGTATCCCAGCACGGTGTTCGGGTACGCCTGGAAGAGGAGGGACAGGATCGCCGCCCACCCGAGCTGGTGCGGCAACTCGGCATAGCCCTTGGTGCCGTTCACGACCAGGTCCAGCAGGAACAGCGGGACCGGCGAGAACAGGCTCGACCACACCATGAACGACAGCGTGTCCTTGGGCTTGGCCTTCTTCATGATCACGTTGGCGACGCTCCACGCGGCCGCGCCGAACAGCACCAGCGCGACGCCGGCGAACGTCACCGTGCCGTCGGTGACGAACGTGACCGAGAACAGGCCGACCAGCGCGACCGCCATTCCCAGGTACTGGAACCGCGACAGCTTCTCGCGGAATATCACGGCCCCGAGCAGGATCGTCAGGAACGCGCTGAACTGCAGCACCAGGGACGAGATCCCCGACGACACCCCGGCCTTGATGCCCAGGTTCACCACGCCCCACAGCCCGACGCCGAACACCAGCCCGTAGCCGATGATGTACCGCCACGCCACCTGCGGCCGCTTCAGGAAGAACACCGCGGGCAGCGCGCAGAGCGCGAACCTGATCCCGGCCAGGATGAGCGGGTCGACGCTTTTGAGCCCGATCTTGATGACCGAGAAGTTGAGGCCCCAGATCGCGGTGACGGCCACCGCGATCAGGATGTGCTGTTTCTTCATGCGGAGACCTGTTCCGGGATCGTGGGGGCGGCCGGGCGGGTACGGACCGAAAGGGAGCCGAACAAGTCGGCCATCCAGTCCCGGGTCTCCTCGGGAGCGTCGCCCGCGACGATCCCGGCGAGGACCGTCTCTCCGGCCTGGTAGGTGATGTGGTCGGGCAGCGGCGCGCCGGACGGCAGTTCGTGCCAGGTGACCACGCGCGGACCGGCCCGGAACGCCAGGGTCCCGTCGAGGCCCACGTACTCCCGCCCGGCCAGGTGGTGGCCGGGGTGGACGAACCAGCCGTACCAGCGGCGGTCGGCGGGCGGCTCGGGGAGCGTCCCGGCGATGCGCTCGCCGAGCAGGACGCGCAGCTCGTACGACGGCAGGTGGACGCCGGTGGCCAGCTCGACACAAGCCACCACGTCGGCACCCCCGACCCGGTTGCCGACCTCCAGGAAGACCAGCTCCCCTTCGTGGACGATCGCCTCCAGATGGAAGCTGCCGTCCTCGATCCGCACGGCGGCCAGGGCGCGCGACACCCAGGCGCGCGTCTCCTCGGAGAACTCGATCTGGAACGATCCCATCGGCTCGCCCTGCGCGTACTGCAGGCAGGTGCCGACGTACTCGCTGGCGCTGAGGACCAGGACCTCGCCGCCCTGCACCAGGCCGTCGAAGTGCCTGATCGGCCCGGAGACGAACTCCTCGACCTGGAAGTCCTCCAGGCCGCTCGCGGCGTCGAGGCGGGCGACGCCGGCCTGCCGTCCGGTGACCGCCGCGGCGGCCTGCCGTGGGGTGTCGAACACGAGCACGTCCTCGCTGGACGCGCCCCGGTGCGGCTTGAGGACGGTCCGGCCGGACCAGGGCACCCGGCCGTCCAGTTCGAGGAAGCGAGGTAACGGGAGGAAGCGCGGCACCCGGAGGCCGGCCTCCTCGACCGCCCGCTTCATCAGGACCTTGTCGCGGGCGAGCGCGACCTGGTCCAACGCCGCGCCCGGGACGCCCAGATGCTCGCGCAGCCGGGCGGCGTCGAGCAGCTCGTACTCCGACGCCGAGATGATCCGGTCGAATGCGCGAGGACGCTCCGCCAGCCAGTCCCGGGCCTCCTCGAAGGCCGGGCGCTCGCCCGGACGGCTCACCCGCTCGCAGCGCAGGTCGGGCGGCAGGGTGGCCAGGGCCCGGTCGGTCCCGAAATAGGTGACCTCGTGCCGGTCATGAGAGATCCCTCGGTGGTATTCAATCTTGAAGTAGGGCACGCGATGCAGGATAAGGATCTTCATCGGGACTTCCTTACAGGGGCGGGGAGTTCGAGGGCGCGGTCCAGGGCCTCCGACCACGCCTCACGCAGCGCGTGGACGACGGGCCGGATGTCGGCGCGGTCGCCGCGCAGGACGACGCAGCCCTGCGCCGCGAAGTCCGCGTTGTCGCGGGCCACGGCATGCAGGTCGCGGCGCTCGCGCGACAGCCAGGAGAACTCTGCGACGGTCAGCTCCCCGTCGGCCAGGCCGAACCGCTCGGCGGTGTCCTGGACGGCGTCCGCGAACGGGTCCGCGCCAGCCGCGACGTCGTCCGGGGAGAACGAGCGGTCGCTGCCGACCCCGAGCAGCACCGTCGCCGCCGAGCAGCCCGGCACCGGCCGCCCCACGCCGGCGGCCGCGCCGAAGGCCGTGTCGATCCAGTGGTGGTGCAGATCGATCCCGTAGACCCAGCGGGCCAGCGCCCAGATCTTCATCCCGCCCGGCCGCCGGTTGGGCTCCACGACCGCGGCGTGCAGCCCGTCGTCGCTCAGCTTGATCTCGTTGTGGAACGGCCCGTCGCACTGGCCGACCAGCCAGTTCGCCTGCCGTCCCGCCCGCTCCAGCGTCGCGCGCTCGTGGTCGTCCAGCCCGGCGGGCAGCACCTGCGCGATCTCGACGGGATACCGGCCGCTCGCGCTGATCTTCTCGGTGAGGAACACCAGCGGGCCCAGCCCGTCGAAGGAGTACTCGCGCCGGTACGGGATGAGCTCCTCGCAGATGACCCCGCCCTCCAGATAGGGCAGGACCTCGGCGAACGCCGCCGTCAGGTCGTCGCCGTTACGGACCACGACGACGCCCCGGTTGTTGCCCTCCGCCGCGGGCTTGACCACGAAGCCCTTGGGGTGGTCGCG
Organism: Streptomyces sp. C36; assembly: GCF_040932295.1. Classification (NCBI taxonomy): domain Bacteria; kingdom Bacillati; phylum Actinomycetota; class Actinomycetes; order Kitasatosporales; family Streptomycetaceae; genus Streptomyces; species Streptomyces sp. C36. Next base: position 309,959 of record NZ_JBFQGI010000006.1, on the reverse strand, counting down.
CGCGAAGTCCCTCAGCTGGTCGAGCGAGGCGATCTGGGCGAAGTCGGGCACCATCATCCGTTGCGCTGCCAGCAGGTCGGCGACGCGCGCCTCACCGAGCCGGTAGCGGTACTTGGAGAACGCGCCCTCGGCCAGCGGTGACGAGTCGACCGCCACACCCAGCCGCTCGAGCAGCTCGGCCCCGCTGCGCACGGCGTTGTCGGAGAAGACGATGCCCGCCCTGATTTGCTCGCGCCGGTCGCCGAGCAGCTTCTCGCCCATCTCGGCGAAGTCGTCCCGCAGCGGATCGAGGTCGATCACCTCGTCGGCGATGGCGTGGTCGGCCTCGGTGGGATCGGCGCGGATCAGGACCACCGTCGCGCCGTGGCGTTCGCGCGCGTAGTCCCGCAGGTGACGGACCTCGTCGATCCGGCTCAGGTTGTAGTCGACGATGAGGAGTATCGGCCTGGTCATGCGCGCTCCGTCTCGTACACGATCTCGATCGCCCGCTCGGAGGCGGGCATCAGCTCGGGGAGGACCGCGTCCCGGCCGGCCAGGTCCATGCTCCAGAGCAGCTGGCCGAGGAACACCTCGCGCGAGGACGACTCCACGACGTCACCGGGCTCGAGCAGGACGTGCGTGACGACCGGCCGGAGCGGGAGTCCGTCGTTCAGTCCCACCGCACGGATCGTGCCGGGGTCGGCGAAGAAGACGCGGAAGAACGTCGCGTTCCCGCTCGGCGTGCTGCCGTCCTCCGCGAACGACAAGGCCTTCAGATCCTTCCGGAATCCGTCCGGCCGAAGGGCTGTGAGCAGGGAGTCCAGCCAGAGGTCGAGCAGGTCGGGGCCGCCGGTCAGCGCCGCCACGCTGGGCGAGATCAGGCTGCCGCCGACGCGCGGGTTGACCTCGATCAGATCCCAGCCGCCCGGGGCGTGCCGTGCCTCGACGTGGAAACAGCCCCAGCCGAGGCCGAGGGTGTCCAGCACGCTCGCCACCCAGCGGATCCCGACGCCGATCTCCTCCTGCGACAGGCTCGTGGGCGGGCTGACGCAGGCGTTCTCGAGCACGGTGCCCGCCGTCTCCGTCACCTCGCACTTCTCGTGCACGGCCACCACGTGCGGCTCGTCGTCGACGACGACCACCTCGAAGCTGAACTCCCGCCCGGGCACGTAGTCCTCGACGAGGAACTCCATCCCGTCGGCGGTGAAGGCGCTGGCGTAGACCGTGTCCGCCCGGGCCTCGGCGGCGATGCGTTCCAGGTCGGCCCAGGTCGTGCCGGTGGTGAGCGGGAACGTTCCGAACGAGGCGATGCCGCTGACCGGCTTCACGAAATAGCGCCCGCCGTCGCGCTGGCGCTCGACGAGCGTTCCGGGGGTGAGCGCGGACGCCCGGCCCCGGCTGAGGCCGGCGTCGGCGAGCCGGTTCCGCAGCGTCAGCTTGTCGCGCAGCTCCAGGACCTGTTTCTCGTCCAGGTCCGGCACCCCGAGACGGGCGTTGGCCAGCGCCATCAGGTGCCGGTAGCCCTCCCAGACGGTGAGGCAGCACGACACCGACGCGCCCGCGGCCTCCAGACGGTCGAGGTGGTCCTCGACGTCGCGCGGGGTCAGCACGTGCGCGTCGGTCACCCGGACGTCGTCGGCGAGGTCCGCCAGCGCCCCGGGCCTGGATCCCTGGAAGTGCGGCTCCGGCAGCGAGCTGAGCACGTAGACCTTCAGCCCCCGCGCCGTGACCGTGCTGACGAGGTCCTCCATGAACGAGAACCCGACATGGCTGAGCAGCAGCACTCCACTGGCGTTTTTCATGCTCAATCCGGCCTCCTCACCGGCGGGCGGGGGCGCGGCACGGCCGCGCCGCGCCCCCGCCGAGGACAGGGATCAGGCTCAGACCGACTGCTTCTCGGCCTTGACGATGGTGTCCTGGTAGAGCTCCTCGAAGTACTGCGCCAGGATCGACTGGTGCTCGCGGAGGTACCGCTTGAACGCGGCGATGTCGTCATCGCCGCGCAGGAGGTGCCGGACGGCCGCCCAGACCTCGCCGGGGTGGTCGTCGTTGATGTCGGTGTGGGAGTGGTTGATCTGGCCGCCGATGTTGCTCTCGCCGACCGAACCCTTCAGCGCCTCCAGCTTCTTGGGCTCCAGCTTCACGTTCACGTACTCGACGAGGTAGGAGTACGCCACCACACCGAGCGGGCCCTCGTGGTCCAGGAGGTAGGAGAAGTAGCCGGTCAGCAGCTTGGTCGACAGGTAGGGCTCGGTGTCCAGGAACTGCTCGCGCGACACGCCCACCTTCTCCAGGTCGGTGATGAACAGCTCGTCGTGGAGCATTTCCTCCTGCTCGTAGTTGGCCCAGACCTGGGCCGCCTCCGGGCTGCGCTTGGCGATCTCCGCCAGTGCCTTGGACTCGGCCACCCGCAGCAGCCGGATACGCCAGGCGGTCTCGATCAGGTGCCGCTTGTAGTACGCGGAGTCGACGTTCTTGCCCTCGAGGTGCGCGGCCTCGGGGACGTTGGCGTACCACTCGGCGACCTGCAGATCGAGCTGCTCGTCGATCTCGGCGCGCAGCTTCGCCGAGGCGGCGGCGTTGAGGAACGGGGTACGGTCTCCGTAGCCGACGTTGTGCACGCGGTTCGGCATGGTGTCACCTTTCTCGTTTTTCTCGTGGACGTTTCTCGTGGACGCTCGGACGTTCGGGTGCGAGCGCGGTCAGATGTCATCGGCGACGCGGACGATCGCGTCGCCCCGCAGCCGGCACTGGCAGGCCAGGCGGTGGTCGCCGCCGGTCCGGCCGAGGTCTTCCAGGAAGTCGAGCTCGTCGTCGTCGGGTTCGCCGAGGGAGTCGAAGCCCTCCAGCACCTGGACGACGCACGCGCCGCACGATCCGGAGCGGCATCCGAACGGGATGAGCCGCTGCGGGGTCTCGTACTCGACTTCGGTGAGGGGAGATCCCGTGGGCAGCAGGATCTCTGTTCCGGTCGGGAGGATGGTCAGTTTCTTCAGGGTCATGACAGCGGCTTCTCCGGGGTCATGACAGCGGCACGTCCTCGCGGTCGGTGGAGTGCTCCGGCGCGAGGCGGGAACCGGGGCGCAGTTCGACCGCCGCGTGGTTCGCCGCGGCCGCCGCCTCGCCGAAGCCCACCGAAACGAGCGGGACGCGACCCTCGTAGGTACAGATGTCGCCGACCGCGTACACGCGCGGCAGATTCGTCCGCATCGCCCTGTCGACCGCGATCTGGCGATTCTCCACCTGGAGTCCCCATTCGGCGATCGGGCCCAGGCTGGTGATGAATCCCAGAGCCGCGACAAGAGCCCGCGCGGGCAGCGTCAATTCCTCTTCGCCGATCGTGACGCGCACTTCTTCCAGATGTTCCGCGCCCTTGCAGGCCGTCACGTGCGCATCTGTCAATACGCGAATATCGGCCGCATACATTTGTTTGACGCTGTGTTCGTGGGCACGGAAGGCCGAGCGCCGGTGGACGACGGTGACGGACCGGACGATCGGCGCGAGGGCGAGGGCCCAGTCGACCGCGCTGTCGCCACCGCCCACGATCACCACGTCGCGGTCCCGGTGCTCGTCGAGCCGCGGCACGTGGTACGCCACGCCACGCCCCTCGTAGGGGCTCAGACAGGGCATCGTGCGCGGGACCGAACGGCCGAGCCCGCCCGCGATCACAACAGCTCCGGCACGCACCCGCCCGCCGCCCTCCAGCCCGATCGTCCAGCCCGCCCCGGCGTCCGGCGCCAGGGCGTCGGACATGAGGTCGGACGTAAGGGAGGCCGCTGTACGGCCGAGCAGGTAGCGCGGCTCGAACGGCGCGACCTGCGCGACCAGGTTGTCGATCAGCTCCCGGCCTCGCACGGCCGGGTGACCGGCGACGTCGTAGATCTTCTTCTCCGGGTACAGGGCCGCGATCTGGCCGCCCGGCTCGGGCAGCGCGTCGACCAGCACGCTGGAAAGCCCGCGGAATCCCGCGCAGTAGGCGGCGTACAAGCCGGCCGGGCCCGCTCCGACGACGGCCACGTCCGCGCTTGTGTCGACGTCAGTCGATGTCATCTCCATTCGATTCCCCGCTTGATTCATTCCGAACTCCAGCCCCTTTTGACGTTCGGCGTTTTCGCGCTCATACAAAGCACCGCAGCGGGGCCGTGCTTGGCCTATGAAACTTACCGCCGAGCGCAAATTCATCCTTCAGGGCACTGAACATTCCGTCAAGGAAAGGGGTCGAAAGTCCCCTCGTCCGTACAGGTGGGCGGACATTCCATTCCTGGTGCGCTCGGCCACGTCCTACCGCTCGGCCCTGTCCTACTGCTCGCCCACGTCCTACCGCTCGGCCGCGTCGCCGACGGCCTGATCCAGGGCCCTGGCGAACCGCTGCCATTCCCGGGCGTAGGTGTCGGCCAGGTCCGCGACCGCGACGGCGCAGTGCAGCGGTACCGCGGCCATCAGCTGCCGCCCTGCCTCGAGATCCGGCGCACGCTCGTTCAACCAGCGCAGCAGCGCGCGCCCGGACTCGGTGAGTCTGAGCGACGGATCCTTCGCCAGGGTCTCGATGCGCTGCACCCGGCCGTTCTCCGTCCGCTGTTCGTCCGTCGGCGGCCCGGAGCTGCCCGTCCGGTTCCGGTCCCGGACCTCGGGTACGGCACGCATGCGCGGCAGCGGAGGGTGCTGCTCGTTCTGCTCGCCACGCCGTACCCGCTGCCGGATCTCGCACGCGGTGCTGATCGACACCCCCGCACTGGCGGCGATCTCGTGAAGCGTGGCGCCGGCGTGCTCGGCGAGGAACGCGCGGGCCGCCTCCCGGCGTCGCGCCGCGTCGAGCGGGCGGGAGCGGCCGTCCGCCCCGACCCGGACCTTCGACTGAGGAACTTCCTCGCTCGAAGTGCGGCGGACGACTCCCACGGTCTTGGGTGAGAGTCCTGTGATGCGCCCGATCGCACGGTCCGACAGATTCGGGTGCGAGACCAGGATTCGCCCGGCCGCGGCCTTTCTGTCCTTGAGCGTCAACGGCAGACCATGGGCGACATTGGCCATCACGGAGTGAATGAAGACCTCGCCGACCGGCCCGTCCAGATACCGGACGGGAATCAGATTCTCCCCCCGGAGCCTCGCGGCCTGGAGGCGGTGCATCCCGTCGACCACGCGCCGGGTGTCCCGATGCACCAGGATCGGCTCGATAGCGCACTGCGCGAGCACTTCGACGTGCTCCCGGCTCAACCCGCCCAGACGGGGCGAGTCGGCGACCACCAGGGAGCCGACCGGCACCAGGTGGACATCGGCGCGTCCATCCTCCGTCGCGTTCTCGGGGTTTCGAGCCATTGCCTTTAATAGGTACGTCAACGCCCCACCACTCCCCGTTGTTTCACACTACAGGTAGATAGGAGAATGGTTAACGATCTATGCGGCGATCCGTCAAGTCCTGATCAAGTGCATTGACCCGGCATTGCGGGCCCGGGCTTTCGACCGGCGGATTGTGCCCATCTCACCCAGTCGCTGCTCGTTCCGTTGGCATATGCCAACGGCAGCGGAACCGGCTTCTCCCGTTATGGGTGATTGGATTGGAAATCTCCTGCGGCGCCTCTCGAATAAGCCAACGCTGGCCGAAATTGCCCCGGAGGGCGCCCGCCGAAGTTCCGGATAAGCTTCTTGACGGGCCGAAACGGAAGCCGTTAGTCTCCCCGAAATGCGATGATCAAGCACAATTCGGTCTCGCTGAAGAATCCGGACGAAGAGCCGGGGAATTTCGGCCGGGAAATTGGGCAGCGCGCCTCGCCAAAACAACTGTGACGCGCCACCGCGGCCCTCGCCCGGCGATGTGCAAGCCGCTGCATATCACTTTATGGAGGGGTAATCGTGTCTCTTTCGCGTCGCAAAATACTGGTCGGCTCAGGCATCGCGGCCTCCTCGCTGGCCCTGTCGGGGCCCATGGCGAACGCCGCCGCACAAACTGCCGCACAAACCGCCGCACCGCAGGCCGCGCCCCAGCCCTTCGCGCCGCACGACTGGAAGTCCGTCCGTGCGCAGTTCCTGCTCCGGCCCGACTACGCGCACCTGTCGAATTTCTTTTTCGCCTCGAACCCGACCCCCGTCCGCGAGGCGATCGCGAGGTACCGCAAGGCGTTCGACGAGAACCCGTACAACTTCCTTGACGACAACATGTTCGAGCGCGACCAGGACATGCTGTGGCGCCAGGTATGCGCCGCCGCCGCCGAATACACCGGCGGGCAGCCCAACGAGATCGCCCTCACCAGCAGCACCACAATGGGGCTCGCCCTCATCTACAACGGCCTGCGCCTGAAGCCGGGCCAGGAGATCCTGACCACCACGCACGAGTTCTATCCGCACCACGAATCAATACGTCTGGCCTGCGACAAGTGGGGCGCGAGCTGGCGCAAGATCCCGCTCTACGAATCGTCGCTGAACTTCTCCGCGGACAAGGCCATAGCGCGGATACGTGCCGCCATACGCCCGCATACCCGGGTCGTCGGTGTCACCTGGGTCCATTCCAACACCGGTGTACGGCTGCCGATAGCCAAGGTCGCGGCCGTCATCAAGGACCTGAACCGCAACCGCGACGAAGCGGACCGCATCCTGCTGGTGGTGGACGGGGTCCACGGCTTCGGCGTGGCGGACGAGGACGTCGCGAAGATGGGCTGCGACTTCTTCTCCGCGGGCACGCACAAGTGGATCCTCGGACCGCACGGGACCGGGATCATCTGGGGGAAGGCGGAGAGCTGGAAGCATGTCCAGCCGACCATTCCCAGCCTGATGGCCCCGGAAACGGAAGACGCCTGGCGGCAGGAACGCCCGCCGCACGGCCCGACCGAAGCCGCGTGGATCAGCCCGGGCGGCTTCTTCGCCTACGAACACCAGTGGGCCACCGTCGAGGCGTTCCGCTTCGTCCGGCAGATCGGCCGCAAGCGGATCCAGGACCGGATCCTCGAGCTGAACGGCCAGATCAAGGAAGGTCTGGCCCGCATGAAGCACGTCACGCTCCATACGCCGCTCGACCCTGCGGTGTCCGCGGGCATCGTCACCTTCGACGTACAGGGCTACAAGCCGAAGGACGTCGTGCAGGTCCTCCGCGACAACCGCGTCGTCGCCAGTGCCACGCCGTACGCGGTTCCGCATGTGCGCCTGTCGGCCGGAATCGTCAACTTCCCGAAGGAGATCGACAAGGCGCTCAAGGTCATACGGTCACTGGCTTGACGACCGCCGCTCGCGGCGCGCAGCCTGCCGGTTCACCACCCCGTCCATATGGGCGGGGTGGCGGCGTTCGAGCGGAGGCCCCTCGGACGGCGGCGACGAGTAACGGCCGTCATGTGCCCGAGGCTGCGCAGCATCGCCGCCGACGAGCCCTGTTGCGGTCCTGCGCGCCGCAGCAGTCGCCCGTAGGCGCTGACGGCCGGGTGTGGAAGACCTGCTCGGCCGCCTCCATCGCCTCGGCGCCGCCGTAGCGCTCGATTTCCGGCTCATAGGAGCACAGGGTCAGGTCCTGCAGGAGGCCGAGGTGCCGCAACGTCCTCGCCCAGGCGTGCAACGCCGGCAGCACGCCGTTGCCGCACGGCGTAGCGGGCCAGTGCCAGGGCCACGCGCCGACTGCGAGCCGCCCCGGCGATCCGCCCGGCCACCAGCCGGTCGACGGAACCGGCCAGGGCCGGACTGGAGATCCGTACAGCCTCACGCAGACGCGCGTCGCTCCACAGCCGCCCGGCCGGCCCGCCCCGGTCAGTGGACGTGCTGGCAGTTCACGAGACCGACGCACACTGTGGCGTGCGCGACGTCACCGGGCCCGTACAGCCACGCCCCGCCGATTCACTGCCTCCAGCATGGCGTTCACTCTCAATTCATTGCAACGAACGACTGATCATCATTGCATTAAATTCGGGACGGTTGCAACGATCTTACAGCTCTGACCTGCAATTATGTTGATTCCTTGCGGTGGCGACGTTGCTGGAAATTAGAACGCAACGTAGCTTTTCCCTCGTCGGAAACGGCGAGCCGAAGGGAAGCGCCCCTCGGATCCAGTCCGTTCAGTCGAATTCCCAAGGAGCACACCCCCATGTCCATCACTCTTGCCGACCAGGACCGCCCGGAGCTGCAGAAGGTCATCGAGGAGATGGTCGAGTCCGGTTTCACCGGGGTGACGTTGCGCGTGCACGACGAGCGGGGGGAGTGGGTCGGCAGCGCGGGAGTGCGCAAGCTGGGCGAGACCGCGAAGCCGTCGGTGAACGGGCACGTCCGGATAGGCAGCAACACCAAGACCTTCACAGCGGCCTTGGTGCTGCGGCTGGTGGCCGAGGGCCTGATCGGGTTGGACTCCCCGGCGGTCGACTACCTGCCCGAGTTCGGGCTGGACCGGAAGATCACGGTGCGGATGCTGCTGCAGCACACCAGCGGGGTGTTCAACTTCACCGGCGAGTACTACGAGGACGGGACGTTCGCGCCGGGGATCCCCGCCACGACCGCGGGCCAGGAGTGGGTGGACAACCGGTTCAAGACCTACCTGCCGGAAGAGCTCGTACGGCTGGCGTTGTCCAAGCCTGCGCGGTTCGAGCCGGGTACGGACTGGAGCTACTCCAACACCAACTATGTGCTGGCCAGGCTGCTGATCGAGAAGGCCACCGGCCGCTCGTTCGCCGAGGAGATGCAGCGGCTGATCCTGGGACCGCTCGGGCTGTCGGGCACCGTGGTGCCGGAAACCGGTGCGGAGATCCCCGAGCCGCACACCCACGCCTATTACCGGTACGAGGACGCCGGTCAGCAGAAGACGGTCGACGTCACCCGCCAGAACCCCTCCTGGATCTCCACCGGCGGAGACATGATCTCGACGACCCAGGACCTCCACACGTTCATCTCCGCACTGATGGGCGGCAAACTCCTGCCGGCCCCGCTGCTGGCCGAGATGTGCAAGCCGAGTTCCAAGGTCGGCTACGGCCTCGGGGTGTTCGTGCAGGACGCGGGCGAAAACGGCGGCACCGTCATCACCCACAACGGCGGCATGGCGGGCCACGCGGCGCTGATGTACAGCACGCCCGACGGCAGTAAGACCCTGACCGCCGCGCTGAACTATGTCGACGACACCGCGCTGTCCATGGCGGCGGCGTTTCAGGAGTCGACGCAAAAGCTCGTCAAGGAGGTGTTCGGCGGCGGGCGGACCGGGTCGGCCGACGCGGCCGAGTCGGCTCAGTAGACAGAATCGGGCGACGTGCGAGCCGTGGGGGCGGGTCACGGGTACTTGCGGCAGCGGGCCGGCACGTCATGGGTGGTGCCATGACGCAGAGTCACCAGTCCGGACAGCGGCCCGCCGACGAAGACGAGCCTGTGCTTCGCCCCGGCCACCGCGGCTCGCCCCGCCGCGGTCGGGCCGTGAGCCGGGGCTGGTGCCGGTGCCACAACGGCCCCAGCTCAATGATGAGTTCAGTCCTCACGTCCGGCGGCACCCCCGGCGTCTTCCCGATTGAGTGTAACTCCCCAGCAGCGGCTAGTCTTTGGTTGTTCTTGGGAAGGGGCGCTGATGGGCACCAGATTTATTGAGGTAGACGAATCGCGACAAGGCGAACCGGGTGTGCGGAAGGGAGGCAGGACATTGACAGTGGGAGACCAGTCCGTCACCCAGGAGACATGGGTGAAGGTTGAGGTCTACGACGACCTCGATCCGACCGTGACCGAGGACGTCCATCTGCACACGTTCTCAGTCCCGGGTATGGAAGTGCGGGCTGGGGCCGGGAAGGGTGACGAGGACGGAGGCGGCGAATTCGAAACCAGGCTGATCCCATCCGTCCAGTATTACGAGATCGAGCTCGGGCCCGACTCGCTGAATAAGCTCCATGATGCACTCAAGCCCTTCATCGCGGCCGCACGGGAATGCGGGCCGCCGCCAAAGGGCCGGAAGATACGCACCAAGTAGTCCACGACGCCCCCTCTCATGAGGGGGCGTCGTCATATTGCAGACGGATTGCAGACGGAAAGTTCCGTCTGTCTTCGGCCGACGAGGCGGACCGCACACGCGGTTCACGCCGCCGTTCCCGCTGGAGGACACCCAGGCGTACACCGTGGCCAGCGACGACATGATCATCACGGCTTTCCGCGGCACGGAGCCGGTCCAGATCCGTGACTGGCTCTCCGACGGCACCACCCCGCCCTGGCCCGGTCCCGCGAAGACCGGCTACGTCCACTACGGCTTCGCCCAGGCCCTGGAGTCGGTCTTCCCCACCGTCAAGAACACCCTGCAGGAGATGCGCACGAACGGGCAGAGCCTGTACTTCACCGGTCACAGCCTCGGCGGCGCCCTGGCCATGCTCGCCGGTGCACGGCTGTACCTCGAGGACCCGAAGCTGCTCGCCGACGGCGTCTACACCTACGGCCAGCCCCGTACCTGCGACCGCCTCCTCGCCGAGGCGTACAACAAGGGCTTCAAGCAGCGCATGTTCCGCTTCGTCAACAACAACGACGTCGTCCCGACGCTGCCGCCGGAGCCCGTCTACACCCACGTCGACACCCTGCGCTACCTCGGCTCCGACGGCCGGCTCCGCGAGAAGACCTCGCTCTTCGGCAACCTCGCCGACCACGCCAAGGGGTACACCGCCGACGCGCTCGCACCCGCCGGCGACGGCGTGCGCGACCACTCCATCCACCAGTACATCGCCGCGCTGGAGAAGAACCTGGCCTGACATCGCCCGGTGTCCCTGGCACCGGGCGGCAACAGCATTCCGGGGCGGCCGGCGCGGTCCCCGGGAGGGCCGTACCCGCCTCCGCCCGGTGTCTCCACCACGAGGACGTCTCCGGGCAGCACGTCGACCGAGTCGCAGCCCGCCATCGGGGTCGTACCGCCGTCGGCCCGGTCCACACGGTTCGAGCCCGGCGAGCCCGGGCGGCCGCCGGCCATGCCGTAGGGCGGGACGCGACGGTGCCCGGACAAGGTGCTCACCGTCATCGGCTCGCGGAAGCGCAGTCGGCGTACCGTGCCGTCGCCGCCGCGCCAGCGGCCCTCGCCTCCGCTGCCGGTGCGCACGGCGAACTCCTCCAGGAGGACGGGAAGGCGCCATTCGAGTACTTCCGGGTCGGTGAGGCGGGAGTTGGTCATATGGGTCTGGACCGCCGGTGCGCCGTCGAACCCTGGTCCCGCGCCCGATCCGGACGCGACGGTCTCGTAGTACTGGTGGCGGTCGTTGCCGAAGGTGACGTTGTTCATGGTGCCGCTTCCCTCCGCCTGGGCTCCGAGGGCGGCGTAGAGGGCGCCGACGATGGCCTGGGAGGTCTCGACGTTGCCGGCGACGATGGCGGCGGGATGCTCGGGAGCGAGCATCGATCCCCGCGGGACGATGATGCGCAGGGGGCGCAGACAGCCGTCGTTGAGGGGGATGTCCTCGGCGATGAGCGTGCGGAAGACGTAGAGCACCGCCGCGTTCACCACGGCGGTGGGTGCGTTGAAGTTCGTCGCCAGCTGCGCTGACGTGCCCGTGAAGTCGATGGTCGCCGACCGGTTGTGCCGGTCGACCTCGGCGCGTACGGCGATGACCGCGCCGGAGTCCGTCTCGTAGCGGTACTCACCACTGGAGAGGCTGGCGAGGGACCGGCGGACGGCTTCTTCGGCGTTGTCCTGGACGTGGCGCATGTACGCCTGCACCACGTCCAGGCCGAAGTGGCCGATCATCCTGCCGACCTCCTCGACGCCCTTGCGGTTGGCGGCGATCTGGGCGCGCAGGTCGGCCAGATTGGTGGCGGGGGAGCGGGAGGGGCAGGGGGCCGAGGTCAAGAGCTCGAGTGTCTCGGTCTCTCTGAACCTGCCGTTCTCCACCAGCAGCCAATTGTCGAAGAGAACGCCCTCGTCGTCGATCTCGTGGCTGTTCGCCGGCATCGAGCCGGGTGTCAGACCACCGATCTCGGCGTGATGACCGCGGGACGCGACGAAGAAGAGGATCGTGTCGTCGTGCGTGGGCCGTTCGTCGAAGACGGGCGTCACCACGGTGATGTCGGGCAGGTGCGTGCCACCGTGATAGGGGTCGTTGACGGCGTAGGCCTCACCGGGGCGCATGGTGCCGGACCGGCGGCGGATCACCTCCCTGACGGCGGTTCCCATCGAGCCGAGATGCACGGGGATGTGGGGGGCGTTGGCGACGAGATCGCCCCGGGGGTCGAACAGCGCGCACGAGAAGTCGAGCCGTTCCTTGATGTTGACGGACTGCGCCGTCGACTCCAGACGCGCGCCCATCTGCTCGGCGATCGACACGAAGAGGTTGTTGAAGATCTCCAGCATGACCGGGTCGGCCCTGGTCGCCACGTCGGCTTCGGGGGGCGGGGCCACGCGCTCGGCGAGCAGGTGGCCGGCCGCCGTCACACCGGCCTGCCAGCCGGGCTCCACCACCGTGGTCGCGTCGGCCTCGGTGATGACGGCGGGGCCGGGCACCATGATGCCGGGGCGCAGGTGTTCCCGCCGCCGGAGCGGGACCTCGTGCCATGTCCCCTGCGCGTGGAGCCTGACGGTGTCGGTGCCCGTGCCGTCGTCGTTCTCCTCCTCGGCCGGTGCGAGGTCACCGAGGTCGGGTTGCGGGGTGAGCCCGTCGGCCTCGACCGAGAGCGCCTCGACGATGACGGGCCGGTCCAGGAGGAACGAGTACATCGCCCGGTGGTTCGCCTCGAACTCTTCCCGCATCGCGGGGCGTTCGCCGAACCGGACCGTCACGGCGGTGTCGGTGCCGTCGTAGCGCAGCCGTGCGCGCCGGGTCACCCGGACTTGCTCGGCGGGAACGTCCTCGTCGTGGAGCTCGGCGCGCGCCGCGGCCTCCAGCTCGCCGGCCACGGTCCGGACGCGCTCCATGGTCGCCTCCTCGAGGGGAAGCTCCACCGACCGCTCGCGCAGGGTGGTGGTGTCGGCGAGTCCGATGCCCAGCGCGGAGAGGACGCCGGCCATGGGCGGGACGAGGACGGTGCGGATGCCGAGGGCGTCGGCGACGGCACAGGCGTGCTGGCCACCCGCGCCACCGAACGTGGTGAGCACGTACTCGGTGACGTCGCGGCCCTTCTGTACGGAGATCCGTTTGACGGCGGCCGCCACGTTCGCCACCGCCACCCGCAGGAAGCCCTCGGCGACCTGCTCCGGGGTGCGGCTGTCGCCGGTGCGGGCGCGGATCTCCTCGGCGAGCTCGGTGAAGCGGTGGTGGACGACGTCGAGGTCCAGGGGCTGGTCGCCGTTCGGGCCGAACACGTGCGGGAAGCGCGCGGGCTGGATGCGACCGAGCATCACGTTGGCGTCCGTGACGGTCAGGGGACCTCCGGCGCGGTAGCAGGCGGGGCCCGGGCTCGCCCCGGCCGAATCGGGCCCGACGCGGTAGCGGCTGCCGTCGAAGTGCAGTACGGAGCCTCCTCCGGCCGCGACCGTGTGGATGTCCAGCATCGGTGCCTGCAGCCGGACGCCCGCCACCTGGGAGGTGACCACCCTCTCGTAGGAGCCGGCGAAGTGTGACACGTCGGTGGAGGTGCCGCCCATGTCGAAACCGATGACCTTCTCGAAGCCCGCCAGCTGTGACATGCGGGCCATGCCCACGATGCCGCCGGCCGGTCCGGACAGAATGGCGTCCTTGCCACGGAAGTGCCCCGCTTCGGCCAGGCCGCCGTTGGACTGCATGAACATCAGACGGACGCCCGGCAGCCGGTCCGCCACCTGCCGCACGTAACGGCGCAGGACGGGGGAGAGATACGCGTCGACCACGGCCGTGTCGCCCCGGGGCACCAGCTTCATCAGGCGGCTGACCTCGCTGGACAGCGATACTTGCGGGAAGCCGGTCCGCTCGGCCAGTTCCCCGATCACCTCCTCGTGCCGGGGATGCAGGTGGCTGTGCAGGCATACGACCGCGATGGCGCGGATGCCGTCGTCGTGGGCCCGCCGCAGGTCGGTGGCGAGACCGCGCAGGTCGGGGTGGCACAGCACCTCACCTTGTGCTGTGACGCGCTCGGACACCTCGACGACCCGCTCGTACAGAACCTCCGGCATGGTGATGTGCCGGTCGAAGAGCCGGGGGCGGTTCTGGTACCCGATGCGCAGCGCGTCCCGGAACCCCCGGGTGATCACCAGAGCCGTCCGCTCGCCCGTGCGCTCGAGCAGGGCGTTCGTCGCCACGGTGGTGCCCATCCGCACCGCGTCGACGGCGTCGGTCGGGATCTCCTGGCCGCGGCGCAGTCCGAGCAGTCTGCGGATGCCCTCCACCGCCGCGTCGCCGTAGCGGGCCGGGTCCTCCGAGAGGAGCTTGCGGGTCAGCAGGCGGCCGTCCGGGCTCCGGGCGACGATGTCGGTGAAGGTGCCGCCACGGTCGACCCAGAACTGCCAGCCGGCGCGGACGCCGGGCGCGGTGCCGCCCGTTCCTCGTGTGTCCGCCGTCGATCCAGGCATGCTTTCAGCATGGCCCGTCGGCATCGGTTTCGCGGTGCACGGCACTCGGAGCGAGATCCATACTGAAGAACGGGAGACCTTCGAAAGGGGGTGGACCGGTGACGGCGGGCATGACACTGGGCGTGTACAAGGAGACCGCCCCGGGCGAGCGCAGGGTCGCGCTGCTGCCGGAATCCGTCCGGGCGGTGGCGGCCCTGGGGCTGTTCGTGCTGGTGGAGTCGGGCGCCGGGGCCCTCGGCTTCCGGTCCGACGCCCGCTACCGGGAGTCCGGTGCCGACGTCGTCCCGCTGGACGAACTCCTCGACCGCTCGGACGTCCTCGTGGGAGTACGGCCTCCCAACCTCCCGGCCGGTCGCGGTCTTCGCCGCGGGCAGGTGGTGATCGCGCTGCTGGACCCGATGCACATGCCTTTCCGCGTCCGGGGATGGGCGGACGCGGGCGTCACCGCCATCGGTCTCGACCTGGCACCGGAGAACTCGGTCCTGGCGCGGCCGATGGACGCCGTCGCGTCACAAGCCGGGCTCGCGGGCTACAAGGCGGCCCTTCTCGCCGCCGACCGTCTGGACCGTCCCTTGCCGGCCACGGCCGGCGCCTCGCCGGGCCCCGCACACGCGCTCGTCCTGGGCGCGGACGACGCCGCACGGGCGGCGGTCGGAACGCTCCGCCGGCTGGGCGCGGAAGTGCGTACCGGCGCCCTCGGCCCACCGGAGCCACCGGGTACCGGCCGGCTGGCCGGCGCCGACCTGGTCGTCACCACTGTCCGCCCCCGTCGTGGACGCCCCCCGCCCGTGCTGGTGACGGCCGGCGACCTGGCGGGCATGAGGCCGGGCGCCGTGGTGGTCGACACGGCCGCCGGACCGGACGGAGGCAATGTCGAGGGCGTGGAGGCGGAACGCGCCGGCCTCGTGGGTGCCGGCGTCACCGTGATCGGCGCGGGCCGGCTGCCGGAAGGCATCCCGGTGGCGGCCTCCACGGCGTACGCCCGGAACGTCACGGCACTGCTCGCCCACCTCGTCCGCGACGGCGAGCTGTGGATCGAACCGGACGATCCCGTACAGAAAGCCATGCTGGTGACCCACGACGGTCTCGTACGGGCCGAGGACGTGTGGCAGCTGATTCTCGAGCAGACCGCTGTGGCCGGACTGCCCTGATGAGGTGCCCCTTGGGTTACCCGCCCATCGGAGTCTCCCGGAGCAGGCACATGTGCTGGGCCACGGCGGTGGCGCGTTGCGCGCACTCGGCGTAGCAACGGCCCAGGATGGCGGTGTCCACGGCGTCGATGACATCCAGCGAGCCGATTCCGGAGAGCAGGGTGCGGCACAGCCGGCGCTGCAGGCCGCCGACCTCCGCCAGCTCGGCGTCCGTGACCTCGGGGGAGGCCGGGGAAGCGATCGCGTCGTGGGCTCTGCCGACCAGCGCGAGACTGCTCTCGCCCAGCTCCCGCACGCATTCCCACACGGGCGTGGGGAGCGGTGGTTTCGACTGGCGGGCCCAGGCGATGTCACTCACCTGGCGTGTCAGTACGCCCATGCGCCCGATGTCCTCGCCGACGTACATGTCCGTGATCACCGTACGGAGGTCGGCGTCCTGGGCCGCGCCCGCGGCCAGACCCGTCCAGGTGAGATCCTCCGCTTCCCCCCACAGCTCACCCAGCGCCCTGCCCACGGCAGCCATCCCCTTCTCGGCCTTCGTCGTGGAGCGGAACAGCACCGCTGTGGCCCGGCTCAGAGCGGTGTGGGCCAGACGGAGCAGATCGGCCACACGCTCGGACGTGTCGTCCGCGGAGGGTCGGCCGTTCTCATGCACTGCGAACTCCTCGTCCGGTGTGATCCCCACGGTTCCACGACATGCCGGCTCCGCAGGGCGCCCCTAAGGAACCGGGGGGCCGGCCGCCCACGCGATGGCTTCGTCGAGTTCGTCGTATTCGAACCGCCGGACTTCGGCCTGGACGAAGTGATTCGCGAGCTGGGGCACCAGGGTGGCCGCTTTGCTGTCGGCCGCCAGGGCGATCTTCCTGACCTTCCGGTGGTGGTCGCGAACGAACCGCACATGACGGATCAAGCCGCCGATGTTCTCCCATCCGGGGAACTCGCGCGCATGGATCACGACGCCGGCCAATTCGGCGTGCGTCCCGAGCCAGCTGTCCGCGGTCGCTGCGAGGGCATCGAAATCCTGCGCACGCAGGGGCTGTTCGACCTCGACCACGAGCACTTCGGAATCGGTCAGCCGGTGGGAAATGCCGGGGCCCTCGGGAAGCGACGCCAGCCAACGCAGGGCTTCGTCGCGCTCCTCGCTGCCGAAGACGCGTACCGGACAGGGCATCAGAAAGCTCGTCAACCGCGTGGACTCACGGATCCAGCGCACATCGGTGACGACCGCGCAGCCCTCGAACAGTCTGATGGCACCGGTGCCGACCTTGAGGTCCTCCCAGGCGGCTCCGGGGGTGAAGGACTTGAAATCGGGGCCGATCTCGCACAGCATCCGAATGCGGCGGCCTTCCCTTCTCGCGTCCTCGATGAGTGGCTCGACCACCTTCCGGTAGTCGTCCTTCGACACGGTCCCGACAGCCTTGATCGCGTCGACGCCGGCGGGTGTGTCCTTGGCTCTCTCCAACATGCCGTTCTCCTCTGGGCCGGGTGACCGGCGATTCCGCAAGCCAGTACGTCAGAGCGGCGGCGTGCCCGGCTGCAGGCGATCAGCGGTGATCGATGCTGCTGTTCCGGAGGACGCGAAGATTCGTCATCGTGTTGTTCGGGGCGCCCTTCCATAGTACGGCGCAGGGGTGGGTCAAGGCGGAGGCACACCTTGAGCACGTCGGTCCTCCTCGTCATCCGGGGTTCGTGGCCCGCGTGCCTCGGGGGCCTTCGACGCTCAGGTCGAGGAAGTGGGCCGAGCAGGAGATGCAGGGGTCGTGGTTGCGGATGGCCCGCTCGCACAGCCGGGTCAGCTCGGCATCGGTGACTTCGCCGCGCCGCAGCCGGTCCTGGACGATCCGTCTCAGGTCCTCCTCGATGGCGCCCTGGTTCTGGGAGGTGGGCGGAATGAGGCAGGCGTCGGTGACGAGTCCTTCGGCGTCGAGGGCGTAGCGGTGGTAGAGGGTGCCGCGTGGTGCCTCGGTGGCGCCGTGGCCCGTTCCGGCCCGCGGGGGAACGTCCGCGGCGGGCTGCGGCGGGCGCTCGTAGGCGTCGATCAGGCGCAGCGCTTCTTCCACGGCGTAGAGGACTTCGACGGCGCGGACGATGACGCTGCGGAACGGATTGCGACAGATCTCTCCGGAGGCCGGGTCGGCCAGGCCGGCCGCCCGGGCCGCTTCCCGGACGGCCGGTGGGAGCAGGTGGCCGCTGATGGCGTACCGGGCCAGGGCACCGGAAAGGTGGCGTCGGCCGTCCAGCCGGGCCTGGAGCGCGGTGGAGTGAGGGACCTGCTCCTCGACCACGTGGGTGGTGAAGTCCGCGAGGGGGAACGTCCTCGTGCGGTGCCCGTCGCAGTGCGGCAGCACGGTGGGGGTGCCCGTCTCGATAGCGTACGTTCCCGGCTCGGTGAGGGCGAGGAGGTCGGCGTCGCACTCGGCGTCGGGGAACTCGAAGCCGGCCACCCAGGCGACGGTCTCGAGCGCGTCGTCACGAGCCTGCTTCAGGCGCTCGGACAGGGGGCGCAGCTCGGCTCGGGCGGGCGTGCGGTGGAAGCCGCCCACGCGCATGGTGACGGGGTGGATGGCGCGCCCGCCGAGGACCTCGACGATCGTGTTCCCGGCCTGCTTGAGCCGCAGGCCGCGTTCGACGGCGGCGCGGTGGGTGCGGGCGAGTCCGAGGGCGTCGTCGCAGCCGAGGAAGTCGGGGGCATGGAGCAGGTAGATGTGCAGGGTGTGGCTTTCGATCCATTCGCCGCAGTAGACGAGGCGGCGCAGTGCGGCGATCCGGCCGTCGACGGTGACGCCGCAGGCGTCCTCGATCGCGTGGCAGGCGCTGGTCTGGTAGGCGATGGGGCAGATGCCGCACACGCGCGAGGTGAGGTCGGGCGGTTCGGTGTGCCGGCGCCCGCGCAGGAACGCCTCGAAGAAACGTGGGGGTTCGTAGATGCGCAACCGGGCTTCGGCGACGGTTCCGTCGTCACCGACGCGCAGCCGCAGCGCGCCCTCGCCCTCGACGCGGGCGAGCGCTCCGACCTGCAGTTCGCGCGTACCGTCGTCGTTCACGGCCGCTCTCCTGGCTGCCGGATGCCGGGTTCGACCTCGTCCTCCGGGTCCGGCTCGATGGCGGTGAAGTCGTTGACGTTGAAGGTGTGCAGGAGACGGAGGATGTCGTCGTCGCTCATGCCGTCGCTGCGCAGGAGCGGGATCATCGCGGGCATGTTGGCCGAGCCGGACGGGCCGAAGCAGCCGTAACAGCCCCGCCCGTACGCCGGGCACAGCGCCCCGCACCCGGCGTGGGTCACCGGTCCCAGACAGGGGATGCCGTGCGCGACGGGGAGGCAGGTGGTGCCGCGCCGTTTGCAGGCGAAGCAGACGCTGTGGTTCGGGATGTCGGGGCGGCGGCCGGCGAGGAACGCGGTGATGACCTCGATGAGCTGTCCGCGGTCGATGGGGCAGCCGCGCAGCTCGAAGTCGACCGGAACATGGGCCGAGATGGGCGTGGAGGTGGCGAGGGTCTCGATGTACTCGGGTTTCGCGTAGACGGCCGCACGGAACTCGGCGACGTCGGCGTAGTCGCGCAGGGCCTGGACGCCGCCCGCCGTGGCACAGGCGCCGATGGTCACCAGGTACCGCGACTCGGCGCGGACGCGCCGGACGCGTTCGAGGTGCTCGGGTGTGGAGACGGATCCTTCGACGAGCGACAGGTCGTAGGGGCCGGGCCGGATGTCGCTGGACGCCTCGACGAAGTGGGCGATCTCCAGCTCGGCGGACAGCGGCAGCAGCTCGTCCTCGCAGTCGAGCAGGGTGAGCTGGCAGCCGTCGCAGGAAGCGAACTTGAACACGCCGAGCCGGGGCCGGGACCGTGCGGGTGCGGCCATCTCACAGCTCCCGCACGGCCAGGAGCGGCTCGGCGCGGTCGTACGTGACGACGGGACCGTCCCGGCACAGCAGGAGGGGGCCGAGCTGGCAGTGGCCGCAGTGGCCGGTGGCGCAGTGCATGTTCCGCTCGAGGGAGATACGGATGTGGTGGGCCGGTACGCCGCGGTGCAGCAGCTCGCGGGCGGTGGCGCGGATCATGACCTCGGGGCCGCAGACGAAGGCGGTGGTCTCATGCGGGGTGAACGCCGCCTGGTCCAGCAGGGTGGTCACGACCCCGACGTTGCCGGTCCATCCCGGGCCGGCCCGGTCCACGGTCACGCCGCAGTACGGGAGGCCCCAGCCCTTCAGCTCCGACCGGTAGAGGAGGTCCGCGGGCGTGCGGGCGCCGGCCAGGACGTTCAGGCGGCCATGGTCACCGGGCGCGGACAGCGCCGCCCGTACGAGCGGCCGCAGTGGGGCCAGGCCGATGCCGCCGGCCACGACGAGCAGGTCGCGTCCGGCGGCGGCCGGCAGGTCCCAGCCGGTGCCGAACGGGCCCCGTACGCCCACCTGCGTCCCCGGCCGGACCGCGCACAGCGCCCGGGACGTCGCGCCCACGGCGCGGATCGTGTGGGTGAGCACCCCTCCGTCGATCCCGGCGACGGACACGGGGATGTCCCCGACGCCGAAGGCGTAGAGCATGGCGAACCGCCCCGGGGCGAAGGCCGGCAGGGCTTCCGCGACCGGCTGCAGCGAGATCGTACGGGTGCCGGCGGACTCGGGCCGGTTGGCCGTCACGCGGTAGGGGAGGGGAACGGCGGTCACCCGGGCGATCCGCTTCCGTAGGGCCCGTAGAGGTCGAGGAGCCGGGTGCGGGAGGCGCGCAGCCGGCGTCCGAGGACCTCGACGACATAGGTGAGGAGGGCGTGGTCGAGCTCGTGGTCCCGTTCGCAGAGTTCCAGTACTTCGGCGGCGTCGAACTCCCACGCCTGCACGGTGCCGTTCGCCTCGGCGCCCAGGTGCCACTGGTGCGGCGGGCACAGCCAGGACCATCCCAGCATCCGCCCGGCGCCCAGCGTCTCGATGACCGCGGCACGGCGTCCCGGCACGTGGATGTCGAGGTTGACGCCGCCCATACGGATGACCCAGAACCGGTCGGCCCGGCCACCCTCCTCGAAGATCCTCGTACCCGCGGGGAAGGACACCTCGCGGCCGAGCGCCATGAGTCGTTCGCGGGGGCCTTCCGGGACGGCCGCGAAAACACCGGTGTCCTTCATGGCGTCTCGTCCTTTCTCTCGGCCTGCCGGTCGAGGGCCTCGTGGTGCAGGGCCTCGTGGTGCAGGGCGTGCGCCTCTTGCGTGATGTCGATGCCGACCGGGCACCACACGATGCAGCGCCCGCAGCCCACGCAGCCCGAGCTGTCGAACTGGTCCCACCAGGTGCCGAGTTTGTGGGTGAGCCACTGGCGGTAGCGGCTGCGCCCGGAGCCGCGGACCGAGCCGCCGGGCAGATGGGTGAACTCCAGGTCGTAGCAGGACTCCCAGCGTCGCCAGCGCTCGGCGTGGTCTCCGGTCAGGTCGGTGATGTCCTCACTGGTGGTGCAGAAGCACGTGGGGCAGGCCATGGTGCAGTTGCCGCAGGTCAGGCAGCGGGCGGCGACGTCGTTCCAGCGTTCGGCCTCCAACGTGCCGGAGAGCAGCGCGCGCAGGTCGACCTCCGGCATGGTGCGGCCCATCCGCCCGGCGGCGTCCTCCACGGCCTCCCGGGCCGACGCGGCGGTGGTCGCGTCGGCGGGTCGGCGCGGCAGGGCCGCCAGGACCTCCGTGCCCTCCTCGGTGCCGGCACGGGCCAGGAAGCGGTGACCGGCCTCGTCCACGACCTCTGTGAGCGCCAGGTCGTAGCCGGGCTGCGCGGCGGGACCGGTGCCCATGGAGACGCAGAAGCACGTGGCGCCCGGCTCCGTGCACTCGACCACGATCAGGAAGGCGCCGGTACGGCGTTCCTCGTAGGCGTCGTCCTTGTGCCGGCCGCCGATCATGACGCGGTCCTGGATCCGGATGGCTCTCAGGTCACAGGGTCGTACGCCCAGGAAGGCGAACGAGGTGGGCTCCGGGTGTTCGGCACGGACCGTCATCCCACCGTCGGGAGCACGGTCGGCGGTCCACTGCCGGACGCGTTCGGGGTGCAGGAAGTTCTTCCACGACTGGGGGCCGGCGCTGTGCGCGAAGGCCGCGGAGTCGGTCCGCCGTCTGGTCCGGTAGTGGCCGGCCTCCAGCTCCACTCCCCAGCCGTAGGGCAGCTCGTCGGCGGACTCGATCTCGGTCAGCACGATGGCGCCGTCCCGCTCGGTCGGACCGATCACGGTCCGGCCCCGGGCACGCAGCACCCGCACAAGAGCCCCGATGCCCTCCAGGTCCAGCACACAGGCCGTGCTGTCGGCGTCCGGCGGTGCCGTCGCGGAGGGCATGGCGTCTCCTGCTCGCTCGGTGGCGGTGCTCACCTCAGCCTGACCACACCCCCGACGGGCCGCACGCCGAGCGGGCCGGGAGGAGTGCGGGCCATCCGGGCGCCGGTCTCGGCCACCAGAGCCCGGTCCCCCGGCCCCGCGTCCACACACAGGGCGTCCGCCGCCCGCTGCGCGACGAGAGTACCGCTGGCGAAGAAACGCAACCGCAGGTTCTCGGGAGACATCCGCTCGTACAGCCGGAAGACCGCCGCGCGGTCCGCCGGTACGACAGGCCGGACACATACGGTCGTACCGTCGGCCAGCAGCGCGTACACCGCAGCGCTTGCCGACTCGGGCGCACGGGTCATGGCACGGACGCCTCCTCTCCCCCCCCCAGCATGGCCCGCGGCGTGCGGGGGGGGGCACGGGCAGGACGGTACCGAGTGGGCGCCACCCCTCACAGCCGTACGTTCCGAGGCGTCGCCCCGCCGCGAGGTCCGGCGAGGCAGCGGGCGATGTCCCGCTCGATCCGTTCCGTGAGGGGACCGATCGCCGCGGCGACCGCGGGGGTCAGCCCCGTGCCCAGGGAGCCGTCGGCTCCTTCGACCGCGTGGACGACCAGGCGCCGGGGCAACCTGTCGAGCGCACGGGCCAGCTCGACCGCCTCTCCCAGGCCGAGGCCGTGGCTGCTCGCCGTGCCCGCCCGCCACGCCTCGTACCGGGTCGGCTCCAGTCGGTGGATCCTGCCCGGACGCCCCGGGTGGGCATGGGCGGCGTCCACGACCAACGCCGTCTCGGCGCCCTCCCACAGATCGATCAGCCGACCTGGTTCCCCGTCACAGCACACCAGCCGGATTCCGGCCGGCAGGCCGCCGTGGGCTGCGCGTTCCCGCAGCCGGGCGACGACGACGGGTCCCACGCCGTCGTCCCGCCGGAACTCGTTGCCGACTCCGATGACCGTGACGCGAGGGGAGATCGCCATGGTCCGCTCCTGGGCGGGGGGAACGGTCGCGTGGTTCACCGGTGCGGGACCACCGCGACGGGGCAGGGCGCCCGGTGCAGGGTGGTATGGCTGACCCGGCCGAGCTGCAGGCCGAACTGTCCCTGCCGCCGGGTGGCGCCGAGTACCAGAAGGTCGGCGTCGACCGCCGACCCGAGCAGCACCCGGTGCGCGGGTCCTTCCAGCACGGCGCGCTGGACGGACACCCGGGGGTGCTCGGCCACTGCCTCCTCCAGCACTTCGTCCAGAACGGCGACAGCCTGTTCCCCGTAGGCACGGGCAGCGGAATCAAGCATGATCAAGGGGTCCGTCGGCTGCTGGGGGGCTCGCCACGCCCGTACAGCCCGCAGCTCGCACCCGCGGGCCTCGGCCTCACGCAGGGCGAACCGCACGGCGGAGGCGGCCTCGTCCGCCTCGCCCACGCCGACGACGACCCGGTTGCTCATGCCCTTGATGTTGTGCTCCTCGCCGCGTACGACGACGACCGGGCAGTCGGCACGTCCCGCCACCGCGAGGCTCACCGAGCCCAGCAGGAATTCCTTGACGGCTCCTCGCCCGGACGAGCCGGTCACCAGGGTGGCCGCGCCGCGTGACTCCTCCACCAGCGCGTCCAGCGGGTCGTCCGGCACGGTCACGGCATTCACCCGCAGGTCCGGGGAGAGCTGCCGGGCGCGCTGCTCGGACGAGGCGACGATGTTCTGGGCCGCTACCTCCTCCACCGGTCGTTGACTGCTGAACGACGGCATCGACCCTTCGTAGTGCTCCCACAGCGACGCGTAGACCACGCGCAACGGGAGCCGGAGCCGGGCCGCCTCCTCCACGGCCCAGTCCAGGGCAGCGAAGCTGCCGTCGGACCCGTCGACGCCCACGACCACGGGACGCTCCATCGTGTTCACCGCCTCACCGCCTCACCGGCATCTCGGACCGGGCGTCGGCCCGTGTCGTTCGCCTCTTCCACCATCTCTCGCCGTCGCCCTCACGGCATGTCATGTCCCACATGCCTCCGCGAGAGCGCCGCAGGAGGAAACGGGCCGAAGGGGCCTGACCACCGGGGCCGAAGGGTCACACCGCCCCGGCGCCCCGTGATGGGGGCCGACCGGCCCTGGGCGCTGTCTGCCGGTGACGCCGCCCTGCGCCTCGCCGTGGTTCTCGTCAGCGGACGACGCGGGAGGGCAACTGCGCCAGGAGCAGGGTCACGTCATCGTCGCCGGCTGTGATCGGCAGCAGGGCCGTGACGGCCGCGTCCGCCACCGCTTCCAGATCCTGCCGAGTGCCCAGGGCGGTGCCCAGTTCCGTGGCGAGAGCGGCGATCTGCTCCTCGATGTCGGTGTCCGGCGTCTCCACCAGGCCGTCGGTGTACAGCGCGAGCGTCGCCCCCGGGGGCACGGTGTGGGTCACCTGTTCGTGCGCGACGCCGCCCACGCCCAGGGGCACGCTCACAGGTGCGGGCAACGGTCGGACGTCGGGGCCGGGAGCGGCGAGGAGTACGGGCAGGTGCCCTGCCGAACAGAGGGTGATCTCTCCGCTGTCGGGGGCGACGACCAGGTAGCAGCAGGTGACCAGTTGGCCGGGGAGGTCGGCGACGACGGCGTCGAGGACGTCCATCAGCCGTCGGGGCGGCATGCCGGTGCGGGCCAGGGCGTTGGCGGCGGAGCGGAGCCGGCCCATGACGGCGGCCGCCTCCAGCCCGCGGCCCATCACGTCGCCGATCAGGACACCGACCCTGCCGCCCTCCAACGGGACGAGGTCGAACCAGTCCCCGCCGACGCCCGCACCCTGGGTGGCGGGCAGATAGCGGCTGGCGGTACGGAGGCCGGGTACGTCGGGCGGGGTGCCCATGAGGCTGCGCTGCAACGTCAGCGCGACGTGCCGCTGCTGCTCGTAGAGCCTGGTGAGCTCGGCCTCCGCGGCCCTGCGCGCGGTGACGTCGCGGACCGCCGCCGAGAACAGCAGCCCGTCGGGCGTCCGCAAGGGGCTCAGACTGATCTCCACGGGGAACTCCCGCCCGTCCCTGCGGAGTCCGTACAGGTCCAGCCCGGCTCCCATGGGACGGAACTGCGGGTTGTGCGCGTAGTCCTTGCGGTGCACCGCGTGCCGGTCGCGGAACCGGCCGGGCACGAGGACTTCCACGGGACGGCCCAGCAGCTCATGCCGGTCGTAGCCGAACAGAGCCTCCGTCTGGGCGTTGACTAGGCGGATGAGGCCCGTGTCGTCCACGATGACCATGGCGTCGGGAGCGGATTCGAGCAGCCCCCGGAACTGCTCGTCCGCGGTGCCGCAGCCCTTGGCGTGAAGGCCCTCGCCCTCGCAGGAGCATGCCGCCCGGCCGACGGGGTCCTGCCCGTCGAGAACGGTGCGCCTGGTCATCCGCCTGCCTTCCCTGGACGTCCGGTTCCGGTGTCTTCCTCACATCACGTGCACGGTGACCTCATCACCGTGAGGCGACTGTGGCATATACAGACTTCGCCGTTGCCTTCGAATGGCATGAGGTGATCGTTTCTCTCCCGTAGGGGTGAGGTCCTGCACGTTCTTTGCGGCCGACTGACCGGCTTTCCGGCCCGCCGCTGCTGGGATCGGTCATCCTGCGCGTGGCAGCCCACTGCGAGGGCCCGCTGCTGGTGGTACGGATGGTCCTGGTGTCTGTGACCTGAGCCGGCTCCGGGCCGAATGCCGAGCGCGCATGCCGCTGCCGGGTGGCCCCCTGCCCACGGTCTTGCCGGGCTTTGGCGAGTGCGCCGTGCCCAACGGGCCGACCGGCAGCGGTGGAGGGACCGATGCGGTCGGCCTGTCGGCTCCGGCCATGCTGCCCGCCGTGCACAGGGGCAGCACGTCGAGCGGTGCGTCGGAGCGCTCAGGCGCCGAGGCCGCGCTCCGGGCGATCAGCTACGGATCGCACCCGCATCGGTGACCTCGGCGTCCAGGCCGCACCACACCGTGGAAGTACCACCGGAGCGGGCGCGGTTACCGAAGCGGATGTACAGGTAACCGTCGGGCTGATGGCAGACGGCGTACCCGGTGAACGAGCTGCCGTGGCACGTGATCGACGCACCATGGCCGGCGGTTCCCCTCTCGTACCGCCATGCGTCGCAGGAGAGGGAGGGCGCGGTGGCGCCCTCGGATGCGGAAGCAGGCGCGGCGACACCCACCGCGCCCCCACCCGCAAGGACGAGGGATGCGCTGACGGCCGCGACACGGTAGCGGAATCTCATGTGCCCCCCTTGTGGACGTTGAGGTCGATCGATACGGGGGGCGACGCTACTCATGGATGCGGACACCCGGTAGTGCCCGAGCGGAGTTGGCCGGGAACCGGCGGGCCGCTTCGGACGCACCGAACGTGTGGGGTGCCGGTCATGACGCCAGAAGGGTCTCCGCTGCCTCGCGCAGCGTCGTCCTGATGGCCCGGGGGTCGTCGAGATAGCCGCCCACCATGGCCCCGTCCCGCAGGACCACCAACGCCCGGGCCACGCGCTCGGGATCGGGATGACCGGCGTCGTGGACCACGGTGCGCAGCACGCCGTGGAACCAGCGGCGGTGTTCGGCGACGCGGACGCGTACCGGATGCGTGGGGTCGGGATATTCCGCGGCGGCGTTGAGAAAGCCGCAGCCGCGGAACCCCGGCCGGCAGAGGTTGTCGCCGATCATGTCCATGATGGCGAGCAGGGCGTCACGGCCCTGATGGGCGTGGAGAATGACCGCCACGGCGTCCTCCACCCTCGCCCCGCGGGCCTCCAGGTAGGCGACGACCAGCCCATCCTTGCTGGAGAAGTGGCGGTAGAAGGTGGCCCTGGTGACCCCTGCCTCCGTGACCAGCTGCTCCACGCCCACGGCCTGGATGCCCCGCGCGTAGAACAGTCGCCCCGCGGTGTCCAGCAGGCGTTCTTTGGGGTGGGTTCTCTCGGTGGCTCCCGTCGTCATGGGCACAGGGTAGGGAGGGACGGCCGGTCCGTGCGGTCAGGGGCGAAACCTCGCGGGCTCGCGCTCGTACGTCTCGTACGTGGTGACCAGAGGTTTCGTCTCGTCGACGACGTAGGTGGACAGCATCATCGTGGTCACCGTGCCGACGTTGCGGGCGTTGTGGACGGCACTGGAAGGGATGAAGAAGGGGTTGCCGGTGCGCAGCCGCAGGACGTGGCCGTCGTCGAACACCATGAGTACGTCGCCGCGGACGATGTATCCGACCTCCACCCCGGGGTGGCTGTGCCGGCCGGACTCCTTGCCCCTGGGGATCTCCACCAGGGTCTGGACGGTGTCCCAGCCCTTGGCGGGGGAGGGGTGGCGTTGGAGCAGGGTCCGGGTGACTCCGGACGTCGGGTCCGTGGGGTCGGCCGCTGCGGCCGCGGTCGTCGGGGTGAGGGCGGACATGCCGAGCGCACCGGCGGTGGCAGCGCCTGTGTTACGGATCAGGGTGCGGCGGTCGATCATCATCGGGCTCCGTTCTGGAGGTCTTCGAAGGAAGAATGACCGTTCTTTCTGCCTCGACAGCGTGCCGCCCCGCTGCGGGGGAGCGCAAGAGGGATGCGCATCGTTTCCGGGTAGACCTGTCGATCAAGTGACCCTGGCATGCGACGACTTGGCGTGCGTCACCTGTTTGACCGGTGACGCACGCTGTGCCACAGTCGTCTGGCACGCCTACGGAGGTCGTCGAAACCGGTGTGCGCGTGGGATCTCCTGCGAGGCGCAGATCGGTCGCAGGCCGGCACTTCGAGACGCGCGGAGGGCTTCACATGATCAACAGGCGTACGTTCGGCAAGGCTCTCGGCCTGGGTGCCGGTGGCGCGGTCGCCGCACCCCTGGCGGGGCCGTCGGGAGCGGCGCATGCCTCGGCCATGACGGGGCGGCCGGCCGCGACGGCCGCCGCGCCCGCGGCCGGCTCCCGCGGGCGCACCGTGTTCCCTCCGCTCAAGAAGGTCAGGGCCGGTCTGCTGGAGATCGGCTACGCCGAGCTGGGACCGGCCCATGGGGCGCCGGTCGTCTGCCTGCACGGCTGGCCGTACGACATCCACAGCTTCGTCGATGTCGCGCCCCTGTTGGCGGCGGAGGGGTACCGAGTGATCGTTCCCTATCTGCGCGGCCACGGCACGACGCGCTTCGTCTCGTCCCGGACCTTCAGAAACGGTCAGCAGTCGGCCATCGCCCTCGACGTCATCGCCCTGATGGACGCGCTGGGGCTGGAGAAGGCGGTGCTCGCCGGATTCGACTGGGGGGCTCGGAGTGCCGACATCATCGCGGCGCTGTGGCCCGAGCGCTGCAAGGCCCTGGTGTCGGTGGGCGGTTACCTCGTCGTCAACCTCGAGACGAACCTCCAGCCGCTGGCGCCCGCGACCGAGCACGCCTGGTGGTACCAGTACTACTTCTCCACGGAGCGAGGCCGGCTCGCCATGGAGGACAAGGACAAGCGGCACGATCTGACCCGACTGGTCTGGGACACCGTGTCCCCGACCTGGGACTTCGACGACGCCACCTTCGAGCGCACGGCCGCCGCCTTCGAGAACCCGGACTACGCCGCCATCGTGATCCACAACTACCGCTGGCGGCTGAGCCTCGCCGAGGGTGAACGGCGCTACGAGCCGTACGAGAAGCGGCTCGCCGCCCGGCCGGTCATCGCCGTGCCGACGGTGACGCTCGACGCCGAGCGCGACCCGTTCACGGTTCCGGGCGACGGGACCATGTACCGGGACAGATTCGCGGGCCCGTACGACCACCGCACCCTGAAGGGCATCGGCCACAACGTGCCGCAGGAGGCGCCCGAGGCCTTCGCCCGAGCCGTCGTCGACGCGAACCACCTCTGACGCGACATCAACCGCATAGTGTTCCGAGGCAGCGGGAGGCTGACGATGCGAGACGACAACACACAGGACAGCGGCTCGGCGATGCGCCACGCGCGGTTCGGCGCTCTGCCCGAGCGGATCGCCTACGAGGACATGGTCGAGGTGAAGCAGGCCTCGCCGAGGGATCCGGCGCGAGACGCCTACGACCCCGAAGGGGCGAGCGATCTCCTCTCGTGTCTGGCGTGGGACCTGGTGCTCTGACGTGCGCCCCCGGGGAGGGGCCCCGCGGTAGCGGCCGACGATCCTTGCAGGCGCCGTAGTCACCCGTCAGGATGGTGACGTGAACCTGGATCATGTCTTTGTGTGCGGCAATCCGGCCCTGGACTTCGCGGCCACGCTCCGCGCACGCCGCGCGGCGCGATTCGAGATGTTCGCGGCACCGGACCGCCTGGACGCGTGGTACGTGGAGTCCGGCACGGCCGACTCCGTCTCGCCCGCCCGGCAGGCCGACGTGGTGCGGGCGACGACCGTACGGGAGGCCGTCTACCAGCTGATCACGGCTCGGCGCCTCGGCGAGGACTTCGACGACGAGGCGCTGGCCGTGGTCAACGAGGCGGCCCGCAGGGCTCCCGCGGCACCACAACTGACCCACTCCGGCCGCTGGACGGCGGCGACGCAGCGAGAAGCGCTGTCCACCGTCGCCCGGCACGCGGTGGAACTGCTGAGCGGCCCGGACGTACCCCTGCTCAAGGAGTGCGGCAACCCCGAGTGCACCCGCGTCTACGTCGACCGCTCGCGCGGCGGACGGCGCCAGTGGTGCGGCATGGAGTCCTGCGGCAACAAGATCAAGGCCGCCGCGTACCGCGCCCGCAGGAAGACCGTTGTCGCCTCCGCGTGACCGCGGATACCCGCGGCCGTGCCCGCGGCCATGCCCGCAGCCGTGCCCGCGGTCAGGGGACGGCCGGGAGCATGGCGCGGAGCAGCTCGAAGGTGCGGACCCGTAGGTCGAAGTCGGGGCAGACGGTGGTGAAGGCGAGTTCGTCGGGGGAGTAGGCGGCGATCAGGGCGGCGAGCTTCTCGGCCACCTCCGTGGGGACTCCGGCGAGTACGGACATACCGTCCGTGTCCGTGCCCGCGATCGGTGAGGGCGCGGTGGAGCCCATGGCGTGGAGCTCGTCCCAGGACGGAAGGGTCCGGCGGTTCGTCGGGGCGGCGGCCAGGGCGAGGAGGGAGCGCAGGAGCCGGACGTCCCGTGGGTCCTCCGCGCAGGCCACCCGGGCGGCGATGCTGACGCGTGGAACCGCACCGAGCGGGCCCGGGCGGAAGTTGTCGCGGTACAGGTCGACGATGTCCGGCCGTGCGGCGCCGTGGGCGAACTGCGCGAGGCTGAACGGCAGTCCGTGGCGGGCGGCGAGCAGAGCGCCGCCGGGCCCGGCGCCGGTCAGCCACAGCTGGGGCGGCGTGGAGTCGGGCAGCAGGTCCGTGCCGACGGTGAGGTGGGTCACGAGGCGCTCGACCTTCTCCGGGTAGGGGGCCTCGTCGGGTCGCGCGAGCTGCCGGACGACCGGCTCGCCCGCGCCGGGGCCGCGGCCGATGCCGAGGTCGATCCGCCCGGGGAAGAGCCGTTCCAGCAGGTTGAAGGTGGTCGCCACCTTCAGGGGCGCGTAGTGGGGGAGGAGGACCGAGGCGGTGCCCACCCGGATGGTGGCGGTCTCCGCCGCGGCGGCGGCCACCAGTATCTCGGGCGAGCCGCAGCCGCTGGTCGCGCCATGGTGCTCGGCGACCCAGAACCGGTCGTACCCCAGGCGCTCGGCCGACACGGCCAGCCGGACCGACTCGCGGGCGGCCCCGGCAGGGCCGGTGGCGCCGTAGACCAGGACCTGGTCGAACGCGGTGAGTTTCATCCTCGGGCTCCCGTCCCGGCTCCCGCCGTGGGTGCGTGGCCGGCGGTCTGTGCCTCGTACATGCGCGCGTAGAGACCGCCGAGACGCATGAGCTCGTGGTGGTCGCCGTCCTCGACGAGGTGGCCGCGGTCGAAGACCAGCACCCGGTCGGCGCGCAGCACGGACGAGAAGCGGTGGGCGATCAGCAGCGAGACCCGGCCGGAGGTGGCGGTGGTCAGGGTGTCGAGCAGCTCGGCCTCGGTGATCGTGTCGAGCGCGGCGGTCGGCTCGTCCATGACCCGTACGCAGGCCGAGCGCACCATGCCCCGGGCGATGGCCAGTCGCTGCCACTGGCCGCCGGAGAACTCCACCCCGCCGGTGAACAGCTTCCCGGCCTGGGTGTCGTAGCCCTGGGGGAGGGAGGTGATGTGCTCGTGCATGCCCACCTCGCGGGCCGCGGCCTCGACCCGGTCGGTCTTCCGCCCGGCTTCCCGCCCGGCCTCGTGCTCCAGGCCGAGCGAGATGTTCTCGCCGACCGAGAGCTGGTACTCGACGTAGTTCTGGAAGACGTACGAGACGCGGTCGCGCAGGCTGTCCAGCCGGTGGCCGGCGAGCGGGACGCCGTCGACGAGGATCGAGCCCTCGGTCGGCTCGTAGAGGCGGCCGAGGAGCTTGCCGAGGGTGGACTTCCCCGCGCCGTTCAGGCCGACGACCGCCGTCACCTGGCCGGGCTTCAGGGTGAACGAGACGTTCTCCAGGGCGGGCCGTGCGCTGCCGGGATAGCGGAACGACACGTCACGGAACTCGATGCCCTCACTGATCCTCCGCGGGAACGTCAGCTCGCCCTCGGGGAGCGGTGTGTGCTCGATGGTGAGGAAGTCGTTCACGTTGCGGAGGTAGAGCTGGTTGACGTACATGCCGGACACGGCGCCGTAGAGGATCTGCGCGCTGCTCTGCAGCATGCCGATCGCCTGGATGACCGCCAGCAGGCCCGCCACGTGCCGGGCGTCGGTGCCGCCGAGGATCGCGACGGCCTGCGCGGAGATCGTCAGCGTCGCGGTCAGGATCACCATCGGGATGGATAGGCGGAGGTTCCGGTTGGCCAGCCGCAGGTCCGCGCCGACGATGCCCGTCAGCAGTCGCCGGTGGTTGCTGAGGACCACCGGGGCGAGCCGGAAGGCCAGCACCTCCTTCATCGAGTTCGGCTGGGAGGCCAGGTGCTGCCAGTAGGCGAGCCGGCGCCGTTCCTCGGAGCGCCCGTGCTCCAGCGCGTGGGCGCGCTTGCCCTGCAGGATCTGCGCGACCACCGTCGGGACCGGGGCGAGCATGGCCAGCAGCGCCACCCGGAAGTCCAGGGTCCACAGGATCACCCCGACCGAGCCGAAGGCGACCACCTGGGTGGTCGTCTGCACCAGTTGGGAGAGCATCATGCCCGGGCGGAAGCCCACCTCCCGGACGGCCCGTTGCAGCGAGTCCTGGATCTTCGGATCCTCCACCTGGGAGAGCGTGAAGCGGCTCGCCCGGCTGATGATCTCTTCCGACAGATGGGCCGACAGCCTGCTCTGACAGCGCTGCATGGCCCGGTTCTGCAACAGGATCAGCAGCTGCGAACCGAGGCCCAGCGCGGCCAGCAGGACCAGGTAGAACAGAACGCCCCGGAGCTGCGGGTGCGGGCTGCCCGCCGCGCGCAGCAGAGCCGTCGCGAAGGCCGCCGTGAGGGTGACCTGACCGGCCGGCAGGATGCCGACGAGCAGCGAGATCGCGATCACCTGCGCGGTCCCGGCACGGTCACCGCGCCAGGACTGGCGCAGTACGAGCAGGCCCGGTCGGGGCGCGGCCGCAAGCCGCCGGAGCAGGGAGCGAGTGTTCACCGGGACCGCCCCGCATCCTCGGCCACGGCGATCCGTTCGGCCACGGCGATCCGTTCGGCCACGGCGGTCCGTTCGGCCACGGCGACCCGGTCGAGCAGCCGCCGCCACATGCCGTACGCGGCGTCCTCCTGCTCGCGCCGCAGGCCCATCCGGTTGCTGTGCATGTGGAACAGGCTGCGCAGGATGTCCCTCCGGTCCGACCAGAGGGCGTCGGCCGCCGCGAGCTCGGCGACCCGGGCGGCGTACGCGGTCCCGGCGTCCTGCCAGGCCGCGCCGACCTGCCCCAGCACCGTGGCCTCGGCGCCGGGCGCCGTGTACCCCTGCCACAGCCGGCGCGCGACGGCCCGGTACTCCGTACCACCCGCCTGCGGGCCGGCCATCGTCCGCACCAGGGCGTGCCGTTCGGCGAAGTCGGGCACCAGCACCCGGCCGACGGCCTCGAGACTGAGCGCGGTGAGCGCGGCCTTCTCCAGCGGGACCTCGCCCGCCGGCGAGGGCGCGGCGAGGTGCCGCAGCAGGGCCAGGGTCGCGGCGCTGTCCCGGCGGAACAGTTCCTCGGCCGCGTCGATCAGGTCGGGTCCGCCGTAGCGTTCTATCTCGCGACGGTACGTCTCGAAGGAGACGTCGATGATCCGGCCCTCGACGACCAGGCCGTGGGCCCACGTCGCCACCTCGCCCAGCAGCTCGGCGGCACGCGCCGGACCGGAGGCCCGGAAGCGCAACCGCAGATGCGGGGCGGGGTCGCCGTACCGCAGGTAGAAGGGGTGCCCCGCCAGGCCGCGGTCCGCCAGCGAGCGTGCCAGCGCCGTCACCTCCCCGACCAGGAGGGCGTCCTGCGCGTCGTGCTCCACGTACAGCTTGGCGTAGACCCACGGCCCGCCGACCGGCCGCAGCCGCTCGGCATCGGTGACCGGCCGCCGGGCGACGGCCGCCGCCCGGGGCGCCGGCGCCCGCCCTCCGCGCAGTACGGGCACCACGACCTCGGCGGCGAAGGGGGCGTCGGCCTCGTCCCGCAGGAAGCCCTCCTCCGGACCGGGCAGCGCCTCCTCGAGCCGCAGGACGAAGTCCGCGTCCCGGGCGGCGGCCAGCCGCAGCTCCTCCAACGAGGGGGCGCTCTCCAGGTCGAGGAGGATGGTGTTGTCGCCCTGGGTGAGGACGGTGCGGCGCGGTACGTTCCACTGCTCGCGCCAGGCCGCGACGGCCATGGCGAAGGCCGCCGGCGAGCCCGTACAGCCGGCCGGCAGTCCGGAGGCGCTCAGCAGCCAGCGCGCGCGCCTGAGCACCAGGTCGTCCCGGACGACCCGGGGCAGGAACGGCATGCTCGCCGACAGGGAGCCCCAGTCGAACGGCGAGACCTCGCGGAAGGCCGCCGCGGAGACGTCGAGCAGGAAGCGGCCGACGTTCGGCGCCATCAGCGGGTTGAGCATGGTGTGCTGGGTGACGTGCAGGTCGCACCCGAGGACCGGGCTGTGCAGGTACAGCCGTCCCTCGCGCACCCCCACGACCACGTCCTCGAGCGCGATCACCTGGTCGGCGGGCAGCCCCGGCGCCACGTTGAGCGGCAGCTCCAGCGCGCGGACCGCCGGACGGACCGCGACGTTCGTCGCCCGGGCCTTCTCCGGCAGGCAGGTCAGCTCCACCACCGCCACCCCGGGCAGCAGCGCGGCCTCCGCCTCGGCCAGCTCCGCCAGACCCCGGCGCCCCTCCTCGCCCAGCACGTCGTGGAACCGGGCGAACGTCCGGCCGCCGTACGCCACCGCCGTGACCACCCCGCGCCACCCCGACCCCGCGGCCGTCGGCGGCGTCAGCTGCAGGTGGACGTCGATCGCGGGCCTCAGCGGCCGGTCGTCGTACTGCCGCAGCTCGGCGGTCCACCGCTCGTCGAGGACCACCTCCAGGCTGCCGCGGCTGATCGCGTCGGCGGCGAGCCGGTGCAGGACCGCGTCCCGGTCCTCCCTGCTCCGGTCGCTCGTGGTCGTCGGCTGCAACTCGAAGGAACGCGGCGGATTCAGATAACTCGCCGGCGGGCCCAGGCCGGTCTCCTCGGAGAGCACCTCCAGGACCGGGACCTCGGCCTGTGCGCCGTAGCGCTCGGTGAACGCCGTCGCGTAGTCACGCAGCCGCAACGGGTACCGGTACACGTCGCCCACGGCGGTCAGGATCTCGGCGGCGTCCTCCGCCAGCTTCTGGACCTCGGCCGGCAGGACGGGCGGGGCGGGGACGTTCAGCCGGGCGTCGACCCGCAGCAGGGGCCCGCCGTAGCCCTCGCTCACCTGCCGCGCCGCCGGGGCGATCTCCTCCTGGAGCGCTTCCAGGGCGGTCACGTCGCCGGCGGTGTTGAACGCGGCCAGCGCAGCCTCGACGGACGCCAGCGCGGCGATCGCGTCGCCGTCGCGGGCGGTCGCCAACCGGGCCGACAGCGGCGGCTGTTCCGACCCCTCCAGCAGGACCGGCCGGTGCGCGGTGATCAGGAAGTCCAGCTCGACCAACTGGTCCAGGAGCGCGGTGACCTTCTCCGACGGGACCGCCGGATACCGCTGCGCCAGCTCGTCGCGCAACGCACCGAAGGT
This sequence comes from Streptomyces sp. C36, assembly GCF_040932295.1. Lineage (NCBI taxonomy): Bacteria > Bacillati > Actinomycetota > Actinomycetes > Kitasatosporales > Streptomycetaceae > Streptomyces > Streptomyces sp. C36. The sequence goes on along the minus strand of NZ_JBFQGI010000006.1, from coordinate 275,069 downwards.
CTTCGGCGTACGGGCCGACTCCAGTACGAGCCGGACCGCCGGGGACCAGCGGACCGACGCCGAGCGTCGCGACCCCTCGCCGTAGGCGTCGGCCGTGGACAGCCAGGCCCGGCCCCGGCTGCGGTGGATCAGATCGTTGGTGCGCAGCTCCAGTTCGGGCCGGGCCCGCGGGGCTTCGGTGACCGACTTGAACAGGTGCAGCACCCAGCCCATGTCCGGCCTGGCCACGGCGTCGACGATCGCCGGCACGCCGAGCCGGGGGAGGGGAGGGGCATCGGGCGGGGTGGGTGAGGCGGGTGAGGCGGCGGGAGGGGCGTCGGACCGGGCAGGCGCGGCCGATTCCTGGAACGAGCCCACCGCCACGCCCGCCACCGTGGCCAGCGGGGTCGGCCGCATGCTCATCCGGTTCAGGTACCGGCCGAGGCTCATCATCGCGCGTCGCCGGTCCCGGGCCGAGAGGCCGTCGACGCCCTCCACGGCGCGGGCCAGGTCCGGGGCCGCCAGCGAGATCGCCGAGCGGACCCCGGGCTTCGCCCACAGGTCCAGCAGACCCCGCAGATAGCGGGCCTCCCACCCCTCCGGGTCCGCGCCGGCGGCCAGCAGGTCCGTCATCCCCCGGGTCGGCAGGCCCGGCGCGCGGAGCAGGAAGAAGTCCCGTGCGACATAGACGCGGTCTCCGCGGTCTCTGCGGTCTGTCCCGGACTTGCGGTCGCCGAAGTCGGCGTTCCGACGGGTCACGATCGTTCCTTAGCTGTGCTGGGGCAACGCTTTTACGAGGAGCGGAGGTTCGGGATCCGCTGCCGCCGGGCCGTCACGGACAGGTCGGGTGGTCAGGCTGGGGTGAGGAAGAAGACCTCGTCCCATGTCGTCGCCCGCGGTGCGAGAGCCCCGCAGAGGGCGAGCAGCACACCGGCCGCGCCGTTGAGGAATCCCGGGTCGTCGACGAACTCGCCACGCCGGGGCTCGTCCGTCACCACGTAGGGGCGGGCCTCGTCCGCCAGTGACAGCACGGTCGACAGCGAGTTCTCGGCCATGGCCCGGAAGGAGGCCGAACCCGTGACCGCGTGGGCCCGCTGATAGACCGCCAGCAGTCCGGCGTGGCCGTGACAGAGACTGGGCGAGAAGACGTTCCGCTCGGCCGGCGCCCAGTCCACCACCCGCTGCAGGGCCCCGACCGCGGTCGCCTCGAGACCGGGGTCGCCGAGCACCTTGGAGGCGCTCAGCAGGGCGATGCCGATCCCCGGAGCGCCGTAGCACCAGGCGGCGCGCGCGGAGTGCCGGCCGAGCGGGGCGACGGGCAGTCCGGTCCCCTCCTCTGCCCGCAGGAGGTTCGGCCAGGCGGCGCCGGGCACCTCGTCCCCGAGCTGATTCTCGACCAGCCAGGCCGTGGTCCGCGCCAGGCGTTCGGCCGGGCCCGAGCCGCCGATCCCGGCGGCGGCCACGGTGCACAGGGCCGAGACGATGCCCGGCAGGCCGTGCGCGAAGCCCAGGTTGTACATCCCGTACGGGGCCTGCTCCTCGTACCCCGGATACGCCGGGTAGTAGTCCGGTGAGGTGAACCAGCCGAACCGCCGCCGGTCGTCCGGCTCGGTCACCCGCAGGAGATACTCCGTCAGCTGCTCGGCCGCGACACGGATCGGGTCGCCGGGCGAGGACTCCAGGACCGTGCAGAGGCGGACCGCCGCGGCCAGCTGACCGGCCGCGCCCGAGATGACGTCGAAGTCGGAGACGGGCAGCCCCGAACCGGGCTCAAGACGCGGCGCGGCCATGATCTGTTCGCCGAGCCGGTCGGCGATCCGGCGCAGGGACGGCAGGTAACGGCGGTCGTACACCGCGAAGTCGAGCAGGACGGACGCGAAACCCGCGGTGCCGGCGTAGAGCCCGGCCCCGGCCAGCGGCTCCTCGGCGGTGGCCTGCGCGGCACGGCGGAGCAGCGCCTGCGCCGCGTCGAGGAGTTCCGGCTCGTCCAGCGCCTTGCCGGCGTGCAGCAACGCCAGCGCGATCCCCGGGTAGCCGTCGGCGAGGCTCGACCCGTGCGCCGCGGACGCGGGGCCCGCGGTCGTCCGCTCCGTCTTCTCCGTCTTCGGCGCCGATTCCCGCGCCGTCTCCGCCGCCGCACCGGCGAACGCCGCCAGTCGGCCGGCCATGGCGCGGGCCACCTCGGCGGTCCGCGTACCGAATTCCCGCGTACCGAATTCCCGCGCCCCGAATTCCTGCACTTCCTGCACCGCCACCGCGGACTTCCCCCGATTCACCACAATTCCCGGCGCCGCTCCCCGAACGGCGCACCGAGGCCGACTGCCGGCCGTTTCCCGGGAAGCCCCCGGCTTCCCACCCCCGGAAGGCTCCCGGCGCCGGACGGCACCGGGATTCCCCCCTACGAGCACCTGCCCGTTCAGGCGATCAGGCGATCAGCAGACCGTCGGGTAGCCGATCGTGATCGGGCAACCGCAGGAAGCGTTGTTGCAGGACCAGCAGGTGCTGCCGATGCTCGCGAAACCCTGAGCGGTGTCCTGGACCGGGGCAACGGCCACGCGGACATCGAGATCGAAATCCTGCTCCATCTTTACCTCCACTGTGAATTCATGAATTCCCGCTCCCCCGGCCGGGCTCCACTGAATTCCGTGCATGGGAGCGGCTGTAGGAGAGTTCTAGCACGCAGTTCGAACGCGATGGCCGGTTTTGACGCACCATTCCGGCCATGGGGGATGTGGCGCAGTTAACAAGATCACGAAAGCTGCTGATCAACTCGGAGTGGAATGGTCTAATCCGGACGCAGGATGGCTGGTTTCCGTATCATCCGGTGGTTGAGGGACACCGTGAGGTGTCCATCTTCCGCTGGTGCGGTGGATGTTGAGGGCTTTGTGTGGTGTGCAGTGATCGCCGGAGAATGGACTGGCTCGATCGGTGCACTACGGGTCCCTCGTCAGGCGGTGACCCAACCAGAATCAGTCATGTGAGGGCCGGATGGGGCGAGTGGCTTACCGGCAGACGGAGCGGTCGGCCGTCCTACTCGGTGTGGATGGTGCGTCCGGTCACCTCGCCGGGCCGGATGCGGACCCACAGGTCGCGCTTCCCGCCGGCCCAGGGCTGGGCGCCGGGCCGGGTGGCGAGGGCCTCGACCGTGCCCGCGTCGGTGATGAGCTCGGCCGTTCCGGTGATGAGGACGCTCCAGCCGCGGCTGAGCTGTTCGTCGATGCGATCGGTCTCGAACGCGAGCTGTTCCCCCTCCGCCGGGGCCGCCGCGCCGTCGGTCTCGGTCCGGTAGACGATGGTGCGGCCGTCGACCAGGAAGTTCACGGGCAGGACGACGGGGGCGGACCCGGTGGCACTCAGGCCGATCCTGCCGATGCCGTGGGTGCCGAGCCGCCGCCAGCACTCGTCCTCGGAAAGCTGCGCCAGCATGGGATGCGGGTCTGCCTTCCGCCGGCCGGGCGCCGCTTCCCGCGGGCCCCTGGCGAGCTCGTCGTACGGCATCTCCAGTGCGGCGGCGAGGCGCATGAGCGCGGCGGGGTCGAAGTCGCCGCTCAAGGTCTCGACCCGGTCCAGATAGGCGACGGACATGCCGGCGCGATGTGCCAGCTCCTCGCGCGTCAGCCCGAGCTGCCGACGGCGCACGGCACAGCGGGTGACCAACGATTCCTCCTGCGGCGGGACCGGCCCGTCGGCGTGCATCTCCCCACCTCCGCGTCGCGCCCCGTGGGCGTGGGGCTCCTGAGTCGTCCCCGTCTCCCAGGGGAACAAAGGCCGGGCACGCGTGCCAGCGCTGCGCCGCCGATCGGGACGGGCCGGTGGGCGCGCCCGATCGGTGTTCCGGTCCCGCGCCCGTAGCGTTGAGTGATCACAGGAGGTGATGGTGGCCGACAGCGACAACCGTCCGCGGCGTCTACCGCGCCCGGTGTACGAGCGGGAGCTGCTGCGGCTCCAAGTGGAACTGGTCAAGCTCCAGGAGTGGGTGCGGGCCGAGGGCCGCCGGGTGGTCGTCGTCTTCGAAGGGCGCGACGCGGCGGGCAAAGGGAGTGCGATCAAGCGGGTCACCGAGCGCCTGAACCCGCGCGTCGCCCGGATCGCCGCCCTGCCCGTCCCGACCGAGCGGGAACGTACTCAGTGGTACTTCCAGCGCTACGTCGCGCACCTGCCCGCCGCGGGTGAGATCGTCCTGTTCGACCGCAGCTGGTACAACCGGGCCGGGGTCGAGCACGTCATGGGCTTCTGCACCGAGGGGGAGTACCGGCGCTTCCTCGCCCAGTGCCCCGTCTTCGAACGGCTCCTGGTCGAGGACGGCATCCTGCTGCGCAAGTACTGGTTCTCGGTGAGCGACACCGTGCAGGAACAGCGATTCCGCAACCGTCTGGAGGACCCGACGCGCCGCTGGAAGCTGTCGGCGATGGATCTGGAGTCGATCACCCGTTGGGAGGCGTACTCGCGGGCGAAGGACGAGATGTTCACGCACACTGACCTCCCCGAGGCGCCCTGGTACGTCGTCGAGAGCGACGACAAGCGTGCGGCCCGCGTCAATATGATCGCCCACCTGCTGTCGACGGTGCCGTACCACGACGTTCCCGAGCCCACTGTCGAACTGCCGCCCCGCCCGCCGTCCACCGGATACCGGCGGCCTCCCCGGGACCGGCAGACCCGGGTACCCGACCACGCGGCCGACCTCGTCCGAGAAGAAGAGAAGTGATCACGTGGCCGGTGGCTCAGGACGGAGGGGCGTAGCCGCGGGTGTGGACGAGGTGCTGGAGGAGGTGGGTGAAGGCGCGTGTGGCGGCGCTCTGGTAGGCGCCTTCGCGCCGTAGGAGGGTGACGGTGCGCGTGGGCAGGGGTGGGTCGAGGGGGACGGGGCTCAGGTGGGGGTGGTCGTCGGTGATGGCGTCGGGCAGGACGGTGGCCAGTGGGGCGCGCCGGACGATTTCGGTGAGGGCCTGGATGGAGTTGGCCTCCACGGCGATGTGCGGCCGGACGCCGTGGGCCGCGAAGTAGGCGTCGATGTGGCCGCGGGTGGCGAAGTCGCCGCTGAGCAGGGCGAGGTGACGTTCGGCGAGGTCCCGGACGGGTAGCGGGTCCTGCCCGTCCGTGGCGGGCCGGTGGGCTCCGGTGACGAGGCCGAGGGTCTCGGTGAACAGGCCGGCCGCGGCGATGCCGGGCGCGTGGGGGCCGTGGAAGGCGATGCCGAGGTCGAAGTCGTCGGCCAGCAGTCCGGCTTCGACGCGGTCCTGGGTCGTCTCCCTGACCTCCAGGGTGATCCCCGGGTGCCGGGCGTGGAGTTCGGCGGTGAGGGGGCCGACGAGGTAGGCGGTGAAGGTGGGGGTCAGGGCCAGGCGCAGGTGGCCGCGGGAGAGATCGGCCAGGTCGACGACGGCGCGTTCGGCGGCCGCCAGGTCGCGCAGGGCGCGGCGGGCGTGGAGCGCGTAGGTCTCGCCGGCGTCGGTGAGCCGTACGGTGCGGCCGGTGCGGTCGAGGAGCTGGGCGCCGACCGTGCGCTCGAGCTGCTTGATCTGCTGGGACAGCGTGGGCTGGGAGATGTGCAGCTCCTCGGCGGCGCGCGTGAAGTTCGCGTGGTCGGCGACGGCGAGCAGGTAGCGCAGGTGGCGGAGTTCCAGGGCCATGGAGGCAACTATAGATGGGGTCGATGGAAGTCATGGATATTCGCTCTTGGACGCTATAGGTCCAGGTCGTGCATGGTGGAACACGTCAGCCCCACGGGGCCGGCAGCCACGGAAGGAGTGACCATGCACGACCTCACCGACGGCGTCGCGCGTTTCCAGCGGGACGTCCACCCCGCCAAGGCGGAGCTCTTCGCCCACCTGGCCACCACGCACCGGCCGACGACGCTGTTCATCGGCTGTTCCGACGCCCGCGTGGTGCCGGAACTGATCACCCAGAGCGAGCCCGGCGAGCTGTTCGTCGTCCGTACGGCCGGCAACCTCGTCCCCGCCTACGCGCCCGGCCCGGACGGGATCGCGGCGAGCATCGAGTACGCCGTCGCCGTCCTGGGCGTCACCGACATCGTGGTCTGCGGGCACTCCGCGTGCGGGGCCATGACGGCCCTCGCCGAGAGCCACGACCTGAGCACCGCGCCCGCGATCGCCGGCTGGCTGCGCTTCGCGGACGCCTCCGTCGCCCGTACGGCCGCCGAAGCGCCGGACGTGGCCGCCCTGGTCCGCGAGAACGTACGCGCCCAGCTGGCGAACCTGGCCACCCACCCGTCGGTGGCCCGCGCCCTGGCCGCGGGCACGGTCACCCTGCGCGGCTGGGTCTACGACATCGCCTCCGGCGCCGTCGAGGAGCTCGACCCCACCGGCCGTCCGGCCCACCTCGCGGCCTGACCGCCGCCTTCCACCCCCTACCCCCCCACCCCTCTCGAAAGGAAACCCTTCCCATGACGCACGCCCAGTTCGACCCCACCGCCCGCGAGGCCCTGGCCAACGCCGCTGTCGAGGCCAAGATCCGCAAGAACCTGTCCTGGCAGCGGATCGCCGACGCGTCCGGCCTGTCGGTCGCCTTCACCACCGCCGCTGTGCTCGGCCAGCACCCGCTGCCCGAGGCCTCGGCCAAGGCCGTCGCCGAGCTGCTGGGCCTGGACGAGGACGCGGCGATGCTGCTGCAGGCCATCCCGACCCGCGGCTCGATCCCCGGCGGCATCCCCACCGACCCGACGATCTACCGCTTCTACGAGATGCTCCAGGTCTACGGCACCACCCTCAAGGCCCTGGTCCACGAGGAGTTCGGCGACGGCATCATCTCCGCGATCAACTTCAAGCTGGACGTGAAGAAGGTCGCCGACCCCGAAGGCGGCGAGCGCGCCGTCATCACCCTGGACGGCAAGTACCTGCCGACCAAGCCCTTCTGACCCAGGAATCCGGCCGATCCGGCCGATGTCAGGTGGAGCCCGGGGCGGGCCCCGTGCGGCGTTGCCGCCGGCCCGCCCCGGCCCGTCCCACGTCCCCTTCGAGGAGGAACCCCATGGACTTCGCACAGCGCACCATCGACCTCGCCCGCCGCAATGTCGAGGAGGGCGGCCGGCCGTTCGCGACCGTCATCGTCAAGGACGGCGAGATCCTCGCCGAATCCCCCAACAGGGTCGCGCAGACCAACGACCCGACCGCGCACGCCGAGATCCTCGCCATCCGCGAGGCGTGCGTGAAGCTGGGCACCGAGCACCTGACGGGCACCACCATCTACGTCCTCGCCCACCCGTGCCCGATGTGCCTGGGCTCGCTGTACTACTGCAGCCCCGACGAGGTCGTCTTCCTCACCACCCGCGAGTCCTACGAGCCGCACTACGTGGACGACCGCAAGTACTTCGAGCTCGACTCCTTCTACGGTGAGTTCGCCAAGGACCCCGCCGAGCGCCGCCTGCCCATGCGCCACGAGGCGCGCGACGCCGCGGTCGACGTCTACCGGCTCTGGCAGGAGCTCAACGGCGGCGAGCGCCGCGTGGCGGGCGCCCCCACCGCGTGATCGCGGCTTGATCCCCACTGCCTGACTCCTCAGGCGCTCCTCACCCGCTCCCCGGTGACAGCAGCTCCTTGGCGACGATGTAGCCGGAGGCGCCGTTGACGCCGTGTCCCGGCCAGGTGGCCGCGCCGACCATGTAGAGGTTCGGTACGACGGTCCGGTGCGACGCCTGGCCGGGCAGGGGGCGCAGCAGGTAGCTCTGGGCCAGTTCGTGGCTGCCGCCGTACGGGTCGCCCGGACCGCAATTGGGGTTGAAGCGGGCGAGGTCGGGCGGTGCGAGCACATGCCGGCCGATGACGGCCGCGGGCAGGTTCGGCGCGTGGCGGGCGGCGAGCGCGATCACCCTGTCCGCGAAGGCGTTCTTCACCTCCTCGGTCCACCCGTCGCGGGTGTCGATCTCCCCGGCGGCATCCCCGCGCAGCCGCAGCGGCACGTCCAGCATCTGCAGCCGGGCCACGGCCGCGCCCGCCGGGCATCGCGTCGGGTCGGCGGCGGACGGCGTGTCGAAGGAGATCGTCGGTGTCGCGGGAAGCAGGCCCCGGGTCGCCTCGCCCACCGAACGGGACAGCGCGTCGAGGCCCGGCGTGAGGTGCGACTGCCCGGTGCGGGCCAGCCGCTCGTCCTCGAACACGGGCGGCTCGGACAGGGCCAGGTGCACCTGGACGCAGCCGCGCCCGTAGCGGTACTCGCCCGCCTGCCGCCGGATCGCCGGCGGGACCGCGCCGTCCTCGTGCGCGAGCAGCTTCAGGTACAGCTGGTCGGGATTCACCGAGGCGACGACGGCCCGCCGGGCCTCGGCGACGTCCCCGTCCGCCGTGCGCACGGCCACCGCGCGGCCGTCGCGGACCAGGATCCGCTCCACCCACCGCCCGGTCGCGACGTGGCCGCCGTGCCGCTCGATCAGGGCCGTCAGCGCCCGGGCGAGCCGTTCGCTGCCGCCCTCCGGCGTGGGCATGCCGGCCGTGGTCACCGCGATCAGCACCAGCAGCGTCCAGAAGGCGCTGTTGCCCTCGTCGGGCCCGCGCCCCAGGTGCAGCGCCCACGGCGCGAGCATCCCGTGCAGCACGGGTGAGGCGAAACGGTGCTCGAGCAGGTCCCGGGACGTACGGAGGAAGTCCCGGGCGAACGTCGAGTAATGGCCGTCCTCGTGCATCAGGTCGTGGATGACCCGCCCCGACTCCGGGCTGGTGAGGTCCGCGGCGAACAGCGCGAACACCGGCCCGGCGTAGGGTGCGAAGTCCGTCAGCAGAGCGGTGAGGGCGGCGCCGTCGCCCGGGGCCAGGCGATCGGCCTCCGCCACGTTCTCGGCGGCGTCCGTGGAGAACACCGCGGACCCCGAGCCGGGCGTCGACACGCCGATGGCGTAGCGGGAGTCGCGGTACGTCAGCCCGAACCCGGCCAGCTCCGGACCGAGTTCGGCGTAGGCGGGGCCGGAGGTGAACAGGGGGTGCGCCGAGGAGTACACGTCGTGCCGGAACCCCGGCACGGTGAGCTCCTCGGTCCGTACGAGGCCGCCGGGACGGTCGTTGCCCTCGAGGACGAGGACGCCCCATCCCGCGCGGGCCAGATAGGCCGCCGTGACCAGTGCGTTGTGACCACTACCGACGACAACCGCGTCATACCGGCTCATAGAGGATGGTGGCACGGAGCGGGCCCGGCGCGCCAGACGAAGGCTGGGGCGTGTCCGATGGGTCGGTGCGGCTGCTGCCGAGCCACCCGGACGGACGCGTCGCCGGAGCGTTGTGCTTCGGACGTGGCATCGGGGGAACCCGGACGGTCATGTCACGCACTCCCGGCCCGGACGCACCCCCGGGCCCCGTCCCCGGGCCTCCCGGCAGCGCCGAGTCGTACTGGATGGCCACGGTGGCGGCTGCCCCCCGCGCCGAGCCGCTGACCTCCGACATCGACGTGGACGTCGCCGTCGTCGGCGGCGGCGTCGCGGGCCTGAGCACCGCCTGGGAGCTGATCGACGCCGGCCGCTCGGTGGCCGTCCTGGAGGCCGACCGCCTCGCCGCCGGGGTCAGCGGGTACACCACCGCAAAGCTCTCCGCGCTGCACACCTTCGTCTACGACAAGCTGCGCCGCACCCGCGGCGAGGAGGGCGCGCGGCTGTACGCGCGGTCCCAGCGGGAGGCGGTCGAACGGGTCGTCGAGGTCGCCGCCGTGCTGCGCGTGGACTGCGAGCTGGAGCGGGCGTCCGCCTTCGTCTACGTCACCGACCCGGCGCGGCGGGCGGACGTCGAGGCGGAGGCCGAGGCGGCCCGCGCGGCCGGGCTGGACGCCTCGTACACCGAGGAGACCGGGCTGCCCTTCCCGGTCGCGGGCGCCGTACGCGTCGAGGACCAGGCGCAGTTCCACCCGCGCAAGTACCTGCTCGCGCTCGCGGAGGACCTGCGCGAGCGCGGTGGGCGCCTCTTCGAACGCACCCGGGTCACCGGGCTGACCGAGGGCACGCCGTGCCGGCTGACGACCGAGAACGGCGCCGTGGTCACCGCCCGCGAGGTCGTCGTGGCCACCCACTACCCCGTCTTCGACCGGGCCCTGCTGTTCACCCGGCTCTCCCCGCGCCGCGAGCTGGCGATCGCCGCCGTGATCCCCGCCGGGGACGACCCGGGCGGGATGTACATCACCGACGAGGACCGGACGCGGTCGGTGCGCACGGCCCCCTACGACGAGGAGCGGCGGCTGCTGATCGTCACGGGCGAGCACTTCACCCCCGGCGAGGGCGGCGTCGCCGAACGCTACGCCCGGCTCGCCGCCTTCACGACCGAGCACTTCCCGCGTGCCGAGTTCGTCCACCACTGGGCGGCCCAGGACAACGACCCCACCGACACGGTGCCGCTCGTCGGGCCCTTCCACCCGGGCGCCGAGCACACCTACGTCGCCACCGGCTTCGGCGGCTGGGGCATGAGCGGCGGGGTGATGGCCGGGCGGCTGCTGACGGAACTCATCGTCGGGCGGTACGTCCCGCCGTGGGCCGGGCTGTACGACCCGCGGCGGCTGTGGAGCACGGTGCGCGAGGCGCCCGCCTTCCTCCGGCACCAGGCCTCCGTCGGACGCCACTTCGTCGGCGACCGGCTGCCCACGACCCACGCGGACTCGGCCGCGGACATCCCGCCCGGCGGCGGTGCCGTCGTCCGCCTGGGCGGCAGGCGCTGCGCCGTCCACCGGGAGGACGACGGCACCCTGCGCGCGGTCTCCGCGCGCTGCACCCACTTGGGCTGCCTGGTGGCCTTCAACGCCGCCGAGCGGACCTGGGAGTGCCCCTGCCACGGCTCGCGGTTCGCCGTCGACGGCACGGTCCTCCAAGGACCGGCGACCCGGCCCCTGGACGCGCGCGACGTCCGCGACGTCCCGGAGGAGTGACGGTGGCGAACTGCCCGGCCCCGCGCGGCGAACTGACCGCCGCGCTCGCCGAGGCGCTCGCCCGCGACCCCGGCGCCCGCCTGCCCGACGACGCCGTCGCCGGCCGGGCGGACCCCTACGGCGACGACCTCCAGCTCGCGCTGTACCTCTGCTACGAACTCCACTACCGGGGCCTCGACGGGGTCGACGACACATGGGAGTGGGATCCCGGACTGCTGAGGCTGCGCCACGCCCTCGAACGGGCGTTCCGCTCCGCCCTGCGCGCGGACGTACCGCCCGGTGACGACGTGGACTCCGCGCTCGGGGACCTGGTGACCGAACCGCTCGACGGCCACGGCGTCACGCATTTCCTGCGGGACGAGGGGCAGCTGTGGCAGCTGCGCGAGTACGCCGCGCACCGCTCGCTCTACCAGCTCAAGGAGGCGGACCCGCACGCCTGGATGATCCCGCGGCTGACCGGCGTGGCGAAGGCCGCCCTGGCCACGGTCGAGTACGAGGAGTTCGGGGCCGGCCGCGCCGAGCGGGTGCACGCCACGCTCTTCGCCGCCCTGATGCGGGACCTGTACCTCGACGACACCTACGGCCACTACCTGGACGCGGCGCCGGCCCCGACCCTGGCCACCGTCAACCTCATGTCGCTCCTCGGCCTCCACCGGGCCGCGCGCGGCGCCCTCGTGGGGCACTTCGCGGTCGTCGAGAGCACCTCCCCGCCCGCCTCCCGGCGGATGGTCGAGGCGCTGGAGAGGCTGGGCGGGGGAGCGGCGGCCGTCCACTTCTACGCCGAGCACGTGGAGGCGGACGCGGTGCACGAGCAGCTCGTACGCCACGAGGTCGTCGGCGGCCTGCTCCGCGAGGAGCCGCGTCTGGCGGCCGACGTGGTGTTCGGGATCGCCGCCACCCTGCTGCTGGAGGAACGCCTGGGCGACCATCTCCTCGGTGCCTGGCGGGCGGGCCGGTCGTCGCTGCGCGTTCCCCTGCGCTGAGGAAGGCCCCGCTACGTTGGGGAAGGCCCGTCCCCGGACTCCCGGTCGCCCCGCGGTGGCGGGGGACCTCGATGGCTGGTGTCGCACCACGGGAAGATCCGGCTGAGCCGGCACGTGCACAGGGCGACCACGGGCCGGTCGGAACGCGTGAGCGTGCCGTCGTCCCCCACGACCTCGACGGGCCCCTCGACGAGCATCGGGCCGCCCGGCTCCTGCCACACGCGGCGGGCGGGCGGACCGGGCGCGCGTCGCCAAGACGCCCCGGCGTGCTCACGGCGGTCACATGCGTCATGTGCGTCATGTGCGTCAGGCGCGTCACGAGGTGCGCCGGGCACGGATCACCACCAGCTCCTCCTTGTCCTGACCGGGCGCGAGCAGACCGCGCGAGCGCAGCCACTCGGCGCGCGCACGGACGACCGGGCCGAAGGGAACGAACCGGCGGTCGGTGATCCGCGCGTCCAGCCCGCCCTCGGCCAGCCGGGCGAGCGTCGTCTCCACCCCGGACAGCACGGAGTGCACGAGCAACAGCACCCCGGCCGGCTCCAGCAGGGCCGGTACGCGGGCGCACAGCGGATCGAGCACCCTCCGCCCGTCCTCCCCGGCGTCCCGGGGCAGGTCCACCGCCCGGGCCGGGCGGCCGGTGGCGGGCGCGGGCAGGTACGGCGGGTTGACCAGCACCAGGTCGAAGCGCTCCCCTGCGACCGGCCCCAGCAGGTCACCGCGCACCGCCCGGATGCGACGCCGGGCCAGCAGGCCGTTGACGCGGGCGGTGAGCACCGCGCGCACGGAGACGTCGACGGCCGTGACCCGTGCCGCCCCCTGCCGGGCCGCGGCGAGGGCGAGCGCGCCGGTCCCCGTCCCGATGTCGAGCACCCGGGCCCCGGGCGGCAGGCACTCCCGCCGCAGGGCGGCCTCCAGCATCCACGTGTCCTCCTGCGGCGCGTAGACACCCGGAGGCTTGAGGAACCACATCCATCCCGAGTGACCCTTTCCCGACGGGCCAAACCCGGCCGGCGAGGCCGTGCCGTCGGCGACGGCGCCCGGCCCCGGCCGTGCGCCCCGGCCGTGCGGCCCGGTTGCGCGCGGCGGTGGGCCGCGGCGAGCATGTCCGTACCGCCACCGGGAGGGCCTCATGTCCGGCACGATCACCGCGGGAGTGGACGGAACCGACCACAGCCTGGCCGCCGCCGTATGGGCGGCGGCCGAGGCACGGCGCCGGGGCGCCGCGCTGCGCCTGGTGCACGCCTGGACCTGGCAACCCCTGGACCTGCCCATCGAGGCGGACGCGGGGACGCAGGAGCGCTGGGCGCACGACCTGCTGGGGGCGGCGGAGAGCCGGGTGACCGCGGCCGAGCCCGGGCTGCCGGTCTCGGCCCATGTGCTGCCGGACGACGCGGTGCCGGCCCTGGTCGCCGAGACGCGGCGGACCGGCCTGCTCGTGCTGGGCTCGCGCGGCCACGGCGCCCTGGTCGGGTACCTGGTCGGCTCCGTCGCCCTGCACGTGCTGCGGCAGGCCGAGAGCCCGGTGGTGCTCGTCCGCGACCCCGGCGAGGCGGGCGGGGGGCCCGCGTCGGACGAGGTGGTGGTGGGCGTCGACGACGTGACGGAGGAGGGGGACCGCGTCCTGGAGTTCGCCTTCGAGGCCGCGCGGGCGCGGGGCGCGCGCCTTCGGGCCGTACGGGCCTGGTCGCTGCCCCCGGTCTTCGCCTGGAGCCCCGGATCCCTGCGCTTGGCCGACGAGGCCGGAGGGCTCGAACCGCTGGAGAAGCGGCGGCTGGCCGAGGCCCTGCGGCCGTGGCGGCAGGTGTATCCGGACGTGACGGTCGCCGAGCACGTCGAAATGGGCAGCGGGTCAGAGGTGCTGCTGTCCACCGGCGGGCGGGCCGGGCTCCTCGTCGTCGGACGCCGCACCGCCCGCCGACGCGTCGGCCACGTCACCCACGCGGTGCTGCACCACGCCTCCTGCCCCGTGGCCGTGGTGCCGCACCCGTAGAGCTCCCCGACCGCCTCGGTCAGCCCTGCCACGTCCATTCCGCGACCTCGGGCAGGTCCGTGCCGTGCTCGCGGATCCAGGCGTGGTGGCGGGTGCGGGCGTCCTCCATGGCCTGCCGGACGGCGGCGGCGCGGACGGCGAGGCCGGGGACGCGGTCGATGACGTCCATGACGAGGCGGTAGCGGTCGAGGTCGTTGCGCACGACCATGTCGAACGGGGTGGTCGTGGTGCCGATCTCCTTGTAGCCGCGCACGTGCAGGTCGGCGTGGCCGGCGCGGCGGTACGCGAGGCGGTGGATGAGCCAGGGGTAGCCGTGGTAGGCGAAGACGACCGGCCTGTCCCGGGCGAACAGCGCGTCGTACTCGGCGTCGGTCATGCCGTGCGGGTGCTCCCCGGCGGGCAGCAGCCTGGCGAGGTCGACGACGTTGACGACGCGCACGGACAGGTCGGGCAGGTGGTGGCGGACGAGCTGCGCGGCCGCGAGCACCTCCTGGGTGGGCACGTCGCCGGCGCAGGCGAGGACCACGTCGGGATCGCGGGTGCCGTCCTCGGTGCCGGCCCACGGCCAGATCCCGGCGCCGCGCGCGCAGTGCGCCCGGGCCTCCTCCAGGCCCAGCCAGTCGAAGCAGGGCTGTTTGCCGGCGACGATGACGTTGACGTAGTCGCGGCTGCGCAGGGCGTGGTCGGCCACGGACAGCAGGGTGTTGGCGTCCGGCGGCAGGTAGACCCGTACGGCTTCGGGGCTCTTGTTGAGGATGTGGTCGATGAAGCCGGGGTCCTGGTGGGAGAAGCCGTTGTGGTCCTGGCGCCATACGTGCGAGGTGAGCAGGTAGTTGAGGGAGGCGATGGGCCGGCGCCACGGCAGCCGGCGGCTGACCCGCAGCCATTTGACGTGCTGGTTGACCATGGAGTCGACGATGTGGACGAAGGCCTCGTAGCAGGAGAACAGCCCGTGCCGGCCGGTGAGGAGGTACCCCTCGAGCCAGCCCTGGCAGGTGTGCTCGGAGAGGATCTCCATGACCCGGCCGTGCCGGTCCAGGTGCTCGTCGGTGGTGACGGTCGTGGCCTGCCAGGCCTTGCCACTGGCCCGGTAGACGGCCTGGAGCCGGTTGGAGGCGGTCTCGTCGGGGCCGACCAGGCGGAAGTCCCGGCGGTCGGTGGTCGCCTCCATGACGTTCTCGAGGAGGTCGCCCAGGACGCGGGTGGGCTCGTGCAGGGTGGCACCGGGCTTGTCGACGGGGACGGCGAAACGCTCCAGGTCCGGAAGGGGCAGGTCGCGCAGGAGCAGACCGCCGTTGGCATGCGGGGTCGCGCCGAGCCTGCGCTCGCCGGCGGGCACGCAGGCCAGCACCTCGGGCCGGGGCTGTCCCTGCTGGTCGAACAGCTCTTCCGGCCGGTACGAGCGCAGCCACGCCTCGAGCTGCCGCAGGTGTTCGGGGTTGTCGCGGACGCCGGACAGCGGCACCTGGTGGGACCGCCAGGTGCCCTCGACGGGCAGGCCGTCGACCTCGGCCGGTCCGGTCCAGCCCTTCGGGGTGCGCAGCACGATCATCGGCCAGCGCGGGCGTTCGGTGACGCCCTCCTGCCGCGCGGTGCGCTGGATCAGGGCGATCCGGTCGAGCGCGGTGTCCAGGGCGGCGGCCATGTCCCGGTGGACGGCCATGGGGTCGTCGCCGGTCACGTGGAGGGCCTCGTGGCCGTAGCCGCGCAGCAGGTCGTCCAGTTCGGGCTCGGGGACGCGGGCGAGGACGGCCGGGTTGGCGATCTTGTAGCCGTTGAGGTGGAGGATCGGCAGGACGGCACCGTCGTGGACCGGGTCGAGGAACTTGTTGGAGTGCCAGGACGTCGCCAGCGGCCCGGTCTCGGCCTCCCCGTCGCCGATGACGCACGCGACGAGGAGGTCCGGGTTGTCGAACGCGGCCCCGTAGGCGTGGGAGAGGGAGTAGCCGAGCTCTCCGCCCTCGTGGATCGAGCCCGGCGTCTCGGGGGCCACATGGCTGGGCACGCCCCCGGGGAAGGAGAACTGCCGGAACAGCCGCTCCATGCCCGCCGCGTCCCTGCTGACATCGGGGTACGTCTCGGAGTACGACCCCTCCAGCCAGGAGTTCGCCAGCACCGCCGGCCCGCCGTGCCCCGGTCCCCAGACGCACAGGGCCTGAAGCTCACGGGAGCGGACGACCCGGTTGAGGTGGGTGTGGACGAGGTTCAGCCCCGGCGACGTCCCCCAGTGGCCGAGCAGCCGCGGCTTGACGTGCTCGGGGCGCAACGGCTCCCTCAGCAGCGGGTTGCCCATCAGGTAGATCTGTCCGACGGCCAGGTAGTTCGCGGCGCGCCAGTGCGCGTCCAGAGCCCGTAGCTCCCGCTCGCCGGGACCGCCGGTCGTGTCGTTCCGCATGAGTCCTCCGCAACGCTGGTCTGGCCTTCCCCGGTCTCCTGTCCCCAGTCTTCTGTCCCAGCCTGGCCCTCCCATGGGTGCGCCGCCAGGGCGGAAATCGGCGGACCGGCGCGCTTTCGGCGACCGGCCGCGGTCCGCCACAATCGCCGTCGTGGACGATGCGGGGGAGACGGCGGCCGCGGCGGCGGAGGCGTGGGACCGGCAGAGTGTGTGGTCCCAGGCCGCGAACCGGCTCAAGCGGACGATCGAGCGGGCGAGAACCGCGTCGTTGCTGCTGGGCATGGCCGGGGCGCTGTTCGGCACGGCCGCGTCCCAGACGCTGGCCGACCGGCCGTCGCTCGGCAGGGTGCTGGCCTTTCTCGCCGCCGTCGCCGTGGGGCTGGTGCCCGTCGTGGGGCAGCGGGCCGGGCCGCAGGCGGTCCAGCGGTGGACCAGGACGCGGTCGGCCGCCGAGGCGCTGAAGAACGAGGTGTACAGCTGCCTGGCGGGGGTGTCTCCGTACCGGGGCGCCGGCGCCGGGCGGGCGATGCGGGAGCGTACGGAGCGGGTGGAATCGGCCGCGGTGGACCTGCTGCCGCACACCCGGGGCATCGTGCCGGTGACGCGTGCGCTGCCCGCGGTCTCGGACGTCGACTCCTATGTCGCGCTGCGGGTACGGCGTCAGATAGACGGCTACTACTGGCCCAAGGCCGGCGAGATGGGGCGCAAGGTGGCGGTGGTGCGCCGCGTGGAGTTCGCCCTGGGGGCGGCCGGGGCGGTGCTCGGCGCGCTGGCGGGCGGGCTGGAGGTGGAGGGGGCCGCCGCCTGGGTGGCCGTCGTGGTGACCGCCGGGGCGGCGGTCAGCGCGCACGGCGTGGCGGCCAAGTACGCCTTCCAGGAGATGGAGTACGCGCGGACGGCGGGCGAGCTGCGGCGCCTGGTGTCCCGCCGGGGCGCGGGTGACGGCGGGCCGGAGGCGGACGACGCGTTCGTGGCCCGCTGCGAGGGGGTCATCTCGGTGCTCAACGACACGTGGATGATCAAGTGGACGACCGAATAGCGGGGCCGCGCGCCGGGCGGGGCGGGGATCCCCGCCCCGCCCGGCGCCGGTGGTGCTAGTCCTTGACCGGCTCGTCCAGCGAGCTCAGGTCGTGGGCGTAGATGCCGACCGCGTGGGCGATGACGTCGATGTTGGTGTCGAACGCCTTGCGGTCGATGTTGGCGAGGGTGTCGCCGGCGCCGTGGTAGTTGCGGTCGTAGGCGATGCCCGCGGTGCCGCCGTACCGGGCGGCCTGCTCCGGGGTCTTGATGCCCTCGGCGCCGGTGAAGGTGCCGCCCGCCGGGATGCCGGTCGCGATGAACGGGCCGTAGTCGGAGCGGCCGTCGAAGTCGGTGCCCTCGTGGGGCGCGCCCTCGCGGTCCAGGAAGCCGTTGATCAGGCGCTCGATCTGCGCGGACCCCTTGGGCCCGGGGCCCGAGCCCTTGTGGTCGGAGTCGTCGCCGTCATAGACGAACTGCACCGGGTTGGGCGAGGCGATCATGTCGAAGTTGAGGTACAGCGCGATCTGCTTGCGCTGCTTCTCGCTCAGCTGGGAGACGTAGTACTTCGACCCCAGCAGGCCCCGCTCCTCGGCCGACCACCAGGCGAAGCGCACCTTGTTGGCCGGCTTCCCGCCGGGCTTGCGGGTCTCCTGGGCGAGCTTGAGCGCGACCTCGAGGAGGCCGGCCGAACCGGAGCCGTTGTCGTTGATGCCCGGGCCCTCGGGCACCGAGTCCAGGTGGCTCCCGAGCGTCACGACGTGGTCGGCGCTGCCGCCCCGGGTCTCGGCGATCACGTTGCGGGTACGGACCTTGGTCGCCTCGGTGGCGACGTCCAGGGAGACGGTGACCTCGCCCTTGGCGACCGCGGCGGCCAGGGCCTCGCCGTCGGCCAGGGAGACGCCGCCGGCCGGGATGTGGGCCTTGGCCGGGTCCTCGACCGTGCCGTGCACGGGCGCGGTGCCGGAGTGGTTGTAGAGGATCAGGCCGACCGCGCCCGCCTTGGCGGCGACCTCCTCCTTCTGCTGGAAGGTGCAGGCGCCGCGCTTGACGAGGGCGATCCTGCCCTTGAAGTCGCCGGCGGCGTAGTCGTCCAGGCCGCAGCCGGGCGTGTCGTCGACGCGGGGCGCGGCGAGCGCGGCCTTCAGGCCGCCCTGGGGCGAGGGCGCGCTGAAGTCGTAGGCGGCGACCTTGATCTCGCGCGGGTCGGGGGAGACCACGCCCAGCTTCTCGCGCAGCGTCTTGGACTCGTAGAAGTCGAAGTCCTGGTACGAGACGTCGTAACCGGCCTTCTTCAGCAGGCGGTGGACGTACTCGGTGGACGCCTTGTGGCCGGCGGTGCCCGCGGCGCGGTTGCCGCCGTGGTCGTCGGCGATGTCCTGCAGCGCCTCGAGGTGACGGTGGGCGCTCTTCCCGGAGGAGGCCTTGACCAGCTTCTTCGCCAGGCGTTCGGCCTGTCTGTGCCGGTCCTCGGGGGAGGGGGTCAGGGCGCCGGCGGGGGCGGCCGTGGCGGCGAGGAGCACGGGGGCGGCGACGGCGGTCGTGACGAGTGCCGATATCGCCCGGCGGCGGAGCAACGCGCGCATGACGTCCTTTCGGAACGCGGAGGGCCGTCGTCGGGGACGGCGGCGTGACGGAAGTGGGCCGAACGGGACAGTAACCGAGGGAGCGCAGGCCGCGGCAGGGGTCGGCGGCCGCCGATACAAGATCGCCACAGCCCGGTCATACGCCCGGCCGGTGGCAGGGCGTGCGCCGCTGCAGGCGCCGGGGCCCTAGATTTGACGCGACGTCATCGCCATTCCGCCGAGGGACCGGTACATGTTGCAGCACAGAAGCGTCGGTGATCTGATGACCCGTTCGGTCGTCCGGGTCCAGCGCGGCACCCAGTTCACAGAGATCGTGCACGTCCTCCACGAGCACGACATCACCGCGGTCCCGGTCGTGGACGCCGAGGACCGGCCGGTGGGCGTGGTCTCCGAGGCGGACCTGCTCGCCAAGGCGTCACGGCGGCCGGACGCGCCGTTCCCCCCGGACCCGCGGGTCCGCGCCAAGCACGAGGCGACCACGGCCGAGGGGCTGATGACCAGCCCGGCCGTCTGCGCCCGACCGGAGTGGAGCGTCGTGGAGGCCGCCCGCGCCATGGAGGAGCACCGCGTCAAGCGGCTGCCGGTGGTGGACGACGACGGGCGCCTGGTGGGTCTCGTCAGCCGCGCCGACCTGCTGCGCGTCTTCCTGCGGACCGACCGGGCCATCCGGGAGGAGATCATCGAGGACGTGCTCGTGCGCACCCTGGGCGAGCGGCCCTCGGCCGTCGGCGTCGAGGTGAACCTGGGGCAGGTGCGGCTCAGCGGCTCGGTGCGGCGCAGGAGCCTGCTGCCGGCCCTGGTGCAGCTGTGCCAGAGCGTCGA
This sequence comes from Streptomyces sp. C36, assembly GCF_040932295.1. NCBI lineage: Bacteria > Bacillati > Actinomycetota > Actinomycetes > Kitasatosporales > Streptomycetaceae > Streptomyces > Streptomyces sp. C36. Next base: position 255,446 of record NZ_JBFQGI010000006.1, on the reverse strand, counting down.
CGGCGTCGTGAGCGTCGAGCACCAGCTGTCGGCGGAGACCGACGACACCGGGGGAGAGAGGGCCGCGCAGGAGCCCGGACACCCCCGCTGAGCGGCGTCGTGCGCCCCGCCCCGGGGCGCACGATTCGACATCGGCGCGACACGCCGCGCACGATGGAGGAGGGAGACGCGGGGGTTCCAGACGTGGGGGTTCCAAGGGGATCCGGGAGGCCGACATGGCCGGTGAGGAAAAGATTCTTCATGTGCGCGTGACGGCGGCCGACACCCGCGCACTGCGCAATCTGCTGCGCGACGAGCGGCTGGACGTCGGCGGGGGCCCCGCCCCCACGCCCGGCCCCGGGGACGAGAGGAGCATCGAGGCGTTCGTCACCGAGGAGAAGGCCCTGGGCCTGGAGCGCGAGGACGTCGCCGTGCACGTCCTCGGGGACGCCACGGCCATCGGTCAAGCCCGTCAGGAGGAGGTCGGCACCGGCGATCGTTTCGCGGACCCCGGCATCGTCCCGCACGGCCTCGGACAGAAGGTGAAGGACCAGAGCCGGGAGGGTTGAGATGTACCTCAACATCACAGAAGTCGACTCCGCGTTGGTGAACCTCTCGGGCGCCTATCCCTCGCTCTGCGAGCTGATCGACCTCCCCGAGACGTCCGTCGAGGGAGTCGCCTGCCACGCGCTGCGCCTGCGGGCCGACCCCGACGGCGGGCCCCGGGACTGCGCCGTGTTCATCGGGGGCGTCCACGCCCGTGAGTGGGGCAGCTGCGAGATCCTGGTGTTCTTCGCCGCCGACCTGCTCGAGGCGTACAGCACGGGCTCGGGTCTCGTCTACGGCGGCAAGACGTTCACCGCGGCCCAGGTGGCCGCGCTGCTGGAGGGCCTGGACATCGTGGTCTTCCCGCTGGTCAACCCGGACGGACGGCATTACAGCCAGACCGTGAAGGCGATGTGGCGCAAGAACCGCAACCCGGAGTACTCCACCGGGGTGGGCGACTGCGTGGGCGTCGACATCAACCGCAACTACGACTTCCTGTTCGATTTCGCCACGGCCTTCTCGCCCCTCTCCGACGTCCGGGTGTCGGCCGACCCCTGCGACCCGCAGGTCTACCAGGGCCCCCGGCCGTTCTCCGAGCCCGAGACGCGCAACGTCCGATGGCTGCTGGACGAGTACCCGCGCACCCGGTGGTTCGTGGACGTGCACAGCTTCTCGGAGGACATGCTGCACGTGTGGGGCGACGACGAGAACCAGTCGGACGACCCGGACATGAACTTCCGCAACCCCGACTTCGACGGGACGCGCGGCGTCGACGGCGACACCGCCTACCGCGAGTTCGTCCCCAAGGACGACCTCGACAGCGCGTCCGACCTCGCCCGGCACTTCACCGACGCCCTGAAGGCCGTACGGGGCAAGCAGTACACCGCCAAGCCGGCCTTCGACCTCTACCCCACCGCCGGGACCAGCGACGACTACGCCTTCTCCCGGCACATCGTCGACCCGGACAAGGGGAAGATCCACGCCTACACCATCGAGTGGGGCACCGAGTTCCAGCCGCCGTGGGCCGAGATGAAGCTGATCGCCAAGGACGTGTGCGCGGGCCTGCTGCAGTTCTGCGCCGACGCGCCCTCCACGGTCACCGACTGAACCGCGGGAGAGCCGGCGGTCACTCCTGCGCGACGACCCTGACGACGTCCAGCCCGGGGTCGGTGGCGTCGGGGACGACCATGCCCGCCTCCACTCCGGTGCTCAGGTAGCGCAGCACCGCCGCGTCGAACCGCTCGCCGGGCAGGACCGCCGGAATACCGGGCGGATACGGGGTGAGCGTCTCCGCCGCGACCCGGCCGCGGGCCTTCTCCCGGGGCACCGTCTCGGCGGGGCCGAAGAAGGCGTCCCGGGGCAGCACCGCCTGTTCCAGCCGCAGGTCCGCCGGCGGGGGCACCGCCACGTCGAGAGTGGTGCGCAGCGACGACGCCTGACCGGAGAGGTCGCGCAGGGCCTCGACCAGGACGCCCGTGGTCCCTTCGTCGTCGGCGTGGGTGAGCTGGGCGCTGACCCGGCGGTGGTCGCTGACGTGCGAGGTCATCCGGTGCTGGGCGCGAAGCCAGTCGGCGGCACGGTAGCCGGTGGTCCCCAGCGCCGAGACGTCCACGACCAACTGGAGGGGATCGAGGGCGGCGGCCCGGCCGGGGCCGCAGAAGTCCTCGCGGCCGTGCACATGCAGCCCGTCGATCCGCTCCAGCCGGGTGCGGACGGTGTCCGCGAGCGCCAGGGCGCGGTCGTACAGGTCCCTGCCGTGCTGGACCATCTGCCGCCGCCAGCCGTCGAGCGCGGCGTGGACGAGGACCGACGGGCTGGTGGTGTCCAGCAGGTCCGCGCAGGCCCGGAGCCGGCCGGCGTCGACGCGGTCGCCGCGCAGATGGAAGACCGAACTCTGCTCCAGGCCGGAGCCCATCTTGTGCGCGCTCGTCACGCACACGTCCGCCCCCGCGTCCATCGCCCACGCCGGCAGCGAGGGATGGAACGGCAGGTGCGCGCCCCACGCCTCGTCGACGACGAGGGGTTTGCCGCGCCGGTGGCAGACGTCGGCCAGGGCCGCCAGGTCCGCGCAGGTGCCGTACGGCGTCGGGCTGGTGACCAGGGCGCCCCGGGCACCGGGATGACGCTCGAAGGCCTCTTCGAAGTCGGCGGGCGACGGGGGATGGGCCAGGTGCAGTCCGGCGTCCCACCGGGGGTCGACCCACACCGGCCGTACGCCCGAGAGGATCAGCCCCGCCACCACCGACTTGTGGGCGTCACGGCCGATCAGCAGCTCCTCGTGGGGACCGGCGACGGCCAGCATGGCGGCCTTGACGGACAGCGAACTGCCGCAGGTGGAGAAGAAGGTGTGCTCGGCCCCGACCGCGTCGGCCATCAGAGTCTCGGCCCGCTCCAGGACCCGGCCCGAGGACGTCCGGTCGTCCAGGCCGCCGACCGCCAGGAGGTCGTGGGCGAACACCGTGTCCCCCAGCACCTCCCGCACCCGGGGGTCGGCGCCGCGGCCCTGTTTGTGGCCCGGCGGGGTGAACGGGACCTGTCCGGTCCGGGTGTGGGCGGAGAGTGCTTCCAGTACCGGTGCGCGAGAGTGGTCCATGCGATGCGGCTCCCCCCGAAGCGCGGCGTGAAACGGCCGCCGTGCCTTGGGCCGGCAGGGTGAGCGCCGCGCGGTGGCCGCCGCCGGATGCGGCGTCGGCGCGCGCGGCCGTGCTGGACTCCCTGCGATGGCCGAGGGCCATCGGCCGCGGGGCGCGCGGCCAGCGGGCACTCGGGGTGCAGGGAGCGTGGTCGATGCTGTTCGGGAAGCGGAGGGGGCGGGTCGCCCGGCGGGCCCGGGAGGCGGCCGCGGCCGGCTTCGAGGCGCTGGACCGGCGCTTTCCCGCCGCCGAGACGGGCAGCGCCCTGCTGCGCAAGGCCTTCCCCGGCCACTGGTCGTACCTGCTGGGGGAGATCGCCCTGTACAGCCTCGTGGTGCTCGTCGTCACCGGCTGCTACCTCGTCCTGTTCTTCGACGCCAGCATGGTCCAGACCGTGTACGACGGGGCGTACGGGCCGCTGCGGGGGCTGCGGACGACCCAGGCGTACGCGTCGACGCTGCGCATCAGCTTCGACGTGCGCGGCGGCCTGCTCATCCGCCAGGTGCACCACTGGGCGGCGCTGGTGTTCGTGGCCGCCGCCGGAATCCATATGCTGCGGATCTTCTTCACCGGGGCGTTCCGCAGGCCGCGCGAGCTGAACTGGGCGATCGGCGTCACCCTCTTCCTGCTCGCCCTCCTCGAGGGGTTCTGCGGCTACTCCCTGCCGGACGACCTGCTCTCCGGAACCGGGCTGCGCACCGCCAACACCATCGTGATGTCCCTCCCCGTCGTCGGCACCTACCTGAGCTTCCTCATCTGGCACGGGCCGTTCCCCGGCGAGGGCTTCATCCCACGGCTGTACATCGTGCACGTGTTCTTCGTGCCCGGCGTCCTGCTGGCGCTCGTCGCCCTCCACCTGTTCCTGGTCGTCTACCTCAAGCACACCCACTGGAGCGACCAGGGCAGGACGAACCGGAACGCGGTGGGGGAGCCGATGTTCCCGCAGTTCACCATGAAGTCCACGGGCCTGTTCTTCATGGTCTCCGGGTCGCTGACCGTCCTCGGGGCCCTCGCCCAGGTCAACCCGGTGTGGAGCTACGGACCCTACCGCGCGGACCAGGTCACCACCGACGCCCAGCCCGACTGGTACGTCGGCTTCCTCGAGGGCGCCCTGCGCCTGATGCCGCCCTGGGAGAGCGCGGTGGCCGGCCACACGCTGATGTGGAACGTCCTGCTGCCGGCCGTCGTCCTGCCGGGCCTGCTGTTCCTGATCCTTTACGCCTACCCGCTGTTCGAGAAGTGGGTGACGGGCGACGCGAGCGAGCACCACCTGTGCGACCGGCCCCGCGACCGCCCCGTCCGCACCGCCTTCGGGGTGGCGGCCGTCCTCGGCTACGCCCTGTTGCTGGTGGCCGGCGGCAACGACGTCATCGCCCTCACCTTCCGGCTCTCGGTCGAGGAGCTGACCCGCGTCCTGCGAACGCTGGTCGTGCTCGGCCCGGTCCTGGCCTTCGTGGTCACCAAGCGGCTGTGCCTGGCCCTGCAGGGCCGCGACCGGCGGCGTCTGACGGAGGGGGAGGAGACCGGCGAGGTCGAGCAGAGCGTCTCCGGAGGGCTCGGCGAGGGCCACCGGCCGTTGTCGCCCCGCCGGCGGTACCGGTTGATGGTGCGCGAGACGCCCCGCCCGTTGCCCGCCCGGCCGGCGCCCCTGACCCGCCGCCACCGGCTGCGGGTGGCGCTGAGTTCCTGGTACTACCGCGACCGGGTGGACATGCCCGTCACCGCCGAGCAGCGCGAGCTGATCGCCGGCCGGCTGGCCGCGCCGGCCAGGGAGCCCCAGGAGTGAGCCCGTGCCCCCTGCGGCCGGTTCAGGTCTCCCGCCCGACGTACTGGAACGCCATGCCCAGCACACCGGCGAGGAGGATCCCCATGGCCATGAGGAACAGCCACAGGCCGAAGACGACCCCCAGGGCCACCAGCGCGACCCCGGTCGCCGTGAGCACGGGGTGGACGCTGTGGGGCGGGAAGAAGTCCAGCGGCCCCGCGCGCTCGGCCACCGCGGCGTCCTTGCGGTCCTCCGGCCGGGGGCCGCGGCGGCGGTGGTTCGTGGCACAGAAGAAGCAGATCAGCGACGCCATGATGAAGGACACCGTCAGCGCCGTCGTGCCGACGGGTTCCCTGTCCGACCACCAGGCGTAGCCGACGTCGGTGACGAGGAAGAAGCCGGCGACCCCGGCGAACAGCAACGCCTCGGTCTTCATGAGCCCTTCTCTCGTGAGGTGCCGGGAGCCGGGGTGCCGGGAGCCGTCGCCCCGGCCCCGGCGGGAAGCGGGCGCGCCGCCGCCTCGGGGTGGTGCAGGTCGAAGGCGGGGGAGTCGGAGCGCACCTGGGGCAGCGCGACGAAGTTGTGGCGGGGCGGCGGGCAGGACGTCGCCCATTCCAGCGACCGCCCGAAACCCCAGGGGTCGTCGTTCTCCACCGCGGGCGCGTGGCGTGCGGTGTGCCAGACGTTGTAGAGGAAGGGCAGTGTGGACAGCCCGAGCAGGAACGAGCCGATGGAGGAGATGGTGTTGAGGACCGTGAAGCCGTCGGCGGCCAGGTAGTCGGCGTAGCGCCGTGGCATGCCGTTCTCGCCGAGCCAGTGCTGGACGAGGAAGGTGATCTGGAAGCCCGCGAACAGCGTGAAGAAGTGCACCTTCCCCAGGCGCTCGTCGAGCATGCGCCCGGTCCACTTGGGCCACCAGAAGTAGAACCCGCCGAACATCGCGAAGACGACGGTCCCGAACAGCACGTAGTGCAGGTGGGCGACGATGAAATAGGTGTCCGTGACCTGGAAGTCCAGGGGCGGGGAGGCGATCAGCACGCCGCTGAGCCCGCCGAGCAGAAAGGTGACGAGAAAGCCGATGGCCCACAGCATCGGGGTCTCGAAGGAGAGGCTGCCTTGCCACATCGTGCCGATCCAGTTGAAGAACTTCACCCCCGTGGGCACGGCGATCAGGAAGGACAGCAGCGAGAAGAACGGCAGCAGCACCGCCCCGGTCGCGAACATGTGGTGCGCCCAGACGCTCGCCGACAGCATGGTGATGGCGATCGTCGCCCCCACCATGCCCGCGTAGCCGAACAGCGGCTTGCGGCTGAAGACGGGGATGATCTCGGTGATGACCCCGAAGAACGGCAGCGCCACGATGTAGACCTCGGGATGGCCGAAGAACCAGAACAGGTGCTGCCACAGCAGCGCCCCGCCGTTCGCCGCGTCGAAGACATGGGCGCCGAACTTCCGGTCCGCCTCCAGGGCCAGGAGCGCCGCCGTCAGCACCGGGAAGGCCAGCAGCGCGAGGATGGAGGTGAAGAGGATGTTCCAGGTGAAGACGGGCATCCGGAACATCGTCATGCCCGGGGCGCGCAGGGTCACGATGGTGGCGACGAAGTTCACCGACCCCAGCGTGGTGCTCAGCCCCGCCACCACCAGCCCCATCACCCACAGGTCGCCGCCCGCCCCGGGCGTACGGACGGCGCTGTTCAGCGGCGCGTAGGCGAACCAGCCGAACGACGCCGCGCCCCCGGGCACCAGGAACCCGGACACCACGGTCAGCCCGCCGAAGAGGAACAGCCAGTAGCTGAGCGCGTTCAGGCGGGGGAAGGCCACGTCGGGGGCGCCGATCTGCAGCGGCATGACGGCGTTCGCGAAGCCCGCGAACATGGGTGTGGCGAACAGCAGCATCATCACGGTGCCGTGGATCGTCACCAGCTGGTTGTACTGGCCGGCGCTGACGATCTGCAGGCCCGGCCGCGCCAGCTCCGCGCGCATCAGCATCGCCAGGACGCCGCCCAGCAGGAAGAAGCCGAACGCCGTCACCAGATACATGTTGCCGATGACCTTGTGATCGGTCGTCGTCAGATACGTCAGGATCCGGCGTCCCAGGACGGAGCCTTCGCGCCGCGCGTCCTCCTCCCGGCGCGCGTCGGCCCGGTCCTCCAGCTGGGGCATGCGCCTCTCCCTCACCGTCCGGTCCCACGGCGCGCTCGCCGGGTACCCGCGGTGTTCTTCCCCGCCCGGCGGCCGGACGCCGCACGCGTGCGGCCGGATGGAGTACCGGCGGCGGGCGCCCGCCCGCGCGGTGTGCCAGCGTGACCAGGCGTGGACCACCCCCGGCCACGCGGCGAAGGAGAACGGGATGCGCGCCCTGACCTGGCACGGAAAGCGGGACGTCCGCGTCGATACCGTCCCCGACCCGCGCCTGGAACGGCCCACCGACGTCATCGTCCGCGTCACCTCCACCGGCATCTGCGGCTCGGACCTCCACCTCTACGAGCTGCTGGCCCCCTACCTCGATCCGGGCGACATCCTCGGCCACGAGCCGATGGGCGTCGTCGAGGAGGTGGGCCGGGAGGTCACCTCCCTCGCGCTCGGCGACCGGGTCGTCGTCCCGTTCAACATCTCCTGCGGCACCTGCTTCATGTGCGGCCGGGGCCTGCAGTCCCAGTGCGAGACCACCCAGGTCCACGAGCACGGCAAGGGAGCCGCCCTGTTCGGCTACAGCAAGCTCTACGGACAGGTGCCGGGCGGCCAGGCCGAGTTCCTGCGCGTGCCGTTCGGCGACACCCTGCCCGTCAAGGTGCCCCACGGCCCGCCCGACGAGCGGTTCGTCTACCTCTCCGACGTCCTGCCCACCGCCTGGCAGGCGGTGGAGTACGCCGCGATCCCCGAGGGCGGCACCGTGACCGTCCTGGGCCTGGGGCCCATCGGCGACATGGCCGCGCGGATCGCCCTGCACCGCGGCGCCGCCCGGGTCGTCGGCGTCGATCTGGTGCCCGAGCGACTGGCGCGGGCCGAGTCCCGCGGCGTGACCACGCTGGACGCCGGCGAACTGGGCGACGACCTCGTCGAGGCCGTCCGCGACCTCACCGACGGCCGGGGAACCGACGCCGTCATCGACGCCGTCGGCATGGAGGCCCACGGCGCGCCCGCCGCCCACGCCGCCCAGCGGGCCGTCGGCCTGCTGCCCGGCGCCCTGGCCCGCGCGCTCATGGAACGGGCCGGCGTGGACCGCATGTCCGCCCTGCTCACCGCGATCGAGGCGGTGCGCCGCGGCGGCACCGTCTCGGTCGTCGGGGTCTACGGCGGGATGACCGACCCGTTCCCGATGATGACCGTGTTCGACAAGCAGATCCAGCTGCGCATGGGCCAGGCCAACGTCCGGCGCTGGACCGACGCCCTCCTGCCGCTGCTCGCCGACGCCGACCCGCTGGGCGTGGAGGGCTTCGCCACCCACATCCTGCCGCTGGAGGAGGGCCCCCGGGCGTACCAGGCCTTCCAGGCCAAGGAGGACGGCATGATCAAGACGCTCCTGACCCCGTGAGGCGGACCCCGTGACGGCCTACGACGACATGACCACCGCGGCCCGCTCCCCGCACCCCCGAGCGGCCGTCTTCGACGTGGACGGCACCCTCGTCGACACCAACTACCTGCACGCCGTCAGCTGGTGGGAGGCCTTCCACCAGGCCGGCCACCGGGTCGCGATGACCGACATCCACCACACCGTGGGCATGAGCTCCGGCCGGCTGATGGACCGGCTGCTGGGCGAGGACCGCGACCGGGAGGGGGACGAGGCCCTCAGCGCCGCGCACAAGGCCGTCTACGCCACCTGGTTCGACCGGCTGCCGGCCTTCGAGGGCGCGGCCGCGCTGCTGCGCGCGCTCGCCGACCGGGACTGGCGCATCGTCCTGGCCACCTCCGCCGAGGGCTCCGAACTCCACGCACTGCGCCGCGCGATCGACGCCGACGACGCGATCCTCGCCGCCACCAGCGCCGACGACGTCGAGGCCGGCAAACCGGCCCCCGACCCCGTCCTCCGGGCGCTCGAACAGGCGGACGTACCGCCGCACGGGGCCCTGTTCGTCGGCGACACCGTCTGGGACGTCAAGGCCGCCCGCGCGGCGGGCGTGGACTGCGTCGCCCTGCTCTCCGGCGGCATCGGGCGGGCCGAACTCGAGGCCGCCGGGGCGGTCGCCGTCTACCGTGACCCCGCCGAGCTGCTCGCCGGCCTGGACGACAGCCCCTTCGCCCGCATGGAGTGACGCCGGGGGCGCGGGGCGTCAGCCGGGCAGGCGGTAGACGACCAGCGCCTCGTTCTCCTTCTCCAGCAGCAGGGAGCCGGGCGCGGGCGCCACCTCGCCGTCGAAGGCCAGATGGGTGCCGGGCGGGATGTCCTCGACGGACAGCCGCCGCACCCGCGCCGCCTTGAGCACCGGCGAGTGCTTGAGCGCCCCCGACAGGGCCGCCGCCAGCAGGCGCGTACGGGCCAGCCGGCCGCCCAGCAGCATCCGTACGTCCAGCACGCCGTCGGCCAGGTCGTGCCGGCGGACCGGGGTGGCCCCCAGCCCGCGGTAGGTGCAGTTGCCGACGAACAGCGCCCACAGCCGGCGCTCCCGGCCGTCGATCCGCAGCCGCGTCGGGCGCCCGGTGCGCAGCACGTGGACGGCGGCCGCGACGCCCGCGGGCCAGGCGCCGATCCGCGGGGCCCAGTGCTCCCGCACCCGCACCAGGTCGGGATACGCCCCGATGCTGAAGGTGTTGAGGAAGCGCGCCTCGCCGAAACGGCCCAGGTCGACGGCCACCGCCTCACCGGACTCCACCGCGCGGGCGGCGTCGGCGGCGGACTCGATGCCCAGGTCGTGGGCGAAGTGGTTGTACGTGCCGCCGGGCAGCACCGCCAGCGCGACGCCGTGCCGCGCGGCCGCGGCGGCCGCCGCGTTGACGCTGCCGTCCCCGCCGAAGATCCCCAGCGCCCCGCCGAGCCCGGCCGCGCGCCCGGCGGCCGACTCCAGCGCCTCGCACAGGTCGTCCTCCGGCCCCACCCCGACGAAATCGACGTCCGGCAGCTGCGTACGGATCTCCGGCTCCGGATCCGTACCGCCCGGCGCCCGCTGGCCGGAGGCGGCGTTGGCGACGACGACCAGGCCGCGGCCCCCCGGCAGCGCCGGCGCCTCCGCGCGCGGGCGGGCCGGCGGAGCCAGCTGGGAACGCGTCGGGACCAGCCCGCGCACGGCGTAGGCGGCGCCCACCCCCAGCAGCGCCCCCGCCAGCACGTCGCCCGGATAGTGCACGCCGGTGTAGACCCGCGAGAAGCACACGGACACGGCGAGCGGCGCCAGCGCCAGGCCCCACAGGGGGTTCTCCAGCGCGACGCCGGCCGCGAAGGCGGCGGCCGAGGCGGAGTGCCCGGACGGGAACGAGGTCGTGAACGGCTGGCGCGCCAGTCGCCGGATCACCGGAACCGTGTCCAGCACCGGGCGCACGCGCCGCACCGACCGCTTGCCCAGGGTGTTGACCGTCGCCGAGGCCACCGCCAGCGACGCCACCCCGCGCAGCGCGGCGCGCCGCGCGGGCCGCCCGCCCAGCAGCGCCGCGCCCGTGGCCACGCCGAACCACAGCATCCCGTGGTCGGCGCCGCGCGAGAGTCTCGGCAGCACCCGGTCGCCCCCCGGCCAGTGGCGCGTGGCCACCAGATCGAACAGGGACCGGTCCCAGGAGCTCAGCACGGTGCGCATGGGGCCCGGGTACCCGCATCCGGGGCGGACACGCCCACCGCGCCCCGGGTGGCGACGACCGCGCGCGCCAGCTCGGACAGCTTGCGGTTGCCGTGCTGCGAGGCCCGCCGCAGCACCTCGAAGGCGGCGTCGGCGTCGCAGTCCATGAGGTGCATGAGAATGCCGCAGGCCTGGTCGACCACCGTGCGCGAGCGCAGCGCCACGTCGAGCTGCTCCACCGCGGCGAGCGCCCGGCGGTAGCGCCGGTCCCGCGCGATCGTGTCCGTGAGCAGCTTGCCGAGGATCACCGACGGCCCCTCCGCGACGCCCTCCAGCCCGCCGGGGCGCAGGTGGTAGAGGGTGACCGTGACGGTGACCCCGTCCCGGCGGAAGGGGAAGGTGGTACTGGCCCGGATGCCCGTGCCCAGCGCGCTGGCCCGGTAGCACGGCCAGCGGCTGTCGTGCAGCAGATCGGCCGCGTGCACGGGCTCCTGGGTGCGCAGGGCCGTGGGGATCGGGCCGTCGTCCTCGCGCAGCTGTACGCAGACCAGTTCGGCCAGGTCCGGGTGGGTGGCGGCGGTGGGCGGTTCGTCGCCGCCGTCCCACACCGTGGTCGTCGCGCCGCAACTGCCCGGCACCAGGCGGGGGATGAGCTCGGTGAGCCGGGCGGTGCGCCGCCCCGACGGGACGGCGGCATCGTCGCCGAGCACGTCCGCGCCCTCCGACAGCGCACCGGCCTGGGGGTGTGCCATGTCGTCCATGGAGGGGCACCTGCCCGGGGCCCCGCCGGGGAAACGAACGCGGGCGCGGGAGCACTATCGTGACGTCATGGCCGGTGAGGACTGGGACGAACTCGGCGAGGACCTACGGGACTTCCGGGCGCGGATCGCGGAACTGGAAGGCGCGCGGGGCCTCGCGCCGGACCGTCGGGCGCCGGCGCTGGAGGCCGCGCTGATCGAGCTGCGGTACGCCGCCGACGTGCTGTGGCCGCACTACGAGGAGCGGGCGCGCCGGGCCGGGACGGGCACCGGCCCCGGCCGCCGCGAGGAACAGCTGCTGCGCCTGCTCTTCCAGCGGCTCCCCCTGCCCGTCGCCCTGCTCGACCGCGACGGCACCCTGCGGCGGCTGAACCAGGAGGCCGCCCGCCTGCTGGGCGTCGGCGCCGGCTATGCCGCCGGACGCCCCCTCGCGTCCTTCCTGCGGCCCGAGGACCGGGCCGCCCTGCGCACCCAGGCGGCCGCCGTCGCCCGCGGCGACGGGGCACGCAGCACCGAGGTGCGGCTGCCGGCGGCCGGCCCGGCACGGGACGAACGGCGCCGGATGACGCTGGTCGCCCTGCGCCCCCCGGGCGAGACCCGCAACGCCGTACTGGCCGTCTTCCAGGCTCCCGGACACCTCCCGGCCCCCCGGCCGCCCGTCGGCGACGGCACCGCGCCCGGCCCCGCGCGCCCCGCGCCGTCGGCGGCCGAACGGGAGACGCTGCTGCTGGACATCGCCGACGAGGCGGCGACCGCCCTGCTGACGGCCCGCACCGGCGGCCCCGAGGAGATCCTGCGGGCGGTGACCCGGGCGCTGCGCGCGACGGCCGCCGACTGGGCGGTCGCCGACCTGGTGGAGGACTCCGGGAGACTGCGGCGCTGCGCCGTGGCCGCTCCGCCGGGACACGAGGACGGCGCCGTCGCGGCGGCCCTGCGCGCCCAGGACCCGGCGGCCTGCCCGGTGGTGGCCGGGGCGGCGGTGGGAGGGGTGGTCACAGTGCGGGTGCGTCCGGAGGACGCCGACTGCCTGGGCCGGGACGGCGAGGACAACGCGCTGGTCACCCGGGCCGGGGTGGTCTCGCTGGCCTGTCTGCCGGTGCGCCGGCCGGAAGGCGCGGGCGGCGCGGGCGGCCCGGCGGTGGTGGCCGTGCTGACGCTCCTGCGTACCGCGGACGGGCCGGGGGGAGGAGCCGGGCCGTTCTCCATGGCCGAGGCGGGGGTGCTGGAGAGGGTCGCCCGGCACACGGGCCTCGCGCTGGGCGGCCCGCTCAGGCCTCCGCCGTGATCTCCTCGCGCAGCCGGGCGCAGCAGCGGCTGAGCAGGCGCGAGACGTGCATCTGCGAGATGCCCATGACCTCGGCGATCTGGCGCTGCGTCATGTCGCGGAAGAACCGCAGGTAGAGGATCTCCTGCTCGCGCCGGGGCAGCGACCTCAGCCGGGGCCCGGCCGCCACCCGGTCCACCACGACGTCCAGCCGGCCGTCCGGGCCGCCCAGCGAGTCCAGCAGCGCCTGGCCGTCGCCGCGGCGGGGCTCCGCCTCGAGCGAGAGCGTGGCGTAGCTGTCGATGGCCTCCAGTCCGGTCCGTACCTCCTCCTCGGTCAGCCCGGCGTGCTCGGCGATCTCACCGACGGTGGGGCCGGAGCCGTCGGGGCCCTTGGTCAGCTCGTTGCGGGCGCGGCGGACCCGGTTGCGCAGGTCCTGCACCCGGCGGGGCACATGGACGCCCCACATGTGGTCGCGGAAGTGGCGCTTGATCTCCCCCACGACCGTGGGCACGGCGAAGCCCGCGAACGCCGTCCCGCGGTCGGGGTCGTAGCGGTGCACGGCCTTGACCAGGCCGAGCGCCGCGACCTGGTGCAGGTCCTCGGCGGACTCGCCGCGGTTGCGGAACTGCACGGCCAGGCGATCGGCCATCGGCAGCCAGGCGGTGACGACCTGGCGGCGCAGCTCGTCCTGTTCGGGGCCCTTGGGCAGGCGGGCGATGCGGCGGAACGCGGCCGCGGTGTCGGGGGCGTCGTCGTGGGGGTGTCGGGAAGGGCGCATGGCGGTGACTCGTCTCCTCGGGGGATCGGGTCTCCCGGGCCGGCGGCTCGCCTCGCGCGGACGCCGGGGCAGCGCCGCACGGCCAGGGCGGGGAGTCCTGTTCTCGCGGCGTGCCTCCGGTCCGAAGCACACGGGGCGGCTGCCCGTGCGGCGACCGCCCAAACCCCGTCGGCCGTCCCACCCCCGCCACGGCCTCCCGACGCCCCCGGGCCGCGCGGGTCAGCGGCCGGGTTCCGCACGGCCGGCGCCGGCCGGCGCCGCACGCGGATCCCGTTCCCTCATCAGGTCGCCCAGGCTCACCAGCCCCACGGGCCGGCCGTCCTCGACCACCGGCAGCCGCCGCACCGCGTGCCGCCGCATCAGCGCGGCCGCCCGCTCCGCGGGCTCGAGCGGACCGATCACCACCGGGTCCGGGGTGCACACCGAACCGGCGCTCAGCGAGAGCGGATCCACCCCGTCGGCGACGGCGCGCACGGTGATGTCCCGGTCGGTGATCAGGCCCACCACCGTGTCACCGCAGGCCACCACCACGTCCCCGACGTCCTGGTCGCGCATCATCTGGGCGACCTCGGCCAGCGAGGCCTCGGTCCACACCGTGGTGACGCCCGCCGTCATCACGTCCTTGACCAGTCGTGTCATCGTCATCCTCTTCATGCGTCGGTCGGTCGGGCGCGTGCCGGGTACCCCGCGTCGCCGGGCCGACACCGGGTCCGCGGCGTCCGCCGAGCGGCGCCGGCCGCCGTGCCGGGGGACACTTGGCGGACAGCGAAGGAGGTGGTTCCGTGGCCCGCTCGTCCCATGACCGCCTGGCAGGCCGCGCGGCGCTGGTGACCGGCTCGTCCCGGGGCCTGGGCCTGCTCATCGCCCGGGAACTGGCCCGCCGGGGGTGCTCGGTGCTGCTGTGCGCCCGCGACGAGGAGGAACTCGCCTCCGCGGCGGAGATGCTGCGCGGCGAAGCCGCCCCCGTCACCTACCTGGCCTGCGACGTCACCGACAAGCACGCCCCGCAGCGGCTCGTCGCCGCCGCCCACGAGGCCTTCGGCGGCCTGGACATCCTCGTCAACAACGCCGGGGTCATCCAGGTGGGCCCGCTGTCCGCCATGACCGAGGCCGACTTCCGCGACGCCATGGAGACGATGTACTTCGCCCCGCTGCGCCTGGTCCTGGCCGCGGCGCCCGCCCTGCGCGAGCGCGGCGACGGCCGGATCGTCAACATCAGCTCCATCGGCGGCCGCGTGGCCGCCCCGCACCTGCTGCCGTACGTCGGCGCCAAGTTCGCCGCCGCCGGGCTCTCCGAGGGGCTGCGCGCGGAACTGGCGGCGGAGGGCATCAGCGTGACCACCGTCCTGCCGGGCCTGATGCGCACGGGATCCCACACGGCCGCACGCTTCAGCGGCCGGCCCTCCAGGGAGTACGCCTGGTTCGCCGTCGCGGCGGGGCTGCCCGGGCTGTCGATGGACGCCGAGCGGGCGGCGCGCGCCGTCGTCCGGGCCGCCGAGCACCGCCGGCCCGAGCTGGTGCTCACCCCCGTCGCCAAGGCCGCGGTCCGGCTGCACGGCGTCGCCCCGGCGACCACCACCCGCGCCCTGACGCTGGGCGCCCGGCTGCTGCCCGCCGCCGGCGAGGCGCCCCGCCGCAACGTACCCGGGCGCGTCGCCGCCCGGGGCGCCCACTCCACGGCCCTGCACCGTCTCACCCGGCTCAACGACCGCGCCGCCCGCCGCTTCAACCAGCAGCCGTCCTGAACCGGCCGGGGGCCGTCCGGGCCGCGCCCGGTCGGCGGTTTCCGGTTGCCCGCCGGGGGAACGCGGGTGAGCCTGGGGAGGCGAGCGGCGCCGTGCCGCCGAGTCCTCCCCCTCCGGATGACCCCACGCGGAAGGAAGTGCGCGCGTGTCCGCCCACCACCAGTCGCATCAGCGGGGGAACCCCGCCCCCAAGGACGCCAAGGACGAGCAGCTGGCACGCTTCCGTGCCGCCCCCGAGAGCGACGCCCTCACCACCGACCAGGGCGTACGGGTCGACGACACCGACAACGCGCTGCGGTCCGGAACGCGCGGCCCCACGCTGCTCGAGGACTTCCACAACCGCGAGAAGATCACCCACTTCGACCACGAGCGGATTCCCGAGCGGGTCGTCCACGCCCGGGGCGCGGGCGCCTACGGCTATTTCGAGCCGTACGAGTCGCTGAGCGAGCACACCTGCGCCGACTTCCTCGCCGAGGCCGGCCGCCGCACGCCCGTGTTCGTCCGCTTCTCCACCGTCCAGGGCCCGCGCGGCTCCGCGGACACGGTGCGCGACGTGCGCGGCTTCGCCACCAAGTTCTATACGCGCGAGGGCAATTACGACCTCGTCGGCAACAACATCCCGGTGTTCTTCATCCAGGACGCCATCAAGTTCCCCGACTTCGTCCACGCGGTGAAGATGGAGCCGGACAACGAGATGCCCACCGGCGGCACCGCGCACGACACCTTCTGGGACTTCGCCTCCCTGCAGCCGGAGACCACCCACATGCTCATGTGGGCGATGTCCGACCGGGCCATCCCGCGCAGCTTCCGGATGATGCAGGGCTTCGGAGTGCACACCTTCCGCTTCGTCACCGCCGACGGCCGCGGCACGTTCGTGAAGTTCCACTGGAAGCCGAAGCTGGGCGTCCACTCCCAGGTCTGGGACGAGGCGCAGATCACCGCCGGACGCGACCCCGACTACCACCGGCGGGACCTGTGGGAGGCCATCGAGGCCGGCGAGTACCCCGAGTGGGAGCTCGGCGTGCAGCTCGTACCGGAGTCCGACGAGTTCTCCTTCGACTTCGATCTGCTCGACGCCACGAAGATCATCCCCGAGGAGCAGGTGCCGGTGCGCCCCATCGGCCGGCTCGTCCTCGACCGCAACCCGCAGAACTTCTTCGCCGAGACCGAACAGGTCGCCTTCCACACCGCGAACGTCGTGCCCGGCATCGACTTCACCAACGACCCGCTGCTCCAGGGCCGCAACTTCTCCTACCTCGACACCCAGCTGATCCGCCTCGGCGGCCCCAACTTCAGTCAGATCCCGGTCAACCGCCCCCTCGCGGACGTCCACCACAACCACCGCGACGGCTTCGGCCAGCAGGTCATCCACCCGGGCACCAACTACTTCCCCAACTCCCTGGGCGGCGGCTGTCCGGCGCACGCCGGTGCCGGCGGCGGCGCGGGCGTCTTCCGGCACTACGCCGAGCGCGTCGACGGGGAGAAGATCCGGGTGCGCAGCGAGAGCTTCCAGGACCACTACAGCCAGGCGGCCCTGTTCTGGAACAGCATGTCGGACTGGGAGCGGCGCCACATCGTCGAGGCCTTCCGCTTCGAGCTCGGCAAGGTCGGCTCCACCGAGGTGCGCGAGCGCATGGTCGGCAATCTGGCCAACGTCAACGGCGACCTCGCCAAGTCGGTCGCCGAGGGCGTCGGCCTGCCGGCCCCGCAACCGGTCGCCGGCGTCCCCTCGGCCACCTCTCCCGCCCTCAGCCAGGAGAACCTCCTCGGCTCCGGCATCCGCACCCGCAAGGTCGCGGTGCTGGCCGCCGAGGGCACCGACGCCGGGCAGGTGACGGCCGTCCGCGAGCGCCTGGCCGCCGACGGCGTGATCGTCGAGGTGCTGGCCGCCAGGGGCGGCAGCGTCCGGGGCGCCGACGGCGGCAGCCTGAAGGTGGACCGCGCGCTGCCCACCATGGCCTCGGTCCTCTACGACGCCGTGCTGGTCGCCGACGGCAAGGAGGCGGTGTCCGCGCTGGCCGCCGACCCCGCGGCCGTACGGTTCGTGGAGGAGGCCTACCGCCACGGCAAGCCGCTGGCCGCCCTCGGCGAGGGCACCCGGCTGCTCACCGAGGCCAAGGTGCCCGAAGCCGTCGTCCTG
This sequence comes from Streptomyces sp. C36, assembly GCF_040932295.1. Classification (NCBI taxonomy): domain Bacteria; kingdom Bacillati; phylum Actinomycetota; class Actinomycetes; order Kitasatosporales; family Streptomycetaceae; genus Streptomyces; species Streptomyces sp. C36. The sequence continues at coordinate 238,130 of NZ_JBFQGI010000006.1, read as the reverse complement.
GGCGAGTCGGCGCCCGACCACGGCGTCCTGACCGGCAACGGCACCGCCACGGCGGACGACGTCGCCGGCGCCCTGGCCGCCGCCCTGGCGCGACACCGCTTCCCCCACCGTCCCGGCCTGCTCAACTGACGGGCGTGACCACCCCGCGCCGCACGGCGCCGCCGACGAGGTGCGCGGGCGGGACCGCGGCGGGAGACTGGACCGTGAGGGGGTACACGGCATGGGAGCGGCACGGGCCCGGGAGCGATGCGCCCGCCCGTTCCCGACAACACGATCACCTCTCTTCGAAAGGCAGTGCTACGGCATGAGTGCCAAGGACAAGGCCAAGGCGAAGGCCGAGCAGGCCAAGGGCAAGCTCAAGGAGACGACCGGCCGGGTCACCGGCGACAAGGGGTTGGAGACCGAGGGCCGCGTGGAGAAGACGAAGGGACACCTGCACGACACGGTGGAGAATCTCCGGCAGAACGTCAAGAAGAAGCACCACCAGTAGCGACGCGCGTACGGTACGGCAGTGACCCGGACAGCGGGGTCACTGCCGTACCCCATGCGCGAGCCCTGCGGACGGAAGGCAGAGGGAACAAGCCCCTCATGGACCCGGAGAACGTCATCGACGAACTCTTCCTGCTGCGGCCGGAGGAGTTCACCGCCGCCCGCGACCGGTGGGCCGCCCAGGCCCGCCGGGACGGCGACCTCGAGCTGGCCCGGCGGCTGAAGGCGCTGCGCCGCCCGACGCTGCCGGCCTGGGTGAGCAACCTCCTGGTGCGCGCCCGCCCGGACGAGGCCGAGGCGCTGCTGGGGCTCGGCGAGGCGCTGCGCGCCGCCCACCGCGACCTCGACGGCGGACGGCTGCGCGAGCTGGGCCGCCGGCAGCGCGCCCTGGTGGTCTCGCTGTCCGCGCAGGCGAGCCGGCTCGCCGAGGAGGCAGGGCACCCCGTGGGCGAGGACGTACGGCGCGAGGTCGAGGAGACGCTGCACACGGTCCTGGCGGACCCCGGCGCGGCACAGGAGTGGGCCACGGGCCGGCTGACCAGGCCGCCCGCCCCGGCGACCGGCTTCCCCGGGCTCGCCTCCGACGCGGCGGAGCGGCTCGCGGCACCGCCGGCGCCCACGGTGTCCGCGGCGTACGGGCCGTCGCGCGAGCGGGGCCCCGGGGCGCGCGTCACCGACCTGGCCGCCGAGCGCGCCCGCCGGGCCCGGCGCGGCGAGGAACTCGACCTCGCCCGGCGGCAGGCGCGCGAGGCCAGGAAGGAGTCGCACAGCCGCGAGGAGGAACTGGGCCGCGCCCGTGAGGAGGCGGACCGGGCGGAGAAGGCCGAGCGGGACGCCCAGCGGCAGCTGGAGGAGCTGGCCGCCGAACTCGCCGACGCCGAGGACCGCCGGCGCGCCGCCCACGAACGGGTGCGGGAGATCCAGGGCCGCGTCCGCGCCGCGGAGCGCGCCTGGCGCTCGGCCCGCCGCGCGGCCGAGGCCGCCGAGGCGGACGCCGAGCGCCTCACCTGACGGCGCGCCTCACCTCACGGCTCCCGGGGGCCCGGGGCGGGTACGAGGAGCGGCACGAAGGAGCACGCGAAAGGCCGCCGGGCTCACGCCCGGCGGCCTCGGACCGTGCGGGGGATCTCACCATCGGTACCAGCGACCGCGGCTTCCGCCACCGTCGGCGGAACGCATGACGAAGCCGAGCAGCCACACCACGAGCACGGCCACCGCGACCCACCACAGGACCTTGACGGCGAATCCGGCCCCGAAAAGGATCAGGGCGAGCAGGAGAACGAGAAGAAGAGGAACCATGGGATATCAACCTCCGATCGACCGGCTGCCCCGCAATCGGCCCTTCAATCCGGGGGTTTGGAAATTCATCGCCGTGGTAGCCGGAGAACAAGGCCCCAAGACCGATACCGAGGCCCCATGACTGATCCGAAGAAATCCACGGAACCCAAGAAGACTTCATCCCCCGAGCCCGGAGAACCGGCCCTTACGGCACCTCAGGTCCTGCGCGCGGCCCATGAACAGTTCGCGGAACTGACCGGACTGCGCCCGGAAGGCATATCCCGTTTCGAACGGACCGAAGAGGGCTGGGAGTTGGAGGCCGAGGTGGTCGAGATCGCCCGCGTCCCCGAGACGATGAGCGTGATGGCGCTCTACGAGGTGACCCTCGACACCGACGGCCTGCTCACCGGCTACCGCCGCGTCCGGCGCTACGAACGCGGCAGGACCAATTCCCGCTGAGACCCGGACATGTGCCGGGCCGGAACCGGCCGTCGGGGGCGAGGGGAAGCTGTCCGAGATGAGCGTTGTCCCGATGGAACAGGGCGGCGGCGCAGGCGGCACCAGCGGCCTGTACGACGTCCTGGAACTCGTCCTCGATCGCGGACTGGTGATCGACGCGTTCGTGCGTGTCTCCCTGGTCGGCATCGAAATCCTGAAGATCGACGTGCGGGTCGTCGTCGCCAGCGTCGACACCTATCTGCGCTTCGCCGAGGCGTGCAACCGCCTCGACCTGGAGGCCGGCCCGCACCGGAGCGCCGGACTGCCCGACATCGTCGGGCAGATGACCGAGAGCGGGGCCCGCGGCAAGACCAAGGGCGCCCTCTCCGGAGCCGCGCAGACCGTGCAGGACGCGGTCCGCACGGTGCGCGGCAAGGACACCGAGAGCAGTGGCGCCACCGCCTCCCGCAAGAAGAAGGAGGAGGACCAGTGACCACCTACGTCTACGGCATCGCACACCTGGGCCGCGGCCCGCTGCCCGAGAACCTCACCGGGATCGGCGACCCGCCGCTGCCCGTGCGCCTGGTCACCCACGACGACCTGGCCGCGGTGGTCAGCGACTGCCCCGAGCGGCTGCGGCCCAAGCGGCGCGACCTGCTGGCCCACCAGAACGTCGTCACCGAGGTCGGCCGTCGCGCCCCCCTCCTGCCCATGCGCTTCGGCAGCCTCTCCGACAGCGACGACCGCGTCCGCGACGTCCTGGACGAGCACGCGGACCGCTACCGCGAACAGCTGGCGAGGCTGAGCGGCCGCGTCGAGTACAACATCAAGGCCGTCCACCGCGAGGACGCCGTCCTGCACCTCGTCCTCGCCGAGAACACCGGCCTGCGCAGCCTGGCCGCGGCCAACCAGGCCGACGGCGGCGGCTCGTACGAACAACGGCTGCGCTTCGGCGAGCTGGTCGCCCAGGGGGTGCGCGAGCGCGAGGGCCGTGACGCCGAGCTGGTGCGCGAGGCGCTGGCACCGCTGGCGGAACGGGAGCGGACCGGACCGGAGAACTCCGGCTGCTTCCTCAACGTCTCCTACCTCATCGAGGAGGCCGCCGCCCGGCGCCTGCTGGACGAGGTCCGCCGGCTCGAGAAGACGCACCCCCAGTTGGAGCTGACCGTCCACGGCCCGCTGCCGCCCTACAGCTTCGTCGAATGATCGGCTTCGTCGGCTGGGTGCTGCGCCGGGTGGTGGCGGAGGCGGAGCGGCTGTACTACGACCCGGCCGTGGTGCGCGGCGAACTCAAGGCGCTGGAGGAGAGCAGGGCGGCGGGCCGCATCGACGACGAGGAGTTCGACCGGCTCGAGGACGCCCTGCTCGACCGCCTGGAGCGCACGCCCCGGCCGGCCGGCGGAAGCGGGGCGACATGAACGAGCGCAGGGCGCCGGTCCCCTCCGAGGGACCGGCCGATCTCGCCGACATCCTTGAACGGGTGCTCGACAAGGGCATCGTCATCGCGGGGGACATCCGCGTCGACCTGCTCGACATCGAGCTCCTCACCATCCGGCTGCGACTGATCGTCGTCTCCGTCGACAAGGCGAAGGAGATGGGGATCGACTGGTGGGAGAGCGACCCCTCGCTCTCCTCCCACGCCCGCCGCGAGGAACTGGCCGAGGGTACCGGCGCCGGTGCCGACGTCGGGCGACTGGCGGCGCGCGTCGCCGAACTGGAGAAACGAGCCGGGCAGGAGGGATCCGGGTGAACCCCACACATACGCGCTACCTGTACGCCTACGCCGTCGTCCGCGCCTCCGACGCCGTCGCCGGGGCCCTGGAGACCGTCACCGGCGTCGCCGACGGGCCCGTACGCGCCGTGCGCCACCGGGACCTCATGGTCCTGGCCGGGCCGGTGCCCGCGACGGACCACGACGAACAGCGGCTGGCCGAACACCTGGAGGACCTCGACTGGCTGGAGCGGACCGCCCGCGCCCACCAGAGGGTGATCGGCGCGGCCGCCGCCGTGGCCCCGAGCGTCCTGCCGCTGCGCCTGGCGACGGTCTTCCATGACGAGGAGGGCGTCCGCACGATGCTCGGCGCCCGCCACGAGCAGCTGCTCGCGGCCCTCGACCGGCTGGACGGCCGTACCGAATGGGGCGTCAAGGTCCACGCCCTGGGCACGGCCCGGCCGCCGGGGGCGGCCGCCGCGCCACGCGAGGACACCCCGCGCGCCGCCGCGTCCGGCCGCGACTACCTCCGCCGCCGCGCCGCCGAACGGCACGCGGCCCAGGAGGGAGCACGGCGCGAGGACGAGATCGCGCGCGGCATCCACACCACCCTCGCCGCCCTCGCTCAGGAGACCCGCCTCCACCCGCCGCAGAACCCCCGCCTCTCCGGCCAGGCGGGCCGCAACGTCCTCAACGCCGCCTACCTCGTACGGCGCGAGGACGGCCCCCGCTTCACCTCGGCCGTCGCCCGCCTGGCCGAACGCGCCCCGTGCGACGGGATGCGCGTGGACCTGACCGGCCCCTGGGCCCCCTACTCCTTCGCCGGGACCCACGCCTCCCCGGAGTCCCCGTGACCGGCCACGCCGTCCCCGCCGAACGCGGCCCCGCCCTGGTCGACCTGCTCGACCGGCTCCTGGCGGGCGGCGTCGTGATCGCCGGCGACCTCACCCTGCGGATCGCCGACGTCGACCTCGTCCGCATCGACCTGCACGCCCTCATCAGCTCCGTCGACGCCATCGTGCCCGCCCCCCGGGAGGTGGGGACATGACGCGCCGCGTGGAACTGGACCGGGACACCGCCGAGCGCGACCTGGCCCGGCTGGTGCTCACCGTCGTGGAACTGCTGCGGCAGCTGATGGAGCGCCAGGCGCTGCGCCGCGCCGAGGCGGGCGACCTCACCGAGGAGCAGGAGGAGCGGATCGGCCGCACCCTCATGGCGCTCGCGGAGCGCATGGAGGAGCTGTGCGCCCTGCACGGCCTGCGCCCGGAGGACCTCAACCTCGACCTCGGACCGCTCGGAACGCTGCTGTGACCCCGGGCCGGCGGCCGGTTCCGCCCCCCCGGTGCGACGCTCAGCCGTCCCCGCCGGCGATGCCCCGCAGGCTGCGCGGCGGGCCGACCGGCGGCGCGGACAGCACCCCGGCGTGCCGCAGGGACAGATCCAGTACCAGGTCCCACCGGGCGTCGATGGCCGCGGCGGAGGCCCGCTCGTCGGCCAGGTGCTCGGCGACCAGGCGGGCGGTCTCCTCGTCGCCCGCGCGCCGGGCCAGATGCCCCAGCATCTCGTAGCCGGCGACCGCGAGGTGGATCAGGACGTAGGCGTCGCGGGCGTGCTTGCCCGCGTGGTCGCCGCGCGCCCCGGCCAGCAGGGCCTCGCCGATCGCGGCGGTGGCCAGCCCCGCGTCCTTGACCGCCGACGGCCGGTCGGCGTGGGCGGCCAGGCGCTCCTCGAGGGCGATGATGTGCCGTCGGGTCAGGGATCGGTGGTGCTCCAGCGGCTCGCGCAGCTCCGGCGCGCCGGCCGTGGCGATCAACGCCCCGAGGGCGGTGTCCATCAGCCGCTCCAGCGCGTGGGCGTCCCGCAGGTGGGTGACGAACACGTCGTCGACGGTGGGGTGGCTCATGGTGCGCGTCCTTCGGGATGCGTGCTTCGGGCTACATGGTTTCCATCTTGATGTAGCGCACCGCGTCGGGGGCGCTGGCGACGATCGCCGTGACGACCGCCGCGGCGATGACGCCTACGGCGATGCGTACCACGACCGCCGGGATGAAGATCCCGTTTCTCATGTCGGTCACCTCCTCGGCACAGCGGGCGACGCCGTGGCCGCCGCGGCGGACTCCAGGCGGCGGCGGGGGGCGGCGAGCAGATCGCTCGTCAGGGACAGCAGCAGCGGGACGGCCCGGCCGACCGCCGCCCGTACGGGCTCGCTGAGCCCGAAGGCCACGTCGGGCTCGTCTCCGCGCATCCGGATCAGCGGCTCGCAGCCGAGCACCACCAGGCGGGGCAGGGGCACGCCCTCCTCGCGCGCCAGCTCCCGGGCCAGCGCGAGCACCTTCACCGGATCCATGCCATGGGCCTCCGGCGCGGCCACCGGCCCCGGTCCCGCGGCGTCGGCGGCGTCCGGGCCGTCCTCCGCGTCGATGACGTAGAGGGTGCCGGGCTCGCCGCCGCGCGGCGCCGCGTCGACGAGCACCGCCGCGTCGTAGCCGTCCAGCAGCCGGTAGGCCAGGTCCATGCCGCGGATGCCGAAGTCGGCCAGGTGGGCGCCGGGCGGCAGCGGGTGGCCGCGCAGGGCGGCCACGACCTCGGGCCCGAAGGCGTCGTCGGCGAGGAAGACGTTGCCGATACCCGCGAGGAGCACGCGGTGCGCCGCCCCGGCGGGAGCGTCCCCGACGGGCTCGACCTCCTCGGGCGAGAAGAAGAAGCGGTGTCCGAGGCCGGTCGCGAAGTCGCGTCCCATGTCGCCGTGCAGCGTGACGACCAGCTGCACCCGGCCCTCGAGGTCCTCCTCCACCGCCTCCACCTCGGCGGTCCGCCCGGCCAGCGCCAGGTCGAGGACGTCCGCGCCCCCGCCGGGCCGCAGCCGGACCCTGCTGCCGCGGCCGAGCCGCACCCCGTCCACCAGCACCGTGCCGCCCGTCGTCATCGCTCCTCCTCCAGGGACCGGACGGCGGGGGCGAACCTCCGGATCGTGCCGTGCAGGGCCATCAGGTCGTCGGGGGACAGGGCGGCGCAGCGGTCGAGGATCTCGCGCGCCCGGGGGTCGCCGGCGCGGGCCTCCTCCCGCTCGTGCGGCGCGAGGGCGAGCACGTTGAGGATCAGGAGCTGGTCGATCTCGCCGCCGTCGAAGAGGTCGCCGGGGCTCTCCGGGGCGACGGCCGGGAAGTCCTCGAGTGTGACGGGCGAGGCCAGCACGGCCTGGGACCGCTGCCGGTCCCCGCCCCGCGGGCCGTCGTACCCGGCCACCAGCGCGGGCCAGGTGCCGTCGTTGCGGCAGGCGCCGGCCGCCTCCCGCAGCGCGGCGGGCGGGTCGGCGAGCGAGACGAACGCCCCGGGTCCCTCGCAGCCGAGCACCAGGTGGGTGGAGACCAACGCGTACGGGGCCAGCTCGTCGCGGGCGGTGCGCGGGTCGCCACCGGGCTCCGGGCAGGGGGTGGTGTTGCGGACGACGACGCCGATCCGCCGTACGCCGTCCGCCACGGGGACGGCCTCCAGGGTCACGGTGCCGGACAGCGGCCGGCGGGTGCGGACCAGGAACCCGGCCGGGCGTCCGTCGTCGCCGGGCAGCGGCTCCTCGTCCGTGACCGCCGGCGCGCCGACCTCGGTGTGCCGGTGGCCGTCGGCGGGCGACCAGGGCGGCAGGGCCCACTCGTGCTCGGTTGCCTCCTGCCACGTCAGATGGCGCCGGCCGGCGACCGTGAGGGAGTCCACCGGCTCCCTGCCCCCGTCCGCGCGCATCCGGTGCACCTGCCGCTCGAGGACGTGCAGGAACCGCACCCGCACGGTCAGCCGCGTCTCGTCGGCCGCCTCGAGCAGCACCTCGGCGCGCACCATGTCCCGTTCCCCGCAGGACCGTGCCCGGGTCTGCGGGAAGACGCCGCCGAAGGTCCAGCGCCGGGTGTTCTTCAGCGCCGACCTGCGGTACGGCCACAGCAGGTAGCCCTCGTACAGGCAGGTGCGGGCGATCTTCTCGACGGCCTCGCCGACGCCGGCGGCGCTCATCGCGCCGCTCCTTCGAGCAGGGTGCGCACCGTCTCGTCCCAGTCGGTCAGCGCGTGCCGGGCGCGGTAGGCGCCGAGCCGGGCGTGGGTGTCCTGCGAGACCCGCAGCCAGCTCAGCCCGCCGAAGTACCGGCCCGTCAGGGCGTGCCACTGGGCGGCGGGCAGCCGGTAGGCGCACTCCCGGGCCCAGGAGATCTGCGAGGTCCGCAGCCGTCCCGCGGCGTCGGTGTGGAAGACGGTGCCGCTGAAGAGGAAGTCCAGCGGCACGTCGGCGTCCCGTACGGCCTCGAAGTAGGCGGTGACGGCCAGTTCGCACTCGCGGGTGCAGGGCACCGGCAGGTCGACGGCCGTGGTGTCGTCGAAGGGCGGCAGGACGGTGGTCAGCCGGGCCCAGGTCAGCGGGCGCATGCCGGTGGCCCACTGCTCGGGCTGGCCGAACAGCCGGGCCAGCGCGAGCCGTTCCTCCTCCCGGTAGCGGCGGCGCTCCACCGCGATGCGTACGTCCGTCGTCAGGCTGACCGAGCGGACCGGCCCGCCGCCGGTCCGGGTCACGGCCAGTCGGAACGCCAGGGTCGGCACGGCCGCGTGCTCCAGGGGCCGGGCGCCGGTGACGGCGAAGGACAGGTCGGCGATGTCCGCGTCGTGCGGTGCGGGCGCGCTCACGCGGGCGAGAGGTTGGGCATGCCGGGCAGGATCGGGTTCTTCGGCCCCGGATTGATGCCGGTCGACCTGCGGGAGGAGGACCGGTCGTCGCGCTGGTGGCCGGGCTGCCGCTTGTGGACGCCCTGGTGGTTGCCCTGGCGCACGCCGGGGACGTGCGCGGCCTTGTCGGGGCGCACCTCGGGCTTGCCCACCCTGATGCCGTTCTGCTGCGTCATGTCGCCTCCCATGGATCGTCGGGGGCCGGCGCGGACGGCACCGGCTCCGCGAAGAACGAGGCGATCCGGGACCATGCCTCCCGGCCGCCGGTCAGGCCCTTCCAGTGTGCGCGGACCACCGCCACCAGGCGATAGCAGTCGTCCAGTGGGACGATCCAGTGCTCGTGCGGCTCCAGGGCCCGGTTGACCAGCAGCGCCTCGACGTCGTCGGCCGGCCGCGCGGACCCCGGCAGGGCGCTGGCGAGCTCGGCCCAGACGTCCGGGTCCACGGTGGAGCGCACGGCTCCCAGCGGGCTCGGGTAGCTCACGGCGGTCCGCCCCGAGGTGCCGTCGCGGACGAAGAACGCCAGCCCCACCGGCACGCCGAGCGCCGCCCAGAGCAGGTCGTCGATCCGGTGGCCCGCCAGGCGGATCCGGCGGGTGGGCAGCAGCCGGTAGTGCCTGCCGCCCGCCTCCCGGTGATCGAACAACAGTGCGCAGGCGCGGCAGGAGCACAGCGCGGCGCCGTCCGCGAGGTCCAGCAGGTGCCGGTGCCCGGCCGGCACCGGCTCCGCGCACAGGTCGCACCGCTCCGGCGCGGCGGCGGCCGGGGCGGGAGCGGGGGAGGGGCGGACGGCCAGCTCCCGCAGCCGTCGCGCCGCGACGGGGACGGCCGTCACGTCCCGCTCGCCGTGCCGGTGCGGAAGAGGGAGTCGACCGGGATCAGCGCGCTGGGCGCCGACTCCGTCACCTCCACCCGCTCGATCTCCGGCGCCGCCCAGGTCACCGCGGCGCGGACGTCCTCCTCGGCCCGCTCCGCGCGGGAACCGCAGCCGCCCGCCGTCAGCCGGACCCGGGCCCTCCGTCCCTCGATCGCGACGAGCTCCGCCCCGTGCAGCGGGACCAGCGCGCGCCGCACCCGTGCCTCGGCGGGCTCGGGGTGCAGATCGTGCACCAGCAGGAGGTGGCCGACGAGCTCGTCGGCGACGAGGGCGTCGCGGGCGGGGCCGGCGGTGTGCTCCAGGACGCGCGCCAGGCACTCGCCGTACAGCTCGACGACGGCGTGCAGGGCATCCGCGACCTGTTCGCGGACGGCCTCCTCGGGCAGGGCCGCGAGCGAGGACAGCAGCGCCTCGGCGTGCGCGACGTGGTCGCGGGTCTCATCATCGTTCCAGGTCATCGCGGGTCTCTCCGGTCAGGCCAGGGCGCCGAAGGTGGGCGAGTGGCTCTGCCGCACCGTGCGCCCGCCGCCGAGGTACATGTGGACGCCGCAGGGCAGGCAGGGGTCGAAGCTGCGGACGGTGCGCATGATGTCGATGCCCTTGAAGTTCTCCGGGCCGTTCTCCTCGAAGAGCGTCATGCCCTGCACCGCGTCCTCGTACGGGCCGGGGGTGCCGTAGTGGTCACGGGGGCTGGCGTTCCAGGGGGTGGGCGGGTAGGGGTGATAGTTGGCGATCTTGCCGTCGCGGATGACGAGGTGGTGGGAGAGCACCCCGCGCACGGCCTCGTGGAAGCCGGCGCCGATGGCCTCCTTGGGGACCTTGAAGTCCTGGAAGACCTTGGTGTGCCCGGCCCGTACCTCCTCCAGCGCGCGCTCGACGAAGTACAGGGCCATGCCGGCCGCGTAGGCGACGAAGTACATCCGGGCCCGGTCGCGTTCGATGGTGTTGGGGAAGGGCGGGGGCTTCCACTCGAGCCGCAGCTCGGGGGTCGAGGGGGTCTTCGGCAGGTCGATCTCGACGCTGTGGCCGGTGGAGCGGACGTAGGGGGTGCGCACCTTGCCGGCCAGGGCGGTGGTCCACAGGCGGGCGAGCGGGCCGCCGCCGGTGTCGAGGGCGAGATGGTCGCCGGTGCGCTGGTCGTACCAGCGCGGGCTCATCACCCAGCTGTAGTTGCCGCCGTCCAGGTCGCGCTTCTGCGGCTTGGGCAGCGTGGTCTGGTTCCAGGGGTGGCGCTGGTCGACGGGGTTGCCGAGCGGATCCTTGTCGACGTAGGTCTCCTCGCCGGTCCAGTCCTCGTAGTACGAGCTGCCGAGCAGCACCCGCAGGCCCAGGTTGATGTCGACGAGGTCGGTGGTGACCAGCTTGTTGTCGACGACGATCCCGGGGGTGACGAACATGGCGTTCCCCCAGGTGTTCATGTTCCGGTAGTCGTAGTCGACGACCTCGGGGTCCTGGAAGCAGCCCCAGCAGCCGAGCAGGGTGCGCCGCCGGCCGACCTCCTCGTAGCCGGGCAGGGCCTCGTAGAAGAAGTCGAAGACGTCGTCGTTGAGGGCCACCCCGCGCTTGATGAAGTCCAGGCAGCGGGTGAGGCGCACGAGGTAGTCGGTGAAGACCTGGGGGGTGGCGACGGTGCCGACGCCGCCGGGGTAGAGCGTCGAGGGGTGGACGTGGCGCCCCTCCATCAGGCAGCACATCTCCCGGGTCAGCCGGCTCATGCGCAGCGCTTCCTTGTAGACCTCGCCCTCGAAGGGGTTGAAGGCGCGCATGATGTCCGCGATCGTCCGGTAGCCGTGGACGTCGCCGCGCGGGGCGGGGGTGCGCTCGGCGCGTTCGAGGACGCCGGGGTTGGTCTCCTTGACCATGCGTTCGCAGAAGTCGACGAAGACCAGGTTGTCCTGGAAGAGGGTGTGGTCGAACATGAACTCGGCCGCCTCGCCGAGGTTGATGATCCAGTCGGCGAGCGGCGGCGGCTTGACGCCGTAGGCCATGTTCTGGGCGTAGACCGAGCAGGTGGCGTGGTTGTCGCCGCAGATCCCGCAGATCCGGCTGGTGATGAAGTGGGCGTCCCGGGGGTCCTTGCCCTTCATGAAGACGCTGTAGCCGCGGAAGATCGACGAGGTGCTGCGGCACTCGACGACCTTCCGGGCCGGAAAGTCGATCTTCGTGTAGATGCCCAGATTGCCGATGATCCGGGTGATGGGGTCGAACGCGACCTCGGTGAGGTCGCTCCGTGCCGCGTCGGGGTCCTGGGCGGTCGCCACTGATCGGTTCCTCTCGTGGTTCCTGGTGCGGCCGGCCCGGTCAGTCCCGGCCGTGCCAGCGCGGCTCGTATCCGCTGGTCAGCGTCTCCCCGGGGTGCCGCCAGCGGGGCTCGCGGTTGGCGCTGGTGTTGGTGAGGGAGCGCAGGGTGCGGACGAACGGCCCGTAGACGCTCATCAGGGCCGAGGACAGGGAGCCGCCGGGCGGCTCGTCCATGAAGGGCATGAACTTGTCGGGGAAGCCCGGCATGGTGCATCCGATGCAGATGCCGCCGACGTTCGGGCAGCCCCCCACGCCGTCCATCCAGCCCCGCTTGGTGACGTTGCAGTTGACCACCGGCCCCCAGCAGCCGATCTTCACCTGGCACTTGGGGGAGTTGTAGTCCTTGGCGAAGTCGCCCTGCTCGTAGTACGCGGCCCGGTCGCAGCCCTCGTGCACGGTCTTGCCGAACAGCCAGGTCGGGCGCAGCTGTTCGTCCAGCGGGATGACCGGGGCCAGCCCCGCCGCCTGGTGCAGCACCCACAGCAGGGTCTCCATGAAGTTGTCCGGCTGGACCGGGCAGCCGGGCACGTTGACCACGGGCAGGCCGCCGGCCGAACGGAAGTCCTTGCCGAGGTAGTCGACCAGCCCCATGCAGCCGGTGGGGTTGCCCGCCATGGCGTGGATCCCCCCGTAGGCGGCGCAGGTGCCGATCGCGACCACCGCCCACGCCCGGTGGGCCAGGCGGTCGAGCCAGGCGTTGAGGGTGATCGGCTCGCCGGTCTCCGGGTCGTTGCCCATCGCGGACCAGTAGCCCTCGCCGCTGATGTTCTCGTTGGGGATCGACCCCTCGACGACGAGGATGAACGGCTCCAGTTCGCCGCGGGCCGCCTGGTGGAAGGCGGCCATGAAGTCGTCGCCGGTCTCGTAGGCCAGCACCTTGTTGTGCAGATGGACCTTGGGAAGTCCCGGGATGGCGCCGAAGAGGACGTCCTCCAGGCTCGGCAGGGAGGCGGCCGTCACCGAGACCGTGTCGCCGTCGCAGCTCATGCCCTCGGAGGTCCAGAGGATGTGAACCTCCTCGAAGCCCGGTGTCATCGACTCGAAGCCCATCGGCGGTGTCCCTTCGGTGCCCTGAGGTGCCCGAGCCTAAAATTCGCATACCGCTTCTTTTCCGGCAATGTGCATATCCTGCCGGGGGAGCCGCGACAGCGCGTCGAACCGCTCCGCCGTGTCGCCCGGCGGCCGCTTGCGCACGAACGCCGACCGCAGCGCGTGATACGGCGCGTCGGGCGAGAAGAACACCGCGCGCATGCGCTCCAGCTCCTCCGCCCGGTAGGCCGCCAGCGGCTTGAGGGACTCGTCCCGCTCCCGCGCGGCCTTCTTCACCGCGATCCTCAGGTGCACGTCGCATTCACCGATGAGGTCCGCCGCCATCCGGGTGACCGCCCCCGCGAACTCCTGCGCCGGACCCGGCACGACGCGGTCCACCAGCCCCAGCGCCCGGGCGCGGGCCGCGCTCACCGGCGCCGCCTCCGCCATCAGCGTCGCGGCCCGGGCCGCGCCCACCCGCCGGGGCAGCGTGTACGTCCAGTACTCCGAGCCGTACAGGCCCATCAGCCGGTAGTGCGGATTGACGACCGTGCCCGCCCGGCACCACACCTCGTCCGCCGCCAGCGCCAGCATCGCCCCGCCCGCCGCCGCGTTGCCCGCCACCGCCGCGACGACGAGCCGGTCGGTGGTGGTCAGCACCGCCTCGACCAGGTCGTCCATCGCGTTGATGTTCGCCCAGGACTCCTCGGCCGGGTCGGCCGCCGCCTCGATGACGTTCAGATCGATGCCGTTGGAGAAGAAGTCCCGCTCGCCGCCGAGCACGATCACCGACGTCGGCCGGCGGCACGCGAACCGGTAGGCGTTGAGCAGCCGCCGGCACTGCACCGCGCTCATCGCCCCGCCGGGGAAGCGGAACCGTACGAAGCCCACCTCGCCGCGCTCGGTGTAGCGGATGTCGCTCCAGGTCTCCCGGTGCGCCGGGAGTTCCAGCGGAGCCGGTACGTCCGGCACGGCGGGCAGCGCGTCGCCCAGCGCCGTCACGGCCGGCAGCTTGATGCCGCGCGGTCCGTCCCCCGAGCGGCAGCGCCGCAGCTGGGGAATCCACACCGCGCCGTCGGCCGTCGCCCGGCAGATCGCGCCCGCCCGCGTCGCCAGCACCGCCCCCGGCCTGCCCCGCAGCCGGTCCTCGCCGTGCCCGCCGTGCAGGAACCACTCGCCGCCCAGCAGCTCGTCGCGCACCCCGGGCTGCGAGTCGGCCGCGCGCAGCGTGCGCAGCACCGACTCCGTGGGCTGCGCGGCCCAGTCGATCCGCCGCTCGCCCTGCGGCAGCCAGGGGCGCGTCCGTACCGGGAACCCCGTCTGCGCCCTGGGCGTCCACGACCGCGACGCGAACCGCTCCACCGCCAGCAACAGCGCCGCGACGGCGGCGTCCGCCACCTCGCCGCGGTACAGCTCGCTCTTGGTCACCCCCGGAGGCACGGCGAAGCCCGCCGACGCCCACACCGGCCCGGCGTCCAGCTCCTCCTCCGCCTGGAGCACCGTGACGCCCCAGCGGACCTCGCCGTCCGTCAGGGCCCGGTCCAGCGAGGCCGGCCCCCGGTCGCCGGGCGGCCCGGGATGGACGATCAGACAGGTGTGGCGCGAGAAGACCTCCCGGGGGATCGCGGTCGTGAGCATCGGGGCCACGACCAGCTCCGGCCGGTGCCGGCGGACGGCCGCGCACAGCGACGGCGCTCCGTCCACCACGGCCACGGACGTGGTGTGGCCCCGGTCGCCGAGCTCGGCGAAGACCCGCTGGGCGAGGCTGTTGAAAGCGCTGGCGACGACAAGGATGCGCATGGCGACGGCCCTCCTGGTGCGCGGGAGCACGACGGCCCGAGGTCGGCGCCGTCCGTGACCGATCGTCACCGAAGCGCGCCGCCGGGACGGGCGGCGCCGCGCGCGGGACGCCGTGATTGCGCTACGCGGGCGAATACCGGTGCCCGCCCGGCCGCTCGGGCCGTGGCGGGCGGCCGGGCCGCGCCCCCGCCGGGTCACTGTGGGACGCGTACCGCCCCGCCGAGGGGCGCGCACCCACGAGCACGTACCCACGAGCACGTACCCACGAGCACGTACCCACGAGCACGTACCCACGAGCACGTACCCACGAGCACGACCCACGAGCACGACCCACGAGCACGTACCCACGAGCACGCGGCCGGGAACAGGTGAGGCGGATGCACGAGCTGTCCATCGCCACCGCGATCGTCGAGCGGGCGACCGAGCTGGCCCGGCGGCACGACGCCGCCGGCGTGGAGGCGGTACGGGTGCGGGTGGGCGAGATGTCGGGCGTCGTTCCCGACGCCCTGCGCTTCTCCTTCGAGGTGGCCCGCGAGGGCACCGTGGTGGAGTCCGCCCGGCTGGTCGTGGAGGAGGTCCCCGCACGGGCCCGCTGCGCGGCCTGCGAAAAGGAGTTCGCGGTCGGCACCCCGCCGTTCCTGTGGTGCCCGCACTGCGACTCGCCGACCACACGCCTGCTCAGCGGGCGGGAGCTGGAGATCACCGTGATCGAACTGGCGGAGGCGACCGCGTGATGTGCCGTGTCATCGACGTCCGGCAGGCGGTGCTGGCCAGGAACGACGCCCTGGCCGGCGCCCTGCGCAAGGAACTGGCGTCCCGGCGGACGACGGTGGTGAACCTGCTGTCCAGCCCCGGCAGCGGGAAGACGGCGCTGCTGGAGCGGGTCCTGGCCGCCCTGGTCGAACGCGGCGTGCCGGTGGCCGCGCTCACCGCCGACCTCGCCACCGAGAACGACGCGCGGCGCCTGGAGCGCTCCGGCGCCCCCGTCAAACAGGTGCTCACGGGCGGCCTGTGCCACCTGGAGGCGGCCCAGCTCAGGGGGCACCTGCGGGGATGGCTGCCGGCGGACACCCGGGTGCTGTTCGTGGAGAACGTCGGCAACCTCGTCTGCCCGGCCGCCTACGACCTCGGGGAGACCCTGCGGGTGACGCTGATGTCCGTCACCGAGGGCGAGGACAAGCCGCTGAAGTACCCCATGGCCTTCGGCCTGGCGCACCTCGTCGTGCTGACGAAGAACGACATCGCCGACGCCGTGGACTTCGACCGGCCGGCGTTCACCGGCAACGTGGTGCGGGTCAACCCCGGCGTGGGGATCGTGCCCACGTCGGCCCGTACCGACGCCGGGGTGGACGGGCTCGTCGAACGGATCCTGGCGGTCGCCGAGGGCGCCGCCGTCCACCGCCCCGTGATGGCCGGCCGCGTCCGGGAAGGACGTCTCCTCCAGGACGCCCCCGACGACGTGCCGGCCGGGCAGCGGTGACCACCGGCCACCACACCGCCGTCGTCCGGCACCGGATCATCGTGCGCGGCGCGGTGCAGGGCGTCGGGTTCCGGCCCTTCGTCCACGGCCTGGCCCGCGAGCTGGGGCTGGCGGGCTACGTCAGCAACGACACCGGAGGCGTCGTCGCCGAGATCGAGGGCGACCCGGCCCGCGTCCGCGCCTTCCGCGACCGCTTGATCAGCCACGCCCCGCCGCTGGCCGTGGTCTCCTCCGTCTCCCACCGGCGCGTGCCCGCCCTGGGCGCCGGGGACTTCACCATCCGGCCCTCCCGGCAGGGCCGGGGTCGCACCCGCGTCCCTCCCGACGCCGCCCTGTGCGCCACCTGCCTGGCCGAGCTCAGCGACCCCGCCGACCGCCGCTTCCGCCACCCCTTCATCACCTGCGTCCACTGTGGACCGCGCTTCACCATCGTCACCGGCCTGCCCTACGACCGGGCCACCACCACCATGGCCCCCTTCGCCCTGTGCGCGCGGTGCGCGGGCGAGTACGCCGACCCCGCCGACCGGCGCTTCCACGCCCAGCCGGTGGCCTGCCCCGAGTGCGGTCCCCGGCTGCGGCTCGAGGGCGGGCAGCCGCCCGCCACCGCCGAGGCGGCCCTGGCCCGGGCCCGCGCGCTGCTCGCGCGCGGCGCGATCCTGGCCGTCAAGGGCATCGGCGGATACCACCTGGCCTGCGACGCCACCGACGAGGACGCCGTCGCCCGGCTACGGGAGACCAAGGACCGCGGCACGAAGCCCTTCGCCGTCATGGCGGCGGACCTGGCCACCGCCCGGGCCCTCGCCCCGGTGACCGCGGCGGAGGCGCGCCTGCTGGCCGGGCCCCGGGCACCGGTCGTCCTGCTGCGGCGCCCCGACGGCTTCGAGGGCGGCGTCCACCTCGCCGCCGGCGTCGCGCCGGGCGCCCCCGACCTCGGCGTGATGCTCCCCTACAGCCCCCTGCACCGGCTGCTGTTCGGCCTGCCCGGCGACCCGCCGGGCCCCCGCGTCCTGGTGATGACCAGCGCGAATCGCCCCGGCGAACCGATCGTCACCGACGACGGCCGGGCACGCACCGACCTGGCCCCGCTCTGCGACGCCCGCCTCGCCCACGACCGCCCCATCCATGTGCCGTGCGACGACTCCGTGGTGCGCGTGCGCGCCGACGGCAGCGTGCTGCCCCTGCGCCGGTCACGCGGATACGTACCCGATCCCGTTCCGCTGCCCTTCGAGGTGCCGCCCGTGCTGGCCGTCGGCGGCGACCTGAAGAACGCCTTCTGCCTCGCGCGCGGCCGCTCCGCCTGGCTGTCGCAGCACATCGGCGACCTCGGCGACCTGGCCACCGCGGCCGCCTTCGACCGGGCGGTCGCCCACCTGGGCGAACTCACCGGCATCCGCCCCGGCCTGCTCGCCGCCGACCTCCACCCCCGCTACCGGTCGGCGGCCTGGGCCCGGGACCACGCCGCGGGCCGCCCCCTGCGGCTGGTCCAGCACCACCACGCGCACATCGCCTCCGCCATGGCCGACGCCGGCCTGGACGGCACCACGCCCGTCATCGGCGTCGCCTTCGACGGAACCGGCTACGGCGACGACGGCGCCGTGTGGGGCGGCGAGATCATGCTCGCCGACTACACCGGCTACCGGCGCCTGGCCCACCTGGCCTACGTGCCGCTGCCCGGCGGCGACGCCGCCGTCCGCAACCCCTGCCGGACGGCTCTGTCGCATCTGCGTGCCGCCGGCCTCGACCGGGAGATCGACCTGCCGGCCGTGGCCGCCTGCGGGGAGCGGGAACGGCAATTGGTGGAACGGCAGCTGGAGCGGGGCATCGCATGCGTCCCCACCTCCAGCATGGGCCGGCTGTTCGACGCCGTCGCCTCCCTCACCGGGGTGTGCCACCGCGCCGGCCACGAGGCCCAGGCGGCCGTCGGGCTGGAGGCGCGCGCCGCCCCCGCCATGGCCGGCTGCGGCCGGCCGTACGCCTTCGGGTTCCCCGACGACCCGCACGGCGGCCCCCGGATCCTCGACCCGGCCCCCGTGCTGCGCGCCGTGACCGAGGACCTGCGGGCGAAGGTGCCCACCGGCGTCGTCGCCGCCCGCTTCCACCACGCCGTCGCCGGGGCCGTCACCACCGCCTGCGAGGCGGCCCGGCAGGCGACCGGCGTGTCCGCGGTCGCCCTCACCGGCGGGGTGTTCGCCAACCGCCTGCTCGAGGACGCGTGCACCCACGCGCTGCGGGCGGGCGGCTTCACGGTGGTGCGCCACCGTGCCGTGCCGTGCGGCGACGGCGGCCTGGCCCTCGGCCAGGCACTCGTCGCCGCCCGGTCCCAGGGCCGTGCGCCGGCCGTCGCCGGCGGGGAAGGAGGAGACCATGTGCCTGGCGGTGCCCGGCAAAGTGGTCGGTATTGAGGAGCGGGACGGCACCCGCATGGCGAAGGTCGACTTCGGGGGCGCGGTCAAGGACGTGTGCCTGGCCTATCTGCCCGACATCGAGATCGGCGACTACGCCATCGTGCACGTCGGATTCGCCCTGCAGCGACTGGACGAGGCGGCGGCGCTGGCGACGCTGGAGCTCTTCGCGCGCATCGGCGCCCTGGAGGAGGAGTTCGGCGACCCCTGGAGCCGCGCCGCCGCCGAGGCCGGGACGGCACCCGGGACCGGGACCGCTCCGGACGGCGCGACGGCACCGCACGCGACGATGCCGCCCGTGACGATGCCGGAGGAGGCACGATGAAGTACCTCGACGAGTTCCAGGACCCCGACCTGGCCCGGCGGCTGCTGGACGACATCCACGCCACCGTGACCCGCCCCTGGGCGATGATGGAGGTCTGCGGCGGCCAGACCCACTCGATCATCCGGCACGGCATCGACCAGCTGCTCCCCGCCTCCGTGGAACTGATCCACGGCCCCGGCTGCCCGGTCTGCGTCACCCCGCTGGAGATGATCGACAAGGCGCTCGCCATCGCGTCCCTGCCCGATGTGGTCTTCTGCTCGTTCGGCGACATGCTGCGCGTCCCGGGCACCGACGGCGACCTGTTCCGGGTCAAGGGCGCCGGCGGTGACGTACGGGTGGTGTACTCCCCGCTGGACGCGCTGGAGATCGCCCGGCGGCACCCGGAGAAGGAGGTCGTCTTCTTCGGCATCGGCTTCGAGACGACCGCCCCCGCCAACGCCATGACGGTCCACCAGGCCCGCGCGCTCGGCGTCCGCAACTTCAGCCTGCTGGTCTCGCACGTGCGCGTGCCACCCGCCATCGAGGCGATCATGAGCTCTCCCGACTGCCGCGTCCAGGGATTCCTGGCCGCCGGGCACGTGTGCAGCGTCATGGGCGTCGAGGAGTACCCGGCCCTGGCCGAGCGCCACGAGGTGCCCATCGTCGTCACCGGCTTCGAACCGCTCGACATCCTCGAGGGCGTCCGCCGCACCGTCCGCCAGCTCGAACGCGGCGAGCACCGGGTGGAGAACGCCTACCCCCGCGCCGTACGGGACGAGGGCAACCCCGCGGCCCTGCGGATGCTCGCCGAGGTCTTCGAGATCACCGACCGGGCGTGGCGGGGCATCGGCGTCATCCCCGGCAGCGGCTGGCGGCTGGCCCCCGCCTTCCGGGCGTACGACGCCGAGCACCGCTTCAGCGTCGGCGGCGTGCGCACCCGAGAGCCCGCCGCCTGCCGCAGCGGCGAAGTGCTGCAGGGCCTGATCAAGCCGCACGAGTGCGCGGCCTTCGGCACCGCCTGCACCCCC
Organism: Streptomyces sp. C36; assembly: GCF_040932295.1. Taxonomy (NCBI): domain Bacteria; kingdom Bacillati; phylum Actinomycetota; class Actinomycetes; order Kitasatosporales; family Streptomycetaceae; genus Streptomyces; species Streptomyces sp. C36. The sequence continues at coordinate 218,290 of NZ_JBFQGI010000006.1, read as the reverse complement.
CGCCACCCCCTGGGCGCGACCATGGTCTCCAGCGAGGGAGCCTGCGCCGCCTACTACCTCTACCGCCGCCTGGACCACGCGGCGCCCGCCGAGGAGGCGACCCCCGTTGGCTGACACCGCGCCCTCGGCGACCATCGACCCGTCCGCCCTGACCTGCCCGGCCCCGCTGCGCGACCAGCCCGTCGTCGTCCTCGGGCACGGCGGGGGAGGGGCGCTGTCCGCCGAGCTCGTCGCCCAGGTCTTCGCGCCCGCCTACGGCAACGAGGTGCTGGCCGGCCTCGCCGACTCGGCGGCGGTCACCCTGGGCGGGGCGCGTCTCGCCTTCTCCACCGACTCCTACGTCGTCCGCCCGCTCTTCTTCCCCGGCGGCGGCATCGGCGACCTCGCCGTCAACGGCACCGTCAACGACCTCGCCATGAGCGGCGCATGCCCCGCCCACCTCTCCTGCGCCTTCATCCTGGAGGAGGGCACCGAACTGTCCGTCGTGGCGCGGGTCGCCCGGGACATCGGCGCGGCCGCGGAGGCCGCCGGGGTCACCGTCGTCACCGGCGACACCAAGGTCGTCGACGCCGGCCACGGCGACGGCGTCTTCGTCACCACCTCCGGGATCGGGATCGTCCCCGACGGCGTCGACATCCGGCCCCAGCGGGCCGCGCCCGGCGATGTGGTGATCGTCAGCGGGCCGGTCGGCCTGCACGGCGTAGCCGTCCTGAGCGTGCGCGAGGGACTGGAGTTCGGGGTGGAGATCGAGAGCGACACCGCCCCGCTGGGCGGCCTCGTCGCCGCGATGCTCGCCGTCACCCCCGACCTGCACGCCCTGCGCGACCCCACGCGCGGCGGCGTGGCCACCGCCCTCAACGAGATCGCCGCCGCCTCCGGCACCGGCGTCGTCCTCACCGAGGGCAGCGTGCCCGTGCCCGAGGCCGTCGCCAACGCCTGCGGCTTCCTCGGCCTCGACCCGCTCTACGTGGCGAACGAGGGCCGACTCGTGGCCTTCGTCCCCCGGGGGCACGCCGAGGCGGTGCTCGCCGCCATGCGCGCGCATCCGCACGGGCGGGGGGCCGCCGTCATCGGGGAATGCGTGGCCGACCACCCGGGGATGGTCGTGGCGCGCACCCGGCTCGGCGGAACGCGCGTCGTCGACCTGCCCCTGGGCGAGCAGCTGCCGCGCATCTGCTGATCCGGCCGGCCGGATCAGCGGCCGGATCAGCGGTCGGGTCCGGTGGCCGGGTCCGGCGTCAGGTCTGCTCGTCCATGCGGATGGCGTCGCGCAGGGTGTCGAAGGCCTCGCCCTCGCGCGCGCCCGCGGCCTGCGCCAGCAGCGCCCCGGCGATCGCGTCGAGCTTGCGCTGCACGGCGTGCTCGGCGCGCAGCTCGGAGTTCTTGAGCAGGGCCAGCAGCAACAGCGTCACCGACGTCATGAGGCCGGCGGCCAGCAGCTCCAGCCCGACCGACAGCCCCGCGAGGTGCATGGCCAGGAAGTTCGCCACCAGCACGAAGCACAGCACGAAGAAGGCCCGTGAGCTCGTGAAGTGGGAGGCCTTCTCGGCCACCCGTTCGAACAGATCGGGCCGCTCGTCCCCGCGGTGGGCAGGATGCCGGATTCTCACCTGCGACCGGTACCCGGTCCCGCTCGCCGCCATACGTTCCCGCGCGCGGCGTACGGCCGAATGGGCGCGGGGGCCGTTCAGGTCACGCCCCGCGCCCGCCGGAACCGGGCCAGGGCGTCGGGCAGGCCGACGAGCGGCCCCGGATAGCCGAGGCGCTCGCGCCGCACGGCCTCGAGTCTCCATGGCTGGTGGACGGCGCCGCCCGCCACGCCGGACAGCTCCGGTACCCAGCGGCGTACGTACTCCCCCTGGGGGTCGAAGCGCCGGGCCTGGACGAGGGGATTGAGGACGCGGTGGGGACGGGTGTCGGTTCCGGCCATCCACTGCCAGTTGAGCTGGTTGTTCGCCACGTCGGCGTCGATCAGCAGGTCGGTGAAGTGCCGGGCGCCCTCCCGCCAGTCGTGGTAGAGGGTCTTGGTGAGGAAGGACGCCACCAGCATCCGGGCCCGGTTGTGCATCCAGCCTTCATGGGCGAGCTGGCGCATCGCCGCGTCGACGACCGGGAACCCGGTCAGCCCCGCCTTCCAGGCGGCGAGCTCCTCGGGGTCCGTGCGCCAGCGGTCGTGCCGCGTGCGGTAGTCGCGGGCGGCCGCCCCCGGCACGGCGGCCAGCACCTGGTGGTGGAAGTCGCGCCAGGCCAGCTGGCGTACGAACGCCTCCGCGCCGCCGGGGCGGCGGCGCGCGCGGTCGATCACCTCCACCGGCGACAGGCAGCCGAAGTGCAGATAAGGGGACAGCCGGGACGTGGCGTCCGCCGCCATGTCGTCGTGCCGGACGGCGTACGCGTCGACGCCCGAGCGCAGCCAGGCCGCCAGGCGCCGTCGGCCCTCGCTCTCGCCGCCGCGCGCGAGGGCGGGCGAGGCCGTCCCCGGGGCCAGGGACGCGGCCGCCGGCAGGGGCAGCGTGGAGACGGCGGGCACGGCGACGCGCCGGGGCGCGCCGGTCACCGGCCGCAGCCGCTCGGCCGACCACCTCCGGTAGTACGGGGTGAACACCGCGAAGTGGCTCCGGCCCGAGGGCAGTACCGCCCCCGGCGGCAGGGCGGTGACCACCGCGTCGTGCACCCGCAGCCGCCGCCCGTCCGCGGCCAGCGCCGACCGCAGCCGGTCCTCCCGGCGCTGGGTGTATGCGCTGACACCGCCCGCGACATGAACCTCCGTCGCATCCGTCTCGGCGGCCACCCGGCACGTCTCCGGCACTACGTCGCCCTCACGGATCACCAGGTGCCCGCCCCGGGTCCGCAGCCCCCGGTCGAGGTCGGCGAGGCACTCGGACAGGAACGCCGCGCGGTTGGGCGTCGTGAAGCCGGCGTCGCGCACCCCGGAGTCGACGACGAACAGCGGCACTACGCGCTCGGCGGCGCTCAGCGCGGCGCGCAGGACGGGATTGTCGTGCAGCCGTAGATCGGCGGTGAAGAGGACGATCGCGACCCGCATGCCGGCTCATTTCGGTGATCACGGTCCGGACGGTGATGATCAGGCCCGGATGGTGTCGATCACGTACAGATAGTGCTGATCAAGGTCCAGACGGCCCAGATTACGACAGAACATGCTCTGACCTGCGAAGCTTGCGAATTCCGCAGAGGAGTGTTCTGGTGTTTGGGCGCTGCGCCGGGCTTTCGACCGGCCGCGCCGGGCCATGAGTGGGGGGCCTGCGTTGGGAGAGAACTACGTGTCCGCTGTGCCGTCCAGTCCGCCCCTGTCCATCATCCGACCGTCCCGTCCGTACCAGCCGTCCGCACCCGCTCAGCGCGCCCGGCACGCCCGTAAGATCGGGCTCTACGACTCCTGGTGGACGCTCACCGGAGCCGCGCTGGCACTCTGCGCCGTATGGGCCGGCAGCGTCTGGGTCTCCCTGCACCTGCAGGCCGACCCCGCCCTGCACACGGTCGCGCTCTTCGTCCACCTCGCCAGCCTCGTGCTCGGCTTCGGCGCCGTGCTGGTCGCCGACTACTACGGCCTGCTGTGGATCATGGGCCGCTGTGAGCTGCGCGACGCCCTCGGCAGCGCCAACCGGCTGCACCTGCCCATCTGGGCCGGCCTCGCCGGACTGGTGGCCAGCGGCCTGTTCCTGCACCCGAACATCTCCTCGACCATGACCTGCGCCAAGCTGGTGATGGTGCTCGGGCTCACGCTCAACGGCCTGCAGGCCGGCCTCCTCGGCAAGCACATGGCCCGCGACGCCGACGGCGCGCCCTCGACGCGCCTGCTCGTCTGGGGCGGGGCCACCGCCACGGTCTCCCAGATCTGCTGGTGGGGCGCCGTGGTCATCGGCTTCATCAACAGCCAGCACTGACCCGGACGGCCCCGGCGGGGCACGCCGCTACTCCGGCCAGCCGTAGGGCACCGACGTCCTCGGCTCGGGCGCCGCGCCCATGGCCTCGACGTCGTGTTCCGCCGTCCGCAGCAGCCGGGTGCCGAGATCGCGCAGGGCCCGGCCCGCCGCGAACTCGTCACCGATCACCGGTACGTCCTTGTCGCCGGGGGCGCACTGGGCGGTCCCGGCACCGGTGAGCGAGGCGGATCCGGTGTCCAGCACCACCCGTGCCCTGGTCTTCCCGTCCTCCTCGGACAGCTGGAGGCGGACGTTCCACTCGGTTGTGTGCGACATGACGCGCTCCTCGGACGATCGGTCCGTGCCTCCCTCCATTGAATACCCGTGCGCCGCGCGCGGCCGGGTGCGACTGTTGAGGTGAGGCGAATCGGCCACCGCACGGCCTGTGACACACGGTGACGGCGCGGTGGCCGGACCGGCTCAGGAAGTGGGAACGGCCGTGATCACACGCATCCGCCTGCCGCACCGGCACCTCACGCCGCCCGCCGGCCCCCGGCCGCCGGGCGAACCGCCCAGGCCGCCGTCCGGACCGCCGGCGCCGCCCGCCTGGCGCCGGTGGATCCTGCCCGCCGCCCTCGTCCTGTTCGTGATCACCCTGCTGCTGGCGCGCGGTGTGACCGGCCCCCAGCCCAGCCAGGTGCCCTACAGCGACTTCGTCGCCAAGGTGGGCGCCGGACAGGTCCAGACGGTCGACGTCAGCGACAAGGGCTCGGTGAGCGGCACGCTCAAGAACGGCACCAAGTTCACCACCCGCATCCCCACGGCGCTGGGCACGACCGGGCTCGAGCAGCGCCTGGAGGCCCAGCACGTACGGATCACCGCCTCGCAGAGCACCGGCACCCTCTGGCCCTCGCTCCTGGTGGCCTTCCTGCCCCTGCTGCTCCTGGCCGGCTTCTTCCTGTGGGGCGCCCGCAGGGCCGCCAGCTCCCTGACCGGCGGCGTCAGCGCCATCGGCCGGTCCCGGGCGAAGATCATCGAGGCCGAGCGGCCCACCACCCGCTTCGCCGACGTCGCCGGCTACGACGGCGTCAAACAGGAGGTCAGCGAGGTCGTCGACTTCCTGCGCAACCCCGACCGCTACGCCCGGGCGGGCGCCAAGGGGCCCCGCGGAGTGATCATGGTCGGGCCGCCCGGTACCGGCAAGACGCTCTTCGCCCGCGCCGTGGCCGGGGAGGCGGACGTGCCGTTCCTGTCGGTGACCGGCTCGGCGTTCGTCGAGATGTTCGTCGGCGTCGGGGCGTCCCGGGTCCGTGACCTCTTCGACGAGGCCCGCAAGCGAGCCCCCTCGATCATCTTCATCGACGAGATAGACGCCGTCGGCGGCCGGCGCGGCGGCGGCTCCCGGCTCGGCGGCAACGACGAGCGCGAGCAGACCCTCAACCAGCTGCTCGCCGAGATGGACGGCTTCGACCAGAGCAGCGGCATCGTGGTCATCGCCGCCACCAACCGGCCCGACGCCCTCGACCCCGCCCTGCTGCGCCCCGGCCGGTTCGACCGGCAGGTCACCGTGCCGCTGCCCAACCAGGCCGAACGCTCGGCCATCCTCACCGTCCACTCCCGCGGAAAGACCCTCGCCCCCGATGTCGACCTGAACATCGTCGCCCGGGCCACCCCCGGCTTCTCTGGCGCCGACCTGGCCAACCTCGTCAACGAGGCGGCCATCAACGCCGTACGCCAGGACCGCTCCACCCTCGTCGCCGAGGATTTGGACGCCGCCCGCGACCGCGTGCTGCTCGGCCGGCGCGAGACGTCCAACGCGCTGCTGCCCGAGGAGCGCCGTTCCGTCGCCGTGCACGAGTCGGGCCACGCCCTCGTCGCCGCCCTGTGCGAACACGCCGACCCCGTCGCCAAGGTGACGATCCTGCCCGCCGGGGTGTCGCTCGGGGTCACCGAGCAACTCCCCGAGGCCGAGCGCCACCTGTACACCGAGGGCTATCTCACCGACCTGCTCGCCGTGCGCCTCGGCGGCCGCGCGGCCGAACTGACCGTCTTCGGCGAGGGCTCCACGGGCGCCGCCAACGACCTCGCGGGCGCCACCGCGATCGCCACCCGCATGGTCCGCGAGTTCGGTCTCTCGCCGACGCTGGGCCCGGTCGGCTACGCCGCCCCGGGCCAGCCGTTCCTGGGCGAGACCGCCGAGGACCTCGCCCGGCAGCCGTACTCGGAGCGCACCCAGCGCATCGTCGACCAGGAGGTGGCGCGCCTGCTGCGCGCCGCCGAGGACCGGGCCCTGACTCTGCTGCGGGACCATCGCACCGCCCTGGACCGGCTCTCCGAACAGCTGGTGGCCAGGGAGACCGTCGATGGCTCGGTGGTGCTGGACGTCCTGCGGGAGGAGGGCGACGCGGGCGCCGGCCGGGAGGCGGAGCCGGACAGGCGATGACGAAGCCGCCGCCCCGGGTGGGCGGCGGCTTCGTCATGGGAGCCGGTCAGATGTTGGTGAACGCCAGCTTCGCGCCCAGGGCCACGAACGCGCCCGCGAACGTGCGCCGCATCCACGTCAGCACCTTGGGCCGAGAGATGACGTGGTCCCGGACCGCGGCGGCCAGCAGCCCGTAGCCGACGAAGATCACGAACGTCATCAGCATGAAGACGGCGCTCAGCTCGAGCATCCGGGGGACGGGGTGCGCCTCGTCGGTGCTCACGAACTGCGGCAGGAAGGCCAGGAAGAAGATCGTCAGCTTGGGGTTGAGGATGTTGATGAGGACGGCCGTCACGGTCACCTTGGCGGCCGACTGGGCCTCGGCCTCGCCCTCGGTCTCCACCTTCAGCGTGCCGCTCTCGCGCAGCGTGCTCCACGCCACGTAGAGCAGATAGGCGACGCCCGCGTACTTGAAGATCTGGAAGGCGAGCGCGCTGGTGTGTAAGAGCGCGGCCAGCCCCATGATCGTGGCGGCCATGTGGGGGACGATTCCCAGTGTGCAGCCGAACGCGGCCACGACGCTCGCGCGGAAGCCCCGCGAGAGGCCCGTCGCGAGCGTATAGAGCACCCCGGTGCCGGGGGAGGCGGTGACGATGAACGATGTGACCAGGAACTCGATGCCCACTGATGACGCTCCTTTGTGCCTGGGGCCTGCGGCAAATGCCTATTCGGCGGCCGGAGTTGGCCGTGCCGCTCCGCGCGCGAGTATGGCATGGGTGGCCGCCTCGATGTCCGGTGCACGCATCAGGCTCTCGCCGATGAGGAAGGACGAGACGCCGGATCGCGCCAGCCGGGCGAGGTCGGCGGGGCCGACCAGCCCGCTCTCCCCGACGATCAGCCGCTCGTCCGGAATCCTGGGCGCGAGCGCCTCGGTCGTCGCCAGCGTCGTCTCGAACGTCCTGTGGTCGCGGTTGTTGACGCCGATCAGGCGCGTGCGCAGGCGCAGCGCGCGCTCCAGCTCCTCCTCGTCGTGGACCTCGGCGAGCACGTCCATGCCGAACGCCGACGCCGCGTCCTCCAGCTCCTTCGCCGTCGCGTCGTCGACCGCGGCCATGATGACGAGCACGCAGTCGGCGCCCCACGCGCGGGCCTCGACGACCTGGTACGGGTCATAGAGGAAGTCCTTGCGCAGCACCGGAAGTCCGGTCGCGGCGCGCGCGGCCGCCAGGTGCTCCGGCGCGCCCTGGAACGACCGCGTGTCGGTGAGCACCGACAGGCAGGCGGCGCCGCCCGCCTCGTAGGAGCGGGCGATCGCCGGCGGGTCGAAGTCCGCGCGGATCAGCCCCTTGGAGGGGCTCGCCTTCTTGATCTCGGCGATCAGCGCGTACTCGCCCCGTCCGCGCCTGGCCTCGAGCGCGGCGAGGAAGCCGCGCGGCGGCGGGGCGGCGGCGGCCTTCGCCTCCAGCTCGGCGAGGGGCGTCGAGCGCTTGGCGGCCGCGATCTCCTCGCGCTTGTAGGCCTCGATCGTGGCCAGAAAGCCGGTCATGTCCTGCTCCTTTCGGCCCGGGGGCCGGTGGCGTACGGCACCGCGCCGCACGGGTGACGGATCACGCGTGGGAGGCGGCGACGAGGCGGTCGAGGCGGCGTCTGGCCTCGCCCGAGTCGATCGACTTCACGGCCAGTTCCAGGCCGTCGGCGAGGCCCGCGGCCCGGCCCGCGACCACCAGCGCCGCGGCCGCGTTGAGCGCCGCCACGTCGCGGTAGGCGCCGCGCTCGCCGTCGAGGACCGCGAGCAGCGCGGCCGCGTTGTCCCGCGCGTCGCCGCCCTTGAGCTCCTCCGGGCGGGCGCGCGGCAGGCCGAACTCCTCCGGCGTCACCTCGAACGTCCGTACGGTGCCGTTCTCGAGCGAGGCGATGGCGGTGGGGCCGGTGGTGGTGATCTCGTCGAGTCCGTCCGAGCCGTGGACGACGAGCGCGCGCTGCGAGCCGAGCCGGCCCAGCACCTCGGCGAGCGGCTCCACCCATTCCCGCGAGAACACCCCGACCATCTGCCGCCGAACCCCGGCCGGGTTCAGCAGCGGCCCCATCAGATTGAAGATGGTGCGGGTGCCCAGCTCCACGCGGGTGGGGTGGACGTGCCGGGCCGCCGGATGGTGGTCCGGGGCGAACATGAAGCCGATCCCCGCCTCGGCCAGGCAGCGTTCGACGGCGGCGGGCGACAGACCGACGCGGACGCCGAGCTCCGCCAGCACGTCGGCCGCGCCGCAGCGCGAGGAGAACGCCCGGTTGCCCATCTTGGCCACCGGGACGCCGGCCCCGGCGACGACGAGGGCCGCGCAGGTGGAGATGTTGTACGAGCCCGACGCGTCGCCGCCGGTGCCGAGCAGGTCGATGGCCCCGGGCGGCGCGGTCACCCGGAGCATCTTCGTACGCATCGTGGTCACCGCGCCGGTGATCTCCTCGACGCTCTCCCCGCGGATCCGCAGCCCCATCAGCAGGGCGCCCATCTGCGAGGGGGTCGCTTCACCCGACACGATGAGGTCGAAGGCCCGGGCCGACTCCTCGAAGGTCAGCGTGGCGCCGGTGGCGACCTTGGCGATCAGGGGCTTGAGTTCTTCCATGGGCCTCTCCTCGGGCTCCGGGCGTGCGCGGCGGTCAGCTGAGGACGTCCCCGGGCGCCCACAGGCCCTCGCCGTCCGGCGGCAGCGGCAGGTCCCAGCCGGGCTCGACGTTCTCGCGCCGGTAGGGCGCCCGGTCGGTGAGCGCGGTGTCCAGAGTGCGGGCGAACAGATGGCCGCTGTGGACGGCGGCCGCGATGATGCCGGGCCCCAGGCAGTCGCCCAGCCGTACGACGCGGCGGACGCCGGCCGCGCCCAGCTCCGCCTCGCCCCGCCGGGCGAGCTCCTGGTAGAGCTCGTCGCGCGGGACCATGCCGGTGGTCAGCACGACGGCGTCCGCCGCGACCGCCGTCTCGCGGCCGGTGAAGACGCAGGCGAGGTGGGCGGTGCCGGGCTCGGTCCGCGCGAGCGTCGTCGAGGTGTGCACCGCAGCGCAGGTGCGCAGGATCCGCCGCTGGACCTTGCGCTGCTCGGCCGTCAGCTGGGTGTAGGCCGACACCAGGCTCTCGGGCGTGACGAAGGTGACCTCGCAGCCCTGCTCGACGAGGCGCTCGGCGATCACGCCGCCCATGTAGTAGTGGTCGTCGTCGAACAGGACGACGCGGCCGGAGGGCAGCCGGGAGTCCATGACGTCGTCCGGGGTGTAGACGGGCACTCCCTCCAGGCCGGGGATCGCTTCCGAGTGGTACCGGCCGATCCCGTCGGCGCGCCAGGTCGCGCCGGTGGCGACGGCGACGAGCGAGGCCTCGGCCTGGAGCACCATCTCGGCGGTGATGTCGTTGTCGGGCAGCAGCTGGACGTTGCGCATCCGGCGCAGCTGTCCCAGGCGCCACTCGCTGACGCGGGCCCAGGTCCCCAGGCCCGGCAGCCGGCACTCCCGGGCCACGCGGCCGCCCAGCTGCCGGCCGCGGTCGGCCAGCATGACGTCGTAGCCGCGCTGGCCCAGCGCACGGGCGGCCTCCAGGCCGGCCGGACCGCCGCCGACGACGAGCACCGTGTCGTCGGTGTCCTTGGGCGGGATGTACTCCGGGTGCCAGCCGCGCCGCCACTCCTCGCCCATCGTCGGGTTCTGGGTGCAGCGCATGGGGACGCCCGACCGGTCCCCGGCCACGCAGATGTTGCAGCCGACGCACTCGCGGATGTCGTCGAAGCGGCCTTCCTCGATCTTGCGGGGCAGGAAGGGGTCGGCGATCGAGGGGCGCGCGGCGCCGATGAGGTCGAGCGTGCCGCCCCGCACCATCGAGACCATCGTGTCGGGGGAGGTGAACCGGCCGACCCCGACCACGGGCTTGGTGGTCACGCTCTTGACGAACCGGACGTACTTCTCCTGGTGCCCCTCGTCGCCGAACCGCGCGGTGACGCCGTCGTCGTCGAAGTCGCTCAGGTTGACGTCCCACAGGTCGGGCAGCTCGGCGAGCATCTCCACGACGTCGCGGCCCTCGTCCTTCGAACCGTCCCGGGAGTCGGCGAGGCCGTCGACGCCGAACCGGATCGCGACCGCGCAGGTGTCGCCCACGGCCTCCTTGGCGTCCTCGACCAGCTCGCGCAGGAAGCGGGCGCGGTTCTCCAGGCTGCCGCCGTACTCGTCGGTCCGGTGGTTGTGGCGGCGGGAGAGGAAGTGGACGGGCAGCGTCATGCCGTGGCCCGCGTAGACGTAGATGATGTCGAACCCCGCGCGCCGGGCGTTGACCGCCGCCGTGCGGTACCAGCGGCGGGCGTCGCGGATGTCGCTCTTGTCCATCGCCCGCGCGGTGACGGGGTTGATCCCCCGGGTGAGCCGCAGGCTCGGGGCTATCGGCACGCTGCGGCTCTCGAGGTTGGCGACGTGGGAGCCGTTGTGCACCAGCTCCACGGCCGCCAGCGCGCCGTGCTCGTGGATCAGTCCGGTGGCGCGGGCCAGGTAGGGGATGTCCCGCTCGTCCCACAGCCGCAGCTCGCGCTGGTGGTTGCCGGAGTGGTGCACGTCGCACTGCTCGGTGGAGACCACCCCCCAGCCGCCCTCCGCCTTCACTCCCCGCATCGCCGCCATGGGGCTGGGGAAGGCGCGTCCCATGCCGTTGCAGTGGGGTACCTGGAAGAAGCGGTTCCGGGCGGTGACCGGCCCGATCCGTACGGGCTCGAAGAGGATGTCGAACCGGGAGGGACGGGTCATATGGCGTCCCTCTGGACGCGGGCCCGCGCCCCGAAGATCGCGCTGCCCACGCGCACATGCGTGGCCCCGTGGGCGATCGCCTCGGCGAAGTCCGTGCTCATGCCCATGGAGAGCCCCGGCAGTCCGTTGCGGGCGGCGATGCCGGCCAGCAGGGTGAAGTGCGGGGCCGGGTCGGCGTCGGCCGGCGGGACGCACATCAGGCCGGCGACGTCGAGCCCGTAGGTCTGCCGGCAGGCCGTGAGGAAGTCGTCGGCCAGCTCGGGCAGGACACCCGCCTTCTGCGGCTCCGCGCCCGTGTTGACCTGGACGAACAGCCGCGGCCTGCGGCCCTGCCGGTCGCACTGCCGGGCCAGCGCCTCGCACAGGCCGGGCCGGTCCACCGACTGGATGACGTCGAACAACGCCACCGCCTCACGGGCCTTGTTGGTCTGCAACGGCCCGATCAGGTGCAGTTCGAGGCCGGGAATCCGCTCCCGCAGGGCGGGCCACTTCGTCTTGGCCTCCTGGACGCGGTTCTCGCCGAAGACCGTGAGCCCGGCCGCGGCGGCCCGCTCCAGGACGTCGGCGGGAACCGTCTTCGAGGCGGCGACGAGCGTCACCGACCGAGGATCGCGGCCGGCGCGGGTACAGGCGCCTTCGATGGCATCGCGGACCGCGCCCAGCCCGATCGTCGGGTCGGGCCGGTGCGGGGTTTCGGGGATGGCCGTCATGGAACCTCCTTCCGGTTGTGCGGCCGTGGAGGCACGCGCCCTCGCGCGTGCCTCCACGACCACGTGGTCACGCGTGGGGGAACTCCAGCCTGCGCTCACCGGAGTCGAGCGTCCTGGCCCCGGCGACGCGCACGCCGGCGCCGGCCAGTCCGGCGGTCAGCTCGCGCTCCAGGGCCGCCAGGTCCTGCGGCGCCGCGGCGTGCAGGGCCTCCGCCACGATCAGGACGCGATCGGTGCCGGCCGAGACGACGGACCGGGCGCTCTGCCGGAACGTCCAGCGCCGCGAATGGGCGTGGCCCTCCGCGTCGGTGAAGACGATCTCGCCCGGCACGGGATGCTCGACATCGCCCTGGAACGTCTCGTACCGCTCGGACCCGTCGGCCGGGCGGACCGTGATCCCGTCGGCCACCTTGGCGCAGTCGAACACCGCGATCGGGATGGCGAAGGACATCGAGACGAAATTGAGGTAGTCGACCAGCGGGTGGAATCCCGGAAGATTCCGTTCCTTGCGATAGCGGCGCAGCAGGGCCTCCGCCGCGCAGCGGTACTGCGTGGGCTTCAGGCCCATTCTCGAGAAGGCCTCGCGCCACGCGGCGATCTCGGGCATCTCGGATTCGGTGTGCGCCGCCAGTCGTTCCTCGACGCGGGGCGCCAGCCGCTCCTGACGGGCGGGGTCGTCCTTCATGCCGAGCACGTCGTCGACGGCCAGGGTGAGCGCCCTCAGTTGCGGATGGGCGGTCCAGACCGCGTCGGCATGGGTGAAATACATAGAGCTGTCCCTGGTTCTTTTCGGTGCGATGGATCGCGGAGAGACGGATTACGGATAGAGATGCCCCCGGCCCCAGGGGCCGTCGGGCCGTTCCCTGGTGAAAACGAGCCGGTCGTGCAGGCGGAACGGCTGCTCGGTCCAGAACTCCAGGGAGACGGGCGTGATGCGGTAGCCGGCCCAGTGGGGCGGGCGCGGCACGTCGCCCGAGCCGAAGCGGGCGGATTCACGGGCCACGGCCGCCTCGAGTTCCGAGCGGTCCGCGAGGGGCCGGGACTGCAGGCTGGCCCAGGCGCCGATGCGGCTGTCGCGGGCGCGGGAGGCGAAGTAGGCGTCGGCCTCGGCGTCGGTGGCGCGCTCCACCGGGCCGCGGAAGCGCACCTGCCGCCGCAGGGACTTCCAGTGCAGGACGCCGGCGGCCCGCATGGAGCCGGCGAGCTCGGTGCCCTTCGCCGAACGGGTGTTGGTGTAGAAGACGAAGCCCCGGGAGTCGAATCCCTTGAGCAGCACCATGCGCACGTCGGGCAGCCCGTCGGCGTCCGTGGTGGCCACGGCCATGGCGTTGGGGTCGTTGAGCTCGGCGGCCTCGGCCTCGCCGAGCCATCGGCGGAAGAGAGCGAAGGGGTCCTCGGCGCCGGTCCCGGGCGGGACGGCGGCCTGCGTGGGGTCGGCGTGCGTGGGGTCGGTGGCTGACGATCGCTGCAATGGAGTGGTCCTCGCTGGAGGGCGTGGTGGCCGGTGGTGGCTGCTCCGCGGGGACGGCGACGGTCCTCGGCGCGGAGCGGCGGAGCGGAGGGGAAGGGCTAGCCCTTCACTTCGCGCTTCTCGTCCAGGAGATGGCGCCACTTGTCGAGGTCGTCACCGCGCGCGGTGACCAGGTGCGCCGTCCCGGCGGTGTCGACGAGGACCTCCGCGGCCGGCGGGATGTTGAGGAACTCCATGTGCTGGGTCGCGCAGTACGCCCCGACGTCGAGGATCAGCAGATGGCTGCGGGCGTCGACGGCCGAGGGCACCCAGTACTCGCCGGGCAGGATGTAGTCGTGCCGCAGGATGCTGCGGCCGCGCAGGGCGGCGTTGGTGCCGTCGGTGCCGGGCGTCGCGGGGATCTCCGCCATGTCGGCGTCCAGGAAGACCACGTTGTGCCGCCGGTCGCGCAGCTGGGCGGACGGCATCAGCATGCGGGACCCGTCGGTCACCACGAGGCTGCCGACCGAGTTGGTGATCACGTCGCGCTCCACGCTCAGCAGGAGCGCCCCGGTGTCGGCCAGCACGTCCCGGGCCGGCTCGAAGAGGAACTTCACATGACCGGGAATGTCCATCCGGTCCGCGATCTCGCGCAGCGCGCGGAAGTACTCGGCCCAGTCGAAGTGCTTCTCCGACTCGTCCCAGCTCTCGTAGACGAAGCCGTGGCCGCCCGCGAAGTTGATGGCGCGGGCGGTGGGGAAGTGGGTGTTGAAGATCTCGAACTGCTTCTCGATGATGTCGATCATCGCGTCGCGTGAATTCCCGCTGCCGCAATAGACCTCGAAGCAGTCGAGCTCGCGTCCGTGCTCGGCCAACAGGGCGGTGAGCTTGTCGAGTTCGCCGTACTTGATGCCCGGCTTCCCCGAGTCGAGACTGTCGATCCGGACGCTGATCGAGGGAGCCTGGGTCCGCAGCGAGTACGCGATCTCGTCCAGGCTCGACAGGAACGTCGGGCAGCCCGTCCGGTCCCAGAAGGCTATCTCCTCGTCGGCGACATGGCCGGGGGAGACGATGAACCGGTCGAACCCGAATCGCTTCAGCAGGCGGTGTTCGCTGGGTAATTGCAGCAGAATTCCCACACCCGCGTCCCGCAGCGGCCGCAGCACATGGGGATTGGAGTTGGGAAAGAAGGGGACGTACAGTTCGACCCGTTCCTCGAGGCCGACCGCCCTGGCCGCGTCCTTGACGCGGCGGACGTTCTTCAGGATCTGCGCTTCGCTGTAGACGAAGACGGGCGTGCCGACCTGCTCGGCGATCAGCCGGAGGTCGATCGAGCCGATCCAGGAACGGGTCAGCTTACAGTCGCTCTCGTTCATGTGCCCTCTGTCCTGTGGTCGCGGGAAAAGTGCGCCTGTGCTCAGGGGGTGCAAAAGAGTGCGGTGCGATGCGCGCCACGGCGCCTGGGATGGGATCGTCAGTGCGAATGCCGGACGAATGTTCGCCGATGGCCGACGGCCCGAAGTCTACATGTGCCGGGGCGAGTTGGCAGCGACTGGGATCAGAAGGCGTCCGCCGCGCGGACGGCCTCGACGAACGCCCTGATCAGGGCCGGATCCTTGACGCCGCGACGGGACTCCACCCCGCTGGAGACGTCCACGCCCCACGGCGCGGTGGTCCGTACCGCCTCGACCACGTTCTCCGGAGTCAGGCCGCCGGCGAGCAGCCAGCGCCCGGCCGGGGGAGTGAAGCCCTCGGCCCCCCAGTTCCAGGGCACGCCCGCGCCCGGGGCCGGGGCGTCGAGCAGCAGAAGGTCCTCGCCCAGCTCGCCGCAGCGCGGCGTCCCGCCCTCGGACGAGGTGGCGCGGATCAGCGTCCACCCCTGCGGACGCAGGGCGTCGTAGTACTCCCGGCCCTCGTCGCCGTGCAGCTGGACGGCCCGGACCCCGGAGGCCAGCGTCAGCGCCCGGACCTCCTCCACCGGCTGCCCGCGGAAGACACCCACGGTCAGCACGCCCGGGGGAATCCGCTCCGCCAGTCGCCGGGCGGTCCCGGCGTCCACCGTGCGCGGACTGTCGGCGAAGACGAAGCCGATGGCGTCGGCCCCGGCGTCGACGGCGGCGTCCACGTCCCCTTCGGTACGCAGCCCGCAGATCTTGATGAACAGTGGCGTCGTCACGCGCACAGCGTACGCCCGGCCCTCCCGGGAGCCGGTGGGAGGGCCGGGGCCCGTACGGCCGGCCGGCGGTCGCGGTCGCCCGCCCGCCGGCCGGCCGGGTGCTCAGTGGCTCAGGTGCTCAGTGGCTCAGGTGGGCGTCCTCGTGCATGACCTCCTTGATGTCGTCCCCCGCCTTGCCCAGCAGCTGCTCGGCGAGTCCGTTGAGCGCGCGGGCCGCCGCGACCTCCTCGCCGACGCGCTGCTGGCGGCGGTCGTCGGGGTTGCGGTTGGCGATGCCCTGCGCCGAGAGCTGCGAGCCGTCGTGCATTCTCAGCCGCACGTCGGCCTGCGTGGTCGCGTCGATCTCGCGGAACTCCATCTCGATGCTGCAGTCGACGATCGTCTCCATGGTGATCACCAGCGCTCGGGTCGGGTCGGGTCGTGTCGGGCTCGGTCGGGTCGGGCTCTATCGGGTCAGGTTGTGCCGGGTCGGCTCCGTCAGGTCGGGCTCTGCCGGGTCGGCAGGTGCCGGGTGAACCAGTCGCGGGCGAGATCCGCGACCGCGTCCAGGGCCCCGGGCTCCTCGAAGAGATGGGTGGCCAGGGGCACGACGGCCAGTTCGTTCTCGCAGCGCAGGCGCCCCGCCGCCTGCCGGTTGAGGTCGAGCACCACGTTGTCGTGGCCCCCGACGATCAGGAGCGTGGGGGACCGGACGTCCTCCAGCCGGTCCCCGGCCAGATCGGGACGGCCGCCCCGCGAGACCACGGCGGCGACGCCGTCACCCGCCTCCGCCGCGGCCCACAGCGCGGCGGCCGCGCCTGTGCTCGCCCCGAAGTAGCAGACCGGGACGGTCTCCCGGCGGCGCAGCCAGCCGGTGACCTCCGTCAGCCTGCGGGCGAGGGGTTCGACGGCGAACACGTTCGCCCGGTCCTCCTCCTCCAGCGGGGTGAGGAGATCGAACAGGAGCGTGCCGAGCCCGGCGTCGTTGAGGGCCCTGGCCACCGCGCGGTTGCGGGGGCTGAGCCGGCTGCTGCCGCTGCCGTGCGCGAAGACCACGAGCCCGGGCGCCCCGGCCGGCATCGCCAGGTCGCCGGCGAGGGTCACGGCCCCGCCGTCCACCGGGAGCCGCAGGGGACCGCCGTGCGCCTCGCCGCCGCCGTCGTCGCCGGCGGCGTCGTCGGTGTTCCGGCGCAGCAGGTCGACGACCTCCTCGTCCGAGGTCTGGGTGAAGTCGTGGTACCACTCGCCGACCGCGGAGAAGGCGGCCGGCGTGCTCAGGCACACCAGCTCGTCCACCTCGCCGCGGAAGGCGGCGGCCGCGTCCGGGGGCGCCACCGGCACGGCCAGCACCACCCGGGCCGCGCCCTGCGCCCGTACCACCTGGCAGGCGGCCGCCGCCGTGGCGCCCGTGGCGATGCCGTCGTCGACCACGATCGCCGTGCGCCCCTCGAGCGGAACGCGCTCGCGCCCCTCGCGGAACTGCACGGCGCGCCGGGACAGTTCCGCCTCCTCGGCGTGCTCCACCTCGGCCAGGTCGTCCTCGTCGACCCGGCTCATCCGGACGATGTCGTCCCGGATGACGCGTACGCCGCCCTCGCCGATGGCGCCGAACCCCAGCTCGCGGTGGTACGGCACTCCCAGCTTGCGGACGAGGACGACATCGAGGGGCGCGCCCAGGGCGTGCGCCACCTCGAAAGCCACGGGAACGCCGCCGCGCGGCAGGCCGAGAACGACGGGGTGCTCGCCGCGCAGATGCCCCAGCCGCTCGGCCAGGCGCCGCCCGGCGTCCACCCGGTCGATGAATCGCATGATGCGCCTCCGGCCCCGGGGCCCGGCTCCGGAAGGCTCCGGATGACGAGGGAAGCCGTACTTCCAATATGACGGGGTTCGGGGGGATAGTCCACATGGCCCGGGCCGCCTCGTAGGACACGCCCTAGTCCTCCAGCGCCGCCCGCACCCGGGCCGCCACCGCCGCCGCCTCCTCGTCCGAGGCGTAGCGCGTCCGCGGCCAGAAGAAGCCCCGCAGCCCGTCCTTGCGGTCGCGCGGCACCACGTGCACATGGAAGTGCGGCACGGACTGGCTGACCCGGTTGTTCGCGGCCACGAACGACCCGGCGGCGCCCATCGCGCGCTCCACCGCCCCGGTGATCCGCCGCACCCGTCCGAACAACGGCCCCACCGCGGCCGCGGGCAGGTCGGTGAGCGTCTCGGCGTGCAGCCGCGGCACCACCAGCACATGGCCGGGAAACAGCGGCCGGGCGTCCAGGAAGGCCACCGCCGTCGCGTCCTCGAAGACCCGGTGCGCCGCCACCTCGCCCGCCGCGATCGCGCAGAAGACACAGTCCACGGCCCCAGTGAACCCCTCTCACCGCCCGGCGGCACCCGCCGCGCCCGGCAACCGGCTGGAATCGCGCCCCCGCCCGTGAACCGCCCGCGCCCCCGGGCACCGATCCCCCCATGCCCCTCCTCGTCGGAACCTCCGGATGGCAGTACAAGGACTGGCGCGGCGTCCTCTATCCCGCCGACCGGCCGCAGCGGCTGTGGCTGGAGGAGTACGCCGGGCACTTCGCGACGGTGGAGAACAACAACGCCTTCTACCGGCTGCCCACCGAGGACACCTTCGCCGACTGGCGCGAGCGCACCCCCGAGGGCTTCGTGATGGCCGTCAAGGCCAGCCGCTACCTCACCCACATCAAGCGGCTGCGCGATCCCGAGGAGCCGGTCGGGCGGCTGATGCGGCACGCCGCCGGGCTCGGGGACAGGCTGGGGCCGGTGCTGCTGCAGCTGCCGCCCACGCTCAAGGCGGACCCCGGGGCGCTGGACGCCGCCCTGGCCTGCTTCCCGGCCGGCACGCGGGTGGCCGTCGAGCCCCGGCACGCTTCATGGTGGACGGACGGGGTACGCGAGGTACTGGAACGCCGCGGTGCCGCCCTGTGCTGGGCCGACCGGGACTCCCGCCCCGTGACGCCGCTGTGGCGCACGGCGGACTGGGGGTACCTGCGGTTCCACCACGGCAGGGCCCGGCCCTGGCCCCGCTACGGGAGCCGGGCGCTGAGCACCTGGGCCGGGCGGCTGGCGGACGCCTGGTCGGACCGGGCGCCGGTGTACGTCTACTTCAACAACGACGCCGGCGGCGCCGCCGTCCACGACGCGGCCGGCTTCGCGCGCGCCGCCCGGCGGCTGGGGCGCACCGTGAGCCGGACGCCCGACCCGCCGCCCGGCTGAGCGGGCGCCACGACCGGCCGCCTTCGTCCTGCGGCGCCGCCGTACCCGTGCGAGGGTGGGCCTCGCACGGACGACGCCGCCTGCGTACGGGCCCCGGCGCGTACGCACGCGGCCGAGCGAAGGAGCGCCGGATGCCCAGGGGATCCAGCCCGAAGCGCGAGCGGCAGTACGAGCACATCAAGGACAGCGCGCGCGAGCGCGGCGAGAGCGAGAAGCGCGCCAAGGAGATCGCGAGCCGGACGGTCAACAAGGAACGCGCCCGCGCCGGCGAGTCGAAGACCGCCAGCCGCAGCTCGCTCCAGGACATGTCGTCCGGTCGGCGCGGCGGCCAACGTTCCCACTCCGGAGCCAAGGGGCCGACCAAGGAACAGCTCTACAACGAGGCCCGGCAGAAGAACATCCACGGCCGCTCGGACATGACCAAGGACGAGCTGAAGAAGGCCCTCGGCCGTTGAGGGCACCCTCGCCCAGGCCCGGGTCGTTGTGGGAACCACACAACCGGGCCCGGGCAGCCCTGCTCACGACCCCACCGCCGGAACCGGCCGTTCATCGGTGAGGATGTTCAGGTGCTCGATCACCTGAACCCCGCGGACCCCGGCTTCGCGCGCGACCCGTACCCGTACTACGCGCGCCTGCGCGCCCAGGGCCCCGCGGCGCGGGTGCCCCTGACCAACGGCACGCACGCCTGGCTCGTCACCGGCTACGACCAGGCGCGGGCGGTCCTGTCCGACCCGCGCTTCTCGAACGTGCCGCCGCAGGGGGCGGGCCGGCCCGGGCCGGACTCCCCGGCCCGGCGCGCCCGCGGCTGCCTGGCCCGGCACATGCTCAACTCCGACGCCCCCGACCACCCCCGGCTGCGCCGGCTGACCACCGCCACCTTCACCCCGCGCCGGGTGGACGCCCTGCGCCCGCGCATCGAGCACCTGGCCGACGGCCTGGTGACCGAGCTCGCCGGGGAGCTGGACCGGCACGGCACCGTCGACCTGGTGGACGCGTTCGCCTTCCCGCTGCCCGTCCTGGTGATCGGCGAGGTGCTGGGCGTGCCCGAGGCCGACCGGGCGGACCTGCGGGAATGGACGTACCGCGTCGGCTCGCCCGCCGACGCGCTCGAGCCCGGCGCCGTCGACGAGGCGTGGACGCGCCTCCACGCGTACTTCACCCACCTGATCGGCCACAAGCGCGAGTCCCCCGGCGACGACCTCTTCAGCACCCTCGTGCACGACGCGAGCGAGGGCGGCCTCGACGACGGCGAGCTGCTCGCGATGGCGTTCCTGCTGCTCTTCGCCGGCTACGAGACCACGATGAACCTCCTCGCCTCGGCGACGCTGATGCTCCTCACGCACGAGGAGGAGCTCGACGCCGCGCGCCGCGGCGGCCCCGGCCGCTGGGCCGCCGTGGTCGAGGAGACCCTGCGCCACGGCAGCCCCCTGGAAGGCACGACGTGGCGGCGCACCACCGAGCGGGTCGACCTGGGCGGGGGAGCGGTCATACCGGCCGAGGACTCCGTCCTCGTGGTCCTCGCCGCCGCCAACCGCGACCCCGGGCACTTCCCCGCCCCCGACGACTTCCGGCCCGCCCGCTACCTGCCCGAGGGCCGGCGCGCCGCCCCCCACCTGGCCTTCGGCCACGGCCCGCACTTCTGCCTCGGCTCGCGCCTGGGCCGCCTGGAGGCGGCCGTCGCGCTGCCCCGCCTCTTCGACGCCCTGCCCGGTCTGGCCCTCGCCGCCGACCCCGCCGAGCTCCCCTACCGGCCGGGCCTGCTGGTCCGCGGCCCGCGACGGGTGCCCGTGCGCCGGCGGTGACACGGCGGCGCCGAACGGCTCAGGCGAATCGCGCGCCGGCCCCCGCTGCCCGAAGGTTAGGGGTGTGAAGGCCAACCGGACCTCGCGAGGCGCCGCCACCCCCGACGACCACGTCGTCGTGCTCTTCGGCGCCACCGGCGACCTCGCCCGGCGCAAACTCCTGCCCGGGCTGTACCGCCTCGCCCAGGCGGGCCTGATGCCCACCGGCTACCGCGTCGTCGGGTCGGCCCCCACGGCGGACGCCCTGAGCGACGAGGCGTTCCGCGCCCACGCCAGGGACGCCGTCACCGAGTTCGGCGGGGGCGAGCCGGCCGGGCCCGAGTGGGAACGGTTCGCGGACGCCCTGAGCTTCGGCGCCGCCGACCCCGACGAGCCCGGGCCCCTGGTCGCCGCCGTACGGGCGGCCGAGACGGCGCTCGGCGGCGGCCCGCGCCGGCTGTTCCACCTCGCCGTGCCGCCCGTCGCCTTCGCCTCCGTCATCGGCACCCTCGACCGCACCGGACTGGCCGAGGGCGGCCGCGTCATCATCGAGAAGCCGTTCGGCACCGACCTCGCCTCCGCCCGGGCCCTGGACGGGATCGTCCACGCCGTCTTCGACGAGTCCCAGGTCTTCCGCATCGACCACTTCCTCGGCAAGGAGTCGGTCGACAACATCCTCGCCCTCCGCTTCGCCAACGGCCTCTTCGAGCCCGTCTGGAACCGCGACCACATCAGCCACGTCCAGATCGACGTCCCCGAGACCATCGGCATCGAGGGCCGCGCCGCCTTCTTCGAGGAGACCGGCACCTTCCGGGACATGATCGTCACCCACCTCTTCCAGGTGCTCGGCTTCGTCGCCATGGAGCCGCCCACCTCCCTCGGCGCGAAGGCCCTGCGCGACGAGAAGGACAAGGTCTTCCAGTCCCTGCGGCCCGTCGACCCCGGCCACGTCGTGCGCGGCCAGTACGAGGGCTACCGCTCCGAGCCCGGCGTCGCCCCGGACTCCGACACCGAGACCTTCGTCGCCCTGCGCGCCGACGTCGACAACTGGCGCTGGGCCGGCGTCCCCTTCTACCTCCGCTCCGGCAAGGCCCTCGGACAGCGCCGCCAGGTCGTCACCCTCCACTTCAAACAGCCGCCGCTACGGATGTTCGACACCGCGTGGCCCAGCGGCGGCGGGCGCGGCAACGCGCTCGTCGTCGACTTCGACGACCCGGGCTGGATCGCCGCCGACTTCCTCGCCAAGGAGCCCGGCCCGGCCATGCGGCTGGGCCCCGCGCGCATGACCTTCCGCTACGCCGACTCCATGCGGCTCCGGAGCGGCCTGGAGGGTTACGAGCGGCTGATCCTCGACGCCATGCTGGGCGACCAGTCCCTCTTCACCCGCTCGGACGGCATCCAGCGGCTCTGGGAGGTCGCCGACCCGCTCCTGCGCTCGCCGCGCCCGGTGGAGCCGTACGCCCCCGGGTCGTGGGGACCGGCGTCCGTCGACCAGCTCGTCGCCCCCCACCACTGGTACCTGCCGGACATGGCCTCCGACGAGCAGGGAAGCGGAACACCATGACCACACTCGGCCTCCCCGACGACATCCACGCCTGCCTGTTCGACATGGACGGCGTCCTCACCCGGACGGCCACCGTCCACGCCGCGGCATGGAAGGAGACCTTCGACGACTTCCTCCGCCGGCGCGAGGGCCCGGACTTCCGCCCCTTCGACGCCCATGACGACTACGACCGCTACGTGGACGGCATGCCCAGGGCGGACGGCGTACGGTCCTTCCTCGCCTCCCGGGGCATCGAGCTGCCCGAGGGCTCCGGCGACGACCCGCCCGACCGGGACACCGTCCAGGGCCTGGGCAACCGCAAGAACACCCTCGTCCTGCGGAAGATCGAGGAGATGGGGGTGGAGGCCTTCCCCGGCTCGGTCCGCTACGCCGAGGCCGCCCGGGCGGCCGGGCTGCGGCGCGCGGTGGTCTCCTCCAGCGCCAACTGCCACGCCGTGCTCGTCGCGGCCGGCATCGACGACCTCTTCGAGGTCCGGATCGACGGCCTGGCCGCCGCCGAGCGGCACCTGCCGGGCAAGCCCCACCCCGACACCTTCCTCGCCGCCGCCCACGACCTGGGCGTGCCCCCCGACCGGGCCGCCGTCTTCGAGGACGCCCTGGCCGGCATGGAGGCCGGCCGGGCCGGGAAGTTCGGCTTCGTCGTCGGGGTGAACCGGGCGGACCAGGAGGAGGCGCTGCGCCGGCACGGCGCGGACGTGGTGGTGGACGACCTCGCCGACCTGCTGGGAGAAGCCCCGTGATCACTCATCCGGCCTATATGGTCGAGCCCTGGTGCCTGCGCGAGACCGAGCTCAACCTCGATGTGCTCTCGCAGAGCGAATCGGTCTTCGCGCTCTCCAACGGGCACATCGGCTGGCGCGGCAACCTCGACGAGGGCGAGCCGCACGGCCTGCCCGGCACCTACCTCAACGGTGTGTACGAGTTCCGGCCGCTGCCGTACGCCGAGGCCGGCTACGGCTACCCGGAGTCCGGGCAGACGATCATCAACGTCACCAACGGCAAGCTGATCCGCCTCCTGGTCGACGACGAGCCCTTCGACCTGCGCTACGGAAAGCTGCACCGGCACGAGCGGGTGCTCGACTTCCGTACCGGGCTGCTGCACCGCACCGCCGAGTGGACCTCGCCCAGCGGGCGCAGCGTGCGCGTCCGGTCCAGCCGGCTGGTCTCCTTCACCCAGCGCGCGATCGCGGCCGTCTCCTACGAGGTGGAGCCGCTCGACGGCGACGTACGCATCGTCGTCCAGTCCGAGCTGGTCGCCAACGAGCAGCTGCCCCTGACCACGCGCGACCCCCGGGCCGCCGCGGTCCTGGAGTCGCCGCTGGCGGTGGAGCATCACGCGGCCCACGGGCCGCGCATCCGGCTGCTGCACCGCACCGAGCACAGCGGCCTGCGGGTGGGGGTCTCGGCCTCGCATGTCGTCAGCGGCGGCGAGAAGACCGAGATGTCCTCCGAGAGCAGCGACAACCTGGCCCGCTTCACCATCACCACGCGGCTGCGCTCCGGGCAGCGGCTGCGGGTGGAGAAGTTCGTCGCGCACGGCTGGTCGGCGATCCGGTCGGCGCCCGCGGTGCACGACCAGGTCGACGCCGCCCTGGCCGCCGCCGTCAGCACCGGCTGGCAGGGCCTGGCCGACGAACAGAGCGACTACCTCGAGAACTTCTGGTCCCGTTCGGACGTGGAGGTCGACGGCGACGCGGAGATCCAGCAGGCGGCGCGGTTCGCCCTCTTCCACGTCCTGCAGGCCGGCGCGCGCGGCGAGGCGCGGGCCCTGCCCGCCAAGGGCCTGACCGGCCCCGGCTACGACGGTCACTGCTTCTGGGACACCGAGACGTTCGTCCTGCCGGTGCTGACCTACACCGCGCCCCAGGCCGTCGAGCAGGCCCTGCGCTGGCGGTACAGCACGCTGCCCGCCGCGCGCGAGCGCGCCCGGCAACTGGGGCTGGAAGGCGCGGCCTTCCCCTGGCGGACGATCAACGGCGACGAGTGCTCGGGCTACTGGCCGGCGGGGACGGCGGCCTTCCACATCAACGCCGACATCGCCGACGCCGCCGTGCGCTACACCAAGGCCACCAACGACGAGGCCTTCGAGAAGGAGGTCGGGCTGCCGCTGCTGGTGGAGACCGCCCGGCTGTGGCGCTCGCTGGGTCACCATGACCACCACGGCGACTTCCACATCGACGGGGTGACGGGCCCGGACGAGTACAGCGCCATCTCGGACGACAACACCTATACGAACCTGATGGCCCAGCACAATCTGCAGGAGGCCGCGGCCGTCGTCGAGCGCCACCCGGACCTCGCCGCGCTGCTGGGCGCGGACGACGAGGAGGCGGCGACCTGGCGGGACGCCGCGACGCGCATGACGCTGCCGTACAACCCCGAACTCGCGGTGCACGAGCAGTCCGAGGGCTTCACCCGGCACCAGCTGTGGGACTTCGCCGGAACCGGCGACGACGAGTACCCCCTGATGCTCCACTTCCCCTACTTCGACCTCTACCGCAAGCAGGTCGCCAAACAGGCGGACCTCGTCCTCGCCATGTGCCTGCGCGGAGACGCCTTCACCCCGGAGGAGAAGGCCGCCAACTTCGCCTACTACGAGCGGCTGACCGTGCGGGACTCGTCGCTGTCCGCCTGCGGGCAGGCCGTCATGGCGGCCGAGACCGGCCACATGCGGCTGGCCTACGACTACCTGGGCGAGGCGGCGATGATGGACCTGTCCGACCTGCAGGGCAACACCCGCGACGGCATCCACATCGCCTCGCTCGCCGGGACCTGGTTCGCTCTCGTGATCGGCTTCGGCGGGATGCGGGAGTACGACGGCCTGATCGCCTTCACCCCCAGGCTGCCCGAGCAGCTGGGCAGGCTCGCCTTCACGGTGCAGTTCCGCGGTCAGCGCCTGCGGGTGGAGATCACCGGCAGCACCGCGACGTACACCCTGCTGGACGGCAAGGCGCTGGAGATCCGCCACTGCGGCGAGCGGCTCAGGGTGACCTCCGACGCGCCGGAGTCCTGTCAGGTGCCCCCCATCCCCACCGGGCCCGCTCCCGAACAGCCGGCCGGCCGGGCCCCGGCCCGCCGGGGCCGCGCGCCCGGCCACGGCGAGGGGTAGGCGGGGGCGCGGGGGTCCGACGGGGGAGACGGCGAGCCTTTTGCAACTAGTTGCATAAACGTCCGGGGTGCTCTAGAACTGGCGCAACGGAACTCGCGCGAGGAGGCGCCGGATGAGCGCGTCGTACCCCCACCTGATGAGCCCCCTGGACCTGGGCTTCACCACCCTGCCCAACCGCGTCCTGATGGGCTCGATGCACGTCGGCCTCGAGGAGGCGCCCGGCGGCTTCGCCCGCATGGCCGCGTTCTACGCGGCCCGCGCCCGGGGCGGCGCCGGCCTCATCGTCACCGGCGGAATCGCCCCCAACGAGCGCGGCCGGCCCTACGAGGGCGGGGCCAAGCTCACCACCGAGGCGGAGGCCGAGCAGCACACCGTGGTGACCGAGGCCGTCCACCGCGAGGGCGGCAGGATCGCGCTGCAGATCCTGCACTTCGGCCGCTACGCCCACCACCCCGACCTCGTGGCCCCCAGTGCCCTCCAGGCCCCCATCAGCCCGTACGTCCCGCACGCCCTGACCGACGACGAGGTCGAGGAGACCATCGAGGACTACGTACGGGCCGCCGCCCTCGCCCGGCACGCCGGCTACGACGGCGTGGAGATCATGGGGTCCGAGGGCTACCTGATCAACGAGTTCGTCGCCGCGCCCACCAACCACCGCACCGACCGGTGGGGAGGCGCGTACGAGAACCGGATCCGCTTCCCCGTCGAGATCGTCCGCCGGGTGCGGGAGCGGGTCGGTACGGACTTCATCATCGTCTACCGCCTGTCGATGCTGGACCTGATACCCGGCGGGTCCTCCCTCGAGGAGGTCGTCACCCTCGCCCGGGAGATCGAGGCCGCCGGCGCCACCCTCATCAACACCGGTATCGGCTGGCACGAGGCCCGCATCCCCACCATCGCCACCTCCGTACCGCGCGGCGCCTTCACCTGGGTCACACGGAAGGTCATGGGCGCGGTCGCCATCCCCCTGGTCACCGGAAACCGCGTCAACACCCCCGAACTCGCCGAGCGACTGCTCGCCGAGGGCCGGGCCGACATGGTCTCCCTGGCCCGCCCCCTCCTCGCCGACCCCGACTTCGTCGCCAAGGCCCGCCGCGGCGAGGCCGACGCCATCAACACCTGCATCGGCTGCAACCAGGCCTGCCTCGACCACACCTTCAGCGGGAAGATCACCTCCTGCCTGGTCAACCCGCGCGCCTGCCACGAGACGGAACTCGTCCTGGAACCCACCCGGCGCCGCAAGCGCGTCGCCGTCGTCGGCGCCGGCCCCGCCGGCCTGGCCGCCGCCGTCACCGCGGCCGAACGCGGCCACGCCGTCACCCTCCTCGACGCCGCCGACGAGATCGGCGGACAGCTCGGCCTCGCCCGCCGCGTCCCCGGCAAGGAGGAGTTCGACGAGACCCTGCGCTACTTCCGCGGCCGGCTGCGCGCGCACGGCGTCGACGTCCGCCTGGGCACCACCGTCACCGCGCGGACGCTGACCGACGCCGGATACGACGAGATCGTCCTCGCCACCGGCGTCACCCCCCGGACCCCCGCCATCCCCGGCATCGACCACCCCAGCGTGGTCGGCTACCGGGACATCCTGCGGGGCACCGCCGAGGCGGGCGCGACCGTCGCCGTCCTCGGCGCCGGCGGCATCGGCTTCGACATCGCGGAGTTCCTCACCGACGGGGGCGACGCCGCGAGCCTGGACGCCGAGACCTTCAGCCTGCAATGGGGCGTCGACACCGCCTTCCAGGGCCGCGGCGGCCTGCGGGAGCCGCAGCGACGCAAGCCCACGCGCACCGTCCACCTCCTGCAGCGCAAGACCACCAAGGTCGGCGCCGGGCTCGGCAAGACCACCGGCTGGATCCACCGCACCGAGCTCAAGCACCGCGGCGTCACCATGCTCGCGGGCGTCACCTACCGCCGCATCGACGACGAGGGACTGCACATCACCGTCGACGGCGCCGACCACACCATCGCCGCCGACACCATCGTCGTGTGCGCCGGACAGGAACCCCTGCGGGACCTGTACGACCAGCTGTGCGCCCAGGGGCACCGGCCCCACCTCATCGGCGGCGCCGACGTCGCCGCCGAACTCGACGCCAAGCGGGCCATCCTCCAGGGCACCCGGCTCGCCGCCGCCCTGTGAGGGCCGGCGGGCGCCGAACCTAGGATGGCGGGCATGTCCCTCGCGCACGCGATCCTCACCGCCCTGCTCGAAAAGCCGTCCTCGGGGCTGGAGCTGACCCGCCGCTTCGACAAGTCGATCGGGTACTTCTGGCCGGCCACCCACCAGCAGATCTACCGCGAACTGAAGAGGCTCGAGGAGGCCGGCCACGTCCATGTGCTGCCGGCCCGGCGGCCGGAGCGGGGCCAGCGGAAGGAGTACGAGGTCCTGCCCGCCGGCCGGGCGGAACTCACCGCGTGGGCGTCCGCCGGCCAGGACCCCCGGCCCGTCCGCGACGCACTGCTGCTGCGCCTGCGCGCGGCGGCGGTCGTCGGCGGCCACGGCCTCGAGGACGAGCTGCGGCGCCACCTCGACCTGCACCGCCGGCAACTGGCCGAGTACCTCGCCATCGAGGAACGGGACTTCACCGGGGACGGGCGCGGCGGGGACGATGCCGGGGCCGGGGCCGGGGACGCGGACGCCCGGCGCCTGCGGCACCTGGTGCTGCGCGGCGGGATCGGCCTGGAGACCTTCTGGATCGCCTGGCTCACCGAGGCCCTCGAGGGGCTGCCCGACGCGCTGCGCACCGCCTGAGTCGCACCCTACTTGCGGCTGCTGCGGCGCCAGCCGTAGCCGCTCCTGCGCAGCCGGCGCCTGACGCTCGCGAGCACCGGGTGCCGGTCCTGCTGCTCACGGGAGCAGCGGTCGAGCTCCTCGGCCAGGCGCTCGGTGCGCTTCTCCACGTCCAGCTCGTCCAGGATCCGGTCGACCTCGGCCAGCAGCGCCCCGTGCAGCTGCCACTGGCGGGGATGGCGCCGCACCTCGTCGAGCAGGAGCAGCGCGGCACGGTCCCGGCTGTCGCGCCCGGCGCCCAGCTCCCGTACGAGCCGCTCCTCGGCCTGCTCGGCGTTGGCGGTGACCTGCGTGGTGATCAGTACGGCGAAGGCCTCGACGGCCCGCCCGAGATGGAGGAACACCTCCTCCAGGGCCGCCGCCACCTCGTGCGCGAACAGCGTCTCCTCCCTGCGCTCCTTGGCGAGGTCGGTCAGCGTGCGGCAGATGACCCGCAGCACCACCGCCGCGATCTCCAGGGCGTCCAGGCCGGTGCGCAGCACCACCCGGAACAGCAGCCCCTCCTTCACCCGGGGGTTGAGGCGCAGACTGTCCTCCGCCTGCCGGAGCGCGGCGTCCACCTGCACGATGTCGTGGTCCAGCCGGCGGGCCTGGTGCAGCCGGGCCGCGGCCTCCTCGACCGTGGTGTGCCCGGTGACCTCCGCCCCGACCTGGTGCAGCAGCCGCCGCATGCGGCGGGCCAGATGCTCGATGGCCTCGCCCGCCGGCTGCACCCACACCGGCGGCACGAACAGCACGTCGAACAGCAGGCCCACCACCGCGCCGATCAGCGTCTCCAGCACGCGGTCCCACGCGGTCTCCGCCACCCGGGTCACGCCCAGCACGAGCATGGCGCTGATCGCCACCTCGGGGACGAATTCACCCACTCGTACGAAGCGCCCGATGACCAGGGAGGCGAGGATGATCAGACCCAGGCTCCACCACGTCAGACCCACCAGCGCGCTGAAGCCGATGGCGATCAGCACGCCGGCCACGACGGAGTTCACCCGGCGGATGCCGGTGGTCAGGGTGGAGTAGAGGGTGACCTGGACGACGAGCAGCGCCGTCAGCGGCGCGGTGAGCGGCGCCGGCTCACTGCTCAGCTGCAGCGCCGCCACATAGGAGATCACCGCGGCCAGCGTGGAACGCACCGCCTGTACGACGGCGGGTTCCCTGCCGCGGCGGACGAGGGTGGTCAGGGGGTCGGTGAATTCGGGCACCCATAGCGTCTTCCCGCCGGGCGGTGCCCGGGACACGGTGCCGTCACCGAGGTGGAGTAACGGCCTCCCTCCGCCCCCGGTACGCTCCCGAGGCCGGACGGCCCGTCAAGGGCTGGTTGAATCACCGGATGGACGAAGTCGCGGTGGTACGGGTGTTCGTCGGTCCGGACGGCGAGGGAGGCAACCCGCTCGGGGTGGTCACGAACGGGCCGGCCGTGCCGGACGCGCGGCGGCGGGAGGTGGCCGCCCGGCTGGGCTTCAGCGAGACGGTGTTCGTCGACGACGCCCCCCTCGGCCGCGTGGACATCCACACCCCCAGCACCCGGCTGCCGTTCGCCGGCCATCCCCTGGTCGGCGTCTCCTGGCTGCTGCGCCGTCAGGGGCGCCCGGTGGACGTGCTGCGGCCGCCCGCCGGGGAGGTGCCGACCTGGGAGGAGGGGGAGACCACGTGGATCCGGGGACGGGCGGAGTGGGCGTCGGGCCGGCGGACCGAGCAGTTCCGCACGGTGGCCGAGGTCGAGGCGCTGCCCGCCCCGCCGCCGGGGGAGGGCTGGCTCTACGCGTGGGCCTGGGAGGACGAGGCGGCGGGAAGGGTGCGGGCCAGGGGATTCCCCCGGCGCGGCGACGGCATCGTGGAGGACGAGGCCACCGGCGCCGCGGCCCTCACCCTGACCGCCCGACTGGGACGGTCGCTCGTGATCCGGCAGGGCACCGCCTCCCGGATCCTGACGCGGTATCACCAGGATGGGGCGGTGGCCCTCGGTGGCCGGGTGGAGACATAACTGTCGGGCTGTCACTTCTGTTGTCGCGTGGGTGAAGGCGGGACGAGACGGCGGTCACACAGCGGCCGCGCCCGGGAATGCGATGTCCCCCAAGCCGGTTACGGCTATGTCATTGGCTTGACGTACCGAGCAGAGGACCACCACACCATGGCGACGACGACACCGACGACCCCCGGCAGCGCGCTGCCCTCGCGCGCCGCACAGCTGCTGGGCCGGCCCCTGACCCTCGGCGACCTGACCCTGGACAACCGCGTGGCGATGGCGCCGATGACGCGGGCCTTCTCGCCCGGCGGAGTGCCCGGCGAGGATGTCGCCGCGTACTACGAGCGCCGCGCGGAAGGCGGCGTGGGCCTGATCATCACCGAGGGGACCTACGTGGCCCGCGACGCGGCCGCGGCCTACGACCGGGTGCCGCACTTCCACGGCGAGGAGGCGCTCGCGGGCTGGGCCCGGGTGGCCGAGCGGGTCCACCGGGCCGGCGGCCGCATCATGCCCCAGCTGTGGCACACGGGCGCGGCCCGCACCGACGGCATCGCGCCGCTGGGCGTGCCGGCGGACACGCCGTCCGGGGTCGGCCTCGACGGCCGCCCGCACGGCAGGGAGATGACGCAGGCCGACATCGACGACGTCGTCGGCGCCTTCGCACGGGCCGCCGCGGACGCCGAGCGGGCCGGCTTCGACGGCGTCGAACTGCACGGCGCCCACGGCTACCTGATCGACAGCTTCCTCTGGCGCGGCACCAACCGGCGCGGCGACGCCTACGGCGGCGACGAGGAGTCCCGCGCCCGCTTCGCCACGGAGGTCGTCACGGCGGTGCGCGCCGCCGTCTCGCCCGGCTTCCCCATCGTCTTCCGCCTCTCGCAGTGGAAGTCCGGCCACTACGACGCCCGGATCGCCGAGACCCCGCAGGAGCTGGAGCGGCTGATCTCGCCGCTCGCCGCGGCGGGCGTGGACGCCTTCCACGCCTCCACGCGCCGCTACTGGCTGCCGGAGTTCGAGGACGGCGACCTGAACCTGGCGGGCTGGACGAAGAAGCTCACCGGCAAGCCGTCCATCACCGTGGGATCGGTGGGCCTGGACACCGAGTTCACCGGCGGGCGGAACGGTCCCGAGCACATCGGGACCACGGGCATCGAGCCGCTCCTGGACCGGCTGGAGCGCGACGAGTTCGACGTCGTCGCCGTCGGGCGGGCCCTCGTCTCCGACCCCGACTGGGCCGCCAAGGCGCTCGAAGGCCGGCTCGAGGAGGCGGTTCCGTACAGCAAGTCGCTCCTCGGGACACTGGTGTGAGCCCAGCCCGCTGACATCCCCGGAAGGACGGCCCACCATGACGATCTGGCCGGCGACCGCACGGTACGCGCTCGAGGCGGCCCCCGGCGGCCTCGGGCTCGTCCAGGACCTGCTCAACACGGCCGCCGTGGAGGGCTCCGGGCACGGCGATCTGCTCGCCGGCCCGGACGAGGCGCGGGCCTGGGCGGATGCGGCCGTCGCGG
Source organism: Streptomyces sp. C36 (assembly GCF_040932295.1). Classification (NCBI taxonomy): domain Bacteria; kingdom Bacillati; phylum Actinomycetota; class Actinomycetes; order Kitasatosporales; family Streptomycetaceae; genus Streptomyces; species Streptomyces sp. C36. The sequence goes on along the minus strand of NZ_JBFQGI010000006.1, from coordinate 186,961 downwards.
GGTGGACGGCCGTCACCGGGCAGCCCGTGCCGCCCGTGGCCCTCGACGCCGACGGTCTCGAGGAGCTGCGGGCCTTCCGCGACGACCTCCACCGGGTGACCGCCGAGGCGGGGTGGGACGGCGCCGGGGCCGGTGCGGGGCCCGCACCCCTCGTCCTGCACTGCACGGCGACGGCGCTGCAGCTCGGCGAGGACGGCGTCGTCCGCCTGGAGCCACGCGGCGCGGGCTGGCGGCGGCTGGCCTCGCTCGTCCTGGTGGCCGCCTTCGAGGCGCAGTCCGCCGGCACCCGGCGCCGCCTGAAGACCTGCCGCGCCCCGCACTGCCGGCTCGCCTTCTACGACCGCTCACGCAACAACAGCGGCGTCTGGCACGAGGTGAAGGCCTGTGGCAACGCCGCCAACCTGCGGGCGTACCGCGCCCGGCGCCGGGCCCGGGAGGCTTAGGGCGTGTCCGCCCTAGGACGTACCCGCCGGCGCCCTCACGCCGTGCGGCACTGCCGGGCCGACGCGGCGCGGTGGGAGGTGACGGCCCGGTCGAGGTTGGTCGCGGCGCTGATCAGCGCGAGGTGGGTGAAGGCCTGGGGGAAGTTGCCGAGGGCCTCGCCCGCGGGGCCGATCTCCTCGGCGTACAGTCCGAGGTGGTTGGCATGCGTGATCATCTTCTCGAAGATGTAGCGCGCCTCGCCGACCCGGCCCGCCCGGGCGAGGGCCTCGACGTACCAGAAGGAGCACAGGTTGAACGTCCCCTCCCGGTCGGGGAGGCCGTCCGTGCCGTCGGCCTCGTAGCGGTGGACGAGGCTGTCGCTCACCAGCATGCCCTCCAGCCGGCGCACGGTGGACAGGAACCGCGGGTCGGACGGTCCGGCGAACTTCACCAGCGGCATGATCAGGAGCGAGGCGTCCATCGTGGAGCCGTCCGCGTACTGGGTGTACGCGCCCAGGTCCGGCGCGTAGCACCGGTCCTGGACGAACCGGTAGGCGGCCGCGGCCGTGTCGCGCCAGCGCTCGACGGGGGCCGGCATGCCGCGGTGGCGGGCGATGCGCATCGCCCGCTCGAAGGCGACCCAGGTCATCAGCGCGGAGTAGGTGAAGCGCCGGCGGCCGCCGCGGGTCTCCCAGATGCCGTCGTCGGGCTCCTCCCAGTGCTTCTCCAGCCAGTCGAGCTGCCGGCTGAGGGCCTCCCACAGCTCGTAGGAGATGGGCTCGCCGTGCTTGTTGTAGAGGTAGACCGAGTCCATCAGCTCGCCGTGGATGTCGAGCTGCAGCTGCCGGGAGGCGGCGTTGCCGATGCGCACCGGCCGGGAACCGCGGTACCCGCACAGGTTCTCGAGGATCGTCTCCGGCAGGTCGGGCCGGCCGTCGATGCCGTAGAGCACCTGCAGTCCCGTGTCCGGCGGGGCCTCGACGCAGCGCCGGTGGAGCCAGTCGGTGAACGCGGCGGCCTCCTCCGTGAACCCCAGCCGCATCAGCGCGTACAGCGTGAAGGCCGCGTCGCGGACCCAGGTGTAGCGGTAGTCCCAGTTCCGGCCGCCGCCGAGCGACTCGGGCAGGGAGGTGGTCGGCGCCGCGACGAGGGCGCCGGTGGGCTGGTGGACGAGGAGCTTGAGGACGAGGGCCGAGCGTTCGACCGCCTCGCGGTAGCGCCCCTGGTAGCCGGACCGGCGCAGCCAGCCGTCCCAGTAGCGCAGCGTGTCGTCCAGCAGCCGTGACGCCTCCTCGGCGTCGATGGGCCGTATCTCGCCGCCCCACTGGGCGGCCAGCACCAGGGTCTGGCCCGGCTCGAGCACGACGGTCGCCGTCGCGGCGCCGTCCTCGGCGCGCAGCGGCACGGACGAGCGCAGCACCAATGCGCCGGCCGGTCCGCTGAAGACGGCGCCGACGCCCTCGACCACGGTGACCTCGTGCGGCGCCCTGGCGTAGTCGAACGCCGGGCGGCAGGACACCTCCACGACCGCGCTCCCGCGCACCATCCGCACCTGCCGGATGATCTGCCGGACGTCCGAGGGCGGGTAGAGGGGATGGTCGGGCACCATGAAGTCGTACAGCTCGGCGACGGCGCGCTGCCCGAGGAAGCGGGTCAGCAGCACATTGGAGTCCGGCAGGTACATCTGTTTGGTCCGCTCGACCTCGCGCACCCGCACCGAGAACGCGCCGCCGCGCCCCGCGTCGAGCAGCGAGCCGAAGACCGACGGAGCGTCGAACCGCGGCAGACAGCACCAGTCGATCGTGCCGTCGACCCCCACGAGCGCCACGGTGTGGAGATCACCGATGACGCCGTGGTCCTCGATCGGCAGATAGTCCCCCGTCCGGCCCCCGGTGTCGTGCTTCATGGCCGGTCCCCTCTCGGCGGGACACGCGACACCTCCCGTTATACCTCCGCGGCCGCGGAGGGGCCCGCGGAGGGGCCCGCGGAGGGCGGCCCCGCGCTAGCCGGCGGGCCGGGACGTCAGCCGGAGGCGGGCCTCCAGTTCGTGCTCGCCGGGGACCGTGCCCTGGTCCTCGACGGCGAAGGCCTCCGCCAGCTCCTCCTTGACCTGGCGCACGGGGTCGGCGGCGCCGAAGAGGTCGACGGTCACCGCCCCGCCCAGGGCCTGGCCGGCGGCCCGCGGAGGGCGGCGGGTGCGCGCGTCGACGACCAGGCACCACACGGTGGGGGCGGCGGCCCCCGGGCGGGCGGGGCGGCTCTCGGCGCTCGGCGGGCCGGTGCCCTCGGGGAACGCCTCCTCCAGGACGCCGAAGACCACGCCCGCGTCGTCGTCGGCGCACCCGGTCAGGTGAACGCTGACGTGGTCCGCGCTCTCGGCACCGCTCATCACCGTGCTCCTCTGCCGTCGGCTCTCCTTCCCGACGGTACGAGCAGCGGCCCGCCCCGGCGCGGCGGCGCGGCCATCCGTGCGGCGAGCGCCGGGGAGGGGCACGCCGCCCCGCCGGCCGTACGGCGCCGTACGGTCGTTCCGTACGCACGTACAGTGCGGGGCCATCACCCCTTCGGGAGGCGCCACTTCACGGTCGTCGGGTGGGTGCGCCCCCGGTCACTACCTGGAGGTGCTGACCCGGCCGTTCGGCGGCGGCGCGCGCTAGGGCATGTGGGCGGACGGCCGCCCTCCGTCAAGACCTCAAAGGGATTCTTTGAGGTCTTGACGGAATTCATTATTCGACTTATAGCGCGATTCTCGGTAGCTTCGGCGGAGTCCGAAGAGGCCGCGTTCCGGCCCTCTTCCGCATCCGAAACCGAAGGCGGTGTGTGCGTTGGTGGCCGAGCGCCGAACGGCGGCTCCCTGGAAGTTCATGGCCGCCACAGCGATCCTGTGGGGCTCCGCGTTTCCCGCGATCCGCGTCGCACTGGAGGACTACCCGCCGACGGCCATGGCCGTCCTGCGCCTGACCTTCGCGATCCTCTTCCTGCTCCCGTTCCTGTTCACCGGCCGCATCAGCCGCCTGAGCCGGGGCGACATCCCGCGCATGGCCGCGTTCGGCCTGTCCGGGATGACGGCCTACCAGCTGCTGCTCTACGCCGGCGAACGGCACGTCGCGGGCGGCACGGCCGCCATGCTCGTCGCCACCTCGCCGGTCTTCGCCACCGCCCTGGGCATGCTCGTCCTGCGCGAACGCCCCGGCGCCTGGGGCGTCGCCGGCCTCCTGGTGGCCCTGGGCGGCGCCCTGGTCGTCGCGACGGCGAGCGGCGACGGCGGCGGCTCGTGGACGGGCATGGCGATGATCGTGCTCGCGGCCGCCGCCCAGGCGACGTCCTTCATCCTCCAAAAGCCCCTGCTGCGCCGCTACTCGGGCATGGACTGCATCTTCTACGGCAGCCTCTTCGGCCTCCTCCCGCTCCTCGTCTTCGCCCCCGAGGCGGCCGGGCACCTGGTGACCGCCGGCTGGCAGCAGAGCGCCGCCGTGATCTGGCTCGGGCTCGGCTGCACCGTCCTCGCCTTCTGCACCTGGTCGCGCGTGCTCGGCGCCGCCACCGCGTCGACGAGCTCCCTCGTCCTGTACGCCGTGCCGGTCGCCGCGCTGGCCCTGGACGCCCTGCTGCTGGGCTCCCTGCCGGCCCCCCTGGCCGGCCTGGGCGGCCTGATCGTGCTGGCGGGCGTCGGCATAGCCGCCGTCCGCCGCCCCCCGGCCCGCCCGGCCCCCACGCCGGCCCCGGAACCAGAACCGGCCGTGGCCGACGACGTGGCGAAGGACCGTGTTCCCGCGTCCGTCTGAACCGACCCCGCCTGCCCGTACCGGCCGGATGACCCCGCACAGGGTCATCCGGCCGTTCGGCTGTCCGGGCGACGGGGTGCTTCGGGCGTCCGGCCGCGCGGAAGGCAGTAGGTCATGTTCGAGAACACCAACGCGTTCAGCGGGTTCGCCGTGAAGGACGTCGGGCAGGCCAGGAGCTTCTACGGCGAGACGCTGGGGGTGGCGGTGTCCGGGCAGGACGGCCTGATGTGGCTGAACTTCCCCGGCGGCACCAAGGTGCTGATCTATCCCAAGCCCGACCACACGCCCGCGAACTGCACGATCCTCAACTTCCCCGTGCCCGACATCGAGGCGGCCGTCGACGAGCTCGGGCGACGCGGGGTGACCTTCGAGCGCTACCCCGGCATGGAGGCCGACGAGAAGGGCATCTTCCGGGGCGGCGGCCCGCTGATCGCCTGGTTCACCGACCCCTCCGGGAACATCCTGTCCGTCCTGCAGGAGGACTGACCGGCCCGCTCGCGCCGCACTGTCAGACCCTGGTGCGACACTCCCCTACGTGAGATGGGCAGTGGCGGAAGCGGGCGACCAGGGCGTACGGCTCTGCCCGGTCGACGGTGACGGGCGGGCCGCCGGGCCCGTGGAGACGGCGCCGGACCTGGCCGCGGCGGTGCGGGCGCGGCCCGGCGTCGAGCGCTGGGTGTGGGCCTCCACGGCGCCGGCGTACGGCCGGCTGCTCGCGGCCGGCGTCCGCGTCGAGCGGTGCTACGACGTCGAGGCCGCCGAGGCCCTGATCGTCGGGCACGAGGAGGGTCAGTCGGGCCAGCCGCGCTCGCTCGCCGCGGCCTGGGCCCGGCTGCGCGGGCTGCCGGTGCCCAAGGACCCGCCGGCGCGGGCGGCCGGCGCCCAGCCGTCGCTCTTCGAGCCGGGCCCGGTGCCGCTGCCGCCGGGGACCGACGGGCTTCAGGCGCTGCTGGAGGTGTACGAGTCCCAGCTCGCCCGTACGGGCCGGACCGCCCACCCCGGCCGGATGCGGCTGCTGACCGCCGCCGAGTCGGCGGGCATGCTGGTCGCGGCCGAGATGGGCCGGGCGGGGCTGCCGTGGCGGGCGGACGTGCACCGCGACCTGCTGCACGAACTGCTGGGCGAGCGCTACCCCGGCGGCCAGGAGACGCGGCGGCTGGCCGAGCTCGCCGACGAGGTCTCGCGCGCCTTCGGCGACGGCGTGCGCGTACGCCCCGATCTGCCCGCCGACGTCGTGCGGGCCTTCGCCCGCGAGGGCATCGCCCTGTCCTCCACCCGCGCCGGGGAGCTGCGCCGGATCGACCACCCGGCCGTCCCGCCGCTGCTGGAGCACAAGAAGCTCTACCGCCTCCACACCGCCCACGGCTGGTCCTGGCTGCAGGCCTGGGTGCGCGACGGCCGCTTCCGGCCCGAGTACCTGCCCGGCGGCGCGGTGTCGGGGCGGTGGACCACCAACGGCGGCGGCGCGCTGCAGATCCCCCGGGTGATCCGGCGGGCGGTCGTCGCCGATCCCGGCTGGACGCTGGTCGTCGCCGACGCCGACCAGATGGAGCCCCGCGTCCTGGCCGCCGTCTCGCGCGACCCCGGGCTGATGGACGTCGCGGGCAGCGGCCGCGACCTGTACGCGGACCTCGCCGAGCGCGCCTTCGCCGGCGACCGCGAGCGGGCCAAGCTCGCCATGCTGGGGGCGATCTACGGCCAGACCTCGGGCGACGGCCTCAAGCACATGGCGGACCTGCGCCGCCGCTTCCCCCGGGCGGTGGCCTACGTCGACGACGCGGCGCGCGCCGGCGAGGAAGGCCGCCTGGTGCGTTCCTGGCTGGGCCGCACCTGCCCGCCCTCGTCCACCGCCGTCCACGACGAGGCCGGCATCCCGCAGGAGGACGCCCAGGAGGCGCCCGCCCACGGCAGCACGGCCGGCGCCCGGGCCCGCGGCCGCTTCACCCGCAACTTCGTGGTCCAGGGCAGCGCGGCCGACTGGGCGCTGATCGTGCTCGCCGCGGTGCGGCAGTCGATCGCCGACCTGCGCGCCGAGCTGGTCTTCTTCCAGCACGACGAGGTGATCGTCCACTGCCCCCGCGAGGAGGCGCCGGCGGTGGCCGAGGCGATCCGCACGGCGGGGGACCGCGCCGGGCGCATCGCCTTCGGCGACACGCCCGTGCGGTTCCCCTTCACGACGGCCGTTGTGGAGTGTTACGCGGAGGCCAAGGCGTAACGTTTCGCCGCGGCCCGGCGCAGCTCGGCCTTGTCCGGCTTGCCGGCCTCGGTGAGCGGCAGCGCGTCGGCGAAGGTGATGGACGCCGGCTCGTACATCGCCCCGCGCTCCCTGCGCACCAGCTCCCGCAGCTCCGCCTCGCCGACGCCGCCGTCCGGGCCGGCCACGACCACCGCGTGCACCTGCTCCATGCGGTCGGCGTCGCGGACGCCGAAGACGGCGCTCTGCAGGACGCGGGGGTGGGAGTTGAGGAGGTCCTCGAGCTCGGAGGTGTAGACGTGGCCGCCCACCACGATGATCATGTCCTTGAGCCGGTCGACGACCGTCAGGAAGCCCTCGTCGTTCAGCAGGCCCACGTCACCGGTGTGCAGCCAGCCGTCGCGCAGCACCTCGGCGGTCAGCTCCGGCTGCTTCCAGTACCCCTGCATGATGTGCGGCGAGCGCACGCAGATCTCGCCGTGCTCGCCGCGCGGCAGTGCCCGCCCGGACTCGTCGCGGATCTCCACCTCGACGTGGGGCAGCACCTGCCCCGCGGTCCTCAGCAGCTCCGGCCGCCGCTCCGGGTCGTGCTGATCGGGCATCAGCATGCTGATGCCGCCCACCTCGCTCTGCCCGTAGAACTGCAGGAGCACGGGCCCGAAGCGGCGTACGGCGTCGGCCAGCCGGGCGGGGGAGGCCTGGCAGCCCCCGTACACCAGCGAGCGCAGGCTGGAGGTGTCGGTGGTCGCCGCGTCCGGGTGGTCCATGAGGCGGTAGAGCAGCGGAGGCAGCAGGAACAGGTCGGTGACGCGCTCCCGCTCGACGGCGGCGAGCACGGCGGCGGGGTCGAAGTCCTCCTGCAGCACCACGCTGCCGCCCGCCCCCAGGGTGAGGTCGGTGAACATGCCCCCGACGTGGGCGACCGTGGTGCACACCAGCTGCCGGCGCACATGCTCGCCCTGCAGCGCCCGGATGTCGCTCAGCTGGTCGAAGGTGGTGCAGATGCCCTTGGGGTGCCCGGTCGTTCCACCGGTGTGGCGGATGGTGCACACGTCGTCCGGCCGCGCCTCGCCGGGCACGGGCTCGTCCGACAGCCCGGCGGCCGCCGCGAGCAGGTCCTCGCCCGCGGGGGCGGGGCCGAGCGCGAGGACGCTCGCGACCGGCGCCTGCGCCGTCACCTCGGCGGCGCGGTCGGCGTAGCGGGGGTCGACGATCAGGGCGCGCGTCTCGACGTCCCGCACGATGGCGGCCTGGGCCTCCGCCGAGAGCTTGTTGTAGAGGTGGTTCACGCGGCAGCCGAGGAGGTGGGCGGCGTAGCGGACGGCGATGACCTCGGGCAGGTTGCCGCCCAGCAGGCTCACCGTCGTGCCGCGCCCGAGGCCCCGCTCCTTCAGGGCGCGCGCCAGGCGGTGCACCAGAGCGCGGAACTCTCCCGCGCTGACGCGCCGCTCGCCGTGGAGTAACACCTCCCGCTCGGGAGCGTCGTTCAGATGGTCGAGGATCTCCTCCGCGTAGCTGCGGAAGGGAGGCTGGGCGGCGTGCATGTGCGGCTCCTGGCGAACGGTCATATGGTTACCTTGGGCAATCATATGGAGGATGTCGCTCCGCGATCAACGCGTCAGAATGGGCCAATGCCCCAGCAGACACGACTCACCCACATACCCGCCCCCGAGGGCGTCGCCCCCGCCACCGGATACACCCACGTGGTGACGGGGTCCGGCCGCATGGTGGCGGTCTCCGGACAGGTGGCCCTCGACGAGCACGGCGAGGTCGTCGGCGCGGGGGACGCGACGGCGCAGGCCCGGCAGGTCTTCACCAACCTCCGGCGCTGCCTCGCCGCGGCCGGCGCCTCCTTCGCCGACGTCATCAAGCTCACCTACTACGTCACCGACATCGCCCAGCTGCCCGCCATTCGCGTGGTGCGGGACGAGTTCCTCGACGCCGAACGGCTGCCCGCGAGCTCGGCCGTCCAGGTGGTGGCGCTCTTCCGCCCCGAACTGCTGCTGGAGGTCGAGGCGTTCGCGCTCGTCGAAGCGGGTGGTATCGCCCCCTGAGCGGGGTTTCCTCCCGACGGCCGGGGAAACCGCATCGTATGGTGCGAATCGGCTACACGATGATGACCGAGCAGGCGGGCCCCCGGGAACTCGTCGGCCATGTGGTGGGAGCGGAGGAGGCGGGCTTCGACTTCTCCGTCACCTCGGACCACTACTTCCCCTGGCTGGCCTCCCAGGGCCACGCGCCGAACGCGTGGGCCGTCCTGGGCGCCGCCGCCCAGGCCACGTCGCGGATCCCGCTCATGACCTATGTGACCTGCCCGACCGTCCGCTACCACCCGGTCCTCGTCGCCCAGCAGGCGGCCACGCTCCAGCTGCTGTCGGGCGGGCGGTTCCGGCTCGGGCTGGGCTCGGGCGAGAACCTCAACGAACACGTCGTCGGCGGCGGCTGGCCCGCCGTCAGCGTCCGCCACGAGATGCTCGCCGAGGCCGTCGGCATCATCCAGGCCCTCTTCGACGGCCGTACGCTCAACCACCGCGGCCCCCACTACGACGTCGAGCACGCCAGACTCTGGGACCTGCCCGACGAACCCCCGCCCATCGGCATCGCCGTCTCGGGCGAGGACTCCTGCCGGCTCGCCGGCCGGCTCGCCGACCTGGTCATCGCCGTCGAGCCCAAGAAGGAACTGCTGGAGTCCTTCGACCGGCACGGCGGAGCGGGCAAGCCCCGCGTCGGGCAGCTGCCCGTCTGCTACGACCCCGACCGCGACGCCGCGCTCGACCGCGCCCACGACCAGTTCCGCTGGTCGGGACTGGGCTGGCCGGTCAACGCCGAGCTGCCCACCGACGTCTCCTTCGAAGTCGCGACCCGGTACGTCACCAAGGAGCAGGTGGCCGATTCCATCCCCTGCGGCGCGAAGACGGAGGACTTCGTCGACGCCGTACGCGAGTACGCCGACGCCGGGTTCACCGAGATCGCCCTCGTCCAGATCGGCGGCGACCACCAGGCCGGCTATCTGCGCTGGGCGGAGAAGGAGCTCCTGCCCGCGCTGCGCGAACTCTGACCCACCGGGCCCGGCCCGTTTGTCCGACGGGGGCTGTGGGTCAGTCCAGCAGGCGTGCGGCGACCCGCAGATCCGACACCAGGCCCGCGTACGCCTCCTCCCGCGCCGCGGCGTCCGAGCGCAGCACGGCCGAGGGATGGATGGTCGCCACCAGCAGCCCCCCGCCCTCGCCGCTTTCGTCACCGTTCGGCGAGGGCAGCGGCAGCGCCACGCCCCGCTCGTGGCTCACCCGGAACGACGATCCCATCAGCGACTTGCCGGCCGTGGCGCCGAGCGCGACCACCACCTCGGGGTCCAGCAGTCGCAGCTCCGCCGCCAGCCAGGGCCGGCACGCGCCGATCTCGCGCAGGCCCGGCGCCTTGTGGATGCGGCGTTTGCCGCGCGCGGCCCGCTCGAACTTGAAGTGCTTGACGGCATTGGTGATGTACGCGTCGGCCGGATCGATGCCGGACTCGTCGAGCGCGCGCATCAGCACACCCCCGGCGGGGCCCACGAACGGCCGGCCCCGCCGGTCCTCCTGGTCGCCCGGCTGCTCGCCCACGAGCACCACGCGCGCCGACGGCTCTCCCGCGCCGAACACCGTCTGCGTCGCCTCGCGGAACAGCGGACAGCCCCGGCAGTCGGCCGCGGCCTCCCGCAGCGCGTCGAGCCCGGCCCCCGACGGGACGAACGGGCTCGCGTCGTAGGCGGAGTCGGTGCCGCGCGCACCGCCGCGAACCGAGTCGCCCACGAGGACCACCTCCGTGCCACCACCGGTGCCGGCGGCCTCCGCCGCCCGCTTCACCCCAGTGTCGCGCCGCGCGCGCCGCGGCGCCGGGCGGCGGCCGCCACGGCGCGCGGTGCCCCGATCACCCCAGGTCGGCGCCCATGGTCCTGGCGAACGTCGCCGGATCGGCGTCGAAGCCGTTGACGCTGCCCCGGAACCCCCAGGCCCCCGAGGAGTCCCGGGCGAACTCCGCGACGGTCGCCGCCGTGGCGTCCGCCACCGAGCCGAAGTCGTCCACCCGCAGCGCGGTGCGCCCCTCGCTTATCCGCACCGCGGTGTTCGCCACCTCGGCGAAGGTCCTGCGCCCCCAGCGCTGCTGGATGGCCACGCCGACGACGACCCGGACGTAGCCGGACGACAGGCGCTCGAGCTCCAGGGTCATCACCTCGTCGTCGCCGAAGCCCTGCCCCGTGCGGCTGTCGCGGTTGAGGGTGATGGTGCCGTCGGGCGAACGGCTGTCGAAGTGCACGAGGTAGGCGGGCTCGCCGTGCGGGTCGTCCGCGTGGTACGTGGCGGCGATGATGTCGAGGTCGTGGGCGGGCTCCCCGCCCGCGCTCGGATCCCACCGGAGGGCCACCTCCACGGTGCCGATCCCCTTGTTGGGACTGCTCATCGGGCTCCCCTTCCGCTGAACCGCTCCATCCGCACACCGGAGGCCGCCGGTATGCCAGCGCATCATGCCATGTGCCCTCTCCCGCCCGGGGCACAACGGACACACGGGCGGTACCGAACGGTTTCGACGTGGGCCGAACACCGGTGACCGGCCCGGCGACGGCGCCCCATCATCACGCAGACACACCGCGTCGACCGTGGGAGGGGAACGTTGTCCAAGGCCCGTGCACACCTCGAGGTGCCACCCGGCGTACGCGCCGGCATCGCGGTGTTCGACCGCCGGACCGGCGCGTTCACCGCGCGGGCCGACGCCCACGCGCTCTTCCGGTCGGCGTCCGTGGTCAAGCTGCTCATCGCCCTCGACCACTTGTGGTCCCGGGGGCCCCGGAACCCCCTCACCACCGGCGACGGCGAGCTCCTCGACATCATGCTGCGCAGCAGCGACGACGACGCCGCGAGCCACTTCTGGACGCGCAACGGGGACGGCGCGATCGTCGAGCGCATGGTGACACGGCTCGGACTGGCCGACACCGTGCCGCCGCCCGAGGAACACCCCGGCTTCTGGGGATACACGGGCCTCTCGGCCGCCGACACGGTCACCGTCTACCGGCACCTCCTCGAGGACGCGCCCGCGCCGGCCCGCGACCGCGTCATGGACGCCCTGCGCGGCGCCACCCCCCGGGGGACGGACGGCTTCGACCAGTCCTTCGGCATCCCGGCCGTCTACAGCCGCCCATGGGCGGTCAAACAGGGCTGGTCCGGCTTCGACGCCCAGGGCCGCTCGCCGGCCGGCCCGAAGCGGCGGCCGGTGACGGCCGGCGGCGTGGACCTCGTCCGCGGTGCCGTGCACACCACCGGCACCGTCGGCGCCGCCGACCGCAGCGTCGTCGTCGTGCTCACCCTGCATCCGGAGGGCACCGGCTACGGCAGGGCGTGCGCCGACGTCGGCAGGCTGACCCGCACCCTGGACGTCCCCGACGGCGTGCTCACGGACTGACCGCGCCCCGGGCCGTACGGAGCGCCCCAAGGGCCGGCGATCCGGGTGGCGGAGGTGCCCAGGCCGCTGGGAAGGCCCCACGAGGGCACTGTCGGCGGCGCGTGGTGCCGCAGCAGGTCCGCCTCGGCGTAGCGGTGGCACTCCCGGTGCCAGGTGAGGATCACGGACATCCAGTTCTTCAGCTCCTGCGCGTACCCCTCGAGCGTGGCCCGCCCCTCCTCGTCGAGGCCGAACTCCTCGCACACCAGGGGCAGCTGGGTGGTGACGACGTGCTGGAACTCGCGCATGCGGGAGTTCATCAGGTCGCTGACGATGCCGAGCGCCTCGGTGCGCCCGCAGTCGAAGAAGTCCTCGACGACGAGGACGGCGTTGTGCACCTCGCCCTCGAACTCGATCTCCTTCTGGTAGGAGAAGACGTCGTTGGTCAGGCAGGCGTAGTCGGCCGCGGCGTTCTCCATGGCCTGCACGGGACGGGAGCGGTAGACCTCGGGCGGCACGGCCCGGTCGTGGCCGATGCGGGCGAGGGCCATGGTGAGGTCCGAGCCGAAGGTCTTGCGCCGCATCTCGATGTAGTCGACGGGCTCCGGGACGCGGTTCGCCTTCTGGTTCGCCAGCTCCCACAGCCAGCTCTCCACCATGGTCTCGATGGCATCCCGGAACGTCCGCCGGGCCTCCTCGCCCATGGGCGTCGCGGTACGGGTCCACAGATCGGCGAGGCCGCTCTCGAGCGGGTTGAGCGGGTGCGGCGTGGCGCCGACGTCGAGCGGCGTGAACGTCATCAGACGGTCGTTGCAGGCCTTGGCGGCGGCCAGGTCGGCGGTGCGGCCGAAGACGACGGGATACAGGTCGTCCCCGTAGGTGCCCCAGGTGAGCCAGTCCGTGGCGATGTCGAGCGCCTCGGGGGTGGCCTCCGGGTGGATGCCGGCGGCGCACAGCGCGAAGTCGTAGTCCCGCAGCTTGCCCTCGTCCCACAGGCCGGAGAAGGGGACGTCGGGGGAGGGGGTCAGCAGGCCCATCCGGTGGCTCCAGGCGATGTTGTGCCGGCGGGAGTCGTCCAGGTGGGGGCTGAGCGTGGTGGGGAACGGCATGTCGAAGTCGGGCAGCGGCAGGTGGCCGACCTTCCGGAAAGGCCGGTGGCCGTGGCGGCGCGCCCGCGCGGGCAGGCTCGCCGCGATCGAGAGCGGCACCCGGGCCGCCGAGGTGCCGAGCCCGAGCGGGCCGCCCAGCGCCCGGCCCGTGACCGCCGGGGCACCGGCGGTGGCGCCGTTCATATAGCGGCTGGAGCGCATGTGCCACTCGTGGCCGCCCGACTGCCAGTCCTGCAGGCCCTTGACGTAGGCGAAGACGTCGGCGCACTCCGAGGGGCCCAGGCCGTGCTCGAGGAGCAGCGGTCCCACCTCGGTGAGGGCGGTGTGCTCGAACTGCTGGAGCCGGGAGGTGAGCAGGTCGTTGACGGAGTCGGCGGCCTGCTGGGTGTCGCAGCCCAGGAACCGCTCGAGCACCAGCACGGCGTTGGCCAGCTCGCCCTCGGTCTCGGTCTCGCGCTGGTACGAGAAGAGGTCGTTGCGCAGGTGCACCCCGTCGGCGAAGGTGTCCTTGAGCACCCGCATCGGGCGGCTCGCCGCGATGACGTCGGGCACTTCGGAGCCGGCCGCGTACTCGACGAGGTGGGCGGACCACGGGGCGCCGCCCACCTTGCGGCGCATCTCGATGTACTCGACGGGGTTGGCGACCCGGCCCTCGTTGATGTTCGACAGCTCCCACAGGGATTCCTCGAGCAGGTGCCAGGTGCTCTCGCGGAAGCGCCGCCGCCAGGCCTGCGACATCGACGGGACCGTACGGGCCCACAGGTCCGCGAGGCCCGCCTCGACCTGGTTGACGGGCTCGGGGGGAGCGGGGTCGCCGTCGAGCGGCATGAAGGCGGGCAGCCGGTCGAGGTAGGCCTTCGCGCCGGCCATGTCGCCGGTGCGCTTGAACAGGTGCAGGAAGTGGTCGTCGAAGAAGAACACCCACACGTACCAGTCGGTGACGAGGTCCAGCTGGGGCCCCGAGGCGTCGGGGTGGGTGTAGGAGCACAGCAGGGCGTAGTCGTGCGAGTCGACGTCGCTCTCGTCCCAGATGCCCGAGCCCTCGACCATGCCGAACGCGCGGGCCCACGCCTTGGAATGCTCCCGGGCGCCCTCCAGATGGGGGTTCAGCCGGGCCGGGTACGGCATGTAGAAGTCGGGAAGCTCAAAGGGGTTCGGCATCGCGTGCGCGGCCTTTCGGGGACGGTGCCGGGCGGGCGGTCACCGCGACGCTAGGCGCCGGACCCGGCGGAATGGGCCGGGCAGTCGGATTTCCCCTCAATATGGTGAAGGCGGGAGCGCTTCCGGTTAACGATCTTCAAGGCCCGTCACCAGCTCCAGCAGCACGGCGGTGAGGGGGCCGGTGGCCGGGGCCCGGCTGTCCCGGTCCGGCAGCACGAGGTAGACGTCGCGCGGCGGGAACTGCCCGTCCAGCGACCGCAGCGCGAGGCCGGGACCGAGGCTCGGCACGGCCAGCGCCGGAAAGAGCCCGATGCCCATCCCCGCGGCCACCATGCGCTGCTTGCCGTACCAGTCGTCGCAGCACAGCCCCACACGCGGCTCGAAGCCCAGCCCCAGGCACAGCTCGCGCAGCGGGCCCAGGCAGTCGGGGTGCGCCCCCTCGATCCATGTCTCCTCGCGCAGCTCGGACAGGCCGATCGGCCCCGGCCCGGCCAGGCGGTGGCCGGCGGGGAGGGCGACGAGCTGCTCGTCGGTCATCAGCCGCAGCAGGGACAGGCCGTCGAACCGCTCCCCGGCCAGATCCCACTCGGTCACCAGTGCCAGGTCCAGCTCGCCGGCCCGCAGCGCGGCCAGGTGATCGGCCGGGCCGCCCGCGCACAACGACAGCCGGACGGCGGGATACCGCCGGGAGAAGCGGCTGAACAGCTCGGGGACGATCCCCGCGTTGGCGCTGGCGAACGCGCCCAGCCGCAGCCGGCCCCCGGCCGTCCCGGCCAGCGCCCGGACGCGCTCCTCGGCCAGCGCCAGCTGGCGCATGATCACCCTGGCGTGCTCGATCAGCGCCTCTCCGGCCGGGGTCGGCCGGACCCCGCGGCTGCCGCGCAGCAGCAGGGGCGTCCCGACGTCGTGCTCCAGCGCGGTGATGCGCCGGGACACGGCCGACTGGCTGTACGACAGGGCGTGCGCGGCGGCGGAGATCGAGCGGTGCTGCGCCACCGCGAGGAGAACCCGTAAGTGGGGGACATCCAGCATGGACTCAGCATGGCACCGCCCGGGCGCCGCCGGTCGGGCGGCGCATGGCCGCCATTCCCGGAACGCAAAGGTCCACAAGGCTCGGGTGTTCTCTTCGGACGGCCCCTCGACCAGGATGGGCAAGCGAACTCGCCCATCCATGCCGGGAGACCGGCGTTCGACGATTGGGGGTTTTCCTCTTGACCACCCAGGCCCACGCGAAAGACGGGACACGGCAGGAGATGGCCGCGGGCTGCGTCTCCTACTCCTGGACACCGGAGGTGCACGACTTCTACGGTGACCCCGAGGCCATCCTCCACAAGATGGACCATGTGGACATGGAGCTCTCGAGCCGGAGGATCTTCGTCCTTCTCACGGAGAGTCAGGGAAGCGCGGACGTGCGCTTCTTCGAGCAGGCCGAGGGAGGCGACTACAAGGTCTCGACCTGGTCGGGCGGCTCGCTGGACGGGCTCGGCGGCCGGCTGGCCGACACCATCCTGAAGAACAAGGGAATCCACTGCGTCGGTGAGCAGACCCGCGCCCTCCTCGCCCCGCTCGGCATGACCGAACAGGCGACCGTCCCCGCACCGGCCAACCCGCGGGCGGCCTTCGCGCACACCGTACGCAACCACGGCAAGGACACGTTCACGCGCGCCACCTGCGCGCTGCTCTGCTGATCCGGGCCGCGGCGCACCCCTGGACGACCGCCTCCGACAAGCTGGAGGCGGTCGTTCCCTGCCGCCCCCGCATCCCGGCACCCCCGACCCCGAAGGCGCCATGAGCGACCCCCGACGACCCCCGACGACAGGAGCCGCGGTGACCGCACCGGCGCGAGAGGCCGGCGCACGTGACTTCGCCGGACTGTGGGCCGCCTACGCGGTGAGCAATCTGGCGGACGGCCTGGTCGTGATCACGTTTCCGCTGATCGCCCTCACCCTGACGTCGTCGCCCGGGCTGGTGGCCGGGGTGAAGTGGGCGCAGACCCTGCCGTACGTGCTGTGCACCCTCCTCATCGGCGTCCTCATCGACCGTGTCGAGCGGGGCCGGCTGATCCTCGCCGCCCACGTGCTGCGGGTGGCAGCCCTGGTGCTGCTGGCGCTCGCCGTCGCCGGCGACGTGGCACCGCTGCCGGCCCTGTACGCCACGGCCTTCCTGCTGGGGACGGCCGAGATCGCGGCCGACCTGTGCACCTCCTCCGTGCTGCCCATGGTCGTGGGACGGGACCGGCTCGACACCGCCAACTCCCGGCTGGAGAGCACCCGCTCGTCGCTGAACGAGTTCGTCGGGCCGCCGCTGGGCGGCCTGCTCGTCGCGGCGGGGACGACCGTCGCCGTCCTGGGCACGGCCGGCGCCTACCTCGTGGCGGCCGGCGCCCTGCTGCTCCTCTTCCGCGGCCCCTACCCGCCGCCCAGGGCCGCCCGCGACGAACCCGTCCTGCGCTCGCTGCGGGCCGAGCTCGCCGAGGGCCTGCGCTTCCTCTGGCGCCACCGGCTGCTGCGCGGCGTGGCCGGCATGGTGTGCGTGATGGCGGGGGCGTGGAGCGCCTGGACGGCCGTCCTCGTCCTCTACGCGGTCGCGCCCGGCCCCATGGGCCTCAGCGGCACCGGCTACGGCCTGTTGCTGACCACCCTCGCCGTCGGCGGAGTGCTGGGCTCCCTCGCCGCCGGGCGCGTCCAGCGCGCCATCGGCGTCCGCAACCTGCTGGCCATCGACGTCATCACCAGCGTGATCATGCTGGCCACTCCGGCCCTGACCTCCCGGGTCTGGGCCGTCGGCGCGGCCACGCTCCTGGGCGGCGTCGGCAGCGGCCTGTGGAACGTCACCGTCGTCACCCTCCGGCAGCGCCTGATCCCCGACGCTCTCCTGGGCCGGGTCTCCAGCGCCAGCCGCATGATCGGCTGGGGCGGCATGCCCGTGGGCGCCGCACTGGCCGGCCTCCTGGCGCAGATCTCCGGGCCGCGCACGGTCTTCGCCCTCGGCGCCCTGGCGTGCGCCCTGCTGCTGATCCCCTTCCTGACCGTGCTGCGCGAGGACACCCTCCGCGCCGCCCTCGCGGCGGCCGACCGCGCGCCGGAACAGGACTAGCCGGATCAGGACTAGGGCGTGTCCGGCGGGACGCCCAGGAGCTCCTCGAGCCGGGCGACGGTGGCGGCGGGGTCCGTGTGCCGCACCACGGCCATGCCCAGGTCCTGGGCGGGCGTGAGGTTGCGGGCGGAGTCGTCCACGTACACGCACGCCGCGGCCGGCAGCTCCATCCGCTCCACCATGACGGCGTAGAGCGCGGGGTCGGGCTTGCGCAGGTGATGGTCGCCGGACAGCACCACGACGTCGTACCGCGTGCCCAGCTCGTGGCCCTCGTACGGGTCGAACGGCGTGGAGCCGAGGCTGTTGGACAGCACGCCCACCCTCACCCCGGCGGCGCGCCACGCCCGCGCCGCACCGGTCAGCACGGGCTCGGGGCGCACATCGGCCAGGACGCGGCCGAGGAGGTTCGTGGCGTCCACGCCCAGCAGGTCGGCCGTGCGGGCGTTCCACTCCGCCTGGGGGAGCACCCCGCGCTCCAGGTCCGCAAACAGCTCCCGGCCCACCGGATCGGCCGAGACGACGTCCGCGAAGGCGTCGGGCGCCAGGCCCTCGCGCAGGCAGAAGGCGCGGGCGCTCCCGGACACCGACGTGGTCAGCACTCCGCCGAAATCGAGGATCAGGCCCTGTCGCCGCGGCTGGGACATCGGCGGCTCCTCACCGTACTCCGCGCCCCTGTGCCGGCGCGTCCCGACACCTCCGATCGTGACGGATCCCTCTCCGGGGCGTCAACGACGCACATCTGTCCACGACCAGGCCGCCGACGTGCGGCGATGCTCCGCCCGGCCGCGCCCGACTGGCCGCCCGGCCGCGACTCTGGTCACCTGGAGGCATCCTGTGGGCCCGAGGAGGATGACCGATGGACATCGGCGCACTGACCGACGAAACACTCCGTGACCTGCGCCGTCCGCGCGACTACCCGGCCGTGTCACTGCTGCTCCCCACGACCCGGCGCTCTCCGTACAGCACCGAGGACGCGGTACGGCTGCGCAACACGATCGCGGAGGCCAAGCGGCGGCTCGAGGAGGATCCCCGGGTGACCCGGGCCGCCCGGACCGACGTGGGGAACCGCCTCGACGCCGCGGCCGCGGAGGTCGATCTCACCCATACCACCGACGGGCTGCTGATCCTGGCCGCACCGGGCGAGCACCAGGTCTGGTACCTGCCGCGCTCGGTACCCCAGCGCGTGGTCGTCTCGGACACGTTCCTGACCCGCAACCTGGTCGCCGCCCGGATCGTCGAGGAGCCGTACTGGGCGCTGGCGCTCTCCGAGAGCGAGAGCCGCCTGTGGGACGGCGCGGGCGAGAACCTCACCGAGGTCACCGTCGGCGGCTTCCCGGTCCGCCCCGCGCTCCCCGACCACGAGGACGCGCTGCCCGGACGCCACTTCGACAAGGTCGGCAAGCACGCGCTGACCTCCCGCGAGGAGGCCCACCTGGAGCGCGAGCGCCAGTACATGCGCACCATCGCGGGCGCGCTCACGCCCGTCCTGAACGGCACGACCCGGCCGCTGTACGTCGTCGGCCTGCGGGAACAGATCGCCCTGCTCGAGAAGCTGCTCCCCAACCCCGGCGTCATCACGGCACGGGTCGAGAACGGCGGGGCGAGCGCGAAGTCCGGGCACGAGCTCTACGACATCCTGCACCCCGCCTTCGACGCGCGCCGCTCCTCGCGCCAGGGCGAGGTGCTGCGCCGCCTCAGCGACGCACGCGGCCAGAAGCGCTACACCTCGGGCCTGGACGAGATCTGGCAGACCGTACGCCAGGGCCGGGTGGCCCTCCTCGCGGTCGAGGACCACTACCAGGTGACCGCGCGGGTGGACGGGAACGGCGGCCACCCCCAGAAGGTGGAGGCGCCCACCGAGCCCCTGCTGGCGGACCCCTCCATCCACGAGGACGTCGTGGACGAGATCGTGGAGAACGCGCTCCGCAGCGGCGCGGACATCGAGTTCGTCCCGGACGACACCCTCGCCTCCGAGGACCGGCTGGCGGCCGTACTGCGCTTCTGACCGACACAAGCGCAGGGCACGGCAGGCACGCGGACGGCCCCGGCCGGCAGGCTCAGCCGGGGTTGTTCGTGTGGGTCAGGGTCTCCCAGGCCACGAACAGGTTGTCCGTCCCGCGGTGGCGCGCCGGCCGGGCGGCCTCCTCGGGGTCCCGGAGCGACCACCCCCGACGGTTGCCCAGGTGGTTGAGGAGGACCTCGGTGTCGGGCCCCATCCTCACCTTCAGCCTCCCGTCGCACAGCCATGACGGGGCCGGGTCGCCCAGCTGGTAGCGGGCGTGGAGGTCCAGCGCCGCGCGCAGCCGCTCGGCGACCTCGTCGTAGAGGTCCACGCCCTGGTGCCAGGCGGTCTCCGCGACGTGGGCGGTGGCCGCGAGGGCGTAGCCGACGTGGGTGAAGTTCCGGCAGGTCTCCTGCGCGAGGCCGTCCACGAAGACGCGCTGGCCGAACCAGTACGTCCTGATGTCGTCCGCCGTCTTGATGCGGCTGCCCCGCGGTCGCTCGGGCAGCGGTCCGTCCGAGCGCAGGTAGAAGTAGGCGGGAACGCGGTCGCGGAACCGGCGCACGGCCGTCTCGAAGGCCTCGGTGTCGTCGAGGAAGACCGCGATGCCGATGCTCGCGTCGGCCATGGTCAGGTCCCAGTTCCCGTTGTGGTCCGGGGCGCCCCGCTCGGTCAGGGGCAGATACGCGGTGCGCAGTATCGTGGCGAACCGCCGCACCCGGGCGCGCGACCAGCCGTCGTAGGTGTAGCGCATGATCTCCCCGGCCCGCGCCCAGGAGCTCCCCGACCAGGCGGCCTGCAGCGGCGCGTTGCCCTCGGTGTGGTCCTCCACCTCCGCCGACCAGGCGTCCATGATCTGCACGGCCTTCCGGGCGTGCGCGCGGTCGCGGGTGACGTACCACAGCAGGGCGTGGGTGTACGCGGCGATCGCGTCCCGCCGCTCCTCCACGCACCCCCGCCCGGGCTGGGAACCGGGCGGGCAGCGCACGACCGCGACGGGCGCCGCCGTGTAGTCGAGCGATCCGTACATGCTGGACCGCATGACCTCGAACTCCGACGCCCATGGCTCGGCGCCGTCGGCGACCCGCGCGCGGATCCGCTTCAACTGCGCCCGGGTGAGCAGGACGCCGGGGTGCCGGAAGGCGTGCCCGGAGTCGTCCCGTCGTACGGGACGGCCGGGCGCGCCCGCCGCGCCGGACAGGACGGCGGCCGGTGCCGCGGGCGCGTCCGGGCGCGTCGGCGGGGTCTGGGGTGTCAGGGGTGCCAGCGCGGCGGCGAGCGCGGCGACGACACAGGCGCGCGGCAGCACGCTTCGTGACAAGGTTCCGGGCACGGCCACCTCCGGTACGACTATCCGCAAGCCTCGAGCCCAACGGCGGTATCCGCCGGACGCGTTGCGCCGATCGGCGGCCACGAACCACCCGCCGGGGAAAACGGGCTGCCGCCGCGCACCGGCCGGCGCGGCGAGGCGGTGCCCGGCGGGAGCGGGGGGGGCACGCCAAGGCGAAGCGGCTGCTCGTACGGGCCTCCTGACGGCCCGTTGGGCCGCTGCGCCTACCGGGCCCGCACGGTCGCCCGTACCGGGACGGCCGGCTGGAGGAGGAGGCCCACGGCGGGCCGGCCGTCGTGGGGGGCGGCCTCGAGGTGGAAACGCCGGGCCAGCGTGGCGAGCACCAGCGTCGCCTCGACGAGCGCGAACCGCGCGCCGAGGCAGGTGCGCAGGCCCCCGCCGAAGGGGAACCACGCGTGGTCCGGCACGGCGTCCGGGGCGTCGGCGTCCCAGCGTTCGGGCCGGAAGGCCGCAGGATCGCGGAACCACCGGGGGTCGCGGTGCGTGGTCCACTGGCTGCACCACACGATCGTGCCCGCCCGGACGGGCGATCCGCCCAGCGCGGCGTCCTTCCCGGCCACGGCGGAGATGACCCACGCGGGCGGGTACAGGCGCAGCGCCTCCTTGACGATCTGCCGGGCCCAGGGGAGCCGTTCGTAGTCCTCGTAGGCGGGTGGCCGCCCGCCGAGCACCCGGTCCAGCTCCTCGGTGAGCCGGGCGCGGGCGTCCGGGCAGCGGGAGAGCAGCAGCCAGGTCCACGTCAGGGTCGTGGAGGTGGTCTCGTGGCCCGCGGCCCACAGGGTCACGGCCTCGTCGCGCACCTCACGGGCCGTCAGGGCCCGGCCGTCCTCGTCGCGGGCGGCGAGGAGGCGGCCGAGCAGGTCGTCCTGCCGGCCGTCGGCGGGGTCCTCGGCGCGCCGTGCGTCGATCAGCCGCCGGATCTCCGCGTCGACCACGGTCACCGCGGCCAGCAGGCGGCGCCGCCAGGGCGGGCGCGCCCAGGACGGCAGGAACAGATTGACGCCGCCCCGCAGCTCCGTCGCCAGCTCGCGCTGGATCGCGGCCATCGCGTCGCCGAGGCGGCCGCCGTCGTCCTCGAGGTCGTTCCCGAAGAGGGTCCGGACCACGATCCGCTGAGTGAGCCGTGTCATCTCGCGGCGTACGTCGAGGCGCTGGCCCTCGCGCCAGGCGCCGGCCAGCTCCGTCGCGCAGTCGACCATCGTGGTGGCGTACGTGCGCACGTGGCGGGGGCGGACGGTCGGCTGGACCAGGGTCCGCTTGCGCCGCCAGTCGGCGCCCTTGCTCAGCAGGACGCTGTCGCCGACCAGCTGCTTGAGGCCCCAGCCGATCTCGAGCGGCTCGAAGGTCTGCTCGACCGCCGCGAGGAACTCGGCGATGTGGTCGGGCCGGGAGACGAAGACGCTCCTGCGCGGACCGAGCCGCCAGGTGACGACGTCGCCGTGGTCGCGCAGCCGGCCGAAGAAGGCCAGCGGATCCCTGCCGAAGGCGGTGAGGTTCCCGAAGAGGGGCAGGCCGCGCGGACCGGGAACGGGGCGGGCGGACGCTGCGGACACGGCCATGAGGGACATTCTCCGGCCCTTCCGGGTGGGCGTGGAATACGGCTTACGGGTGATGTCGGAGCGCGTTCGCTCGCGTGGGCGAACGCCCGGGCGGCCTCACGCGCGGCGCAGGCCGCGGAGCACCTTGCCCTCGGTGCTGAGGTAGCCGTGGGCGTAGTCGAAGCGCGGGGTGTCGGCGAAGGTGAGGTAGAGCCACTTGAAGTTCTCGGCGAAGACGTAGGCGGGGCAGTGGTCGCCCTGGGGCATGGGCCGCCGGGTGACGTCGGAGACGACCGTGTAGCCGCCCGGGACGCGGTGGTACTTCCTGAGGTTCTGGAAGTAGCGCCAGGCCGTCGTGCGGTAGTACGCCTCGCCCGTCTGCCAGTAGAGCTGGAAGGCGCAGTTGGCGTACTCGGGGCGCAGCTCGTTCCTGGGGTCGACGGCCTGCAGGCGGGTGTAGTCGATCTGTTCCGGGATGACGGAGTACTTGTCGAGGACGGCCGTCCACGACCGGTAGTAGTCGGCCGCGAGGCCGGGGTCGCCGCCCACGGGCAGGATGGCGACGGCCAGGGAGGACTGCCGCCGGCTCGTGGTCGCCCCGGTGCCGAAGTCGACGTGCCGGAACCACAGCAGCCCGTCCGCCCGCTCGGCCTGGTGCCGGCGCAGCGCGTCGTCGAGCGTGCGGAACCAGTCCCGGCACTCCTCGTCGCCGAACATCTCCCACGCGCCCCACAGGTACTCGTAGAACGAGTCCGCCGGCGGGTCGACGGCGACGGCCTGCCGGTCGGCCCACCGGCCGGTCTCGACGTTCATGGTGGTGGCGAGCAGATCCAGCCCCGAACGGCGTTCCACCAGGGCGCGCACGGCGCGCTTGGCGGCCCGGCGGTAGCGCGGGTCGCCGGTGAGCTCGGACAGGACGGAGAACTCCAGGAGGTGGGTGCCGATCTCGGCCACCGGCGAGACGGCGCCCGAGACGCGCCCGGTGCGGAGGTTGACGTACCGGTAGGGCATGCCGGTCGGCGACGCGGTGAAGGCCGGCAGCAGCCGGTCCGTCAGGTCCGCGCACAGGTCGAGCAGGGCCCGCCTGCCGGTCGCCAGATAGCCCGCGAGCAGGCCGCCGACCAGGCGGATCGTCGCCTCGAAGACCTGGAAGTCGGCGTCGATGTCGAAATCCAGATGGTCGACGATCCACCGCACGCACCGGTCGGCCTCGTCGTCGAGCCCCATCAGATGGTGGGTGTCGAGCGCCTCGACGATCGACAGCCCGACGGGGTGGCCCCGGGCGAAGAACTCGCGGTGACCGCCCGAGACGGGCAGGACCTCGTCGTGCCCCCAGGCGAAGCGCTTGTACCCCTCCCAGGCGTGGAGGAACTCGTCGCGGATCTCCCGTGCCTTCGCGGCGTCCGGCCGCGTTCCGGGCATCACCGGCCGGGCTCCCGGCGCGGCGGCCGCGCCGGGCCCGCCGCCCAGGGCGAGGCCGCTCGCGGCCGCGAGCGCGCGGAGCATGCCACGACGGGACGCGTGCGCCCCGAACGATGTGTCGGTCATCGGGTGGGTCCTCCTGACCATTCGTGCCGGGCCCGGTGGAGTGAGCGATGATCGCAGTATGGGGCGCCGCGGCCGCTCTCCCCGGCAGGCGCGGCGCCGGGGCCGCCCTCGGCGTGACGGGCGTGGTCCGGAGGCCGGCCCCGCCCGGGGTCCCACGACGCCCGGCTCAGCCGGGGAACCGCAGGAACCGCGGCGGCACCCTCTCCGCCAGCCACACCCCGTTCCCGGTCACCCGGAAGACGTGCCCCGCCGCGTGCATCGCCGCGGCGTCCACCGCCAGCACCACCGGCTTGCCGCGCCGGGCGCCGACGCGCGTGGCGGTCTCCCGGTCGGCCGACAGATGCACATGGTGGCGGTTCATGGGCGACAGCCCCTCGGCCCGTATCGCCGCCACGTTGCGGCCGACGGTGCCGTGATAGAGGTACGGCGGGGGCTCGGCCGCCGGCAGCCCGAGGTCCACCGCGACCGAATGCCCCTGCCGCGCCCGGATGCGGTCCCCCTCCAGCGCGAACCGCCGCTTGTCGTTCGTGGCCACCACGTGCTCCAGCTCCTGGCGGCTGACGGGGAAGCCGTGGGCCGCCGCCGCGGCGAGCAGGACGTCGACGTCCACCCAGCCCTGCGCGTCGAGGCTGATGCCGATGCGCTCGGGCTGGTGGCGCAGGTGCAACGAGAGGTACTTCGAGACCCGTACGGTCCGTCGTTCGTCCATGCCCCCAGCCTGCCGTGCCGGAGGGGCCGTGGTCAGCCGGTTTTCCGCGGGCGGCGGACCGGGGGCGTCAGGCCCAGGGGGCCAGCGGGTACCAGATCAGGTCCCGCCGGGCGAGGATCCGCACGTCCCAGTACAGGACCATGAACACGCCCGCGGCGATGAAGGCCGCCGCCGTCAGCGCCGACGCGCGGCTGGGCTTCGCGGCGAACCAGCCGTACAGCCGCTCGCCCGCCAGGCCGGCGACGAGCAGGAACAGCACGGCCATGATCAGGATGTTGCCGAGGGCCTGCAGACCGAACGCCGCCGCGCCGTAAAGGACGTTGTGGCTCTCCGCCGCGTCGCGGAAGAGCTGACGGAACAGCGGATACGGGCGGCCGATCAGGAACGAGCCGGTCAGCGCGCCCATGACGACCATCGGGGCGTTCGGGAAGCGCGCCGAGAGGCGGGCCAGCGGATCGCGGACCAGGCCCAGCGAGGCGAGGCCCAGATAGGCCATGCACAGGCCGACCAGGCCGAACACCACCATGGACTGGATCAGCCGGGGCGAGAAGCCGCCCGCCGCGGTGGTGGACTGGAACTGGGGCATGCGGGTGCCGGCCAGCGCGACGACCACGCCGTAGGCCGCCGACACCGCGACCGATCCGGCGGCCAGCAGGCCCAGCGGCCGGATCATGCGCGCCATCCGCCCCCGGCGGGTGGGCACGCAGCCGGCCAGCGGGGCGATGGCGCTGAAGGCGGCCACGTTGCAGGCGGTGAACGTGCCCGCCACGCCGGTGGCGAGCGCGAAGGCGATGCCGCCCAGGGCTCCGGTGATGGGCGTCTCGCGCGAGTCGTGGCCCAGCAGCGTGTCGGCCACGTTGCCCCCGATCGTCCGGTCGACGAACTCCGCCGACCACACCACCGTCAGCGCGAATCCGAACAACGCGGCCAGGAGGATGACCAGGGCCCGGCGGCCGGGGAAGAATCCGTTGACGAAGAGGGACGTCGCCGGCGCCGTCCCACCCCGTCCCCCTATGAGAGGGCGTCGGGCATCGGGTCGGTCGGGTGCCTGGGTCATCGGATGGCCTTTCCCGGGGCGACGTGGCGTCGGCCCGGAAACTACTCGCGGTCCGCCCCGCCGGGGATCTGCCGGGAGAGGATTGAGCACGCCGGAAGAAGGCGGACGGACGCGACGGGACCAGGCGGCCCTCGGGGTCGCGCGGCGGACGGGCGGTACCCGGGATCCGGGCCCGCCGACGGGCCGTACGCCACCGCGCGCGGCCTCAGGGCAGCAGCTGCTCGGCCCAGATGACCTTGCCCTCGGCCGTGTACCGGGCACCCCAGCGCTCGGCCAGCTGCGCCACCAGGAACAGCCCGCGGCCGCCCTCGTCCTCGGCGGCCGCGTAGCGCAGGTGCGGCGCGGTGCTGCTGGTGTCGGAGACCTCGCAGATCAGGGCGCGGTCGCGCAGCAGACGGACGCCGATCGGGCCGGAGGCGTGCCGGATGGCGTTGGTGATCAGCTCGCTGAGGATCAGCTCCGTGGTGAACCCCAGCTCCTCCAGGCCCCACTCGGTCAGCTGCCGGGTGATGTCGGCCCGTGCGGCCGCGACGACCGCCGGGTCGGCGGGCAGCTCCCAGGTGGCGATCAGATCGGCTTCCAGGCACCGGGTGCGGGCGATGACCAGGGCGATGTCGTCGGCCTGGCGCGCGGGCAGCAGCGCGCCGAGCACCGCGTCGCACATCTTCTGCGGCGACCGGCCGGGCTGCGCCAGCGTGCGGGCGAGGATCTCCAGGCCGACGTCGATGTCCCGCGTACGGTCCTCGATGAGGCCGTCGGTGTACAGGGCCAGGCTGCTGCCCTCGGGCAGGCGCAGCTCCACGGCCTCGAAGGGCAGCCCGCCCAGGCCGAGCGGCGGCCCCGCGGGCAGCTCCGGGAACTCCACCGTGCCGTCGGGACGGACCAGCGCGGGCAGCGGATGGCCGGCCCGGGCCATGCTGCACATCCCGGTGGAGGGGTCGTAGATCGCGTACAGGCAGGTGGCGCCGGTGATCGGCGCCTCCCCGTCCACGTCCGCCGTCTCCTGGTCGATCCGGCCGATCAGCTCGTCGAGATGGCCCAGGAGCTCGTCCGGCGGCAGGTCCAGGGAGGAGAAGTTCTGCACGGCCGTGCGCAGCCGGCCCATCGTCGCGGCGGCGTGCAGCCCGTGGCCGACCACGTCGCCCACGACCAGGGCCACCCGGGCGCCGGGCAGCGGGATGACGTCGAACCAGTCGCCGCCCACCCCGGCCTGGGCCGGCAGGTAGCGGTAGGCGATGTCGAGGGCGTTCTGCTCCGGCACGCCGCGCGGCAGCAGGCTGTGCTGCAGGGTCACGGCCATGGCGTGCTCGCGGGTGAAGCGGCGGGCGTTGTCGATGCACACCGCCGCCCGGGCCGACAGCTCCTCGGCCAGGGACAGGTCGTCGTCCTCGAACGTCCCGCTGCCCTGGGCCCGCCAGAAGTTCACGATGCCCATCAGCACGCCGCGCGCCTTGAGCGGAACGGTGATCAGCGAGTGGAAGCCGTAGTCGAGGATCTCCTGGGTGCGTACGAGGTCCTGGGTGCGCCAGCCGTCGGAGACGCGCAGGTCGGGCACGAGCACGGCCTGCCCGCTGACGAAGCCCGTGGCCTGCGGGGTGGTCGCGGCGAAGCGGTGCACCTCTCCCGCCCGGTAGAGGGGATGGTCGTCCGGGGAGCCGCTCAGGGCCACCCGGCGCAGTTCCGGGGCCTCGTGGCCCACCCCGGTCCGGGGTTCCTCGCCGCGCAGCACCGGCTCGGCGAGGTCGACGGAGACGTAGTCGGCGAACCGGGGGGAGGCCACCTCGGCGAGCTCCTCGGCGGTGCGCTGCACGTCCAGGGTGGTGCCGATGGCCACGCTCGCGTCGTACAGCAGCCGCAGCCGGCCGCGTGCCACCTCGGCCTTGCCCGCGAGCGCGCGCAGCTCGGTGGAGTCCCGCAGGGTGGCCACGCTGCCCGGCGGGCCGCCCCGGCGGTCGGTCGGCCGCTGGTTCACCGCCAGCAGCCGCTCCCCGACGGGCAGCACCTCGTCGGTGGCCACGCGACGCGACGCCAGGAGCTCCGCCATCCGGGGATCCAGGCCCAGGGCGTCGACGGGCCGGCCCTCCACGTCCGTGGGCAGGCCGAGGAGCCGGCGCGCCTCGTCGTTGGCGAGCAGGACGTGGCCGTCACCGCTGACGATGACCACGCCCTCGCGCACCGCGTGCAGAACCGCGTCGTGGTGCTCGTACATCCGGGTCATCTCGACCGGGCCGAGACCATGGGTCTGCCGCCGCAGCCGCCGGGTCACCAGCGCCGTGCCGCCCGTCGCGAGCGCCAGGGCGACGGCGCCGGCGCCCAGGACGACCGGCAGCTGCCGGTCGACCGCGCTGCTCACCGAGCGGACCTTGAGCCCGGAGGAGACCATGCCGACGACCCGGCCGCGGTCCGTCACCGGCACCACGACCTGCAGCTCCTCGCCGAGGGGGCCGTTGACCTTCTCGACCGTGACGCGGCCGTGCAACGACGGCTCGATCGTGCCGACGAACTTCTTGCCGATCTCCTTCGGCGAGGGATGGGTGTAGCGGATGCCGTCGCGGTTCATCACCACGAGGAAGTCGACACCGCCCTGGCGGCGGGCGGCCTCGGTCAGCGGCTGGAGCGTGGCGGACGGGTTGGGGCCGCTCATGGTCTGCACCAGGCCCGGCGAATGGGAGAACGCCTCGGCGGCGGCGAGCGAACGGTCGCGCGCCGCCTGGAACCTGTCGCTGCGCGCCTGGAGCAGCAGTGTCACCACCGCGGCCACGATGAGCAGCAGCACGATCAGGACCTGCAGCACGAACATCTGGCCGGCGACGCTGCGGTCGGCGACCGACCGCAGGCGCCGAGCCCACGGCAGCCCTGCGCCCGCGCGCCTCTGTCGCCGCTCACGCCGGCTACCTCGGCGCCGACCGGCGAACCAGCGACCCGATGGCCTCCAGGAGCGGCCCCGGATTCGGGCCATACCCCTATGTCTACCCCGCCCTCTTCCGCGGCGCGAACGGTACGCGCCACCCTGTGGTCCTCTCCGGATGCGGAGGGCGCCCGGTGACGGCAGCGTGGGCGGGACGAAGGGACGGACGAGCATGCCGCGCAACCGAGCACACGACGGCACCCCGGACGGCCCCGGCGCGCGGCGGGGCCGGGGCGCGGCGGACGCCCTGGGCGCGGCGGACGCCCTGGGCACACCGGCGGGTGACCGGGCGGGGACCGGGCGTCACGAGACGCAGGAGGAACGCGCCGACCGCCGCTGGAACGAGCTGCTCCAGGAGGTCCGCGTCGCCCAGACCGGCGTCCAGATCCTCTTCGGCTTCCTGCTGACCGTCGTCTTCTCGCCGAAGTTCACCGCCCTCACGGCCACGGACCGCGCCATCTACATCGTCACCGTCGTGCTCGGCGCGGCCACCATGGGCGCCCTCATCGGGCCCGTCTCCTTCCACCGGCTCGTCACCGGGCACCGCCTCAAACCCCAGACCGTCATCTGGGCCTCCCGGCTGACGCTCGTGGGTGTCGTGCTGCTGCTGGCCACGATCGTCTCGGCGCTGCTGCTCGTCCTGCGCATCGCCCTGCACTCCTCCGCGGTGCCCTGGCTCGTCGCGGGGCTGACCACGTGGTTCCTGCTGTGCTGGTTCGGGCTGCCGGCGTGGGCCCGGCACCGCTACGCCGACGGGGGCCGGCCGAAATAGGCCGCCGCGCCGGCCGTGGTGCGCGGCCCGTCGGCCGGTGGGTTCACTGTTCGTAGGCGTCCACCAGCGCCTGAATGTCGATCTTCTTCATCTGGAGCATGGCCTGCATGACCCGGCCCGCCCTCACCGGGTCGGGATCGCCCAGCAGCTCGGTCAGCCTGCGCGGGTTGATCTGCCACCACAGGCCGTAGCGGTCCTTCAGCCAGCCGCACTGGCCCTCCTCGCCGCCCTCGCCGAGCCTGGCCCAGAGCGTGTCGACCTCCTCCTGCGTGGCGCAGTCGACCGACAGGGAGACGGCCTCGTTGAAGGTGAAGTGCGGACCGCCGTTGAGGGCGATGAACTGCTGCCCGGCGAGCTCGAAGGCGATGGTCATGACCGTTCCGGCCTTCCCCGGCCCGGCCTCGCCGTAGCGCTGCGTCTCCACGATCCGGGAGTCGTCGAAGACGGACATGTAGTGCCGCACCGCCTCCTCGGCCTGGTCGTCGAACCACAGGAAGGGCGTGATCTTCTGCATGACGGTGTCATACCGGACGGTGCCCGGCGGCCCGGCCAGCGGCGGGCCCGCGCCCCCCAAGGTCACCCGACCGGGTTCGTGCCGCCGGCCGCCGGCTCGGCCGGGGACGGGGCGGACGGCGACGGCCCGGACGGCTCGGGCGGCCCGGGGCGCACGAGGCGGTGCTGGGCCAGACAGGCGGCGGCGATGACGGTGCCGAAGGCGGTCCAGCCGAGGGGGCCGGCGGCGATGGCGGCGGTGACGGCCAGAGGTCCGATCGCGCGCTGGCTCGCCTGGGCCAGGCCGTGGACGCCGAGGTAGGAGCCCTGGGACTCCTCGGGGGCGAGGGCGACCGACAACTCCCACGAGACGGTGGCGTGCAGCATCTCGGCGAGGGTGAAGCCGACGGCCGCCGCGGTCAGGGCGATGCTCGCGGGCACGGCCCCGTGCACGGCGGAGGCCGCCATGGCGACGCCGGAGGCCAGGAAGGTGAGGGAGAGCGGCAGCAGGAGGCGGCGGGCCGCGCTCGTCGTGGCGCCGAACCGGGCCAGGGGGACCTGGAGGCCCACGACCATCACGTTGTTGAGGACCATCAGCAGGGGTACGAGGCCGTGCGGGGCGTCGGTGGCGTGGACGGCCCACAGGGACAGCCCGACCTTGAAGATCGCGTCGTCGAGGAAGAGCACCGTGTCGGTGGCCACGTACGCCAGGTAGGTCCGGTCGCGCCAGGGGTTGGTGGCGCGCACGCCGGGGGCGGCCCGGCCGCCGGCGGCGACGACGCGGGCCGGCGCGGCGGCCTCCGCGCAGCTCAGGGTGATCGCCGCGGCCGCGACGAAGGAGAGGGCGTCGCCGACGAGCAGGACGCGGTAGACGGTGGTGGTGCCGGCGGCGAGGGCGGCGGCCGCGCCGAGGCCGCCGAGGGCCCAGCCGGCGTTGGCGACCGTGCGGTTGACCGCCTGGTAGCGCACGCGCTCGGCGCCCGCGACGCGGGTGCCGTACAGCTTGGTGAGCACGCTCGCCGCCCTGTCGCCGAACCCGGCGAGCGCCGAGAGCACCAGCAGCGGCGCGAAGTCGGTGGTCAGCAGCAGCCCGAGGGCGGACGCCGCGCGCAGCACCTGGCACGCGGCGAGCACCCGGGTGAGCGGAAAGCGGTCCGCCAGCCTGCCGCCGACCGGCGCCCCCGCGATGCCGGCGACCCCGGCGACGGCCGCCAGCGTGCCCACCTGGGCGACGCTCAGCCCGGTGACGAAGGTGAAGTACAGCACCGAGGTCGCGGCCCACAGGCCGTTGCCGGCGCGGTCGACCAGTGCGACCGCGAGCATGCGCCGCCCGTCCCGGCCTCCCGGTATGCGTGCTGTCAGTGCGGCCCACCGCTGCGTCGGGCTCACGATTTCCCCCCGGTCCCTCGTCCGACGTCCGGCGTCCGAAACGCTTGCCGTCGGCTATGTATTGATACATAATCAGTTACGTGGCAATACGATATGGGATCACCGGCGGTACGGCCAAGGCCATTTCCGCCTCGGTCGAACGCGCCGTCACCGAAGGCGCCCTGGAGCCCGGCGCCGCCCTCCCACCAGTGCGCCGGCTCGCGGACGACCTCGGCGTCAGCCCCGGCACCGTCGCGACCGCCTACAAGGAACTCCGGCAGCGCGGCATCGTGGTCACCCGCGGCCGCGGCGGCACGGTCGTCGCGGAAGGCCCCGGCCTGGCGTCGCGACGCCCGCCGAAGGTGCCCGAAGGACTGCGCGACCTGGCCGGAGGACACCCCGACCCCGCCCTCCTGCCCGAGCTGGTGCCGCCCGTACGCCTCTCGCCCGGCAGCCGCTCGCACCGCTCGGTGCCACGGCTGCCGCGCCTGGAGGAGACGGTCCGCGAGTGGCTGGCGGCCGACGGCGTTCCGGCCGGGCACGTCACGTTCGCCCATGGAGCGCTGGACATGATCGGACGGCTGCTGTCCGTCGAGCTCCGGCCGGGCGACGCCGTGGCCGTGGAGGATCCCGGCTACCACCACCTCCTCGACCTCGTCACGGCCCTCGGCCTGCGCACGGTCGCGGTCACGGTCGACGACGAGGGCATGCGCCCCGAGGCGCTGCGCGCCGCGCTCCGGGAGGGCGTACGGGCCGTCGTGTGCGTCCCCCGCGCCCAGAACCCGTACGGCGGGTGCTTCTCGGCCGCACGCCGCGACGCGCTCGCCGACGTGCTGCGCGAGGCCCCCGACGTGCTCGTGATCGAGAACGACTTCGCCACCGAGATCGCCGGAGCGCCCCTCCACTCGGTGACCGGGGCCGGCCTGTCGCGCTGGGCGCACGTACGGACCGTCACGAAGTTCCTGGGAACGGACCTGCGGTGGGCCGCCGCGGCGTGCGACGCGACCACGCTGGCCCGGCACGACGGGCGGCTGCTGCTCACCTCCGGCTGGGTGAGCCATCTGCTCCAGGAGACCGTGCTCGGCCTGATGGGGGACGCCGCGACGAGCGCGCTCGTCGGGCGGGCGCGGGAGGCGTACGCACGGCGGCGCCGGACCCTGATCGACGAACTCGGGCGGCACGGCATCGCGGCCCACGGCGCCGCCGGCATGAATGTGTGGGTGCCGGTGCGGGACGAGTCGGCCGTCGTCAACGGGCTGCGCTCGCACGGGTGGTGGGTCGCCGCCGGGGCCCGCTTCCGGATCGGCTCCGCACCGGGAGTGCGGATCACCACCGCCGCGCTGCCGACGTCCGACGGGGCGCGCCTGGCCCGGGACTTCGCGGCCGTCCTGGGCGAGTCGCAGGCCACGTACGGGGGATGAGGCCGCCCGGGCCTCCGGCGGCCTCCTTGAGGGAAGCGGCCGCCGGGCGGGCTCAGGCCGCGAGCCGCCCGGTGGTGTGACCGACGATCGCGGCGGTCAGCGGGGCGAGCACCTCGCGCGGCAGGGCGTGGCCCATGCCCGGGATCTCCACGACGCGCGCCCCGCGGACCGCCTGGGCGAGGTGCTGCGGGTGCGGCGGCGGGAAGACCGGCTCGGCGGGGGCGGAGACGACGAGGGTGGGCACGCGGTTCGCGGCCAGCTCCTCGGTGCGCAGCAGCCCCGAGTCGTCGGCGCGGGCGTGCGCGGTGCCGACGGTGTGGTGCCCGGTGTGTTCGACGATCCGCCGCTCGAGCGCGCGGAAGTACTCCGCGTCGAACGGGATGCGGCCGCCGCTCAGCACCCGCCAGTGTTCGACGCGCCGGTCCAGCTCGGCCTCGACTCCACGGTCCTCGACGGGCCGGGCCCACATCTCCAGCACCTCGGGCGCGATGCCGGGCAGCTCCGTGGCCGGGACCCGGGTGCCGTCCGGGCGGGTGTAGGGGGCGGTGCTGAGGGCGCACGTACCCATCAGCGTGGCGCTGAGCAGCCGGCCGGGATGGTCGGCGATCAGCAGCTGCGCCAGCAGGCCGCCCAGTGACAGCCCGGCGATGTGGGCGCGTTCGATGCCCAGGCCGTCCAGGACGGCGACGGCGTCCCGCGCGAGGTCGGCGACGGCGTAGGGCTGCCGCTCGAAGGGCCAGGTGGAGCGGCCCGTGTCGCGGTGGTCGTAGCGGATCACCCGGTGGTGGACGGCGAGCGCGTCGACCAGCTCGTCCGGCCAGCCCATGCCGGAGGCCTGCGCTCCCATGATCAGCAGCAGCGGCGGGGCGTCGGAGGCGCCGCGCTCCTCCGCCCAGAGACGGATGCCGGGTGCCGCGTCGATGAAGTGTTCCATGGGTTTCCTCCTTGGGGCCGACGAAGATGGACATGATCATACGAGACGTCTCGTCTCGCGGTCAAGGAGTGGCCGGTCCCCCCGGCGCAACGAATCCCGTTCCTCCTCGTTGGGCCGGGCGGGCCGCCGATGGAGAAGGCGCGCGAACGAGGAGGGGCGAGGCGATGCCGGTGAAGCCGTACGCCCTGCGCGTGCGCGACGTACGCAAGGCGTACGGATCCCGCCAGGTGCTGCGCGGCGTCTCGCTGGATCTCCGGCCGGGCACCCTCGCCGGCATGGTGGGGGAGAACGGCGCCGGCAAGACCACCCTGCTGCGCATTCTCTGCGGCCAGACCGCGGCCGGATCCGGCGAGGTCGACATCAGGGGATCGCTCGGCTACTGCCCCCAGGAGACCGTGCTCAACGACTTCCTGACCGTCGACCAGCACGTGCGGTACTTCCAGGCCGCCTACGGACTGCCGAGCACCGGCCGCGCCGAGGAGCTCATCGAGGAGCTCCACTTCGCCGAGTACCGCCACACCCGCGTCGACGACCTCAGCGGCGGAACCCGGCAGAAACTGAACCTGACCCTGGCACTCATGCACGACCCGAGCGTGCTGTTGCTCGACGAGCCCTACCAGGGCTTCGACTGGGAGACGTACCTGCGGTTCTGGAGCCTCGCCGGTCGGCTCCGCGACAGCGGGCGCTGCGTGCTCGTCGTCTCCCACCTCGCCTGGGACGCCGAACGGCTGGACGTGCTCCACCAGCTGCGCGAGGGAGTCGCCGAGCCGTGGGAGCCCGACGGCCGGACGTCGGCCCCCGCCGCGGACGACGACGGCCGGTGAACGGGGTGAACGGGACGTGGCGGCGGCTCGGCACGGCGGTGGGCTTCGCCCTGCTCGAGCACGCCCGCAACCGCTTCGCCCTCGTCCTGATCCTGTTCTACATTCCGCTCTGGCTCAGCCTCGAGAGCTGGTTCGTCGCCCGCAAGCCCGCGAGCTTCATGCTCCGCGCGACCGGACGGACCGTCACCGTCGACGGCAACCACCTCACGATGATCTCCGGGGCGGTCAACACGGTCACCCTCATCGTCGGCTTCATGATGTTCATGACCACCTTCAAGTCCCTGGCCTTCGACCGCCGGCTGGCCTTCGCCGGCTACCCCCGCGTCCATCTGCTCGTCGCCAAGGTCGCCGCCATGACGCTCGCGGCGGCCCTGATCGCCGCCTACGCCACCGCCGTCGTCCACTGCTACTGGGCCCCCGTCCGACCCGGCCTGCTGACGGCCGGGCTGTTCACGGCGGCCGTCGCCTACGGCGGGATCGGCATCCTCCTCGGCTCGTTCCTGCGCAACGAGCTGGAGGGCATGTTCCTCATCATCATGATCAGTCTTCTCGACACCATGCTGCAGAACCCCATCAGCAATCCGGAGGCGAGCAAGGACGGAGTGCATCTGCTGCCGGAGTACGGGCCGACGCAGGTGAGCGTGGCCGCGGGCTTCACCCACGCCGTCCCGTACCGGCAGCTGCTCCTGGGGCCCGCCTGGTTCGCCGCGATGTGGCTGCTGGGTACCGCGGCCTTCCACCTGCGCACCCGTGACCACCGCCCCCGGGGGCGGACCCGAGAGCACTGACGCACCGTGCGCGTACCCTCGCGCACGGTGCGGCCCGGGGGGCCCGCGTGTGAGGCCGCCCATAGGGGCCAGATCACTTACGAAAGCGATTAGTGATCCGCCTTGAGCCGGGAAACCGGGATTTCCCGGCTTCCCGGATCCCCGCCTTTCCGATCGCGCATAGTAGGTCACACCTTTGCCAGGCGGTTTTCGCGCCGCTAACAATTGCCGAGTCGCACGGCGCCGTCGACCGAGAAACGGCGCTCTTTTTGCGCCATCGACGGCCATTGCGACGTAAGCGATTGGAAGGGTTCAGCTCGTTATGCGCTCCACCGTCTCCGGTTATTCCGCTCTGTCCAAGGCTCATAAGTTCTCCGCCGCCGGTCTGGTGACCGTGGCCGGTGCCGCCGCTCTGACCTTCGCCCTGGTCCCGCAGGCCTCGGCCGCCGACGCCCAGTCGGCCGCCGTGAAGCCGGTGGCGCAGAACGCCCAGTCCTTCGGTGAGACGCACGACGCCGAGCTGGCCAAGGCCGCGGACGCCGCCGCCGCGCAGGCCAAGGCCAAGGCCGGTGCCGCGGTGAAGGCGAAGGCCGACGAGGACCGCGCGAGCCGTTCGACCGAGCGCAAGCCCATCAAGCCCGCCGCCAAGCCGGCCCCGGCGAAGAAGGCCTACGCGGACAACCTGGACGGCTGGATCAGCGAGTCCCTGGACGTCCTGCGCTCCAAGGGCATTCCGGCCTCGTACGAGGGCATCAAGCGCAACATCATGCGTGAGTCCACCGGTAATCCCCGTGCGATCAACGACTGGGACATCAATGCGGTGAACGGTGTGCCGTCGAAGGGTCTGCTGCAGATCATCGACCCGACGTTCAAGGCGTATCACGTCGAGGGCACGTCCTGGGACATCTATGACCCGGTCGCCAACATCACCGCGTCCTGCAACTACGCGGCCGACAAGTACGGCTCGATGGACAACGTCAACTCCGCGTACTGACCGTACGCGGCGCGGCACCTGACGCAGAGGGCGGCGGCACCCCGGACCACCGGGATGCCGCCGCCCTTTCGGTTATCGCGGCGGCCGGACGGACAGCGCGTGGCGGAACTCGTCGCGCGGATCCCACCGGGCCTTGATCCGCTGCAGCCGGGGGTAGTTGTCCTTGTAGTAGAGCGTGTGCCAGGGGACGCCGGAGGCGTTCAGGGCGGGGTCGGCCAGGTCGGTGTCCGGGTAGTTGACGAAGGAACCGTCGTTCGCCCCGCCCGGCGCGGGCACACCGCCGCTGTCCGCGTACACGGTCCGGTAGAAGTCCCGCACCCACGCCAGCGGCGGGCCGTCGTCCTGCCCGGCCTCCCAGCTCGACATGTAGATCGCCTTGAGGATCGCGTCCCGCTGGGCGACGGCCGTCGCGTCGGACGCGACGGTGTTGACCTGGCCGCCGTACGAGACCAGCCACAGCGACCCGTCGAGGTCCGCGCCCGCCGTGCCCGACAGCCGCTCCCAGGCGGCCCCGGCCTGGCGGTCGGTGAAGCGTTTGCGCAGGTAGGCGGCCTTCGCCTTGAAGCGGGCGGGTGCGGTCTCCTGCACCGCGCCCGCGGCCCGCAGCCACGGCACGCTCTCCTGGCCCCGGGCCGGCTTCGCGTCGACCTCCCGGCCGACCGCCGCCACGTAGTCGTCGAGCAGGCGTTCCGCGCCGCGTCCGGTGGAGTCCAGAAGCCCCGCCAGGGTGACGGTGCCGGTCTTGCGGGTGTTGAGCATCAGCACGCTGAACAGCCCCGCGTAGGGCGAGCCGGGCGCGCTGTTCCGCTCGTGCCACTCCCCGTGGTTGCGCACCAGGCGGGTGAACGCGAGCCGGTCCAGGTCCTTCCAGGACCAGGAGGCGTAGAAGCTCGTCACCGCCTCCGGGGCCCTCGGCAGCAGCCGCGCGGGGTCGCCGCCCTCGGCCGCCGGATCACGGAACCAGTAGCGGGTCACCACGCCGAAGTTGCCGCCCCCGCCGCCGGTGTGCGCCCACCACAGATCGTGGTTCGGGTCCGCGGGGTCGCGGGTGGCCACCACGCTCCTGACGTTCCCCGCCTTGTCCACCACCACGACCTCGACCGCGTGGAGATGGTCGACCGACAGCCCGTACCGGCGTGACAGCGCGCCGTACCCGCCGCCCAGGACGTGCCCGCCGACCCCGACCTCGGCGGTGGCGCCCGCCGGGATGGCCACGCCCCAGCCCAGGAAGAGCTTGCGGTACACCTCGCCGAGGAGCGCGCCGGGCTCGACCGCGAACGCCTCGCGCCGTGCGTCGTAGTACACGGCCGACATGGGGGAGAGGTCGATGACCACGCGGACGGCCGGGTCGTCGACGAAGTTCTCGAAGCAGTGCCCGCCGCTGCGCACGGCGATGCGCCGTCCTTCCCGCACCGCCTGCCGCACCGCGTCGACGACCTGCCCGGTGGTGCTCACCACGCGGACGTAGTCGGGCCGGCCGACGAAGCGGGCGTTGCAGCCGCGGTGGGTGAGGGAGGGGTAGCGCGAGTCGCCGGGAGCGACGGTGACCGCGTCCGCCGGCGGGGCCGTCGCGGCCCCGGGCGCCGCGGACGCCGCCGGCGCCGCGACGCCCTGGGCCACTAATCCGGCGGCCGTACCGCCCCATACCGCCGCGCCCGCCAGAACGCCGCGACGCGTCATGTCCGCCATGGTGCACTCCCGTTGACTCCGATTGCCGGGGACGATCTCGCCCCTTTCGCATGATCGGGGTCCGGAGCGCGGACGGGCATCGTCCGCGATGACCATGTGGCCCCTACACCCTTCGGGGTACCGGCACCCTCCCGGCGGAGGTTGCGTCCCGGCGCCCCTGGCCCCCCAAGACGTGTGCCTAGGGAGTGTCCGATGGGTCAGCCCCTAGTACCCGACGGTGAACCGCGTGCGGTGGTGGCGGGGGCCTTCGGCCTCGTCGAGGAGGGCCACGGCGAGGTCCTCCATGGAGATCCCCGAGACGCCCCGGTCGTCGACGAGCAGCTCGTCGGTGCCCAGGCGGTAGCCGCCGGTGCGCCGGCCCGGCTCCAGCAGGGCGGGCGGGCTCACGTAGGCCCAGTCGACGACCGTCTCGTCGCGGCAGACGGCGAGCTGCTCGCCGCAGGCCAGGGCGATGGGCCGCCAGGACGGGGGGACGAACGCGGGGTCGTCGACCACGGTGCGGCCGGCGCCTCCCGGTACGGTCAGGCTGCCGGCGCCGCCGACGAGCAGCAGGCGGACGCCGGTCCGGGCGAGCCCGGCGAGCAACGCGCGGGTGGCGTCGGCGAGTTCGCCCTCGCTGCCGGGCGCCGGCCGGGTGGCGCTGATCACGAGGTCCTGCCCGGCGCTGAGCTCCGCCACGACGTCGGCGTCGCGGGCGTCGCCCGTACGGACCGTCACGGTGGGGGGAAGGGCGCCGGTGCGGGCGGGGTCGCGGACGACGGCGGTGACCTCGTGGCCGCGGGACAGGGCCTCGGCCACGACCCGGCTGCCCACGTTTCCGTTGGCTCCGAAGACGGTGATGCGCATGATGGTCAGCTCCTTGCAGAGGGGGAGGGAGAGGGAGAAGCAAGGGGGCGGGCGTCGGACCGCCGGGCGGTCGCCGGTGCGGCGGTCTGCGCGGCGACGAGCGCGGCGAGGACGACGAGGCCGCCCACGAGCTGCGGTGCGCTGAGGTCCTGGCCGAGCCACAGCCAGCCGAGCGCGGTGGCGACCATCGGGCTGAGCAGGCCGAGGAAGGCCACCTTGGTCGGCGGCAGGGCCCGTATCCCCCGGAACCACAGGGCGTAGGCCACGGCGGTGCCGATGACGGCGAGGTAGCCGTAGCCCGCCAGGTTGGCGCCGGTCGGGACGGGCGGCCGGCCCTCGACGAGGAGTGCGACGGGGAGCAGCATCAGACCGCCCGCGGTGAGCTGCCAGCCCGTGGTCGCCAGCAGGGGCGCGGGCGACGTCCACCGCTTGCTGAGCACGACTCCGGCCGCCATGACGACGGCGCCGCCGGCCGCGGCCGCCACTCCCGTCACGTCCAGGTGGGCGTCCGCCCGCAGGACGAGCAGGGCGATGCCGGCCACGCCGGCGACGCCGGCCGTGGCCGTGCGCGCGGTCAGCCGCTCGCCGAGCAGGACGGCCGCCAGGCCGGCCGCCAGCAACGGCTGAATGGCACCGATGGTGGCCGCGACGCCGCCGGGCAGCCGGTACGCGGCGACGAACAACAGGGCGAAGAATCCGCCGATGTTGAGGGCGCCGAGCACCAGGGCCCGCCACCACCAGTCGCCCTGCGGCAGCCGGCGGGTGAGGGCGATCAGCACCAGACCGGCCGGCAGCGCCCGGACCGTCGCGGCCAGCAGCGGGCGGCCCGGCGGCAGGAATTCGGTGGTGACGAGGTAGGTGCTGCCCCAGACGGCGGGGGCCAGCGCGGTCGCGGAGACGACCTTGAGTCGATTGCTTAGCACTAAGCGAATGTATCTCACCGCTAAGCGAATCCGGCCTCGAGTGCGCCGTGATGTACCTCACCGCTAAGACATCACTAAGGCATCGGTTAAGGCATTGGCTACGATGACGAGGTGGCAGATCACGTCGACCATGTACTGGAGCAGTGGGCCCGGCAGCGTCCCGACCTGGACGTATCGTCGATGGCGGTCATCGGGCGGCTCAAGCGGCTCTCCCTCCTGATCAATACCGAGCTGCGCCGTACCTTCGCCGCGCACGACCTCGACGCCGCGTCGTTCGACGTCCTCGCCACCCTGCGCCGCAGCGACGCGCCCCACCGGCTGACCCCCGCCGAGCTGATGCGGGAGTCCATGGTCACGTCGGGGGCCATCACCCAGCGCCTCGACCGCCTCGAGGGGCGCGGGCTCGTGACGCGCGTGCCCAGCGCGTCGGACGGCCGCAGCGTGGTGGTCTCCCTGACCGACGAGGGCCGTTCGCTCATCGACCGGGTGCTGCCCGACCACATCGCCACCCAGAGCCGGCTCCTGGCCGCCGTCGGCCCCGAGGGGTGCGACGATCTCGCCGGGGTGCTCCGGGATCTCCTGGAGTCCCTCGGGGACAAGCGCGACTGACGGCCTCTCGGCCTCGACGGAGACGGTGCGCCTGCCGGGTCGCCGGGACGACGTCCGGCGGCCCGGCAGGCTTTCGTGCACCCGCCATGATGAACGACCGCCGTGCGCAGGCGTCACGGCCGAGGTGATGCCGCGCGTGCTGTGCGC
Source organism: Streptomyces sp. C36 (assembly GCF_040932295.1). Taxonomy (NCBI): domain Bacteria; kingdom Bacillati; phylum Actinomycetota; class Actinomycetes; order Kitasatosporales; family Streptomycetaceae; genus Streptomyces; species Streptomyces sp. C36. Next base: position 146,882 of record NZ_JBFQGI010000006.1, on the reverse strand, counting down.
ACCGCAAGTGGAAGTTGGCGCACCGTATAGCCCATAGGGTTGTCGGACATTGTTCGCTGCACAGCGAAGCCGCACAACGAAGCTGTGCATCGAAGCTGTGCGACGAACACGAGCGACGGAGCACTCACGCGCGCTCCGCGTCGTGCAGCCGACAGAAGGGGCGGTCCGGGCGGTGGAGCTTCCGCGCGTCGAGTTCAAGGTGCTGGGGCCCCTGGAGGCCGTGGCCGACGGCCGGACCCTGCCGCTCGGCGGCCCCAGGCAGCGGACCCTCCTCGCCACCCTGCTGGTCCACGCCGACGTCCCGGTGAGCGCGGACCGCCTGTGCGACGCGATCTGGGGAGAGGCGCCGCCCGCGTCCGCCCAGGCCAACGTCCGCAGTTACGTCGCCGCGCTCCGCAAGGCGCTCGCCCCCGGCCCCGGCCCCGGCGAGGACCGCCTCGGCCTCGGACACCGCGGCTACCTGCTGCGCGTGGAGCCCGGCGAACTGGACCTCCACCGCTTCGAGGACCTCGCCGCCGACGGCCGCAGGGCGCTCGCCGTCGCCGACCACCACCGGGCGGCCTGCCACCTGAGGGAGGCGCTCGACCTCTGGCGCGGCGCGGCCTTCGACGGCGTGGCGCACAACGAAGCCCTGCACATCGAGGCCGTCCGCCTCGAGGAGGCGCGGCTGACCGCCGTCGAGGACTACGCCGAGGCGCGCCTGGCGCTGGGCGAACACCGCGAGGCGGCGGGCATGCTGCGCGAGCAGACCGCCCTGCACCCGCTGCGGGAGTCGCTGTGGGCCAAGCTGATGCTCGCCCAGTACCGCAGCAACCGCCCCGGCGACGCGCTCCGGTCCTACGCGCTCGCCCGCGCCGCCCTGCGCGAGGAACTCGGCCTCGAACCGGGCGACGAACTCCGCCGGCTGCACCGCGCGGTGCTCGTCCGCGACCCGGCGCTCGGCGCCGCACCCGCCCCCCTGAGACCCGCCCGGGCCCTGCCCGCCTGGCGCACCGTCAACCAACTCCCCGCGGACATCGCCGACTTCGTCGGACGCGACCTCGTGATGTCCCGGGCCGCCGCGCTCCTGGAGCCCGCCGCGGCACCGCCCGTGGCAGCCTCGGCCCCCGGCGTGCCCTCGGCCGCCGCCCCCGTCGTGATCCTCACCGGACCGCCCGGCGTCGGCAAGACCGCCCTGGCCGTCCGGCTCGCCCACCTCCTGCGCCACGCCTTCCCCGACGGCCGCCTCTTCCTGCGCCTGGACGGCACCCGAGGGCCCCGCCGCCCGGCCGGCGCCGTCCTGGCGGAGCTGCTGCGCGGCCTCGGCGCCGCCGCCTCCTCCCTGCCCGAGGCGACGGTGGACCGGGCCGCGATGCTCCGGCTGCTGCTGTCCGGCCGCAAGGTGCTGATGGTGCTCGACGACGCGTGCGACGAGGAGCAGATACGCCCGTTGCTCTCCGGCGTCCCCGGCTGCGCCGTCCTCGTCACCGGCCGGGACCGGCCGGCGGCCCCTGCGGGCGCCCACCTCGTCGACGTCACCCCCCTCGACGACGAGGAGTCCCGCCTGCTGCTGCGGCGCACCGCCGGACCCCGCCGGCTCGAGGCCGAACCCGAGGCGACCGACTGGGTCGTGGCCGGCTGCGCCGGCCTGCCCCTGGCCCTGAGGGTGGCGGGAGCGGCGCTCGCCGGCCGCCCCCACTGGCGGGTGGGATGCCTCGCCGACCGGCTCGCCGGCGCGCACGGGACACAGGAGGAGCCCGCCCCGGACGCTTCCGCCGTGCACAGCGCCGTCGCCGCCGCGTACCGGAGCCTGCCCGCCGAGGCGGCCCGGGCCTTCCGGGCCCTCGGCCTGCTCCCCTCACCGCGGTTCCCCGGCTGGGCCCTCGCCGCCCTGCTCGACGCCGACGACCCCGACGGACCCCACGGGGGCACACCCTCCGCCGCGCTCGACGCGCTCCTCGACGCGCACCTCGTCCAGGTCGAGGGCGCCGACGCCCAGGGCCGGCCCCGGTACCGCACCCACGACCTGCTGCACGCCTACGCGGCGGAACGGGCCCTGGCCGAGGAGCCGGCCCGGTGGCGGCGGGAGGCGACGGCCCGGGTCCTCGACGGCTGCCTGACCCGGGTCCGGGCGGCCGGCGACCAGCTCCTGCGGGGCGAGCCGGGCGATCTCGTCCGGGGCGGCCCGGGCGACCTCGTGGGATGGCTGGAGAACGAGCGGGAGGGCCTGGTCACCCTGGTGGAGTTCGCCGCCGCCACCGGCCACGGGCCGCACGTGGCCGCCCTCGCCGCCGCTCTGGAGGACGTCTGCCACCTGCGGAACTGGTGGGACGAGTGGGACCGGGTGGCCCGGGCCGCGCTCGACCGCGCCGAAGCCGACGGCGACCAGGTCGCCGTCGCGGTCGCCCAGGGCTCCCTGGCCCGGGCCCACGCCGTGCGCGGCCGCGTGGACGAGGCCGTGACCCGCTGGGAGCGGGCCCTCGAGCGGCTGGACGCGCTGGGCGAGCCGCACCACGCCGCCCGCCTGCGCACCCACCGCAGCTTCGCCGTGTCCGACCGGGGCATGGCCGAACTCGCCCACGACGACGCCCTGTCCGCCGCCGAGGCCATGGGCCGGCTCGGCGACGCCCACGGACAGGTCCTCGCCCTGCGCAGCCTCGGCTACGCGCTCGTGTGCCGGGGGCGCGAGGCCGAGGCCGCCCGGGCCCTGGAACCGGCCCTGGAGACGGCCGAGCGGCTCGGCCACCCGCTCCTGCTCGCCGACGTCCTGCAGCTGCTGGCCGTGACCGACATCGGCCTCGGCCGGCTGGGCCGGGCCGCCCGGCAGACCCACCGGGCCCTCGCCGGCTACCGGATGGTGCGGCACCGCCCCGGCGAGGCGTACGCGCTGGTCACGCTCGGGCGGATCCACGTCCGCCTCGGCCCCGACCAGGCGCCCAGAGCGCTAGGGCCGCTCGCCGAGGCCGCGTCGATCTTCACCGAGCTCGGCGAGCGCCGGGGAGAGGCCCTCACCTCCTACTGGCTCGGCAAGGTCCACGCCGCCCTGGGCGAGACCGCGCGGGCGACGAGCCGGATCGCCGAGGCGTTGACCGGCTTCCGCGTCCTGCGCATGCCCTTCTGGGCCGAGACCGCCCGCCGGGAGCTCAGCGTCCTGGCACGGGCCGCCACCCCGCCCGGCCGCGCCCCCGACGACCCGTCGGAGTGCCCCTACGCCGTGCGCTGAGGGGCCGTCGCGCGCCCTTGTGCGTTTCTCATGCGCTCGCCGACCACGGTGGTACCCAGTCCACGAAGGGAGGCGCGGTGTACGACGTCGCCGCACCCGCTGTCGAAACGGTCGCCGTCGACGTGCTCAAGGAGGTCCTGTCCCACCAGCGCAGACTGCGCGACGGAGGATGCGCCGGGGAGGTCTGCCCGCGATGCGTCCGCCACCACCTCGAGGCGGTGCGCCGCGCGATGGCGAGCGGCCGGCGCATCGAGTTCGTCCTGCCGGCGTTCCCCACGAAGTCCCCCAACCCCGCCAAGGTGCTCGGCCCCCTGCCCGACCTGGCCGAGGAACTCGCGCTGCGCTTCCTCGACGGGCTGTGCGAGCGCATCGCCCGGATCTACCCGCCGGGCGCCGTCATCCTCATCTGCTCCGACGGACGGGTCTTCAACGACCTGCTCGGCGTCGGCGACGAGAACGTCACCGGCTACGTACGGGCCCTCGACCGCATGATCACCCGGATCGGGGCCACCCACCTCGAGCAGTTCACCCTCGACGAGGTCCACCCCGGCGCCGGGCACGAGGACATGCGCGCCATGCTCTCCGCCGGCCACGCCCCGACGCTCGAGGAACTGCGCGAGGAGGTCCGCGGGGGCGGCGCGCCGCTGGCCATGTACCGCGGCATCACCCGCTTCATGCTCGAGGACCTCTCCACCCCCGACTACACCGGCACCCGCTCCGCCCTGCAGCGCAGATGCCGGCAGCTCGCCTACCGCGTCATCCAGCGCAGCCGGGCGTGGGGGAACCTGCTCGACGAGCTCTTCCCGGACGCCGTCCGCCTGTCGATCCACCCCCAGCCGTGCTCCACGGACAAGATCGGCATCCTGCTCGCGGACACTCCGGACGCCTGGCTGACGCCCTGGCACAGCGTCGCCGTCGCCACCGGCGGGCGTTTCACGCTCATGAAGCGCGCCGACGCCGAACGGGCGGGCGCCACGCTCACCTACGTGGCCGGGCGCCCCAGCTTCTACGCGCTCGAGCCCGCCGGCACCGGCGGGAGCGCGCCCGCCGCCGCACACCCCGAGCCCCTCGAGGGCGCGGCCTGCGCGTGAAGCGCGCCCGCCCCACCCCCCTCGGCGCCCGCCGCCCGGACCCCTACCGGGCGCGGCCGCCCGCACCACCCGAAGGAGAACAACCATGACCGACGCCCCCGACGTCCCGGCCGCGAGCCGGTACGACGTCACGCCCGTCGAACCCTTCGGGGTGGCGATCCTGGCCCCGGAAACCGGGGCACGCGTCGCCGACCTCGACGTCACCACCCTGCGCTCGCTCGTCCGCGCCCACCACATCCTGCTGCTCCGCGGCTTCGCGCCCTTCGGCGCCCCCGAGGAGCTGTCCGCGTACTGCGAGCTGTGGGGCGAGCCCAGCGTCTGGCCGTTCGGCACGGTCCTCGAGCTGGTCGAGAAGGAGCGGCCCGAGGACCACATCTTCGACCACAGCCACATGCCGATGCACTGGGACGGCATGTACCGCGACCACATACCGGAGTTCCAGATATTCCAGTGCGTCCACGCCCCCGGCGCGGACGACGGCGGCGAGACGACCTTCTCCCACACCACCGCCGTGCTCGAGCACGCCGACCCCGGCACGGTCGCCCGCTGGTCGCGCATGACCGGCACGTACCACCGCGCGATGGAGTACTACGACAGCGTCACCGTCTCGCCGGTCGTCACCGCGCACCCCGTCCACGGCGCCCCGGTCGTCCGCTACAACGAACCCGTCGCGCCCGGCGACGGCGACTTCGTCAACCACCCGGACCTGCGCTTCACGGGCCTGCCCGACGACGAGCTCGCCGAGGCCCACCGCACCCTGCGCGCCGCGCTCTACGACCCCGCGCACCTGTACGCCCACTCCTGGCGGACCGGCGACGTGGTGATCAGCGACAACTACACGCTGCTGCACGGCCGGAACGCCTTCACCAGCGGCGCTCCCCGGCACCTGCGCCGGGTCCAGGTGCTCGGCACCCCGCCGCTGGACAACCCGGGACTGGTCCGATGACCGACCCCACCTCCCTGATGACGGGAGACACCTATCTGGAGAGCCTGCGCGACGGCCGCCAGGTCTTCCTCGACGGCGAACGCGTCAAGGACGTCACCCGTCACCCCGCCTTCCGCAACTCCGCGCTGTCCGTGGCCCGGCTCTACGACGCCCTGCACGACCCGGCCACCGCCGGCACGCTCACCGCCGTCGACGAGGCCACCGGCATCCGCACCCACAGGTTCTTCAAGCCCAGCCGCTCGGCGGCCGAGCTGGTCGAGGCCCGGGAGGCCATCGCCACCTGGGCCAGGATGAGCTACGGCTTCCTCGGACGCACCCCCGAGTACAAGGCGTCCTTCATGGCGGGCCTCGGCGTCAACGCCGACTACTACGGGCCGTACGCCGCCAACGCCACCGCCTGGTACCGCGAGTTCGCGAGCAGGGCGCTGTACCTCAACCACGTCATCATCAACCCGCCCGTCGACCGCAAGCGGGCGATCCACGACATGGAGGACGTGTTCGTGCGCGCCGTGCGCGAGACGGACGCCGGCGTGGTGGTCAGCGGGGCCAAGATGCTGGCGACCGGATCCGCGATCACCAACGCGGGCTTCGTCGCCCCGGTCGGGTCGGCGGTCCTCGCACCCGGCAAGGCGGAGGCGTTCGCCCTGGTCTTCTTCGTCCGGATGGACAACCCCGGCGTCAAGCTCGTCTGCCGCACCCCCTACGCCACCCAGCACGCCGGCAGCCCCTTCGACGCCCCCCTCAGCAGCCGCTTCGACGAGAACGACAGCGTGCTCCTGCTCGACGAGGCGCTGATCCCCTGGGAGGACGTGCTCGTCCACCGCGACATCGAACGCGCCACGGGCTTCTACGCCGCCTCCGGCTTCCCCAACCTCTACAACTTCCAGAGCGGCACCCGGCTGAGCGTCAAGCTGGACCTGATGGCCGGGCTGCTCGCCCGCGGCACCCGGGCCAACGGCACCGACGGGTTCCGGGGCGTACAGGCCGCCGTCGGCGAGATCATCACCATGCGGGACATGGTGTGGGCGCTGACCACGGCCATGGCCCACGACCCCGAGCCGGGCAGCGGCGGCACGGTCGTACCCCGCCTGGAACACGCCAGCGCCCTGCGGATGTACAACGCGCAGGTCTGGGACCGCGTCCACGAGATCTTCGAGACCACCCTCGGCGGGGCGCCCCTCGCCGTGCCCTCCAGCGCCCGCGACCTCGCCAACCCCGAACTGCGCCCGCTGATCGACCGCTTCTACCGGGGCTCCGACACCAGCGCGCTCGAGCGGATCAAGCTGCTCAAGCTGGCCTGGGACGCCATCGGCACCGAGTTCGGCGGCCGGCACGAGCTCTACGAGCGCAACTACTCCGGCAACGGCGAACAGGTCAGGCTCGACGCCCTCAGGTGGGCGACCCGGCGCGGCGGCCTGGCCCGCTGCGAGGACCTGGTGCAGCAGTGCCTCGACGACTACGACCTCGACGGCTGGCGCAGGGGCCCCTGGCACGACGTGGCCCCCACCGACTGAGAACGGCTAGGAGAACACCATGTGCGGCATCACCGGTTGGGTCGACTTCACCCGCGACCTCACGACCGGGCCACCGGCGGCCCCGGTCCTCGACGCCATGACCGACACCCTGACGGCCAGAGGACCCGACGCACGCGGCGTATGGCTGGACACCCACGCCGCCCTGGGCCACCGGCGGCTGTCCGTCATCGACCTCGAGCACGGCACCCAGCCCATGCTCACCCCCGAACGCGGCCGCGGAGACCTGCCGCGGGCCGTGATCTCCTACGGCGGCGAGATCTACAACTTCCCCGAACTGCGCGAGGAACTCGCCCTGCTCGGACACCGGTTCACCACCCGCAGCGACACCGAGGTGGCGCTGCGCGCCTACCTGCAGTGGGGCGAGGACTTCGCCCGCCGCCTCAACGGCATGTACTCCCTCGCCATCTGGGACACCGCCCGCGAGGAACTGCTGCTCGTCCGCGACCGGCTGGGCGTCAAGCCGCTCTTCTACCACCCCACGCCCGGCGGCGTGCTCTTCGGCTCCGAGCCCAAGGCCGTCCTCGCCCATCCGCTGGCGCGGGCCGAGGCCGGGCCGGAGGAGCTGTGCGACGCGCTGCTGTTCCTGCGCACCCCCGGCCGTGTGCCCTTCCGCGGCATGCGCGAGGTCAAACCGGGCCACCTGCTGCGGGTGGGCCGGTCCGGCATCACCGAGCGGCGCTACTGGGCCCTGGAGGCCCGCCCGCACACCGACGACCTGAAGACCACCGTCGCCACCGTCCGCGACCTGCTGGACGACATCGTCCCGCGCCAGATGGTCGCCGACGTGCCGCTGGTGTCGCTGCTGTCCGGCGGCCTGGACTCCAGCACGGTCACCGCCCTCGCGGCCCGCGCCCGCGCCGCCGACGGCGGCCGGCTCGCCACCTTCTCCGTCGACTTCACCGGCCACACCGAGAACTTCCGCGCGGACGCCATCCGCCCCACCCCGGACGCCCCCTACGCCCGCGAGGTCGCCCGGCACGTCGGCAGCGACCACCACGAGATCGTCCTGGACCGCGCCCGGCTCCTCGACCCGGCCGTGCGCCGCACCGTCCTCGGGGCCTGGGACCTGCCGTTCAACTTCGCGGACCTCGACGTCTCCCTGTACCTGCTGTTCGCCGCCGTCCGCGAACACGCGACCGTGGCGCTGTCCGGGGAGGGAGCCGACGAGGTCTTCGGCGGCTACCTGTGGTTCTCCGACCCCGAGGCGCGGCGCGCGGAGACCTTCCCCTGGCTGAAGCTCGGCGCCCACCGCGGCCTCGACCCCCGCTCGCTCTTCCACCCCTGGTTCGTCGACGGCATCGACCTCGGCGCGTACGAGGCCGACCTCTACCGCACCGCGCTGGCCGAGGTGCCCCGGCTCGACGGCGAGGACGCGGAGAGCCGGCGGACGCGGGAGCTGAGCCATCTGACCCTGACCCGGTGGCTGCCCATCCTGCTCGACAAGAAGGACCGGATGGGCATGGCCTCCGGCCTGGAGGGCCGGGTGCCGTTCTGCGACCACCGCCTCGTCGAGTACGTCTTCAACGTCCCCTGGGAGATGAAGACCTTCAGCGGCCAGGAGAAGGCGCTGCTGCGCGCCGCCGCCGGCGACCTGCTGCCGGAGTCGGTGCTGCGCCGCAAGAAGGCCGCCTACCCCTCGATCCAGGACCCCGCCTACGACCGGGCCCTGATCGCGGGCCTCGGCGCGGCGGCCGCCGACGCCGGAGCGCCGCTGAGCCCGTTCCTCGACGGCGACGCGGTACGGCGGACGACCGTCAGGACCGCCACCGGCAGCCTGTCGGAGTTCGAACGGATCCTCGTGGAGTCCACCGTCCGGCTGGACGAATGGACCCGCGCCTACCAGGTGGAACTGACCGGAGTGAAGGGAACGGACTGATGCGTGCGATCGAGATCCGGGAGACCGGCGGACCCGAGGTCCAGCTCTATGTGGAGAAGCCCGACCCCGGGCAGCCCGGCGAGGGGCAGATCCTCGTCGAACTCGCCGCGGCGGGAGTGAACTTCATCGACCTCTACCGCCGCGAGGGCCGCTATCCGCTGCCCGTGCCGTGCGTGCCCGGCGAGGAGGGCTCCGGCGTCGTCCTGACCGTGGGCCCCGGCGTCACCCGCTTCGCGCCCGGCGACCGGGTCGCCTGGACGACCGTGCTCGGCAGCTACGCCGAACGGGTCCTCGTACCCGAGGACAAGGCCATCGTCGTGCCCGAGGCCATCGACCTGCGGACGGCCGGCGGCGTGCTCGTCCACGGCATGACCGCCCACTTCCTCGCCCACGACTCCTACCCCGCCCGGGAGGGCGAGACGGTGCTCGTCCACGCCGCCGCCGGCGGTGTGGGCCTGCTGCTCACCCAGATGCTCAAGCGGCGCGGCGTCCGCGTCATCGGTACGGTCTCCACGCGGGAGAAGGAGCGCATCGCCCGCGCCAACGGCGCCGACGAGATCGTGCGCTACGCCGAGACCGACGACCTGGCCGCCGAGGTCCGCGCGCTCACGGGCGGGGAGGGCGTCCACGCGGTCTACGACGGAGTCGGCGCCGCCACCTTCGACGCGAGCCTCGCCTCGCTGCGCACCCGCGGCACGCTGGTCCTCTTCGGAGGGGCCAGTGGCGCCGTGCCGCCCGTCGACGTGATGCGGCTGCTGTGGGGCGGCTCGCTGACGCTGACGCGCCCCTACCTGGAGCACTTCCGGGCCACCGTCGAGGAGTTCGAGCGGCGGGCGGGGGAGGTGTTCCGGGGCATCGTGGACGGCACGCTGACGTTCACCGTCGCCGGGACGTACCCCCTCGCCGAGGCGCACCGCGCGCACACCGACCTGGCCTCCCGCCGTACCTCCGGAAAGCTCCTCCTCGTCCCGTGAAGGAGACCGACCATGGGTGACATCGCCGGTGCGGGCCTGCTCTCGCACGCGCCCGTCATCATGTTTCCCGAACCCGCCCGGATCGAGGCCAACGGCGGCGGCGACTTCACCCTCGCGACCGGCCTGGAGCGGCTCCGGCGCGAGGTGACCGACCCGTCGGAGCACGACACCGTCGTGGTCCTCGACTCCCACTGGGCGACGACGACCGAGGCGGTGATCACCGCCCACCCGCGCCGTAAGGGCCTGTTCACCTCGGACGAGATGCCCGGTGCGATCAGCCGGCTCCCGTACGACCTCCCCGGCGACCCGGAACTGGCCCGCGCGGTCGCCGCGGTGGCCCGGAAACGGTCGGTGTGGCTCGAGGCCAATGACGACCCCTACCTGCCGGTCCACTACGCGACGCTCAACCTCTGGACGTACCTCGGCCGGGCCGGCACGCCGTGGGTGTCGGTGTCGGTGTGCCAGACGGCGACCACGGAGGACTTCCTGGCCATGGGGGAGGTGGTCGCCGAGGCGGTCGCCTCGGTCGGCCGGAGGGTCCTCCTGCTCGCCTCGGGTGGCCTGTCCCACCGCTTCCGGCCGCTGGCCGAGCTGCGCGACCGGATGGCGGCGGACCCGGCCAACATCGTCACGCCCGAGGCCCGGGCGGCGGACGAGCAGAGGATCGCCTGGCTGGAGGAGGGCCGGCACGACCACGTGATCGCGACCATGCCGGAATACCTGCGCTTCGCCCCCGAAGCGCGCTTCGGCCACTACCTGATGCTGGCCGGCGCGCTCGGCGGCGCGGCGTGCCGGGCGCGCGGCCGGCGGTTCGGCGCGTACGAGAACGGCATCGGCACCGGCCAGGTCCACCTGTGGTTCGACGACCCCGCCGCCGGGCCGGGGCGGCCGTGAGCGGCTCGCGCCGGCGGGGCCGGACAGACGGATTCCGGCCGTCGTGGCGCAGTGCGGGAGGTTCCCCTTCGCGCGGCCGGTGACGTTCCGCTCGCCGCACGGTGGCCGACTCCGGCCGGTACAGCGAGCGTCGCCGTGTCGAGGGGCACCGCTCCGAAGGGCCGGTTCTCCGCCGCGCGCGTCCGGCCGGCGACGGCCGGACGCGCACGCGGAGCCGCCGGAACGTGCTGCTCCGCAGGGGGCCGGGGCGTATACGGGGGCATTCCGGCTCGGCTCAACCTGAGCTGTACATGCCCTCGGGCCGGTGGTGGCATGGACCGCACGAAATGAGCCCGCACACCAGTGGAAGGGGCTTCCGATGCTCAGACCCGCCATGATCGCCGGCGCGGTGCTCGTGCTCGTCGCCGCCTCGCAGTCGCCGTCGTCCGCCGCCGATGACGGCGCCCCGCCGCCGCCGGACAGAGTCGTCATCGACGTGGCGTCCGTCAACGGCTCGGGCTGCCCCGCCGGGACGGCCGCCGTCTCCGTGGCGCCGGACAACACGGCCTTCACCGTCTCGTACAGCGACTACCTCGCCCAGGTGGGCGTCGGCTCCAAGCCGACCGACTTCCGCAAGAACTGCCAGCTGGGCCTGAGGGTCCACGTCCCCCAGGGCTGGACCTACGCCATCGCCCGGGCCGACTACCGCGGCTTCGCCCACCTCGAGCGCGGCGCCACCGGCATGGAGCGGGCCAGCTACTACTTCCAGGGCTCGCCCAACACCACGGCCGTCAGCCACCGCTTCGCCGGTCCCGTCAGCGAGAACTGGCAGACCTCCGACGTCACCGACGTCAGCGCCCTCGTCTACGCCCCCTGCGGCGTGCAGCGCATCCTCAACGTCAACACCGAACTGCGCGTCGGCGCCGGAAGCTCGGACCCGGCGACGACCACCAGTTTCATGGCGATGGACTCCACCGACGGCAACGTCAACACCCTCTACCACTTCGCCTGGAAGGAATGCCCCTGACCGTGAGCCGCACACGGCACACACCGTCGGGAGCGCCGCGCCGCAGCGGGCCCTGAGTCAGTGGGAGGGACCTCCATGTTCAGACCTGTGATGACCGCCGCCGCGGCCGCGGCGCTACTGGCCACCTCGTCCCCGGCGACCGCGACGGGGTGGCCGGGGGACGGCGTGCCCCCGCCGGACAAGATCGTGATCGATGTGGTCGCCGTCAACGGCTCGGGCTGTCCCGCCGGGACGGCCATCGTGACCGTCTCCCCGGACAACACCGCCTTCACCGTCTCGTACAGCAACTACGTCGCCCAGGTGGGCGTCGGCTCCAAGCCGACCGACTTCCGCAAGAACTGCCAGCTCGCCCTGAACGTCCACGTCCCGCACGGCTTCACCTACGCCATCGCCCAGGCCGACTACCGCGGCTTCGCCCACCTGGAGAAGGGCGCCACGGGCCTGGAGCGGGCCAACTACTACTTCCAGGGCATGTCGCAGACCGCGTTCGTCAACCACCACTTCACGGGCGCGCTCAACGACAACTGGCAGACGTCCGACACCACCCCGATCGACCAGGTGATCTACGCGCCCTGCGGAGCCACCCGCTACTTCAACATCAACACCGAGCTCCGCGTGGACGCCGGCACCTCCGACCCCTCCAGGACCACCAGCTTCCTGGCGATGGACTCCACGGACGGCAGCATCAGCACCCTCTACCACTTCTCCTGGAAACCGTGCCCCAAGACCTGACACACGGCCCCCGCCCCGCGCCCGCCCACCGCGTCAATTCGGCTGTACGGCTGCGGAACCGGTGCGGTCCAAGGGACAGTGGAGGGGGCGCGGCGCGGGGCGGGGGCAGGTGTCGGTGGGCAAGGTATTCATCAGTCACTGCGCGAACCGTGACCGGCGCGCCCGGGCCCTTCGCGACCGCGTCGCGGAGCGCCTGCACGCCGACCGGTACGAAGTCCTCCTCGACGCCCGGGACCTACGCCCGGGGGAGGAGTGGCGGCCGAAGCTCTACGCATGGCTGCGCGAGTGTCGCGCCGCCGTCGTCCTGCTCAACCGCGACGCGCTGAAGTCGGGGTGGGTGCGCCGCGAGGTCGACATCCTCATGTGGCGCAGGAGCTTCAACCGCTCCCTGTTCGTGATGCCGCTGCTCGTCGACGACGTCACCACCCAGGACGTCCGCGACGCCGGCATGGAGGACCTGGCCGCCCTGCAGGTGGCCCGCGTGCGCTACGCGGCCGGGGACCAGGGGGTCCGGGAGGCGGACATCGCCGAGCTCCTGGCCGGCTTCCGGGAACTGCCCGCCTACGACCGCCAGGACCCCGTGAGCGCGTGGACCGGCAGGATCGAGGCGCACCTCACCCGCGTCTGGGACGCCCGCGCCCTCACCGACGCCGGCCGGGCCCTGCGCCTGCCCGACGACGGCCACGACGCCCCCGGCGCCGACCTCAGCTGCGGCCTGCTCGCCGCCCAGATGCTCCACACCCACGCCGCGGCCCAACTGCGGGACGCCGTCGGCACCGTACGCGACTTCATGGACCCCGGCGTCTTCGGCAACCTCGTCGAACTGGTGCTGCCCGTATGGGTCGACGCCGCCTCGGCCCGCTATGTGCTGCCCGCCGGCCGCCACACCCTGCGCCACACGGTCGTGCTCAAGGCCACCCACCCCGACACCGGCGCGTACTACCTGGGCCGCGCCTTCTGCATGGACGCCTCTCGCTACATCTCCATGTACGCGGGCGCCGGGCCGTGGGGCGAGGAGGACCCGGAGGAGGAGCTGAAACGCGCCTGCGAGGAGACGATCAGGGCGACGCTGCACGTCCAGCCCTGGAAGCGGCTGGACGAGGTGCGCCGGACGCCGGACTGCCTGACCTTCCTCGTACTGGACGCCCAGGCCTGCTCCCTGGAACAGGCCGGGCGCGTGGTGGCCTGGCTGCACGACCTGATGCCCTGGCTCTGCGTCCTCGTGCTGCCCCACCCGGCACAGCGGGCGGACCCCGGGCCGTTCGCCTCGGCGGTGGACATCGCCCCGCCCTTCGGCGAGGCGGAGGAAGAGGAATCGATAAGAGCCGCGGCCCAGATGGTCCGGCTCGCGCAGCGATCCGTTCAAGGGATGAGGGACTGGGGGCGGAGGGGATGAACGCGCACGACAAGGAGAGGGACGAGGGCGGCCCGGGCGCCCGCGGCCGGAGCGGCCACACGCTGCCGGACCGCAGCGACGGAGCCGTCTACGTCATGTCCCAGGAGATCGAACTGGTGGTGAAGGTGGCCCGCGCGACCGGGCGCCCGCTCCTGCTGCGCGGCCGCCCCGGATCCGGCAAGTCCTCCCTGGCGCTCTACCTCGCGCAGACCAACCACTGGCGCTACTACGAACACGTCGTCACCCAGCGCACCCACCCCCAGGACCCGTTGTGGACCTACGACAGCGTCCGCAGGCTCTCCGACGCCCAGCTGCTGAGCACCCGGCCCCAGAACGCCCGGCTGGACGACGCGGCGTACGTCCGGCCCGGCGCCCTGTGGTGGGCCCTGGCACCCGAATCGGCACGGCGGCGCGGCAGGGACCTGGGCCACGGCCCGGACGACACCTGCCGCGAGCCGTTCGAGGAGATCAACGCGGACCGCCGCGGCCGCCCCGCGGTCGTCCTCATCGACGAGATCGACAAGGCCGACCCGGACGTGCCCAACAGCCTCCTGGTACCCCTCGGCGCGCACCGCTTCACCGTCACCGAGACCGGCGCCGGCATCCACGCGGAGGAGGAGCAGGACGAGGCCCGGCTCTTCCGCCACCTCGTGGTCATCACCACCAACGAGGAACGGGAACTGCCCCAGGCCTTCTTGAGGCGCTGCGTCGTGCTCACCCTCCCCGACCACGACGAGCAGACCCTGGTGCGCATCGCCGTGCGCCACCTGCGGCACTGGTACGGGGCGGTGCTCCCCGAACACCGCACGCTCGCCTCGGCGCTGGCCCGGGAACTGGGCACCGTCCGCGCCGAGGCCGAACAGTTCGGGCTCCGCCCGCCCAGCACCGCCGAATACCTCGACGCGCTCCGGGCCTGCATCACCCTGGGCATCGACGTCTCCGACCCCGAATGGGAGTGGCTCAAGCACTGCGCCCTCCTCAAGCGCCAGCAGGCCGTCGGGGAGGAGTGGTGACGGGCCAGGCCTGGCTCGGCGACGTGGCACGGGCCGCCGTCGCCCTGAACGCCTCCTCCGCCGCCGACTGGCGGCACATCGCCGCATGCCTGGGCCTCGGCGCGCCCCGTCCCACCGGCCCCCGCCCCGAGCCCCGCGCCACGCCCGAGAACCACCCCCCGGCGCCGCCGGCCCCCTCGGCCGGGGAGAGCGACGACCCCGCCCGGCCGGCCACCCCGCCCCCGCCCCGGGACAGCGCGCCCCCCGGACGCACCATCGCCCTCACCCCCGTGGAACACCGCCCGCCGGCGGCCACCGGATGGACCGTCGATCCTCTGCCGCCCCCGGCCGCCGCCGCCCACCGCACCGCGCTCGCCCACGACCCCCTCCTCGCCCCCCGCACCACCGCCGCCGTCCTGCACGCCGCCCTGGCCCGCAGCACCTTCGAGGGAGAGCTCGACGTGGAAGCGGCCGTCGACCGGGTCTCCCGCCTGCGGCCGCTGACCGAACTGCCCCGCCGCCCCGTCTTCACCCTGCGCTACGGCGTCCAGATCCTCGCCGACGTCTCGGCCTCCATGGAGCCCCTCGCCCGCGACGTGACGGACGTCGTCGCCCGCGTCCGCGCGCTGGCCGGCGTCGCCGGCACCCGCACCCTCTACTTCTCCGAATCCCCGCTGCGCGGCGCGGGCGAAGGGGCCAGGGCGCAGTGGCGCCCGTACCGCGTCCCGCCCGCCGGCACCACCGTGCTCATCCTCTCCTCCCTCGGCCTGACCGGCCCCGTGTTCAACCCCCACCGGGCCGCACCGGGGGAGTGGCTCGCCACCGTGCGGGCGATCCGCGCCCACGGCTGCCGGCCCGTGGCGCTGGTGCCCGCGCCCGAACGCCACTGGCCGCGCTGGCTGCGCGCGACGCTCCCCGCCGTCGTCTGGGACCGCGGCACCACCGTCGGCCGGGTGCTGGGAACCGTGCGATGAGCGGCGCGGCCGACCGGGAGCTGGCCGTACTGCTCAGCACCGCGACCCGCATCGAGCCCGAACTGATGCGCGCCGTACGGCTGACCGCCGCCCCCCGGCTGGACGTGGCGGCGGAGACCGAGCTGTGGTTCGGCGACCTCGTCGAGCGCCGCGCCTCCGGCCACATCGTGCTGCGCCGCGACCTGCTGCCCGAGCTGCGGCAGGAACTGGCCCGGCAGCTGGCGACCGCCCGAGAGGACGCCCCCGTCCACCGCGTCGGCGCCATCGTCGACGAGGCCCACCGCACCGGCTCACCCGCGCTGCACGTCGAGGAGATGGCAGTCTGGCACGCCGTGCGGGGCGGCCCGCGCAGCGAACGGCTCATCGAGGAGGCGCTGCTCCCCGCCCTGCGCGCCCTGGTGGACCAGCACCGCGACGGCGTCGCCCGCTGGTTCGCGGGCGCCTGGGGACGGCTGCCCGAGGCCGTGCGGAAGGTGAAGACCGCCTGGCAGCTGGCCACCGTGACGGCCGCGCTGCAGGGCGCGGCGGGCACGGGCGTCGCCATCCGGCGGCGCCCCCCGGACGGGCTGCTCCTGGCCGACGTCGGCCTGATCGCCGCACGGCTGCCACGCACCGAACTCCCGGTTCTGCGCGACGGCCGGCACCTGATCCTGGGCCAGGAGGCCGCTATCGCCGGCGCCTACACCCTCACCCTGCCCGACACCGACCCCCTCGTGCTGGAACTCACCCTCTCCTCGGGCGCCCCGACGACCCTGCTGGTCGGCCGGGGCGAGAGCGCGACCCGCAGGGTGGACGGGCACGGAGTGCGGCTGGCGGTCGCCGACGGCTCGGTGTACGAGATCCCGGCACCCTCCGCGGCACCGGCCGGCCACGCCGGGACGGGCGATCCCACCGTCCCCGGACCGGGACGCGTCCTGATCAGCTACGCGGGCCCCGAGCGGCCCTGGGCCGTCTGGCTCGCCCATGTGCTCGAGCAGGCGGGCTTCCGGGCGAGCCCCGTGCACTGGGAGGTGGATCGGCGGGATGCGCTCGGCGGGGCACTGGAGGACCTGCCGGCGGCCGGGGGCCGGGTGCTGCTCGTCCTCAGCGACTGGTACGTCCGGCTGGCCGACCGCACGGACGAGGAATGGACGGCCGCCTGCCGGGAGGTGACGGAGCGCCACCCCGGGCGCATGACCGCCGTGAGCGTCACCCACCGCCCCCTGCCCGTGGGAACGGCCCTGCTGGAACCCGTGGAGCTGTGGACCGTCTCCGAGGCCGAGGCGCGCCGGCGCGTACTGAACCGGCTCGGCGTCCCGGACGCGGCCCACGGCGTCACCGCCTCCCCGCCCGGCCGGCCCCCCCGTTTCCCGAACGACCCACCCCTGGTGTGGGGCGCGGTGCCCCGGCGCAACGTCCGCTTCACAGGGCGCGACGCACTGCTCCTCGACATCCAGCGGCTGCTGACGGACGCACCGCCCGGGGCGGCGGTCTGCGCCCTGCTGGGCATGTCGGGCATCGGCAAGACCCAGCTCGCCATCGAGTACGCCCACCGGTTCAGCAACGACTACGACGTCGTGTGGTGGGTGGACGCCGACACCTCCGGCACCCTGCGCGAACGCCTGGCCGAACTGGCCGTCGAGCTGGGCCTGACCGCCGGCTCCGAACCGGGCGGGCGCGTCAGGGCGGTCCGCGAGGCCCTGCGCCGGGGCGAGCCGCACCGCGGCTGGCTGATCGTCTTCGACGGCTGGGACGACCTGGAGGAGGCCGGCGAGCTGCTGCCGCAGGGGCCGGGCCATGTGCTGATCACCTCGCGCAACCGCGGCTGGCACGACGCGGGCGCGACCGTCGTCGAGGTCCCCGCCTTCCTGCGCCACGAGAGCGTCCGCTATCTGACGGGCCGGGCGCGGCGACTCCGGCACGACGAGGCCGACGCGGTCGCCATCGCGCTCGGCGACCTCCCGCTCGCCGTCGCCCAGGCCGCCGCCTGGCTGAGCGAATCGGGCATGGGCGTCGACGACTACCTGCGCATGGTGCTCGAGGGCGAACCCTCCGAGCCGTACGGCCCCGACCAGGTGAGCCACCTCTCCCGCAGCGCCCTCACCTCCTGGTTGATCCTGATCGACCGGCTCCGTGACACACAGCCGCACGCTGCGGAACTCCTGGCCCTGTGCACCTGCTTCGGCCCCGGCGCGATACCGCTCGGCCTGGTCCGCCGCGTTCCGCCCGGCGAACTGCCCGAGGCCCTCGCCGAGGCCGTCACCGAGCCGCGGTGCTGGGCCCGGGCCCTGGGCACCCTCGTCGACTACTCCGTCATCACCCGTGAACACCACGGCCCCGGCGACGAGGCGGCGCGCCCGGAGGACGACGTGGTGTACATGCACCGGATCGTCCACGACATCGTCGTCCGGCTCACCCCGCCCGACCTGCGCCGCACCTACCAGCGGCTGGTCCGCCGCGTGCTCGCCGCCGCCGGCACCGGCAACCCCCAGGACTCCCGCCTGTGGCCCCGCTACGCCGAGCTGCTGCCGCACCTCGAGCCCTCCGGCGCGCTGTCCGCCACCGAGCCCGGCGTACGGCGGCTGGTGCTCAACTGCCTGATGTTCACGTACGTCAGCGGCATCTACCGCGCCGGTCTCGAACTCGCCGAGCGGGTACGGGCGCGGTGGGAGGAGCTGTTCCCGCCGGACGACCCGCAGATGCTCGACCTCACCGTCCGGCAGGGGAACATCCTCCGCGCGCACGGCCGGTTCCACGCCGCCTACGACCTCGACCGCGCCATGCTGGAGAGGCTGCGCGCCACGCCCGGCGCCGGCCGGGACGTGGCCCTGATGTCCGCCACCAGCTGCCTGGCCGCCGACCAGCGCTTCCTCGGCCAGTACGAAGAGGCGCTCCAGCTCCAGCGCGAGGTCCTGGAGACCGCCCTCGCGCTCCGCGGCCCCGACGACTACCTGACCCTCCTCGCCCGCCACAACCTCGGCGCCGGCCTGCGGCTGCTGGGCCGCTACGCCCAGGCGTACGAGATCGACGTGGAGACCCTGCGCCGGCGGGAGTCGCTGCTGCGCGCCCGCCATCCGGCCACCCTGGGCTCGAGCCTGGCCTGCGCCCGGGACCTGCGTCTGATGGGCCGCTACCGCGACGCCCTGGCCCGCCAGGAGCTGGGCGTGCGGCTGCACGTCCAGGTCCTCGGCCCCCTGCACCCCCAGACCCTGCGTGCCCGGCACAACCTCCTCCTGTGCGAGCTGAGGGCGACGGGAGGACCGGAGACGGACGCGGGCATGAGCGGCCTGCTGGAGCAGATGGAGCAGGTGCACGGCCGCGACCACTACGTCACCCTCGGCCTCGTCGTGGACCTCGGCAGCCACGTCCGCGAGCAAGGCGACCTCGACCGGGCCCGCGACCTCGTCGCCGAGGGCGAGAGCGGCTTCCGCGACATGCTGGGCCCCGCGCATCCGGTCAGCACCGGCATGCTCTCGAACGTAGCGCTCGTCCTGCAGGCCGCCGGCGAACACGTCGACGCGCTCGCCCTGTTCGAGGCCGCCCTCGCCGGTTTGACCGCCACTCTCGGCCCCGACCACCCTTGGGTGCTGGGCTGCGCCCTCAACGCCGCCGCCGGCCGCAACGTCACCGGCCGCCTCGACAGCGCCGAGAGCCTCAGCCGTGACACCCTCCGCCGTGCCCGCCGCGCCCTGGGCGCGGACCACCCCTTCACCCTCTCCTGCGAGATCGCCCTCGCCGCGGACCTGCGCGCCCTGCGGGAACGCGAGCAGGCCGCCAAGGTGGAGGAGGACGCCCTCCAGCGCCTCACCCGCACCCTGGGCGCCCAGCACCCACAGACCCTCACAGCCCGCCGACGCACGCGCCCCACCTGGGACTTCGAGCCGTACCTGGGCTGAGCCGCAGCCCCGGCGGACTTGACCTCAAGCCCGCTTGAGGTGTGATCGTTTCCTGCATGACACGCCTCACCCGCCTACGCCGTCCCGACGCCGGAATCACCCTCATCAGCCGCTGGGGAACCGGCACCCCCGAGCGCACGCGCGCCGCCGCGGACGCGCTCCTCGAACAGTGGTCGGCGGCGGACGCCCCGGCCATCCTGCTGGCCACCCATGTCTTCACCGACGTGGACGGCTCCGGCCTCCTCATCCACGGACAGTGGACCAGTGCGGAGGAGCACCAGGCGTTCGTCCGTGACGGCCGCGCGGCGCGGGTCGGCCGCATCGACGCGCGCGTCCCCGGCATCGAGCGCAGCGGTCTGAGCCGTACGCACCCCTACCGCGGCGTGGTCCTCGACGCCGACGGCGAGGCCGGCGTCTTCGCCGTCGCCTGCCACGAGACCGACGGCGCGCCCGGTGGCGCGCGGGCGTGGGCCGACGCGCGGGTGGACGCGCTGCGCGACGGAGCGCCGACGGGGCTGCTGGCCGCGCACCTTCACCTCGATGTCGACGGCAGGCGCGTGGTGGAGATCTCGGAGTGGGCCGACGGGGCGGAAGGGGAGACGCCGGCCCAGCTGGCCGGGCTGCCCCTCACCCGCTACCGCCTCTACGGCTCGGCCGACCGGTGACCTCGGCGGGGGCGACCGCCGACGACCCCACGCCCTCAATGTCTTGAATGCGAGCTTGTGTGACTTAACGTTCCTCACGTGATGTCCTCGTGAACGGGCCCGGGCCGCCTCCACGGCGGCCACGCCGCCCCGTGGGCCCGGCCGCCGCGCTCACGGGGCTGCTCCTGGCCGTCACCACCACGGCCTGCGGCAGCCTGGACGAACGCCGCGACGACGCGCGTGCGGCGGCCGTCCGCTTCGAGCAGGCGCTGCGGGCCGGGCGGACGGCGGTGTTGTGCGCGGTGCTCGCCCCCGGCACCCGGGAGGAAGTCGAGCAGTCGGCCGAGGAGCCCTGCGACCGGGCGGTGGAGGGGGAGAGGCTCCCGGCGGGCGGCACGGTCCGGCACATGGACGTCTACGGCGACCAGGCGCGAGCGGTCCTCGAGCACGACACCCTGTTCCTGGCGCACTTCGACGCCGGCTGGAAGGTCACGGCCGCCGGATGCGAACCACGTGGCGAACAGCCCTACCAGTGCGAGATCAAGGGCAGGTGACCCGTCCGTGAGAGCGATGTTCGGATCGTGCCTGGTGCTGATCCTCGTGGGGCTGGCCTATTTCACGGCGCTGGGGCTGACGCACCGATGAGCCGGGACGGCGGAGCGGGCCGGGAACCGGCGCGGCACAGGAGCACGGGCCGCAAGGACAGGGGCCGCAAGGACAGGGGCCGGGTGCGGGGCTTCCTGTACGACAACGGCCTCGGGCTCGCCTTCGGCGCCGCCTTCGTGCTCGCCCTCGCCGGCCAGGCCATCGCCGGGCGCGCCGAGTTCAACAGCGACCTCATCACCGAAGGCCTCCAGCCGGTGGGCCACCTCGCCTATCTGACCTCCTCGGACTTCGCGGTCGACGTCACCGAGAACTGGCAGTCGGAATACCTGCAGTTCTTCCTCTACATCTCCGTGACCGTCTGGCTCGTCCAGCGCGGCTCGCCCGAGTCGAAGCCGATCGACAAGGCCGGCCTGGAATCCGACCACGAGCAGCTGACCGGTGAACACGCCCGCCCCGACTCGCCCCGCTGGGCCGCCGCCCGCGACTGGCGCCAGGCGGTCTACTCCCACTCGCTCGGCCTGGTCATGGGCACGATCTTCCTGATGTGCTGGTTCAGCCAGTCCGTCACCGGAGTGGCCTCGTACAACGAGAAGCAGCTGCGCCGGCTGGAGGCCCCCGTCGACTGGGGCGAATACCTGGCCCGCGCGGAGTTCTGGAGCCGGACCCTGCAGAACTGGCAGTCCGAGCTGCTGGCCGTCGCCTCCATGGCCGTCCTCTCCATCTACCTCCGCCAGCGCGGCTCACCCGAATCGAAGCCCGTCGGCGCGTCCCACTCCAGCACCGGCGTCGAAGGCTGACACGGCGCCAGCCCCCCGAAGGAGGAGAGTCCATGCCCGTGAGACCGAGCGAGGCCGTCGCCGTACCCGAACGGCCGCCGACGCGCGGCGGACCGCCCGCCCGTTCCCGTGCGTCCCGTACGAAGGAGCCGTCCGGCTACCCCATCGGACCGTCCGACCGGTCCTTTCTGAGGCGGACCAGTACCCACCGCCCGACGACGGGATTCTTCCTCGACTTCGACGGCCCGCCTCCGGCCCGCATGGAGCTGGCCGCGCGCGTCCTGGAACGGGCGCAGGCGCTGCCCGCGCTCAACGACCTGATCCGGACGGCGGACGGGAGCCGCTGGCGGGCGGGCGCGGGCGTACTCGACGCGGCGGTGCACATCCACTGCCGCACCGGCCTGAACGGGCCGGGACACGTCGACGAGGCCGCCAACGACCTGCTCCACCACGCGCTGCCGCCCGAGGGGCGCCCCCAGTGGGACCTCTGGCTCCTCGCCGGCGCCGAACCCGAGGGCTTCCGGCTCTGCTTCCGGATCCACCACGCCATCCAGGACGGCGTCGGCGCCGCCCACTCCGCGCTCGCCCTCCTCGCCGACTCCGCGACCCGCGGCCCGCACCCGCACCAGGCCTCCCGCCCCACGCCGTCCGGCATGCTCCGGGCCGGCCGGGACGTGGCCCGCGCCCTGCGGCCCGAGCGCCGATGGCCCGAGCTCCAGGCGGCCCCGACCGGGCGTTCCCGCTGGACGTACGCGGACGTGGACGCCTCCCGCCTGCGGGACCTGGCCGACGCCCACGGCGCCAGCGTCAACGACGTCTGCCTCGCCGCGCTCGCCATGGCCCTCCGCTCCTGGCGCCACGAACGCACCGCGTCGACCGGCGCGGGAACCTGCCCCGACCTGCCGACGCTCGTCCCCATGTCGACCCGGCAGGCCCACGAGCTCCACACCCCCGGCAACCGCACGGTCGCCCACCGCCTGCTGCTCCCGTGCTCCGAGGAGCGCCTGCGGGACGCCGTGGCCCGCGTCCACCGCCAGACCGCCGTCGTCCGGCGCGACCGCAGGCGCGACGCCGCCCGCGCCGCCCTCGACAGACCCCTGGTGCCCGCGCTGGCGGACTGGACCGTCCGCGCGATGGGCAACCCGCGCACCACTCCCCTCAGCACCAGCAGCATCACGTTCCCCGCGGCCTTCAGCTGCTTCGGGGCCCGGCTCGCCACCGCGTCGATGTTCTACAACGTGCAGGAGAACCTGCCGACCTACGTCTCCTTCACCCGCACCCCGACGACCGTCCGCTGCGCGCTGATGCGCGACGACGCCCTGGCCCACACCGCCCCCCTTCCGCACCTGTGGAGGCGGGCGCTGGACGAGACCGCCGTGTGACACGGGACGACCCGGGATTGGTCCGGACCTATTGACGGTCGGCCATGGCCGCCCTACGTTCGGTGAAAGATTCCCCAACCGGCTCGAGGGGGACGGCACATGAGCGGCATGAGCGGACGGACAGCGCGCCTGATACGCCTCCTGGGAGCCGGGACCGCGGCGCTGACCTTGGCGTTCGCCGCACAGGGCCCCGTCGCCGCCGCGCCGGGACCGCCGTTCGAGGACACGTGCGCGGTGAAGCCGAAGCCCTCGGGGAAGGTGCTCCAGGGGTACTGGGAGAACTGGGACGGCGCCGCGAACGGCGTCCACCCGCCGTTCGGGTGGACGCCGGTCACCGACCCCCGCATCCGCGACCACGGCTACAACGTGATCAATGCCGCGTTCCCCGTCATCCGCTCCGACGGCACCGCCCTGTGGGAGGACGGGATGGACGCCACGGTCAAGGTCCCCACCCCGGCCGAGATGTGCCGGGCGAAGGCCGAGGGCGCCACGATCCTGCTGTCCATCGGCGGCGCGGCCGCCGGCATCGACCTCGGCTCCAGCACCGTCGCCGACCGCTTCGTACGGACCCTGGTGCCGATCCTGAAGGCCTACAACTTCGACGGGATCGACATCGACATCGAGACCGGCCTGACCGGCAGCGGCGACATCGGCAGGCTCTCCACCTCCCAGGCCAACCTCATCCGCATCATCGACGGCGTACTCGAGCAGATGCCCCCGGAGTTCGGCCTGACCATGGCGCCCGAGACGGCCTACGTCACCGGAGGCAGCGTCGCCTACGGCTCGATCTGGGGCGCGTACCTGCCGATCGTGAAGAAATACGCGGACAACGGCCGCCTGTGGTGGCTCAACATGCAGTACTACAACGGCAGCATGTACGGCTGCTCCGGGGATTCGTACTCCGCGGGGACGGTGCAGGGCTTCACCGCGCAGACGGACTGCCTGAACAAGGGCCTCGTCGTCCAGGGCACCACCATCAGAGTCCCCTACGACAAGCAGGTGCCGGGACTGCCCGCCCAGCCGGGCGCGGGCGGCGGATACATGCCGCCGACTCTCCTCTCGCAGGCCTGGAACACCTACGGCGGCAAGCTGAAGGGCCTGATGACCTGGTCCCTCAACTGGGACGGCTCGAAGAGCTGGACCTTCGGGAACCAGGTGAAGGCCCTGCAGGGACGCTGACCCGCCACGTCGTTCCGCGTCAAGAAGCGGCCCCCGCCGCCCCCGTCGCCGCCGTGGTGACGTCCGCGACCAGTTCCACCATGTCCGGGCCGTAGACGTCCGAGCCGATCACCTTCAGCAGGAGGCAGAACGTGCCGTCGAGGCCGTGGCGGCGGGCGAGCCGCGCGTGGTGACGGGTCAGATGGCGTATGGCCGCCTGGTTGGTTATCCCCCGCTGGCCCGAGGAGAGGAAGACCGGGCGGCCGCCGGCCGGGGCGGTGAGCCGGGCCAGCAGGACGTACTCCACCCTGCCCTTGTCCATCCGGTACGTCTGGCCGCCGACGGTGAACGCGCCGCCGTCGGGAACGCTCTCGTAGTCGGTGTTCACCTCCACACCCGGCAGGAGCGCGCGCAGGTGTGCCTCGGTGCGGTGGTTGGACGCCGGGCCGCCCACGCAGAACTCGGTGCGGGTGCCGAACCCCTGCCGGGCGGCGTCGTGCGCCACGATGTCCGCGTTCGCCCCGCACTCCTTGATCAGCGCGGACAGCTCGAGCAGCGCGAAGGTGTCGTAGCGCGAGACGCTGTGGCCGCTCGCACTCGGGTCCTGGTTGACCACGAGCAGGCACTCGGACCCGCCCGGGAGGCCGAAGAACGTCTGCTTCCGGCGAAGTTGGCGTCGCCACAGCAGCGTTCTGACGAACCAGCCGGCAGCCCCGCTGATGCCGCTGGCCGTCAGGCCCAGCACGATGTTGCGCACGTCGTCATTCATGAGCGGGCAGCTTACGGGGCGTCATACGCCCCCGGCCCTACGGCCGGAGCCCGATGCGGGCAGTGACGCAGCGCTCTAGTGTCCCGGGACATGGAGATCATCGAGTCGCCCCGGAGCCCTGAACAGCGCAAGCGCGACGTGCTGGAGAGACTGGGGCGGGAGCAGGACATCTGGGTCGCGTCGGCCGACGAGGACGGGCTGCCGTACCTGGTGCCGCTGTGGTTCCTGTGGGACGGCGAGGCCATATGGATGTCCACCCGGTTCACCAACCCCACCGGCCGCAACCTGCGGGACGGCCGGCGCGCCCGCCTCGCGCTCGGGCACACCCGGGACGTCGTCCTCATCGACGGCGACGTGGAGAGCTTCACCGCACGGGACGTGCCGACCGCGGCGGCCGACGCGTTCGCGGAACGTCACGGATGGGATCCGCGTCGCGGCGGCGGCTCGTACGGGTACTTCAGGGTGCTGCCGCGTGCCGTGCAGGCATGGCACGAGGAGCACGAGCTGCCCGGCCGTCACCTCATGCGTGAAGGGCAGTGGGTCGTGTGACCCCGGCCGCCGGGGGAGGTGCGGGCCGGCGCGTGGACCGTCAGGCACCCGGGGGAGCGGACGCGGCCGGTGGCAGGCCGTCGCGGAGAAAGGCGGTGTGCGCCCCGCGTTCGGCCTCCAGCGAGGCGGCCACGCGGCGCCGCAACGGCTCCGGGAACCGCGCCAGCGCCGTCTCCTCGTCGGCGAACTCGGCCGCCGCGATCTCCGAGCCCTGCAGGACCAGGTCCTCGGCCCGCACGGGACGGTCCGGATGCGCGGCGAAGATGAACACCAGGAGGGACCTGCCGTACGCGGCCGCCGAGAGGTTGTCCACCGCCAGCAACCGCCCGGTACGCAGGCCGCGCAGGCCCAGCTCCTCCTCGGCCTCCCTGGCCAGCGCCGCCGGGAGGTCCTCCTCGGCCTCCACGAAGCCGCCGACGATGTCCCACCCGGGTTTGTAGACGGGGTCGACGATCAGGAGCCGCCGGCGGTCGTCGCGTACGAGCGCGTCCACCGCGACCAGCGGCGCCGGCAGGCCCCGCAGGAACCGTGCCAGTCGCGTAGCGGGAGTGTCCATGCGTTCCTCCGGTGCCGTAGCCGCGCGGCCCACGACCGTGAGCATGCCCGGCACGCCCGTACGGAAAGCGCATGGCCCTCCACCCCTTAACGTGGTGACCATGATCAATGCCGACGACGTCCGCCGGATCGCGCTCTCCCTCCCGGAGACGGCCGAGAAGGAGGCGTGGAACATGCCGACCTTCCGGGTCGCGGGGAAGATGTACATCACGATCCCCGACGATCAGACGTCGTTCGCCGTCCGGTGCCCCCGGCACGAGCGGGCCGAACTCATCGCGGCGGAGCCGGAGAAGTTCTGGGTGCCCCCGCACGAGGCGAGTTCCGCGTGGGTGCGCGTACGGCTCGCGGCCCTGGAGGACCTCGACGAGCTGCGCGACATCCTCGTCGACTCCTGGAGGCAGGCGGCGCCGGAGCGCCTGGCGGACGCCCTGCCCGGCGGAGCGCCCGGCGACGGCGCGGACCCCGGGAAACGCTGACCGGGGCCGGGGCCGGGGCCGGGGTCCGCGCCGTCGCCGAGGGCTCCGCTGTTGCCGTCGCCGGGATCAGGAGTCGGAGAAGCTCATCATCATCAGCTTCCCCGGATCGGCGACGGGCGCGAACCCGACCCGGGCGTAGACCTCGTGCGCGTCGAGGGTGGACAGCAGCACCCGCTTGAGGCGGTAGGGCGCGAGGTGGTCGCGGACGGCGGTGGCCAGGAGCGTACCGACGCCCCTGCCGCGGTGTTCCGGGGCGACGTAGACGTCGCAGAGCCAGGCGAAGGTCGCGAGGTCGGTGACGACGCGCGCGTAACCGGCCTGGCGGCCGTCGGCGTCGTACGCGCCGAAGTTGAGGGAGGCCGCGACGGACCGCTCGACGGTCTCCAGGCTGCGGCCGATGGCCCAGAACGCGTCGGTGGACAACCAGCGGTGGACGAGCCCCGTGTCGAGGCGGCCGGGATCGGTCGAGATCTCGTATCCGTCGCGCAAGGCGTCCGCTGTGCGATTGATCATGGACCGCAAGCGTAGGCGTGCGGCCCGGAAATGACCATTGATCAGGGCTTTCCGCCGGCGGCCGGCTGTGGCCACAGCGGGCCCGGGCCCTTGAGGAGGCGGTGGGTGGGGGCGGTGCTGGCGTGCTGGACGCCGGGCAGGGAGGCCACCGGGCCGGTCAGATAGCGGTAGAACGAACCGGCGTTCTGCGTGCTGATGCTGGCGCACAGGTTGGTGGCGCCGGTGGTCGCCGCGGCGAACGGCACCTCCGGATGCTCGGCCAGCGCCCGGCCCACCGCGTCCAGCCGCGCCGGCTCGACCTGCAGCCACAGCGTGGCCCGGAACCCGTGGTGCAGGATCCGCGGGTGGTAGTCGAGGTCGAAGTAGAGGACGCCCGCCGCGCGCAGCTCCGTCAGCCGCCGCCGGACGGTGGTCTGCGACCAGCCCGTGGCCGCGGCCAGTTCGCCCAGCGGAGCGCGCCCGTCCTGGGTCAGCGCGGCCAGCAGGCGGTGGTCGCGCGCGTCGAGGGGGTACGGCGTGGCCGGCTCGTGCGGGCGGGTCGCCGGAGCGTCGGCGGGGGTGAGGGCGGCGACCTGTTCGGGGGTGAGCGGCCCGGTTTTGCTGACCAGGCTGCGCTCCTGGCCGAAGAACACGTGCAGCAGGCTGTGCGCCGACACGTCCACGACCCGCGGCGTGCGCGGCAGCTTCTGCAGCAGCAGGGCGTCGCTCTCGCCCCGGTCGCGGGTGCGGACGTTGCAGATGATCTCGGTACCGCCCGAGGTCAGCTTCACCCAGCTGGTGTCCGGATGCCGTGCCAGCGCCTCGCCGACCGAGCCGGCGGCGTCCGGCGTGCAGCGCACCCGTACGAACCAGGGGGTGTCGCCGACCCGCATCGGGTCGGTCAGCCCCACCACGCGCAGCGTGCTCGTGGTGCGCAGCCGGGTGTAGCGGCGGGCGACGGTCTGGTCGGACACCCCCAGCACGTCGGCGATCCGGCTGAAGGGCGCCCGCCCGTCGATCTGCAGGGCGTGGACGAGGGGCTGGTCCTGAACGTCGAGGGCGGGAAGGAGCGCCCGCAGATCGGTGTCGATATCCACCATCGAAGGCTACGGGATGTCGAAATCCGCCGCGTGAGGATCATTGGCTGCGGCCTCGGGCGGCATCACCGCAGGCTCGACGAGGACGGCTCACCGGACCCCGAAGGGACCTCCGAGCCGGCCCCGGCAACTCTTCGACACTCCGCTGAAACAACTCCACTGAACACTCCACACACTTCACGAAACGAGATTCGGATGCGTAAGTGGCGGCCCTTGATGGCTGTCTCCCTGGGCGCCTTCATCCTGCTGGTGGACGTCACGATCGTGAACGTGGCACTGCCGCAGATGGCCGAGGACCTGCACGCCGGCTTCGCCTCCCTGCAGTGGGTGGTCGACGCCTACGCTCTTGCCCTGGCCGCCCTCCTGCTCGCGGCGGGCTCGCTCGCCGACCGCTTCGGCCATCGCAGGCTCTACGTGGGCGGGCTGATCCTGTTCGCCCTGGCCTCCCTCGCCTGCGGCCTGGCACCCGGCGCCGGCGTCCTGGTGGCCGCCCGCGCGGTCCAGGGCGTGGGCGGCGCCGCGATGTTCGCCACCACCACGGCCCTGCTCGGCGCCACCTACCAGGGACGTGACCGGGGCACCGCCTTCGGCGTCTGGGGAGCCGTCAACGGTGCGGCCGCCGCGGCCGGCCCGCTGCTCGGCGGCCTCCTGACCGAACACATCGGCTGGCAGGCCGTCTTCCTGGTCAACCTGCCGATCGCCGCGGTGGCCGTCCTCATGACGCTGCGCGTCATCGCGCCCGACCGGCGCGACGAGGCCCGGCACGCGGCGCCCTCCGGCCGCCTCGACATCCCCGGCGCCGTGACCTTCACCCTCGCCGCCGCCGCGCTCACCTACGGACTCATCCGCGGCAGCGAGGACGGCTGGACCTCCGCGCTCACGCTGGGCGCCTTCGCCGTGGCCGTGGTGTCGCTCGCCGCCTTCGTGACGGCCGAGATCCGCGCCGAGCGCAAGGGCGGCCAGCCCATGCTGGACCTGGCCCTCCTGCGCAGGCCCTCCTTCAGCGGGCTGATGGGCGGCGCGCTCCTGCTCCAGGGCGGCGCCTTCGGCGGCCTCGCGCTGCTCTCGCTGTGGCTGCAGTCCGTCATCGGCCTGGGCCCGATCGACGCCGGCCTGTCCCTGACCCCGCTGGCCGTCGTCTCCTTCGTCGTCTCCCTCGTGGCCGGCCGCTACCTGCAGCGCCTGACGCCCCGGCTGCCGATCGGCCTAGGCCTGCTCGTGGTCGCCGGCGGCATGCTCCTGCTGAACGCCGGACTGACGGCGGACGCCGGCCGGTCCGCCGTGATCGCCGGGCTGTGTGTGACCGGCGCCGGCGCCGGGCTGGCGATGCCCGTGCTGGTGTCGGCGGCGATGGGCAGCGTGCCGCCCCAGCGCATGGGCATGGCGGGCGGCGCGGTCAGCACCTTCCGGCAGCTGGGCATGACCCTGGCGATCGCCGGCCTGGGCGCCGTCTTCACCAGCCGTGTCGAGAAGGTGCTCGAGGACTCGGGTACGGCTGCCGACCCGCACGCCGCCGCGTCGGCGCTGGCGGGCGGGCAGGCCCACCGGATGATCGAGAGCGCCCCGGCCGCCGTACGCGACGACACCGCACGCCTGGTCCACGAGGCCTTCGCGGCCGGCCTGGACCGCGTCTTCCTGTGCGCGGCGGTCGCGGCCGCCGTCGGCGGCCTCCTCGTCCTGGCGCTGGTGCGCCCCACGCCCCGCCCTCAGGGCGGCGCCCGCACCGGCGGTACTCCGGCCGAGCAGACGCCCGGATCCCGCGGCGAGGCGGCCGAGCCCGCGAGGGCCTAGCCCCGAGGAGTGCGGCAGACGGCGAGTGGCCGCAGACGGCGAGTGGCCGGGGAAAACCCCCGGCCACTCGCCGTTTCCGTACCCGCCCGCGCCGGCCGCGCCACCCGGGCGGAGGTGGCCTGGTTCAGCCGCCTGCGCGGGCGCGGCGGGATCCGCCGGAGGCCCCCGCACTCCCCGCCCCGTCCACCGGCCGACGGCACGTCGGCAGGTCCCGGGCCCGGCGGACGGGGGAGAGCAGCAGCACCAGGCCGGCGAGCGGGACGCCCGCCGTCGTGATCCACATGGCCGCGCGCAGGCCGAGCACCGTACCGAGCGCGCCGCCGAGCAGCGCGCCGAGCGGGATCGTCCCGTAGTTGACGAACGCGGTGGTCGCCGTGAGCCGGGCGAGGAGCTCCGGCGGGCAGTATCTCTGCAGAAAACCCGCCTTGATGACATTGCCGCCCACGACGCCGGCCGTCACACAGAAACCGCCCGCCACGAAGAGCAGCACCCCGGCGCCGCCTACGGTCAGCGGCATGAGCAGGGCGAACACGGCGAGCCCCACCTCGAACAGCAGCGTCGCGCGGGCCGTACCGAACCGGCCGGCGACCCGGCGGGCCGCGAAAGCCCCGGCCACCCCTCCGGCACCGGCGGCCGCGACGAGCACCCCCACCGTGCCGGGGTCCAGGCCGACGTCCTGGACCAGAAAGACCACCCGTATCGACTGGTACCCCATGAGCGCCAGATTGGAGGCGGCCCCGAAGAGCGTCAGCGTCCGCAGCCAGGGGTCGCCCGCGACGAGGCGCAGCCCCTCGCCGACCTCGCCCGCCAGCCCTCCCGGGCGACGCCCGGCCCTGGACGGGCGGGGCTCGCGGTGCCGTATGCCCGCAAGACAGAGAAGGGACACCAGAAGCGTCGTGGCGTTGGCGAACAGCCCGTTCACGGCGCCCGCCAGCTGTGTGATCAGACCGCCGGAACCGAGCCCGGCGATCTGCGCGGCCGACGCGCTGCCGTGCAGCTTGGCATTGCCCTCGGCCTGGTCGGCGGGCCCCAGGAGACCGGGGAGATAGGCGGTGTAGGCCGTCTGGAAGAAGACGGCGGCCGTACCCGTCAGCAACGCCACGACCAGGAGCAGGCCGATGCTCAGGCGGCCGAACGCGGCGGCCGCCGGGACGGCGGCGAAGAGGAGCAGCGAGGCCGCGGCGGCGGCCAGCATGACGGGCCTGCGCCGGACCCGGTCCACCCAGGCACCGGCCGGAAGGCCGATGACCAGCCAGGGCACCCACGCGGCGGCGCTCAGCAGCCCGACCTGGAAGGTGCCGGCCCGCAGGTCGGACACGGCGATCAGCGGCATCGCGACCCCGGTCACCGAGGCACCGAACTTGCCGGCCGTCTCACCGCACCACAGCAGCCGGAAATCGCGGTGGCGGCGCAGGAGGCCACCACCGCCGCCACTCCGCGTCATGAGCCGCCACGCTCTCTGCGCGGGAAGGACTGCAACTGCACGACGACCGGCAGGGCGCCGGGGACGGGCTCGGCGTCCGGAGCGGGCGTGTGACGGGCGATGACGGCCATCAGCTCCGCGTTGAGGGCGGCGAGCTGCTCGGGCGACAACCGCAGGTCACGCCAGTCGGAGACGGTCCCCGCCGCGCGCCATTCCGCGTCCCAGTCCTCGTTGACGTAGGTCACGACCCGGCTGAAGTACTGCTGCACCAGTTCATGGAGATAGACGGACAGCGCGCCCCGGCTCTCGGGGTCGTCGCGGAATTCGGCGATGTTCAGCTCGTTCGCGACACCGACCCTCCGCCACCAGCGCTCACGCTTCGTGCCGCGCCCGGTCTCCTCCTCGATGAAGCCGTGCTCGGCGAGGTGGCGCAGGTGCCAGCTGACGGTTCCGGTGTTCTCCCCGAGGCGCTCGGCGAGCAGCGTGGCGGTGGCGGGCCCGTCGAGGCTGAGCAACTCGAAGATCCTCATCCGCAGGGGGTGGGCCAGCCCGCGCAGGCTGCGGGCGTCGATACGGCGAGTGGGACGTGGGGCTTCGGAGGCTTCGGTCATGACGGCATCGTAGGTTGCAGAGTTTCCTCTGCATAGAGAGCTCTGCAGAGGAATCTCTGCAAACTACCCGGCCAGGGGCATCCACCGCACTCGAGTGCTCACGTGCTGTGAGGCGAAGGGGGTCCGGTTGTGAGGCCCCTCATGGGGCCTGGATCACATACGAACCCGGGTAGTGGAAGCCGAGGCCTGAATCGGGCATTTCGGGACGCTTTTCGTTCGGTGGATACGGCGTTCCGCCGTAGGTCACACCTTTGCCAGGCGGTTTTCGCGCCGCTAACAATTGCTGAGTCGCACGGCGCCGTCGACCGAGAAACGGCGCTCTTTTTGCGCCATTGACGGGCATTGCGACGTAAGCGATTGGAAGGGTTCAGCTCGTTATGCGCTCCACCGTCTCCGGTTATTCCGCTCTGTCCAAGGCTCATAAGTTCTCCGCTGCCGGTCTGGTGACCGTGGCCGGTGCCGCCGCTCTGACCTTCGCTCTGGTGCCCCAGGCCCAGGCCGCGGATGCTCACTCGGCCGGTGTGAAGCCGGTGTCGCTGAGTGCTCAGGAGTTCGGTGTGACGCAGGATGCCGAGCTGGCGAAGGCCGCGGACGATGCTGCCGGTCAGGCGCAGGTGAAGGCCAAGGCCGCGGTGCAGGCCGAGGCGAAGGCGAAGGCTGATGCCGAGCGTGCGAGCCGTTCCGAGGCCCGTAAGCCGATGAAGCCCGCCGCCAAGCCCGCCGCGAAGCCGGCCCCGGCCAAGCCCGCCGCCAAGCCCGCTCCGGCGAAGAAGGCCTACGCGGACAATCTGGATGGCTGGATCAGCGAGTCCCTGGACATCCTGCGTGCCAAGGGCATCCCGGCCTCCTACGACGGTATCAAGCGCAACATCATGCGTGAGTCGACCGGTAATCCCCAGGCGATCAATGACTGGGATGTCAACGCGGTGAACGGTGTGCCGTCGAAGGGTCTGCTGCAGATCATCGACCCCACCTTCAAGGCGTATCACGTCGAGGGCACGTCCTGGAACATTTACGACCCGGTCGCCAACATCACCGCGTCCTGCAACTACGCGGCCGACAAGTACGGCTCCATGGACAACGTCAACTCCGCTTATTGATCGAACCGAGCGGACGAGCACCGAAAGGGCGGCGGCACCCGGGACGACCCGGGTGCCGCCGCCCTTCGCGTTGCCCCAGGGATCGTGTCCTTCGCCCGGGTGACGCAGTTGAAGGGATACACGCCCGCGTGCGCGCACGCGAATGGGCGGATCGTATCGAGCGGAGAGGGGAGGGCCCCGCAGTGACGAGCGTGTGGCTTCCGCCGGAGGAGTACCTGGCGACGCTGCCCAAGGCGACCATGTACGGCTGTCTGTTCTTCACCGACGGCGAGGGCCGCCCGCTGCAGCTCCGGTCGTCGGTCGACCCGGGACTGTGGCAGTTCCCCGGCGGCAACACCGACCCGGGGGAGACTCCGTGGCAGACGGCGGTGCGGGAGACGAGGGAGGAGACCGGCATCGTCTTCACGGGCCGGCCGCGTCTCCTCGCCACGCACTTCCTCCCGCCGGGCGGTGTCTGGACGGTCTCCAAGGTCGGGTTCGTCTTCGACGGCGGCACCCTCACCGATGAGCAGCTGTCGCGCATCGTCCTGGACCCGGCCGAGCACTGCGAGTGGCAGGTGCGTTCCATGGAAGGCTGGGCTCCGGCACTCGGCACGGCGACGTGGGAGCGGCTGGCGGCGGTGAACGCGGCCCGGGCGACGGGAGTGCCGGCGTACCTGGAGACGACGTTCGAGGTCTGCATGTGACCGGCCGGCGGGACGCGGCCGGGCGGGAAGCGATCGGCAAGGATCCGAAAGCGACCGCGCAAGATCGAAAAAGGTACAGTCGGCCCCGCTGAAGGGGGCGGCACAGGGCGGTTCCCCGGCATCGACGGGGGCAGGGCACAGGCATGGCGGACGACCGGATCGCCGGGCGTGGGGACGAACTCGACGCGCTCGGAAGCTTTCTGACGGACATCCGCTCCGGCTCCGGCCGGGCCCTGGTGCTGCGCGGCGAGCCCGGGGCGGGCAAGTCCACGCTCCTGCGGTACGCCGCCGCGCACGCGGCCCCCGCGCGGGTGCTGACGGCGACGGGTGCCGAGCCCGAGTCGGGCATGGCCTTCGCCGCGCTGCACCAGCTGCTGCGTCCGGTCGTCGGCCTGGCCGTCGCGCTGCCCGGCGCCCAGCGCGACGCCGTGCGCGCCGCGCTGGGCCTGGCCGAGCCGGCGGCGGCCCAGGACCGGTTCCTGGTCTCGGCGGGCGTGCTGTCCCTCCTGACGGAGGCGGCCGCGACCGACGGCCTGCTCTGTGTCGTCGACGACTTCCAGTGGGTCGACCAGGCCTCCGCCGACGCCCTGCTCTTCGCCGCACGCCGCTTCGACGGCGATGGCGTGGGGCTGCTGATCGGCACCCGCGACGTGGCCGCGGCCCGGCAGGCGCTCCGCGCGCTGCCCGCCCGGGATGTGGGCGGACTGGACGCCGACGGCGCGCGCGGGGTGCTGGCCGCACGTGCGGGGATCACGCCGGCGCCCGCGGTCGTCGAGCTCGTCACGGCCGCCACGGGCGGCAATCCGCTCGCCCTGCACGAGGCGGCCGGCCTGCTGACCGCCGAGCAGCTGACGGGCCGGGCGCCGCTGCCCGACCCGCTGCCGGTGGGGCACGGCGTCGCCGGGATCTACGGCGAGCAGATCGCCCGGCTGCCCGAGGACACCCGGACCGCCCTGCTCGCCGCCGCGCTGGAGGGCCGCGGCGACCCCCGGCTGATACGGGCCGCCGCCGCCCGGCTCGAGGCGGACCCCGACGCCCTGTACGCCGCCGAGGCGGCTGGGATCGTCGACCTGCTGCCGGCCGAGGTCCGCTTCCGGCATCCGCTGATCCGGGCCGCCGTGCACGCCGGCGCCACCCCGGCGGCCCGTCGCGCGGCACACCGTCACCTCGCCGCCCTCCTGGAGGAGGCCGGCGACCGCGACCGTGCGGCCCGGCACCGCGCCGAAGCCGCCACCGGCCCCGACGAGGACGTCGCCGCCGCGCTCGCCGCCGCCGGCGAACGGGCGCGCGCCCGGGGCGGCTACGCCGACGCCGCCCGTACCCTCGCCCGGGCCGCCGAACTGACCCCCGACCCGGGGAGCAAGGCCCGCCGTCTCAAGGACACGGCCGCCGCCGCATGGCTGGGCGGCCACCCCGGGCGGGCCCAGACGGCCCTCGCGGCGGCCCGCGACCTCGCCCGGGAGCCCGTACTGCTCGCCGAACTCGCCCAGATCGGCGGCAGGTTCGAGCTGTCCTCGGGGAACGCCGCCGAAGCCCTGCGGGCGTTCCTCGCGGCCGCCGAACGCGCTGCCGCGCACACGACGGAAACGGACGGCTCGCACGAGCAGGGCGACGCCGCCGCCCGGCGCGTCGTCCTCGCGCTGCTCGCCGACGCCGCCGAGGCCGCCGCCGCCATCGGCGACACCGAGGCCGCCGTACGCGTCGGACGGCAGGCGGCGGACCTGACCGGGCCGACCGGGCCGACCGGCTCGCCCGAGGCGCCCGCCGACGCGTTCCTGCGCGACGTCCTGACGGGAATGGGCGCGCTCTACGAGGGAGAGACGCGCCGCGGTGTCCCGCTGCTGCGCCGGGCCCTGGCCGGCCTCCCGGACGACGGTCACGACGGCCCCGACGGCCACGACGGAGGCGACGGCGAGAACGCCGCGGCCCGCCTGCTGTGGGCGGCGGCCGCCGCCAGCCTCCTCGGCGAGAGCGACGCCGCCGCCCGCTACGGTGCCCGCGCCGGCCGCGTCGCCCGCGTCTCCGGCATGGTGGGCACCCTGCCCGTCGTCCTGGAGAACGCCGCCACGGCCGAGCGCATGAACAGCGGATTCGCGCTCAGCGCCGCCCTGTCCGAGGAGGGCCTGGCCCTCGCCCGGGAGACCGGTCTCGACAACTCGGTCGCGGCCCACCTCGCCAACCTCGCGGTCTGCGCCGCCGTCCGCGGCCGCGAGGACGACTGCCGCGCCTACGCGCACGAGGCACTGGCCATCGCCATTCCGCACCGCCTGGGACTGCGCGCCGGCGTGGCGTCCTACGCCCTCGGCCTGCTGGACCTCGGACTCGGCCGCTTCGACCGGGCCCACGAACGGCTCACCGCGCTCACCTCGGCGGGCCCCGGCGCGGGCCATCCCGTCGTGGTGTGGGGCTCGACCGCCGACCGGGTGGAGGCGGCCGTCGCCGCGGGGGACCTCGCGGCGGCCCGCGCCGCCACGGACTTCCTCGGCCGGTGGTCGGCCGACGCCGCCTCCCCCCGCTCCCGGGCGCTGCTCGCCCGCTGCGAGGCCCTGGCCGCCGAGGACGGCGACGCGATCGCCCTCCTGAGGCAGGCGCTCGACCTGCTCGGCGAGGACGACGACCAGGACGCCACCGCGTACGACCGGGCCCGTACCGCGCTCCTGCTGGGCGAGCGGCTGCGCCGCGACCGGCGGGCGGGCGACGCGCGGCCCCACCTGCGGCAGGCGGCGGAGGCCTTCCACCGCATGGGCGCCGGGCCGTGGGAGCGCCGGGCGCGCGGCGAGCTGCGGGCGGCGGGGGAGACGACCGGCGCCGCCCGCCCCGCCGCCCTCGAAACGCTCACCGCCCAGGAGCTGCGCATCGCCCGGCTCGTCGCCGAAGGTGTGAGCAACCGGGATGTCGCGGCCCGCCTTTTCCTCAGCCCGCGCACCGTCGAGTACCACTTGTACAAGGTGTATCCCAAGCTCGGCATCACCTCGCGCGCCGAGCTGGCCCGCCTGCTGCGCTGACGGCCCGCCACCCCCACCGGTCCGGCGGCACGTGGACGGCCAGTGTTCCTACGGATGGCACCGGTGGGCCGGCACGGCAGAGTTCCACCTGTCCGCGGAACGAGCGGACGGCAGGACGAACCGACCGCGGAGAACAGGGGCAACGCATGTCAGCGACGTCAGAGATGTCGACGGTGGGACGCATGGTCGAGGTGGGCGGCATCGAGCTGTGGACCGAGGAGTTCGGGGACCCCTCCCACCCGCCGGTGCTGCTCATCGCCGGCTCGATGAGCCAGGGGCTGCTGTGGCCGGACGCGTTCGTCGGGCGGCTCGCGGCGGCCGGCCACCGGGTCGTCCGGTACGACCACCGGGACGTGGGCCGCTCGACCGCCCTCGACTTCGAGCGGAACCCCTACACCTGGGCCGACCTCAAGGCGGACGCGGTCGGCCTGATGGACGCCCTGGGGATGGGCTCGGCCCACCTGGTGGGCCATTCGGCCGGCGGAACGCTCGCCCAGTGGATCGCGGCCGAGCACCCCGGCCGGGTCGAGAGCCTCACCGTGATCGGCTCCTCGCCCCTCGGCGCCGGCGAGGCGCACGTGCTCGTACGCGCCCTCATGGGGCAGCAGCAGCCGGAGGGCAGCCTGCCCGAGCCCACCGCGGAGTTCGTGGACTTCTTCCGGAAGGCGGCCGCCGGCCCGCAGCCCGTCACCCGGGCCGAGACCGTCGACTTCCAGATCGAGCTCGCGCGCGTCCTGCGCGGCGCCGCGTGCCCGTCCGATTTCGACGAGGACGCCCAGCGCCGCCTGGAGGAGCGGCTCTACGACCGTATGCGCGACCCCCGTAGCGCAGCCAACCACCGGCTCGCCGGGATGGCCGACCCCGACGCCGAGCCGCAGGGCGCGTCGGCACGGGTGAGTGCCCCGACCCTCGTCGTCGAGGGCACCGCCGAACCGGTCAAGCCGGGCCACGGCCGGATCATCGCGCAGGAGATCGCCGGAGCCCGGCTGGTGATGGTCCCGGGGATGGGACACATGCTGACGGCGGACGCCGTCGAGCCGGTGGCGAACGCGCTCGTCGCGCACCTGGACGCCTCGGCGGGAGGACGCGGCGCGTGAGGGCGACGCGACCGGACGGACCGTCGGCGGCGACGCTCGCACCGGGCTCGCGGCCGGACCCTTCGCGGCCTTCGGCCACCCGGCCCGGGCCGGGTGGCCGCCCGGTCGCACCACCGGATTCCGACGGGCGAGGAGACGGACGATGACGGCGGACGCCGCAGAAGGACACGACTGGGGCAAGAGCGATTTCGAGGACGTCTACGACCGGCCCGACCCGCGCGCCTACTTCACCCGGCTGCGGCCGCTGGACTACCGGATCCCCCACCACGCCCAGCCCGTCTACCGGGCCCTGGCCGAGGAGCGGGCCCGCCGGGCCCCCTCCCGGCCGCCCGGCACGGTCGTCGACCTGTGCTGCTCCTACGGCGTCAACGCCGCACTGCTCAACCACGACCTGACCCTGGCCGACCTCTACGGGCACTACACCGGCCCCGCCGCGGCCGCGCTGACGACCGAGGAGCTCGCCCGGCGGGACCGGGAGTTCTACGCCGCGCGCCGCCGCGCGGACGCCGTACCGGTCGTCGGCGTCGACGCCTCGCCGCGGGCCGTCGCCTACGCCCGTGACGTCGGCCTGCTGGACGCCGCCTTCGCCGTGGACCTCGAGACCGCCGACGCCTGCCCCGACCTGGCCCGCGCCGTGGAGAACGCGTGGCTGATCACGGTCACCGGCGGCCTCAGCTACATCGGACCGCGCACCTTCGACCGCGTGCTGACGCACGCGCCCCGGGACGTCCAGGTGGCCGCCTTCGCCCTGCGGACCGTCGACTACGGGCCCATCGCCGGCGTGCTGCGCGACCACGGCCTGGTCACCGAGACCTCGCCCGAGCTCCACCCGCAGCGCCGCTTCACCGACGACGCCGAACAGCGGCGCACGGTGGCCCGTGTCACGGCCCTCGGCATGGACCCGGCCGGATACGAGGCCGAGGGCTACTACTACGCCCGCTACTACCACTCCGGCCCCGTGGAACCCCTCTCGTAACCCCGCCGCCGCACCTCGCGTCACAGGGGGCGCATGCGTATCCGGCAAGCGGGTACTCGGCAGGTCCCGCCGTATCCACGGCGGGCCGAGGCACCAGCCGTACGAGCCGGAGGTGGGTGGCATGGCCCGGGACAAGCACAGGAAGAGCGGTTCCGATCGGTACGAACGGACTGGCGAGGGCGGGACCGGAAAGGACCGGCGCTCATGACGGACCGGCGCCGCGGCGGCATCCCCCGCGACATGCAGGACCAGCAGGCGAGCGGCCCCCGGCGGGACCGGGCGGTCCCCAAGGGCGGAAAGGGGGCCCGCGACCGGCGCGAGGCCCGGGACGCCGGAACCGAGGACGCCGGCGAGAAGGGAACCCGGCGCCGCGACGAGGCGGCCGGCACGGTGGACCCGGCGACGGGCGAGCCGCCGGACTGACGCCGCGACCCGCGACCCGCGACCGCGGTCCGCGCCGGCCGCCGGGGCGGACCGCGCCCGGTGTGCGCGAACGCCCGAAGGCCGGTTCCCCGGGTGCGGGGAACCGGCCTTCGGAAGGCGCCGGAACGGGAAGGTCAGTGTCCGCCGGCGGTGGTGGCGGTGGCGGTGCGCTGGCGCACGTAGCCGGTCACGGCGAGGGCCAGTGCCAGGCCGCCGGTGAAGTACAGCTGGACACGGGTGTCGGTGTCGATGGTCATGAGCACGAGGACTCCGGCCACACCGGCCAGCGTCACCCAGGTCAGATACGGGAAGCCCCACATCCGCACCACGAGCTTCTCGGGCGCCTCGCGCTCCAGCCGACGGCGCAGCAGCAGCTGCGAGGCGGCGATGAAGCCCCACACCACCAGGACGACCGCGCCGACCATGTTGAGCAGCCAGGCGAAGACGGTGGTGGGCCACCAGTACGACAGCAGCACGGCGACGAAGCCGAACGCGGACGAGGCGAGCACCGCGCGGCGGGGCACCCCGCCGGAGACCTTGCCCAGGGCCTTGGGGCCCTGGCCGCGGGAGACCAGCGAGTAGGCCATGCGCGAGGAGCCGTAGATGTTGGCGTTCATCGCCGACAGCAGCGCGACGAGCACGACCACGTTCATGATCTGGCCGCCGGCGGGGACGCCGAGGCGGTCGAGGACAGCGGCGTACGGGCCCATCTCCGTGACGGTCTTGTCGTGCCACGGGATGAGCGTGACGATCACCAGCATCGAGCCGACGTAGACGATGCCGATCCGCCACATCGTCGTCTTCACGGCCTTGGCCACGCCGCGGGCCGGGTCCTCGGACTCGGCGGCCGCGATGGTCACGGTCTCCAGGCCGCCGTAGGCGACGACCGAGGCCAGCAGGCCGGTCAGCAGGCCGTCCGCGCCGTTGGGCAGGAAGCCGCCGTCGTGGAGGAGGTGCGCGGTGCCGGGGGAGTGGCTGCCGGGCAGGAGGCCGAAGACGGCGAGGGCGCCGAGGACCAGGAAGAGGGCGATGGCGCCGATCTTCAGGGCGGCGAACCAGAACTCGAACTCGCCGAAGTTCGCGACCGCGCCCAGGTTGGTGCCGCAGAAGAGGGCCATGAAGACCAGCACCCACATCCAGGACGGGGTGCCCGGGAACCAGCCCTGCACGATGTGGGCCGCGCCGATCGCCTCGACCGCCACGCCCACGACCAGCAGGGTCCAGAACATCCAGCCCGCGGTGAAGCCGGCCCACCGGCCGATCGCGCGGTCGGCGTGTACGGAGAAGGAGCCGGAGGCGGGGTTGGCGGCGGACATCTCGCCGAGCATCCGCATCACGAACATCACGAGAAGGCCGGACACGGCGTACGCGAGCACGATCGACGGGCCCGCCGCGGCGATGCCGGCGCCGGAGCCCACGAAGAGGCCCGCGCCGATGACGCCGCCGAGGGCGATCATCGACAGGTGTCGCTGCTTGAGCCCGTTCGACAGGGCGGAGCCCTGCTGCGGGGGGCTCTCCTCCGGCGTGCGGGGAGAGGAAAGTGTCCGGGTCATGGTCAAAGCCTGTCCATAATGCGAGACTGAAGAAGGCTCGAGTATGGACAAGCGAGAGGAAAGGGCGCTCGCCCGTCCGATATACGGACGGTCCGCTCACGCACCGTGATCACTCTGCGGCGGAGGCTTCGCGTCCCTTTGTCCGCTTCCTTCAGCGGCGCACATAACAGCGCGTGGTGGTGCCGCCCGGGAGGGTGTGGATCCGCACGAGGTCGCTGAGGTAGTGCACCAGGAGCAGGCCGCGCCCGCCCGGCCGGTCCGGCGGCGGTGGGCAGCGGCCCGCCAGCGGGTCGCCGATGTGGCCGCCGTCCGCCACCTCCCACACGACGTGTTCGTCCTCGGCCCAGATCCGTACGGTGCCCGAGCCGCCGCCGTGCAGCACGCTGTTGGTGGTCAGCTCGGCGACGGCCAGGGCGAGATCGTCCCGGCGCGAGGGTGCCAGGCCCAGCGCCACGGCGCGCTCGAGGACGAGGTGCCGGGCGGCCGGGAGAAGGTCGCCGTCGAAGACGAACGCGAAGGCGCTGGCACCGGGCGGCGGCGGGAGCGGCCGGTTGTAGGCGGCGATGACGCGGTCGGGGGCGTACGAGCCGCTCGGCGACTCCTCGCCGTCGGCGATGACCACCGGGTGGGTGGCGTACGCGTCCGCCAGCACCTCCGGGGCCAGCCCCGCCACGTCGTACGGGCACAGTATGGTGACCCGCCGGCCGGTGAAGGCGTGGTTGATCAGCGCCTCGTGCTGGACGCAGGCGGGGTACTCCACCGCGGAACGGCCGGCCCAGATCGGCTCACCGACGAGGCGGACGCGCACGCCGGGATGGGCGTCGGCGAAGGCCAGCAGGACCCGGGGGATGATCCGCCCCGGATTGCGCCCGGCCTGCTCCATGTCGAGGAACCGCACCGCCGCGCCGTCCGTGCCCAGCTCTCCGCGCAACTGCTTCAGGTTGTGCGACGGCACGGCCACCGCCACCGGCTCGCCGGCCTCCAGGCCGGCGCGGATGAACGACACATTGGCGGCGAGGTACTCGTACCGGTCCCGGTAGAACAACGCCGGATGTGTGAAGGCCTCGTCCGCGGCCGTCACGTCCCCCACCCGTCACCCCCCGATCGTCGACAAGCCGGACGACGATGTCTCCACGATACGGCGATGCACGACGAGGGGAAGCGGGGACGATGGGACGCGGCGTCATGACGCCGGCACCTTCCGTACGCCACGGCGCCTCACTGTTCACTGTTCGGCGAGCATGTGCGTCCGCAGCCGCGCGAGCGTTCGGCTCAGCAGGCGGGAGACGTGCATCTGGGAGATGCCGAGCCGCGCCCCGATCTGGGACTGCGTCATCTCCTCGCCGAAGCGCATCCGCAGGATCTGCCGCTCCCGGGTGTCGAGCTCGGGCAGCAGCCGCCCCAGGACCTGGATGTTCTCGACCTTCTCCAGGTTCTCGTCCATGGTGCCGAAGCGTTCGACCCACGCCCTGGAGACCGCGCGGGTCCGCTGGGGGGCCTCGTCGTCGGCCGGCATGTCGAGGGAGTTGGCCCGGTAGCCGTTGCTGGCGATCTGGGCCTCGACGACCTGCTCCTCGGACAGGTCCATCACCTCCGCCAGCTCCCTGACGCTGGGGGAGCGGCCGAGCCTGCTGCAGAGCTCGTCGGTGGCCTTGGCCAGCTCGACCCTCAGCTCCTGCAGCCGCCGGGGCACGTGCACCGCCCAGCTGGTGTCGCGGAAGAAGCGCTTGATCTCACCGGTGATGTAGGGAATGGCGAAGGTGGTGAACTCCACCTCCCGGGTGAGGTCGAAGCGGTCGATCGCCTTGATGAGGCCGATCGTGCCGACCTGGACGATGTCCTCCATCTGCTCCGAACGCGCCCGGAAGCGGCCGGAGACGAAGCGGACCAGCGAGAGGTTCATCTCTATGAGGGTGTTGCGCACGTACTGGTACTCGTGCGTGCCCTCCTCGAGGACCGCCAGACGGTCGAGGAACACCTTCGTCAGGGACCGGGCGTCCCGCGGGTCGACGCCGGCCGCGTCCTTGACCTCCGGCAGCCCCTCCGCCCGCCCGTGGTACTCCCGCGGGGAGTCGTTCTCCTCGGCCGTCGTCGACCGGGTCGCCTGTATGGTGCTCACGCGCGCCCTCCTTCGTTCGGCTGTCGGACGTGCGCCTGCCCCCCGCCCCCGCCCCTATTCCGCTGTGGGCGAAAAATTCTCCATGTCCTGTTCGTCATGTCAACGCATCGTGTCCACACGGGGTGGCGACGCGTCAGATCCTGGAGGCGGAGCGGGGTATGAGCGAGGCATGAGCGGGGCATGAGCGGGCACGCCGCCGCCCCCGGCCGGACGAGACCGGGGGCGGCGCGGCGCGCTCCCGTCGCCCGGGGCGCGCGTGCGTACCGAGGGCGGTCAGACCGCGCCGCGCCACTCGCCCGTCTCGATGCCCCGCGACTCGATGAAGGTCTTGAAGCGCTCCAGGTCGCCCTTGGCCTGACGGCGGACGAAACCGAGCTTGTCGCCGAGCGTGTCGACGAGCCCCTCGGGGTCGTGGTCGAACTGCAGCATCACCTTGGTCCGCCCCACGTCCAGATGGTGGAAGGTGACGACGCCCGCCTGCCGGACCTCACCGGCCACGGTCGTCCAGGCCACGCGCTCGTCGGGGATCTGCTCGGTGATCACCGCGTCGAACTCCCGCCGGACGCCGTCCGTCCTGGTCACCCAGTGGGTGAGCGTCGGCGTGCGCTGTTCGACGCGTTCCACGCCCTCCATGAACCGCGGGAACTCCTCGAACTGCGTCCACTGGTTGTACGCCGTGGTCACGGGGACGGCCACCTCGATGGATTCCTCGATCTTCGCCATGATGCCTCTCCTTCGACGTCGGTGACGGTCGGTCACCGGTGCGGCTGCCCTCGATCCCCGCGGTCAGACCTCGGGCGGCCGCTGTTTCCGGCCCGCGCCGCCGGGCAGCCGACGACCTGACGCGCAGGGACGACGCCACTGACGGCGGCCGGAAGCCATTAGGGTGCCCGCATGAAGATCATCGACCTCGCTCCCGGCGACGACCGCCTCATATCCGACCTCCTGCCCGTCCTGCTGCAGCTGCGCCCGCATCTGACGGAAGACCTCTTCCGGCAGGTCTACGAGGAGGGACACGGCCAAGGCCTGCGCTTCACGGCCGCGTACGGTGACGACGGCGTGTGCGTGGGCGCGGCCGGCTGGCGCGTCCTGGTCAACACCGTCGCGCTGCGGGCGCTGTACGTGGACGACCTGGTGACCGCCTCCGACGCGCGCTCCACCGGCGTCGGCCACCACCTCCTGGCGCACCTCCAGGAGCACGCCCGCGAGTCCGGCTGCCATCTGTTCACCCTGGACTCCGGAACCCACCGCACCGACGCCCACCGCTTCTACCTGCGGGAGCGGATGGCCATCTCCGCCTTCCACTTCCAGAAGGACGTCGGCTGACACGACCGCCCCGAAGACCGGCCGGCGCGGGCCCACGCCCGGGCCTGCCGGGCGGCGGGCCGCCCCCGTGAGCCCGTACGGCCGAACGAGGCCGAGCGGCGCGGTGCGCGATCCCTCATGCTGGTCTCGGCGGCCCTGCGCGCCGCACGCGTCGAGGGGGTGACCGCACCGGGGGGCCGACCGAGGGCCGAAGGGCTGAGCACAGTGACGATCAAGACCTTCCTCGAGCCCGGCACGGACCGC
Organism: Streptomyces sp. C36; assembly: GCF_040932295.1. NCBI lineage: Bacteria > Bacillati > Actinomycetota > Actinomycetes > Kitasatosporales > Streptomycetaceae > Streptomyces > Streptomyces sp. C36. Next base: position 102,532 of record NZ_JBFQGI010000006.1, on the reverse strand, counting down.
CCCCAGGACCTCGCCGCCGCCAGACAGGCCTGCACGACGTCCGGCGGCGCGCCCCCGCGGATCTCCGTCGTCATCCCGGCGCGCGACTGCGGTCCGACGATCGAGGGCGTGGTGCGGCCGGTCGTCGAGGAGCTGATGGCGGCCGGGGCGATCGACGAGGTGCTGGTCGTCAATCACCACTCCATGGACGACACCGCCGAGCGGGCGGCCCGCGCGGGAGCCCGAGTGATCGACTTCTCGTCGGCCGGCCCGATCACCGAGATCCCGGACTCCGGCAAGGGCTCGGTCATGTGGAAGGGCATCTGGGCCAGCGACGGCGACATCGTCGTCTTCATCGACGGCGACCACCTGAGATTCGACTCCTCCAAGGTCTCCCGGCTGATCGGCCCCCTGCTGGGCGACGCCTCGCTCCAGCACGTACGGGCCTTCTACGACCAGTACGGGGGCGGCCGCACCACCGAGGCCATGGCCCGTCCGATGCTGTCCCTGCTGCACCCGGAGCTGGCCGGCATGCGCCAGCCGCTCAGCGGCGAGCACGCCACGCGCCGCGCGACGCTGGCCGAGCTGGTGTTCCCCGTCGGGTGGGGAACGGAGTTCGGGATCCTCGACCAGATCTGCCGCCGCCACGGCGCCGCGGCGATCGGCCAGGTGGACCTTCAGTACAAGGAGCACGTCAAGGGGGACTGGGCGCACATCTCGATGCAGGCCTTCGAGCTGCTCTACGTGGCCATGCGGACGGAGTTCCGCGCGCAGGGCCGCCCGCTGCCGGAGCACTGGGGCAGCGTCGTGCTGACGCCCGGCGACCGTCCCGGCGAGGTCCTCCGGCGCCCCGCCCGGACGGCGGAACTGCCGCCGCTGATGAGCCTTCCGGGCTGGCCGGAGCGGGAGCGGCAGCGCCTCGGTCCGTGATCCGGCCGGCCCGGTGCGGACCCTTGGGTCACGCGACGCCGCGGCCGCCCCGGCCGGCCGCGCCGCGGAGCTCGTCCGCGCTCACCTCGACGAAGCCGGCCGTGCGCGTGGCGGGAAGGCTGCCGTCCGTGTCGACGAGGCTCCTGAGGCCTTCGACGCGCGGGCGTTCCGCCTCGAACTCCTGGACGAAGCCGACCCAGTGGCGCAGGAGGCGGGGAAGGGCGTCGACGTCCGTGAACGACACCTCGCGCAGGAAGGTGGCGCGGAGTTCGGGGTGGGGGAGCGCGTCACTGATGCCGTCGACGGTCCACTGCCTGCCGGTGCTCATCGGGTCCTCCACGCTTTCGCGGCCGGCTGTCACGGTAGCGGATGAAGGGGCCCGGGGCCTCGCCCTCGGGCATGCCCGCCGCCACCGTCGCCGCGGCGCGAGCGCGCCGGTTCAGGCGTGGTCGGTGAGCTGGGTGTAGCCCTTCGCCCGTGCGCAGTGGGCGCAGCAGAAGAACATGCCGTCCGTCTCCAGGCCGTGGCCCAGGATGCGGCATCCGCAGTTGTCGCAGATCGGCGCGAGTTTGTGGGCCGCGCATTCGAAGCTGTCGAAGACGTGCACGGCCCCTGCGGCACGTACCTCGAAGGACAGTTCGTAGTCGTTGCCGCAGACCTCGCACACCGTCATGTCGCTCATTCCTCGCCGCTCTCCCGGTTCGGGGTGCTGTCGCCTCTGGGGCGCTGGGTCGTCAGGATGCAACACGCCGGGTCGCGGAGACCGTCGGCGCCACGACGACGCGGGCACGGGGGCGCGGGCATCGCCCGTCCGGCCTCACCGCCCGTCCGCGGGCGGGCTTCCGCCGTCCTCCTCCGCCCCGTGGGCCGTGCCGGGCACCGGCACGAGCGGGTCACGCCGTTCGATGGCCAGGATGGCCACGTCGTCGCTCACGGATCCCCCGGCGTGGGCGAGCAGATCGCGGTGGACACGATGGACGAGCCGCTGCGGATCGGTCTCCTGCCAGGAGGCGATCCGTTCGGCGAGCGGGTAGAAGCGTCCGTCGGCGTCACGGGTCTCGATGACGCCGTCCGTGTACAGCAGCAGCACATCGCCCACCGCGTAGGGGAAGGACTCGGTCGTGTAGTCGTCCTCCGTCAGGGCGCCGGTCATGCCGAGCGGCAGCGCGGGGTCGGCGACCGCCAGGGCGGTGACCCCGCCCCCGCTCAGCAGCAGCGGGGGAGGGTGACCGCAGTTGATCAACTGGATCAGCGGCCGGTCGTCGGGGATGTCCAGGACCGCCGCGGTGACGAACCGTTCCCCGCTCGCGTCCGGCTCCGTCATCTCCCAGTACGAGGCGTTCTGCAGATGGGCCACCAGCCTGGGCAGCGGAGGGTTGCGGTGCGCCGCCGCGCGGAAGGCGCCGAGCAGCAGGGCGGCGTCCCCGATCGCCGAGAGCCCCTTGCCGCGCACGTCGCCGATCATGACGCGGGTGCCGTGCCGGGTCCGCGCGACGGCGTAGAGGTCGCCGCCCATGCGGGTCTCGGCCTCGGCGGCGAGGTAGACCGACGCGCACGACAGGGGTCCGATGCGGGCGGGGACCGGCCGCAGGAACACCCGCTGGGTCACCTCGGCGACCAGGCGGGCCTGGCTGAGCTGCCGCTCGTGGCCCTCCTGGGTGTGCCGGAAGATCACCAGGAGGACGGAGATGAGGAGCAGGGCGGCGATCTGGGCCTGGTGGTTCGGCGTCGTCAGGCCGCCGTGGAAGACCCCGATGACGACCTGGGCGGTCACGGCCAGGGCCCCGATGACGGCGGTGAGCGCCGCGCCGCCGATGGCGGCGGTGATGGCGGGCGCGGCGACCAGGAGCGGCCCCAGGTGGATGTCCGGGGGTGTCAGCAGATCGACCACCGTGACCAGGGCGATGAGCCCGAGCGGCACCGCGATGAGCGAGCGGCGGCCGAGCGGCCGTCGCCGTCCGGAACCGAACCGTCTCCGCTGAAGGGCCATGGTTCCTGCTTACCTCGTCGGCGCGCTCCCTGCTCACCTGCCTCGACCGTGACCCTCGTCGTCACACGATCCGCGTCGTCGCCGCCGGGGCGGCTCTCCACCTGGGCGCCCCGGCGCGCGGCGGCTACGGTGAACGGGTGGCGGGAACGTGGGCGATCGACGACGTGGGTGTTCTGCGGCTGCCCTCCGGGCGGCTGATCCGGGGCCGGGGGCTGCGCCGGGGCCTTCCGCCCGGCCCGCTCCCCGGCTTCGCCGTCCACCTCCTGGGCAAGCGGCCCCCGGAGGTTCCCTGGGAGTCCCGCTGGCTGCGCTGGCCCGACTTCCGGCTGCCCGCCAGCCCCACGGACGCCCAGGCGGTGCTCGGCGAGGCATGGGCGCGGGCGGGATGCGACCGCGTCGAGATCGCCTGCGGCGGCGGCCGCGGCCGCACGGGCACCGCCCTGGCCTGCCTCGCCGTCCTGGACGGCGTCCCCGCCGACGCGGCGGTGGAGTTCGTACGCCGCCACTACGACCGCCACGCCGTCGAAACGCCCTGGCAGAAGCGCTACGTCCGCCGCTTCGCCGACTGAGCTCCGGGGCCGGCGGACCGGTCAGCGCTTGGCGTAGTCGGCGAAGCCCCGCCAGTCGACGAGGACGCACGGCTCGTCCCCGATGACCCAGGCGTCGTGACCGGGCGGGCAGATCATGTAGTCGCCCGGCCCGAAGTCGTCCTCCTGGCCGTCGTCCATGGCGATGTGCATCCGGCCCGAGATGACGTAGCAGGCGTGGGAGGCCTGGCAGCTGTCGGTCCCGGCGATCGGCTTGATGTGCTGGGTCCAGCGCCAGCCGGGTTCGAAGGTGCCCCTGCCGACGGCGCCGGCACCGGCGTCCACCAGCTCGAGCTTTCCTTTGCCGTCCTCGAAGGGGCGGACTTCCTCGGGCGAATCGAGGCTCTTGCGTACGAGACCGGCCATCGGGCGCTCTCCTCGGTAGCTGATCGGCTGCCTCGAACGTAGTGGCCGCGGCGGCGGGCGGCGAGCCGTGCGCGGCGGGCGGGTGACGGTCCCCGCCCGCCGCGTCCCGGTGCGTTCCCGGGCGTTCCCGGCCGTCAGGCCAGGGCACCCACCAGGATCTTCGCGACCTCGGCGACCAGCTCGTCCTCACCCTTGGCGTCGGCGCTGTGCTTGGTCGTCAGAACGGACAGCACGAGGGGCGAGCCGTCGGGCCTCCAGGCGATGCCCACGTCGTTGTTGGTGCCGTAGCTTCCGGCTCCGGTCTTGTCCCCGAGGGTCCAGCCGGGGCGCAGCGCCTTGCGGAAACGGTCGGCGCTGGTGGTGTTGCCCAGCAGCCACTTCGTCAGCCGCTCGCGGTCCTCGGGCGCGAGGGCGTTGCCGAGGACGAGCCGGGCGTAGGTACGGCCGACGGCGCCGGGGGTCGTGGTGTCCTCGACGCGCCACGGCTCGGCCGAGTTCAGCGTGGGCTCCCAGCGGTCGAGGCGGGTGACAGGGTCTCCGACGGAGCGGCAGAAGCGCGTGACGGCGGTCGGGCCGCCCAGCTCACGGAGCAGCAGGTTGGCGGCGGCGTTGTCGCTCTGCTGGATCGTGGCCTCGCACAGCGCGGCCACGGTCATGCCGTCGGCGATGTGGTCCTTCGTGACCGGCGCATAGACGGCCTTCTTCACGTCGTCCAGGGTGTAGTGGACGCGCTTGGCGAGGAACGTCCCGTCGTGGTCGAGGTCCCGCAGGACGGCCGCGACGGCGAGCGTCTTGAAGACCGAGCACATCGGGAAGCGCTCGTCGGCCCGGTGGCGGACGGTCCGGCCCGTCCTCGGGTCGTACGCGAACACGCCCACGCGCGCGGAGTGCTCACGCTCGAGCCGGCTCAGCCGCCGGCGGATCTCGTCGTCGCCGGGCGTCGACGCGTAGGCCGTGCCGCTCGTGGCGAGGGCGGCGGTCAGCGCCGTTCCCGCGCCGAGCGTCAGCATCGCGCGGCGGGAGAGGGCGCCACGGGCGGTCTGCGGCAGTGGTGTCACGGTCGTACTCTTCTCTGTCGTTACGGCAAAGACGATCTTGAAGACGCCGGCAGTAGACCGTTCAGTTCCACTTGCGCGCTATGACGCCGATGACCGCCCTCGCGAGGAGAGTCCCGATGAGCGAGCCCACCGTTCCCGACCCGGCCTGGTGGCAGGCGGACCCCGACCGCTGGGAACTGCTGGCCTTCGACGGCCGCTACGACGCCGACGGCCTCCCGTACGACGCGGGCTGGAAGGACCGCGAGGAAGTGCTGGACCTGCTCCTCGCGGACCCCGGCCCCTGCTCCGCGGATTTCGCGCGCTTTCTGCTGCGCCAGGAAATCCTCGGTCACGGCCATGCCTGGGGGTACAGCGATCGCATCGGCATGGCGGCCCTGCTCGTCGCCGAACAGCGGCGGATCGAGGACGTCTGGCTGCTGTGGGAGGCGAAGTCCAGAAGCTTCGACACCTTTTGCGGGCTGCCCGATGCCTTCCTCGTCGTCAACGGCGTCGAACGGACCCTGGAGTACATACGCGGAAGTGATGACTCCGGGCGGGACTGGTGTCTCGAGGTCCTCGACGGGATGGCATCGGTCACGGACGAAGCCGTCGCGGAAAAACTCGTCCGCCTACGCGAGTACTACGGCGGGCTCAGGGAACTGCGGAGCGACGGGCCGGCCTGACACCGGACGGCACGCCTTTTGATTCGTTATCAGGAAAGGAATGCGCCCGCAAGCCTCGGTCGGATAGACGAGTGATTGCGCCGACGTCACGATTGAGGTCAGAGGCGAAATTATGTTGATCTGTCGGCCGGTGGGGGACGTAGATTGATCCGCACACGACGGTCCGCGTGAACGCCAAGGAATCCGGCGCGCGGGAGCGTTGTCTCACCGATCGAAAAGAAAGCTGTTCCATGCGTCGCATCACCGTCCGTCGTACCGCCATCGCCGCTTCCGCGATGTCGCTGGCCCTGCTCGCCGGCGCTTGTGGCTCCAAGGAGTCCGAGGCGAAGGACGAGCCCAAGGCCAAGGCCTCCGCCGGCGCGCCCGCCGCCCCGGCCGGGAAGGCCCTGTCGCAGGCCGAGCTGGAGAAGCTCGCGCTGGCCGAGAGCGACCTTCCGGGCCTCAAGGTCGCCGGCGCCACCAAGGCGGACACCGAGTCGACCAAGGCCATGGGCAGCGACAAGGCCGAGTGCAAGCCGCTGGTCGACGTCATGGCGATGCGCGGTGCCGGCAAGCCCGGCGCGACCGTGACCCGCAAGGCCATGAAGATGCCCGCGAAGCCGGCCGAGGGCGCCTCGGCCGAGGAGAAGATGAAGGCCGGCCTCGGCGCGCTCGGCACCACCGTCACGGCCGCCACGCTGGGCTCGCACGAGGGCCAGGGCGCGGCGGACGCCGTGGCCGCGGTGAAGAAGGCGGGTGCGGCCTGCGCCGGCGGCTTCGCCATGACGGCCGACGGTGAGAAGACGAAGTTCACCAAGGTCGAGCCCCTCTCCCTCACGGCGGGCGACGAGTCCGTGGCCTTCACCTTCGCCATGGAGGCGGAGGGCGGCGAGTCCGCCACCACCCACATGGTGGTGGCCCGCAAGGGCGGTACGGTCGCCTCCTTCTACTCCCTGAGCCTGGCCGGCAAGGCGGAGCAGCCCAAGGACGTCGTCGACGCCCAGATGAAGAAGCTCGGCTGAGCCTTCCGGCGAACGCCGCGGCAGGCCGGGCCCGTACGGGGGCCCGGCCTGCCGCGGTGCGTTCCGGGGCCGTCGCTCAGCCCCGGACGCGCACCCCGTACCGGGTGCGCAGGACGCGCACCTCCCAGTACGAGACGGCCGTGACCGACAGGGGGCCGCCGAGGAAGGCCGCGATCTGCACGGGCAGCGGCCCGTTGGGCAGGCCGTCGCCGAGCTGGACGAGGTTGAGCACCCACACGAGGACGGTGGTGAGCACGGCCGGCAGCGCGGCGTGCACGTCGGCGGTGTTGAAGGCGTAGCGGGCGGCGGGACCCGAGGCGGAGAAGAGGAAGCACGCCGACCAGACCAGATACGGAACCCCGACGACCAGGGTGAGCAGCCCGACCAGCATCTGGACGGCGACGACGTCCTCCATCAGCTTCAGCAGCCCGCCCAGGCCGAGGAACCCGCCGACGGCGAGGGCGGGAACGCCCAGGTACCAGCCGATGGCCTTGAGGGGGTAGCGCAGGCGTGAGCGGAGCAACGCCCGGTGCCGCGGCGGCGCGTACCAGATGAAGCCGACGATGACGAGCGGCCCCACCAGTATCAGGATCAGCGGGGCGAGGAACAGCTTGGTGAGCCCGTCCGCGAACACCGCGCTCCAGCCGCCGTCCACGCCGTAGACGGATATCAGCGCGAACGTCGTCAGCAGGCCGGCGATCGCGCGTGCCTTTTGCACGCGGCCTATGACGGGATCGCTCACCCGGCCCGTGCTGGGAGCCGCGAAGATGGCGACGGCCCGGGCGCGGGCGTGCCGGGCGGACCCCCATGCGGGGTTTCCCCGGATTCCCGCGGTCTGGTCTCTGAGCGCCATCGAGGCGTCCTCCCCTGTGAAGATCGATCTCGGGGGAGTTTATCGAGGGCCGCCGAGCCCTCCTCCGGCCCTCGCGCAGCAATATCGAAGATGCCCTTCCGCTCAGCGGCATGTGATCATTCCAGAGGATCCAAAACGGACGGAATAGCGGAAGTGCCGCCAGCCGCCCGTGAGTTCTCGTTTCCGACCACTCGGATGGGAAGGGACAACGACGCCATGGTGAATTTCAGGACCGGACCGTTACCCGGACTGGGCGCGGCCGCCGCGCTGGCCCTCGGCCTCTCCATCGCGGCCCAGGCCCCCGCGCTCGCCGTCAAGGCCGCACAGATCACGGTCACCCCGTCGGAGAACCTCAACGACGGCCAGAGCGTCACCGTCTCGGTGACCGGCGCCCAGCCCGGCGCGGAGTACTTCGTCGGGCAGTGCGCCAAGGTCAACGGAGCCGACGCCTGCAACTGGGGCAGCGCCACCCCCTATCGCACCGACGACAAGGGCGCCGCCACCTTCCAGCTCGTGGTGAACAAGGCGTTCCAGGGCAAGTCGCCCACCACCGGCGAGATCGTCGGGCCCGTCGACTGCGCCGCCGTCCAGTGCTACGTCGACTCGGGCGGACCGAACGAGCACATCGGCCAGGTACGGCTGAGCTTCGCCGGATAACGCCCCGCAGGACCGGTGGGTACGGGCAGAGGCCGCGTACCCACCACCGTTCCCGGGCGAGGCGGCGGCTAGCGGCGCCCGGACCGTGCCAGGGCCTCCCGCACGGCCTCCTCGGTACGCCCCACCACGGCCGAGCCGTCGTCCGCCGTGATGATCGGCCGCTGGATCAGCTTCGGATGCCGGGTCAGGGCCTCCACCCACCGCTCCCGGGAACCCTCCTCGCGAGGCCAGTCCTTCATCCCGAGCTCCTTGGCCTCGGCCTCCGTGGTCCGGGTGATGTCCCACGGCTCCAGCCCGAGCCGGCCGAGCACCGCACGGATCTCCTCCGCGCTCGGCACGTCGTCGAGGTAACGCCGGACCGTGTAGCCGGCGCCCTCCGCGTCGAGCAGCGTGAGGGCGCTGCGGCACTTCGAACAGGCGGGGTTGATCCAGATCTCCATGGCCCTACGGTAACCGCCGGCTCGCGCCCCACCCGCCCGGGGCCGTGCCCGCCGCGTACCCCCCGCGCATGACCGTACGGGTCCTGGGTAGCCGAGCCCTCGCCCCGGTCAGGGCGGCCGGGGCGGGAGGAGAGAACCCGTGGTGATGGCTCACCCTGCGGTGCTGACCAAACTGATCGAGGAGTACGAGGAACTCCGCGCGCTGTACCGGGGCGAGGGCGGTGAGCAGGTACGGCAGCGCATGGACGACGTCGCCTACACCCTGTGCGTCTCCACCGGCACGCGCGACGTGGACGCCGCGGTCGTCGCCGCCCGGCGGCAGCTGGCCTGACGGACCGGGGGCCGCGCCGCCCGCGGCCTCCGCCGTGCCGGGGCCGGCGCCCCCGAGGGGCAGCGGTTCACCGGTCGAGCTCGGTGAACCGCTCCACGGCCGCCGTCCTGCCGGTGACGACGATGATGTCACCGTGCTCGACGACCGTTTCGGCGGTGGCGTGGGTGAAGTCCTCGCCGGGCCGCTTGATTCCGACGACCGTCACCCCGTACTTGCCGCGCACCCGGCTCTCGCCCAGCGGCATCCCGGTGACGGCCCCCGGGGCGGCGGTCTTCACCAGGGCGTAGTCGTCGTCGAACTGGATGAAGTCCATCATCCGCCCGGTCACCAGATGCGCCACCCGCTCGCCCATGTCATGTTCGGGAAGCACCACATGGTGGGCGCCGAGCCTTTCCAGGATGCGGCCGTGCTGCCGGCTGACCGCCTTGGCCCAGACGTTGGGCACCTCGGCCTCCAGCAGGTTCGACGTCGTCATGATGCTCGCCTCGACGTCGGAGCCGATGGCGACCACGGTGCTGGTGAACTCGTGCACGCCGAGTTGCTGGAGCACCACCGGGTCCGTGCAGTCGGCCGCCACCGCGTGGGTGATCACGTCGCTCAGCTTCTGGACCCGCACCGGGTCGTGGTCCACACCGAGGACGTCCCAGCCGCGCCGCATCAGTTCACGGCACAGCGAATCGCCGAACCGCCCGAGTCCGATCACGACGACCTGCTGGCCGGCCGGGGGCTGGGGGCGCCGCGCGGTGCGCTTGTCACGGCGCGCTCTGAGGGGAGCTCTGAGGGGGTGCAGGTAGTCAGCCAATGACGGGTCGCTCCTTCGGTAGCTCGTAGCGGCGCAGGCGTTCGCGCAGCGCCAGCGCCGACACCAACGTGACCGGCCCGAGCCGGCCGACGAACATCAGCGCGATGAGGATGAGCTTTCCGGCGGTGGACAGCCCCGGGGTGATGCCGGTGGACAGGCCCACCGTCCCGAACGCCGAGACGACTTCGAACAGCACCGCCGAGAGGGACTTCCCCGAGACGGTGAGCAGCGCGAGGGTCGCCACGATCACCAGCCCGATGCTCAGCAGGGCGACGGTCAGGGCCTGGCGCAGGACGGACGGCGCGAGGCGCCGTCGCATCACCTCGGCGGCGGGTTCGCCGCGCACCTCGGCGAACATGGCGGCGGCCAGGACGGCGAAGGTGGTGACCTTGATCCCGCCGGCGGTGCCCGCGCTTCCCCCTCCGATGTACATCAGCACGCAGGTGGCCAGGAGCGTCGACGGCCGCATGGCGCCGATGTCGAGGGTGTTGAAGCCGGCCGTACGGCTCACCGCCGAGTGGAAGAACCCGTTGAGGACCTTCTCGTCCCAGTCGAAGGGGCGCAGCGTGCCGGGGTTGGTCCACTCCAGCAGGCACGTCAGCGCGGTGCCCGTCGCCAGCAGCACCACGGAGGTGAGCACCGTGAGCTTGGTGTGGAGCGACCAGTTGCGCTTGCCTTGAGTCCGTCTGCGGCGCCGGTGGCGCAGCACCTCGAGCAGGACGGGGAAGCCGAGGCCGCCGATGATCACGGTGAACGCCACCGGCAGGGTCACCCACGGGTCCTCGGCGTAGGGGACGAGGTTGTCGGGTCTCAGCCCGAAACCGGCGTTGTTGAACGCCGAGACGGCGTGGAAGAGGCCGAGGTAGGCGGCGTCCCCCAGGCCCCGCCCATAGGCGAGGAAGAGCCGCAGCGCGAGCAGCGTGCTCACCGCGGCCTCGACGGTCAGCGTGATCACGGCGACGCCGACCAGGACGCGCCGTACGTCCCCGAGGCCCAGGCTCTTCGTCTCCGCCTGCGCCGTCAGCCGCATCCGCAGCCGCAGCTTTCCGGAGATCAGCAGCGCCAGCAGCGAGGCCATGGTCATGATGCCGAAGCCGCCGAGCTGGATCAGGGCGATGATCACGCCCTCGCCGAAGCCGCTCCAGTACGTTCCGGTGTCGACGACGACCAGCCCGGTCACACAGGCGGCGGAGGTCGAGGTGAACAGGGCGGTGACGAAGTCCGCACCGCGCGGGCCCTCTGTCGCGACCGGCAGCATCAGCAGCAGCGCGCCACCCGCGATCACCAGGGCGAAGGCGCCCACGAGGGTCCGTGCGGGATGGATGGTCAGCAGCCACCGCAGGAGCTGCGCCGTGTGCCCTGCCACCCGCCGACCTCCCGCCATGATCGGCCTGATATTGCCGAATATCTGACGAAAAGGTACCCGGGGATCCGCTCACGACCGGGTCACCCCGCCGATCGGCGGGATCCGGCTCGCCGGACGAGTGCCGGCGATCAGCCGGCCCGGTGAACGTGCCCGCCCGGATCGGGCTACGGCTTGTTCAGGTAGGTGAGGACGGCGCGGACGCGGCGGTTGGTGTCGTCGTCGTCCATGATGCCGAGCTTGCCGAACAGGGAGGTGGTGTACTTGCCGATGGCGCTCTCGCTGAGGAAGAGGCGGCGGCCGATGGCCTGGTTGGACAGTCCCTCGGCCATGAGGCCCAGCACGGAGTGCTCACGTTCGGTGAGTTGGCCGAGTCCCCGGTTCGGGGAACCGTTGGAGAGCAGTCTCGCGATGACGGCCGGGTCCATGGCGGTCCCGCCGCCCGCGACGCGCTCCAGGGCGTCGATGAACTGGTCGGCGTCGAACACGCTCTCCTTGAGGAGGTAGCCGACGCCGCCGGAGCCGTCGGCCAGGAGCTCGCGGGCGTAGAGCTGCTCGACGTGCTGGGAGAGGATGAGGACCGGCAGCCCGGGTATCTCGCCGCGGGCGGCGAGTGCCGCCCGCAGGCCCTCGTCCGACTGGTGCGGCGGCATACGAACGTCGATGACGGACACGTCCGGACGCCATGTCCGCAGCGCGTCGAGCGTCTCGGGTCCGGTGGCGGCCGTCGCCACCACCTGGTGCCCGTACGCCTCGATCAGGCGGACCATCCCGTCGCGCAGGAGGTAGAGGTCTTCGGCTACAAGGATTCGCATGGCACCGTCATCCTGACATGGGTAGGGCCGCCCGGCGGGCTGGTGATCTCCAGGATGCCGTCGAAGACCGCGAGGCGGCGGCGCAGCCCCGCGAGCCCGCCGTCGGCCCGCACGTCGGCCCCGCCCCGGCCGTCGTCCTCGACCTCGACGACGAGGCCGGTCTCGTCCCTGGCGAGGCGGACGCGCGCCCGCGACGCATGGGCGTGCTTGACCGCGTTGGTCAGCAGCTCGGCGACGCCGAAGTAGACGGCGGACTCGATCGGCGGGTCCAGGCGCAGCGGGGCGCCGGCGCCGACGGCCACGTCGAGGGGGACGTCCAGAGCGAGGGCACGGACGGCGTCGACGAGTCCCCGCTCGTTCAGCACCGGCGGGCTGATGCCCCGGATCAGCTCGCGGAGCTCAGTCAGCGAGGCGGTGGCGCCGGCCCGCGCGTCCCGCATCAGCGCCCTGGCCTGGTCGGGGTGGGTCTCCATCAGTTTTTCTGCGGTCGCCAGGGAGAGCCCGAGCGCGACCAGGCGGGCCTGCGCGCCGTCGTGCAGGTCCCGCTCGATCCGGCGGATCTCGGCGGCCTGCGCGACCGTCGCGTCCGCGCGCTGGGCGGTCAGCTCCTCCACCCGGTCCGCCAGCGCCATCGCGGACGACGGGCGCAGGAAGCGGACGGCCACCGGCTCGACGGTCCGCCAGGCGTACGGGGCGGAGGCGACGGCCACGACCAGGCCGAGCGCCCCGACGAGGCGCCCGGCGGGCACCGGCAGGCGGAGCGCGAGAACCGCCGAGGCCGCCGCGGCCGGCGGGAAGGCGGCGACCACTCCCGCGGTGAGCGGCGCGATCCCCGTGAACCGAAGGTCACGCCAGGTGGCCGGGTCGCCCCACCACGTCCGCCACTTCTGATCCATGATGGCGTCCCGGCGGCTGCGCTCGTAGCCGAAGCCGTTCCACCAGTACCCGGTGGACATCCGCGTCACCGGCCCGGCCTGCCGGTATCCGGCGGGGATGACGGTGGCGGTCCACCGCGCGACGAGGAAGCGGATCATCCGGCAGACCGGGCGGGACAGGGCGAGCGTGCCCACGCACACCAGCACGAACGGCGCTGTCCACGACCACGGGTTGCCCGCGCCCCACCAGATCCCCAGCGCCACGGCGGCGGCCCACACGGCCGGGACCAGCATGCTCACGGCCGCTACGACGCACGCCTGCACGAACCCCACGCCGGCGCGCGCCACCCACGAACCCAGCTGTCTCATGACTCTTCCTCCGCTTGCCGTTCGGTGCTCCCACTGTGCACCGCGCGGAGCCCGCCACCGCCCCGGTCGGTCAGGGAGTGGGGCTAGCCCCACCCACCCGTGGGTCCAGGCCGATACCGCGTCGGTCGAGCGCTCCGTAGCGTCGGTGAGCATGGAAACCAACACCCGCACCATGACCGGGACGGCACACCTCAACAGCCCCCGCACCCAAGGGGCCTTCGGCACGGCGAAGATCAGCGTCAAAGTCTACGGCGCACTCAGCGCCGCCACCCTCGTGGCCGTCATCGCGGTGTCGAGCAGCGGTCACATGGTGAACACCTTCATGTGGGTCCGGGCAGTCCTGCTGCCGGTGGTCGCCGTGCTGATCCACCGCTTGACCGTCTCCGCGTCCCGGGGATCCCGACGGGCCTTCGAGCGCGTGAGCGCCCTCGCCGTCATCATGCCGATCGCGATCATCGGCGTCGACCTGATCCCGGGTGTCTGCCCGCCGTGGTACGCCGTGATGCAGACCGTCTGCATGCTGCCCATCGTCCGGGTCGCGTTCCTCACCCGCGGCTCCGCACTGCGCGCCGCCTTCCCCAAGGGGCGCTGATCGGGCGCCGGGCGCGTCGGTCCGCCATCGGCCGACACGTTCGGGCTGTCTCATCGCCGAGCACGGCTCCGGGTCAGTCCGTGGACGACACGGGCGCCCGGCTCGTGGGCCCGGGGTTCTTCCCCTCCGCACCGCCGGTGCCCCGGCGCAGAGTCGCTGTGGCGATGTCCAGGAAGTCCGATGCGGGGCCCGCGCGACTGCTCTCCGGTACCGCCAGGCAGGTCTCGACCGGCAGGGCGTCGGCGACGGTCAGATAGACGAGGCCAGGGCGGGAGTAGGAGTCCGCGACGCTGACGGGGACGAGCGCGATGCCCTGCCCGGAGGCGATGAGCTCGAACTTCTCCTCCAGCGACGACGTCCGCCGCGTCCTGCCGCCAAGCATCGGCTCACCGTCGAGATCGGCCGATGTGAGGGTGGTGCGGCCGGCCAGCGGATGTGTCACCGGCAGGCACGCGACCTTGCTCTCGTGCCCGATGGGGACGGTGCGCAGCCCCGAGTCGTCGAAGGGGCGCCGGAGGTATGCCACGTGCGCGCGGCCGTCGCGGAGCGGCGCGTCCCGTTCCCACCAGCGCAGCGGGAAGACATCGACGACGACCTTGGGATGCCTCGCCGTGAACGCCCGGATCGCGTCCGACACGTGCAGACCGGGCGAGAACGCGACGACGAGCCGCTGCTCGCCCCGCCGTGCCTCGTGCACGCGCCGCAGCGCCACGTCCACCACCGTGGTGATCCTTGACGCCTCGTCATACAGCTGTATCCCCGCGGGGGTCAGCTCCACGCTGCGCGTGGTCCGCGTGAACAGCGAGCATCCCAGCTCCTGCTCGAACGCGCGGATCTGTCGGCTGAGGACCGGCTGCGCGATGAACAGCGCCTGTGCCGCCCGGCCGAAGTGCCGGTGCTCGGCCACCGCGACGAAATAGCGGAGCTTCCGCAGATCCAGATCCATGCCGTAACGGTATCAATGCGGCTCCAAGGGTATTGGACGTCCGGCCGCCCCCACTCGGAGACTTGCGGCGTGCGCGCCGCACTCACTCCACGGCCGTGAACGACGCTCCGCGACAGTGCCGACGCCCTGACCGCGAGAGGAATCACATCAGTCGCACCCGGCCCGCCGGACCGCCTCAACTCAAGGAATCACATGAACGACACCCGCAGGACCGCCGTCATCATCGGGGCCTCACGGACCCTGGGCCTGGGGCTCGCCGCCGAGTACCTCCGTCGCGGCTGGGACGTCGTCGGCACGGTCCGCGGCAGCCGGCGCACCGGCCTCCACGACCTGGCCGAAGCATCCGGAGGACGGCTTACCGTCGAGTCGCTGGAGATGACCGAGCCGGAGCAGATCTCGGCACTGCGCGACCGCCTGGCAGGGCGCACTCTCGACCTGCTCTTCGTCAACGCCGCCATCACACGAGGCGATATCCCGATCGGTGAGGTCCCGACGGACATGTTCACCGAAGTCATGGTCACCAACTCCCTCAGCCCGATGCGCGTCGTGGAGTCCCTCCGCGGGCTGGTCGCGCCGGCCGGGACCATCGGCGTCATGTCCTCCGACCAGGGAAGCATCGCTTTGAACACGGAAGGCGGGCAGGACCTGTACCGGGCCAGCAAGTCCGCGCTGAACCAGTTGATGCGCTGCTTCGCCGCCCGCCACGCCGAGGACACGCGGACGCTGCTGCTCATGGACCCGGGCTGGGTCCGCACCGAACTGGGCGGACCCGACGCCGATCTCAGCGTGGAGGAGAGCATTCCAGGGGTGGCGGAGACGATCGAGCACCACCGGGGGAAGCCCGGCCTTCACTTCGTCGACCACCAGGGGCAGGTCGTGCCCTGGTAGGCCTGGGCGTCCGCTGCGGCCGCACCTCTTCCGCCGCTGGAGCGTTCTCCCAGGGGCACCCTGAGGCCATGCCCTGCCCGAAAACGGGTGCGATCCCGCCGGTTCCCCGGCCAAAGAGGGAATCGAACACGTCATGGCGCCGTAGAGGGTGTTCGTCCGGCACATCAGGCTGCGAGAGTCCGGGGTGCCGCCCCCGTCCGGGGGCGCCGGTGGATGAACAACTCGACGAAGGGACACTTTCGTGGGGAAGAAGACCGCCACGATCCTCGCGGCTGCCGCACTCGCGGCCATGACGCTCGCCGGACAGGCGAGCGCGACGCCCTCCGGCCACGCCGTAACGACCGCCAAGGGCACGACGGCAGGGCAGACGATCAAGCAGAGCCGGACCATACACGCCACGTTCACCCTGGAAAGAAACAAGTCGGTGAGCTCCAACACCGCCCGGCTGGTCATGCAGTCGGACGGCAACCTCGTCATCTACGACGAGTTCAACCGGGCCCGCTGGGCCACCGGAACCGTCGGCCAGGGCTGGAAGGCCGTCTTCCAGACGGACGGCAACTTCGTGGTCTACACCCGCTCGAACCGCGCCGTCTGGGCCTCGAACACCGACGGCCACCCCGGCTCCCGGCTGGTCGTGCAGGACGACGGCAACGTCGTCATCTACGACGGCAGCCGCGCGATCTGGGCCTCCGGCACCGACCACTGATCCACCGCGCTCACCCGTCACCGTCACCCGGTGAACCGGGGCCCCGTCGCCCGCACGCCACGTGCCGGGCGACGGGGCGAGGCCGGCCCGTCATCGCGACGGGCCGGCCTCGCCTGGTTCGGCCCCGGCGCCCGGCGGTTCCGCTCGTATGACTGTTCGTCCTCTGTCATCTCTTTCTCCCCCTTCGACCACCTTCGAAGGCTCTGGCCACGCTATGGGTACGACGGCCAGGCTGATGTCCACGGCATCAGCCGTCCTTCCAACGAAGAGGGAGAGCACCATGACGTTTCGCGGATCATCCGCATCAGAGCCCGCCCGCCGTGGCCGTCGGCTCGGCCTGGCGACTGTCGTACTGGCCGGTGCCCTGGCCGCTTCCGTGGCCGCTCCCGCCAGTGCTTCCGCCCCGGCGGGCGCCGCCGCCCCGATGAAGATCCAGGCCTGCGGCTGGAACAAGGGCGAGAACGGTGAGCGTGCCTACTACGAGCACTGCGCCACCAACACCAACGTCTGGATCCAGGTCACGCGCTGGCCGCGGTCCAACTACCACCGCTGCGTCGGACCGGGCCGTACCAACCTGGACCTCGACGCCACGGGAGCCTGGTACGACAGCAACTACCGCGGCGGTCTGTGCTCCCACCCGGGGGACACCGGCCCCTGATCCGAGCGCCGCGGGTCCACGGGCACGCGCGGACCGGCCCCCCGCCCGCTGTCGGCGGCAGGCGGGGGCGCCGCACCGCGTCCGAGCGGGCGCCTGATCGGTGATGTCGCTCTCGCCGGCCGCCACGGCCGGTGCGGGCGGCCGTAGGGTGGCCCGCGTGACGAGACACATCGCGTTCGAGCGACTGCACAACTTCCGTGATCTGGGCGGCTATCGGGCGGCCGACGGCCGCACGGTGCGCTGGGGCCTGCTGTTCCGCTCCGACTCGCTGGGCAAGCTGAGCGGCCAGGACGAGGACCAGGACCGCTTCCGCGCCCTGGGCATCCGCACCGTCATCGACCTCCGCTATCCCTGGGAGATCGAACGCAGCGGACGCGTTCCGCCCCACCACGGTCTGGCCTACCACAACCTGAGCATCGAACACCGGCCGTACGACCAGGCGGGCCTGGGCCCCGACGTCGAGCCCGCCCGCTTCCTGGCCGACAAATACGGCGAGGTCGCCCACGACGGCGTCAAGGAACTCCGCCGCGCCCTGGAGATCGTCGCGGACGACACCGGCCCGCTGGTGTTCCACTGCCACTCCGGCAAGGACCGCACCGGCCTGCTGGCCATGCTGGTCCTCGCCCTGCTCGGCGTGCACGAGGACGACATCGTCGCCGACTTCGCCCTGACCGGACTGGCCACCGAACGCCTGGTCGCCGAGTGGCACACCAACTATCCGGACCTGACCCTCACCTGGCCCGCCTACGGCCGCGCCCCCGCCGAGATCATGCGGCTCTTCCTGGCCGACCTGACCTCGCGCTACGGATCGGTGCACGGCTACGCCGCCGAGTGCCTCGGTGCCGACGAGGACCTGGTGACGGCACTGCGCGAACGGCTACTGCGGCCCTGACGCCTTCACGAGCCGCCCGCCTGGTGCTCTCCGCACTGGCCGAGGACCTCCTCGAGCCTGCTCTTCTCGGCGGAGGTGACGCTGAGCCCGTAGTAGTCCTTGACCCCGATCCAGGCGCGGCCGTAGGCGCATTCGTGGCCCTTGGGCAGCCACTTGTCCGGCATCTTGTCGCCCTTCTCGCGGTTGCTCCAGGTGGAGACCGCGATGAGCTGCGGGGAGCCGCTGAGGTCGTTGGCGAACGCGCGACGCTTGTGCTCCGGCCAGTCACGGGCTCCCGAGCCCCACGCGACCCTGAGCGGCACGATGTGATCGATGTCGACACGCAAGGGGTTGGTGAGCGTCATGTTGTCGTAGGCGCTGTGCCAGCGCCCTCCGACGACCTTGCAGTTGCCCTGCAGAGTGGCCGGGATCTCGGACAGGGCCTTGAGGGCGAGCTCACGGGTCGAGCACTTGTCGGCACCGTGCAGCACCCAGCAGCTCTTGCCGCCGAACCGGGTCCGCTCGAAACCCTTGCTGTCGAACGCCCGGACGTCCAACTCGCGGAGCATGCGCGTGGCGTCGTCCAGGTCGGGCATGTTGCGCGGCCACTTGACGGCGGGGACGCGGCGCGCCTCCAGGGAGCGCGGCCCGGCAGGGCCCGCAGCAGTTCCGGCCGCGCCGCCCCCGGGCTGGTGCACGGCGCCCAGTCCCGTATCGGAGACGGGAAGCCGGTCCTCCTCGGCTCCCTCGCAGTCGAGCTCGTCGAAGTTGAGCGGAGCCCCGTGCTGCCTGCCGCTCTGCGGGCCGGGGGCCGGTGCCTCCGCGACGGCCGTCGCCCCCGGCAGCATCGCCGCGGGAAGCGCGGCGGCGACGAGGGCCGAGGCTATGACCAGTCCTCTGTACGGATACCGGGGCATGAGGATCTCCTTCGACGGATGTGCCGTGACGCCCACGTGTGACCCCCCCCGCCGGGCCGCCGGAAGCCCTGGCCGGTGCGGGCGACGGGCTGAACGCGAGGACGACGGCCTTTCGGACAGGCCGCGTTCTCGAGCCTGACCCGGATGAACCGGCCACGCAGTACCAGGACGCCCGTCCGAGCGGCTGCCGGAGCGCGTTCCACCTGTTCGGCCCAAGCGGTGCGCGGGAGCGCTCGCACGCGTGGCGTACCCGGCCACGGTCGTTGTCCTCAACGCCGCCGCACACCTGTCAGCGCCGACCGCGCCACCTCAGGGACGGGTCTTCAGGCCGTCCAGGGTGAGGTCGAGCAGGCGCTCTGCCTGCTGTCGTCGTTCGGGGCCCGCCGAGGTCAGGGCGATGCCTTCCAGGGCGGCGCCGATATCGGTGGGGCTGATGTCGGTGCGGATCGCCCCGGTGGCCGCGCACGCGTCCATGAGGGTGGTCAGGGCGGCCCGGATCATTTCCCGGCTGTGGCCGTAGGGGTTGCTTCCTGTCGCGGCGATGGCGCGCAGGGCGTCGATCATGCCGTACTTGGCCGTCACGTAGTCCAGGAAGAGGCGGGTCCAGGCACGCAGGGCCTCAAGGGGCGGTTTCGCTGCCAGCAAGGCGGGGGCCGCGTCGCACAGTTGGGCCACCTCGTTGCGGTAGACCGCCTCGACCAGTGCCTCGCGGGTGGGGAAGTTGCGGTACAGCGTGGCACTGCCCACCCCCGCCTCTTTGGCGATGCGCTCCAAGTGGGCGTCGAGTCCCTCCGACGCGAATACGCGCACCGCAGCCGCGAGGATCTTCTCCCGGTTGCGCCGCGCGTCAGCTCGCAACGGTCGTTGCGCTCCGTCGACCATCAGCGCTTGCCATCTCCTCTCAGGCTCTCCGACGTGCTGATCGGAGGCGCCTCCACATGATCTACGCTAAGTGGAGGCGCCTCCACTTCCACTGTAGGTCAACGCGCCGACCTGCGCACAGCCCCCCCCCCATGAAAGGAAGCTGGTCATGTCAGGTATCGAGGGCAAGGTCGTCGCGATTACGGGCGCCAGTAGCGGCATCGGAGAGGCGGCGGCGACCTACCTCGCCGAACGTGGGGCCCGCTTGGTGCTCGGAGCCCGGCGGGAGGGCCGGCTGAACGCGGTGGTGGACCGGATCACGGCGCAGGGTGGCTCGGCTGTCGGGGTCGTCGTCGACGTGACGCGCCGCGAGGACCTCAAGCGCCTGGCGGACACGGCGGTCGACCACTTCGGCCGGCTCGACGTTCTGGTCTCCAACGCGGGCACCATGGCGATCTCGCCGTTCGACGAGCTGCGCCAGGACGACTGGGACGCCATGGTCGCCACCCACATCACGGGCCTGCTGAACGGTATCGGGGCAGCGCTGCCCATCTTCCGGCGGCAGCGCTCCGGGCAGTTCGTCAACGTCGCCTCCACCGCGGCCTATGTGGTGAAGTCCCCCCAGGCCGTCTACGCGGCCACCAAGACCGCGGTGAAGGTGCTGACCGAGGGCCTGCGGCAGGAGTCGGGTCCCGACCTGCGGGTCACCCTCGTCTCGCCGGGTTTCACCAACACGGAGGGCGTGGGCAAGGGGGGAAGCCCCGAAGCGGCGGCGGCAGTCGTCCGGCACCGCGACGAGATCGCCATGCCGCCCTCCGCTGTCGCCTCCGCCATCGGTTATGCGATTGAGCAGCCCGACGGTGTCGACGTCAGCGAGATCGTCGTCCGACCCACCGTGCAAGCCTGAGTCTGCCGCCCTGCATGCACGCCGCGGCGGCGGGTACGACCCTTCCCGTACGGGGGAGTCGTGGAAGTGGCCGAGGGGCGAGGGGTGTCGGAAGTGATTCGAAAGCTGCAGGCGATCGCGCTGGACTGCGCCGATCCGGTACGGCTCGCGGAGTTCTACGCGGATCTGCTCGGCGGCCGGGTGGTCGCGGAGCCGGAGAACCCCGACTGGGTCGAGGTGCACGGGTTCGAGGGAACGCCGCTGGCCTGCCAGCGGGTGGACGGCCACCGGCCGCCGGAATGGCCCGGTCGGCAGTACCCGCAGCAGCTCCACCTGGACTTCGACGTCGACGACCTCGACGGGGAGGAGAAGCGGGCGCTCGCCCTCGGCGCGACCGTGCTGGAGCGGACGGACCAGCTCCGCCCGGGGGCCAACTGGCGGGTCTACGCGGACCCGGCCGGTCATCCGTTCTGCCTCTGCCTCCACTGAGTCCACCGGGCAGGGCGCCTGGGGTGCCGGTGGGACGCGCGGCGGATCGCCCTTACCGGGCTCGGAATCGAGTGGTACGGCCGAGGGGCCTCGCCCGAGAAGAAAGCCCAGGGGGCCGCGGGGTGAGAACCCCGCGGCCCCCGGCTGCTGTTTACCAGCTCCAGTAACCGTGCGAGATCCAGCCGGACACGCCGGTGTTCACGTCGTAGACCTTGTCCCAGTTACCGTCGCCCGAGACGTCACGGTGGGCCAGGCGGTGGTCGCTGTAGCAGAGACCGACGACCGAGCTGGAGGTGCTCGCGGCGGCGCGGATGCGCACGCCCTCGCCCGTGCAGTGGCCGTAGACGTCGTCGGCGTACGCCGGCGCCGCCAGAGCCGCGCCGCCGAGCGTGGCGGCGACCAGCAGGCCCGCCACGGCAGCGGCACGCTTGCCCGCGCTCTTCCCCCGAATTACCGAATTCACTTGTTACTCCTCAGAGATGGTCCGGTCGAGCACCAATGATCTTGGACCCGACGAGACGGAAAACTACCAGCAGATGATCTTGAAAAGGTCCCTGAAGCCGTTTCGAGACATGTCCATGACGAATCGGTGACAGTCCGTGCGACCGCACTACGCCCGGCAGTTGGCGACCGTTCCGCCCGCGCGCCGGTCGATGCGGCAGAGGTTGTCGCCACGCCCGCCGTCGACGGTTCCGTATTCGCCGACGACGACTGCCGTGCCGCCGGGCCCCTGGATGACGTCATCGTCGTCGTCCCCCAGGACCGTGACGTACGCGGCCTGTCCGACGGACGGCGCCTCGATGAGGTCGGCTCCGGCGCCCCCTCGGACGTGGACGGGGCGCGCTTCGGAGTCGGTGCCGATGGCCCCGGCGCGGATGACGTCGTTGCCTTCGTCGCCGTCGACGGTGACGGGGGTGGGCAGGCGGGACGACAGACGCGAGGTCCTCTCCACGGTGATGGTGTCGTCACCGGGGCCGCCATGGAGCGGCCCGCCGAGTTCCCCGACCGTGATGGTGTCGTCCCCGGGTCCGCCGTCGAGCCTGCTCGTCCTGTCCAGCGCGGTGACGCGGAAGGAGGCGAGGCGGAGAATGTCGTTCCCGTCGCCGCCGTCGACGCTGATGCCGTACGCGGCGCCGGTGGCGATCACGTCGGCCCCGGCGCCGCCGCTGATGTGCCCCCGGTAGGACACGTCGCCGGTGGTGATGGTGTCGTTGCCCGCGCCGCCGTGGATGGTGCCCTGGACGCTCCACTTGTCCTTGTCGGTCACGGTGATCTCGTCGTCGCCGGTACCACCGTCGATGAGCCCACGGATGTCCCCTCCGCTGCCACCGGCGAGGATCCTGTCGACGATGATGACGTCGTCCCCGCCGAGGCCGTTGACCACGCCGGACAGGTGGCCGCTGACGGCGTCGCCGCCCCTGACCTCGATGATGTCCGCCTTGTCGGTGCCGTTGAGGGGCCCGTCGGAGGAACGGAGCCCCTCCGTGCACACGATGTGGACGCCGCCGGTCGGCAGGTCGCCGCTGGTGCAGCCGGGCGGGAGGGCCGGGGCGGCGGTCGCGGCCGGGGCCGTGGGCGCTGCTATGAGTACGAGACACGTGACGAGTGCGCCGACGGCGGTGTGTCCGGCGGTCTGTCTGAAGGGCATGGCTGTTCCCTCCTGAAGGCTGTGAATATGCCACTGGTGAGGGCCAACAGCGTTCTCGCCGACTGCGGACTTCACAAGCGGGAAACCAGCCTGGCCGGATGGGTGCGTGCGGAGGCCGGGGCGGAAAGACGCGAGGAGCGGGGCGCGCGCCGACGTGTGGCGTGTGCGTAGACCGGGACGGCAGGCCCGCCGGGCCGGTGGACGGCGGGACGTACGGCAGAATCCCGCTGTGACGTCCATGAGGGTCCTGACCGAGCTGGAAGCCGGCATGGCGGAGCTGTCCACGCCGATGCGGGTGTACGTGGCGGCCGGGCGGTTCGCCGAACCGGACCCCGACCTGCCGGAGCTGGCGGCCCGGATCCGCGCGCTGCTGGCCGTGGTCGCGGTGGACGAGGCCTGGCGGCGCTTTCTGCCCGGGTACGCCCCGCCGTCCGTTCCTGAGATCTGCGCCGCTCTGGAACCGGTGGAAACGCACGGGGCCGCCGCGTTCCTGGCCCTGGTCGCGGGCGTCGACCTGGTCTGGCCGAGCCACCGGCATCTGCCCGTCGAGACCGCCGAGCGCGCGGCGGACCGTGTGGTGTCCCTGCTCGGACCGGAGGCCGGTTGGTGGACCAACCACGACGCCGGATGCGGCGCCGTGAACGGGCTGACCCCGCTGTTCGACAGCCTGCTCGCCGGAACGGACGGTGAGCACTTCGCGCTGGCCCTGCAGATCGCCGACGACTGAGCGCTCCACATCCGCCGGCGTGGAGCGCCCTGCGCACTCCCGCGTGCGCAGGGCGCTCGTCATGGTGTGCCTCAGGAGCAGCGGCCGCCGGTGCCGGTGCTCCAGATCGGCTGCCCGCCGGGCCGGTAGATGACCAGGTTGCCGTCGTTCTGGACCTGGAGGTAGGCACCCGGGTTGCCGTTGGTGCCCGAAGCCCACAGGGCGCGGCCATTGGAGTCGTAGACGACGAAGTTTCCGTCGTCCTGCATGGTCGCCCGGTAGCCGTTGGGCCAGGCGTTCGACGCCTGCCATATTCCCGCGTTGCCGCAGTAGAGCACCAGGTTTCCGTCGTCCTGGAGCTCGATCCTGGTGTTGCCCGCCTTCATGTAGCCGCCGCGGTAGAGCGACGACCCGCCGGGCAGGGACAGATCGAAGGCTCTCGGCGGGGCGGCGGTCGTGCTGGTGGCCGCCGTGGTCGCCGAAGGCGCGGCGGAAGCGGTGGCGGCCGTGGTGGCGACCGTGGAACCCGCCAGTGCGAGTGCTGCCAGCGCGAGAACCGCGCGCTGCCTTCCGGTTCGCTTCATGGTGTCCTCCATCGTCTGCACAGGCAGGGCCTGTGGCTGTGGTTCGGGGAGTTGCCCGCGCCGTCGGTGCGGTGCGGTGGCTCCGGCGCGTTCACAGCCTGCCGGTGTGGGGAGGGAGGCCACTACGACAAGTGGCGCGTTCGCGGACGGGATGTGCGCGGCGGTCTGTTGTGGTCGCCGTCGTCGTACGCGGCATCGGTGAGGGCGTCACACGACAGGACCGTGATGCCGCGACGCCGGGTGGCCACGGCGCCGTCGGCACGCAGCTGTTCCAGGGCGCGGGCGACGGAGCGCAAGGACGTGCCGAGGTGGTCGGCGAGTTCGGCCTGGGACAGCGGGATCGGGCGGGGCGGAGAGGCCTCGGAGCGACCGGGGCTGAGGTCGAGCAGGAGCAGGGCCAGGCGCTGGTGGACGGTGTGGGCGGCCGCGTCCAGGCGTCGGTGGTCGGAGGTGCGGAGCCGGTCGGCGACCGTGCCCAGCAGGGCGAGGGCGGCGCCCGGAGTGTCCCGCAGGTAGCGCACGAAGTCGTCGGCGGGGATGGTCACCGCCCGTACCGCGTCGGCGGCGGTGACCCGGGCCAGGCGGGGATGGCCGTCGATGGCGGCGAGTTCTCCGACGACGCTTCCGGGCCCCCGCAGGGCGAGCAGGATCCTGCGGCCGTTGCCGGCGGAGAGGGTGATCTTCAGATAGCCCTCCTGGACGAGGAGGACATGACGGGAGGTGTCGTTCTCGTGGAGCAACACGTCGTCGGCCGCGTAGGTTCTGGCCGTGCCCATCGCGAGCAGTCGCCGACGGGCCTGCTCGTCGAGCCGGTCGACGTAGGCGTACCGGTCGGTGAAGGTGTGCTCCATCTGTTCCTCCGTTTGCGGTGCGGCCTGTTCCTCCGTTTGCGGCGCGGCGGGAACACGCCATCTGTCGTGGTCTTCACGGCCGCCGTCCGGCATCCTGAACCGAACACAAGTGCAGCACCAACCGGCCCGCTCCCATGACCCGTTCACCCGGCCATGCGCGGCGGCTTTGCGTCACGGAGGTTGTTTGATGACGGTCGTACCGGCCCGGCGGACCATGCTCCTGTTCGACATCGAGGACTCGCAGCGCCACCACGACGCCGGTCAGCAGGCGATCCGGCAGACCTTGTACGACGTCGTGGGCGCACTGCTCGAGCAGTCGGGCGCCGATGAGGCCGCGTGCCGCACGGAGTACCGGGGCGACGGGCTGTTCGTCCTGGTGGACCCGGCCGTCCGGCTGCCCGCGCTGTTACGGCAGTTGCTCATCACCCTGCCCGAGGAGCTGGCCCATCGCCGGCAGAACCACGGCCACGGCGCCCCCGTCCGGCTGCGGACAGTGCTGCACCGGGGCACGGTCGTCGAGGACGAGAACGATGTGGTCGGTTCGACCCTCAACTCGGCTTTCCGCCTGCTCGACAGCGATCCGCTCAGGTCGGCCCTGCGCGGGGCCGGACCGGGGACCGACTTCGTCCTGTGCGTCTCGGAGACCGTGTACGACGACGCGGTGTGGCCGGGGCACAAGGGCGTCGACCGGGAGGCGTTCCGGCAGGTGGTCGTCCCGGCCAAGAACGGCAGCCGGGTCCTGACCGGCTGGCTCTACGCACCGGAGAGACGGGGGCAGGGGGCCGGACCCTCCGAGCCCGGACCGGATTCGGCCGCTCGGCCCGAGCGGACGGATCCGGCGGCCCCGGGCGGAGCGGGGGTGGTCAACGTCAAGGGGGCCCAGGTCAGCGGCGGTCACGTCGGCACCCTCACCAACACCTTCAACGGCTGAGGGCGCAGAGGCCACAGGAGACCAGACGCATGGACCGACAGCAGACCCCGGGGCACCGTTCCCTGGCCCAGCGCAGACGGCAGCGGGCCGCGGCCGGCCACCCGGACCTCTCGCACAAGGTCAAGGGAGCCCAGGTCAGCGGTGGCCATGTCGGCACGCTGACCAACAACTTCCACGCGGCGGCGCAGCACCACCACTACCACGGGCCCGCCGACACCGCGCTGCCGCAGGCGGGCCGGGTGCCCTCGGAGCGGCTGGAGCAGCTGGAGCGCGTGTACGTACCCGGTCCGTACCACGCCGAGGCGCTCGAGCACCTGCTCGCGCAGCGTTACGTGGTGCTGCGCGGACAGCCCGGCACCGGCCGCTCCACGGCCGCGGCCAGGATGCTCGCCGAGGCGGCCGGCACCGACGTGTACCGCCTCGCGGAGACGACGGAACCGGAGAGGATCCCCGACCGGGAGTCCCGGACGGGCGGCTTCATCCTGCCCGTCTCGTCGCGGGGCCGCGTACTGACCCGCGGCGCTCTGGAGACCACGGCCTCCCGGTTGCTCGAGAACGAGCAGTACCTCGTGCTCGTCGTCGACCACAACGTCCGGCTCGGCGGTGTGGAGCCGGTGGACTGGGAGCCCGCGCCGCCTCGCGACGTGCTCGCCCGGCACCTCGAGTCGCTGCTCGGCGGCGACGACTACCGCGCCTTCGGCACGGAGCTGATGGAGCTGGAGGCGACTCACCGATTCCTGGCCTCGCCCCCGGTACCACGCGAATGCCCCACGTACGCCCAACTCCTGGCCGGGTACCGGCGCGGCACGGTGTCGGAAGCGGAGCTGGAGGACTTCGACACCGAGGCCGACCGGCGCCGGGTCGCGTCCGCCCTGGGCGATCCGGACGTCTCGCTGTGGGACAAGGCGTTCCTGATCGCCCTGTCGGTCCTGGGCCCCGCGCCGTATCCGCTGCTGATCCAGTGCGGTGACCGGCTCGCGGAAGGGTTGTACGCCGTCGAGCAACCCGGCACGCCCGTGGGGCGCCCGGTGTTCGACCCGGACCGGATGAGCAGGCTGCTGGGGCTGGCGCACGCCTTCCTGGCGGAGCCCGCCGGGACACGGTTCGACGGCGCCGAGCGGCCGGTCGTCCGCATGTACGACGAGGACGACCGCCTGCATGTGCTGGCGCAGGTCTGGTGGCAGCACCCCGAGACCCGTGCTCCGCTGACCGAGTGGCTGGATTCGCTGGCGTACGACGGCGAGGACAGCCCGGTCCCGCTGAGCCAGGTCCGGCCGGCGGAGGACGCCCTGGCGGAGGGAGCGATGCTCCTCGGCCTGGTGGACTTCCCCGGCGCCTCGGACGACCTGCTGACCGTGTGGGCGATGTCCCCGAACGAGTCGGCCCGCCGCGTCGCCGCCACGGCGATGAACTACCTGGCGGAGTACGACGCGTCGGCCGACGACGTGCACGACGTGCTCGCCGACTGGAGCAGCGGTCCGGAACCGGAACTGTGCTGGACCGCGGTGCACGCCTACAGCACCCGCACCGACACGCTCGGTGCCCGCACGCCCGCCGAGGCGCTGACGGTCGTCGAGAACGCACTGCACGCCATGCCGGACCAGGCGACCGGAGCCGAGGACGAAGGGGAGGACGGGGGCGAGGGCGACGAACCGGACCTGCTCGGCGAGTGCGGCGACGCGCTGTGGTGGATCGCCGAGGTGGGCGACGCCACCGCCATCCGGACGGTGACCGAGCACCTGCACTCCTGGGTGTTCGGCACCGACGAAGCCGATGAGGAGAGCGAGGAGGGCGAGGCGCGGTGGCGGAGCCTGGGCCTCACGCTCTTCCTGCGCGCCAACCACACCGCCGACGCCGACGAGGACACGCTGATGGGAGTCACCTTGCTCGCCCTTCTGGCCGACGACCGGCCCGGTGTACCGCAGCGGACCCGCGACCAGGTCCGCGACCTGTGGACCGAAGCGCTCAGCGCCCCGGACAGTGCCGACGACGTCCGGGAGCTGCTGCACACCTGGCTCGCCTGCGCCCGGACGCACAAGCCGTCACGCCACTACCTGGCCGAGCGGCTGCTGCCCGAGCTCACCACCGATCACGACGGCAGCGAACGGCTGCGCCTCCTCGTCCAGGAGACCGCCGCCGCCTCGGGCCGACCCGACGACGCCCGTCTCCTCACCCCATAGGCAGCCCCCATGACAGCAGCCCTCCCCCCGGCGGCACCGCCCTCCCCACCGGCCGACACCACCACCGACCTCGCGCTCCGGCTCCTGACGGAGAGCCGGAGGGAGATCGGCCAGGCCGACACCAAGGCGACCACCCTCCTCACCGTGGCGGTCGCGGCCGCCGGCATCACCGTCACCGTCCTCGTCGGCCGCCCCTGGCGCCCCGCGGTTCTCTCCGCCCCCGCCCAATCGCTGTGGTGGACCGGGTGCGTCGCCTGGACCGCCGCCCTGATCCTCCTCCTCGCGGCCATCACCCCCCGCCGCCTGCGCAGCCCCTGGCGGCGAGGACACCCCCTCGCCTACTTCGCCGACATCCGCCGGGCCCCCGACCCCCGCACGCTGCGCCAAGCGCTCGCCGACACCGCCCGGGACCCCCTCACCCCCCTGATCGGCGAACTCGTCACCGTCGCCCGCATCGCCACGGCCAAGCACCGCTGCGTCCACGCGGGCGCGTTGTGCGAGATCACCGCGATCCTGCTCATCACCACGGCTCTGATGGCCGGATGAACCACCGGCTCAGGGCGCCCCGGCACGCCGGCTCACCGGCCACCGTCAGCCGCACCGCCAGGCTCGAGGCCGGGCCCACCGTCGGCGTCAGCTGCCGGTCTCTGCCCGGCGCCGGGCCCAGAAGGGTGTGTCCCAGCGTTGTTCGCCCCGGTAGCAGAGGGTGCGCGCACGCAGGTACTCGCTGTGGATCATCCTGACCCGTTCCGCATAGGTCTCCAGTGCCCTCGGCCTTCCGGCGGCGTCCGCGTGAACGGCGTCGGCGGCCGTGATGCCCGTGGCGAGGGCCGTGAGGATGCCCCGCGCGGCGATGGGATCGGACGAGGTGGCGGCGTCGCCGACCGCGGCCCAGCCCGGCCCGGCCGCCGCGGTCGTACAGGACGTCGCCGCCCGTGCGACGCGCAGCCGGACTCGAGGTGTCGCCGCTCCGTGAACGACGCGTTCGCGGACGTGCGTGGTCGCCATCAGGGCGCTCCACCAGCGTTCGGGCGCGTGGAATGCCTGTTCGGCGACGAGGTCGGCGTCCGTCATCATCATGACGACCGCATGGCCACCCGGCAGCGGTGCGGTGTACCACCAGCCGTGGGTCGTGGACTCGACGAGCGAGGTGTGCGGAACGCCGCGGCGCACGGCACCACGCGGTAGGCGTGCCGCGATCGCGACCAGACGGTCGGTCCGGGTGACCGTGCCCCCGGCGAGGCGTGCGAGGCGCGCACCCGGTCCGGTGGCGTCGATGAAGTAGCGGGCACGGATCGTCTCCCGGCCGAGTGCCAGCCGCCAATGACCGGGCAGCCGTCGTACGGTCGAGACCCGCCCGGCCCGTACGCGGGCCCCCGCCCCGCGGGCCGCATCGGCGAGCGTACGGTCGAAGAGGGTGCGATCGAGATGCCAGCCCGGCCCATGGGGGCCGGCGAGGAAATCGGTCTCGTCCAGCGTGCTCCTTCCCCAGGCGGACTGATACCCGTAGCAGGGCCTGTGCGATCCGTCGGCAACGCGTTCGAGCGCGCCGAGGCGTGCGAGCAGGGGCCCGGCCCGTGGCGAGAGGCTCTCACCGGGCTTCCACCGGGGCGCGCGGCCGGGGTCGACGAGGGTGACCGAAGCACCGTGACGCGAGAGGGCGATGGCGGCCGCGGCACCCGCGGGCCCCCCGCCCGCGATCACCGCGTCGCAGACCTCCTCGGGCGCGCGGGTGCTCATCAGTGGACGGCTCCCATGCCGGTGATCTCGGGCTCGACGGCCCCGGCGACGGCCCCTGAGAGGGCGTCGGCCATCACCGCTGTGGGCGTGGACAGCAGGACCCTGGCCTGTGGAGGTGCCAGGTCCGGCAGGGGGCATCCCGCCGCGATCCACGCGATGGTGACGTCGCGGCCGGTCCTGCCCGTGCCCGGCACCACCGCGGAGAACGCCCTGCCCATGGCGTTGGTGGGGGCGAGCAGATCCTCGACGAAGGAGCTCAGCTCAGGGTGACCGGGTGAGACGAGCCCGTTGTCCGGATGGGCGATGGCGGCCAGGAGCGAAGCGGTCGGCTGTGTGAACCACCAGGCCACCGGTTCCGTTCTGGTCCCGGCGGGATCCACGGGATCGGGGCCGGTGATGATTCTGCGGGCGTGTGCGGAGACCCCCGTCTGGCGGGGACGCAGGGTGTCGACCAGCAGCGTCATGGCCTTGAGCGGGGTGACGACGGGGACGGGGTGCGGGGCGGGGGCGGCCAGCGACCGTGTCCACTGACGCCACAGCTCCAGCTCGCTGTCGGTGAAGACCTTGTACATGGGGCCGGTGTAGGCGGTCAGTTCGAAGAAGGGGCTGTGCTCCGGGTCGCCCGCCTGGATGAGACCGGATTCCTGCAGGGCTCGGAGCAGGCCGGGCGGGTCGAGGAACCAGTCGTTGATCCTGGTCCCGTCCAGTTGCTTTCCGTCGTGGTTGAGCGAGGCGAACGGCGCCTTGCGCTGGATCAGATCGATCAGGCGATCACTCGTGGTGGGCGGTGCGGTCAGCAGCGCCTTCAGGTCCTCGCCCAGTTGCCCGGTGATCGAAAAGGCCACGTAGCCGTTCCAGATGCGCTGCCACTGCTGCTGGACGGCCTCTTCGCCACCGCTGTTGTAGACCTCTTCCAGGTACTGGACAACCGCGTCGCGGGCCTTGGCGCCATGCCCCGAGACGGCGTTGTCGATGCCGATGTGCATCCTGTAGAACTGCGCGTTGATGCCGTGGTGGTCGAACAGCCTGACCGTGGGGACCAGCCCCACCACCTCCCACTCCAACTGCAGCGTCATCCCGAGGATCTCCGGGAAGAACTGCTGGGAGTGCTGGGAGATGGCCAGTTGGAACGCCCCGACGGTGTACGCCGAGTCGAGCATCTCGGGCAGCATCGCGAACTCGTAGGAGTCCACCGGCGGCAGGTACAGGCCGACGCTGTGCAGCAGGTCGTCGTAGAGATTGGCATGGTTCAGGGTGGGATCGCCGCCGCCCATCTCGTCGATCCAGATGGAGAACAGCAGCGACTGGATCTCGCTGATCGGCCCGGCCCGGGTGATGTTGCGCAGCCACGCGCCGTCGAGGAGGTTGAACGGCGCGAACTGCCGGATGCGCTCGACCATGTCGTGGCGGGCGCGGAAGGTCGGGTTCAGCCCCGGGTCGAAGTTCTCCGATTCGGTCACCAGCGTGGTGTAGATCAGCTGCAGGCGTGCCTCCAGCGCCTCACGCGTATACCGGAACGGGCGCAGTGTCAGGGGGAGGAAGGGCTCTGCCCGGGCCGCTTCGAGTACGGCCTCCGCGTAGTGCCGGGCGGCCTGCGCCTGCTGGGGGAACTGGTCGGGGTGCTGGAGCGTGTAGAACCACTCGCGGTCGCTCAGTCCGACCTGCCCGGCGCGCTCCGTCTCCACCAGCACCGGCTCCCCGTCCGGGCCGGGGCGGGAGACGACGAAGCCGAGGCTGCTCCACTTCTCGACCATCTCATTGTCGCCCGCCTTGCCGCGGAGTACGGCCCAGAGCCTGTTGACCCGCTCCCGGTAGTGCTGGGCGCTCTCGCCCGGCAGTCGCTCGAGCTCGGGGGCGGGGACCAGCTGGATCCCCACACCGCGCGCCCACGGTTTGCGGTAGACGTCCATCTCGGTCGGTTCCGACGGGTCCGACGCGGCCCGGATCAGCTCGCGGTACTGCTCTTCGGGGAGGACGTCGTCCGGGCGTTGGGCCGGCCACCAGTGCGTGTTGCACTCGTAGAAGTCGGCCTGCCACGGAACGGCCATGTACTTGGTGATGTCCCCTGCCGCCAGGCCCTCCCGGAGCCGGAACGGTGCCGCCCAGGTCGTGGGCTCGTCGGCGATGAACGTCATCTCGATGCCGGGGAAGAACGGGCCGCCCACACATGCCTCGAGCGCGGCCCGAACCAGTGCGTGCGGCCGTTCCGCCGGCGGCAGGTCGTCCAGCGGCAGGTCGTTCGGGGACAGGGGCTCGGCGGCGGTACCGGTGCTGTCGGCGACGAAGTCGCCTTCGGCCCACCTGCGCATCCGTTCGTACTGGCCGGGCAGGAGCGTGAACCAGGTGCGGGGCTTTCCTTCGATCGGATCTCCGTCGTCTCCCGCGAGCTGCGGCATGAACGTGTAGTTCGCCTGGGTCACGTCGTCGGCGCCGGGAGTGCGCAGCCTGCCGAACACCGACTGTCGCAGCGGTGCGGCCTCGGGGGCGCTCGATGCCAGCTGTGCGAAGCGATCAGGGTCGAGGAAGTCGGCCGACTCGCCCTTGCCGTGCCCGCGCGCGGCGTTCGCGCTCACCCAGGAGTACCCGCAGATCCGGGTGAGCAGCGGTTCGATGTCGCGGACGAACGACACCTCCTGCGCCTGCGGCAGCAGGCCGGCGCGTTCGGCGGCCTCGCGGGCGACGTCGTAGAGCGTCACCAGGTTCGGGACGTCCGGCGCGAAGTCGGGAGGCGCGACGATCACCCAGGCGGGGGTCACCGGAATCGTTCGCCCGCCCGGCACGCTCACGGTCGCCCTGACGGGCCCGTCGGAGGTGTCGTCGTACCAGAAGTCGTTGTTGGCGTAGGTGATCAACGGGTTGTTCGGCTTCACGGACGCCGAGTGCCCGAATCCGCCCAGCACGAGAAGGCGCCCCGCCTCGTCCGTACGCAGTTCTCCCAGGGGGACGGGGGTGCCCAGGAACGTTCCCGTGTCGAACCGGGCATCGGACCCGCCGGCGTCCGGGCCGCTCACGCTACGGGGTCCGGGCCCGATCACCAGTGCGGTACGCGCCTCGGGGTCAGCGGGATCCACGTGTTTGTTACGTCGGTTGTCCGGTGATTCCGACTGATGGAAACGGCCGTTGAACTGGAACCAGGCCCCTTTGGCGTTCGCCAGCTCGACAGCCCACGTCACGTCCGCCTCGGCTGCCGTGACCTCCCCCAGCACGTTGTGGTCCTTGTCGAACCCGTAGACGCGGAAGCGCGCCGCCTGACGTTTGACCCGCCCGTCGGCATCCTTGAATCCCCCTGCCGGGTGAACCCCGGCCCCCGGCACCTCCGGGCCCGGAAAGAACTCGTCCGGGCTGTTGCCGACCCGTGCGATGCCGACCGTGGGGTGGATTTCGCAGTAGGCGACGTCGTCGAGGTTCACAGCGGTCTCCAGTCGGTGCGCGGCGGGCGTGACCAGGCCCGGTGTCCCCCGGGGCGACCGCTCGCCGAGTCCGGCTGATCTCTGGTGATTTCATGATGAACGGGCGTGAACGGGATCGGGGAGCGCCGCGCCGGAGGCATCCGGAATGTCGTGCACGGCGCGCGTACGGCTCACCCCGTCAGCCCGCCGGCTGTCAGCTGTCAGCCGAGGATCTCGGCGTTGGGCACGAAGCGGTACCTGCGTTCAGGGTCGACCATGTCGTCGAGGTCGGAGAAGTAGAACGACGTCGTCGTGCCGGCCACCACGTCGAGAAGGAAGCGACTGCAGGAGACGGGAGCGGCCTCCCACAGAGGGCCGCGGCCCTCGTTGAGGATGACGGTCCACTCCTCCGGCTCGGCATCGGGCCGGACCAGCCAGTACAGGAAGTGCCCCGCGCCTTCGTCGAATCCCCAGGGCACCAGCCGGACGTCACGGTCCCCGAGTTCCCGCGGCCGCTCCTCACCCGCCTCCCAGAGCCCTTCGAGGATCTCCTCGCGCTCCGCGGTCTGGGCGATGAGGTCGTACATCGCATCCGGGTATCCGGGCGCCAGCAACCAGAGCGTTCCCGCGAAGAGTCCGCCACCGTACGCCTGGACGATCCGCTTGTAGTCGGCCGGCAGGGGAGTACCCAGGGCCTCCTCCACCGCGGCCCACTCCACGTCCGGGGCGCCGGTCGGCGGTGGTGGGCACAGCCGCTCCAGCGGTGCGGTGTGGCGCAGGGCGCGGGCCATCCGGATGTCGTCGGACAGAGCGCTGAGCCGCGGCGGGGTCCTGCTGGCGTCCAGCACGACCGCGCGCATCCGGTCACCGACGGCGGGACGCGGCGCGTCCGACCACCATGAGGGGTGTTTGACCTGATCCATGAAGCCTTCGCGCCCGTCCACGTCGACAACGGCCCCAACCGGAGCCACGGCCGTGACGACGACGTCGCACTCTTGGTGATCGGTAAGCATGACGTCCACCCTGCACCATGAGGCGGGCCGTGGACGCGGCGGGTGGACGCACTGCCGGACGACCGCCTCCGTCGAAGCGAGGCGGGCCGTATCAGATGTCCCAAACCCCCGTCGCGGCCGCCATGGCGGCGTACTCCTCGAACGTGCGAGGAGCGCGGCCGAGGGCCTCTCGCACGCCATCGCTGACGTAGTCGTCCTCGCCGCGCCGGATGTCGTCCAGGTACGAGGCGATGGCTTCGGCGTCCGCCGCGGAGTGGCCCTCGGCGATCCGGTCGGCGACGAAGTCGGCCGGGGCCCGGTGGCGGTGGCGGAGGTCGCGTCCGATGGCGGCGCCGATGACGGCGAGGGCCTCGGCGAAGGTGAGCGCGCGGGGGCCGGACAGGTCGTACGCCTTCCCCGCGTGGCCGTCGGCGGTGAGCGCGGCGACCGCCACGTCGGCGATGTCTTCGACGTCGATGAACGGTTCGCGGCCGTCCCCGGTGGGAGTCGGCAGATCACCGGCGAGCACACCGGACAGTAAGAAGTCCGGGGCCGCGAAGTCCTGCGCGAACCAGCAGGGCCGCAGCATGGTCCACTCGAGGCCCGACTCCCTGACCGCGGACTCCGTCTCCGGTACGCCGCCGTCGCGGTCGAGACCGCGCACCGACAACTGGACGATCCGGCGGACGCCGGCCGCCTTCGCCCGGTCCACGAACGCGCTGCGCTCGGGCAGACCGAGCGTCTCCGTCGGGACGAGATACACGGCCTCCGCTCCGGCCAAGGCGGGGTCCCAGGTGGAGCGGTCGGTCCAATCGAAGCGGGTCGTTCCCGAGCGCGAAGCGGAACGGACGGTGTGGCCGAGGGCCTGGAGGCGAGGGACGACGCGACTGCCGGTCTTGCCGGTCGCGCCGAGGACGAGAATCTGTGTCATGCCCCCAGCCAACCCGGGCCGGTCCGTACGATCCATGGTTGATACGGCCGATTCCCTGTGCGATCGTCCCGCTATGGATCTTCTTGACGACTACCTCGCCGGGGTCCGGGCGCACGGAGCCGTGTTCTGCAGCACGGTCAGTGCCCCGCCCTGGGGGCTGCGATTCACCGAGCCCGCACCGCTCGCGCTCACCGCGATGCTGCGCGGTGACGGATGGCTCGTGCCCGCCGAGGGCGACCCGGTCGAACTGCCGGAGGGCGGCGTCGCGCTGATCCGGACGCGGCAGCCCTACACCGTCGCCGACCACCCAGACAGCGGGCCGCGGGTACACGTCGACGGCGCCGACCGCTGCACCCTCACCGGCGACGATCCGGCCGAGGAGGGACGCAACTGGCGGGTCACCGGTCGCCTCGTCGGCGAGAGCGCGGGCACCGGACCGGACCTCCTGGTCACCGCCGGATACCGGGGCGGCGGCGATCTGTGCGGCCCCCTGCTCGACGCCCTGCCGCCGGTCGCGGTCGTGCGGGCGGAGCCGGGCCTGGCCTCGCTCCTCGCCCTGATCGCCGCCGAGGTGGAGCACGACGAGCCGGGCCAGCAGGTCGTCCTGGACCGCTTCCTGGACCTGCTCCTCGTCCGGGCCCTGCGCTCGTGGTTCGCCCGCTCCGACACCGCACCGCCCACCGGATACCGGGCCCTTTCCGACCCCCACATCGGACACGTGCTGCGTCGGCTGCACGAGGACCCGGCCCGGCCGTGGACGGTCGCCTCACTGGCGAACGAGGCCGGCATGTCCCGTACGGCGTTCGCCCGCCGCTTCTCCGCCCTGGTCGGCCGGCCGCCCCTGACGTACCTCACGGAGTGGCGGATGACCCTGGCCGCCGCCCGGCTGCGCACGCCGGGGGCCACGGTCACGAGGGTTGCCAAGGACGTCGGATACGGGGACGGCTTCGCGTTCAGCGCGGCCTTCAAACGCGTACGGGGCGTAAGCCCCACCGCCTACCGCGAGAGTGCGCTCTGACCCGCACACAGGCTACGCCGAGCCGTCAGCGGCCGGCTCGCGCAGCACCAGCCACTCCTGGAGCTCGATCAGATTCCCTTCCGGGTCTTCCAAGTAGGCGACCCGCATCCGGTCGCCCATCGGGCCCGGATCCCGGGTGAACTCCGCCCCCCGCGAGGTGAACTCGGCATGGGCGGCGTCCAGGTCGTCCACCCGCAGCACCACCAGCGCGCGGTATCCCTCCGGCTCCGCCCCCGATCGCCCCAGCATGTCGGCCATCTGAACCCGGTCCTGCAGCGCGATCGCGGCGTGTCCGGTGTCGGGGCTGAGCTTGGCGTACGGGCCGCCCTCGGCCTCGAACTGCGGCTCGAGCCCGAGCACGTCCCGGTAGAAGCGGTAGACGGCGGGGAAGTCGGACACCAACAGGCGTATCTGGGTGAGCTCCATACTGACCTTTCTACCCGGTTCCGGCTCCTGTTCCGGCTTGATCGCGATCTCTGATGCTGTTCTTCATCGCCGACGACCAGCAGGCGCGTGCCGCGGTGACCGGGCGCCTCGTGGGTCGGAGACATCGGCCGCGCGTTTCGGGGTCAGGCGCCGGCCGGAACGACGAAGCGTACGTCCGTCAGCTGCTCCGACAGTTCCCACAGGCGGCGGCCCGTCTCGCTGTCGGCGGCAGCGGGGGCGAGTTCCACCCGCGTCGGGCCGCCGCGCAGTTCGGCCGTGCCGTCCGGCCCGATGAACTCGCCTCCCCGCGCATCGGGGTCGGTCGCGGCGTACAGCTGGGGCAGGGCGCCGCGGGCCGGGTCCTGGGCGAGGAGCGGGTTGCCGATTCCGCCGAACACGATCCGCCACAGGCCGGTCGGCGCGCTCGTCTGCAGGTTGGTGGCGGTGTAGCCGGGGTGGGCGAGCAGGCTGCGCACCGGGCTGCCGGCCCGGGTCAGCCGCAGGTGGAGTTCTCGCCCGAAGACGGCATTGGCGAACTTCGACTGGTTGTAGAAGCCCATGGGCGAGTAGCCGCGCTCGCCCATGAGGTCATCGAAGCGTATGTACGCCTTCCGGTGGTTGACCGAGCTCACCGTGACCACGCGCGGGTCGTGCCCGGCGGTCAGCGGATCGAGCAGCAGGCCGGTCAGCGCGAAGTGGCCGAGGTGGTTGCAGGCGAACTGCAGCTCGTGGCCCTGCGCGCTCAGCGACCGGGGAGGTGCCATCACGCCGGCGTTGTTGATGAGCCCGTCCAGCCGTGCATGGTCGGCGCGCAGCTTCTCGGCGAAGGCCCGCACCGAGTCGAGGTCGGCCAGGTCGAGGTGGCGCACTTCGAGGGCGGCGCCCGGCTGTTCGGCCGTGATGCCGGCGGCCGCCCGGCGGCCCTTGTCCTCGTCGCGCACCGCGAGGATCACGTGCCCGCCCCGGCGGGCGAGCGCCCGGGTGGTCGCCAGGCCGAGGCCGCTGTTGGCCCCGGTCACCACGAACACCCGCCCGGTCTGGTCCGGGATCCGTTCGGCAGTCCAGTTCCGCTGCTTTGTCATGCGACACACACTCCGACGACATGACCGCCCGCGACTACTACGCCCACACCTCGCCCGAGGGCCGCGGCCCCGCTCGTCCCCCTGGAGACAGTTCGAGCGGGGCCGCGAGACTCCGCCGAGGACGAACGGTCCGTGCGGTGGCAAGTCGAAGCCTTTGACGCGCCGTACCGTCAGCTTCGTTCGGGGGCACCGCCAGCACGCGGCTCGATACGGAAGTCGAAGGCGACGGTCCCCGGGTCGACGGCTGTCACACCGCCGTCGACGGTGAGGGCCGCGCCGTTGACGAAGGAGGCGGCGGGCGAGAGCAGCCAGGTGATGGCCTCGGCCACCTCCTCCGGTTCCCCGGGCCGGCGGGCGGGAATGAGGCGGGTCGCCTCCTCGTACGCGGCGTCCGTGCCGCCGTCCCCGAGGCCCGCCTCGTCGGCGAAGCGCGTCATCCTCCGGTCGGCCATCTCGGTGCGTACCCAGCTGGGGCAGACGGTGTTGGCGCGCAGTCCGTCGCGGCCGTAGTCGACGGCCAGGGAGCGGCAGAGCTGCAGCAGGGCCGCCTTGGACGTGGCGTAGGCGGCGTTGCCCACGCCGTTGCGCAGCGCGGACACCGAGGCGACGGCGACGACCGAGCCGCGTGCGGTCAGCAGGTGCGGGAGCGCGGCTCGCAGCAGGAGGAAGGGGCCCGTGAGGTTGGTGCGCATCACGTTCTCCCAGTCCTCGACCGAGAGTTCGCCGACGCCCCCGCCGACGCCGATGCCCGCGTTGAGCACCAGGCCGTCCAGCCGTCCGTACGCCCCTACGGTCGCTTCGACGAGCTCGCGCACGGCGTCGGGGTCGGCGGCATCGGAGGGATGTGCGAGGGCCCCGGTCTCCTCCGCGATCTTCCGCAGTGGCTCGGGCCGCCGCCCGGAGACGACGACGTGGTGCCCGGCAGCGCGCAGCATCCGTGTGGTGGCGGCTCCGATGCCCGTGCCTCCGCCGGTAACGAGGTAAACCCGCTGGTCCGTCACGGTCGTTCCGCCCTCCGCAGTGGTCGCGTGCTCTCCTCGTGATCGTACCCGGCGCGTTCGAACGGACAGGAGCCCGCCGGCACGCCGAGGGGACGTTCGGTTTGCAGCTCACCTGGTACAGGGTGAAGGTTGGGTAAGAGGGGGTTGTGACGTGCCCGTATGGAATATCGACAGGCTGCAGTCCAGCACGCGGGCGGCCTCAGCGCATGCGTGTCGAAAGTGCATGCACGCTGAACTCATTCGGATTCCCGCCCGACGATTCCCGATGAATCGAGGTCGCGATGAACGCGAATCCGACTGTGAACGGCTGTGGCGAGCACCGTTCCGGCCCCGTCGTCGGTACGGCTCTGGTGAGGGGCGTGACGTTCCAGGTCAAGGGCGCCCAATATGCAGAGGTGGACGGGATGGCGATGTTCGAGGGCGACATCGTCCTCGGTACCGTCAATGAGATACAGGCCGCCGCCACGTCCGTCCAGGACGAACTGATCCTCGCCTCCGTAGGAGTCACGGGGGAGGAGTTCCGCTGGCCGAACGCGACCGTCCCCTTCGAGATCGACCCTGGTCTTCCCGACCCGCAGCGCGTCACGACCGCCATCCAGCATTGGACGTCCCGTACTCGTATCCGCTTCGTGGCGCGGACTCCCGCCAACGCTGCGCAGTTCCCGGACTTCGTGCGCTTCGTGCCGGGCGGTGGATGTTCCTCCAACGTCGGTCGACGGGGTGGTCCGCAAACCATCACCTTGGGTTCGAACTGCAGCGCCGGAAATGCCATCCACGAGATCGGGCACACCGTGGGGCTGTGGCACGAGCAGAGCCGCGAGGACCGCGATCAGTTTGTCACCATCGTCTTCGCGAACATCGAGCCCGACATGCAGCACAACTTCGTCCAGCAGATCACCGACGGCGATGACCTGGGCCCGTACGACTACGGCTCGATCATGCATTACCCGCCGGGGGCGTTCGCCGTGGACACCAGCAAGCCGACCATCATCCCCAGGCAACCGCTGCCTCCGGGGGTGGTGCTGGGACAACGAACAGGGCTGTCCCAGGGCGACATCAACGGAGTCCACACGATGTACCCGGCGCCTGCTGTCACGATCAAGGAAGTGGCCAAGGACCCGACCGCCGATATACCGCCCAAGCACCCGACCGGCGATATACCGACCAAGCATCCCTTCCTGGAACCGATGAGCCCGGGCGCTGCCAGCCCCTTCGTGCTGGGCACTCCGCATCAGGCTCCTTCCATGACCTCCACGACCGCTCAGCCCGACGGACTCGTCGAACAGGTCCGTCAGCTCACCCAGACGCTGGCCGCCCTTCAGCAAGGCCTCGCGGTCGCGGTCGCCAACCAGAACAACCTCATGGCCCAGCTCGGAGCAGCGGCCGTGAGCGGTACCGGACAGCCTCGATGATTCTGGTCGTCTCCTACGACGAGGACCACACAGCCGAAGTAGTGCGCCGGCTGGAGGCCGCCGGCCGCGAGGTGGTCCGCGTCGACCTGGCCGACCTTCCCGTCCGTGGCGAAATCACCATCGACTATCCCACGGACGGCCGACCGGAGTACGCGCTCGCCACCCCGGCGGGGCGCACTCGACTGGACGAGTGCCGCGTCGCCTGGTGGCGGCGCATCCGGCCCTTCACCGTCGACCGGGCTCTGGGCGCGGCACGGGACCAGGGCTTCGCGGCCAGTGAAACCAGCCACGCGCTGCACGGCCTCTTCCACTCCCTCGGCTGCACCTGGGTCAATCCGCCCGCCCTGGACGCGATGGCCCACCACAAGCCCTACCAATGGGAGACGGCGCGCCAGGCCGGTCTGGCGCTGCCGCGCACTCTGGTCACCAATCGACCGGAAAAGGCCCGCCGGTTCATCGAGGAAGTCGGTGTCGGACGGACCGTGTTCAAGGCGTTCATCGCCGGCGTCGATGCCTGGCGCGAAACCCGACTCGTTCGCGCGGAGGAGCTGGAAGAGCTGGAATCCGTGCGCTATGCCCCCGTGATCTTCCAGGAGTTCGTCCCCGGGGCCGATCTGCGGGTGACCGTCGTCGGCGATCGCGTCTTCGCCGCCGAGATCGATGCCTCGGCCACCAGCTATCCGGTCGACATGCGGATGGTGGTCGACGAGACCCCGGTGCGGCCGGTCGCTCTCCCGCCGCCTCTCACCGCCGGGCTTCTCCGGCTCATGCGCCGTCTGGGCCTGGTGTACGGCGCCATCGACCTGCGTCGGCGCCCCGACGGGCAGTACGTCTTCTTCGAGGTCAATCCGGCGGGACAATGGTTGTTCGTCGAAGAACGCGCGGACATGCCGATCAGTGCGGAGGTCGCCGCTCTCCTGTCACGCATGGACGCACGGGATCCGGGCGCGGAACGGCTCCCCTCACGGACCCTCGCCGGCAGGGCGGGATGAGCGGCGCCGTCAGGGGCCGGGTGTCCCTGCCCTCCGACGCCCCCAGGCTGCGGGCCGCCCGCCTCCTGGTGGAGGTACGGGACGTCTCCCGTTCCGACGCGCCTTCGACGGTGGTCGGCTCACAGGTTCAGGCCGACGTGCCACTGGCCCCGGGAGGCAGCGTCCCCTTCGAGGTGGAAGTGCCCGACCTCGACCCTGCCGGCCGCTACGGCCTCCGCGTCCACGTCGACCTGAGCGGGACCGGAACCCTGGATCCGGGCGACTTGATCAGCACTCAGGCCAGCCCGGTGCCGATGGAGACCACCGATGAGCTGATCGCCCCCGTCAGCAGGATGTGACGGGGCCCTGTGCCTGCCTCCTGCCGGGCCATCGCACGTGATCGTGGGCCGGGCCAACCCGCATGCCAGCACCTGAGTTTGGACTTGTCGGTCCAATTTTGGCGGCCTACGGTGCTGCCATTCCCGACAGCAACGCGCCCGCAAGGCGCTCGCTCAGGCAGAGAGGTGTCACCCATGCATGCGATCCGTATCGAGGAGCACGGCGGTCCCGAG
This sequence comes from Streptomyces sp. C36, assembly GCF_040932295.1. NCBI lineage: Bacteria > Bacillati > Actinomycetota > Actinomycetes > Kitasatosporales > Streptomycetaceae > Streptomyces > Streptomyces sp. C36. The sequence goes on along the minus strand of NZ_JBFQGI010000006.1, from coordinate 61,206 downwards.
GTCATGCGCTGGACGGAGCTGCCGGACCCGTTACCCGGTCCCGGTGAGGCGCAGGTGCGGCTCGGCGTGGCCGGGGTGAACTACATGGACGTCGGCGCCCGCGCCGAGGGCGGCCCGGGCTGGGCGGCGCCCGCGATCCTCGGCGCCGAGGGGATGGGCCATGTTGCGGCCCTCGGGGAAGGGGTTCGGGACCTGGCCGTCGGTGACCGGGTGGCCTGGTTCTACCACCCCGGCAGCTACGCCGAGCTGCTCGCCGTCCCCGCCCACTCGCTGGTCAAGGTGCCCGACGGCATCAGTGACGAGACCGCCGCCGCCGTGATGATGCAGGGCCTGACCGCCGGCCACCTGAGCACCGAGACCTACCCGATCGGTCCGGGCGACACCGCCGTGGTGCACGCCGCGGCCGGCGGGGTCGGCCAGTTGCTCACGCAGATGGTCAAGGCTCGCGGCGGCCGTGTGATCGGCCTGGTCTCCCGCGAGGAAAAGGCCCCCGCCGCGAAGGAGGCCGGCGCCGACCACGTGCTGGTCCACTCCGGCGGCGGCTTCGAGAAGCAGGTCAGGGAGCTCACCGGCGGGCGCGGTGCCGACGTCGTCTACGACGGCGGCGGCACCGGGACGTTCCACTCCTCCCAGGCGGCCCTGCGCCCGCACGGGGTCCACGCCTACTACGGCCCCTTCATGGGCGTCCCGAGCCTGCGGCCCACCGACCTGCCCAACAGCATCCTGCTGACCTACCCCGTGGTCCACCACCACGTCCCCACCCGCGAGGCCCTGCTGCAGCGGACCGGGGAGATGTTCGACCTGATCCTGGCCGGGCGGCTCACCCCACGCGTCACCGCCCGCTACCCGCTCGCGGAGGCCGCCCGCGCCCACGCGGACATCGAGTCGCGTCGCACCACCGGCAAACTGCTGCTCCTGCCCTGACCGGCCGCTACCCGGTCCGGCCGCACCCGCCGCGCCCGCCCGCTGAACCGAACACAACAAGCTCGTACCGGGAGGACCCATGCCGTTGACCCGTAAGGGCGCCGCGACCAAACAGCGCATCGTCGAAGGCGCCGCCGGCCAGATCCGCGAACAGGGCGTGTTCGCCGTGCGGCTGGAGGACGTCATGGCCCGCACGGCGACGAGCAAGAGCCAGCTCTTCCACTACTTCCCTGGCGGGAAGGACGAACTGCTCCTCGCCGTGGCCCGGCACGAGGCGTCCCGGGTGATCGACGAGCAGCAACCGGAGCTTGGCTCCCTCACCTCCTGGCCCGCCTGGCAGCAGTGGCGCGACAAGGTCGTCGCCCGCTACCGCGCGCAGGGCAGCGACTGTCCCCTCCACGCGGCCCTCGCCCAACTGGGCGGGACCACCGATGCCACCCGGACCGTGGCCGGCGAACTGCTCGGCCGGTGGCAGCGACAACTCGCCGCGGGGATCGGCCACATGCAGGGCAGCGGTGAGATCGCCCCCGAACTGGACGCCGATCGAGAGGCCGCGGCCCTGCTGGCCGGCATCCAGGGCGGCGTGCTGATCCTCATGACCACGGGCGGCTCCACCCACCTGGAGGTCGCGATCGACCTGGGCATAGCCCACCTCCGCGCTTCCGTCCGCAGCGACCGTTGAGAACCCTGCGGTCGGCCGAGGACTCCCCTGACGGATGGTCCGAATCGACAGCACGGCCGACAGCTCCGGCTTGAATTCCGAAGGAATTCACATCCTTCGGCCCAAAGGCCCTCCGGCCGTGCGTTTTCGGCCGGACCCTTGACCTCTCCGGAGGCGGCGGACGATGATCACAGTGCACTACGGACGAGGGAACTTTCCAAAGGCGAGCGATTTTTCGATCTCATACTTGAGGGGGGTGCAGGACTGTGCGACTTCCTGCAGTCGGTCAGGGCGCAGGGCGGCATCGTCAGGATATTCCTCGGGAATCGGCCGGTGTTCGTCCTGAACTCACCGGAGGCCGTCCACAGCGTTCTCGTGACGCAGAGCAGGAAGTTCGGCAAAGGGCTGCTGTTCGACATCGCGCGGCCTTTCATCGGGAACGGCATCATCACGTCCGAGCGGGATTTCCACCGGCGTCAGCGTCGCGCGCTCCAGCCCGCTTTCCACCGTGACAGCATCGCCGCGTGCGTCGGCACGATGACCGACATCGCAGAGGAACAGGTGTCGTCCTGGAGCCCGGGTGAGGTGATCGCCATGGATCTGGTGATGCGCCGGATGATGACGGTCATGCTCGTCGCGACCCTGTTCAGCTCCGAACGCCCGGACGGCGCCGCAGCCGTGGCCGAGCTGGGGGAGCGGGTCGCCGAGCATCTGACCACGGTGATGCGCGGGGTCTTCGTGGGCACCGTCCTGCCCGCGCCGATCGCGTCCTCGCCCGCGCTGGGACACCGCAAGTACCTGTCCGCGGCCGCGGCGCTGCGCGAACTCGCGGACACCGCTGTCCGGCAGGCTCGGCAGGACCCCACCGACCGCGGAGACCTGCTGTCGATCATGTTCGCCGGGACCCCCGGGAATCCGCAGGGGATGACCGACGTGGAAGCCCGCGACGAGCTGCTGTCCCTGCTCATGGCCGGTGCCGAAACCACGTCGACCACCCTGTCCTGGGCGCTCCACGAACTCGGCCGGCGCCCGGAGATCACCGATCGGATCAGGGCCGAGTGCGATGCGCTGCCCGACGGTGTCCTGCCCGGCGCGGCGACGCTTCCCTTCACCGACCGGTTCCTCCGGGAGGTGCTCCGCCTGCACCAGCCCAACTGGCTGCTCATGCGGCGCGCCCTGGAGCCGGTGCGGGTCTGCGGCGTCGAGCTCCCGCAGGGAGCCGAGCTGATCTACAGCGCGGTGACGATGCACCGGGATCCGGCGTACTACCCGGACCCCCTGCGATTCGACCCGGACCGGTGGCTCAGCCGCAACGAGAAGGATCTTCCGCCGGGCGCCTACGTTCCGTTCGCCCTCGGCAACCGGAAGTGCATCGGGGACCACTTCGCGATGACCGAGATGCTGGTCGTCCTCCGCTCGATCGTCTCGCGGTGGCGACCGCAGCCGGTCGAGGGGCGCCGCGTCCGGCCGGTGGTCCAAGCGCTGATCCGGCCCAATGCGCTGCCCATGCGCGTCTCACCCTGGCCGACCAGCTGAAACGGCCCTGCTCCTGGAGGTGCGCCACACCATGATGCCGACCGCAGATCCCTCCGTGCGCGTACCCGGGTCCGCGCCTGTGCCCGCGCCTGTGCCCGTACCCGGGTCCGTGGCCGAGGACAACCCAGGGCCCCCGGCTCCGGCTCCCGTCCCCTTTCGCCACCGGATCAGTCCGGACTTCCGAGCCGCCCACGATCGCCACCTCGCCTGGCCGAAGTCCTTCGGTTTCCTGTCCTCGGAAGCGGAGGAGGCCCATCACCTCAAGGGCCAGTTCCCGCTGATCGCGGCCATGTTCTATCCGAACGCGACCGGAAGCGAACTGGACCTCGGAGTCGACCAGCAGAGCTGGTACTTCCTGTTCGACGACACGCTCGACGAGCAGTGGGGCCGGTCGCCCGAGCGGGTCCGCCACCTCGTCGAGCTCGTCAAGGAGGGCACCACCGGCGAGGCGTCCCCGTTGCCCCTGGCCGGTGCCTTCGCCGACATGCGCCGACGCAGCTGCCAGGGCATGCCCGAGGACTAGATCCAGCGATCGGCGGCCCACTGGTCCTCCTACCTCGACCACCATGTCCACGAGGCGCGCAGCCGGCAGGCCGACGCCCCCATGTCCCTGAGCACGTACCTGCGCGTCCGTCGCCACACCATCGGCGTGGCACCGGTCATCGACCTCGCCGAGCGCCTGTCCTCGTGCGTCCTTCCGGACCACCTGTACGCGCTGCCGCACCTGTCGATCATGCGCGAGATGACGAAGACGTTCATCATCTGCGACAACGACATCGTCTCCCTGGACAAGGACGCGGCACTGGGGGAGCGGAACAACCTCGTGCTCTGCCTGGAGCGGAAACACGGCCTCTCCCGGCCGGAAGCGATCCAGAAAGCCCTCCGCCACCGGAGCGAAGCCCTGGACCTGTTCACCGGCGCCCACCGCGACCTTCTCGGCGCGACGGCGACGAGCCACCTCGACCCGGCCGAACGCGACCTGCTGCGGCGCTACTGCACGGAGGCACTGCAGACCACCATCCGCGGCGCCCACGACTGGCACCACGCCTCCACCCGCTACCGCGTGTAGGCCGGCGCTCGCCACCACAAGAAGACGGCGTTCCCAGGATCGACGCAGCTATCGACACAGCTGAGGAGCACGCACCATGCCCGATCACCGCTCAGCGTCCTTCGTAGCCTCCGAACGGGACCGGACCTGCCCCTTCGACCCGTCGCCGGATCTCCTCCGTATGCGCGAGGAGGACGGCCTGCCGCGGCTGCGCGTCCTCCACCCGATTCGCGGCGAGATCGAAGCCGTCGTCATCACCCGGTACGGCGACGTCCGGGCCGCCTTCGCGGACCAACGCCTGGTGACGGGCAACGGCATCGACCCGGCACTGCCGCGTACCCTGTTCAACCACCCGGGCTTCCTGCCCGCCTACAGCGGTCCGGAGCACGCCCGCCTCCGCCGCATGCTCACCGGCAGCTTCACCGTCCGCCAGGCCGAGCGGCTGCGGCCCGCGATCGAGATGATGGTCTCCGACCACCTCGACGCGATGGCGGAACACGGACCCGTCGTCGACCTGGTCGAGGCGTTCGCCCTGCCCATTCCCTCGCTGGCGATCTGCGAACTGCTCGACGTCCCCTACGGGACACGGTCCATGTTCCAGCGCTGCTCCCAGGTGATCATGGATGGGACGGCCGACGCCGAACGCCTGGTGGCCGCCTCGGCCGAACTGAACGCCGCCATGGCCGACATCGTCACCCGCAACCGGGCCACCCCTGGGGACGGGGTGCTGGGCACGGTGGTGCGGGAGCACGGCGCGGAGCTCACCGACGACGAACTCATCGGATTCGGAACCACCCTCCTCGTCGGGGGACACGAGACCACGGCGACCATGCTCGCCCTGAGCGTGCTGGCCCTGCTCCGCGATCCGGACCAACTCGCCGCCCTCCGCGACGACCCCACGGTCACCGGCACAGCCGTGGAGGAACTCCTGCGCCATCTCGCCATCCCCGCACCGCTCCTGCGCACGGCCGTGGCCGACGTCGACCTCAACGGCCACAGGATCGCCGCGGGCGAGCACGTGCTGCTCTCTCCCCTGACCGCGAACCGCGACCCCGGCCTCGTCCCCGAGCGCCCCGACGACCTCGACCTCCACCGTCGCCCGGTCGCCCAGCTGTCCTTCGGCTTCGGCGCCCACCAGTGCCTCGGCCAGCAACTGGCCCGACTGGAACTGAGGATCGCCCTGCCGGCCCTGCTCCGCCGCTTCCCCACCCTCCGACTCGCCGTCCCCGAAGCCGACCTCCGCTACCGCCAGGGCTCGACGGTCTACGGCGTCGAGGCACTCCCGGTCACCTGGTGACCGGTCGGCCATGCCACTCACCCGCGGGTCCAGCGCGGGCAGCACGGCACCGCCACCCCCACGTGCCGGCCGCCTATGCTGCTCTCCATGCCGGGTCTGCCGCAGCACCCCAACATCGAGACCGCCGTCCGATACCACGAGGCGGTCTCCCGAGGAGCCGTCGGCGCCGAACTGGCCCGCTTCTTCCACGAGGAGGCGGTGCAGCAGGAATACCCCAACGCCCTCTTCCCCGACGGCGTCCGGCGCGATCTGCCCGCCGTGCTCCAGGCCGCGGAGCGGGGCCGCGCCATCCTCAGCCGTCAGCGGTTCGAGGTGCGCAACGCGGTGGCGGCCGGCGACCAGGTCGCCTTGGAAGTCACCTGGACCGGAACGCTCGCCGTCCCGCTGGGCGACCTCCCCGCCGGTCACGTGCTGCGTGCCGACATCGCGGTCTTCCTCGAATTCCGTGACGGCAGGATCCTGGCTCAGCGCAACTACGACTGCTACGAACGCCCGGAACCCACCTGAGCCCGTCGCGCCGATTGCGGCGCTGTGGCGTCCCTGACCTGGGGTGTCTGAGCGCCTGCTGCTGCCGCAGTGATCGCCGTCAGCCGAGTGTGGTGTCGCCCTGGGCGGTCAGGATCTTGCGCAGGCCGGAGGAGATCTGCTCGCGTTCCTGCGGGTCGAGGGGTGAGAGGATCTCCGCGTAGTCGCGCAGGTGGGCGGCGAGCGCGTCGACGGCGAGGGTTTTGCCGCGTTCGGTGAGGCGGATCTGCACCGAGCGGCGGTCGCTGCTCTCACGGACGCGTTCGACCAGGCCCTTGTCCTCCAGGCGGTCGAGGCGGTTGGTGACGGCGCCGGCGGTCACCATGGCGGCCTTGACGAAGGCTCCGGCGGTGAGGGTGTAGGGCGGTCCGGAGCGACGCAGCGTGAAGATCATGTCGAGTTCGCCGAGGTTCAGGCCGAACTCGTCGGACAGCTTCTTGAAGTGCCGGTCGTAGACGCGCTGCATCCGCTGGATGCGCCCGAAGACCTCCATCGCCCTCAGGGCGTCGGCCAGCTCGGGGCGCTCCTCGCACCACTGCTCGGTGATCAGGTCCACCGCGTCGGTCATCCGGGTCTCCTCCCACGCCATTTGTTTCAACCTTAAGAAACTTGCCGTCGAAGGACAAGCGTGATTTTATTTCAACGTCAAAAGACCGCAGCGTTGAAACACTTGTCCGGAGTGCCACCGTCCTGATCCCCGATCGGCTGGGCAGCGCGCTCCCGTCATCCGCCACCGATCCCGATGGCGAGCCCACTCCCGCCGCCCGGACACCACGGCCAGCGCCACAACCCTTATGAGAGGCCCCGCCATGTCCTACCCCGCCGCCCGCTACCACGGAGACAAGGGCGAAGTGAACGCCTCCTTCCGTACCGCGGACACCCCGCCGGACCTCACCTCGCCCCGCGGCGACGCCTACCGCTACCTCGCCACGCACGAGTCCACCGGCGGCGAGTACGGCCTGTACCAGGTGGACCTGGCGGCGCGGGCCGCCGGCGCCAAGACCCACTTCCACAAGGCGATGTCGGAGGCCTTTTACGTCCTCTCCGGCGAACTGGAGCTCTTCAACGGCGACAAGTGGGTGACGGGCCGCACCGGCGACTTCCTGTACGTTCCGCCCGGCGGCCTGCACGCCTTCAAGAACGTGACGGACGAGCCCATGTCGATGCTCATGCTCTTCTCCCCGGGCGCCCCGCGCGAGGAGTTCTTCGAAAGGGTCGCGGAGATGTCGCAGCGCGGCAGCGAGGAACTCAAGGAGTTCCGTGTGCGGCACGACAGCTACTTCGAGGAGGACTTCGGGACGGGGGCGGTGTAGCGGGCTGCCGATAAGGATCCTGGCAGGAGGGTCGAAGCACCGCCGGGCGCCTGCCGTATCGAATCACCAGGTACGCTCCCGGCCATGCGACTCCCGGTTGACGCCCTTCTGTTCGACAGTGACGACACGGTCGTCTCCATGCGCTTGGTGGCCGGTGGCGCGTGGCGGCAATGGGCGGAGTCGTACGGCATGACCTTGGAAGAGGTGATGGCCCGGGTCCCGGTGCACGGCCGGCCCGCCTCCGCGATCATCGCGGACCTCATGCCCGCCGACCAGGTGGCCGAAGCGCTGCGGCGCCTGGAGGACGCCGAGGTGGCCGGCGCCCTGGCAGGCGACGTCACCCCGGTGCCCGGAGCCGCCGAACTCATCGCCGCACTGCCCGCGGACCGTTGGGCCGTCGTGACCTCCGGCACCCGTCGTGTCGCCGAGGCCCGGCTCGGGCAACTCGGCATCCTCCCCAAGGTCCTCGTCACCGTCGACGACATCACCCACCACAAACCTCACCCGGAACCCTTCCTCCTGGCAGCCGAGCGTCTCGGCGTCGCCCCTTCCCGCTGCGCCGTGGTCGAGGACTCTCCGGCCGGGCTGGCCTCTGGGCGCGCGGCAGGCATGACGACCATCGCCCTGACCACCACGCACGCGGCGGACAGGCTTGAAGCGGATGTAACCGTCAAGGACCTCACCGCGATTTCCGCTCACGTCTCGCAGGACGGACAGCTCGAGATCACGGTCGGCTGACGCCCAGGCACATACGGCATGTTCGTGAGGCAGGGCCGGTCGCCCGACTTCGTCGGGTGGCTGCCGGCGTGTACCGCTACGGGCCTTCGCTCTGCCCTCGGCGAATCTGCCGGGGGCAGAGAAAGCTGTCGCGGGGCCGCGGACGGCCGGAGAGTGGTGGAGACCCGACCACACCACCGACCGGCCGAGGAGACCTCATGTCACCCCTCTTCTCACCCCTCGCCCTCGAACCGCGCGCCACCGACGGCGACGCGTCCCCGACCCGCTTCGACGACCACCTCGCCTCGCTGCTGCTCATGCAGCGCATCGTCTTCCTCGGCACGGAAGTCAACGAGGCCTCCGCCAACCGCGTCTGCGCACAGCTGCTGCTCCTCTCCGCCGAGGACCCCCGCACCGACATCGCCCTCTGCATCAACAGCCCCGGCGGCTCGGTCACGGCCGGGCTGGCGATCTACGACACGATGCGGCTGATCCCCAACGACGTCTCCACCCTCGCCATGGGATTCGCCGCCAGCATGGGGCAGTTCCTCCTCACCGTCGGAACACCGGGCAAACGCTACGCCCTGCCGAACGCGCGGATCATGATGCACCAGCCGTCGGCCGGAATAGGCGGCACCGTCGCCGACATCGCCATCCAGGCCGAGAACCTCGAATTCACCAAGAAGGCCATCGAGCGCATCACCGCCGAGCACACCGGCCAGTCCGAGGAGACCGTCTCCCGCGACGGCGACCGCGACCGGTGGTTCACGGCGCGGCAGGCGAAGGACTACGGCATGATCGACCGCGTCGTGGAGTCCCTGGAGGACGTCCGCCCAGCCGGCACCAAGCGACGGATCGGACTCTGACGACATGAGCCAGTACACCATTCCCACCGTGGTCGAGCGCACCTCGAACGGGGAGCGGGCCTACGACGTCTTCAGCCGGCTGCTCTCCGAGCGCATCATCTTCCTCGGCACGGAGATCGACGACGGCGTCGCCAACGTCGTCATCGCTCAGCTGCTCCACCTCGAATCGTCCAGCCCGGACAGCGAGATCGCCCTCTACATCAACTCCCCGGGCGGATCCTTCACTTCCCTCATGGCCATCTACGACACGATGACCTTCGTCCGCGCCCCGATCTCCACGTTCTGCGTCGGCCAGGCCGCCTCCACCGCGGCCGTACTCCTCGCCGGCGGAGACCCGGGCCGGCGCTTCGTCCTCGAACACGCGCGGATCCTGCTGGGACAGCCCGCCAGCGGGGGCCGGCAGGGGACCGTCTCCGACCTCACCCTGCAGGCCAAGGAGATGCTCCGCATCCGCTCGGAAGTGGAAGAGGTCCTCTCCCGGCACACCGGCCACGACGTTGCGACCCTGCGCGCCGACATGGACCGCGACAAGGTCTTCACCGCGCAGGAGGCGGTGGAGTACGGCCTCGCGGACGCGGTCCTCAGCCGCCGGGTCCTGCCGGCGGCCGCGTAGCTGCGGGGGCGGGTGGCCGCGCTACGGGGGTGGGCGGCCACCCGCCAAGCCGACGCCAGCCGGTCAGGAAGGCGATCAGGCGGGCGATCAGGAAGGCGATCAGGCGGCGAGGCGCACTTCGCCCTGACGCGGTTGTGCCTGCGGCGCTGCCCGGCCGACCGAGCGGACGTGCGTACGGCTGGCCAGGCGGATGAGCTCCGCCTGGACCAAGGCGAGGAGCTCGGCCAGGCTGAGCCCGAGCGCCGTGGCGGCGGCCGCGAGCACTTCGGAGGACGCCTCCTTGAGGCCGCGCTCCACCTCGGAGAGGTAGGGCATGGAGATCCGCCCGGCGTCGGCCACGTCCTTGAGCGTCCGCTTCTGCGCCAGCCGCTCCCGGCGCAACACCTCCCCCACGACGTTCCGCCACAGGGGCTCCCGCGCGGGGCGGAGGGGGATGACACGGGCGGGCGCGGGCGCGGGGTTGGGCGCGGGCTTCGAGGCTTGGGTGCTCACCCCTCCAGCGTAGAAGCACGAAGGCGGCCAGGGACTGGTCGAGCGTTCTGCCGCCCGCGAAACCGCGGCGCGGAGTTCGCGTCGTCACCGAACTCGACACCGTTGACTGTGCAGGCCCTTCAGCCGAGCTGCGCGGTTCTGCTGGCAACGAGTCGGCTGTCGGCGAAACCCTCCACGCGGGCCGATTGAGCGGTGGAGGCGTCGGGGATGGTGATGTCGGCCTGGCCGTCGATGAGATCGACGGAGTTGCGTGGGCGCTGGTCGACGTAGACGTCCAACCGGTCGATGTTGGTGGCTTGGACCTTGAGCCGCAGAGCACCGTCGGTCGTGGTCGCTTCCGTGATGGCCACAGGGTGTGGCGTTAGGCCCTTGAGGATCTGCCCAGCGCGCTCGAAGAGGTCGGAGTTGCCCTCCAGCAGGTCCCGGCGGGTCATTCGGTACGGCACGTCCGGGGTGATGCCGAGGTCCTCCACCGGCGTGCCGGAGTTGGCGCCGACCCGCAGGGTACGGCGGATCGCCACCCGCATGCCGGCTCCCTTCGGCAGCCGTACGTACGGAGTGTCGGCTTCGTCCTCGAGGAGTGCTACGAGGCGCTCGTGTTCCCAGACGTTGGCGCCGCCGGCACCGGTGTTCTCGTCGGTGCCGAGGACGGGGCCGATCTGGTGGTCCTGGAAGCCGGCGGCGAAGATGTCGGTGGCCGAGTAGCAGCGAGCGTTGGTGATGAGGACGACCGGGCCGAAGTACTGCTGGCCGATCGCGTTGGCGCGTTTCTCGGGTGTGATGGGGACGGCGCTGGAGAAGGTGGAGCCGATCTCGACGGCCTGCTCCATGGAGGGCACCCAGGCGCCCAGCTCATCCTGGTGCTTGCGGCAGATCCGTAGGTTGAGCGGGGAGTTGATGAACTGCGTCGGCTCGGGTGTGATGGGGCGCGGGGTGAGCGTCTGCAGCGCGAACTCGGCGTTGAAGATGATGCCGCCGCCGTTGTCCCGGACGTCCAGGATCAGTCCGCGGTCCGGCATCAGGCCGAGCAGGCGGACGAACTCACGGACGAATCCTTCCACGTCGCGCTTGAGGAAGGTGAAGATCCGGATGTAGCCGAAGGTGCCGGAGGAAGTCCGCACCTCCTGTGCCCGGAACACACCCGGCATCGAGGTGGCCATCTCGCCGGCGCGTACCTCGGGGGCGGCCTCGCCTGCTTCGAGAGCCTTCTTCTGAGCGACGACCTGCGGCGCGAACAGCATCACCTTGGCACGGTTGGCTTCGTCCATGTCGAGGTCCAGGCCCTCGACCAAAGCGGTGCCCATCGGCGCCTGCGCCGTGACGAAGGGCGGGAGATTCTCCACGATCCGCCAGATCTCCCGCAGCTCGCGCTTGGTGCCGCTGTCGTCGGTGTAGCTGACGGTCACCCACTCCTCGAACGGGGGAAGATGCGTGCCGAGCGACCGCACGGTCAGCGACTGAGTACCTCGGCTGCGGCGGGCGGCGGTGTTGCTGCCCGCGAAACGGGCGGCGTTGAGATCAACGGCCTTGGCGATGGGGATGCCGCTCCAGTGGGTGATCTCGACGCCGGGTTCGAAGCCCGGAGCGGAGAATCCCTGGGCCACATGGGTGACCATGAAATGCTCGCCCCGGTCGTCTTCGTACCGCTCGACGAGGAACGGCAGGTAGGCGACCTTGCCGGCGTAGGGGTCGGGGAGCAGATAGTTGGTGTGGAGGTCCCTGACCGAGTGGAAGATCTCCGACATCTCGGCGTGGAACATCCACTCCGGGGGTTTGGTCGTCTCGGTCTGCCGCTCCAGCCGGCGGCGCAGTACCCGTAGACGCTGCACCGGGTTGACGGCGTGCATCGCCGTTTTGAGCGGCAGGTGGACATAGTTCTGCTCCAGCATGAGCTTCGCCTGGTCCACGATCAGCCGGCGCTCGTCCAGCGTCAGGGTGCCGGCGCCGGCGAGGAAGTCGGCCAGCCCGGTGGACGAGGCCAGGTGTTCCCGGACAGGATCGGCGGCCTGTGAGACGAAATCCGGGGCAGAACCGTCGGCTGGGTGGGCCATCGTGTATCCCGAGGTTGTTGGAACGGGTCTCTGGAGCTTTCGATCTCAGTTATCGGCCGACGTCCGCAGGAATGTGAGTGTCACAACCATCATTCGCCTGAAAAGACGGGCGCAGCCGGCGGAGTGGGAGCGCATCGAGCAGCTGCTCGCCGCCGCGGCGCCGGGCACGAGCGGGCATCGGTGCTCCGGTGCACCGGGAGGCACCCGACCCCCGCGGCCGGGTCCGGCTGGACATGGACCGCACCAACACCGCCCGTCACGAGCTCCCCGCCTACCCCTTCGACCCCCCGGCCGCGGGAGAGATGCCCGGCCTCCTGTACCGCCTGGAAGCCGAGGCGGCGGTCGCCGCGCTCGCCGTCATGAGCGAGGAGTGGCAGGCGGATCCCGCCCCCGTCCGTACTCGCCCGGACCGGGAAGCCGTGCCGGCGGACGCCCGGATCCTGCTCGGCAGGTACGGCTCCGCCGCGCAGTACTGGACCAACGTGACGGCCGCCGCTTCGGACCCAGCCCCGGACTTCGTGGCGGCGGGCCTGCAGGGCACGTGCTCCAACATCTTCCTGACCTCCGCGCACCTCAACGGCCTCGACCTGTTCCACGACCTCGGCCTGATCGCCGTGTCCGGCGACGAGGGCCCGTACGAGCGCGAGGTCACGGTCGATGTTCTCGGCGGAGAACCGGGGCCAGCGCAGCCGGTTGTCCCCTTCGGACAGCACGCCCACCTGGCTGAGGCACACGTTCTCCTCGGCCGGTGGATCGCCAGGCGGACTGCGGCCCCGGGTGGGGGTACCCGGAGCGCAAAATCGTCGTGGGCAGATCAGGTATTGATCGTTTACAGTGCCAAGGATCATCAACTCCCCTAGGGAACAGGGCGTTTCATGGCGATCACGCGTAGGTCCGTACTCAAGGGCTCGTCGGCCGCGGCCGCCGTACCGTTCGTCACCAGTGCCGCCGGGGAAGCCGCCGCTTCCCCTTCGCCGACGGCGCCCGGGCCGCTGCTGCAAAGCCGGCCGCACCGGCTGGGCGCGCCAGGAGTCCTGGGCGTCCACCTGCAGTTCGGCTCGGACCCGTCCTCGGAGATGACCGTCTCCTGGATCACCCCGCAGTCGGTCCGCAGGCCGCAGGTGCGGCTCGGTTCTCCCGAGGGCGGGCACGGCGGCCGCCTCGTCGAGGCCGAGACGCGCACCTACCGGGACGGGCTGTCGAAGGAGGAGGTGTACGTCCACCACGCCCGGATCACCGGCCTGCGCCCCTCGGCCACGTACCTGTACACGGCCGGGCACGACGGTGCGACCCCGGAGACCGGTTCGTTCACCACGGCGCCGCGCGGCCGCGCCGCCTTCACCTTCACCAGCTTCGGTGACCAGGCGACGCCCAACCTGCGCCGGGTCATCCACCTTCCGGACGGTGTCCCTTCCCCCGTCAACCGCTTCCCGCTGCACACCAGCAGCCAGGTCGGCTCGCCCGCCTCGGCGGACATCGTCTCCGCCGTCGAGCGGGTCGCCCCACTGTTCAACTTCGTCAACGGCGACCTGTGCTACGCCGCGATCGCCGGTGCGTGGGGCACGAGCCGGGCGGCGACCTGGGCGGACTGGTTCATCAACAACAGTCGCTCCACCCGGCTGCGCCCGTGGATGCCCTGCGTGGGGAACCACGAGAACGAGAAGGGCAACGGGCCCATCGGCGCGGCCGGCTACCAGACCTACTTCGCGCTGCCTTCCTCGTCCGCCTCCTCCGACGAGGAGACCCGGGGCATGTGGTACGCGTTCACGGTCGGCGCGGTCCGCTTCATCAGCCTCGCCAACGACGACGTGGCGCTCCAGGACGGCGGGGACACCTACATCAGCGGTTACTCCGGCGGTGCCCAGCGTCGCTGGCTGGAGCGCGAGCTGAAGGCCGCGCGGGCGGACCGGGGCATCGACTGGGTCGTGGTGTGCATGCACCAGCCGATGATCTCCAGCCACCGCAGCGCCGGCAGCGATCTGGGGGTGCGCCGGGCCTGGGGTCCGCTGTTCGACGCGTACGGGGTCGACCTCGTGGTCAGCGGGCACGAGCACCACTACGAGCGGTCGCACCCGGTGCGCGGCACCCTGCCCAACGAGGCCCGCACTCCTGTCCCGGTCTCCACCCGCACCGACCTGATCGACACGGGCAAGGGCACCGTTCACATGGTCATCGGCGCGGGCGGCAACATCGCCACAAGCCAGGACGACCTCTTCGACAGACCCCAGGCCCGGGTCCTGGTCGGCCTGAAGGACGACAAGACCTCCTCCGGCCACCGCGAGCCGGTGTGGATCCCCGAGGAGGCGCCCTGGGCCGCCGTCCAGGACCGCAAGTACAACCGCGGCTTCGCCGCGTTCGACGTCGATCCCGGCGACCGCCGCGAGGGCCTGACACGGATGCGCGTCACCTACTACACGTTCGACGGGCCCCACGGCGACCTGACACCCGTCGACACCTTCACCCTGCAGCGCCCGCGTTCGGACGCGCGCCACTGAACCGACCGGCACTGGCGGCCACCTGGAGGCTGAGGCAGAAGCCCCACGCATCCAGCGGCCGGAGTGCCGGCGGCGCCGGGCCCGGGCGCGCTGCTCAGGCGGCGGGCCGCACGCTGAGCGCGCGGCGCCCCACCAGCGACCTCCGGCTCGCCGTCGCCACGAGCAGCGCGGCCGCCGCGGCCACCCCCGGCACGGCGTAGCCCGCGGCGCCCAGGTGCTCGACGGCCCAGCCGCCGGTCGCCGAGCCCGCCGCTATGCCCGCGAGCAGGCCCGTCACGGCCAACGTCATGCCCTCGTTCAGGCTGCCCGGCGGGGTCAGGCCCTGGACCAGGTTCATGCCCGTGACCATGGAGGGCGCCGTCGCCATGCCCGCCAGGAGCAGCGCGGCCGCGAGGAGCGGCAGTCCGCCGCCCGCCGCCGTCGTCAGCAGCGGCAGGAGTGCCAGGGCGGCCATCGCCGCCAGACAGCGCGGGAAGCGCGCGGACGCCGGGGAGGCCGGGCGCCTCAGCCCGTAGAGCAGGCCCGCCGCGCACGAACCCGCCGCCTGAAGGCCCAGGACGGCGCCCGCGGCCGCCCGGTGGCCCTGCGCGTCGGCGAAGCCGATGGTCACCACCTCCAGCGAGCCGAACAGCGCGCCGGTGCAGATGAAGACGGCCAGGATCGCGGCGAGTCCGCGATTACCCCGCAGGGGCGAACGCTGCTTCAGGGGAGTGGCCGATATCGGGGGTTCGGTACGCTTCTGCGCCGCGAAGAGCACCGCACCCGTGACGAACATCAGCGCGGCGGTGAGCGTGCCCGCCCCGGGGAAGAAAGACGTGGACAGGAACGTCGCGAGGGCCGGGCCGAGCATGAAGCACACCTCGTCCACGGCCTGTTCGAAGGCGTTGGCGGTGTGCAGGGCGGCCGGGTCGCCGCGCAGGAGGTGCGCCCAGCGGGCACGCGACATACCGCCCGTGTTGGGGCTGGTCGCCGTCGCCGCGTACGACGCGAACAGGGTCCAGGCGGGAGCGTCGGCGTACACGCACAGCACCAGCGACAGCGAGCCCAGCGCGGCGAACGCGGCGGCCGGGACGGTGACGCGCGCCTGGCCGTAGCGGTCCACGAGCCGGGCCGTCCACGGGCCCGCCAGCGCCGTCGCGGCGAGGCCCGTCGCGGTCACGGCGCCGGCCAGCGTGTACGAACCGCGCTCGGCGGAGATCATCATCACGGCGCCGACGCCGAACATGCCCATGGGCAGCCGGGCGAGCAGGTTCCACGCGGTGAAGGCGCGGGCGCCGGGGAGGGCGAACAGACGGGCGTACGGATTGGAGCGGAGCGAGGGCATGTCCTCAGCCTCGCCGCGCCCCGGTCGCGCGGTCCAACACCTGATCGCTCGCCATTCACGCACATCTGTTGTGGACTGCCGTGCGTGCCCTACGACATAGAGCCTCGGCTCGAAGCGCGCCTGGGCGGCGAACTGTCGGCCGCGCGACGCGGCAGGTCACGCTCACCGCCGAAGGGAGCGGCTGCCGCCGTACGCGCGGCGGGTGCTCGCCGCCCACGACCAGCTGGACGCCGCCTGGGCCATCGAGGAGGCTCGCGGCGAGCGGCACATGGTGTTCGTCGAGCGTGGACTGGCCTCGTTCGATCCGGGACCAGCGAGCCTGATGGGGCTGAGTCGCCTCCGATCAGCACGGCGCTGCGGGTCGGTCGATGGGGCGTCACGCGAGTGCCGCGTAGCCCGCGAGCGCCAGGTGGATCACCCCCGGCCACCGCCCGCCGACCCGCAGCCGGTCGCCCACCGCCGCCCCGGCCAGCGCGTAGCCGAGATCGACGGCCAGCGCCAGCGCGAAGAACACCGCGCCATGAACGAGCAGCCCGGCCTGCGTCGTCGCGAACTGCGGCAGGAACGCCAGGAAGAACAACCCGACCTTCGGGTTGAGCAGGTTGACCAGTACGCCGTCCCGGAACATACGACCCGCCGACTCCGGGACGATCGGGACGCTCGGCGCTGCGGCTGCCGGCCGGGGCCGCAGGGCACGCAGCCCCAGCCAGAGCAGATAGCCCACCCCGGCCCACCGGATCGCGCCGGACGCGACCGGCGAGGCGGCCAGCAGCGCCGCCACACCGGCCACCGCGAGGCCGACATGGGCCAAGGTGCCGGCCTCCACGCCGAGCGCGGACAGCAGCCCGGCCCGGCGGCCGTGCGCGGCGGCGCGGGTCACGATGTACACCATGTTGGGGCCCGGCACCGCGATCAGCACCGCCGAGGCCAGCACGAACGCCCACATCTCAGTCCCCCAGCGCCCGGTCGAGCAGGCCCAGCGGCGGCGCGCCGAGGCCGAGCAGCGCCGCGTGGAACCGGCCGAGGGTGAACCCGGAGCCCCATTCGGCCCGGGCCCGGTCCCGCAGGTCGAGGATGGCCAGCTTGCCCCACGTGTACGACATGGTCAGCGGCTCCCGGAACACCCGGTGCACGGCGGCGTCGGCGGCCGGCCCGGCGAGCAGGGCGTCCACGGTGAACCGGTGGCGCGCCTCCGCCACCGACATCGTCCTGGCCTGGAAGCCGATGGTGCAGGCCAGCCGCGTGATCCGCAGCAGCGCGTCCCGGGCGACGCTCGCCACGAACCGCGGATCGCCGTCCCGGAAGCCCTCCTCGACGGCGAGCTGCTCGCAGTAGTGCGCCCAGCCCTCGACGAAGGCGGCGGAGTGCAGGGTGCGCCGGACGTCCCCGGCGGCGCGGCGCAGCGCCCGGCCGTGCGCGTGATGGCCCGGGGCCGCCTCGTGCAGGGCGATGTTGGCCAGCCCCGACCGGTTGTACAGCGACAGCCACTGCGCGCTCCGGTCCGCCGGCCAGCCCGGGGCCGGCGGGGTGATCCGGAACCAGCTCGGCCCGTCCGGCTCGTACGGCGCGGCCATGGTCAGCGTCGCCACCTGGTGCGCGTCGGTCGGCGGGGTGACCCCGACCCGGCACTCGCCGTCCAGGTACGGCACCAGCCCCCGCTCCGCCGTCCACGCCTCGACCTCGGCGACCAGCTCGGCGGCCAGCTCCAGCACCCCCGACGGCGACGGGTGGTCGGCGAGGATCCCGGCCATGGTCACCTCCGCCGGCACGGCTGGGTCGATCCGGCCGCACGCCTCGATCAACCGGTCCCGCCACGCGTCCCGTTCGGCGTCGAGCCGGGCGGCCAGCGCGGTCAGGTCCACCTCGACCGCCTCGGTCGCCCCGGCCAGCCGGGCCAGTGCCGACGCGCCGAGCGCCGGGTCCGGATCGCCGGTGCGGGCCGCGTGCCGCAGGTGCGTGGTGAGCCGGTCGAGGGCGGCCCGGGCGGGCGGCTCGTCGGCAACCAGGTGGGCCAGGCCCCGGGCCGTGTCGAGGGCCGTCTCGGCCAGCGGCGCCGGCACCCGGTCGAGGGCGGCGATCGCCGCGTCCACGGCGTCCGGCCAGCCCGCGAGGTGCGTCCGGCGGGCGGCGGCCCGCTCGGCGGCCGGGGCGTACTCGCGGTCGTAGCAGGTGACGTCGAGGTTCTCCAGGTGCGGGGTCGGGTCGAACCGGTGCAGCTCCAGCTCGCCGTAGCGGACCCACAGCGCGTGCTCGAAGGCGGAGAGCTGCCGTTCGTCGTGCGGGTCGGCGACCGGGGAGCCGCCGAGCGCGGCCAGGCCGCGGCGTACCCCGTCGGGGGAGAGGTCCTGGAGCAGCCCGTCGTACTCGTGCCGCCCCGCGTCGGTGCGGGTCGCCGGCACCATGAGATCGGTTACCGCCCGCAGCCGGGCGTCCTGCGATGTGATCATGGAGTCGAGTCTTGTCGGCGCGGCGGCCCGTCACCCGGGCCAATGGGGGGAGATGTGGACCGGAACTGGACCGCGGCCGAGCTGGCCGAGATCCTGGGCGACTGGGCGACCGCGCCGGGGCCGCTGTACCGGCGTCTCGCCGCCGCCCTCACCGTCGCCGTGGAGGCCGGCGACCTCGGGACCGGTGAACGGATGCCGTCCGAGCGGGAGCTGGCCCGGGCGTTCGGGCTGAGCCGGGCCACCGTCGTCGCGGCCTACGACCTGCTTCGGGACGCCGGCACGCTGGACACCCGCCGGGGCAGCGGCAGCCGCGTGCGCGGCGGCCCGGGCAAGCGTGGCCTCTCCGGGGCCGAGTCCGGCACGGCGGTGGTCCGCAGGCTCGCCGCCGGGCCCGGCCCACTGATCTCCCTGGCCCGCACCACCGGTGAGCCGCCCACCGACCTGGCCGCCGAGCTCGCCGCCCTCGCGGCCGAGGACCTGCCCGCCCTGCTCGCCGATGCCGGCCACCACCCGCGCGGCCTGCCGGTGCTCCGCGAGACCATCGCCGACCAGTACACGGCCGACGGCCTGCCCACCACCGCCGACCAGATCGTCGTCACCACCGGGGCCACCCAGGCGATCAGCCTCGCGATCACCTGCTTCGTCCGCCGCCGCGCCACGGTCGTCGTCGAGTCCCCGGGCTGGCCCGGCTGCCTCGACGCCTTCCACGCGGCGGGCGCCCGGCTCGCCCCGGTCGGGCTGGACGTCGAGGGGGCCGCCGTCGCCGACCTCGCGCCGGCGTTCGCGGCCGGGCCGGCGCTGGCGTACCTGATGCCGACCTTCCACAATCCGACCGGCACCCTGATGTCGGCCGCCCGCCGCCACCGGATCGGTGAACTCGCCGCGCAGCACGGCGTGCCGGTGCTGGAAGACAACGCCTACTGCACCACGCTGGGCACGCCGCCGCCCCCGCCGTTGGCCGCGTACGCGCCGCGCGGCGCCACCGTCCTCAGCGTCGGCTCGGTCACCAAGACGATCTGGTCGGGCCTACGGGTCGGCTGGCTCCGGGCCCCCGCGCCGATCGCCGAGCGGATCGCGCGCCTGAAGACCCTCGCCGACCTGGGCAGCCCCGTGCTGGACCAGGCGCTCACCGCCCGGCTGTTGAGCCGGACCAGGCCGCCGGACACCGAGCCGCTCCGCCGACTGGCCCACCTGGAGGCGGCCCTACGCGCCCGGCTACCCGACTGGCGGTGGCGCCGACCGGACGGCGGCTCGGCGCTGTGGATCGAACTGCCCGACATGGACGCCCGGGTCTACGCCCAGGTCGCGCTGCGGCACGGAGTGGAGGTCGTGCCGGACGCGACGCACATCCGGGTGCCGTTCACCCTCCCGGCGGCGACGCTCACCGAGCTGGCCGAGCGGCTCGGCCGGGCCTGGGACAGCCGGTAAGTCCTCGGCCCGGCGGGGCCGGTACCGCCGATGGCCGGTACGATCCCGACCGGCCTGCCTGCGGACAGCCGACACCAAGGAGGTCCCTGGTGAACGACCCGGGCCCGCTGAATCTGGTCGAACGCTATGGGGAGGGTTGGTGCGTGACCCTGGCGCACCGTCCGCTCGCCGAGTCGCTGGACGCCATGGGTGTGCCCGCTGAGCGGCAGACCGAGGTGGCCGCGCCGAACGGGGAGGGCACGGACGTCGATCCGCCTCCGCTGCTGGCCTCCCGTTCCCTCCCGGACGGCTGGACGCTGGTGGTGGAGACCTCCGGCACGACGGGCTGGACCGGCGAACGCGACGACGTGCTGGAAGCGCTCACCGAGGGGGGCGGGCGGGCGTTGACCGTCGTCGTCGACCCCTCGGTCGACGTCGTGGTCTACGCCGAGGACGGCGAGGTGGTCCTGCGCTTCGTACCTTCGCTCGCGGAGCTGGAGGGCCCCGGGGCCGAGCGGTTCCGGGACCGGCTGGAGAAGGCCGGGTTCTTCCTCGACGAGGACGGCTCGCTGCCCCCGGAGCTGGATGACCTGCCGGGTGGGCGGCTCGCCGTCCACGGTGCCGAACTCGTCTGGGGCCGTCGCCTTACCGCCGACATGTTCGACGGCGCGGCCCCCTGGATCGGGGGAGAGCCGCTCACGGACACGGCGCCCCCGGCCGGGCTGGCCGAAAACGACTGATTGACAACGGCGGACCGCTCGCCCCCGACACCTTCGGCTTCGTCTTCCACTAGCGTGCTCGAATCGACCCGCACGGGGGGGTGCTCGAATTCGGAAGCCCCCTTGCGCGTCGAGAGATGTCATGCGCACCTCAAAAATCGCACCCGAGGCTGTCCGGCCCGCTCACCCGGACCGGTGAGGAGCGCACTTCACGTCAGTGACGTTCAGCGAGACAGGAGTGCACCGTGCAACCCTTTCGCAGAGGCACCGTCCATCACGCCAGACTCACCGTCCGCGGCTCTCTCGCCGTCCTCGCCGCCACGGCGGCCCTCATCGCGCCGACCCTCCTCACGGCCCCCGCGTCTGCCGCCGACGCTCCCGCCACCGCGTATCGCAACACCCTGGACAACAGCGGCGGCCCCAAGCCCATGCCCACGAACGCGCCGGAGGGCGCGGCCGAGCGGCCCGTGACCATGGACGTCGGCATATCCTCCGAGGACCTCGAGCGCGTCCGCAACGGACAGCGCCCCAAGGGCACCCTTGGCACACAGCCCCTCCGGACACTCGGCGAGACCGTCCCCGCGGAGTCCTTCACCGAAGCGGCGGCCGCGGCCCGCGCCCAGCTCAAGATGCGGTACGAGGCCCGCGCCGCGGATGACGTCCCACCGTCCTCCCGCCCACCCGCCGAGATCAAGGACACCCCCAACGCGGAGCTCCTCAAGGAGTGTTTCGACGGCAAAGCCGACAGCGACTACGGCAACTACGTCAACCGCTACACGTACTGCCAGAGCCGCAAGATGACCATCCGCTTCTTCGAGATCAGCCCCAACAAACCGCCCAAGTACCACGCCACCACCCGCTTCGTCTACGAGCTCTTCGCCCAGGGCGACAACAAGAACCGCCACATCCGCGTCTTCGGCCGTATGAAGCCGGGTTCGGCGGACTACGACTGGCCCTGGTACGACGACCTCCTCCAGACCCCGAAGATCATCAAGATGACGATGACGGGCGAGTGCGACGCCCCCGTACGCGAATGCAGCGGCCTCAGCGGCTCCCCGAGCCTCCCCTTCGGCTCGTGGAACAGCAACCGGACCTGGTTCGCCTTCGACATCGCCGACAGCTCGGGCTCGGCCGGCACCGCCCAGGGCCGCGACAAGATCTCCTTCAAGCGCTGGTACCTCGGATTCAGCGCCAAGGGAGAGGGCTACGAGACCATGCTCCCCGGCCGCAGCTCCGCACCCCTGATGCGCTGTGACTCCGGCCAGTACTTCTCCCCGGCCCAGAAGAACGCCTGCGTCTTCCCCGGCTCCCTGCCGATCCTGAACTACTACGCCACTCCCGGTTCGCCCACCGAACAGGTCGGCAAGCACATCGCCGACGCCCAGTACACCCCCGACACCACCTACCCTCGGACAGCCCCGGCCGGCACCCCGAACCCCCGCGCCAAGCGCATTCCCGGCGCGTACTTCAACGCCCCGCTGCACCGCATCACCGAGGCCGACCCCGAGTGGAAGACCAACAACGCCCACAAGAACGCGGCCTGCAAGGACCGCGGTGACTACAAGGGCATGGGCCTGCCCGCGGAAAAGCAGCCCAAGAGCGGCCAGCAGTGCGACGAGTATCCCTTCCGCACCACGCTGGAAGGCGCCGCGAGCAAGGACTGGGACTTCTCCGTACGCGCTGTCGACCGCTCCGACAACGCCAGCGCGGGCAGCCGCCTGAAGCTGTACGTCCTGCACGAGCGGATCCTGCGCTGGGACGCCGGCCTCGCCGACCCCCAGCGGTCCAACGACGCCTACTGGGTCAACATCCGCTACTCCACCCGCTGACCTCCGCCCCCGGCAGACCTGGCCGATCCGGTCGGCCCGGCCCGCCCCCGTCCGTCCGACGGAGGCGGGCCGGGCACTGTCCGGCAGCGGGCCGCCGGGCCCCAAAGCAGTCACGATGCCGGCCGGCGCGAACCCGACCACACCGCCGGCGCGTCGCCCTGTGCCCGCAAGGCGGGGGATCGCCGGCGCCCCGGGTATGCCGGAGGCCACCGGACAGGCGGAGACAGTGGCGCGGTCGAGGCGCGCGACGGGCCGCGACGGGCGCTGGGCCGGACTTCCGATGCCCCGGAGGGACGCGGTCGGCGCTTCTCCGCTCCCGGCCCGGATATCTAGACTGCTGGCATGGTTTCGGGGGGCTGGGGATGGTTTACGACTGTCGCGTCGATCCTGATCGGCCAGACCACGGTTGTGACGATGGGCTTCATCAACAACCGCTCCCAGACCAGGCGGGAGGCGCGGGCCAGGCTGGCCGAGCAGTACAAGGTGATCACGGAACGCCGTGAGACGTTCGAGCTGGCCCAGCTCGTCGAGGTGAACACCCTGCTGCGGAACGCCATGACGTCCCTCCACGCCTTCGGTTCGGCCAGGCGGCACTACCGGTCGCGCCTGCGGGAGGACCCGGCCGCGCCGCCCGAGACCTACCGGCAGCCGATGCTGGACGCTTCCGCCGCGTCGGACGCCGCTCTCGACACCTTGCGGTCCCAGATCGGCTTCATCCTGGCGGATGACGTCCGGGCGCTGGCCGACGCCGCGGAGAAGGCTCTGACGATGGCCGCGGCGGGCGTCCTGCTCGACCAGTCGATCGACTCCGGCACCCTGGGCGCAAGGGCCAACGCGGCGTACGAAGCCCTGGCCGCCCGGCTCCGGGACATCTACGCGACCCGAGAGTCGGCTATGCCGACGGCTTAGGGGTCGGCTCCGGAAGTCCGAGCCTGGCCAGGAGATCGTCCAGGTCGGAGGTGGTGAACTTCCACGGGAACGGCTGTGCTGCGGCGTTGTAGCGGTCTTCGAAGGCTCGAAGCCGGTCCCCGGCCTGGACGAGGTCGGTGAAGTCGTTGGGCGAGACGACCTTGCGCTGGACGACGGAGAAGTAGATCTCCACCTGGCTCAACCAGGAGGCGTGGATAGGGGTGTGGACCATGACGGCGTTCGGGAAGGCGATGGTCAGCCGATCGGCGGCCTTCTTGCCTCGGTGTGAGGAGCCGCTATCGACGATCCAAAACACCCGCTTGGCCCGGGGCGAGGGTGGGGTGGCAGCGGCAGCGGGCCTGGATGGAGGTCTTCTCATCGGCGCTGACGACGTACTCATCCTCCCCAAGCGGGACGCCGCCCCAGGCGCGGGCGTACAGGTCCGGAACATGCTCGGCCATGGGTTGGAAACCCGGGTCGGTGATGAAGATCCAGGAACGGTGCCGCCAGGGCTTGAGCGCGTCCTCGCCCAGCCATCGACGCACGGTGGAGGCCGACACGGGCGTGGCGATGCCCTGTTCCATGGCTTCGCGGGCCAGCTCCGGGCACGACCAGCGCGACAGCGGCACCCTGGTCTCGGCGGGCAGTCGGCAGGTCAACGCCTTGACCCGGGCGGCCTGCAGTGCGGTGAAGGACGCCGGGCGGCCGGTGCGCTTTCGATCCGTCAGGCCCGCAAGACCCAGCTCGGCGAACCGCCCCCGCCACTTGCGCACCGTGTCCAGATGCGGCCCCGTCTCGCGGGCGACGCGCGCATTGGAGCGCCCGCGCGCCGCGTGCAGCACGACCTGCGCCCGGACACGCAGCCCGTACTCGGTCTTGCCGTAGGCCGTCGTCTTCAGCCGCTCGCGCTCGGTGGCGGTTGGGGCTATCGGACGGGCCGGGGCAACGGGCATGGGGCGAGGGCCGATCGGGAGAAGTGGATCACGACAGGCCGCAGCCTGCCGTATCCTCTCCCCGACCCGTCCGACAGGATGTGGGCACGCCCGCATCGCTTGGCCGTAGCCGAGTGCCTGCACGTGATGCCTGGACCGTTTGACAGGTGACTTTGACCGCTCGGTTCGGGGCGCGGGTCGCCGGCGGACGCCGCGGCCCGTCCGTCGGACTCGCTTGGTCAGCGGCCGCCGGGGCGGCCGAGGGCGTCGCGGAGGAACTCGGTGATCTCCGACCGTGCCGCCTCGGCCTGAGGCACTACGGCCGGCATGCTGACGAAGGCGTGCGTGGTCTCGGGGAACTCGGTCAGCCGCGCGGGCGTCCCGGCCGCGCGCAGACGCTCGGCGTAGTGGCGGCCGTGGTCGGCCAGCGGGTCATGGCTCGGCACCACCACCAGCGCCGGGGCGAGCCCGGTGAGATTGCCGGCGTGCAGTGGAGACAGCGCACGGGGATCGGTTCCCGAGGGGACGGCGAGCCGGTGCAGCAGCCGCAGTTGGGGAACGGTCAGGGTCGGGCTGTGGGCGTGCTCGGTGACCGAGGGGTGGTCGAACATCGTCCCGGTCACGTCAACGAGGGGGTTGACCAGCACCTGCGCCCGCAGTTGCAGGTCGGCCTCCCTGGCGCGGATGGCGGCCAGGGCGGTGATCAGTGCGCCGCAGCTCTCGCCGAACACAGCGATGCGCGCCGGGTCGATGCCCCAGTCGTCGGCGTGCCGCACCAGGTGGTCGAGCGCGTCCCAGCCATCGTCGGCGGCGGCCGACAGCGGAGTGTCCGGGGCGAGGAGGCGGTGCTCGACCGAGACGACAAGGGCCGACAACTGGGCGGCGAGATGGCTGTTGATCCAGTCGCTCTGCACCGCCGTGCCCACGAACCCGCCGCCGTGGACGTGCAGTACGAGGGGCAGGGCCGCTGCCCGGTCGGCGGAGCCGGCGCCGCGTTCGCGCACCGGCCGGTGGACCCGGACCGGCAGGCGGCGGCCGGGCAGCGCCAGCGACTGCCAGTCGATCGCGGCACCGGGGTCCGGCATCCCGGTGATCGCCCGCATCGCAGGCGACGCCCGCCTGCGGTTCTCCGCCCCGCGGTAGGCGGCCAGTTCCTCGGCGGTCATCGCCGCCCAGTCCGGCTCGCCCCCCAATGCCTGCTGCCGCAACCCGCTGCTGCTCGCCGACGGCTGCCGCGCACCGCTGTCCCCGCTCATGCCTTCTCCTTCCCGAATGGTTTCGCTACCTTAGGTATCGATACCTAAGGTAGCGAAACTAGCTATGGTGAGGGAATGACTCGAACGCCTCCTTCCGCCCGACCGCCCGGACGCCCGCGCACTGGCATCGACGCCGAGGTCTTCACCACCACGCTGAGCACCGTCCAGGAACTCGGCTACGCGCGGGCCACGGTCGAACGCATCGCCACCGCGGCCGGCATCGCGAAGACGACGATCTACCGCCGCTGGCCGTCGAAGGGCGCGCTGATCGTGGACTGCCTCCTCGACGCGTTCGGCCCGGTTCCGCTGAAGGAGGGCGCCGACCGGGCCGAGCTCATGTCCTCGACCATCCGCTGGATCGCGGCGACGATCGGCGAGCCCGGGGTGGGCGACGCGTTCGCGGGCGTGTTCAGCGACGCCGTCAGCGACCCGGCCCTGCGCGAGATCCTCTCCGCACGGTTGCAGGACCCCTACCGCCTCGCCCTCCAGGACGCGCTCGACGAGCCGGAGAACAGGGTCCTGTTCTTCATCGATACCGTCGTCGGCACCCTGCTCCACCGGATGGGCATGACCGGCGAACCGATGGTCGATGCCGATGTCGACGCCCTGGTCGCGATGGTGCTGCCGCACTTCGCCCGCGGCGTCGGTCCGACCTGACGATGGATCGCCGACCCGGCAGCGCAGACCGATGCTGCGGCCGGGGCAGACGGCGTCGGGCAGGGCTCGCAGGTTACGCGAGGACGAGACGGACATCGGTGCACGCCCCCCCCCGCTGATCACTGACATTGACGATTCACGAGAAACAGGAGGCGCCGTGCCGCGCTCCGAACCACTGCCCCGCACCGTCCGCCTGCTGTTACTCGCCCGGGTCGTCAACCGACTCGGGGCCTTCTCACTGCCCTTTCTCACCGCGCTGATCAGCACAGGCCACGGCGCGAGCCTGGCCACCGCCGGGCTGGTCAGCGCCGCTTTCGGGCTCGCGACGATCCCCTCACGGCTGGCCGGGGGACACCTGGCCGACCGAATCGGTCGGCGCACGACCATCGTGCTCGGGCTCTGCGGATGCGCCGCCGCACAGCTGGCGATCGCGGCCTCCGCGTCGGTCACCTGGGCGGTCGCCGGGGCGGTGCTGCTCGGACTGGCCTTCGAGCTCTACGAGCCCCCGAGCCAGGCGATCATCGGCGAGTCCGTGCCGGAGCAGCACCGGGTGCGCGCGTTCAGCCTGTTCAGCGCCGCGCTCGCGGCAGGTGGCATGGGCGCCGGGCTGCTCGCCGCTCTCCTCGGCCGCTGGGACCTGCGCTGGCTCTTCGTCACCGACGCCGCCACCTGCCTGGCCTGCGCGCTGCTGATCCGGCTGGCCCTTCCCCGCGATCGCCCGGCACCGCCCGAAGCGGTCCAGGACGACACCGCCGTACGACCGCTGCGCGACCGAGCCCTGCTGAGCGTCCTGGCCACCGGCACCGCCTACGCCCTGATCAACCAACAGACCGTGATCACCCTGCCGCTCGCACTCGCGCGGCAGGGCCTGCCCGCCGCCGACGCCGGGCTGTTGTTCACCGCCGCCGCGGCCACCACCGTGCTCGCCCAGCCACTGATCCGCCTGCCCTGGGTGACCCGGCTCACCACGCCCGTCGCACTCGCCCTCGCCCATCTCCTCCTGGCCGCGGGGCTGACCGGCTACGCCCTCGCCCGCACCCTGCCCGCGCTGCTCGGCTCGGCTGCCGTGTGGAGCCTCGGCGATCTGCTGGTCATGGGCCGCGTGTACGCGCTCGTCACCGACCTCGCGCCACCCGGCGCAAGCGGCCGCTACCTGGCCGTCTTCGGTACCAGCTGGGGGATTGCCGCGACGCTCGCACCCGTTCTCGGCACCCAGCTGCTCTCCCACGCGGGGACGACCGCACTGTGGTCGGCAATGGCCGTGTTCTGCCTACTGCTCGCCGCACTGCATCTTCGTGTGACACCGGAGCCGGCCCGGGCACCGCGACGACGCGCATCAAGGGAGCGCAGGCCGGACAAGCCAGTGGCTGCACCCAGCCCGCGACGCTGACCAACAGCAGAACGGACCGCCACCCGGTAGCCGTGGCGGCTGCGCGGTGCGCTGCGCGTCGAGCCGTAGCCGCCACAAGCCCTGAAGGCCGGCGCGGGCCCGCTCGCCGCCGGGCCCAACGGCAGCCGACGACGCTCACCAACCTCGACGAAGTCCAGCTGCAGGGCACGCTGCAGCCGGATCATGTCCTCGTTGTCGCGGGCGCTGTACTTCTCGATGCCCATTGCGAGACACGCACGACGCGTTCCGGGAGGCAGGTCGTCCGCGTTCGCGGACCTCCGGGCGCTGAAGACCCATCGCAGTCCGGCTTCGGCCGAGCCCGAGGGCGGCGATCTCCGCTCCGCCGGACTCGGCGGATCCCGGTGCGGGCTGGAGCCCGAACCGTAGTGACCGTCGTGCCGGGACGCGCCACTTCGTCATGCCGGTGCCCTTCCAGCGGGCGTGCGTGCTGGAAGGGCGGTGGGGCTGTGGTGGGGCTGTTATGCGCCGAGGACGATCCCGCTGCCGTCGCGGTAGTGCCATCCACGGCCCAGGGTGTTGCAGTGGACGGCGGAGTAGCCGCCGTTGCTCACGTCAGCTCCTCTGAGAGTCTGCTTGCGACCATCGGCGTGATCGCACCAGGCTTTGGCGTGGTAGGTCCTTTGGGTGTTGCAGGTCACCCAGAAGGCGTTGCGGTCGGAGGCGGGCGTGCAGTGCGGTGGGATGCCGCGGATCGAGGTGGGTTCCACCTCGGTGGTGACGGCGGTGGCGCTGGTGACTGGTTGTCGGCTCTCGCCCGCTGATGCCGGCGTGACCAGTGCGGCCGCGGCCGCGACCGTAGCCGTGGTCACTGCGAACCCTTTGAACAACCCACGCATGGTCTCTTCCCCTTTCGGGTCTTCGCTGTCGACGGTCTTAAGGATGGCGACAGCGGAAAGGGGTGTCATGAACATGGGTCGT
Source organism: Streptomyces sp. C36 (assembly GCF_040932295.1). Classification (NCBI taxonomy): domain Bacteria; kingdom Bacillati; phylum Actinomycetota; class Actinomycetes; order Kitasatosporales; family Streptomycetaceae; genus Streptomyces; species Streptomyces sp. C36. The sequence continues at coordinate 32,859 of NZ_JBFQGI010000006.1, read as the reverse complement.
CCCGGACAGCCTACGGGGCGTCCGGCCTGGTCAGAATGTTGTCCGAAGGCGTCCCGGACAAGCCCTGCCGCGGCCGATCCCGGATTGTGGCGAGCGGCGCAGACCGGCTCGATCAGGGTGCAGCGGGTTTTGGACGCGTCGCTGGGGTACAGGCGCCGAGAGATCACACGACGTGCCGTGACCCGACCGACGTAGCGGCTACGGCGATCGCTTCGATCCGTCGCCCGCCTGGATCAGATGCCCTCTCAGGGGACAAGAACGACTTCGCCGAAGGGGATCTCCTCGTGCACGGCGGTACGCAGGGTGCCGGTGCCGTGCATCCGCCAGAGCTCGCGCAGCCAGCGGTCGTTGGTTCGGGCGGGTCAGTCTCTTGCGGCCGCGCAGGCGGGGGCGGGTGTACCGGCCGGGGTGTGGATGGGCCGGGGACTGACCGCGCTCGGCCTGGCGGTCGGCGGCGTGGTGACGGAGCGCCAGGCGGAGCTGTTGTTCGGCGAAGGCCGGCACTCGGACGCGGACCGGATCGAGGTCGTGGTCGACAGGACACTGGTGAGGAGGTGGGCCATGGTCCGGGTCCTACCATCTGGGTCCTATCATCCGGCCAGCTCCCGGAGCAGTCCCTCCAGATCGCGCTCGCCGTCGCGGGTCTGGGCACCGTGGGCCAGTCCGCCGCGGATCAACCGCTCGGCCGCGGGGCGAACGACCTGGCCCGCCCAGGCGTCGTGCTCCCGCAGGAGACCTTCGGCCAGGTCATCGGGGACGATGGCGCGCTTGGCCGCCGCGATCACACCCTCGGGCAGGGCGGCGATGTTGTGGGCGAGGCGGTCGACGATGTCGTCGAGCTCGCCGGCAGGGACTGCCCGGTTGACCCAGCCGTAGCGCTCCGCGGTCTCGGCGTCGTAGAGGTCGGCGCCCAGCACCACCTCCAGGGCACGATTGCGGCCGACCCGGCCGGCGAGGTACTGCGTGCCCCCTCCACCGGGGACGATGCCCATGAGAGCTTCGATCTGGCCTATGCCGGCGCGGCCGATCGCCGCGAACGCCATGTCCGCGGCCGTGACGAACTCCGCCCCTCCTCCGCGCGCCATCCCGGCAAGCTTGACGATGGTCACCTGGGGCTGGTGCCGGAGCAGCTCTCCCAGGGCCTGGAAGACGTTGACGCCGTCCGGAAGGTCGGCCGCGAACTTCTCGAAGGCGTCGGGCGTGTCGACGAGCGTCATGTCGACGTGGGCGATGAAGAACTCCGGGTCAGCGCTGTCGAACACGATCACCCGAACCGAGTCGTCGTCCCTCAGCGCGGTCAGCAGGTGCCGGAGGTCGGCCATCAGGGCGACGTTCAGGACGTTGACCGGTGGGTTGTCGAGGGTGACGCGGGCGATGCCGTCCTCGAGGCTCACCCGCAGGGTCGCGTAGGCGTGGTGGGTCATGGAGGTCTCCGATCGGTACCAGGTATGCATCTAGGTTCCTGATGCATACTTAGAGTGTGATGGTGGGCGACCCGCGTCAATAACGCACTTTCGGCATCGCAAGGATCGCGGAGGATACCGACATGGCCATTTCTGAAACCGACGCCGACGCCGGCACCAACACCGTCTACCGGTCCGACTGCCCCAGCCGCCCGATCCTCGACCAGATCGCCGACAAGTGGTCGATGATGGTGATGGCAGTCCTCGACAAGCCCACTCGGTTCAACGAGATCAAGCGCCGTCTTGAGGGCGTGACCCAGCGGGTCCTGACCCAGACCCTGCGCCGCCTGGAACGCAACGGGATGGTCGTGCGCCGCGTGCTGCCAACCTCGCCGGTCGGGGTCGAGTACTCCCTCACCCCGCTCGGCGAATCCCTGCGGGAGCCGTTCGGCCGGTTGTACGACTGGACGGTCGACAACGCGGACGAAATCCGGGCGCACCAAATGGACTACGACCGACGCGTTCAGAGCTGAGAAGGCGTGCCCGAGAACCCCATCATCCTGAGCTGACTCGCCCCGGCACCGCTTCGGCGCACCAGCCCCCAAACCCGCGGTTCCGATGCCGGCTCTCACGCGGCGGCTGACGCTTCCCGTCGGCCGTACTGTCGGTTCCGTGGTGGCGTAGGTGCCGGGGAGCAACCGCCAGTGCCATCACTCAGGTCAACAATCCGAGTGGGGCTGATCATCAACCGCCGTCGGAATCGGTGCATAAGCGCTGTCGCTCGACGTCGATGGAGCCGCGCCCCGCCGAGAAGACTGTGCGGCCCCTGCCCGAACTGCGGGCAGGCTGGCGCGCCTCGGCGGTCCGCAAGTTGGATGCTGCCGCGGGCAGGTGCCGCCGCGATGCCGGGCGCCGTGAGCCCGTTCGTCGATATTGCACTGGCGGCCGTCGACATCATCGCCGTGGTCTACGTGATGCGTGGCAGCTTCGCCCGCCGGCACCTGCTCGCCGAAGCCCGCCGCCACCTCGGCGAGACCCTGCGCGGGCAGCGCCACCACCCGGCCTGGACGACTGGATCGCCGATGTCGCGCTGCGGCGGCACGCCCCGGACACTCACCCGGCCCCGGCCCGGCCGCCGGCCGCCACCACCGGACCTGATCACCTACACCGCCCGATGGCACCGCCCCCGTCCCCGGTGGGTGAGCGCCCTCGACCGTCAGGTGCGCGCGGCGAGCGCGTATGAGCGAGCCAAGACCGCCAGCCGCATCCTGGGCGCGCGTCCAGGCGCATCGCGAACGCACCACCGCTCCTGCGGAGCCGTCGGCAGTCAGGGCCGTCAGGAGAGGCCGTACGACTGACCCGGCAACCTGTGCGCTCACCGGAGAACCTCGCCCGCCTCGCTGCGCTCCAGCAGGAGGCCGGCGAGCGGTCCCAGAGCGCACGGGAACGTGAGCAGAGGCGCCACGCCGCGCCCATACCGCCCCCCGGGCCGCGATCAGCGCGCGTACTCGCCGCACCAACCCGGGCAGAGCCAGAGGCCGTCACCACACTGAGCCTCTGCCAACTTGAAGTCGCAGGTCAAAGGGCTGGTGTGACTGGTGGTCGGGGTGCTTACGCTGGTCGGGGGCGGCAGTCAGTGGGGTAGATCGTTTGCCAGCGCAGTCGTTCAAAGAGAAACACGATGCAGCAGCGTCGGCGGGTGTGCGAGCCTTCTTCTCCCAGACACCGAACGAGAAGACTCTGATGACCCGCGATGACGCCCTTAAGCAGCTCAGTCATATCGCGCGCGAGAGGGCATTCGGCAGGCACGTCGGGTCGGACCGGCTCATCCAGGCAGGGCTGGACGCGCTGATTGTCGGGGTGGAAAGCCCTTCTCTGGCCATGCTGGCTGGCCTGCTCAGGAGCGAAGAGCCCGAAGCTTCCGCACTCTTCGACCAGGTATTGGAGGAGTTGGGACTGCTCTTCCACTCGCCAGCTGATCCTCGGGCCGCAAAGTGGGCGATGGCTTACTGGGTCGCCGGTCAGGTCGCCGACGGATCTCTGGATCCTGCCACCGGCACCTACCTCATCTGGGCAGATATCGCCGAGGACCTCGGCTTTCCCGAAGAGCTGGAACCGCTTGTCCACTGCGCACACAACCTGGACGGCTGGGAAGAGAGCTGGGGAGTCTCCCTCAAGGAACTCAACAGGGAAGCGATCGAGGCCGCGAAGAAGTTCCTGAGCGAGCAGCCGACAGGACAAGCGGGGGGGCTGACCGTCCGGTTCTTGTCCGCTGTGGATCAGCGGTCCTCTACGATCCGGTGCATGCTCGGATCCCGAGCTGCTGGAACGGATCACCGCGCGGCGCGCGGAACTGGACGTACTCGAAGAACAGCTGGCCAAGCACAGGCAGAGGTGCGGACTGGTTGTGTGAGGCATCCCTCTTCTGTTGTTGTGGTGTTGGTGGTCTGGGAGGGTTGACCATGTGGTCATGACCTCTTTGCCTCGCTCGCCGTATGTCGGTGGCCGTCCGGATCCGGTAGGCGGGATGGCCGTGCTCGGTGGAGAGTCCGCTCTCGCCCGCGGGTACTTGCTGGACAACGCGCGCGCCGAGGCGGGCGAGCGGTTCGTCTGGCTGGCCGAGTTGTTCGATGGTGTGACGCGCGGGCACTTCGGCCGGCTGGGGGTCGGGGCCGGCTCGCGTTGCTGGGAAGTGGGGGCCGGTGGCCCCGGGATTCCGCAGGCTCTCGCGGCGGCTGTCGGTCCGAGCGGGTATGTGCTGGCCACGGACATCGATCCGTCGTGGTTGAAGGCGGGCGACGGGTACGAGGTGCGCCGGCACGACGTCGCTGCTGATCCGCCCCCGGAGCCGGGGACGTTCGATCTGGTGCATGCCCGGCTGGTGCTGGTTCATGTGCCGGATCGGGCTCGGGCGTTGGCCACGATGGCGGCAGCGCTGCGGCCCGGCGGCTGGCTGCTGGTCGAGGACGCCGATACCGCTCTGCAGCCACTGGCATGCCTGGACGACAGCGGCCCTGCGCAGCGGCGGGCCAACCGGCTGCGCGACGCGGTCCGGGAGCTGCTGGCGCGCCGTGGTGCGGACCTGCGCTACGGCCGGACACTGCCGCGGGCATTGCGTGAGGCCGGTTTGGTGGATGTCGCCGCGGGGGGCTTTTTCCCGGTCGGCGGGCTGGCCTGCGACCGGCTGGAGGCGGCGACCATCCGGCACGTGCGCGGCGAGCTGCTCGCGGCCGGTCTGTCCGACGACGCCGAGATCGACGCACACCTGGCCGCCATCCACGCGGGCGAACTCGACCTGGCACTCGCGCCGCTGATCTCGGCCTGGGGGCGCCGTCCGGCCGAGCATCCTCGGGCACTCGGTTAGGTGCGGATCCAGGCGTTGTCCGACCTGCCCATAGCGCTGTTCGTCGGGGGAGGCCAGGTAGCTCGCGCAGGTGCGCGCTGTGCGTCACCGGGGCTGGGGCTGGCTTTGTCCACTCTCTGGTTCCATGGCTTCCGCTGGCTCCGTATCCGTGGGGAGCGAGTTCTTACAGCTGGACGGTGGTGCCGGGCTCGAGGCGGTCGATCGGGGTGCCGGTCAGGCCCTTCTCGCCGAGGAGATTGGCGGTGGAGTGCTGGCCGAGGTCGCTGAGCATGAGTTCGTGGATCTGGATGATGCGCTCGGGCTTGACGGTGCGGACGTAGTCGGCGGCTTCGCCGAGCTTTGTCCATGGGCCGCTGGTCGGCAGCAGGAGGGTGCGTACGGGAGCGTCGGGCGCGAAGTAGGCGTCGCCGGGGTGGTAGACGGCTCCGTCGTCGAGGAGGTAGCCGACGTTGTCGGGGCACGGGATGTCGGCGTGGATCAGCGCGTGGCGGTGGCCGTGGACGGTGGCGGTGATGGAACCGATGCTGAAGGTGTCGCCCGCGGCGACGGCGTGGACGCGGCCGTCGTGGCTGCCGAGGGTGGCTGCGACCGTGGCTGTGCCGTAGACCTGCAGCCCGGGCTGGGCTTCGAGAGCGGCGGCGACGAGCTTTTCGTCGAAGTGGTCAAAGTGTTCGTGGGTGATCAGGACGGCGTGAGCGTGGGTGACGGCCTCTGCCGCGTCCGGGGTGAAGGTGCCGGGGTCGATGACCAGGCGGGTGTCGTCCTTCTCGAGCGTGACGCAGGCATGGGCGTGCTTGGTGAGCTTCACAGCGGGTCCTTTTCCGAGCCGACCGAATATCTACAACCAGACTGTACAGTGCGGTTGTAGGCATCGTTGCCGTGGGCGTCGACTGTGACGTAACCCCCCCCCGCTACGGCGAGGGCCTGTGGGTGCTCCTGGAGTACCAAGGCAGACAATGGAGCCAAGGTGTACAGTTTGGTTGATGGATGTGGGTAGGCTGGCACCATGGACGAGAATCAGCTGGCTGAAGAACTTCGCCTGACCGTCGGGCGGCTCGTACGCACTGTGCGCACTGCCGACAAGATGCCGCCCGGCGAGGCCGCCGTCCTGGGCTACCTGGACCGCGGCGGCCCGCTGACCACCGCCGATATCGCACAACAGCGGGGAGTCAGTCACCAGTCGGCTGCCAAGGCGGTCAAAGAACTCCTGGCTCAGGGCCTTGTGCATGCCGAGGCACACCCCAGCGACGGGCGCAAGCTGTTGCTCCACCTCACGCCGACGGGAAGTGGCCGTCTGGCCGAGGAGCGCAGAAGGCGTGCGAACTGGCTCGGCGCCGCGATCAGCGATGTCCTCAGTTCCGATGAACGAAAGACGCTTGAGACGGCGCTGCCTCTGCTGTCACGCCTGACCACGCACTTGAATGGCAAGTAGCCCAGGGACTGTCGTTTGGGTCATCGAGCGCTGCGCATTGTGAAGTTGCAGGTCACGAGTCTGGTGTGCGTGATGTTCGGGATGCCCATGCTGGTCGCGCAAGGATGACTTCGGCGAAGATCGTCGGTCGCTGGGCCGCGTGGAACGACGCTGGCGTGTGGGACCAGCTGCATCTGGTGCTGCTGAAGAAGCTGCGGGTCGCGAAGGAGCTGGACTGGTCGAGGGCGGTGATCGGCTCCTCCCACGCCTCGGGCCGCTCGGCGGGGCCTCAGAGCGGCCCCAGTCCGGTCGAGCGTGCACGTCCGGGCAGCAAGCACCACCTGATCGTCGATGGCCAGGGCATCCCGCTCGCTGTCTCGCTGACCGGCGGGAACCGCGATTACGTCACGTGGTATCGATGGTGTGCCGGCTGCTGGCCCGCGTCGATGGTGGCGCGCTGGATCGAGCGGTTGGTCGCTGGCTGGCTGATCGCTGTCTGAAGGTGGCTGGTGCCGCTGGTCTGCGTGGAGTGTCGGTGGTTGGCAGGATCCTGCGCGGTGCCGCCATGGCAACTGGCTGCAAGGTGCACCTGTTCGCCGCTGTGGAGGAGGGGCTGCGGGCCTGGTCCTGGCTCAGGTGGATGTCGGTGAGGAGACCGGCGAGATCGCCTGCTTCCGGCCCCTGCTGGATACCGCCGCCGACTGGCTGGGGCGGTGATCACTGCTGATGCGATGCGCATCCGGCGCGAGCACGCCGCCGCCTGCCTGCTGGGCCACGCGGCCCACTGCATCGTGATCGTCAAGGGCAGCCAGAAGCACCTGCGCCGACAGCTGACATCCCTGTCCTGGAAGGTCATCCCGCTGCTGGGCCGCACCAGGCAGACCAGCCATGGACGATCCGAGGTCCGCCGTATCAAGGTCGCCACCGTCAAGGACGTGCCGTTCCCCGGTGCCCGCCAGGCCATCCGGATCAGACGTCGTCGTATCCCTCCGCCGCAACGCCCGCGACCCACGCCGCCCGCTCGCCCTACTCGGCGGACGCACGTGATCACAGAACGCACGCCACACGACTGCGCCGAGGCTCTGGGGTGAGGGGCTGGTGGGTGTGCCGGGCGCGATGTGGGTGGAGTACGTGAACTTCGCCTGGTCTGCTGTGGTCGGTTGATATGACGGGCGGGGTGTCGGGGGAGGTGCCGTGGGGATGAGGCGGAAGACCGCGCACGGTATGGCTGCCATGGTGCTTGTGGCGATGGTCGTGGTGGGTGGCTGCGGAGGCGAGGACCGTGATCCCGCGTCCGGGCCGCGGGAGACCGGCGACGGTTCGGGTGAGGGCGTCCCGCCGGTTTCCCCACCCGTCACGCGCGCGTCACGGTATCCGGGGTGGGGTCCTGGGCTGACGGTCGCTCCTTCTCGAGGGGCTGCCACACAGCCTGCGACTTCGCGCCCGGCCGCTGGTGGAGGTCTGTCCTTGCCCGGGGGGCCGGGAAGTCCTTCTCGTAGGGGTCCGGACGAGGGCATTCCTGCGGTGTCTCCTCCACCGTCCACGAAGAGGCCGGGCGGGTGGAATCCCGGCCTGCGTCCCACTCCTACCCCGGGTGCCCCGTCCGGGCCGGTTCCCCGGCCTGGGGCCACGCGTCCCGTGCCCGCTGGAACGTGACGGGCCATGACGGTTCCTCCGGTGCCGGGGCGTGGCCGCTCGTTGGTGGGGCGTCTGGGCCTGGCGCGGTTTCTTCGCGGCCGCCCGGCCCCGCCTGCGGCCCCTCCTCCCTCTCCGGCCGGACGGTCGCTGCCACCGGTGGCACCGGTGGCACCGGCGGGAGCGCCGTCCCGGTCGCCGGATCCCGGCTCTCGATCCGGCGGAAGGGTCGAGATTCTCAACGCTGTCGTGGCGGCGGGTTCGTTCTGTGCCGCTTTGATGTTCTATGCCGGTGCGGTGGGCAGCAGCTCCTATTACGCGTATTTCCATGTGTCCTACGCGTCTTTGGGGCTGAGTTTCTCGGAACTCGCGCTCGACAGCCTCCGGCTGATCACGATGCCGGTGCTGATGGGTTTGGCGTTGGTGATGCTGGTGCCGGAGCTGCCCGCGTTCCTGGGTTCTCTGGGCCTGCCGGACGGGTGGGTGTTCCGGGCCCGCCGTCTGGGTCATTCCGTGGCCGCCCGGTACCCCTGGTTCGTGGTGGCTGGTGTGTTGCTGATGGTGCTGTGGCCTTTCATAGCGCCGCTGAGATGGACGGCGCCGCTGCTGGTCGCGTCCGGGCTCCTGCTGGGTCAGACCCGCGCCGCGCGACGGGCCGGAGGTGGACCGGTGAGCGGGCGGCCGGGCGGAGAGGGGGGCGGGCGGCGGGCTCTGACCGTAGCGTTGGCGGGTTTGTTCGTGCTGTGGGCGGTTGCGCTGTCCTCCGGCCGGCAGGGTGAACAGGAGGCGCGGCAGGTCGAGGAGCGGCTGGTGGAGCGGACTTCCGTCGTGGTACTCAGCACTGATCCGCTGGCTTTCTCCGGCAGTCCTCGTCCTGGGATAGAGGACCTCGGCAGGGAACGGCATTACCGTTATCGCTATACCGGGCTGCGTCTGCTGGTCGAACGGGACAAGCGGTACTACCTGTTGCCGCTGGGCTGGCGTCACCGTACTGACCCGACCTATGTCATCGAGGACGACGACAGCATCCGCGTCGAGCTTCACCCGGGGGTGCAGTAGGACCTCGCAGGGTAACGGGCGGGGGAGGGGGGAGAGAGACCGGAGGGCCCGGCTCAGGTCGGCAGGCGCCGGAGCTCTTCCACAGCCGTCGTCCGGTGCCCCTCATGAGGCCGGTGTCGTCGAGGAAGCCGGTCAGCCGTTCGGCGCCGGCCCGCATCACCTCGCGCCGGTGGCCGCTGGCGCGGACCTGGGCGGCGGCCTTGCGGCGGGTCGAGGGCGGTGTTGGAGGACTTCGTCCGGGTTGCTGCCGGTCCGGGCCATGCTTGGGAGCGCGGGGACCCGGCACACCGCACGGTCGTGCTGCCGTGCTGCCGTGCTGCCGTGCTGCCGGGCTGCCGTGCCTGCATGGTGTGCGTCGCCTCAGGATACGAGGCCTGCCCAAACAGTTTGCTGTATGCGAGGGAAGCCCCGCCGGTCGGACCGGTGGGGCTTCCAAGGCGTCAGTTCATAATCAGTAGCCGCGTGTTCGGTACCAGCTTCCGGTTGACGCTGGTGCTCTGCACGAAGATGGTGTAGTCGTTGTTGTGGTCCGGCTTGACGCGGATTTCCGTGTCCGGCAGGCCGAGCAGGGTCCGGGCTTCGGGTCCCGTGTATACCCGGTCCGTCTTCTTCTCCAGTACCGCGATGTGCTTGCGCGCCTGGATTTTCTCTGACTTGCTCAGCTGGTAGTACGCGCAGCCGGTGCGGTAGGTGTGCCCGCTTTCGGTGACCCAGGCCCGGATGGCCGTTTCGCGGTCTACCGGGATCAGCTGGTACTGCGACGGATTCACGGGAGTGAGACCGGCTGCCTTGATGGTGTCCTCATTGACCGCCTGTGCACCCGTGGAGAATACCGCCCGGGATCCGCGGATGCCCTGGGAGCGGCCGACCATGAATTTCTCGGTGGCCTGTTGGATGACCTGCCCGGCCTCTTCCAGGCCTTGTGTGCTGGTGGCGTCCCAGATGGCGATGTTGTCTTTCGGGAAGCCGCACTGCATGGCCTCGCGCTTGCCCATCTGGTCCGGTACAAGGACGGCCAGCGTCCAGTTGTCTTCCTGCGTCTCGGTCATCCTGGCCACGGCCTGCACCAGTTCACGCGGATCCCTGGCGGGGGCGTCCGGGCAGCGGTGGCTTGCGTTCTCCTGGCCGTCGGTCAGTACGAATGTCAGGAAGCTGTGGTCGCCGTACAGTTGCGCGGTCTGTGCCAGCTCCTGCTGCGACTTCAGCGTGGCCGCCAGCAGAGCTGTCATTCCGCCGACCCGGTACAGCTGCTTCAAGGACGGCATCCGCAGCACGTCCTTGTCGTAAATGACGCACTCCACCTTGTCCGCGAAGACATACACAGTGACGCGGGTTTCCTGATCGAGTTCCTTCGACCGGCGGGTCAGATAGGCGATCTGCTGGTCGGCGACTTCGACGACTTTGCGGCTCAGGCGTGACATGGACGAACTGGCATCCAGTACAAGAGCAACGTGGTTGATGTAGTTCTGGTTTCCGGACATGGCCGCTCCCCCTTTTTTCCGACTCGATGCTCAGATCTTCCCACCCACCACTGACAATCGGCCTTGGGCGCCAGACGGGACGCATACCGCCGGGGGTGCCGCGACGGGGCGGTGGCCATCACACCGCGCGCTGGCGCATTGATCCTTGAGGGCGGTCCACGGTCACCCGGCGGACCGCTCGGTGACCGTGGCCGTTGTGCCATCTCATGACATTGGTTCGTTGCTGTCAGGCTTGGCGGGCGTAGGACGCGAGGCGATCGGCAAGCCCGGTGACGAGGTCGCGCAGTTCAGCGGGGCGCTCGATGACGAACGGCCGGTCGAGTGAGGCGAGTACCGCAGGCAACCAGTCGAGCCGCTCCACCCGCAGCTCGACGCGCAGCCAGCGCTCGGCCGCCGACCGGTCCCCGCCTGCGACAGGCTCGTGCTCCTCCAGGCTCGCGACGCTGGCGGGAAGGTGGGCGCGGATCTGCTCGACCGTCCCGTGGATCCGCAAGGCCACCTCATGCCGGTACTCGGCCGTGGCGAAGCCTGACAACACGCGCTGTGCCGGACCGGGACCCGCCGGCGCTTCGAACGAACCGGGCAGGGCCCGCGCGTCCGCGATGCGATCGAGCCGGAAGGTTCGGTCCTCGCCGATCCGGGCGTCCTTGCCCGTGACGTACCACCGGCCCGCATGGGCGACGATCCCGTACGCGTGCAGTGTGCGTTCGCTGCGCCGTCCGTCGCGGCCGGTGTAGCGGATCGAGACCGGCCGGCGGTGGCGCACCGCATCGGCGATCGTGAGCAGGACCCCGGCATCCGGGGTGTCGAAATCATCGGGCTGATCCGTGAACGCGAGAGCTTCCAGGAGTGTCTCGAGCCGACGGGCGACGCGCTTGGGCAGCACCCGCCGGATTTTCGCCGACGCCGTCTCGCTCGCCGTGCGCTCCGCCGTCGTCAACCCTGCCCGGCGGCCGGCGACCAGGCCGAGCAGCACGGCCAGCGCCTCGTCGTCGCTGAGCATGAGCGGAGGCAAGCGGTACCCGGGGGCGAGCCGGTACCCGCCGTAGCGGCCGCGCACCGATTCCACGGGCACGTCCAGGTCGATCAGCTGGCCCACATACCGCCGCACGGTGCGCCCTTCGACGCCGAGCCGGTCGGCGAGTTCGGCCACGGTCCGGGTGCCGCCCGACTGCAGCAGCTCCAGGAGTGTCAGCACGCGGCCGGTGGGTCGAGGCATGTTCGCAGCCTAACGCGAATACAGGACCGATTCTGTCCGCTATTTCTCCTAGCCTGCGACGTGCACGCCTCCAGCACAGCCAAGGAGATCCCCATGGACTTCGTCTCGATCCGCATCATCACCAGCGACGTAGCGCGCCTCGTCGAGTTCTACGAGCGAGCCACAGGGGCGCGGGCGACGTGGGCCACCGAGGACTTCGCCGAACTCAAGACCGCGGGCGCCACCCTCGCGATCGCCGGCACCCGCACCGTCCCGCTGTTCGCCCCGGGCTCCGCCCGCCCGGCGGAAAACCACAGCGTGATAACCGAGTTCCTCGTCGACGACGTGGACCGCGTTCACCAGAACCTGACCGGCTTCGTCACCGGCTTCGTCACCGAGCCCACCACGATGCCCTGGGGCAACCGGTCGCTGCTGTTCCGTGACCCCGACGGCAACCTCGTCAACTTCTTCACCCCCGTCACCCCAGCGGCCATCGAAAAGTTCGCACGCTGACGCCACGCACAGCCGCTCACGCGGGAGCCCTGAGATCCCAGGGCTCCCGGTGAACGCGGCCGCCGAGTCCAGGAGCGCCACCAGCAGGGGACATCGCAACGCACCGCTGACCCTCGAAGGACGTCTGCGCTTGTGTCCGCGGATCGACGCCGGACCTCCGATCGCACACGTCGCTGCGGGAGCCGGGATCTCCCGCCGCCTTGCCAAGTGGTACGCCCGCTGGCGCGCGCGCGGCGAGAAGGGACTGCTCGACCACTCCTCCCGCCCCGCCACCAGCCCCGCCCGCACCCCCGAGGGCATCGCCGACCTGGTGGAGGCGCTGCGGCGGCAGACCAAGCACGAGTCGGCCCGGCTCGCCGCCGACCTGCAGCGGCTGCACGGCGTCACACTCGCGCCGACGACCGTTCACCGCATCCTGGTGAGGCGAGGACTCAACCGGCTCCGGGATCTCGATCCACCGACCGGCGAGCAGCTGCGCGAGGTCATCCGCTACGAGCACGACCGGGCCGGCGACCTGGCCCACGTCGACATCAAGAAGCTCGGACGTATCCCGACCGGCGGTGGCTGGCGGATGCACGGCGTCGGCACCGAGTCCGCCCGCGCCTGCGAACGCACCGGTCCCGGCACCGGCAAGGTCGGATACACGTACCTGCATTCGGCGCTCGACGACCACTCCCGGCTCGCCTGCACCAAGCCCCTGGACGATGAGAAGGCCGTCACCGCGGTCGCCTTCTGGCACCGGGCCGTTGCCTTCTTCGCCGCCCACGGCATCACACCGATCCGCCGCTGCCTCACCGGCAACGGCGCGTGCTACCGGTCTACGACCTGGGCTGACGCGCTCGCCGCGACCGGTACGAAGCACAAGCGGACCAGGCCATACACGCCGCGCACGAACGGGAAGGCGGAGAGGTGTAACGGGACGCTCTCCCGCGAGTGGGCGTACGTCCGCGACTACACAGCCGAGCGTGAACGCCGCGTCGCACGCGCGGAGTTCATGAACTACTACAACCATGAGCGGCCGCACAGGCCCAGGCGGAGTCCGGGTCCGGGGCCAGGACCTGCCTGGTCAACATCGACACGCAAGCGACCCAGTGCTTCGGCACGCTCCGCGCGGCCGCCGCCGCCTCCACACAGGGGCGGGTTACCGATGCGTCCGTGACCGGTAAGGACGCCGCGAGCGACCGGAAACTGGTCGACAGACTTCGTAAGTCCTCCGCTGCGAGAGGCAACGTGAACACCGAGCTCGCCATTCTCTGCAAGCACTGGAACTTCGGCGGCGCGTCGATCACCCTCAACGGCAGTGCATGCAAGACCGGTAACAGCCGGGACTATGTGGGTGAGTTCACCGAACCGGGCAGACAGGACCACCTCGGTCATTCCCGTCGCCTGCTGGATCGAACTGTGGGCCGACCCGCACCAGACCGGCACGCATCAGGAGTACCGGGACTCCACGCCTTATGTGGGCGATGCCATGAACGACCGGGCCAGTTCGTACGCCCTCCTGTAGACCGTACGCCTTGTTCGGCTGCGGCTGCGCCTTGGGGCCCCGGCGGTCGAGGTCACCGCGGACGGGCCAGCTGCGCACAAACCCCGATCCGGCATGGGTGCGCGAGTAACTCTCCCGTGTCACGTGATCGGGACGCAGCCGAGGTGAAAAGAAAGGCTTAAAGGGCGTCTTGTTTTTGCTGGCGTGTGTGGGTGTGGGTGCTGTGGTTGGTGGGTGTGAGGGTGAGGACCGCGGCGGTGCAGGCGAATCCGATGAGTGTGCCGAGGGTGTTGGTGGTGAGGTCGTTGATGTCGGCGCTGCGTCCGGACCGGGTCAGGTACTGGGTGGCTTCGATGGTGAGGGAGCCGAGGAATCCGCACAGGGCGGCTTGGTGCCAGCGCACTGGGAGGAGTGCGAGAAGGATGCCGCTGGGGGCGAACATGAGCACGTTCAGCACGGCGTCGAGGATGTCCGCTGAGTTGGTGACGTCCAGTGGCTTCAGGTTGAGGGTCTGGCCGCCACCGGAGGGAGTGCCGAAGGTGAAGTAGACGACGATGGCGGTCCAGAACCACAGCAGCGCGAGGGCGACCCGCCGTGATATCTGCCGGGGGTGTCTGCGCAGGGTGGTGGCGGTGTAGATCGCTGCACCGCCCAGAACACCGATGAGGAAGGTGATCGGGAAGAACATGGCCGGACGCTAGCAGCCGGTTATAAGAGCACTCTTTATCTGGTGACACGGCTTCCGATGTCGGGCGGCACGAGGGTTCTGCTGGCGCACCCGCGCTGGCAGCCCGGCCTTTTCGGCACCGGCGAGCACCCCTTGCCGTGCCGTGAACAAGACGGCCTGTTGTCAGTGCGATCGGCGCGGTTCGCATCGCCCACGGGCGAGCTCGCCGCCCATCCCTGACGGGAGAGGCGTAGCTGAATGGAGGTGAAATTCCTCTCGCCCGTGTGTGCCGCTAGGTAGGGCCTGGCAGTGCTCAGGGCAGGGCGCTAGGTTGTCAGGGAGGCTGGCGGCGCTTGGGGGCGATGTGAAGGAGCGGGAGTTCAACGAGGCCGTGTCCCGGCTGATCCGTGAAGCTCGGATGCGTGCTGGGATGACGCAGGAGTACGTGGGCCGGCGTGCGGGGCTGTCGCGCGGGTCGATCACGAACATCGAGTCCGGTACCCAGACCCCGCCTCTTTATCGACTCGCTCTGATCGCTGCGGCGGTGAACGTGGATCCGTCCGACCTGCTTCCCCGGCTTCAGCTCGACGAGGCGTCCGGCCTCGCCGCGCGTCATGCTGCCGATGTCGCCGCGGTGTGGGCGCAGGCGTCGAAGAGGATGGATGCCGGTGGCGAAGGCTGACCTGGCGGCTCGTGGGCTGCTGCGAGAGTTCCGGATTGATGCGCCGCCGGTCAACCCGTTCGAACTGGCCGGGCGGCTCGACGTCCTGGTTGTTCCACAACGCATGGACGACGACGTCTCAGGCATGCTCCTGCGCAAAGACGGAAGCTGTGTCATCGGCGTCAACCAGGCGCACTCGTTCGAGCGGCAACGTTTCACGGTGGCGCACGAGCTGGGGCACCTGCGCCTGCATGAGGGGCGTCCGCTGATTCTGGACACCGACGTACGCGTGAACTATCGCAACGCGGTGTCGAGCATGGCCACCGACCGCGAGGAGGTCGACGCCAACCGATTCGCCGCGGCGCTGCTGGCTCCGGAGGAGATGGTCCGCCGGGCGGTGCAGCGCGTCAGCTTCCGGACGACGGACGACCTTGTGCGGGTCCTGGCTAAGCAGTTTCAGCTGAGCGAGATGGCCATGACGTACCGCCTGATGAACCTCGGCATCGTCTGCGGCCCTGCTCACTGACAGGGCACCGCCCGGGCTGCCGGCCCGGCCCTGCCGCGCAGCGTGCGTACCCTTGCTCGCCGGGTCCCGCCCTCGGCGCCCGGGACGCTCCCGTCCCTTCGCTTCGCCCTCGGCTGCCCCAGGGTCGGCGATGGCGCATTGAACTCGTCCTTTGCGACGGTGCACTGAAGAGACGTCAGCCAGGCTGACATTCAAAAATGCCTTGCGCGAGTGTCGCCCTGTGTGGTGTCCTGGTTACGGTAGAGAGTGACCGGCCTCTTTGCGTATGAGGTGGCCCCTGCTCGGCGTGAGGCTGACCGGAGAGTCCACCCCTCGGGCAGTACCGCGTGCACGTGCCTGGCCATGACGGCCCGGCACCGCTGACCGGACGGCACCGATCTTCACCTGATGGCTAGCCTCGCGCCAGCCCCGCAGCTGACGCGAACCGGTCGTCCCTCCTTCGAAGCGCCGTGGCCGACGGCGTCCCAGCGAGCCGGAGCCGCGCCGTGGCGCTTGCGTAACACCTCCGTGCGAGCACGTCAGACAGTGCTTGACGGGAGCGCCCGCACGCCTTCACACCATCCACCACCCTCCGCGGCCGCACCTCATGTCGTCATGCCCGACGACATGACGGTGACGCACGCAGCCTCATCACGCCCAGGCGACATACCCCTGAGCCTTCCGCTGACTCAAGTACAGAAAGGAATCACCGCTATGCAGCACATCAAGGGCTTCGAGGCGTTCCTTCGGGACACCGTGAACCTAAGTCAGGCCAAGCTCGATCTCCTCGCCACCCGCGTCGAGGCCATCTACAACGCCCTTAAGGCCGACCCCGAACTCGGCCTGCTGGTCCTCGGCAAGAAGCCGCAGGGGTCCTGGGCGCAACGCACCATCGTCAACCCCGTCGGCGACAGTGAGTTCGACGCGGACTTCATGCTCCACCTCGCCGAGGTCGTCGAGTGGGCCGACAGCCCGAAAACGTACATCGACAAGGTCTACGCCGCGCTCCACCGCCACAGCGTCTACGGGGGCATGCCGCACACCCGCAAGTGCCGTTGCATTCAGCTGAGTTACGCCAACTCTATGCACGTCGACATCGTGCCCTACCTGCACCTGGCGGACGGCCGGGAAGTGATCGTCAACCGCGACGACAACCGGTGGGAGCAGACCAACCCGGCCGGGTTCACCGCCTGGATGCAGAAGAAGGACGGCATCGCCGACGGTAACCTGCGCAAGGTCATCCGCCTGATGAAGTACCTGCGAAACCACCGGAAGTCCTTCTTGGGCACCCGCTCCATCATCCTCACCACCCTGCTCGGGGGGTGCATCGACGAGACCAAGGCCGTCAGTGAGCCCGGCTGCTACGGCAACGTGCCCACCGCCCTGCTCACCATCGTTGAAGACCTTGACGCCTGGCTGCAGAACCGTCCCGACAAGCCCTCCATCGCTGACCCCTCCGGGTCGGGCCTCACCTTCGACCACCGCTGGGACCAGGCGACCTACAGCTACTTCCGCGACCGCATCCACACCCACGCCCGCCAGATCCGCGAGGCCTACGACGAGCCGGACTACGACCGGAGCGTGAGGCTGTGGCGGAACCTGTTCGGCGACTCCTTCCCCGACCTGCCCCGCCCCACCGCCTCCGTCACCCCGACGACGGCCAAGTTCACGACCCCGCTGGTGATCACCACTACCTCCCGCACCGGGCGCGCCGGATGAGCAAGCGCAAGCCGCCCACGGCCCGCCCCAACCCGTGGCAGCGCCAGCTCCTGGACCAGCTCACGGCGCTCGCAGCCGCGCACCGCCCCGACCTGCGCGTCACCGGCCGCCCCCGCACCGGCGCCGACGGCCTGGTCCGAGTCCCCATCAGCGTCCGCACCAACGACATGCCGCACGCGCCGGGAGGCCTGCTCCTGGGGGAGGCCGAGGACTTCATCCTCGGCCTCCCCGCCGCCCCTACGATCCCGCCCCCGATACAGACCACCCACACCCGGTTCGCCGGCACGGCGCACGTCCTGCAAGGCAACCGCCTGTGCCTCTACCTCGACCCCGCCCGAGAATGGGATCCCACCGCCGGAATCGCCCCCGTCATGAACCGCCTGTGGCAGTGGCTCACAGACGCGGCTGCCGGCAACTTCGACCCCGACACCGCCCTCTACCACCCCGTCGGCGGCATTCTGCACTACACACCCGGCGCTCCCACAGTCGTCGTGCGAGAACCCGTCCCGCACCGGACGGCCACAGGCTGGCTCACCCGGCGCACCGCCGACCGACTCGATCTGACCAGCAGCCCCGCAGACGAACACAGCCACCGAACCCCGGTCCTGCCCGTGAATGCGCTGCCCCTGGGCGCCGGCAGCACACTGGCCGAGCTCATGACCGTCATCGACTCCGCCACCCCCCACGCGTCCGGCCCCGCCCCGAAGCCGGACGCCCCATCCTCGGCGCTGCTGACCGCACTCGCCGCCAGCGCACTGCGCGGCCTCGACGGCACCGCCCAGCACTTCGTCCTGGCCGTCCGGCACCCCACCACGCCGACAGCACCCCCGTTCCTCCTCGCCGGCCGCCTGCAGCCCCAAGCCGGCGACGCTCTGCGCCACCTCGCCCGCCGCAGAACCCCCAGCCGCCTGGGCAGCCTGCCCGACGAACTGCGCCACGCCCGCATCGAATGGTGCTACCTGTCCGACGAACGCCCAGAGACCACCACCCGCCGCGACACACGGCGTCCCGTCCACGCCCTCCACGGCGCCCACGTCCACATCTGGGGCTGTGGCGGCATTGGCTCATGGGCAGCCGAGCTGGTGACCCGAGCCGGAGCCTCACGGCTTACCCTCAGCGATGCCGGCCGCATCACCGGCGGACTCCTCGTCCGGCAGAACTACACCGAGGAACACATCGGCATGACCAAGGCAACAGCCCTAGCCCCACGCCTCCGCGCCATCCGGGACGACATCACCATCGACATCGCCGACCCACCCCCCGCCCCCGCGCTCCTTGAAGCCGCAGACCACGCCGATCTGATCATCGACGCCACCGTCAGCATCACCGCCGGACGCTTCCTCGACCTCCTCGCCCAACGCCCGCACCGCAAAGCCGTCCTCGCCCAGATGGCCACGGACAGCCTCACCGCCAGCCTGGGAATCCTCACCATCGCCGCCCCCGGCACCCAGGCGAGCCTGTCCGCCATCGACCACGTCGCTGGTGGTCACGTCCTGGCCGACCCGAGCCTCGAGCCCTACCACCCGCTGTGGACTGAACCTGCCCCAGGCGACGAACTTCGCCCCACCCGCGGCTGCTCCATCCCCACCTTTCACGGCTCCGCCGCCGACCTCATGGCAACCACCGCCACCCTGATCACCCTCCTGAGCAATCAGATGCGCCACCCCGTATCAGGAACCCACCTGTGCGCCCAGCCGCACACAGGGATCCTCCCGGCACACCGCTTCATCGCCCACACGCATCCGGAGCCGTAGACCGGTCGTCCCCAGGCCCCCGGCCGGGGCAGGAACCGACCGTCCCGGCGTGCCGCTCGCTGCCGTGTCAGCCGGTGACCTGTCCCACCTCGAGCGTGGGCACGTAGCTTCCTGCCAGCCGCTCGTAGATCACTAACTGCGGGTGGACCTGCGGATGATGGGCACGGCCCAGCGCCACTGCCGCAGACATGGGGATGGCAGGCAGAACATGCAGGCGCCGCAGTGTCTTCGCCTCGGCCTCCAGCCGCGCGAAAAAGGTCCGGAGCGTATCCTCCAGGCACCGCAGGGACGCACACTGGCGCAGTATGTCCGGACACGTTGCCGCGTTGGTCGGGCTGATCTCGTAGCGGCGCAGGTCCGCAAGTTCCTCCGGGACCTCGTGCGGGGCTATCGCCCCCGAGACGTTCATGATCACCACAGCTTCGTCGCCGTCCTGCCCACCCTGGACCGGACGCACAGCGAACTCCGTGACCGGGCCGCTCTCAGCGGGCCACACCCAGGACTGCTCGGGCCGGTGACGCTGGTAGATATCCGTCGGCACGGTGTCGTCCAGGCGCAACCCCAAGTACACCAGCAGCGGCAGGCGCGCGAACCCGAACACGCTCACATGCTGCACGGAGCCACGCTCAATGCCCGGCCGCAGCTGATGCCTGATCACGTCATCGATAACCTGCACCGCTTGCCGGTAGTAGCTGCGGCTCGCCGCGGCAGCGGACGACGCGCTCCCCGCCGCAGCGGACCCCTCACCAGGCGTGTGCTGCAGATTGATCTCCACACCATGCCGGGCGTAGGACTCCAAGAACAGCGGGAATCGGTGGCACGCCGTCACAGCGTTCGCGGCGGTCTGCCGCGACAGTTCCACAGCATTCCCGTGCACCGACCCCAGCATCCGCACCACCGTGGTGGCACGGTCCGGACCCAGCCCAGTCACATGCCTAATGCGGTCCTCATGCTCCTGCTTCAGACGACGCAGCCACGCGACAGTGAACACGTCCTGCGTGGCCTTGGCGTCGATCTCGGTGTGCTGCTGAGCGCACAGCAGCATCAGGTTGTCCGCCTCGTCGCGCAGCGCCTCGTCCAACGGATACTCCCCCCGCGGTGAGCGCGCATCCGTACTCTGCCCGACGATGTGCGCGAGCTCTCCCAGGCGCAGCGTCCGCCCCGACATCGGCCCCTCCAACAGGTACGCGTTGCACAGCACGCACCGGCCCCCGCTGCGAACCCACACCTCCCGAACCGTCTGATGCGAGAGACTGCCTCGTCTGCGCGTCTCGCCGCCCCCGCTCATCTCCGCCGCCTTCGTCCGCCCTCATGCCCTTCAGGTCCGACGCTAGGCGACAGTCACTCCCGTATCCGGCCAACTTGACAAAGACAGGGCGATCAAGAGGCGGCCGCGCGAAAAGCCGCGCGCGAAACCGTTGGGGCCAACGAACTGGCTGCCCAGAGCAAATCCGGGCCCCCCATCGGCGGGCCCGCGATCCTCACGCAGACAGCCCGCGCAGGCCTGTCGCCACGGTGGCGCCGGCGCCGTCAGCCAAGGGGCAGGGCAAGGTAGTGGGCGGTGTCGTACAGGACGTCACGAGTAAGCGACTCTGTGCCGTCGAGGATGGCGAGCTGGGCGGCCATCCCGATCAGCGGCGTGAGGTGCTCCATGAGCCCGTCAGTGATCCGGTACAGGCGTTTCTCGTGCTTCCAGGAGGCTGACGGGTTTGTGGCGCCGCAGCCGGAGCCGGCTGTCGAGCGTGGCCAGTGTGCTGACCCATTCGTCGGGGTGCTCCTTGTGGCGGGGAGGCAGCTGGTTGGCCCAGAGTGCGGGGATCGAGCGCTGCCGGATGGGGGCAGTGGGCTCGGTAGGGCGGCGTGAGCGGGAAGCATGCGGCGAGAGCTTCACGGAGGATGTCGTTGGAGCCGATGCCGCTCCAGAAGACGGTCAGCTCCAGCTTATCGGCGAGGTAGTCGAAATAGTTGAAGGTCGGCTGCAGGTCCTCGGGCCGCAGCCAGTCGATGCGGTCGACCGGACAAACCTCCGTGCGGGCATGGCGCATCACGTGGACGGTGGGTCCGGTTGAAGACGGCCAGGGCCGCGGGCCAGTCGGCGGGTGAGCCCGGTTCGGGCGGGGCGTTGACGCAGAGACGGGGATAGGGCAGGCGGCTCCACCGGGCGCTCAACAGTGCCCGGCACCCCGCCGGCCACCGCGCCCGCTGCTCCGAGCGCGCCAGTTTCGCCCTGCTCCTGGACACCGCCCGCGCCCGTGGCTGGATCCAGATGGACGTCCACGACTTCGTGGCGATCGTTTGTGAGTACCGAAACGTCGTCCATCTGTGCAAACAACGAGAACGCGGTGGCGTACCCGACCGCGACACCGTCGGCATGTGATGGGAACCCGTTCTTGCTGTTCTCAACGGCCTCGAGACCAGCCGATAGAGAGGTGCTTGCATGTCACCGCCGATGGCACCGTCGAGTGCGGGTATGCGACACGGTGGCGCCTCTCGTCGGGGCTAACCGCTCAGTGGCTGCTGTCCTGCTGCTTGCGGCGTCGGCGGTGCTCGCGTTGAGCCTGGGCGCGGGCGCATTCGCGGGTGCAGTACTTAATGCCACTGGTGCGGTTTTGTCCGTATTCTGCGCGTCCGCGTTGACGTACAAAGGGCCGGCGGCAGGTTTCGTTGGCGCATTCGCGGATGGTGGCGTCTTCGGCGAGGTGGTTGTACAGCTGGAGGAAGGCGACCGACAGGATGGTGGGATAGCGGTCGGTGAGGCTGCCGATGCCGATGCTGAACGGCTCGAGTGCGGCGTTCAGCTCGCTCACCAGGTCGCTGATCCTTATGTCCAGAACGAGTTCGCGCAGGTGGCCCAGATCGCGCGGCCACACCTCCTCCCGATCCGTGTTCTCGGAACGCCACTCAGCCAGCTGTTCCTCGCAGACCTCGGGCTCGATGAGCGCGTCGAGTCCGCCCTCCCGCCGCAGTGCGAGCCAGGTGGTGATGGCCGCCTGTGCCTCCCGGATGTGGAGCGTGGCCAGTTCGCCGTACAGGCAGAATGGCCCGTAGCGTGGGTGTTCGCGCTCGGTGAGTTCCTTGAGGCGCTCGTACTCGTCGGCATCCCAGCTGCCGGTATTGATGCTGCCGCCCAGGTGTCCGTAGGTGCGCATCATGGTGGCCACGGCGTCAAGGTTGGCCGGGTCAAGTTCCATGAATTCACGCAGGTAGAAGTCCTCTGGCAGCGGGGACGGTCTTTTCCCTCAGATCGCAGATGGGGCTCCCAGGCGATCCACTCGCCATCGGCTCGCGCTCTGGGCACGGGCCTCAACTCCGGTGCTGGCACACGAGTTCCGGGCCAGAGCGTAGGACGAAAACGTGGGTCTACGTATGCCGCCATGCGGGGCATCATAGCCATGCAGGGGTAGCACGAAAAGGGAGTTGTTCATATCACGCAACCTGGAACGGTGGGAGGGGCAACCAAGATGACTAACTGGCAGGACCGCAAGCAGGTCGGTGACGCGCACGAACAACGCGTCGCCGCTGAACTGCAGGCACGCGGGTGGACGGTCCAGCGCTGTGGGCAGGGTATCTACCCGCCCGCGATCCGGCAGGCCTTGGCACGCACCGACTCAACGCTGCGGTACTTTCCCGACTTGATAGCCGCCCGCGACGGCGAACTGGTCACCATCGACGCCAAGGATCGGCTGCCGAGTACCCACACGGACCGCTACGCGATCAGCACCGCCACCCTGAAAGCCGGCCTGCTCTTCACCGCCACCCACGCCCCTACGCCGCTCTACTATGTCTTCGGGGATCTGAGAGTCCTTACCCCTTCCGAGGTCCACCACTACAGCACGCACACTCGCCACCACCCCAGCGGAGCGTGGGTGATGGTCGCCACACGCCGGGCCCATTCCTTCGAGGAAGTCTTCGGCACGAACACTGCTCTGGCCGCCTGAAGTAGTCAGATGGCCCCACCAGCTGTCCGCCGACACGTATCGATGGCCAGCAGCCTCGCCTCCGTGAGTACGCCAGTTGGCAGGCAGCGACCGCCGGTCTCGCCATAAGACCGTGCCCGGCTCGACTTCACCGCCGCGCCTGGCACTCCGGCGACGCGCGGCTGCGCCACTTGACCAGCACACAGCCGATGCGGTCGCCGTCCAACGGACCGTGACGCGCTCGGCAGCGGGATAGCTTGCCGACATCCTGTGATGTGAAAAGTAGGGAGGTAGATGATCGTGCGGCCATCGCGCTGGAGGCGGTGCCCCGACCGACGGGGGAGCGCACTCCCGCGCTGCTGCGCAGTCTGGACCCGGATCTGTCACGCAGGCCTCCACGGGAAGTACGGTCTCTTTCCCCCGCCGTTCGCGGGGGCCGCGAACGGCAACGGTGCCAGGTCTGCCGTCAGCATCGTTCACGACGGTGTTCAAGCCCAGGCAAAGTCGGCGGGCGTAAATCGCCTACCGCGCGCAGCGAGTACGAACGACGGCTGGTTCAACAGCGCAAAGAAGAAGAGACACAAGAACGCTGGCGGCTGCGATGCAGCAAGCCCTCACCGCCCTGGTGGAAGACCACATGTTGAAAGCTCACGGCCCGCAGCTGGGGCGATGTTTCCTGTGGCTGTCTGGGGTGTGGGCAGGGCTCCAGGTGGGAGCACTCGCGGTATGTGCGGCACGTTGCCGACGAGGCTGTCGGTGGCAGACGATCGTGGTCGACCTGTCCGCGTGCCGCCTGGTGTGAGCAGCTCTCGGGCGTCACTGCTTCGGGCCGGGGAAGCGGGTCCTCGGGCGTTGGCCGGGCGGGATGAGATCGGGCAGCGCCATGCTGGTGGGCATAGTGGGGACTCGTCAGCGGTGGCTGTCCGGCGCACTGCGGGCAGTTGCTGATCTGGTGTAGCCCGCGATGCTGCGGGGTCGTCCGCGGCCTGGTGCGCGGGGCGTGTCGTCGTGGTGGTCTTCGCGCCGCCCGCCTGGCGGTCGGCGCGGGTCAGTGGTGGAGGCGTCGCAGACTGTTTCGGTGCTGTGTTTGTGGTGTGCGGCGTGAGTTCGTTGATGCGGGCTGTCGTTCTGGTCGGGTTCGGTCTGGTGCGGTTGCGGGGTCAGGTGTCAGCCCTGCAGGGTCAGTCCAGGTCGTCGAAGAGGGGCTCTTGTACGGACGGTCCGGTGCGGGGGTGGGGGAGAGGGCGTGAGTGTTCCGTCGGCGGTACCGCAGTGCCTTCAGCGCCACTGGTGAGTGCGTGGTGGCACGCTGCCCTGAGTGTGGGGAGCTCGTGTGGTGACCCGAGCAGGCGGAGGAAGTCCGGCACCGTCCAGTCGATCAGCGCGCCCTGGCGTGAGAGGTACAGCCCTACCGTGTCGATGGCGTAGTCGTCGCTGTAGTCGAGGAGGAGGTAGCCGGCGAGCTGGTAGATCTCGGCGCGGCCCAGGCGCTGAGGGCGGATCGTTGCCTTGCAGTCGATGAGCGTGCCGTCGAGGATAAAGTCGGCATCCGCTCCACCGACGTGGGCGGAGCCGTCGAAAACCGGTCCGCAGATGCGCTTGTGTGCCGGAAGGTCCCGGAATCGGGTGAAGGGCCCGGGGGAGGCGGCAAGGGCCATCTGTTGGCGGATGTCGTCGACGATGTAGCCCGGAACGGCATCTGCGAGGTCATCCAGGGTGGCTTCAGGTGAACAGAAGCCGAGATTGTTGCCGCGGATCCAGCCGCCGCAGCGGTAGATGGCTTCGAAGCTGGAGGCGAGATGGCACAGGCGGATCAACCGGTCCTCGGCCTGTGTCTCGAGAGCCAGTGGCTGCCCGGCACTGTCTTCATGTTGACGCAGTTCTGCCAGCAGCTCTGTGCCGGCTGCCTGCACGGTGGCGATGACCTCGGGTGCGGGCCAGCCCTCGTCATCGAAGATTGCCCGCAGGACACCCTCACTGATCGGCTGACCCGTGGGTGCCCCCAGACTGATGCGGAGCCGGTGGTCGATTGTGTGACCGAGCATCGGGTAGTCCGGCCGTTTCCCCGGTCCCGCGTCGGGGGCTACGGGTGGGCTGCAGGGGGCCAGGCGCCGGCGTAAGTCGGCCAGGACAGCATCGGGTCGAGGAAGAAACTCGGTGAGGAACCGGGACATTGCAGAGGTGGAGTCCTTGAGGGACGAGGTGAGACTCATGCACGCATCGTCGCGGACAGGTCTGACACCATCCCACCGCAGAACCGTTTCCCTCCTTGACGTGACGGCAAGAACAAGCCGCACCTACTGCACGGAACCCCGACAGCGTCCCCCGTCTGCGCAGCAGGTTCAGTAGTTACTACGCGATTTTGCGGCTGTATCCAGCCAATTCCGTCCGCCTGGGAGCCGCATGCCTCCGAAGGGAATCGAAGCTGACCTATGCATCGACGGGAACAGACGTACTGACTGCAGGGGAAGCACGGGATCTCCTGCCCGGCCCGGCGGCCAGCCTGGCTTCTGAGATGACCGAAGCCAGTGGACGGCCGGCCACGCGACGAAGAAGGCGGTGACCACCGCTGCGGCGAGTGCGCGGAAGGCGTGACGCTCCCCGCGCAGCCCCATGGCTACCTGTCATGCAGGAGAGGCGAATGTTATTGCGGTTGCCTCGGTTACGCCGGTCCTGGCCGGTGCGCCCCCGGTCAGGACCGGCCCGACTGCCGTGGGAGCATTCGGCAGCGGATTACCGGGTGGGGTGCTGCTTGGGGGTGCGAGGCGGGCGGTTGCGCCGCTACCAGCATTACTCGCCGGCACCCTTGGATGTCGCCCGGCCTGTTGTGTCCCATCGATTGATGCCACCTCGATGTGGGGGAGCGGTGGCCGCTCAGGCGGTCGTCCTGGGACGGTCCTCTTCCTCGTTCTACTGGTCCGGAGTGCTGGCAGACGGGCGATACCGAGCTGGGGGAGAGGAATGACGACGGTTTCGGTGCCCCGCATCCCGAAGCTTCGGGGCGGGTGTCACCTGGTTCACCTGCCGAAGAAGGCGTCTTCGCCTGTGGGTAGATCCCCGGAGCGGGGGAGGGCTTCTTCGCTGCGCCCTGGTCCGCTTGTCCTGTGTTTGTGGCATGTCTGCCTCGTCTGCCTTTCGGAACAGAAACCAAGGGATATGAAGGCTTCACTGCGGGCTGGCGTCTGAGAATCGAAAGTAAATAAGGGCGATTGCAGTGATTTCCATGGCGACGGGGGGCAGACCGCTGACAGGGAGCAGGGATGTGATCTGAACCGCCACCGGCAGCTGCTCCTCCACCATCGCAGCAAGACGGCCATACTGGGCGGCAACCGACCGTCAAGCCGCCAGCACCCAGCCGCCTGGTCCGATGCCCGTTGCGGCACGGCTGGGTCGTACTGGAAACCGCCCCGCGTGGCAGCGCTGCCCTGGCGCGTCGGGCTGTGCTGGCAGAGGTACACATCGCCCACTACGCCGCAATCATGCGGTAGAACGCGGAACTTGGTCATATGCCGACGACAGGCACCCAAGCTGCCTGTCAGTTTCCCAGCTCTGCCCGGGAGGACGCGCCCGTCCAGGACCTACCGGCCAGGCTCGTTGACGAGCCTGGCGAACCTCGCAGGGCCCGCTTCCTCTGCCACGGGCGGAGTCCTGAAATGGGCCCAGGTGGCAAGAGAACAACCCGGCTGTGCCCGGGCAGCCGATCTGGAGGCCAAGTGCGGCTTCCGAGACACCCTCGACTTGACCGCCGCCACTCACCGGGGCTGTCAAATCCCTTCGCGAGGTCGTGCGCAAGGGAGTGGACTCTTGTCCTAGCCGGACCAGACCATGGGGACGGTGAATAGAGTGCGTGGCATGAGCGTGATGTTGATGTTGAGGGATGCCCATTCTCCGTTACGGGCTTTCCTGGAAAGCGAGTTACCCCACACAGGGCGGTTACGGGAGGCCTACCGGGCAGCGTTGCCTGCGGGCATGGCGGTGGTGACACCCCAGGCACCGCTAGGAGAGCCACCCAAGTGGTCGGTTCTGGCGACGGCGATCGACTGCAGACTTCGCCTGGCCCTGACCAGCGGGGAACAACCGTTGAGAGGGATCGAGGACGGCATCGCAGCAGCATCAAAGGCCCTTTCCACCGCTCCCGACATCGCAGCCGCTGTCGCCGGCTCCGGCCGGGACCTTCTCGCACTGTTGAAGAGCCTCGCAGGCCAGCACCACCCGGAGGACCGTAACAGACCGCTGCAGCGCGACCCCGAGACAGAGGACAGGCTCGCCCGGGCCTGCTATGGCGCCGCCCTCTTCAAGGGGGTTGGCCACTGCGCGGACCCTACCGTGAGCCGTCTGCTGCGGCACGTAGCGCATCCACACCTGACACTGGACGAGCTCCTGGCAGGTGTCGAGGACTACGAAGCACGCGACACCTCAGAACTGACCGCTGTAGCCGCAACCGCTCTGGCTCCCCTGCTCCAAACCACAACCCCGCAACAGATCACCCTCGCACCAGCTTTTCCCGCTGGCGGTGGGCACGACGGACTGGAAGGAGACTGGCTCGCCGACGGCCTGCTCATCGACGTCCACGCCACGATCCGCCCGGAGCAGCTCCCCCTCTCAGACATTCATCACCTGGCCACCTGCCTGCTCCTCGATCGTGATGACGAACTGGGAATCACAGGCGTGGGCTGGTACTCCGCACGAGCGGGAGCACTCATCCACTTCGAGGCCGCCGAATTCCTCCGCCTCCTAGGCGCCCGCCACACCCTGCACAACCTGCGCAGGCATCTGACACAACTATGGAACCGCCCCACCCCAGCCCCCCGACCGCTCCCGCAACCACCTACACACCCACCTGCCTCAGCGAAGGCAGAGCCAGCCACCCTGCCTCTGCCCCGCCCCCGGCGCTTGCAGATCACCCACGGCGAACGCCACTACGAGCTGACCCTGACCCCAGACCCGGCCGGCACCTGCCAGGCAAGCGCCATCGTGCTATCCCCGGGCGGCGAGATCCTCAGCCACTTCACCACCACCGTGGAGATCACCGACCTCGAGCCCCTGGGCCGACTGATCCACCTCGCCTCGCAAGAAGCCCCCCAGCACACCCCGTCGCCCGCCACCCGGAAGTCTGCACCACCCCGCAACGGACAGAGCTGGAGCAACGAAGAACTTGACCAGCTGCGCTCCTCGAGCGCACAAGGCGTGGAGCCCGACGTCATCGCGCGCCTGCTCGGGCGCAGTGAACGCTCCATAGCCTTCAAACTCCACCAGCTGCGCCTCGCACCATTCCCCACTGACCACGTCAAGCCACCGGCCGCCCCTGCACCTGCCTCTCCGCCCGCCTATACCGTCGAAGAAGTGCGACGCACCCACCCTCGCGCGTACGAGCGCTGGACACCGGAAGAAGCTGCCCGATTACGGCAGCGACACGACCAAGGCGCCTCCATCGGCGAGCTTGCCCAAGAATTCGGACGTAACGAAGGGGCCATCATCAGCCGCCTCGGCCTCAGGCCCCCCACCTCCTGACCAGCGAAGCGCTTGCCGGGCCCACCGGTCGCCTCCTGCGGCGCCCGGTCAAGGCTCTTGCACCGACCATCATGGAAAGACGCCCCGGGGAGTGCCTGCTTGAAGGAGGCTTCCGCCGTGGCGACTGCAGCTCCCGCGTGAACGCCTGGCCCACGCCTGTCCCCAAGATCCCCCATCCCAGGAGCACCAAGCACAAGATGCTGCTCTTCACCAGGCCGAAGGCAGCGAGTGGGCCACCAGCCGCGCGTCGGCCCCCGCGACGACGAAGCGTCCGAAGCAACCGACCTCTCCAGCAGCGCTGCAGAAGACCGTCGGCGGCCTGCAGACTCCCACCTCGGCCTCGTCGCCCTGCGCTACGCCCGCGCCAAAACCCCTGCTTCCCGGACTAATTGACAAGAGTGTGGCGCTGAACCCCTCGCCTGCCCGCAGACAGGCTGCATCCCGGCTCCCTCGCGGCCGGCTGTGATGTCAGGCAGGAGCCGGGTTCGGTATTTCACGGGTATCGGCGACCCGGCGCGCCAGTGCGTCCTCCATCCTGTGCCGCTTGTTCTGGCTGTGGTAGGGCTTGTCCGCGGTGATGCGGCCGGTCGGGATCAGCGCCCCGTCAACGATGCCGAAGTCTCCCTCACTAAGCCCGACCAGGGCTTCGTGCAGGTCGGGCGCTTGTGCGGCGAGGACGTCAAGGGTTTCGTCGGCGTATCGCCAGGCAGTCGCTTCCGATCTGAAACCTTCCTCGGACTGCGCGAACGTCTCGTTATTGCGCAGATGCGCCAGCGCCAGGAGGGCCTGCTTGAAACGGCCGAGCCCTTGCCAGGGAGAGTTCAGTTCACGTCGGCGGGCGTGGCTTAACCAGGAGACAGGCTCAACCAGCTTGTGTGGAACATCGAGCGTGGCGGGATGGCGGAACCACCAGCCTCCTGCCGGGTAGCCTACGACGCCTCGGCAGGCACAGGGCATCGTGACGTGCGAGTAGCACGGGGAATGTCCCTGACTGGGAACATGCCGCCAACGTGACACACCCTTACGCCTCGCGCCCTGGCGCGCCGCAGCATTCTTACGCTAGATTCTTACGCATCTTGCGTGTCTCTATGGGGAAGGGAAGCCCAGCAGACATGGCCCAGCATGCATCAGGCGCAACACCAGGGAGCCCCGGCCGGCGATGGGGGATCGACGAGGCACGCAAGGCTTTGTATGACCTAGTGGAAGCCGCTGCCACGACAGGACAGTCCGTACTGATCGGCCGCGGCGCCAAGTGCGCCGTGCTCTCCCCGCTCAGTCACCTTGACGCCATCAGGCAGGATCTGTCTACCCTGCCGGCTACCCCGGTCACCACGGCACGTAAGAAACTTGGGGACCTGCTGGCCGCCGCAGCCACCGGCACCCCTCAGCTCCTGTTGCACCGCCGCACACCAGCCGCAGTTCTCCTTCCTGCTACCCCTCCCGCTGCTGCCGCGGCGACGCCAGCTTCCGCCGCCCATGCAACCACTCCTACACCCGGCAGCACGCTGCCGAACCCAGCGCCCGCCACCCGCCGCCTGACAGCCTTGGATGAGGTCCTGGATGAGGTCCTGACACCCGGTGCGCCCGGCCCAAGCTGCCAGGCGGCTTCGTTCGGCCTTGACGCCCTTGACGACATGCTTGGCGGTCTCCGTCCAGGCACGCTGACACTGGTCGCTGCTGCACCGGGCGCCGGAGGAAGCCTACTCACCGCGGCCGCCGCCCGTCATACCGCCCTCACCCGGCAGCTCCCGGTGCTGTATGCCGCTTCAGGACTGACTCGGGCAGACATCGCAGCACGGATCATTGCTGCTGAGACGCCAGTGGACTACCGTCGGCTGCGCTCGGGCGCCCTGACCGCTTCGGAGGAGCAAGACGCCTCAGCAACGCGCGCCCGACTTGCTGGCGCGCCCCTGCACCTGGATGACGGCGCCGATCTGACCGCTGAAGCCATCACGCAAACCGTTCCGGACATCACTGGCTTGGCACTGGTGGTGGTCGACCGGCTGCAGTACGCCCACGACCCCGTGGTGCCACTGTCCGGTCCCGCACTACCCGCTGTCACCCGGGCCTTGGCGCATCTTGCCCGGACCCGGAATATTCCGGTACTGGCCGCGCTGGACACCGACATCCCCGACGTAGTAGCAGCACTGGACCCGGACGTCGCCCTCACTCTGACCCGTACCGGAGAGCACACCCAAGTCA
This sequence comes from Streptomyces sp. C36, assembly GCF_040932295.1. Classification (NCBI taxonomy): domain Bacteria; kingdom Bacillati; phylum Actinomycetota; class Actinomycetes; order Kitasatosporales; family Streptomycetaceae; genus Streptomyces; species Streptomyces sp. C36. Next base: position 2,373 of record NZ_JBFQGI010000006.1, on the reverse strand, counting down.
CCGTAGCCGAGCGTGACTTCGGGCCCCAGGCCACTATCAAGCTGCGCGCCCAGCTGGCATACGCGCGCTTCACCGACGCTGTCACCACCCCGGCTTCAAGCCCCGTACAGACCGCTGAAGCACTCAGCGCCCCGCCCGCCCCAGTCGTCGACACCACGCAGGCTGAGCTGTTCGAAGCAGCTCTCCCATATCTCAGCGGCTCTTCTACCGGCGTCTCCACCCGTGTGATCAGCATCCTGGCCGCGCTGCGGGAAGCCACAACCACCAACGCCACGACTCTGCCCGGCCTACGCGCGGCAGCTATCGACCTCGCAGCCAGCGGACTGCGCGTGCCTGACACAGGTGAGGGCCGGCGGCTCGCCGTGGCCTTGCAAGCATTTGCCGCAGCTTCCTGCACCACCACGCCCGAATCGACGGCCGGGGACACAGCCAACAGCCCGCACCAGGTTGCATCCACCCATAGCACTCCGGCACCAGTGGAGTCACCGGCTACGGCTGCGCCGAGGCCTGTATGGCAGCAGCAGCGTGTGAGTTCCGCGAAGGCCAGCTTGTCCGCGTTCATCTCCGACCGGGTGGGCCGCGCGCTTGAGGCACACGGAGGCGATGCCGACGCAGCGCTGAAAGCACTGGCCGGCAGCGGTGGTTCGGCGATTCCGGATGTGATGGAGCTGTTCGAGGCGACGCGGGTGGAGACGAACTATCAGCACACGACGTACCCGAAGTTGCCCGAGCCTCTGACCCGCAAGCGGCGTGATGGAGCTGATGAGGTGTGGGAGGCTCGGCCGAAGTTCACTAATCCTTCGGTACTTTCCGGTACGGAAACGACCGAGCTCGATGTCAACGCTGCTTACCTCGCCGCGCTGCAGTCTGCCCATCTTCCGGTCCGCACGATTACCCATAACCCGGAAGGCTGGGACGATCTGGCTAACTACGGGAAGGGCCTTGATCTTTCGGGAATCTGCCGGATCGATCCGGTTGACTGGGAACACCCTGAGTTGCCCCATCCTCTCGGAGATGATCGGGAGACGTCCGGCACGTTGTGGGTACCGACGTCAGTGGTACTGAGCCTGAAGGATTTTGCTTCACCGTCGTACGGGGAACTGTGCACGCTACCCGTGATCAGGGAGGCTTACGTTGCAAAAGGCAGTGCGTCTCTCTTTAAGACACTGGTAAACGTGCTTAATGAGGCTCGTATGCATGCTATTTTGGAAGGAGATGAGCTGACGAAGGCTTATATTGCTGCGATGTACGCCAAGTTGGTTTCGACGATGGGCGACAGTCGTAAGAACCACGAACTACGGCGCCCTGAATGGCAGCACATCATCCGGGGGCAGGCATTCTCTAACCTGCGACGGAAGGCGATCCGCGCGCATCAGGCGGGACTGACGGTGGTTCAGGTAGGTGGCACGGATGAACTCCACCTTGCCGGTGATGTGTGGGCGGCTCGTTGGAACGGAAAGCCGCTGTTCGTGGAGGGACGTGCCTTGAGTCAGATCAAGGTCAAGAAGTTTTCCCGAAAGGGTGAGAAATGACGTCTCGCCGGCCACGTCGGCCGCACACCGGGGGGCCCTTGGGGAACTGGGGGCGCGGACCTGATAGCGGCGGTGCCGCTTTTGGCGAGCAACTAGACGCCGAAGTCCTAGACCTGATGGAAAGCGGAGACATTACGCCACCGATGGTCGCCTCGCCGAGTATTCGGGCCCAGCTGGACTACCTGAATAGCCGAAAAGGCGGACGCGAGGCGATGGACCGCGCAGGCATCCCTGCACGCACACGTCGAGGCTGGAAGACCCGAATCCCCAGCACCGCCAGTCGTGAGCGCATCAACCATGCCTACTGGCAGCTCCGCTCCACTAATTGGAAGCGCACTGGGCGAACTCCATCACTCGCTGTTCGTGAAGCTATCGCACTTCAGCTAAAGGAGAGGGGCTATGGAAAACGGATGAGCATTACCCCTGTTGATTGGAGGGATGTCCACAAGCAAGCCCAGGGAGCACAGAAGGAAGCTAGTGAACGAGAGATTCGCCCCAGTCAACGCAGTTGGGGGGGCCTGGTTGACGCATGGTCGTCTGATGACGAGACGGTCCTTGACACAGCATGGATGAGTTTTGCAAGCGAAATTGACTCACCGCCAGAGCTATATTACGAAGTTGCACACATCGGATTCTCCCTATAGGCGTCCATGTCGGTGCAATGTGGGAGTTTAGCTTTGAGCTGCTGCTGACAGAGATGCGCACAAGTGCGCCGGAGCTTAAATTGCCGCGCAGTGGCGATTTAAGCGAGCGGTCCGCAGGACCGCAACCTTCCTCGGTCCGCAGGACCGCCCCTCCTCACGCCGCGCAGCGGCGGCGCTCCGCGGCTGCGCAGCAGCCC
>NZ_JBFQGI010000005.1:0-606026 GCF_040932295.1 Streptomyces sp. C36 | reverse complement strand
GTTCCTTACCGCTTCTCATTCGAAGCAGCTGGTTCGGATTTCATTTCCGGTCCCCGTTGGCGGGGGTTTCCGACTTTATCAGATTTTCTCTGAGTCGGATTTCCATCCGCCTTCCGGATCCGCCTGGCGCACTAGGCGCTTGGCGTTCCCGCTGCGGTGGAGACGTAAACGTACTGGACGGCCGCGCCCGGATGCAAATCGAGCCGGGGCGGCCGTCCCGTTGGACTGACGCGACGTCAGACCTCAACCACGACCGGGAGGATCATCGGACGGCGGCGGTAGCTGTCGGAGACCCACTTGCCCACCGTGCGGCGCACGAGCTGCTGGAGCTGGTGCGGCTCGGCGACGCCGTCGGCGGCGGCCTTGGCGATGGCTTCCTCGATCTTCGGGGCGACGGCGTTGAACGCCGCGTCCTCGATGCCCGAGCCGCGCGCCTGGATCTGCGGGCCGCTGACGACCTTGCCCGTGGTGCTGTCGACGACCACGAAGACCGAGATGATGCCCTCGTCGCCGAGGATGCGGCGGTCCTTGAGGGAGGCCTCGGTGACGTCGCCGACCGAGAGGCCGTCCACGTACACATAGCCCGCCTGCACCTTGCCGACGATCTTCGCCTTGCCGTCGACCAGGTCCACGACGACGCCGTCCTCGGCGATGACGATGTGGTCCTTGGGGATGCCGGTCAGGGCGCCGAGCTCGGCGTTGGCGCGCAGGTGGCGCCATTCGCCGTGGACCGGCATCAGGTTCTTCGGCTTGCAGATGTTGTAGAAGTACAGCAGCTCGCCCGCCGAGGCGTGGCCGGAGACGTGGACGCGGGCGTTGCCCTTGTGCACGACGTTGGCGCCCCACCGGGTCAGGCCGTTGATGACGCGGTAGACCGCGTTCTCGTTGCCCGGGATCAGGGACGAGGCCAGGATGACCGTGTCGCCCTGGACGATCCGGATCTGGTGGTCGCGGTTGGCCATGCGCGACAGCGCGGCCATCGGCTCGCCCTGGGAGCCGGTGCAGACGAGCACGACCTCGTCGTCCGGCAGGTCGTCGAGGGTCTTGACGTCCACGACGAGGCCGGCCGGCACCCGCAGGTAGCCCAGGTCACGGGCGATGCCCATGTTGCGGACCATCGAGCGGCCGACGAAGGCGACGCGGCGGCCGTACTCGTGCGCGGCGTCGAGGATCTGCTGGATGCGGTGGACGTGGCTGGCGAAGCTCGCCACGATGATGCGCTTCTGGGCGCCCGCGAAGACCTGGCGCAGGACGCCGGAGATGTCGCGCTCCGGCGGCACGAAGCCGGGGACCTCGGCGTTCGTGGAGTCCACGAGCAGCAGGTCGATGCCCTCCTCGCCGAGCTTGGCGAAGGCGGGCAGGTCGGTCAGGCGACGGTCCAGCGGGAGCTGGTCCATCTTGAAGTCGCCGGTGTGCACGGCCATGCCGGCCGGGGTGCGGATGGCGACGGCCAGGGCGTCCGGGATGGAGTGGTTGACCGCGATGAACTCGCAGTCGAAGGGGCCCAGGCGCTCGCGGTCGCCCTCGACGACCTCGAGGGTGTAGGGGCGGATGCGGTGCTCCTGGAGCTTGGCCTCGATCAGGGCGAGGGTCAGCTTGGAGCCGATCAGTGGGATGTCCGCCTTCTCGCGGAGGAGGAAGGGGACACCTCCGATGTGGTCCTCGTGACCGTGCGTGAGCACGATGCCGTCGATGTCGTCGAGCCGGTCACGGATGGACGTGAAGTCCGGCAGGATCAGATCGACTCCGGGCTGCTCCTCCTCGGGGAAGAGCACTCCGCAGTCGACGATCAGCAGGCGGCCGTCGTACTCGAAGACCGTCATGTTGCGGCCGATCTCGCCGAGGCCGCCGAGCGGGGTGACGCGCAGGCCGCCCTTCGGGAGCTTCGGCGGCGAACCGAGTTCGGGGTGCGGGTGGCTCAAAAGACTCTCCTCACCACGCACGCCACATGCCCCGTGGGCACATGGCGCGCGTGACATTCGTGCACTTGCAGTTGTCGTCGGTATTCAGTTGGGTCGGTATTCAGTTGACCGGTATGCGGTTGTGAAGTCTGGGTGTCAGAGCTGTACCCCGCCGGCGGCGAGATCGCTCTTGAGCTGCTCGGTCTGCTCGTCCGTGAGTCCGATGAGCGGCAGTCGCAGCGGGCCGGCCGGCAGGCCCTGGAGGGCGAGGGCGGCCTTGGTGGTCATGACGCCCTGGGTGCGGAACATGCCGGTGTAGACCGGCAGCAGCCGCCGGTGGATCTCGGCCGCCTTGTCGATGTCGCCGGAGCGGTAGGCCTCCACGAGCGCGCGCAGCTCGGGGGCGACGACGTGGCCGACGACCGAGACGAAGCCCGCCGCGCCCACGGAGAGCAGCGGGAGGTTGAGCATGTCGTCGCCGGAGTACCAGGCGAGCCCCGAGCGGGCCATGGCCCAGCTCGCGGCGGCCAGGTCGCCCTTGGCGTCCTTGGTGGCGACGATGCGCGGGTGCTCGGCGAGCCGGACCATGGTCTCGGTCTCGATCTGCACGCCGCTGCGACCGGGGATGTCGTAGAGCATGACGTCCAGGTCGGTGGCGTCGGCGACGGCGGTGAAGTGCCGGCGCAGGCCTTCCTGCGGGGGCTTGTTGTAGTACGGGGTCACGACGAGGAGGCCGTGGGCGCCGGCCTGCTCGGCGGCGCGGGCGAGCTCGATGCTGTGACGGGTGTCGTTGGTGCCGGCTCCGGCGACGACGTGGGCGCGGTCGCCGACCGCCTCCACGACGGCTCGTACGAGCTGGGCTTTCTCCGCATCGCTGGTGGTGGGGGACTCGCCGGTGGTGCCGTTGACGACGAGGCCGTCGTTGCCTGCGTCGACCAGGTGTGCGGCGAGGCGCTGCGCGCCGTCGAGGTCGAGGGCGCCGTCGGCGGTGAAGGGCGTGACCATGGCGGTCAGGACCCGCCCGAAGGGCGTCTGCGGTGTGGAGGTCGGAGCCATGAGGGCCACGCTACTCGTTGCTCACCGTGAGGTGCTCCCTCGGGGAGTGCGAAAAGGGATCCCGGCACTGCCTGCTCGGGGGTTCAAGCAGTGCCGGGTCCGTTTTTTCAGCCTAGATGAAGGTGTTGAAATGCCGCAATCCGGACACCGTGCTCACTGCTCCGGTAGCAGCGTGTCACGGGGCCGGTGCGTGCCCGGTCAGGGCGCGACGCGACCGTTCTTGTTGAAGGCCGCGTAGGTGAGCGGCATGAGCTTGGCCCACTCCGCCTCCATCTTCTCGCCGACCATCTCGATCTCCCGCTGCGGGAAGGAGGGAACGGCCGCCAGCTCGTGCTGGGTGCGCAGGCCCAGGAAGTGCATCAGCGAGCGGGCGTTGCAGGTGGCGTACATCGAGGAGAACAGGCCGACGGGAAGGACCGAGCGGGCGACCTCACGGGCGACGCCCGCGGCCAGCATCTCCTGGTAGGCCTCGTAGGCCCGGCGGTAGCTGTCCTCCATCGCACGGCCGGTGAGCTCGTGCTGCTCCTCGGTGCCCTCGACGAAGACGTACTTGCCCGGGCGGCCCTCCTGGACCAGCTTGCGGGACTCCCCCGGCACGTAGAAGACGGGCTCGAGCTCCCGGTAGCGACCGGATTCCTCGTTGTAGGACCAGCCGACGCGGTGCCGCATGAACTCGCGGAAGACGAAGATCGGGGCGCTGATGAAGAAGGTCATCGAGTTGTGCTCGAAGGGGCTGCCGTGGCGGTCGCGCATCAGGTAGTTGATGAGCCCCTTGGACCGCTCGGGGTCCTTGGTGATCTCCTCCAGGGACTGCTCGCCGGCGGTGGAGACGCGGGCCGCCCACAGCACGTCGGAGTCGGCCGCGCTGTGCTTGACCAGCTCGACGGTCACGTCGCTGCGAAACGTCGGCTTCGCGTCCTTGGCGTCCACGGTGGGGGTGTCGGTCACCGGCGGGGTCCTTCCAGATTGCTGTGCTTGGCCGTCGCCAAGCCTAAGGGCCACCACTGACACCGAGGCGTCGCCGGGCCCGGGACCGGCCGCGACCCCCACCACGGGAAGCCGCTCGAGCGCCAGTTGATATTTTTCACAGAAGTTACGGAAAACGGGCACCCGGCAGGGAGTTCGAACGTCTTTCTGTGTGACAGCCCACCTCAAGGTTCCTAGGAGAGCCCTTCATGTTCCGCCGGCGAGAGCCCGTACCGTTCGCCTTCGTCGCCGAGGCCGAGCGTTACCGCAGCAACATCACTCCGCCGCCCCGAGAACGCGTCAACCGCTCGCAGCTCGCGGGGCGGATCCTCGTGGGGCTGACCGTCACGGCGGGGCTCGTCGGAGCTCTGCTGTTCGGCATGCCGGCCCTCTCGACGAACCCGCACGACACGCACCGCGCCCAGCAGTCCGAAGCCAACGCGGGCCGCTGATCCACGGCCCCTTACCAGCAGGTACCCTCACCCCGCACAGCCATTCGAGCGTGCATGTGTGTGAGTGAGGAACGAACCGTCGTGCCCCTGCCCTTTCTGACAGCCGATGCGACGGTGACCGCCGCGCCCCCGACCCCGCAAGACCCGGCCCCGGACCCGTACACCGATCTGTACGAGGACCGGCGGCGCCGGCGGCGTCCCTACCGCCCGGGTCCGCTGCGGGTGGGTGGCGCGGCGCTGCTGCTTCTGCTCGCGTCGCAGGTACTCGTCGCCGCCGTGGTCATCGGCGTCGCCGGATCGCTGCTCGGCGCGGGGATCTGCCTCGTCGTCGCCGCGCTGCTCATCGCCCTCGCGTGGCGGTCGGTCCGCGCGGGCGTCTGGGTGGACGAGCGGGGGCTGCGCCAGGTCCGGCTGCTGTCCGGCACCTCGCTGCCGTGGTCCGCCGTCGGCCCCGTACGGATCATCCAGCAGCCCGTCCGCCGGCTGGGCGTGCTCGGCACGGTCCAGGGCCAGGCGCTGGTCGTCCACCGCGCCGACGGCCGGCCGCTGCCCGTTCTGGTCACCGATCACGGCGCCGACTTCCTCGGCCGCCCGCAGGCCTTCGCCGCGGCGGCCGACGCCACCGAGGAGTGGGTGGCCGAGCTCAAGGCCATGGCCGCCCGGGCCTGACGCGCTAGACCGCGTCCGCCCGGACCGCCTTCCCGTCGTGCAGGGCGATCGCCCGCTGCATCGCCTTGCGTGCGCGAGGGGTGTCGCGGGCGTCGTGGTAGGCGACCGCCAGCCGGAACCACGAGCGCCAGTCGCCCGGCGCCCGCTCCGTCTCGCTGCGGCGCTTGGCGAAGACCGCGTCCGCCGAGTCGCGGTCGATGCGGCCGCCGGGGGTCCGTTCGAGCTCGTCGACGGGCAGCCCGCCCTCGGCCTCCAGCTCCCGCGCCAGCCGGTTGGCGTCGCGCGCGAACTTGGTGGTCTGGTACAGGAACCAGGCCCCGATGAACGGCAGCACCAGCACCGCCAGCCCGAAGGCGACGGTGATGACGGTGCCCTGCTCGATGAGCATGACGCCTCGGCTGCCGACCAGGACGAAGTAGACGGCCAGGACGGCGGCCAGGGCGAAATAGACGATCTTCGCGCGCACAGTGATCAGCCCAGATCCAGGAAGTGTTCCAGGCCGAAGGTCAGGCCCGGGGTGGTCGCCACGCGGCGCGCGCCGAGCAGGATGCCCGGCATGAAGCAGCTGTGGTGCAGGGAGTCGTGGCGGATGGTGAGCGTCTCGCCGGTGTCGCCGAGCAGCACCTCCTGGTGGGCGAGCAGGCCGCGCAGCCGTACGGAGTGCACGGGCACCCCGTCGACGTCCGCGCCCCGGGCGCCCTCCAGGGCCGTGGTGGTGGCGTCGGGCTGCGGGGCGCAGCCCGCCTCGCGCCGCGCCGCGGCGATCAGCTGCGCGGTGCGGGTGGCCGTGCCGGAGGGGGCGTCGGCCTTGTTGGGGTGGTGCAGCTCGACGACCTCGACGGACTCGAAGAACCGGGCCGCCTGCTGGGCGAAGGCCATGGTCAGGACGGCGCCGATGGAGAAGTTCGGGGCGATGAGCACGCCGGTGGAGGGCGAGGCCTCCAGCCAGGAGTCCAGCCGCGCCAGGCGGTCCTCGGTCCAGCCGGTCGTACCGACGACACCGTGGATGCCGTTGCGGACGCAGAACTCGAGGTTGTCCATCACCGAGTCCGGGTGCGTCAGCTCGACCGCGACCTGGGCACCCGCCTCGGTGAGGGCCTCGAGGCTGTCGCCCCGGCCCAGTGCGGCCACCAGCTCCATGTCGTCGGCGGCCTCCACGGCCCGTACGGCCTCGGAGCCGATCCGGCCCTTGGCACCGATGACGGCGACGCGCAGCTTGCTCATCGTCCCTGCTTCCTTGTCGACCATCTGCTCAGCGGTTTAAGAAACGGCCTCGTGCAGGCGTGCGGCCTGCTTGTCCTTCAGCGGGCCGATGACGGACAGCGAAGGACGCTGTCCCAGTACATCGCGGGCCACCTCGCGGATCTCGTCCGGGGTCACGGTCGCGATGCGCGCCAGCATGTCGTCGACCGACATCTGGTCGCCCCAGCACAGCTCGCTCTTGCCGATGCGGTTCATCAGCGCGCCGGTGTCCTCCAGGCCGAGGACGGTGGAACCGGAGAGCTGGCCGATGGCACGGCCGATCTCCTCGTCCGACAGACCCTCGGTGGCCACCCGGTCCAGCTCGTCGCGGCAGATCCGCAGCACGTCGTGGACCTGGCTGGGACGGCAGCCGGCGTAGACGCCGAAGAGGCCGCAGTCGGCGAAGCCGGAGGTGTAGGAGTAGACGGAGTAGGCCAGTCCGCGCTTCTCCCGGACCTCCTGGAACAGCCGCGAGCTCATGCCGCCGCCCAGGGCGGTGTTGAGCACGCCGAGCGCCCAGCGGCGCTCGTCGGTGCGGGCCAGGCCCGGCATGCCGAGGACGACGTGCGCCTGCTCGGTCTTGCGGCCGAGCACCTCGACGCGGCCGGCGGCACGGATCGTCTTGGCGCCGGAGCGCGGGGCGACGGGCGTGGCGTCGACGCGGCCGAGGGCGCCGGCCTTCTCGAAGGCGGCGCGCACCTGGCGGACGACCTTGGCGTGGTCGACGTTGCCCGCGGCGGCCACGACCAGGTGGGTCGGGTCGTAGTGCTTCCGGTAGAAGCGGGCGATCTGGTCGCGGGTGAGGGCGTTGATCGTGTCGACCGTGCCCAGGACCGGGCGGCCGAGCGGGGTGTCGCCCAGCATGGTGTGCGCGAAGAGGTCGTGCACGCAGTCGCCGGGGTCGTCCTCGGTCATCGCGATCTCTTCGAGGATCACGCCGCGCTCGGCGTCGACGTCGGAGGCCTCGATGAGCGAGCCGGTGAGCATGTCGCAGACCACGTCGATGGCCAGCGGCAGGTCGGTGTCGAGCACGCGCGCGTAGTAGCACGTGTACTCCTTGGCCGTGAAGGCGTTCATCTCGCCGCCGACCGCGTCCAGGGCGGCCGAGATGTCGAGCGCGCTGCGCTTGGCCGTGCCCTTGAAGAGCAGGTGCTCCAGGTAGTGGGTGGCGCCGTTGAGCGCCGGGGTCTCGTCGCGGGAGCCGACGTTGGCCCAGATGCCGAAGGTCGCGGAGCGCACGGACGGCAGGGTCTCGGTGACGATGCGCAGGCCGCCGGGGAGGGTGGTCCTGCGGACGGTGCCGATGCCGTTCTCGCCCTTGAGAAGCGTTTGGGTACGGGCGACGGCCCGCCCCTCCGAGGAGGTGCGGGCCGTCATCCGTGTACTACGGGACGTCACTTGTCGGACTCGTCCTTGCTCTCGCCCTCGGCGCCCTCGCCCTCGATCACGGGGATCAGGGAGAGCTTGCCGCGCTGGTCGATCTCGGCGATCTCGACCTGGACCTTGGCGCCGACGCCGAGCACGTCCTCGACGTTCTCCACGCGCTTGCCACCGGCGAGCTTGCGGATCTGCGAGATGTGCAGCAGGCCGTCCTTGCCCGGCATGAGGGAGACGAAGGCACCGAAGGTGGTGGTCTTGACGACCGTACCCAGGTAGCGCTCGCCGACCTCCGGCATGGTCGGGTTGGCGATGCCGTTGATCGTGGCGCGGGCGGCCTCGGCGGCCGGGCCGTCGGCGGCACCGATGTAGATGGTGCCGTCGTCCTCGATCGTGATCTCGGCGCCGGTGTCCTCCTGGATCTGGTTGATCATCTTGCCCTTGGGGCCGATGACCTCACCGATCTTGTCCACCGGGATCTTGACGGTGATGATCCGCGGGGCGTTCGGGGACATCTCGTCGGGGGTGTCGATGGCCTCCATCATCACGTCGAGGATGTGGAGACGGGCGTCGCGGGCCTGCTTGAGGGCCGCGGCCAGGACGGAGGCCGGGATGCCGTCCAGCTTGGTGTCCAGCTGCAGGGCGGTGACGAACTCCTTCGTACCGGCGACCTTGAAGTCCATGTCGCCGAACGCGTCCTCCGCACCGAGGATGTCGGTGAGGGCGACGTAGTGCGTCTTGCCGTCGATCTCCTGGGAGATCAGACCCATGGCGATGCCGGCGACGGGGGCCTTCAGCGGCACACCGGCGTTCAGCAGCGACATGGTGGAGGCGCAGACCGAGCCCATGGAGGTGGAGCCGTTGGAGCCGAGGGCCTCGGACACCTGACGGATCGCGTAGGGGAACTCCTCGCGGGTCGGCAGGACCGGCACGATCGCGCGCTCGGCGAGCGCGCCGTGGCCGATCTCGCGGCGCTTCGGCGAACCGACGCGGCCGGTCTCACCGACGGAGTACGGCGGGAAGTTGTAGTTGTGCATGTAGCGCTTGCGGGTCACCGGGGAGAGGGTGTCCAGCTGCTGCTCCATGCGGAGCATGTTGAGGGTGGTGACGCCCAGGATCTGGGTCTCGCCACGCTCGAACAGCGCCGAGCCGTGCACGCGCGGGATGGCCTCGACCTCGGCGGCGAGGGTACGGATGTCCGTCACCCCACGGCCGTCGATGCGCTTGCGCTCCTTGATCACGCGCTCACGGACCAGGGACTTGGTCAGCGAGCGGTACGCGGCGGAGATCTCCTTCTCGCGGCCCTCGAACTGCGGGAGCAGCTTCTCGGCGGCGATCTCCTTGACGCGGTCGATCTCGGTCTCGCGCTCCTGCTTGCCGGCGATGGTCAGCGCCTGGGCGAGCTCGGTGCGGACGGCGGCGGTCAGGGCCTCCAGGACGTCGTCCTGGTAGTCCAGGAAGACCGGGAACTCGCCCTCGGGCTTGGCGGCCTTGGCGGCGAGCTCGGACTGGGCGCGGCACAGCACCTTGATGAAGGGCTTGGCGGCCTCGAGACCGGCGGCGACGACCTCCTCGGTGGGGGCGTCGGCGCCGTCCTTGACGAGCTGGATGGTCTTCTCGGTGGCCTCGGCCTCGACCATCATGATCGCGACGTCGCCGTCCGCCAGGACGCGACCGGCCACGACCATGTCGAAGACGGCGTCCTCGAGCTCGGTGTGGGTCGGGAACGCCACCCACTGGCCCTTGATCAGAGCGACGCGGGTGGCGCCGATCGGACCGGAGAAGGGCAGGCCCGCGAGCTGCGTGGAGCAGGAGGCGGCGTTGATCGCGACCACGTCGTACAGGTGGTCGGGGTTGAGCGCCATGACCGTCTCGACGATCTGGATCTCGTTGCGCAGGCCCTTCTTGAAGGAGGGGCGCAGCGGCCGGTCGATCAGGCGGCAGGTGAGGACGGCGTCCTCGGAGGGCCGGCCCTCACGGCGGAAGAAGGAGCCGGGGATCTTGCCGGCCGCGTACATCCGCTCCTCGACGTCCACCGTCAGGGGGAAGAAGTCGAGCTGGTCCTTGGGCTTCTTGGAAGCGGTGGTGGCCGACATCACCATGGTGTCGTCGTCCAGGTACGCCACGGCGGAACCGGCGGCCTGCTTGGCCAGGCGGCCCGTCTCGAAGCGGATGGTGCGGGTGCCGAAGGCGCCGTTGTCGATGACGGCCTCGGCGTAGTGGGTCTCGTTCTCCACCAGGGGTATCTCCTCGTCTACGTCCTCGCCCGTGTGGCGGGGACCGGCGGAGGGCGCCGCTTGCTCCGTGCGGGCCGGTCTTCGATCGAAGCACCCGGAATTCCCTGTTCCGGGGGCCACTACCGAGGACCGGCGAAGAGCCCGGCGCTCCTCCTCGTCAGGTGTCTCGTTCTGTATGCCGTTGTGGGACCAGACTACAAAGCTTCTGCTTGTCCCGGCTTCCCATCGGACGCGGTGCGGGATCGTTCCGCGTGCCGCGGCATACGCGAAGGGAGCGGCTCCCGGGTGTGGGAACCGCTCCCTTCATGGCGTCTTACTTGGCGCCGGCGGCACCGCGGCGGATGCCGAGGCGCTCGACCAGGGCGCGGAAGCGCGTGATGTCCTTCTTGGCCAGGTACTGCAGCAGGCGGCGACGCTGACCGACCAGGAGCAGCAGACCACGGCGGGAGTGGTGGTCGTGCTTGTGCTGCTTCAGGTGCTCGGTCAGGTCCGAGATGCGGCGGGTGAGCAGCGCGACCTGGACCTCGGGGGAGCCGGTGTCGCCCTCCTTGGTGGCGAACTCGGTCATGATCTGCTTCTTCGTAGCGGCGTCGAGCGACACGCGGTACTCCTTCTGAGTCTCGTTTCGGCCACCGAGTGCCCCTGGTCTCTTTCTCAGGGGAGCTTCCGTTACTCGGGAGGCGGGGTCCGCTGGGCGCTGTCCCCAGAAGCCCTTCGGGGCGGTCCGGAGGCGCGTACACAAACGGCCACAGCACACAGTACCAGCCCTGGTGGGCGGGCCCGCCGCCGGTCGCGGGCCAGGGTCGGTGCGCCGGGCGGGCCGGGCCGGGCTCAGCCGCCGGCCAGCCCGCGCGCTGTCGAGTACACGTCGAGCACGGCGAGGCACAGGGGCACCAGCGCGAGCAGGAGGGTGCTCTCGGCGACGTCGGACAGTCTCCCCCAAAAGGGTGACAGTCCCTTGCGGGGGACGATCAGGGCGACGCCGGTGAGCGGGGCGGCCACGGCGATGACGGCCGCGGTGAGCCACAGCGTGCGGATGTCGGACGCGGCGCCGGCCGGCGGGTGCAGGGCCAGGCCCAGGACCAGCAGCGCGAGCCCCGCCAGGCCGGCACCGAGGAGGGCGGCGACCTGGGCGGTGTAGCGGAAGAGCCGGGCGCGCAGCAGGGCGGCGAGGGCGGTGGCCAGGGCCAGGCCCTGCGCCCAGGGGTCGGCCGAGAAGGCGAGGACGGCGGTGGCGCCGGTGACGACGGCCGCGCAGCCGGCGACCAGGCCGAGCAGCAGCTCGTGGCCTCGGCGGGCCTGGGCGGCGACGCGCTCGGCGTCCACGGGCTCGGCCGGCGCGCCCTCGCGGGGGGCGTCGAGGTCGTCGTCGGTGGCGGCGCGGGGCGCGGCGTAGCCGACGGGCAGCCGGGCCACGCGGGCCGAGAGGGCGGGCAGGAAGGCGAGGGCGCCGATTCCGGCGACCGCGCAGACGGCGGCGGCCGCGGTGGGCCGGGCGGCGGCGAGGATGGTGCCGAAGGTGGCCAGGATGCCGGTGGCGGAGGCCACGACGACCGCCACGAAGGGGGCGTCGCCGGAGGGCATGAGGGCCACCAGGACGACGGCGGCGAGCAGCACGGCCGAGCAGCCGAGCAGGAACTGCAGCCGGCCCGCGCCCTCGCCGGGCGCCGGCGCGACCACCCCCGCCCCGGCGATCAGCAGGTGCGGCACGGCGGCCAGTCCGAGTGCCACGGCGGAGATCCGGTCGTCATAGACGCGGGCGCGTACGCCCGCGAAGGCGGTCAGGAGGACGGCGACCGCGCCGGCGGCGACGCCGCGCGTGCCGTGCATGTCGTGGCGCACGGGGTCGGCGAACCACAGCAGGCAGCCCATGAGGACCAGCAGCAGGGCGCCGGCGGTCAGGCCGAAGCCGTGCAGCAGCCGGGCGTCCCACAGCGCGCGGTCGCGCAGGACCGCGGTGGCGACGGCGTCGGAGACGTCGTCGTGGACCGCCGGCGGCAGCGATTCGGCGAAGGGGCGCAGCGAGAGGATCTCGCCGTCGAGGACGTGCTGGGCGGCGAGGGTACGGGCGCCGTCGAGGACGGTGCCGTCGCGGCGCACCAGGTGGTAGCCGGTGGGGGTGCCCGCCGGCTGCGTCCCGCCGGTGAGCCTGAGGACCTCGGGGTGGACGTCGGCGACGGGCAGGTCGTCGGGCAGGGCCACGTCGACGCGACGGTCCGGCGCGACGACGGTCACCCTGCAGAAGCCGGTCGTGGCGGACGTACTCACCCTGATTGCCCCCTGATGCTGTGTTTCCTGTCGGCCACTCATCCGCGCGGCCACACCGTCGCGTTGCGGCGGCTCGTCACCCTACCCGGGGCGAACGTTCGTACGCCGATAGGATCACCGTCTCGCGAGGGGAGGCCGGGGCCGCTGGGGCGCCGGAAGGGAACTGCCCCGTCGCGCAGAGGGGTTGAGCCGTTTCGTGAGCCAGGTGGTCGTCAAACGCCAGCCGCGGGTGCTCCCGCCCGAGGTGCCGGGCGAGGAACTACGGCTGGAGGCGCCTCCCGAGCTGCCGCGCGGCCGTCAGGACGGCATCCTGATGCAGCTGCTGCCCACCCTGGGCATGGCGTCGTCGATGGTCTACTTCTTCATGCCGGGCGCCAACCCCATGATGAAGATCATGGGCGTCCTGATGATGATCTCGACGCTCGGCATGACGGTCGCGATGGTGGTCCGCCACCGGCAGGGCTCGCAGGGGCAGCTGGCCGACATGCGCCGCGACTACCTCAGGTACCTCGCCCAGACCCGGCGGACCGTCCAGCGCACGGCCCGCGGGCAGCGCGACGCGCAGTACTACCTGCACCCGGCGCCCGACCAGCTGTGGTCGGTGGTGGCCGAGGGCGGCCGCGTCTGGGAGCGGCGGGCGACCGACGACGACTTCGCCCAGGCCCGGATCGGGCTCGGCGCACAGCAGCTCGCCACCCCGCTGGTGGCGCCGGAGACGGCGCCCATGGACGAGCTGGAGCCGCTGACGGCGGGCGCCATGCAGCGCTTCCTGGCCGTGCACGGCTCGCTCGACGGCCTGCCGGTGGCGGTGTCGCTGCGCGCCTTCTACCACGTGACGCTCTCGGGCGAGGCGGAGACGGTGCACGGCGCCGCGCGGGCGCTCGTCGCCCAGCTCGTCACGCTCCACTCGCCGGAGGACCTGGTCGTCGCGGTGGTGGCCGGGCGCGGCTCGGCGCCGCGCTGGGAGTGGACGAAGTGGCTGCCCCATGTGCAGCTGCCGGGCACCGCCGACGGGGCCGGGACGCGGCGGCTGATCGGCGACGACCTCACCGAGCTGGAGGAGCTGCTGGGGCCGCGCCTGGACGGCCGTCCGCGCTTCAGCCGTGAGACCCGGCCGCCGCACGACCAGCCGCACGTGGTGCTGCTGCTGGAGGGCGCGACGGTGCCGCCGGACTCGGCCTTCGCCGCGCCCGAGGGCTTGCAGGGCGTCACGGTCGTGGAGGTGGTGCCCGGCGAGCTGGACGAGCTGCGGGGCGGCCTGGCGATCACGGTGCGGCCGGGCAGGCTGCGGCTGCGCTCGCAGGTCGCGACGTACGACGGGGTGCCGGACACCCTGTCGCCCGAGGCCGCGGAGGCGCTGGCGCGGCAGCTCGCGCCGCTGCGCCTGGGCGGCGACGACGAGGACGAACCGCTGCTGGCCAACTGGGACTTCACCGACCTGCTGGGGCTCGGCGACGCCGCCGTGGTGGACGTCTCGCGCAGCTGGCGGCCGCGGAACGCCGCCGAGCGGCTGCGGGTGCCGATCGGTGTGGGCGAGGACGGCTCCCCCGTGATGCTCGACCTCAAGGAGGCGGCGCAGGACGGCATGGGCCCGCACGGCCTGTGCGTCGGCGCGACGGGTTCGGGCAAGTCCGAGCTGCTGCGCACGCTGGTGCTGGGGCTGGCGGTGACGCACTCCTCGGAGACGCTGAACTTCGTCCTCGCGGACTTCAAGGGCGGCGCGACGTTCGCCGGAATGTCGGGGCTGCCGCACGTCGCGGCCGTCATCACCAACCTGGCCGACGACCTGACGCTGGTCGACCGCATGCGCGACTCCATCACCGGCGAGCTGCAGCGCCGCCAGGAGCTGCTGAAGTCGGCGGGCAACTACGCCAACCTCCACGACTACGAGCGGGCGCGGGTCGCGGGCGCCGCGCTGGAGCCGCTGGCTTCACTCGTCCTGGTGATCGACGAGTTCAGCGAGCTGTTGACGGCCAAGCCCGACTTCATCGACATGTTCATCCAGATCGGCCGCATCGGCCGCTCCCTGGGCGTCCATCTGCTGCTGGCCTCGCAGCGCCTGGAGGAGGGCCGCCTGCGCGGCCTGGAGACCTATCTGTCGTACCGCATCGGCCTGCGCACGTTCTCGGCGGCCGAGTCGCGCACGGCCCTGGGCGTGCCGGACGCCTACCACCTGCCGACGGTGCCGGGCTCGGGATACCTGAAGTTCGGTACGGACGAGATGACCCGGTTCAAGGCGGCGTACGTCTCCGGCCCGTACCGGGCGGGCGCGTCCACCGGCGCCGGCGGCGCGGGGCTGCCCGCCGAACGCCGGCCCGTGCTCTTCACGGCGGCGCCCGTCCCCGTCACGTACACCGCCCCCGAGCCCGCGCCGGCTCCGGCGCCGGTCCCGGGCGGGGACGACGCCACGGCCGACACCGTCCTGGACGTCGTGGTGCGCCGGATCGAGGGCCAGGGACCGCCGGCCCACCAGGTGTGGCTGCCGCCGCTGGACCGGGCACCGTCCCTGGACCAGCTGCTGCCGAGGCTGGAGGAGGTGCCCGGGCGCGGCCTGACGGCGGCCGGCCATCCGCACCTCGGCCGGCTCGTGGTGCCCCTGGGCCTCATCGACAAGCCCTTCGAGCAGCGGCGCGACGTGCTCCTCCGCGACTTCTCCGGCGCGGCCGGCCACATGCTCGTCGTCGGCGGCCCCCAGTCGGGCAAGTCGACGCTGATGCGCACCCTGATCACCGCCTTCGCCCTCACCCACACCCCGGCGGAGGTGCAGTTCTACGGGCTCGACTTCGGCGGCGGCGGCATGAGCGCCGTCGCCGGGCTGCCGCACGTCGGCGGCGTCGCCTCCCGGCTCGACCCGGAACGGGTGCGCCGCACGGTCGCCGAGGTGGCGGGCATCCTGGCCCGCCGCGAGGAGTACTTCCGGGCCAAGGGCATCGACTCGATGAGCACCTACCGGCGGCAGCGGGCCGCCGGACACTTCGCCGACCAGCGCTGGGGCGACGTCTTCCTGGTCATCGACGGCTGGGGCGGCTTCCGGCAGGAGTACGACGTGCTCGAGGGCGTCGTCGCCGACATCGCGAGCCGGGGCCTGGGCTACGGCGTGCACGTGGTGGTGACCGCCTCCCGCAACATGGAGGTCCGGGCGGCGCTCAAGGACCAGCTGCTCAACCGCCTCGAGCTGCGGCTGGGCGACACCATGGACTCCGAGTTCGACCGCAAGGTCGCGGCCAACGTTCCCGCCGGCGTCCCGGGCCGCGGCCAGCTCCCCGAGAAGCTGCACTTCATGGGCGGCCAGCCGCGCATCGACGCCGCCGGTGACCCCGCGACGATGACGGAGGCGACGGCCGCCCTGGTGGAGAGCGTCGCGCGGGCCTGGCCGGGGCCGACGGCCCCGCCGGTGCGGCTCCTGCCGCGCCTGCTGCCCGCCGACGAGCTGCCCAAGGGCGGCGAGCACCCCGAGCTGGGCGTGGCCATCGGCCTCGACGAGGCCGGCCTCGAGCCGGTGTTCGTCGACTTCGAGACCGACCCGTTCTTCCTCGTCTTCGGCGAGAGCGAGTCCGGCAAGACGGCCCTGCTGCGCCTGCTGGCCCAGCGGATCTCGGAGCGGTACGGCCCGGACGAGGCGAAGATCGTGGTCGGCGACTACCGGCGGGCGCTGCTGGACGTCGTCCCCGAGACGCACCTCCTGGAGTACGCGCCGATCGCCTCGGCGCTGACCGTCCACGCGGGCGCGCTCAAGGGCCTGATGGACCGCCGCGCCCCGCAGCCCGGCATCACGCCCCGGCAGCTGCGCGAGCGCAGCTGGTGGAACGGCCCGCGGTTCTTCGTCATCGTCGACGACTACGAGCTCGTGGCCACCGGCAGCGGCAATCCGCTGTCGGTCCTGACGGAGAACCTGCCCTTCGCGCGGGACGTCGGCGTCCGCTTCATCATCGCGCGCAGCTCGGCGGGGGCGTCCCGGTCGATGTTCGAGTCCTTCATGCAGCGCGCGAAGGAGCTCGGCGCCCAGGGCGTCGTCCTGTCCGGCGACCCCGGCGAGGGCGAGGTCCTCGGCGGCGTCCGGCCGCGCCCGATGCCGCCGGGCCGGGGCTTCTTCGTCTCCCGCAAGCGGGGGACGCCGCTGGTGCAGCTGGGGTGGGTGCCAGAGCGGTGAGCCCGCCCCTCCCCCGGGGCGCGGGCTCACCGCGGGCCTGCGGCCCTACGGATCAGTGAGCGCTGTAGGGCTCGGTGGCCGTACGGCTCGGTAGCCGACGTCTCAGTAGCTGACGTCTCAGTAGCTGACGTCGAACAGGCGGGAGGCCTTGCGGTCGGTCTCGGCGTAGTGCGAGCTGCCGGTCCGGATGGTCTCCGCGATCTTCGCCAGCGTCTCGTGGATGTGGTTGCCCCGCGCGTGGAACTGCGTGTCGGCCGCGTTGAACATCTCGCGGGCCTCACCGGTCCAGCTGCCCGAGACGGTCCGCACGGCGGCCCAGATGTCGTCGAGGTTCTTCTGCACCACGCCAGCGGCCTGGTCGATGGCCGTGGCCAGTTCGCTGACGTGGGCGTAGCTGACCTTCAGGTCGACGTCGTTGCCGGACATGTGTTGCTCCTTGGGAATCGATAGGTCTGTGAACGGCCTGGTCCGAGAGCCCGCTCCCTACAGGGAGTAGCTGTCGATCTTGCTGGTGAGGCCGGCGCTCACATCGCTGGTTCCGCCGTTGGCCTGGCTCATGCCGCCCAGGTGGCCTCCGGCGGCCGCGCCGTTGACGTCGATTCCCTTGAAGCTCGCGAGCACGTCGTGGTCGTTGGCGCTCGTCGCGCGCCGGGTGGCGCTCGCGGCCTGGTGGATTCCGTCGATCAGGCGGCGCAGCGCGTCGTGGTCGTCGTTGAGCGCGCGCTGCGCGGTGACGAAGGCGTTGGCGCCCTCGCCCTGCCAGCCGGCCCGGACGGTCTCGAGCAGGTTGGCCAGGTTCTGCAGGTTCTTGGAGAGGTGGCCGGTCACCTCCCCGATGGTGTTCTCGAACTTGGCGAACGTCTCGTAATTGATGGACTGTCCGGACATGGTCCTTGCCCCTTCCCCCATGAGTGTGCGTAAACCGCAACTCTAGTCACTCCCGGCACGCGCCCCAACTGACCGCGAGGGAACGGCCGAAAGCCTGTCCCGGCGGCCGCGGCCGTTGCTAGCGTCGGTCTCTCGCGGACCGGAAAGAGTCGGCTCGCGGACCGCAAAGAGTCGGAAAGAGGAGCCCGGACAGTGGCTACAGAAGAAGAGACGGCGGCGCTGTACGCCATGGACATCTCGGGCGCCGAGTGGCTCAGCGCGCCGGGCGACACCTCCGAGGAGCGGGTGGAGATCGCCTATCTCGAGGGCGGGGCCGTCGCGATGCGGTCGTCCGCGGACCCGGACACCGTGCTGCGGTACACCGAGAGCGAGTGGCGGGCGTTCGTCCTGGGCGTGCGGGACGGGGAGTTCGACATCGAGGTGCCCTGACGGGTGCCCCGACGGGTGCCCTGACGCGGAAGGGGCCGGGGACGCGCTCGTCCCCGGCCCCTTCCGCGGGCGTCAGTCCGCCGACGGCGCGTTGATCGCGAAGATCATGCCGCTGCCCGCGTCCTCGTACTCGCCGTCGTCGATGAGCAGCAGACGGTCGTTGCGCAGGCGCGGATAGCCCTGGACCTTCGCCATCATCGCCTCGTTCTTGCGGTCCGCCTCCCGGTCGGAGTGCTCGACCGTGCGCAGGGCCTTCCCGCTCGCGGCGGACACATAGGTGACCCGGCCGCGGCGCTCGGCGGTCGCGGGCGTGTAGGCGGCGACCTCGCCGTCGCGCACGGACACGGGGAGGGTGACGCGGCCGGCGTCGGCCTTGTACGTCCAGCGTTCCTTGCCGGTGGCCAGGTCGTAGGCCATGGTCACGCCCTTGCCCGCGACGTAGAGGCTGTTCTTGTCGACGACGGCCCCGGTGCAGCCGGAGGTGGGGAGGAAGCAGAAGCCCAGCCGCCAGTAGCTGTTGTAGGGGACGCGCGTCCTGTCGTTTCCGTTCGCCGGGTCGAGGACGACGAAGTCGTCGCGGGCGTCCGGGCCGGCCTTGCCCGGGCTCTGCGTGATGACCAGGGGGCTGGTGGAGACGACGGACAGGATGCCGTCCTGCTTCTCCTCGATCTTCCTGCTCCACCGGGGCTTGTCGAGCTTCTCGGGATCGAGCGACCGGATCGTGGTGCCCTTGTCGCCGCAGTAGGTGATGGCGATCAGCAGGTCACCACCCGCGGTGTCGACCATCTCGCAGGCGTCCCACTTCTCGTCCTCGACCCGCTTGCCGTCCTTCAGGCGGCGCGTCTGTCCGCCGGTGCCCCAGATCGCGTAGGCATGGCCGTCGTGGAGCGCGATCTCGAGGCGCGCGTTCTTCCACTTCTCGGGGATGAGCGCTTCGGCGGCGTCCTTGTCGTCGACGATGAGCTCGTCCCAGATCCGGTGACCGTCCCTCAGGTCGACGGCCAGCATGCGCGCGCACGCGCCGCCGATCCGGATCGCGACGACGGCGACGTTGTCCTCGGACTCCCGGGAGGCGGCGCAGAGCGGGTCGGCGAGGAGGAAGGACCATTTCTTCTCGCCGGTCCTGACGTCGTAGGCCGTGACCATGTCCGGTTCGGCCTTGACGACGAGCGAGGAGGTGAACCAGGTGCCCGGCGCCTCCTTCATCCCCTTGTCGTCCGGTTTGGTGCGGGCCCCGGCCTTCCAGGCGACCGTTCCGGGGGCGTCCTTCGCGGCGGCGGCCGGCTTCTTGTGGCCCTGTCCGCCGTCGCCCAGGAAGGACCACAGCGCCCAGCCGCCGGCGCCGAGCACCAGGGCGAGCACCAGGCCGAGGACGGCGGGCTTCCGCCACACGGGCCGGCGTACGGGGGCGGCTGCGGGGTCGGGGGCGGATATCACGGGCGACGGCAGCGTGGGCGGTGCGAGCGGGGGCAGCGGCGCCGATGGCTGCTGGGACCGGTCGCCCGGCTGGGGCGGGTAGCCGTGGGGCGGTGGTTGCGACACTGACTGGACTCCTGCGTTCTCTGCGTTCTCGTTCGGTGGCCGGCGGCGGGGCCCGGTCAGTGGAAGGCCATGATCATCATGCTGTCGGTCATACCGATGTCCGAGACGATGTAGAAGCGCCCGTCACGGAAGTAGGCGGAGCCGTCGCGGGCGAGGCTGAGCTCCCGCTCGGCCGATTCCTGCGGAAGGTTCATGAAGACCCTGGAGTCGCCGGTCGCCGGGTCGACGGAGAGCAGTTTTCCGCCCTCTTCCTTGGTGGCCTCCTGGTAGACGAGCAGACGGCCCTCGTGCATGGCGAGCGGACGGTTGGTCCGGGTGCCGCCGAGCGGAGCGGTCCACCGCGGCTTGCCCGTGGCCAGGTCGATGGCGGCGATGGAGTTGAGGCCGTCCTTGTCCTTGTTCGTGGCGAGGTAGAGCGTCCTGTCGTCGGTGACCACCCTGCGGCAGGAGTCCAGATGCCGCGGCCTGCAGGCGTCGAGGTTGTAGGGGCCCGCGGAGACGGATATCAGGGGGCCCATGCGGCCCTTGTCGTCCAGGGTGACGATGTCCGAGGCGCTGGTCTCGTTCTCCCGGCCGACCACCAGCACCGCGGGGCTGACGGAGATGACGTTCTGCACGGCGATGCCGTTGAGGACCTTCCAGGTCCACTTCTCCTGGCCGCTCTTGGGGTCCACGTTCAGGATGAACTGCCGTCCATAGATGGGCTGGCACTGGGCGAGCGTGAGCTGCCCGGACCCCTTGACGACCGAACCCAGCTGCTGGCAGCCGTAGTCGGTGGCCTTGCTCTGCTTTCCGGTGCGGGCGGCGTAGACGTAGGGATCGCCCACGACGTCCGCCAGCGTGACATTGCCGTGGTCGACGGAGATGTTCGCCAGGTCCCGCCCCTGTGTGCGCCCCTTGGAGTCGACCACATCCTGCGACCACAGCTGCCGCCCGTGCTCGACGTCGACGGCCATGAGCTTGTCGCAGTCGTAGTCGCCCTTGCCCCAGACGACCGCCGCCACTCCCCCGTCGGACCCTGTGGAGGTGCTGCAGACGCGCCCGCCCACCGGGAGGGTCCAGCTCTGCTTGCCGCTCTCCCGGGAGTAGGCCGTCACCGCGTACCGCGTGGCCAGGACGATGGTGTCCTTGGTGAACCAGGGCGAAGGGAAGGAGTCCGCGTGCTCCTTGTCCTTGTCCGGCACCGGCGCCATCCAGTCGAGCTTGGCGTCGATGGGTCCGGCGGTCGTCTTCTTCTTGGGTGCGGAATCGTTTCCTCCCCGCCCCCACAGCAGCCAGCCGCCCGTGCCCGCGCAGGCCACCAGCAGCAGCCCCAGCCCGATGGCCAGGACCTTGCGGCGCTTGGTGGAACCTCCTCCCGCCGGGCCGCCGGCGGCGGCGTCCGGCGTGGCGGACACCGGCCCGAACGGCTGCGGCGCGGGGCCGAAGCCGGGCGGGGCCGTCGCCGCGTCCGCGAAGGACCGGCCGCCGTGGGGCGCCGGGGCGCCGGGCTGCGGCTGCGGCGACGGTGACGGTGACGACGACTGCGACGACGGTGACGGCGGTGACGAGGGCGTGCGGTCCTCGATGCGGGTGTCCCAGACCTGGGGCATCCGCGGGTCGTCGGCCCGGGGCGTCCGCGGGTCGTCGCCGCGTGGGGGCAGGGAGGGTGGCTGAGTCATGGGTTCCTTGGTGCGAATGCCGCCTCAGGGCAGGCGGCGGCGGTTACGGTCTCGTACGACCACGGCCGATCCGGTGATCATGGCCACCAGGGCGGCCGTGCCGCCCAGGGCGTACGTGGCCAGGCGTACCTGTCGCTCCCGCTCGCTCTCCCCGAAGGGGAGAGCCACGGGCTGGGGGGCGGCGACGGCATGCGCCGGGCCTTGGGGCGTGGTGACGTGGTCGACGGGGTGGTCGTCCTCGGTGAGCGCGCGGGCGGGGTCGACCACGCCCCATCCCACGTGGCGGTCGCGGCCGTTGGTGACGCGCTCGGCGGTCTGCTCGATCTGGGCGACGACCTGGTGCTGCTTCCAGTCGGGGTGCTTGGCGCGGATGAGGGCGGCGACTCCGGCGACGTAGGGGGCGGCGAAGCTGGTGCCGCGGTCGACGCACTGGCCGCCGCCGGGAACGGTGGAGACCATGTCGACGCCGGGCGCGGCGACGCCGATGAAGTCGCCGGACTGGGAGAAGGGGGCGCGTTCGTTGTTGCGGTCGGACGCGCCGACGGCCAGGACGCCCTTGTAGGCGGCCGGGTAGGTGGGCTTGGGCAGGCCGTCGGCGCCGTCGTTGCCGGCCGAGGCGACGACCACGACGTCGTGGTCGAGGGCGTATCCGACCGCGAGCTCGAGGTCGGAGTCCGGGTTCAGCGGCATGGTGGTGTCCTGCGAGATGTTGATGACGCGGGCGCCGGCGTCGACGGCCTGTTTGATGCCCACGGCCAGGGTGCGTGTGGTGCCGGTGCCCTTCTCGTCGTTCTGCCTGATCGGGATGATGACCGATTCCGGGGCGATGCCGACGAATCCACTGGCCGGGGAGGGCCGGGCGGCGATGATGCCGGCGACCTTGGTGCCGTGGCCGACGAGGTCGACGGTCGGGCCCCTGGCGGGGTCCTTGGGGCCCGAGAGCAGGTCGGTGCCGCTCTTGACGTCGACGGCGCCGGCCAGTTGCGGGTTCTTCACGTCCACGCCGGTGTCGATGACGGCGACGCGGACCGGGCGGCCGTCGGCGTCCCTGCCCTTGGTGTCCTGCCAGAGCTGGTCGAGGAGGACGCGCTGGAGCGCCCAGGGGGTGCCCTTGATGGGCTTGGCGGGGTAGTCGCACTCCCCGCTGCCGTTCAGGACCGTCGCCGCGCCTCCGCCGGGGGCGGAGGCGGGCGCGGCCGCGGCGGCCGGCGCGAGGAGGGCGACCGTGAGCGCCGTGATGGCGGCGAGGGCGGCCCGGCGGGCGAGGCGCATGCGGTGCCCTCCCTACGAACCCTGCGGCTGCCGGGCGCTGTTGGCGTCCAGCCGGGGCCCGGTCGGCAGGAACTGGGACCAGTTCGCGGGGACGGCGACCGGCGTGACGTTCTGGTAGCCGAGCCGGATACGGGCCTGGTCCGCCTCGCTGACCCCGGGGGCCGCGCCGTTCTCCGGGGAGCCGGGCTCCGCCGCCGTCCGTTCCTCGCCGATTCTCGACTTGGCCGTGGCGCTGTCGCTGTTGGACTGCACGGCGTAGCGCAGCCCGGTGTCGGTCACGAGGAAGACCGCGCCGCTGTTCGTCTGGCGCCCGGTGACCTGGCGGTAGAGCAGGCCGGAGCCGGGGGTGACGTACGCGCTGGTGGCGCCGTCGGGGATGGCGGCGGGGTACTCCTTGCCCGCCCACACGCCCAGCTTCGGGGTACCGCCCGCGTCGAGGCCGGTGAAGAGGCTGCAGACGGTGCCCTTGGCGTCGCCGCCGGCGTTGGCCTGACGCGGCACCTGGGTGGGCCAGTGCCGGTCGCCGTAGAACTCCTGGGCGTCCGGGGTGAAGTCGGCGGCGCTCACCCGCTGCGGCGTGCCGGCCTGGTCCAGCGAGCTGAGGGCGCGGCTGCTGAGGAGGAGCTTGGCGACGAACTCCGAGACGCGGGCCACCTTTCCGGGCAGGACGACGTAGTGCTGGGTGGAGGTGCCGGTCGGGGCCTGCAGGATCATGCCGACGCGATTGGCCTTGCCGAGCGTGGGCACACCGGCCGAATCGCCGATGGTGCCGCCGGTCTCGGGGAAGGTGACGGGCGTGCCCTCGCGGAGGGTTCCGAGCCATTCCTTGGTGACGCGCTGCGGCTGGGCGCCGTCGTGGAAGAGGGCGCGCAGCAGGAGGTTGTGGTCGGCCTCGTCCGCGTTCTTCCAGTCGGGTCCGCCGATGAGGTAGCGGGTGCCGCCGGGGTCGACGAGGTAGCGGGCGTCGTCCGGCCCCTGGACGTACAGCGCCTGTCCGCCGCGCAGCCGTTGGGTGCCGTCCAGTCGCTTGGCCTTGGGATCGCCGTCGGAGAAAAGGAAAACCGCCTTTTGAGTGGTTTTACCGCCGCCGCCGGGTTGTTGGCAGACTGCCCACTGTTTCCCATTCCCCGCCTGGGCGGCGGAGGGCATTCGGTCCGGTGCGTACGGAATGCCGAGCGTGGGGCCGCGCGGAATGTGTCCGTTGTCGAGCTCGGATTCCCGGACCTTGATCACCCCGGACTTGCCCGGGGAGATGAGGAGCCTGGCGGAGGCGAGATTGAGGACGGGATGCAGCTGCTTCTTGCCCTCCGTCACGAGCACGACATAGCGGGTGGTGGAGTCGCTGCCGACGATCACATGGGCGCCGACGTCGTCCCAGCCCTTGGGGGCCACCGGCTTGAACACGCCCCACGCACCGAAGCCCGCGACGAGCAGGGCCCCGACGACGACGCCGGGCAGGACCGTGCGCAGCGGGCGCGGGGCGCCTTCCTCCGAGCCGCTGAGCGACGGCTGCAGAAAGGCGGCAACTGTCCGTTTCTTCGCGAAAGTGTAGGCGTTGAGTTCATCCCGCCGAGATGCCATGTCGAGTGGTTTCTCCCCCGTTTTCCCTGCGACTTCACTGGCGCCTTGACCACGGCCGCGGCCGCCGCCCGATCGGATGCGCTGTCATACCGAGCCTCTACTATGCCCGTAGGTGATCGGCACCTGCCTCCGGGGGACGCCACCGGGCCCGGTGGCGACGGAGACCGCGGCCGATTTCCGGGGATTCATTACGGGACAGGGGGGATCGACGGCCATGGCCGCCACCACGCGCGTACGGGCCGGCGCCGGCCCGGAGTCCGGCGCCGACGCGGTCACCCCGCGCCCGGCCCCCGGACACGGCTCGCAGGGCCCGGTGCGGCTGCGACAGCTCGTGCTGGTCGAGGTGGCGGCCGCCGTGGTGGTCACCGCCTGGGCGGCCGCGCGGGCCCTGCTGGTCCCCGCGGTGGCGCTCGCCCTGGTCCTGACGCTGCTCGCGCTGGTTCGCCGGGGACGCCGGCCGGTCACGGAATGGCTGGCGTCGGCCGTCGCCCTGCGGCGGCGCGGCGGCCGGGCCGCGGCCTGGCCGCCGGCCGTGGGCACGGACGCCCGGCTCGCGCCGCTGATGGAGTGCGAACCGGCGCTGCGCACCGCTTCCTTCACCGTGCACAACGACCGGACGCTCGGGCTGGTCGGCGACGGCACGTTCCTGACCGCGGTGTTGCGGGTCGAGGCCGTGGACCGGCCGCTGCGCGCGGACCGGGTGGCGGGCGCGCTGCCGCTGGGACTGCTGCGGGACGCCCTGGACATCGACGACATCCGGCTGGAATCGGCACAGGTGGTGCAGACGACGCTGCCCTCCCCCGCCCCGGACCTGCCCGCCGGAGCGCTGCCGGCCGTGAACTACGCACCCTTGCAGGCCCTCACGGGCTCCCCGGCCGTACGCCAGACCTGGGTGGCGCTGAAATTCGACCCCGAGCTGTGCCCCGCGGCCGTCGAGGCGCGCGGCGGCGGCGCCGAAGGGGCGCGGCGATGCCTGCTGCGGGCGGTCGACCAGCTGGCGAGCCGGCTGCGGGGGGCCGGATTCGCCGCGACGCCCCTGACCGAGGACGGTCTGACGGCCGCCCTGGCGGCGGCGGCCGACCTCAATCCGGCGGCCACGGACCGGGCGGCCCTCGCACCCGTGCCCGCCCGGCGGACCGCCGAGAGCCCCCGGGCCTGGCGCTGCGACGACCGCTGGCACACGACGTACTGGGTGAGCCGCTGGCCTCGGCTGGGCGGAGGCGCGGCTCCCCTGCCGCAGTTCGCCGCGCTGCTGACCTCGCTGCCCGCGCTCTCCACCACGCTGAGCCTCACCCTCGGGCGGGGCCGGACGGTGCGCGGCCGGCACGCGCCGACCGTGTCGGGACACATCCGCATATGCGCCCGCGGTGCGGACGAACTCCAGGAGACCGGGCGGGAATTGGAACGCGCCGCCAAGGCCGTACGAGCGGGGATCGTGCGGCTGGACCAGGAGCAGGTGCCCGGCGTGCTCGCCACTCTGCCGCTGGGAGGCACCCGCTGATGAACGCCGGCACACCCGTGAACGCCACGCCCCGGCCGCGGTTGGGCTTCGGCCTGCTCGGCCCCCGGCGCGGGCGGCACGAGCTGCCGCCCGAGCAGTTCGACGCGCTGGCCCTGCCCGTCGGCGACGACGGCGTGGTCATCGGCTCCGACGCGCAGGGCGCGCCCGCCGTGCTGGGTCTCGCCCGCCCCTCCGCGTTCGACGTCGTGCTGGTGGGCGGCGCGTGGACGGCGCAGGTCCTCGCCCTGCGCGCGGTCGGCACGGGCGCGCGGGTCGCCGTCGAGACCGGGCGTCGGCAGCTGTGGAGCACGCTCGCTCAGTCGGCCAACAGCGGCCGGCAGTGCGTCACGCTCCACGACGTCGGTCGCGTCCCGCCCCAGGGGCCGTCGGCGCACAGCCCCGTGCTCCTCGTCCGCGACTGCGGTGCACGGCCGCCGCGCGGCCGGGTCGGCGCGGCCCCCTGGCAGTCCGTCCTGACTCTCCTGCCCTACCTCGGCCCCACCACTCCGCGCCTCATGGAGCGGGCGGACCTCGTGGGAGTGCAGCGCGTCGCCCCCGAAGAGGCCCTGCTGGTCGGCCGCACGATGAACCTTCCCGCCGACGACGTCGAAGCGCTGTCCGCCCTTCCGGACGGGGTCACGCTGTGGTGCACGCCTTCCGCCCGCACCTATGTGACCACGCGTCCGACCGAGCCGGAGACGGGCCTCCTGGGCGCCGCACGACGCATGGAGTGACACGCCGCGAGCGGGGTGGGGCGGGCCTGACGCCGTGATGCGGATGACGATTAGTCTGTATGAACGTACGCACTGGAGAACCGACGCCGGGCCTGTCGCGTGACAGCCGACGAGAACGGGCGTTCGGGGCGACAGGAACGGTCGGCCCCACCGGATGACATCCATGGGCGCCGGACCACACCAGCAGGAGGCATTGTGAGCAGCGATCGGGACGAGATCCGCGCGGCCGGGAAGACAGCCGGCGAGGACCGGCCCGACACCGAGCACGAACCCGAACACACGGGTGAGTTCACCATCGATTACACGCCGCCCGCGTGGTACACGCAGACCACGACCCCGGCCGCCGACCCGGCTCCGGCGCCGGCTCCGGCCCCGCTCGAGGAGGCTGTTCCGGCTCCGGCGGACGAGGTTCCGGCTCCGAGCCCCGTCGACCTCGCCACCATGGCGTTCTCCGCCGTGGAGCCGTCCCCCGAGCCGGTCGCGGAACCGGCCGCCGCCGAACCGGCCGCGCCGCAGGCGCCCGTGGGGGCGTGGAGCCCGCCGCCGGTGCCCCAGGGGGCACTGCCGCCGCTGCCGCCCGAGTTCCCGCCCGCGATGCCGCCCGCGCCCCCGAGCGCTCCACAGCCCGCCGCCTACGAACTCCCCCACCCGCACCCCGACGCGACGGACGCCCCGGAGGCGGCGCCCGCCGCCGCGCCGGCCGCTCCGGAGGGCCACGACCACCCCGCACCGCAGGGCGGTTACGGCTACCCCGGCCCGGAAGCGGCGGCCGCCCCCGCCCCGACCGGCGGTTACGGCTACCCCGGCCCGAGCACGCCGCCCGCTCCCCCGGTCGCGCCGGCCTTCCCGGTCGCGCCGGTCGCGCCGGTCGCGCCGGTCGCGCCGGTCGCGCCGGTCGCCGAGACGCCCGTAGCGCCGCAGGAAGCGCCGGAGGCCCTTGAGGTCCCGGCCCAGGCGGTTCCGGCGACCCCGGAAGCCCCCGAGGTCCCGGCGGTCGCGACCGCGCCGGTCGTCCAGGAGGCCCCCGAGTCGCCGGTGGCTCCGGCCGTACCGGCCGCCCCCGTCGCCGAGACGTTCACGCCCCAGGAGGCGCCCGTCGCGCCGACGGCTCCGCCGGCTCCCGAGGCCCCGGCTCTTCCGGCTGTTCAGGCGGCCCCGGAGACGCCGGCCGCCGACGCGTCCGTGCCGCAGGCCGCACCCGCGGCTCCTGTGGCCCCGGCGACCCCGGCCGTCCCGCCTGCCGACGCACCGGCGCTGGACGTCAACGCCCCCGGCCCGTACGCCACTCCGGCCCCGGCGCCCGCACCCGTACCCGCACCGGTCCCGCCCATCGCTCCGGTCGCCGACGCACCCGTGCCCCCCGCCTACGGCTATCCGACCCCCGCCACCCCGGCCCCCGCCACCCCGGCCCCGGCGCTCAACGCGCCCGTGCCCACCGCGGGTTACGACTACCCCGCACCCGCCGCACCCGCCGCGCCCGCGCCCGCGCCGCAGGACGGCTACGGCTATCCGCGGCCGGACCTGACGGCCGTTCCGGCACCGGCGCCCATCGCGGCCGCCCCTGCCGCTCCGGCCCCGGCCCCGGCCCCGACTCCTCAGGACGGCTACGGCTACCCGCGTCCCGACGCGGCGGCCCCGGCCGTCCACACCCCCGTCCCGGTCGCCCCGCCGGGCGGCTACGGCTACCCCGCCGCCCAGCCGCCGGGTGCGCTGCCCCCGGCCGTGGTCCACAGTCAGCCGGCGCCAGTTCAGCCCGCGCCCGGCGCGTACGCGCCGCCGGCCCCTCTCCAGCCGCAGGCCCAGGCCCAGGCCCAGCCGTACCCCGGCATGCCTCAGCCGCAGCCGCAGGCCGACGGGGTGCCGCAGGAGGTGCGGGAGGCCCTGGACCGGGGGCCGAGCCTGCCCCAGCCGTGGGCGGGGGAACAGGGCTACCCCGCGCAGCCGGTGGCCGACGACGGCGGCGTGCCCGGGGCGCCCGCCGACCCCCGTGCCGGGGGCTGGCCGACCATAACGCCCGAGCAGCGGCAGCGGTCCGTGCACGGGGCGCCGCTCGGGTTCACGGCGGCGGTGGAGCTGTCCTCCGAGCGGCTGCTCAAGGGCAAGCCCAAGCCGCGCAAGCAGCCCAGCAACCGCTTCAAGTTCGGCGGCAAGAAGGAAGAGGCGGAGCGTCAGCGCAAGCTCGAGCTGATCCGTACGCCCGTGCTCTCGTGCTACCGGATCGCGGTGATCAGCCTCAAGGGCGGCGTCGGCAAGACGACGACCACCACCGCGCTGGGTGCGACGCTCGCCAGCGAGCGCCAGGACAAGATCCTCGCGATCGACGCCAACCCCGACGCCGGTACGCTCGGCCGTCGCGTGCGCCGCGAGACCGGCGCGACCATCCGCGACCTGGTGCAGGCGATCCCGCACCTCAACAGCTACATGGACATCCGCCGTTACACCTCGCAGGCGCCCTCCGGACTGGAGATCATCGCCAACGACGTGGACCCGGCCGTCTCCACCACCTTCAACGACGAGGACTACCGGCGCGCCATAGACGTGCTGGGCAGGCAGTACCCGATCATCCTCACCGACTCGGGCACCGGCCTCCTCTACAGCGCGATGCGCGGGGTGCTCGACCTCGCCGACCAGCTGATCATCATCTCGACGCCGTCCGTCGACGGCGCGAGCAGCGCCAGCACCACCCTGGACTGGCTGGCGGCGCACGGTTACGGCGAGCTGGTGTCGCGCAGCATCACGGTGATCTCGGGCGTCCGGGAGACCGGCAAGCTGATCAAGGTCGAGGACATCGTGTCGCACTTCGAGACCCGCTGTCGCGGCGTGGTCGTCGTGCCGTTCGACGAGCACCTGGCGACGGGCGCGGAGGTCGACCTCGAGATGATGCGGCCCAAGACCCGCGAGGCGTACTTCCACCTGTCGGCCATGGTGGCCGAGGACTTCACCCGGGCCCAGCAGCAACAGGGCCTGTACGGAGCGCCCGCCCCGCAGCAGGCGCACCAGCAGCCGCAGCCGGCGCCGCACCAGCCTGTGCAGCCGCTGCCCGGCGGGTACGCGCCGGAGGGCGCCCCCGCCCCGTACCCGTACGGCGGCGGCGCCCAGCCCGACCCGTACGCCCCGTACCCGCAGCAGGCGCAGCCGCCGCACTACCCGGAGCAGGGCGGCTGGTCCCAGCCGCAGCCCCCGCAGCAGTAGCCGCGGCGGGGAACGACGAGGCCCCCGGG
Organism: Streptomyces sp. C36; assembly: GCF_040932295.1. Taxonomy (NCBI): domain Bacteria; kingdom Bacillati; phylum Actinomycetota; class Actinomycetes; order Kitasatosporales; family Streptomycetaceae; genus Streptomyces; species Streptomyces sp. C36. The sequence goes on along the minus strand of NZ_JBFQGI010000005.1, from coordinate 576,879 downwards.
CGCCGTAGCGCCCGGGGGCCTCGTCACATACCGGTGGATCAGCCGGCGACGACGGCGGCCTCGTGCGCCGCGACCATGTCGCGCGCCCGCTTCACGTCGTCCGCCATGCACTCCAGCAGTGCCTCGATGGACTCGAACTTCTCCATGCCGCGCAGGTAGGAGAGGAAGTCCACGCCCGCGTGCAGCCCGTACAGCTCGAGGCCGACACGGTCGATGGCGTAGGCCTCCACGGTCCGCTCGGTGGCGTCGAACTGCACGTTCGTGCCGACCGAGATCGCGGCGGGCATCGACTCGCCGCCGGCCGTCAGCCAGCCCGCGTAGACGCCGTCCGCGGGGATCGCGGTGTGCGGCAGCGTCTCCACGTTGGCCGTCGGGAAGCCCAGCTCGCGGCCGCGCTGCGCGCCGCGCACGACGACGCCCTCGACGCGGTGCGGGCGGCCGAGGATCTCCATCGCGCCCGCGACGTCGCCCTCGGCGACCAGGCGCCGGGCCAGGGTGGAGGAGAACGGCAGTCCGCCGCCCGCCTCGCCGGAGACGAAGAGGTCGATGACCTCGACGCCGAAGTCGTAGGTGGCGCCGAGCTCCTCGAGGAAGCCGACGTCGCCCGCCGCACGGTGGCCGAAGCGGAAGTTGGGGCCCTCGACGACGAGCTTGGCGTGCAGCTTGTCGACCAGCACCTTCACCACGAAGTCGGCCGGCGACAGCTTCGAGAACTCCGCCGTGAACGGCAGGATCAGCACCGCGTCCACGCCGAGCTCCGCGATCAGCTCCGCGCGCCGGTGGTGCGGCGCCAGCAGCGGCGGATGGCTGCCGGGACGGACGACCTCGCTGGGGTGCGGGTCGAAGGTCACCACGACCGAGGGCACGCCGAGCTCGCGCGCCCGGTCCACGGCCCGGCCGATGATCAGTTGATGCCCGCGGTGCACGCCGTCGTACGAGCCGATGGTGACGACGCTGCGCCCCCAGTCCTGGGGGATGTCCTCCAAGCCACGCCAGCGCTGCACTGTGCCCGCTCCTCGCCCGAACCCGAACCTTTGTCTGTCTGATGACGCAGGACTAAGAGTGCCATGCCGGTTGGCGGCGTCCCGCATCGGCCGGTGCGGTGCCGGTCACGTCCGCTGGGTGTGTGGGATCCGATGCGCCCCCCTGACCCCTCCCACCCCCCTTCTCACGCCCCGCCGTCAGCCGGATGCGGGCGCTCGGGCCCACGACCACGGCCCACTGCGCGGGCGCCGATTTCAGCCATCCGCGTACTTGATCGCCGAAGACCGGGACCTCCCGGGCCAGCTGGGTCAGCCGCCGGTCGAAGCACGCGGCCCCCTCGGGCGTGCGGGCCATCAGCAGGCCGGTGCGGTGGACGAGGTCGCGGGTACGGGCCTCGGTGCGCTCGGCGGCGCCCGCCGCCACCGCTCTCAGCAGCGCGTCGAGGACGGTGGCGTCCCGCTCGGACGGCCCGTACTCCTCCCGCTCCATCAGCACCTCGAGCAACTCCTGGCGCAGGGGCCGGGAAACCGGGGTGCCGGGGTCGGCGAGCACGGGCGCGAGGGCGCGGCGGACGTGGGCGGGCCGGGTGCGCAGCAGGTCCACGACGAGCGGGAAGAGCACGGAGCGGGCGGCGGGGCCGTCCTCCAGGCGGCGGTCGACGAAGGCGGCGGCGTTCTCCGCGCCCTCCGGGCGGTGCTCGACGTGCTCCCGTACGAGATCGGCGACCCGGCGGGCGAGGGCCGGGGCGGCGACCTCGGCAAGCGTGCGCAGCACGGCGGCGGGCCGGTCGCCCGGTTCGTAGAGCCGGGCGCGGAAGGCGGCCAGCACGGGCTCGGGGTGGGTGGTCAGGGCCGGGGCGAGGACCTCGGGCGGCAGGTGGGGGTCGCCGGCCGCGAACCGGCCGACGGCCTGCGGCAGGTGCCGGGCGCGGGTGCCGGGGTCGCGGACGAGCAGGGCGAGCGCGGTGCCGTGCAGGGCGCCCTCGGCGGGGCGGGCCAGCAGGGCGAGCGCGGAGAAGCGCAGCAGCTCGCGGTCGGCCTCCGTGGTGACGTGGGGCGCGGTCCGCAGCCCGTACGCGGCGGCGGCGACGTGGCGCTCGACACGTTCGTCGTGCGCCCACCGGTCCACGGCCCGGCAGAGCGCGGACGGCTCGTCCTCGGCGAGGGCTGCCAGCAGCTCGTCGGCACGGGGATGACCGGCCTGCACGAGCGCCTCGGCGAGGTCGTCGATGGCCCGCCTGCGGTGGGTGTGCAGCAGCGCCTGGGCGGCGGTGGCCACCGTGGGCCGCACCAGGGCGCCGTCGGGAGCGGTCTGCAGCGGCCGCTCGTCGCCGAACCAGCGGCAGAGCAGGGGCTGCGCGGCGCAGGGGTTGTCCGCCAGCAGGGTGGCGGCGGCGGTCAGGAAGCGGTCCGCCTGGGGCGGGCAGGAAGGGACCGGCGGCTCGTCCGTCCCCGCCGGGGCGGGGGTACGGGCCGTGGCGGCGCCGCGCGTCTGGCCGGGTACGTGCGGGAGGGGGCCGCCCCGGGAAGGGGCGGAATCGTGCGCCTGCCCGCTCTCCGGCCGCCGGCCGGAGCCCGCCGGCCGGGCCGCTCCGGCGCGCGGCTTTCCGCCGCCGCGCCGACGGCCGGGCACCCGCCCGACCACGGGCTCGCGGGCGCCCTGGGCGGAGCCGGCGGGATCCACGGCCCGGGGGGCTCCGTCCTCGTCCTCGGCTTCGTCCTCATGCCGCGCCTGACCCGGTACGCGCGCCCCGGCCCCGGCCTCGTCGGTGCGCGCCCCGTCCGCTTCGGCCTCCCAAGCGCCACGCGTGCGTGCCGGGGCATCGTCCTCCTCCGCCCCCTCGGGCCGCCCCGGGCGGACGGCACCGGCCGACGTGCCGGGTGTCCCCTCGCCCCGGTCCCCGGCGGCGTCCGGCGCGGTGTCGTGCCGCTCTCCGACCAGAGCGTCCACACCGGCGCCGACGCCCCCGCCGAGCTCCCACTCGACGTCGACCCAGCCGCCGACGTCACCCTCCGCCCCGGGGCCGTCCGCCCCGGTCGCGTCCGGCACCCCACCGACACCACCGGCAGCGATCGCCGGGCCCTCGGCACCGCGGCCCGTACCGACCGCACCCGCCGCGTCCTCCGCCCCGCCGACGACCGCCCGGCCCGGGACCGCCCCTCGCCCCGCGCCCGCCGGCAGCGCGGCCTCCTCGGCCGTCGCCGCTCCCGGGGGCGGGGCGTCGGCCGGGAGGAGGATGCGCAGGAGCTCGAGCCGGTCGGCGAGGACGAGCGGGACGCGGCGCCAGAACCACGGGCCGAACTCGGCGAGACCGCCCAGCGCGGGAGCCGCCTCGCCGTCGAAGCCGCCGACGGCGACCGAGCGGGCGGTGACGCGCTCGGCGAGCAGGCGCAGCACGCCCAGGTAGGGCGTGGCGTCGGGAACCCGCAGCAGCGTCTCGCCGAGCAGATGGGCGGCCCACCAGGAGGGGTCGCCGAGCGGGCGGCCCGCGCCCTCCTCCTTGGCCTCGGCCTCCGCCGCCCGCTGGGCGAGCGTCTCGACGGCGTGGACGAGGGCGCTCAGGCGGCGGGAGAGCTCGGTCGGCCCCGACCGGCGGGCCAGCAGGAGCATCGCCTGCAGCACGGGCCCGATGCGGTGCCGTGGCACGGGCAGGGGCCGGGGCGGCTCCGCCGGGGCGCCGCGCTTGCGGCGGCGGGACGCGCCGGCCCGCGCGGCGCCGGCGGAGCCGGGCGGGGGCGGTACGTGGCCTCCGGGCACGGGCATGGGGCCGCCGCCGGCCCGCGAGGGCAGGCGGACGGCGGCCTCGGCGGGCGGGCCCTCCGGTTCGTACCAGCGGTGGACCAGCGCGTGCAGCGCGGCGTCGAGGTCGAGGTGGGTGCCCTGCAGCCAGTCGGCGAACTCCTCGTGGGCGAAGCGGTAGCCGGAGCCGGCCGGTACGAGCAGGCCTTCGGTCAGCACGGCGGACGCCCAGCCCGTGCGCCAGGGGAACAGCTCCTCGAACGCCTCCCGCTCGAGCTCGCCCTGCCCCGGCCCGAGGCAGCGCCGGGCCGCCTCGTGGACCTGTCCGGCCACCCGGGCCGCGAGCCTGCGGACCGCCGCGCCGCGCAGCGGCGGCCTGCGGGCGGCGGCGAGCCGGACGGCGATGCGCAGGCAGATCAGGTCGAGGTGGGCGGCGAAGACGCCCCAGCGGTCGGGGGCGGCCTCGCCGTCGCCGCCTGCGCCCTCCGTGCCGTCCGGGAGCGCGGCCCGGACCTCGGCGAGGAGCCGGAGGGCCAGGGGGTGGCCCGCGTCGGCAGGGGCGATGGCGTCCGGGGGGATGCCGTAGGAGGCCCGTGCCTCGGCGGCCTGGCCGGGGGTCAGCGCGGCCAGCCGCGAGCAGGGCGGCAGGGCGCGCGGGCCCGGCGCGGACGGCAGGTCGCGGGGGCCGTGGAGGGCGTGCGGGGGGAAGAGCGCGCCGGCGGTCTCCCAGTGCTCGGGGCGGCAGGCCACGATCAGGCGGGCGGCGTTGGCCTCGAGCCACTTGGCGGTGGCGGCCGTCCAGGCGGGCAGGGCGTGGGCGAGGACGGGCGGCATCTCCTCGGGCCCGTCGAGGAGGACGAGCAGGGGGCGGCCCATGCGGCGGGCCAGCTCGGCGACGGCCTCCGGGGTGGCGGCCGAGGTGTCGCCGACGGTGCCCGTGGCGCCCGCCGAGGCGGTGACGATCCGCCCGGCGGCGGTGAGGGCGCGCGCGAGGGCGTCCCGCACGCTGTCGTCGCCCACGCGCAGGTCGGCGCCGCGCAGCCAGAGCGTGGGGGCGGGCTCGGCGCCGCGCGCCCGGCGCCCGGCCAGCGCGCCGAGCTCCGTGGTGCGGCCGGTGCCGGGGTCGCCGACCAGCCCGAGGACGTAGCCCCGGCTGCCCGGGTCGGCCTCCGTGAGCTCGAGGAGGTCGATGAAGTCGAGGAAGCGACCGAACTCGCGCTCGGTCTCCGGGCGCTCCACGGGGTCGCGCCAGACGCGCGGGGTGACGACCGAGCCCAGGGCGGTGGCGGTCAGCTGCAGCGCCCCGGCGAGGTTGAGGTCGGCTCCGAAGGCCGGGACGCTGGCGTCGTTGCGGTGCAGCAGCTGGGCCAGCGGTCCGTCCGGGTCGGCCGCGGCGGCCGCGCGCAGCGGGATGGCGAAGCCGGCGGCCCGGCGGTCGGCCTGCAGCGCGGTACCGAGGACAGCGATGACGGCCCCGCCGGCGGCGTCGAAAACGGGCCCGCCGGTGGCCTCCTCGCCGAGGCGCAGCCCGGCGCGCTCGGACAGCGACAGCTCCAGCGCCGCCCCGAGCAGATGGAAGCGGTCGGTGGCGGTGTAGGTGACCGGGACGTCGCCGATGATCCGGGCGTTGTGCCAGCGCCCGGCGCGCAGGCGTACGTCCCTGCCGCCCTCGACGCGCTCGGCCGCCGCGACCGGCAGCGGGGGCACGCACAGGCCCTCCGTACGCACCAGGGCGAGGTCGTACTCGGGCAGGGGCGTGACGTCCTCGGCGGAGACGACGCAGGTCAGCTCGCCGTGGGCGTGCAGCACCAGGCGGGCGAGGCCGTCGACCGCCTCATGGCTGGTGATCAAAGTGCCGCGGTCGTCGGCGAGGAATCCCGTACCTCGCGCGCGACCGGCGAGGTCGCGGATGCGTACCAGCGACTCTTCGGCATCGGTCCGCCGACCGTTCATCCGAGTCGAACCTCCCGCCGTGTTCGTCCACACGACGGTAGGCAGCGGATGATCGGCGAAACCAGATCACATCCTGAACGCGCCCCCTTCCACCCCCCTGGTTCACTCCGAGCGCCTGCCCGTTGGGGTGAATCATCCGTCCCGGATGGATAGAGACCAGTGGGAGGGGGATCGTGGGGCGGGGATCGCGCGACGCGCGCTCCCCGCCCCACGGTGTGCGGGGCCGCCCGAGGGCGGCCGCCGCGGCGTCGCTAGACGAAGACGGCCAGGCTCTTGGCCTTGCCGCCCTGGTTCTCCACCAGCACGAGGAAGCGGCCGTCGGGGCCGAAGACCGCGAGGGGCCCGGTGGTGTCGAACATCGGCACCTTGATCCGGACGCCGTTGGCCAGCAGGCGGGCCTGCTCGGCGTTCACGTCCCAGCGCTGGAAGGCGGCGGAGGCCGCCTCGGCGACGGGCATCACGGTCAGCTCCTCCTGGAGCTGGTCGAGCGTGCGGGCGTCACCGATGCCGTACGGACCGACCCGGGTGCGCCGCAGCGCGGTCAGGTGGCCGCCGACGCCCGTGTCGGCGCCCAGGTCGCGGGCGATGGCCCGGACATAGGTGCCGGAGGAGCAGACGACGGAGACCAGCAGGTCCTGCACCGGGGTGCCGTCCGCCGCCTCGGCGGGGTGCACGGCGTGCACGGTGAAGGACGAGATCGTCACCGGCCGGGCGGGGATCTCGAAGTCCTCGCCCTCGCGCGCCCGCTTGTACGAGCGCACGCCGTCGATCTTGATCGCGCTGACCTTGGACGGCACCTGCATGATGGCGCCGGTCAGCTTGGCGACGCCGGCGTCGATGGCCTCGCGGGTGACGCCGGAGGCGTCGGCGGAGGAGGTGATCTCCCCCTCCGCGTCGTCCGTGACCGTGTTCTGCCCGAGGCGGATGGTCGCCACGTACTCCTTCTCGGTCAGCGCGAGGTGACCGAGGAGCTTGGTGGCACGCTCGACGCCGAGGACGAGCACGCCGGTCGCCATCGGGTCGAGCGTCCCCGCGTGGCCGACGCGCCGGGTGCGGGCGATGCCCCGCATCTTGGCGACGACGTCGTGCGAGGTGAAGCCGGCCGGCTTGTCGACGATGATCAGGCCGTCCGGACCGCTGTACTTCTGCTTCATTCGGCGGCAGCGTCCTTGTCGTCCCCGTCCTCGCCGGGCTTGCGGTACGGGTCGGCCTCACCGGCGTACCGGGCACCCGAGGAGGCCTGGCGCACCTGGGCGTCCGAGGCACGCGCCCGGTCGAGGAGGTCCTCGATGGCACGGGCGTTGTCCGGCAGGGCGTCCGCCACGAACGTCAGCGTCGGCGTGAACTTGGTGCCCGCGGCACGGCCGACCTCGGAGCGCAGGATGCCCTTGGCGCTCTCCAGCCCGGCGGCCGCGCTGGCGCGCTCCTCGTCGTCGCCGTAGACCGTGTAGAAGACCGTGGCCTCCCGCAGGTCGCCGGTGACCCGGGTGTCCGTGATGGTTACATGCGAGCCGAGCCGCGGGTCCTTGATTCCGCGCTGCAGCTTCTGAGCGATCACCTCGCGGATGAGGTCCGCCAGCCTCTTCGCCCGCGCGTTGTCGGCCACTGGTCCGTCTCCTTCTCGTCTTCCAGCATTGTGCTCTCGGCGCCAGCCGACCGCTCAGTCGTCATGGTCGCCGTGGAACCGCCGTCGTACCGACAGCAGCTCCACTTCAGGACGTGCGGCGACCCAGCGCTCGCAGCGGTCCAGTAGGTCTGTGAGGTGCCCCGCGTCCCCGGAGACCGCCGCCACGCCGATGACGGCCCGGCGGTAGAGGTCCTGGTCTCCGACCTCCGCCACGCTCACCGCGTACTTGCGGTGCAGCTCGGCGACGATCGGGCGGACGATGGAGCGCTTCTCCTTCAGCGACCGTACGTCGCCGAGAAGAAGGTCGAAGGACAGTGTCCCTGCATACATGCGTTACGGGTGAGGCCCACCCGGGAGGCGTGAGTGATGTGCCGGTACCTGGCGGTACCTGATGTACGAGCTCTTCGAACCGTACACGCAACGGCCGGGGCCGATCGACGGAAATATGATCCGCCGACCGGCCCCGGGGTGGAGCTACGCGATTCAGCCGCGCGGCTTCTCGCGCATCTCGTACGTCGCGATGACGTCGTCGATCTTGATGTCGTTGAAGTTTCCGAGGTTGATACCGCCCTCGAAGCCTTCGCGGATCTCGGTGACGTCGTCCTTGAAACGACGCAGACCGACGATGTTGAGCTCCTCCGCGATGACCTTGCCGTCGCGGATGAGGCGCGCCTTGGTGTTGCGCTTGACCTCGCCGGAGCGGATGAGAACACCCGCGATGTTGCCCAGCTTGGACGAGCGGAAGATCTCGCGGATCTCCGCCGTACCGAGCTCGACCTCTTCGTACTCCGGCTTCAGCATGCCCTTGAGGGCCGCCTCGATCTCCTCGATCGCCTGGTAGATGACCGAGTAGTACCGGACGTCGACGCCCTCGCGCTCGGCCATCTGCGTGGCACGGCCCTCGGCGCGGACGTTGAAGCCGATGACGATGGCGTCGGAGCCGGTCGCCAGGTTGATGTCGGACTCGGTGACCGCACCCACACCGCGGTGCAGGATGCGGATGTCGACCTCTTCGCCGACGTCGAGCTGGAGCAGCGAGGACTCGAGAGCCTCCACCGAACCGGACGCGTCGCCCTTGATGATGATGTTGAGGTCCTGCACCAGGCCGGCCTTGAGCACCTTGTCGAGGTCCTCGAGGGACACCCGGCGGGTGCGCTTGGCGAAGGCGGCGTTGCGCTCACGCGCAGCGCGCTTCTCGGCGATCTGGCGAGCCGTACGGTCCTCGTCGACGACGAGGAAGTTGTCGCCGGCGCCCGGGACGTTGGTCAGACCGAGGACGAGGACCGGGGTCGACGGACCCGCCTCTTCCACGTTCTGGCCCTTGTCGTCGAGCATCGCGCGGACACGGCCGTAGGCGTCACCGGCGACCATCGTGTCGCCGACGCGGAGGGTACCGCGCTGGACGAGCACGGTGGCCACGGCGCCGCGGCCACGGTCGAGGTGGGCCTCGATCGCAATACCCTGCGCGTCCTGCTCCGCGTTGGCGCGCAGGTCGAGCGAGGCGTCCGCGGTGAGGACCACGGCCTCCAGCAGGCTGTCGATGTGCAGGCCCTGCTTGGCGGAGATGTCGACGAACATGGTGTCGCCGCCGTACTCCTCGGCCACCAGACCGAACTCGGTGAGCTGACCGCGCACCTTGGTCGGGTCGGCACCCTCGACGTCGATCTTGTTGACCGCGACCACGATCGGCACGTCGGCCGCCTTGGCGTGGTTCAGCGCCTCGATCGTCTGCGGCATCACACCGTCGTTCGCCGCCACCACGAGGATCGCGATGTCGGTGGACTTCGCACCACGGGCACGCATGGCGGTGAACGCCTCGTGACCCGGGGTGTCGATGAAGGTGATCGCGCGCTCTTCGCCGTTGACCTCGGTGGCGACCTGGTACGCACCGATGTGCTGCGTGATACCGCCGGCCTCGCCCGCGACGACGTTCGTCTTGCGGATCGCGTCCAGCAGTCGGGTCTTACCGTGGTCGACGTGACCCATGACGGTCACGACCGGCGGACGGGAGACGAGCATCTCCTCGCCGCCCTCGTCCTCACCGAACTCGATGGAGAACGACTCGAGGAGCTCGCGGTCCTCCTCCTCGGGGCTGACGATCTGAACCTGGTAGTTCATCTCGTCACCGAGGAGCGTCAGCGTCTCGTCGGACACCGACTGGGTGGCCGTGACCATCTCGCCGAGGTTCATCATCACGGCGACGAGCGACGCCGGGTTGGCGCCGATCTTCTCCGCGAAGTCGGTGAGGGAGGCACCGCGGGACAGACGAATGCTCTCGCCGCCACCACGGGGCAGCATCACGCCGCCGACGGACGGGGCCTGCATGGCCTCGTACTCCTGGCGCCTCTGCCGCTTCGACTTACGGCCACGACGGGCCGGACCGCCGGGACGGCCGAAGGCACCCTGCGTGCCACCACGGGCACCGGGGCCGCCGGGACGACCACCGAAGCCGGGACGACCGCCGAAGCCACCGCCGCCACCGGGAGCGCCACCGCCACCGGGACGACCGGCGAAGCCGCCGCCGCCACCGGGACGACCGCCGCCACCGGGACCGGCCGGACGACCGGCGAAGCCGGGACGACCGGCACCGCCGCCGGGACGACCCGCGCCGCCGCCGGGACCGCGACCGCCGCCGCCGGGGCCCGGACGCGGGCCGGCAGCGGGACGCTGCGGCATCATGCCGGGGTTCGGACGGTTACCGGCCGGGGCACCGCCGGGACGCGGAGCGCCACCGGGAGCCTGCGGACGGGGCATGCCGCCGGGCGTCGGGCGGGGACCGCCCTGACCCTGCGGACGCGGGGCGCCGCCGGGGCCGCCCTGCGGACGGGGAGCACCGGGACCGCCGGCACCCGGACGCGGGGCGCCACCCGGACGGGGGGCCTGCGGACGGGCCATGCCGGTGGAGCCACCGGACGTGAAGGGGTTGTTGCCCGGACGGGGACCGGCCGGACGGGCGCCACCGGGACGCGGGGCACGCTCACCCTGACCACCCGGGCGCGGGGCGCGCTCGGGACGGCCGCCGTCACGCTGACCGGCGGGGCCGGGACGCGCGCCGGGGCGCGGACCGGGGGCACCACCGGGACGCGGCGCGGGGCGGTCCTGGGAGGGGGCGGCCGGGGCCGGCGCGGAGAACTCCGCGGCGGGCACCGGGGTGACGGGGGCCGGCTTGGCCGGAGCCGCCGGAGCGGGCTTCGGGCCGGGGCGCGGACCAGGGGTCGGCGCGGCACCGGCCGGCTTGGGGGTGGGGGTCTCCGCAGCCGGCTTGGGGGCCGGGGCAGCGGGACGGGGGGCACCCGGAGTGGGGGCACCCGGCTTCGGCGCGGCCTTACGCGGCGCCGCGGGCTTCGCAGCGGACTTGCCGGCGTTGCCGCCGGGCCCCTGCAATGCGTCAGTCAACTTACGGACGACCGGCGCCTCGATGGTCGAGGACGCCGAACGGACGAATTCACCAAGTTCTTGGAGCTTGGCCATGACGACCTTGCTCTCCACTCCGAACTCCTTGGCGAGTTCGTATACCCGGACCTTAGCCACTTCGCTCCTTCTAGGTCCGGGTGTCCGCCGGACCGTCGCTACTTCATGGGCGTACTCATCGCGTACTCATCGAGTGCTCATCGCAATCTCGACCTACTTCCAACTCGCGAGGTACCTGACGTGGGTCATCCCCGCACGATCACGGGGCCGATCTACTGCTGCTCGGTCTGTTCGACGTACTGGCGCAGTCGCGCCGTGTCGAGCGGTCCCGGGACCTTGAAGGCCCGGGGAAACGCCCGGCGGCGCACCGCCAGATCGAGGCAGACCAGTGTGGGATGCACGGAGGCACCCCGGCCGGGCAGCGTACCGCGAGGATCGGGGACGCAGGCGCCCTCGATCACCACGGTCCGCAGCAGTTCGCCCTTGGCCGCTCGCTCCCGGCACCCCACACAGGTGCGCTCAGGGCATGCGCGGGCATGCGTCCGGCCAGACACTGGTTAAGTCTACCTCCCCGCGCCGACCTCACCCCTTCGGGGCACCGATCGTGCGCGTATGCGTTTCGGCCAAGATCGGCCAGGAACAAGGGCCCCGAACAGGCCCACCCGGGGCGGCACGGCCTTCGACGGTCGTTTTACGGACCAATCGAGGCCGCTCGGGGCCGCTTGTCGCGCGCCCCCTGCCGCTTCCGTGCGCCTTTACTCGCCCTGCTGCTCGGTGTCCGGGCGGATGTCGATCCGCCATCCGGTCAGCCGCGCCGCGAGCCGGGCGTTCTGCCCCTCCTTGCCGATGGCGAGGGAGAGCTGGTAGTCCGGCACGGTCACCCGGGCCGAGCGGGCGGCGAGGTCCACGACCTCCACCCTGCTCACCCGTGCGGGGGACAGCGCGTGCGCCACGAGCTCCGCCGGGTCGTCCGACCAGTCGACGATGTCGATCTTCTCGCCGTGCAGCTCGGCCATGACCGCGCGGACCCGGCCGCCCATCGGGCCGATGCAGGCGCCCTTGGCGTTCAGGCCGGAGCGGGTCGAACGCACCGCGATCTTGGTGCGGTGACCGGCCTCACGGGCGATGGCGGCGATCTCCACCGAGCCGTCCGCGATCTCCGGGACCTCCATGGCGAAGAGCTTCTTCACCAGGTTGGGGTGGGTGCGCGAGAGCGTCACGGACGGGCCGCGCACACCCTTCGCCACCCGTACGACGTACGTGCGCAGACGCGTGCCGTGCTTGTACTCCTCGCCGGGCACCTGCTCCTGGACCGGCAGGATGGCCTCCATCTTGCCGATGTCGACCAGGACGTTCTTGGGGTCCTTGCCCTGCTGCACGATGCCCGCGACGACGTCGCCCTCGCGCCCGGCGAACTCACCGAAAGTGATCTCGTCCTCGGCGTCGCGCAGACGCTGGAGGATGACCTGCTTCGCGGTGGTCGCGGCGATCCGGCCGAAACCGGACGGGGTGTCGTCGAACTCGCGGGCCTCCTCGCCCTCGGCGAGGTCCTGCGGGTCCTCCTTGGCCCAGACCGTCACATGCCCGGTCGACCGGTCCAGCTCCACGCGGGCCCGGCGGCGGCTTCCCTCGGTGCGGTGGTACGCGATGAGGAGGGCCGACTCGATCGCCTCGACCAGCAGGTCGAAGGAGATCTCCTTTTCCCGCACCAGACCCCGCAGGGCGCTCATGTCGATGTCCACGGCTACGCCTCCTCTTGAAACTCGTCTTGAATGTCGTCGGCGGACTTTTCCGCCGCCTTGCGATTGAACTCGATTTCCACGCGCGCCTTGGCGATCTCGCCGAAGGCCAGCCTGCGGGCGGTGGGCTTGCGGCCCTTGACGCCCGGCACCTCCAGGTCGAGACCCTCGTCGTCCACGGAGACGATCCGCGCGACGAGCTCCCCGCCCTCGGCCAGCTGCGCCTTGATCAGGCGGCCGGTGGCCCGGACGTAGTGCCGGTGCTGGGTCAGGGGGCGGTCCGCACCCGGAGAGGTGACCTCGAGGACGTAGGGCGCGCCGCCCATGACGTCCGTCTCGTCGAGCGCGGCGGAGATGTCGCGGCTCAGATCCGCACAGGTGTCCAGCTGCACGCCCTCGTCGGAGTCCACCACGATGCGCAGCACACGCCGCTTGCCGGCCGGCGTCACCTCGACCTCTTCCAGGTCCAGCTCCCGCGCGCTCACGAGAGGGGCCAGCAGCTCGCGCAGCCGCTCGCTCTGGGTGGTGCTCATCCGGGTGACTCCTCGGCCGCGTGTGCTGTTGTGGGAAGGTCGCGTGTCAGGTCAAAGCCTATCTGTTCCGGCAGCCGACTGACGATTCGGTGCCCGGTCCGCGCCGAGGCGGTCACACGCCGGTACGCTCGCGCTTGGTGATCATGCCCGGACGACGGGGAAAGAGGAACGTGCCGCTCACGACGACGACGCGGGGCGCCGGCGGCCCACGCAGACGCAGGGTACTGACCGGGGGCGCCGCGGCCCTCATGGCCGGGGGCGCCGCCGCGCTGCTCGCCGGATGTTCGGACGGCGGCAGCGGCGACGCGGCGGCCGACGAGCACTCCTCGGCCGCCCGGCGGCTGCGGGTCCGCGCCGGGCGGGACGCGGCGGGACTGCTGGAACGGTACGACGCGACGATCGCCGCGCACGCCCCGCTCGAGGAGCGGCTGCGCCCGCTGCGGGCCGAAGTCGCGGGCCATGCCAAGGCGTTCGCTCCCCCCGCCGCCGACCGGTCCGCCACGCCGTCCACCACCCCGTCCGCCTCGCCCTCCGCCTCTCCCCCGGCCAACCGGCCGGAGGTGCCCGGCGACGAGCGGGCGGCACTGGGCGAGCTCGCCGACGCCGAGCGCCGCGCCGCCGACGCCCGCACCGCCGATCTCGGCTCGGCCCCGCCCGAACTGGCCCGGCTGCTGGCCTCCGTTGCCGCGGCCGGCGCGGCCCACGCCTATCTGCTCACCGGAGGCGGCTCATGACGACGTCCCAGCGCTCCCACGCCGCCAGGGTGGCGGTGCCGGCCGCCCAGGCCGCGCTCGCGGCGGAGCACGCCGCCGTGTACGGCTACGGCGTCGTCGGCGGGCGCGTCGAGGAGGAGCACGCGGCGCAGGCGCGCGAGGCGTACGACGTCCACCGGGCGCGCCGGGACGTGATGAGCCGCGCGGTGCGCGCGCTCGGCGCCGAGCCGGAGGCGGCCGCGGCCGCGTACGCGCTGCCCTTCCCGGTGACCGACGGGGCGTCCGCGGTGCGGCTGGCGGCGGAGCTGGAGAGCCGGCTCGCGGCCGTCTACGCCGATCTCGTCCGGGCCTCCACCGGCTCGCTGCGCGGCGAGGCGGCGGCGGGGCTGCGCGAGGCGGCGGTGCGGGCGGCGCGCTGGCGCGGCGGCAGCGTAGCCTTCCCTGGGCTCGCCGAGCGGGCCTGACCGGCGGGAGCGCCGCACCGGTGACCGAGGAAAGGGACTGCTCAGGGATGGCCACAGCGCACGACAGCCTCGAACCGCCCCAGCGGCTGGTTCGGACCCTGAGCGAGGACCCCGCCTACGGAGACGCCGCGCACCTTTGGCTCGCCGCGCTGCCGGACCTCGCCCGGGAGTGCCTGGCGCGCTGGGATCTGACGCCCGAACGGGTGCAGGCGCCCGGGGGTCGCACCAGCATGGTCGTGCTCGCCCGGCGCTCCGACGGCACGCCCGTCGCCCTCAAGCTCTGTCTGCCCGACGGCTCGGCCGCCCTCGAACACGCCGCGCTCGCCCACTGGGACGGCCGGTCGGCCGTACGGGCCCTGGACGTCGCCCCGGAGGCGGGCGCGCTGCTGCTCGAGCGGCTGCACGCCGACGTCAGCCTGCGCTCGCTGGCCGAGGCCAAGGCCCAGCTGGAGGCGGCCGCCACCCTGCAGCGCCTGTGGGTGGCCCCGCCCGAGGAGCACGCCTTCCCGGACGTGGCCGGCCACACGGCCGCCCTGGCCGAGGCGTTGCGCGCGCATCGCGAGCAGCCGTGGGCGGCGGACGTACGGGCCGTGCTCGACGAGGCGCTCGAGGTACGCGACGCCCTGGTGGCCGAACCGCCCGCCGGCGAAGGGGCGATGCTGCTGCACGGGGAGTACCACCAGGGCAATGTGCTGGCCGCGGACCGTTCGCCCTGGCTGGCCGTCGCCCCGCGCCCGCTGGTGGGCGAGCGGGCCTACGACCTGGCGTGGCTGGTCCGCGACCGCCTCGACACCTTGCTCGCCTCCCCGGGCGCCGCGGCCGCGGCGCGGCGGCGGGTGGCCAAGCTCGCCGAGTCACTGGACGTCGACCCCGGCCGCCTGCGCGGCTGGACGCTCTTCCGCACGGCGCGGGAGGGGGCGCACCAGCTCGCGCTGGGGGCGCGGGGTCAGGGCGAACTGCTGCTGGAGTTCGCCGGGTTGCTGTGACGCCTCACGGCGACCCGGCCGTACCCCCGGTCAGCGGGCCGCCAGGCGGGCGACGACGTCGGCCACGGAGACCTCTTCCTTCTCCCCCGTGCGCCGGTCCTTCACCTCGACCACGCCGTCCGCCGCCCCGCGGCCCACGACCAGGATCGTCGGCACGCCGATCAGCTCCGCGTCGGTGAACTTCACCCCGGGCGACACCCCCGCCCGGTCGTCCAGCAGCACCCGCACCCCCGCCTCGGCCAGTCGCTCGGACAGCTCGGCGGCCAGCTGCGTCTGGACGGCCTTCCCCGCCGCCACGACGTGGACGTCCGCCGGCGCGACCTCGCGCGGCCAGCACAGCCCGGCGCCGTCGTGGGTCTGCTCGGCCAGCGCGGCGACGGCGCGCGAGACGCCGATGCCGTAGGAGCCCATCGTGACGCGGACCGGCTTGCCCTGGGGGCCGAGGACGTCGAGGCCGAAGGCGTCGGCGTACTTGCGGCCGAGCTGGAAGATGTGGCCGATCTCGATCGCCCGGCCGATCTCCAGTCCGGCTCCGCAGCGGGGGCACGGGTCGCCCGGCTCGACCACGACGACGTCGAGGTAGCGGTCGACCGTGAAGTCCCGCCCGCAGACCACGTTACGGGCGTGCGTGCCGGGCTTGTTGGCGCCGGTGACCCAGGACGTGCCCGGTGCCACGCGCGGGTCGGCGAGGTAGGGCAGGTCGAGGCCCTGCGGGCCGACGTAGCCCCGTACGAGCTCCGGCCGTCCCACGAAGTCCTCGGCGGTCACCAACTCCACCACGGCGGGCGCCAGATGCTCCCCCAGCTTGGCCAGGTCGACCTCGCGGTCGCCGGGGACGCCGACGGCCCAGACCTCGCCGTCGACCTTGACGAGCAGGTTCTTCAGCGTCGCCGAGGCCGGCACGTCCAGGTACGCGGCGAGGCTCTCGATGGTGGGGGTGTCCGGGGTGTCCAGCTCCTCCACCGGGCCGTGCCCCGACGGGTCGGCGGGGGCCACCACCGTCGTCACCGCCTCGGTGTTGGCGGCGTAGTCGCACTTCGGGCAGTCGACGAAGGTGTCCTCGCCGGCCGCGGCCGGGGCGAGGAACTCCTCGGACGCCGAGCCGCCCATCGCGCCCGAGACGGCGGAGACGATCCGGTAGTCCAGGCCCAGGCGCTCGAAGACGCGGGTGTAGGCGGCGCGGTGCAGGCGGTAGGACTCGGCGAGGCCCTCGTCGGTGGTGTCGAAGGAGTACGAGTCCTTCATCTGGAACTCGCGCCCGCGCAGCACGCCCGAGCGGGGCCGCGCCTCGTCCCGGTACTTGGTCTGGATCTGATAGAGGATCACCGGCAGGTCCTTGTAGGACGTGCACTGGTCCTTCACCGTCAGTGTGAAGATCTCCTCGTGGGTGGGGCCGAGCAGGTAGTCCGCGCCCTTGCGGTCGCGCAGCCGGAACAGCAGCTCGCCGTACTCCTCCCAGCGCCCGCTCGTCTCGTACGGCTCCTTGGGCAGCAGCGCGGGCAGCAGGACTTCCTGGCCGCCGATGGCGTCCATCTCCTCGCGCACCACCCGCGAGACGTTGTCGAGCACCTTCTTGCCCAGCGGCAGCCAGGTCCAGACCCCCGCCGAGGAGCGGCGGACGTAGCCGGCGCGGACCAGCAGCTTGTGGCTGGCGGTCTCCGCGTCGGCCGGATCGTCGCGCAGTGTCTTGATCATGCTCGTGGACATGCGCTGGACGTGGGCCATGGTCTCTCCTGCGGGCGTGCGGACGTACGGACGAGCGAGGGGCGCGTGGACGCGGTGGCGCCTCGGGGGGGCCTACGCGCGCGTGCGCGCGGTCGCCAGGAGCGTATGCGGTGTCCGGCGGCCTCCCCAAGTCATTTGTCAGGTCTGCAGGGGCAGCGGCGCGCCCATCACCGCGTACGGCCGTGCGGCGCTCGGGAAGACCACGTTGCGGGCGAGGTCGCGGTAGCCGAGCTTGCGGTAGAGCGCCCGGGCGGGGCTCTCCTTGTCGATGGCGGACAGGATGGAGCGGGGTTCGCTCGCCGTGGCCGTGATGTCGGTGATGAGGGTCCGCCCGATCCGCCGGTTCTGGAAGGCGGGGTGGACGTGCAGCTCGGTGATGACGAAGGAGTCGTCCAGCCAGGCGTCGTTGCCGTTGGCGCGCAGATACGGTTCGACGACCGTGGACCACCAGTGCGTGCGGTCGTTCGGCATCCCGTAGACGAAGCCCACCAGCCGCCCCTCGGGGGTGGTGGCGCCCAGGGAACGCGCACCGGGGCACTGCAGGTGCCTCAGGACGATGTGGCGCCGCACGCCGACCTCCTCCGGGGTGAGGCCGAAGGCGACCGCCTGGACGGCCAGTGCCTCGTCCACCCGTGCGGCGAGGTCGAGCGGTCCGACCGCGATGTCATTCATGCCGGGAGGCTACCCGCCCGTACCACCGGTGGTCGCCTCAGAACAGCACGCTCATGAACGCGCCGACCTCCTCGAAACCCACCCGGCGGTAGGCGGCCCGCGCGGCGGTGTTGTAGTCGTTGACGTAGAGGCTCACGACCGGGGAGACCTCCTCCAGGGCGTGCCGCAGCACGGCCGCCATGCCGGTCACGGACAGGCCGCGCCCGCGGTGCTCGGGGGCGACCCATACGCCCTGGATCTGGCAGGCGCGGGCCGTGGCGGCGCCGATCTCGGCCTTGAAGACGACGCGGCCGTTCTCGACGCGGGCGAACGAGCGCCCGGAGCCGACGAGCTCGGCGACGCGGGCCTGGTAGAGCAGCCCGCCGTCGCCGACGAGCGGCGAGACGCCGACCTCCTCGGTGAACATGGCCACGCACGCGGGCATGATCAGGTCCATCTCGTCCTTGCGGACGCGGCGCACGAACGGGTCGGGGGCGACGTCGGCGGGCATGCCACGGGTGACCATCAGGGGCTGGTGGGGGCGCACCTCGCGGGCCGGGCCCCAGTGGGGCTCGAGGAGGGACCACAGCTCGGCGGTGGCCTCGGAGGGCCCCACGATGGAGGAGCAGCGGCGGCCGGAGCGGCGGGCGCGGTCGGCGAAGGCCCGTACGGCCTCGGGGCCGGCGCAGATGGGGACGAGGTTGGCGCCCGCGTAGCAGAGCGACTCCAGGCGGCCGCCCGCGTACCAGCCCCACATCTCCCCGCCGAGCCGCCACGGGTCGAGGCCCGCGACCTGGACGCGCGCGGCGACGAAGGCGTTGGCCACGGGGTCGCGGTCGAGGACGGCGAGGGCGACGTCGAGGTCGCCGGGCTCCAGGACCTTGGTGGTGGTCGTCGTCAGCACGTGTGCGAATGCCTCACGGTCGCGGGTGGAAGGCCATGGGGGGCAGGTCCTGGCACTGTACCTCCCGCCCCGCGCGGGCACCCCCCGGTGGGCGGAAACGACGCTGCCCCGCCGTCTGGGGGCGGGGCAGCGGTGGTGCGGGGGTGTCAGCCGGCGACGCTGATGGTGGGCTCGCCGGAGGCGACGCCGTCCTTCTCCATCTGCTCGGCGATCTTCATGGCCTCTTCGATGAGGGTCTCGACGATCTTCGACTCGGGGACGGTCTTGATGACCTCGCCCTTGACGAAGATCTGGCCCTTGCCGTTGCCGGAGGCGACGCCCAGGTCGGCCTCGCGCGCCTCGCCGGGGCCGTTGACGACGCAGCCCATGACGGCCACGCGCAGCGGCACCTCCATGCCCTCCAGGCCGGCCGTGACCTCCTCGGCCAGCTTGTAGACGTCGACCTGGGCGCGGCCGCAGGACGGGCAGGAGACGATCTCCAGGCGGCGCTGGCGGAGGTTGAGGGACTCCAGGATCTGGATGCCGACCTTGATCTCCTCGGCCGGCGGGGCCGACAGGGAGACGCGGATGGTGTCGCCGATGCCCTCGGAGAGCAGCGCGCCGAAGGCGACGGCGGACTTGATGGTGCCCTGGAAGGCCGGGCCCGCCTCGGTGACGCCCAGGTGCAGCGGGTAGTCGCACTGGGCGGCCAGCTGGCGGTAGGCGTTGACCATCACGACCGGGTCGTTGTGCTTGACCGAGATCTTGATGTCGCGGAAGCCGTGCTCCTCGAAGAGCGAGGCCTCCCACAGGGCCGACTCGACGAGCGCCTCGGGGGTGGCCTTGCCGTACTTCTGCAGCAGGCGGCGGTCCAGCGAGCCGGCGTTCACGCCGATGCGGATGGGGGTGCCGGCGTCGGAGGCCGCCTTGGCGATCTCCTTGACCTTGTCGTCGAACTGCTTGATGTTGCCCGGGTTGACCCGGACGGCGGCGCAGCCGGCGTCGATGGCGGCGAAGACGTACTTCGGCTGGAAGTGGATGTCCGCGATGACCGGGATCTGGGACTTGCGGGCGATGACCGGCAGCGCGTCGGCGTCGTCCTGGGTCGGGCAGGCGACGCGCACGATCTGGCAGCCCGACGCCGTGAGCTCGGCGATCTGCTGCAGCGTGGCGCCGATGTCCGAGGTGCGCGTCGTGGTCATGGACTGCACCGACACCGGGGCGTCGCCGCCGACGGCCACGGATCCGACCTGGATCTTGCGGCTGACCCTGCGGTCGGCGAGCTTGGTCGGGACGGAAGGCATTCCCAGCGAAATCGCAGTCATCAGGCGAGCAACCCCAAGGTCTTAAATCATGGTCCCGAGATCGGCGGGCTCCGGCATCCGAGGTTACGGCAAGCCGTCCCCCCGGAGCACATCACGACCCGAACACCACCCAAACACGGACGGCCGGGCACATAGCGCGCCCGGCCGTCACAATCGGATGCCCGTCAGGTCAGCCGGACCGGGTTCACCACGTCCGCGATCAGCACCAGCAGCGTGAAGCAGACGAAGATGCCCGCCACCACGTACGCCACCGGCATCAGCTTGGCGACGTCGAAGGGGCCCGGGTCGGGGCGCCGGAAGACCTTGGCGAAGGCCCGGCGGACCGACTCCCACAGCGCCCCGGCGATGTGCCCGCCGTCCAGCGGCAGCAGCGGCAGCATGTTGAACAGGAACAGCGAGAGGTTGAAGCCCGCGACCAGGAAGAGCATGGTCGCGATCTGCTGCGACGGCGGGATGTCGAGGTTGAAGACCTCGCCGCCCACGCGGGCCGCGCCGACGACGCCCATGGGCGAGTCGGCCTTGCGCTCGGCGCCGTCGAAGGCCGCGTTCCACAGGTCGGGGATCTTGCCGGGCAGGGCGATCAGCGACTCCACGCCGGACTGCACCATGTCGCCCATACGGTCGACGGACTGTCCGAAGGACTGCTGGACGACGCCGGCGGCGGGCGTGAAGCCGAGGAAGCCCGCGGTGACGTACTGGCCCTTGAGGGGGGCGCCCTTGCCGTCGTACTTCTGGACCTGGTTGGAGATGAGGTTCGCGCTGAGCGTCTTCTCCCGCCCGTCGCGGACCACGGTGATCGTGGCCGGGCCGGTGGTCTTCCGGATCTCCTTCTGGAGCGTGCTCCAGTCGGTGGCCCGATGGCCGTCGAACGCCACGATCCGGTCCTTGGGCTGCAGGCCGGCCGCCTTGGCGGGCGAGTCCTTGGCGCCGGAGGGGCACTTGTCCGTGGGGGCGCTGGCGGACACCACGCAGTCCGACACGGCCGAGACCGTCGTGGTCTGCGTGTTGATCCCGAACGACATCATCACGCCGAGGAACACCGCGACGGCCAGGACCAGGTTCATGAACGGTCCGGCGAACATCACGATCACGCGCTTCCAGGGCTTGCGCGTGTAGAACATCCGGGTCTCGTCGCCGGGCCGCAGCTCCTCGTAGGCCGCCGAGCGGGCGTCCTCGATCATGCCGCGCCACGGGGAGGTGGAGCGGGCGCTGACGCGGCCGTCCTCGCCGGGCGGGAACATGCCGATCATGCGGATGTAGCCGCCGAGCGGGACGGCCTTGATGCCGTACTCGGTCTCGCCCCTGTGCCGCGAGAAGATCGTCGGCCCGAAGCCGACCATGTACTGCGGCACACGGATGCCGAAGAGCTTCGCGGTCGAGAGGTGACCCAGCTCGTGCCAGGCGATGGAGAAGAGCAGGCCCACCACGAAGACGACTATCCCGAGGATGGTCATCAGTGTCGTCATGCGCGGGCCTCCGTGGTCGCTTTCGCCGTACGGGCGCCCGTACGGGCCGCCAGTTCGCGGGCCCGGGCGCGGGCCCAGGTCTCCGCTTGCAGGACGTCCGAGACGGTCAGGAGGGTTCCCGCGGCGGGGGTGCCGTGTTCCGCGACCACCTCGGCGACGGTGTCCACGATCCCATTGAACGGCAGCATTCCGCTCAGGAACGCGTCGACGCACTCCTCATTGGCGGCGTTGAAGACGGCGGGCGCCGTGCCGCCGAGGGAGCCGACGTGCCGGGCCAGCGCGACCGAGGGGAAGGCCTCCTCGTCGAGCGGGAAGAACTCCCACGTGGAGGCCTGGGACCAGTCGAAGGCGGGGGCGGCGTCGGGCACCCGCTCGGGCCAGCCGAGGCCGATGGCGATGGGGCCGCGCATGTCCGGCGGGGTGGCCTGGGCGAGCGTGGAGCCGTCGGTGAACTCCACCATCGAGTGGACGTACGACTGGGGGTGGACGACGACCTCGATGCGCTCGAAGGGGATGTCGTAGAGCAGGTGGGCCTCGATGACCTCGAGCCCCTTGTTGACCAGCGTCGCCGAGTTGATCGTGATGACCGGGCCCATGGACCAGGTGGGGTGGGCCAGGGCGTCCTGGGGGGTGACCGAGGCCAGCTCGGCCTTCGTACGGCCGCGGAAGGGGCCGCCGGAGGCCGTGACGACCAGCTTGCGGACCTCGGCGCGGGTGCCGCCCAGCAGGGCCTGGAAGAGCGCCGCGTGCTCGGAGTCCACCGGGATGATCTGGCCCGGCTTGGCGACCGCCTTGACCAGCGGGCCGCCGACGATCAGCGACTCCTTGTTGGCCAGGGCCAGGGTCCGGCCCGCCTCGAGGGCGGCGAGGGTGGGCGCGAGGCCGATGGAGCCCGTGATGCCGTTGAGGACCGTGTGGCACTCGCTGCGGGCCACCTCGGTGGCCGCGTCGGGCCCCGCGAGGATCTCCGGCAGCGGCTCGGCGCCGTACCGCGCGGCCAGCGCCTCGCGCAGCTCGGCCGCCTTGTCCTCGCGGGCGACGGCGACGGTGCGGACCCGGAGTCTGTGCGCCTGCTCGGCGAGGAGGTCCACCCGGCCGCCCGCGGCGGACAGAGCGGTCACCGTGAAGCGCTCGGGGTTGCGCAGCACCAGATCGATGGCCTGGGTGCCGATCGAGCCGGTCGAGCCGAGGATCACGATCTCGCGCGGGCCGCCGCCGGCATGGGTGTCGGCGGAGTAGCGCAGGTGGGGGTCAGCGAGGAGGTCCGTCATCCTCCTATTGTGGCGGCACCGCCGGTCCGGCCCGACAGGGCGTCCCGGCGGTGCCGCGACGGAGTCAGCGAACGGGCCGGTGGACGTTCTCGGCCTTGGAGGGGCCGGGGGTGGCGTCCGCGATCCAGGGGCCGTCGCCGCTGGGGTCGACGATCCCGCTCTCCAGCCATGTGTACGCACCCGACATCACGCCGGAGACGACCTTGCGGTCGATCTCGTCGGTGTTCGTCCACAGCCGCCCGAAGAGCTCCTCCACCCGGATGCGGGACTGCCGGCAGAAGGCGTCGGCGAGCCGGTAGGCCTCGCCGCCGTGGTCGCCGAGGCTCCGCAGGTGCTCGGCGCGCACACAGGCCGCGCTCATGGCGAAGAGCTCGGCGCCGATGTCGACGATGCGGCCGAGGAAGCCCTGCTTGGTCTCCATGCGGCCCTGCCAGCGGGACATGGCGTAGAAGGTGGAGCGGGCGAGCTTGCGGGAGGAGCGCTCGACGTAGCGCAGGTGCCCGGAGAGGTCGGGGTGGCCGGCCGGGTGGAACTCCGCGTACGTCCGCGGCAGCTGCCCCGGGCCCGTCATGAGCTTGGGCAGCCAGCGGGCGTAGAAGCCGCCCGCGCGGGCTCCGGCGCGGGCCTTGTCGCCCAGGGACTTATCCGGGTCGATGAGGTCGCCGGCCACCGAGAGGTGGGCGTCGACGGCCTCGCGGGCGATGAGCAGGTGCATGATCTCGGTGGAGCCCTCGAAGATGCGGTTGATGCGCGTGTCGCGCAGCATCTGCTCGGCGGGGACCGCGCGCTCGCCCCGGGCGGCCAGCGAGGCCGCGGTCTCGTAGCCCCGGCCGCCGCGGATCTGGACCAGCTCGTCCGTCATCAGCCAGGCCATCTCGCTGGAGTAGAGCTTGGCGAGCGCGGCCTCGATGCGGATGTCATTGCGGTCCTCGTCGGCCATCTGGCCGGAGAGCTCGAGGACGGCCTCCAGGGCGAAGGTGGTCGCGGCGATGAAGGAGATCTTCGCGCCGACGGCCTCGTGCCGGGCGATGGGCTTGCCCCACTGCTCGCGCGCGGTGGACCACTCGCGGGCGATCTTCAGCGCCCACTTGCCGCCGGAGACGCACATGGCGGGGATGGAGAGCCGGCCGGTGTTGAGGGTGGTCAGCGCGATCTTCAGGCCGGCGCCCTCGGGCCCGATGCGGTGGGCGGCGGGCACGCGGACCTGATGGAAGCGGGTGACGCCGTTCTCGATGCCACGCAGGCCCATGAAGGCGTTGCGGTTCTCCACGGTGACGCCCTCGGCCGCGGCCTCGACGACGAAGGCGGTGATGCCGCCCTTGTGGCCCTCGCTCCTGGGCACCCGCGCCATGACCACGAGCAGGTCGGCGACGACGCCGTTGGTGGTCCAGAGCTTCACGCCGTCCAGGACGT
The DNA here is from genome assembly GCF_040932295.1 of Streptomyces sp. C36. Classification (NCBI taxonomy): domain Bacteria; kingdom Bacillati; phylum Actinomycetota; class Actinomycetes; order Kitasatosporales; family Streptomycetaceae; genus Streptomyces; species Streptomyces sp. C36. The sequence goes on along the minus strand of NZ_JBFQGI010000005.1, from coordinate 552,996 downwards.
AGTCGTCGCCGTCGGGCACGGCGACGGTGGCCAGCCGGGCCGGGTCGGAGCCGACGTCCGGCTCGGTGAGCAGGAAGGCGGTGATGTCCGTGCGCGCGCAGCGCGGCAGGAACTTCTCCTTCTGCTCCTGGGTGCCGAAGAGCTTCAGCGGCTGGGGCACGCCGATGGACTGGTGGGCGGACAGCAGCGCGCCGACGACGGGGCTGGCGGAGCCCACGAGCGCGAGCGCCCTGTTGTAGTAGACCTGCGTGAGGCCGAGGCCGCCGTACTTGACGTCGATCTTCATGCCGAGGGCGCCGAGCTCCTTGAGCCCTTCGACCGTCTCGTCCGGGATCCTCGCCTCGCGCTCGATGCGGGCGCTGTCGATCCGCGTCTCGCAGAAGTCGCGGAGCTTGGAGAGGAACTCCTCCCCGCGCCGGACGTCCTCGGCGGCGGGGCTCGGGTGCGGATGGATCAGGTCCAGGCGGAACCGGCCGAGGAAGAGCTCCTTGGCGAAGCTGGGCTTCTTCCAGTCCTGCTCGCGGGCCGCCTCGGCGACCTGGCGGGCTTCGCGCTCGGAGACCGGTCGTACGGATGGTGCGGTCATCGGGCACCTCACCGTCTGAGTCGGGGCAGTTGTCCCGGTCGACTACCGACCGGTGCTACTCATCCGTATGTACCTACCCGATCCGTACGGGCTCTACCAGACCCCCGGCAATCTTCCGGCCCCCGGCGGACGGCCGGGCGGGCGACGGCGGTGAAAGACGTGTGCGCCCCGGGACGGGTGTCCCGGGGCGCACACGGCAGGTCGCGGGGCGTTGCCTACAGGGCCAGGCCGGTCAGGACCAGCACGCGCTCGTAGGTGTAGTCGTCCATCGCGTAGCGCACGCCCTCGCGGCCCACACCGGACTGCTTGGCGCCGCCGTAGGGCATCTGGTCCGCGCGGTAGGAGGGGACGTCGCCGATGACCACGCCGCCGACCTCGAGAGCGCGGTGGGCGCGGAAGGCGGTCTGCAGGTCGTGGGTGAAGACGCCGGCCTGCAGGCCGTACGGGGAGTCGTTGACGGCCGCGAACGCGGCGTCCTCGCCCTCGGCCTTGGTGATCGTCAGGACCGGGCCGAAGACCTCCTCGCAGGCGATCGTCACACCGGCCGGGACCTCGGCCAGCACGGTCGGGGCGTAGGTCGCGCCCTCGCGCTTGCCACCGGCGAGCAGCTTCGCGCCGGCCGCGACGGCCTCGTCGACCCAGGACTCGACGCGCTTCGCGGCGTCCTCGCTGACCAGCGGGCCGACGTCGGTGGAGGCGTCGGACGGGTCACCCGTGACCTGGGCCTCGACGGCCGCGACGACCTTCGGCAGCAGGCGGTCGTAGACCGAGGCGTCGGCGATGACGCGCTGCACCGAGATGCAGGACTGGCCGCCCTGGTAGTTGGAGAAGGTGGCGATGCGCTGCGCCGCCCAGTCCAGGTCGGCCTCGGAGGACCAGTCGGCGAGGACGACGGCCGCGCCGTTGCCGCCGAGCTCGAGGGTGACGTGCTTGCGCGGGGCGGAGTCGAGGATCGACCAGCCGACCGGGCCGGAGCCGGTGAAGGAGATGACCGGCAGCCGCTCGTCCTGGACGAGGGCGGGCATGCGGTCGTTGGGCACCGGCAGCACGCTCCAGGAACCGGCCGGCAGGTCGGTCTCGGCGAGGATCTCACCCAGGATCAGGGAGGAGATCGGGGTCGCCGGGGCGGGCTTGAGGATGATCGGCGCGCCGACCGCGATGGCCGGGGCGACCTTGTGGGCGCTCAGGTTGAGCGGGAAGTTGAAGGGGGCGATGCCCAGGACCGTGCCGCGCGGGACGCGGCGGGTCAGCGCGAGGCGGCCGGTGGAACCGGGGTCGGTGTCCAGGCGCTGGGCGTCGCCGGCGTTGAAGCGGCGGGCCTCCTCGGCGGCCCAGCGGAAGACGGAGACGGCACGGCCGACCTCGCCGCGGGCCCACTTGATGGGCTTGCCGTTCTCGGCGGAGATCAGCTGGGCGATCTCCTCGGTGCGCTCGGCGAGCCGCTTGGCGACGTGGTCGAGGGCGGCGGTGCGCACGTGGGCGGGCGTCGCCGCGAACTCCTCGCGCACGGCGTGGGCGGCCGCGACGGCCTCCTCGACCTGCGCCTCGGTGGGCACGCTCACGGTGCCGACGAGACGACCGTCCCAGGAGTTCGTGACGTCGAAGGTCTCCTCGCCGGTGGCCTCGCGGCCGGCCAGCCAGAACGCGTGGGGAGCAGTCACGAGATTCCCTCCGGGGGGTGAAGACGATTTTGGCTCCCCCACCGTAGGTCGGCCGCGCTCCGCGGTCGCTTGTCCGCAATGGAGCACGCGGCGGCGGGGGCGCGCCGCATTGGCAGGTCTTCGCCACCGAGTCGTCGGACACGCCCTAAGTGGAGGGGCCGGAGGTGGCCTTCAGGGCCAGCCACAGCTCCATGCGGGCGTCGGGGTCGTCGAGCGAGCGGCCCAGGATCTCCTCGACGCGCCGCATGCGGTAGCGCAGGGTGTGCCGGTGCACGCCCAGGTCGGCGGCGGCCGCGTCCCACTGGCCGTGGCGGGCGAGCCACGCCCGCAGGGAGGCGACGAGGTCGCCCCGGCCGGTCGCGTCGTGCTCGTAGAGCGCCCGCAGCATGCCGTCGGCGAAGGCCCGTACGGCGTCGTCGGCCAGCAGCGGGAGGACGGACCCGGCGGCGACCTCCTCGTGGCCGACCAGGACGCGGCCGCGCCGGCGGGCCACGGACAGGGCCTGTTCGGCCTGGTGGAAGGCGGCGCCGGCGGCCTCGGCCGTGGTGGGGGCGGAGAGGCCGACGGACATCGGCGCGGGGCCGCCGCGCTCCCCGCCGGAGGCGCGCCGGGCCTCCGCCGCACGGGCCCGGTCGGTGCAGGCCGTGACGGCCGCGCCGCCGTCCACGGCGAGGACGACGACCCGTCCGCTCTCGGGGACGACCAGCACCGGCTCCGCCGCCCGGCTCGCCGCGGTCTCGGCCGCGTCGGCGAGGGCGCTCAGCTCGCCGTGGGGGTCGGTCTCGGCCGCCACCGCGACGAGCATCCGGAAGGGGCCCTCCAGCAGGCCTCCGTACAGCTCGCCCGCCACCGCCCGGGCGTGCTCCGACTCGCCCGCCAGCAGCATCCCCAGCACCGCCGCACCCAGCCGCTGTTCGGCGTCCTGCAGCGCCCGGGAGCGCTCGGTGGTGAGCGTGAGCAGGGCGATCGCGGAGTGCACGGCGTAGCGCTCGGCGGTGCCCAGCGGCTCGTCGGTGCCGACGGCGAGGACGCCCCGGGTGCGCCGGCCGGAGCCGAGGGACTGCAGCTCCACGCGGTCGCCGCCCTCCTCGTCGTCCTCTGCGCCGACGACGGCGCTGGCGGGCGCGGGCCGGGAGCGCAGGCGCTCGACGTCGGCGCTCAGGCGGGCCGCGCGCCGTGCGGCCCAGTCGGGCGCCGCCGCCACGACCGCGCCGGAGGCGTCGTAGAGCGCCGCCCATCCACCGAGGTGCGCCGCGAGCCGGGCGAGCAGCGCGGCGGGGCCCTCGGGGGCGAGGGCCGCCCGCGTGAACTCGCGCTGGGCCTCGAAGCCCGCCGTCACCGCGCGGTACTGGTCGGCGGCGATCGCCGCCGAGACGGCCTTGGTGATGGCGAGGAACGGCGTGCGGCGCGGCACCTCCAGCAGCGGCAGCCCCTCGTCCGCGGCGGCCCCGATCAGGGCGTCCGGCACCTGCTCGTAGTTCACGCCCACCGCGAAGCCGAGCCCGACCACTCCGGCGCGCACCAGCCGCCGTACGTAGCGGCGCATCGCCTCGCCGTCGGCGGCATCGATCTTCATGGCCGTGATCAGCAGCAGCTCCCCGCCGTCCATCCACGGCACGGGGTCGGCGAGCTCACTGACGTGCGCCCAGCGGACGGGGGTGTCCAGCCGGTCCTCTCCCGCGAGCACGGTGAGCTTGAGCGCGGAGTGGTTGACCAGCGAGGCGAGCGTGAGGGGCATGGCACCTTCGGACGAGGCATGTGCGGTGACGGTGCCGTCCCGTATGAACGGCTGTGACCGATTCTGCCTCAGTGGAGCATTGCGCGGGAACGCGAGCGCCTCACCCCTCCAGGTCGACCAGCACCGGCGGCGCGCTCCCGCCCCGCACCGAGCTCACCGACAGCACCGCGTGCCCGGCGGGCACCTTGTGGGCCAGCTCGGAGGCGGACCAGCGCTCGCGCTCCACCGTGCGGACCGTGACCGACTGCGCGGTGACCGCGCGGCCCGTCACCACGTGGCGCAGCACGTGCAGGGCGCGCGTCAGCGGCTCGTGGGCGATCACCTGCCGGTCGGTGACGTCGCGGGTCTGCACCCACTCCTTGCCCCACACCTCCGCGAACCGCGCGCCGTCCCATGTCGTCACCCCGGAGAAGGCCATCCGGCAGCCGACGGAGCCCAGCAGCGTGCTGCGCAGCGCCTCGGGGACGTCGTCGAGCGTGCGCAGCGTCAGCACCGCGCCGGCGTTGGCCGAGCGCAGCCTGCCGAGCCCGCGGACGGCCTCCGCCGTGACGGTGTGGGTGGCGTCGTCCAGGACCAGGCAGGCGAACAGCGACCGGTCCGCGCGGCCCGCGGCGCACTCCGTGAACTGGGCCAGCACCAGCCGGGCCAGCAGCCGCGACGCCTCGGCGTGGCCGCGCTCGGGCAGGTCGATGCGCACCCGCAGCGGGTGCTCGAGGGCCCGGAGCGAGAAGGTGCGCCCGGGGTCGGTGGTGCTGAAGAAGCGCGCGAACGCGGGGCGGTCGAGGAGCGCGAGCCGGTCGGCGAGCACGGGCCCGGCGTCGCCGGGGCGCAGTGCCTGCCGCTCGCGGGCGTCGATCTCGCGGACCAGCGCGTCGTGGCCGCCCTCGGCCAGCGCGGCGCGCAGCGCGCCGAGCGCGGTGGAGGAGCCGTCGAGGAGCTCGCGCAGCTCGGGTACGGAGGGGAAGCGGTCGTGGGCCGCGCGGAACGGGCCGAGGAGCTGGGCCAGGGTGGTGGCGGCGCGCCGGCTGTCGCCGCCGGGAAGGGCGGCGGTGAGGTCGCCGACGAGCCCCTCGGCGAGGATGGCGGCCGCCTCGTCGGGGTCGTCGGTGCCGCCGTAGAGGTCCAGGTCGTAGGCGGAGTCGGGGCGGCCGATGCCGACCACGACGTCGAACGCGTCGTCCGGCGCGAGCCCCGCGCCCGCCGCGCCCACGGCCACGACCGCCGCCCGTCCGGCGAGCGCCTGCAGGCACAGCGACTCCAGGACGGGCCGCACCAGCCGGCTCGTCTTGCCGCACCCGGAGGGGCCGACGGCCAGCAGGGAGGTGCCCAGCAGCGCGGGTTCGAGGGCGGAGCCGGCGCCCCGGTGCGCGTAGGGGTTGCGTTCGTCATCGGCCGCGGTGCCGATGCGGACCTGGCGGGTGACGAGGTCGTGCCGGGCGGCGCGTACGGGCAGGTCGCGCGCCCCCGAGGGGTGGGCGCACGCGGCCGCGCCGTGGCGCAGCACGGTGTCGGTGAAGGCGGTCAGCCGGTCGGGCCGGGCCTGTACGGACTCCCAGGCGCGCTCGATGCGGGCGTGGTCGACGTCGTTCATCAGCCCGGCCTGGGCGTCGGCCGCCAGGCGCTCGGCGGCGGCGTGCGCGCCGGCCGCGCGCAGCGCGGGCCACTCGGCGAGGTCGCGCTGCGCGGTGGCGGTCGGTGCCGCGACCGCCGTCTCACGCACCGGTCCGCCCTCCCGCGCGAGGTTTCGGCGGCGCCGGAGTTCGGACCAGTGGCCGGCGCGGGCCGCGAGGAGGAGCAGCGCGCCCGTGCAGAGGACGTAGTAGGTGTACGCGGCGTACGACCAGTCGGCGATCGTCCACGACGGCTCGCTGAACCGCACCAGCGGCCACAGCCACGCCGTGCCGAGGGCGCCGTTCCAGCACAGGGCCCACAGCAGGACGGCGGCGGCGAGGGACAGGGCGGCGCGGGCGCGCAGGGTGCCTTCGGGGATGCTCTCGGGCCGCGGCGGCTCGAGGAGCGCGGGGAAGCGGCGCCCGAGCCCCTGCCGGACGAGCGCGGCGGCCCGGCGGCCGGCGGGGACGGCGTACCGGCGCCCGAGCTCGGGCCAGCGGCCGATCCGGCCGAAGAGGGCGGCCAGCGCGCCGAAGACGAGGGCGTAGTAGACGTAGGACGCCTCGTACCACTCCTTGGTGTTCGCGTCCCAGGACTCGGGGATCACGGCCCGCAGGGGCCAGGTCCAGTACGGGCCGAGGTAGCCGTTCCACAGCAGCGACCAGAACAGCCATCCGCACAGGAAGGCGATCAGCGCCCCGCTGATCAGCTGCCGGCCGGGGACCCGGCCCGGCTCCTCGGGGGGCCTGGGCCGGTGCTCGTGGGCCCAGACGCCCGGTTCGACGACCGGGCGCGGGGCGCGCAGCCAGGTCACGAACGGCGAGTCCCGGGGCCCGTCGGGGCGGCCTCGCGGGGCGGGGGGCGCCGGGGCGGGCCCCGGCGGGCGCGCCGGCATGGGCGGGGCGCCGTGCGGGCCCGGCCGGGGCGGCCCGGCGTGGCCGCGCGTGTCGGATGCTCCGTACGTGTCCTCGGTTGCCATCGCTGCCCTCTTGCCCCCACCGGCCGGTCCTGCGCGCACACGTGTGACGTCGCGGCCCAATCTAGTGGCGACGCGCGGGGAGTTCAGCGTCCTCCGCGCCGCCACGCCCGGATCATGAGCATGATCACCTCGTGGGGCGGGCGGGGCCCCGCCATGTCCGCCGCGGACAACGCGCCCGGCGCACTTCTCCCTAACGGAGCATGCCCGAGCCCCCTCCCCGCCCCTAGCCTGCGACTAAAAGCCCGAGTAAAGACCGAGTCCTTCCCCCTGGAGCCCCTCATGACCGAACTGTCCGGAGGCGCCGCCCTCCCCCAGGAGCGCCGCGTCGTCACTGCGATCCCCGGCCCCAAGTCGCTCGAGCTCCAGGCCCGCCGCCTCAACGTGGTCGCCGGCGGCGTGGGCTCCGTGCTGCCGGTGTTCACCACGCGCGCGGGCGGCGGTGTCATCGAGGACGTCGACGGCAACTCCCTGATCGACTTCGGCTCGGGCATCGCGGTGACCTCGGTCGGCGCCAGCGCCGAGGCCGTGGTGCGCCGCGCGTCCGCGCAGCTCGCCGACTTCACCCACACCTGTTTCATGGTGACCCCCTACGAGGGCTACGTGGAGGTCTGTGAGCAGCTCGCCGAGCTGACCCCGGGCGACCACGCCAAGAAGTCCGCGCTGTTCAACTCGGGCGCCGAGGCCGTCGAGAACGCCGTCAAGATCGCCCGTGCGTACACCAAGCGCCAGGCCGTCGTCGTCTTCGACCACGGCTACCACGGCCGCACCAACCTGACGATGGCGCTGACGGCCAAGAACATGCCGTACAAGCACGGCTTCGGTCCGTTCGCTCCCGAGGTCTACCGCGTGCCGGTGGCGTACGGCTACCGCTGGCCGACCGGCCCGGAGAACTGCGGCCCCGAGGCCGCCGCCCAGGCCATCGACCAGATCACCAAGCAGGTCGGCGCCGAGAACGTCGCCGCGATCATCATCGAGCCGGTCCTCGGCGAGGGCGGCTTCATCGAGCCGGCCAAGGGCTTCCTCCCGGCGATCGTGAAGTTCGCCAACGACAACGGCATCGTCTTCGTCGCCGACGAGATCCAGTCCGGCTTCTGCCGCACCGGCCAGTGGTTCGCCTGCGAGGACGAGGGCATCGTCCCGGACCTGATCACCACCGCCAAGGGCATCGCCGGCGGTCTGCCGCTCGCCGCCGTCACCGGCCGCGCGGAGATCATGGACGCCGCCCACCCGGGTGGCCTGGGCGGCACCTACGGCGGCAACCCGGTGGCCTGCGCCGGTGCCCTCGGCGCCATCGAGACCATGCGCGAGCTGGACCTCAACGCCAAGGCCAAGCGCATCGAGGAGGTCATGAAGGGCCGCCTCGCCGCCATGCAGGAGAAGTTCGACATCATCGGCGACATCCGTGGCCGCGGCGCCATGATCGCCATCGAGCTGGTGAAGGACCCGGCCGGCAAGGAGCCGAACCCGGAGGCCGCCGGCAAGCTCGCCAAGGCCTGCCACGCCGAGGGCGTGCTGGTGCTCACCTGCGGCACCTACGGCAACGTGCTGCGCTTCCTGCCGCCGCTGGTCATCGGCGAGGACCTGCTGAACGAGGGCCTGGACATCATCGAGGCGGGCTTCGCGAAGCTGTAACAGAGTGAAGAACCTGTGCGGGGCGGGTGGCGGACGGGTGATCCGACTATCGGAGTCGCCTTACCTGCCGTACGGTTTCCTCGAATGAACGCAACACCCCGCCCGCAGGGGACTGCGGGTGACGCCGCGCCGGTACTTCCCCAGTGCCGGACCGGCCGTGCCTTCGCGCACACCACCGGAGCCACTGGCTCCGGAAATCCTCACCGATCGGACGGCCGCCCGCCCCAGACCCCCCGGGGCGCGCGGCACACCGGCCGGCACGGCGGCCTCGGAACCTCCCCCCCTGTTCCGGGGCCGCCGACCCCATTCATCGGATTCACCGGATCCACCCGGGTCAGCACGGCGATCGCCCTTCCGGCCCTGTGCGCCGCGCTGTTCGCCCTCATCGCCTGGCAGGTCGCCGCCCACGGGCCGCTGCGCGGCCTCGACGAACGCCTGGGCCGCGCGGCCGTGGGCACCGCTCCCCGCGCCCTCGCCGAACTCCTCGCCGACCTCGGCAACACGACCGTGGCCCTGCCGGTCCTCGGCGCGGCGATCGCCGTCGCGGCGGTACGCCACCGGCGGTGGGCGCCGCCGCTGGCCGCCGCCCTCGCGATGGCGGCCGTACCCGCGCTCGTCGTCCCGCTCAAGACGTGGATCGCCCGGCCGGGGCCACCCGCCATGACGCCGGGGGCGCATGACGGGTTCTTCCCCTCGGGCCACGCGGCCACGGCGGCCGTCGCCTACGGAGCCGCGGTGCTGCTGCTCACCCGTTCCCGGTGGTGGCTGGGCGCCTGCGCACTGCTCAACGCCGCCGTCGGCGCCGGGCTGGTGCTGCGCGGCTACCACTGGCCGCTGGACGTGGCCGGTGCCTGGTGCCTGTCGGTCCCGCTGCTGTGCGCGGCGGCCCGCTTCCGGGTCAGCTGTCGAAGCCCAGGCCGGCCTTGTCCATGACCCTCAGCCACAGGTTCCGGCGGCCTCCGTTGGCGTCCGCGCGGGTCATGGCCCACTGCGTGATGCCGATGCCCACCGACCGCACCGGCTCGGGCGGGAACGGCAGCGGCCTGCTGCGGACCATCTCCAGCTCCGTGCGCTCGGTGCGCTCGCCGTCGAGCAGGTCGAGCATGACGTCCGCGCCGAAGCGGGTGGCCCCCACGCCGAGCCCGGTGAAGCCCAGCGCGTAGGCCACGCGGCCGCCGTGCGCGGTGCCGAAGAAGGCCGAGAAGCGCGAGCAGGTGTCGATGGCGCCGCCCCAGGTATGGGTGAACCGCACGCCCTCGAGCTGGGGGAAGCAGCGGAAGAAGTGCCCGGCGAGCCGCTGGTAGGTGGCCGGGTGGTGGTCGTACTCGGCCCGCACGCCGCCGCCGTAGCGGTAGACGATGTCGTAGCCGCCCCACAGGACGCGGTGGTCGGCGGTCAGCCGGAAGTAGTGGAAGTGGTTGGCGCTGTCGCTCAGCCCCTGCCGGCGCCGCCAGCCGACGGCGGCCCGCTGCTCCTCGGTGAGCGGCTCGGTCATCAGTGCGTAGTCGTAGACGGGCGCGACGTACGGGCGCAGCCGCTTGACCAGCGAGGGGAAGGCGTTGGTGCCGAGCGCGACGTGCCGGGCGAAGACCCGGCCGTAGGGGGTGCGGACGGCCACCCCGGCGCGGCGCGAGGAGAGTTCGGTGCCGGGCGTGTGCTCGTAGACGCGGACGCCCGCCTCGAGGCAGGCGCGCCTGAGGCCCCAGGCGAGCTTGGCGGGGTGCAGCATGGCCACGCCGGTGCGGTTCCACAGGCCCGCGAGGAAGGTCGGGGAGTCGACCTCGGCGCGCACGGCGTCGCGGTCGAGGAACTCGTGGCCGCCGACGCCGAGGGTCTCGGCCTCCTCGGCGGCCTCCTTGAGCTCGTTGACCTGGTGGGGGGCGGTGGCGACGTCGATCTCGCCGGTGCGCTCGAAGTCGCAGTCGATGCCGTACCGGGCGAGGGTGGCCTCGATGCCGTCGAGGTTGCGGTGGCCGAGCTCCTCGAGGGCGGTGAGCTCGGCGGGCCAGCGGGTGTGGCCGTTGGCCCAGCCGTGGGTGAGGGAGGCGGCGCAGAAGCCGCCGTTACGGCCGGAGGCGGCCCAGCCGGTCTCCTGGCCCTCGATGAGGACCACGTCCCGGCCGGGGTCGCGCTCCTTGGCGCGCAGGGCCGTCCAGAGACCGGAGTAGCCGCCGCCGACGACGAGCAGGTCGCAGTACTCGTCGCCGACCAGGGCCGGGAGCGCCTTGGGCCGGGCGGGGTCGTCGAGCCAGAAGGGGCGGGGGACGGCGTCGGAGAGCGCTTGGACGGCGGGGGGTGCGGCGTGTCCCGCCGAAGAGCGCTGTAAGGCACTGGCGGCCATGGTTCTCAGCTCCTTTTTCGGCGTCTCCCGGCCAGTTGAGCGACGAGGACGCACAGCACGGCGATGGCGAACATCGCCGTTCCGATGACATTGATCTGCACGGGCGTGCCCCGCTGCGCGGATCCCCAGACGTACATGGGGAAGGTCACGGTCGATCCCGAGTTGAAGTTGGTGATGATGAAGTCGTCGAAGGACAGGGCGAAGGACAGCAGCGCGCCGGCGGCGATGCCGGGGGCCGCGATGGGCAGGGTCACCTTGCGGAAGGTCTGCAGCGGGGTGGCGTAGAGGTCCTGGGCGGCCTGTTCGAGGCGGGGGTCCATGCTCATCACGCGCGCCTTGACGGCGGTCACCACGAAGCTGAGGCAGAACGTGATGTGGGCGATGAGGACGGTCCAGAAGCCGAAGGAGACGCCCGTGTTGAGGAAGAGCGTGGCCAGCGAGGCCGCCATGACGACCTCGGGCATGGCCATCGGCAGGAAGATCAGCGTGCTGACGGAGGAGCGGGCCCGGAAGCGGTAGCGGGCCAGCGCGAAGGCGATCATCGTGCCCAGGACGGTCGAGCCGACCGTGGCCCACAGGGCGATGCGCAGGCTGAGCGAGAGGGAGCCGCACAGGTCGGCGACGCCGCACGGGTCGGTCCAGGCGTCGGTGGAGAAGCGCTGCCACTCGTAGTTGAAGCGGCCGTTGGGCTTGTTGAACGAGAAGACCGTCACGATGACGTTGGGCAGCAGCAGATAGCCGAGGGTGCCCAGCCCGGCGATCACCACGAGGTTGCGGCGCAGCACGCGCGCGGCGCGGGTCAGGGGGTTCATCAGACCACGTCCTCCGTCCCGGACTTGCGGATGTAGACGGTGACCATGGCGAGGATGGCGGCCATCAGGATGAAGGACAGGGCGGCGGCGGTCGGGTAGTCCAGGACGCGCAGGAACTGGGACTGGATGACGTTGCCGATCATCTTCTGGTCGGTGGAGCCGAGCAGCTCGGCGTTGATGTAGTCGCCGGTGGCGGGGATGAAGGTCAGCAGCGTGCCGGCCACGACGCCCGGCATGGACAGCGGGAAGGTCACCTTGCGGAAGACTGTCAGCGGCCGCGCGTAGAGGTCGCGGGCGGCTTCGTGCAGCCGCCCGTCGACGCGTTCGAGCGACGTGTAGAGCGGCAGGATCATGAAGGGCAGGAAGTTGTAGGTCAGTCCGCAGACGACGGCGAGCGGGGTGGCGAGCACCCGGTGGCCCTCGGTGACGCCCAGGGCGTCGGTGAGGCCGAGGATGTGCAGCGAGCCGAGGGTGGAGACGACGGGTCCGCCGTCGGACAGGATCGTCTTCCACGCGAGGGTGCGGATGAGGAAGCTGGTGAAGAACGGCGCGATGACCAGGATCATCAGGAGGTTGCGCCAGCGGCCGGCCCGGAACGCGATGAGGTAGGCGAGCGGGTAGCCCAGGAGGAGGCACAGGGCGGTGGCGGTCGCGCCGTAGGCGACCGAGCGCAGGAACTGCGGGTAGTACTCGCTCAGCGCGTCCCAGTAGGTGGCGAAGTGCCAGGTGACGCGGAAGCCGTCCTCGAGCGAGCCGGTCTGTACGGACGTGGACGCCTGGTAGACGAGCGGAGCGGCGAAGAAGACCAGCAGCCAGAGGATGCCGGGGAGCAGGAGCCAGTAGGGGACGCGCCGCTTGCGGCGGGCGGCCGTGTGGTACGTGCTGTCGGGCGCGGGGGCCCGGTCGGTGGCAGTCGACGTGCTCATCCGGCGCCCTCGGCTTCCACGTCCGTGCCCGCCTCGACGTTCTGCGCGGCGTCCAGGCCGAAGCTGTGGCCCGGGTTCCAGTGCAGGACGACCTCGGCGCCGGGCACCAGGCGGGTGTCGCGCTCGATGTTCTGCTCGTAGACGGACAGACCGGTGGCCACGGAGCTGTCGACGAGGTACTGGGTGGAGACGCCGGTGAAGCTGGACTGGGCGATGCGGCCGGTGACGCGGTTGCGGCCGTCGGCGATGGTGCCGGCGTCGTCGGCGTGGGTGAGGGTGATCTTCTCCGGGCGTATGCCGATCAGGAGTTTCTCGCCCGTCCGGGCGGGGGCTGTACATCGTGTCGCCGGAAGACCGAGTTTGGTATCACCGGCGCGCAGAAGGATGTCGTCACCCGCGGTGCCCAGGACGTCGGCGGTGATGAGGTTGGAGGTGCCGAGGAAGTTGGCGACGAAGGTGGTGCGGGGGGTCTCGTAGAGGTCGGCGGGGGCGCCGAGCTGCTCGACCCGGCCGGCGTTCATGACCGCGACCGTGTCGGCCATGGTCATGGCCTCCTCCTGGTCATGGGTGACGTGGATGAAGGTGATGCCGACCTCGGTCTGGATGCGCTTGAGCTCGAGCTGCATCTGGCGGCGCAGCTTGAGGTCCAGGGCGCCGAGCGGCTCGTCGAGGAGCAGCACGTCGGGGTGGTTGATGAGCGCGCGGGCGACGGCGACGCGCTGCTGCTGGCCGCCGGAGAGCTGCTGGGGCCGGCGGCGGGCGAGGTCGCCGAGCTGGACGAGCTCGAGCATCTCCTCGACCTGCTTCTTGACGGACTTCACGCCCCGGCGGCGCAGGCCAAAGGCGACGTTCTCGTAGATGTCGAGGTGCGGGAAGAGCGCGTAGCTCTGGAAGACGGTGTTGACGGGCCGCTTGTACGGGGGCAGGGCGGTGACGTTCTTGCCGGCGAGCTCGACGGTGCCGGTGGTGGGGTCCTCAAGACCGGCGATCATGCGCAGGGTGGTGGTCTTGCCGCAGCCGGAGGCGCCGAGCAGGGCGAAGAAGGACCCCGCGGGCACGGAGAGGTCGAGCGGGTGCACGGCGGTGAAGGCGCCGTAGGTCTTGCTGATGCCGGTCAGGCGGACGTCGGTGCCGCTGCCGCGGGTCGTGGCGGTTGCCGTCATGGGTCTGGATCCAGGGGGCTCGGGGGAGATGAGAGCAGATAACAGTGACATACGGCCGCGCGTGCTGCGGTACGGGCCGTGCCGTCGTCCCATCGCGCACACTCCTTCGCCCACCGCGCGCGTGCGCGCGCGGGGCCAGGCCGGGTGTTGCTCCAACCGGAATGGTTGCCGATCCTGGCAGAGCCGTCGGCTCGCAACAAGGGATTCCGTCGCCACTTTTTGACTGGGCGACGGAATCGGTGCTCGGGGGCGCCAGGGCCGGGGGGCGGCCGTGCGGGGGCGCCGGGGGCGTTGTCAGTGGCCTGGCGCACAATGGCGGTCTGTTGCATCCCGGGGGAGGAGATCTCATGGACACCACGGAGACGACGGAGACGACAGCCGCGGCGACGGTGCGGGCGCGGCCCGCCGGCCCGGCGGACGGGCCGCGCTCGGTGACGGATCTGACGGCCGCCGTGGCCCGCGGCGAGCGGCTGAAGTACGTGTACTTCTGGGGCCACCGGCCGCCCCGCGACGGCGGCGTCGGGGCGAGCTGCTTCAGCCAGTGGTGGCCGTCGCCGTTCTCGGTCGACGGGACCGTCTACGCCACGGCCGAGCACTGGATGATGGCGGGCAAGGCGCGGCTCTTCGGCGACGCCGAGGCGGAGGCCCGCGCCATCGCCGCCACGCACCCCAAGCAGGCCAAGGACGCCGGGCGTTCCGTGCGCGGCTTCGACGACGAGCGCTGGCGCCGGCACCGCTTCGACCTGGTGGTCGAGGGCAGCGTGCACAAGTTCGCCCAGGACCCCGAGCTGTGCGCCTATCTGCTCGGCACGGGCGACAGGGTGCTGGTGGAGGCCAGCCCCCTGGACCGGATATGGGGCATCGGGCTGGCCGCCGACGACGAGGCCGCCCAGGACCCGGCCCGCTGGCGCGGACTGAACCTGCTGGGCTTCGCGCTGATGGAGGCCCGTCAGCGCCTGGCGGAAACCGGCCAGGGGGCGGGCGCGGCCGGCTCGGCGAAGTAGACGTCGTAGGTGGAGTTGGCGTCGGGCTCGTCGTCGCGCCCGCCGGTGTCGACCGGGGTGACGATGACGAGCGCGATCATCAGCGCGGACAGCACGAGCGCCACTCCGCCCAGGATGATGCCCGCCAGGGCCTGGCCCGCGTTGTTCGCCTCCCCGCGCTTGGCCTTGCCCCGCCCGATCACGCCGAAGACGACCGCGAGCACGCCGAAGACGACTCCGAGCACCATGCTGACCGCGAAGACCACGCCGAGGATGCCGAGCACCATCGCGGCGAGGCCGAGCCCGTTGTTGGGCGCCGCCGCGGGGCCCGGCCAGCCCTGCCCGTAGCCCGGTACGGGGCTGCCCGGATAGCCGGGGGCGCCCACGGCGTAGCCGGTCGGCCCGTGGAGCGGCTGACCGTAGGGGGCCTGGCCGTAGGGGCCCGCCGGCGGGTAGGGGTACTGCGGCTGCGCCGGGAAGGGCTGCGGGTAGGCGGCGGCCGGGGCGTACGGTGCGCGGTAGTCGCTCGGGGTGCCCGGGCCCGTCGGGGCCGGGGGCACCGGCGGCACTCCACCCTGCTGCGGCACACCGGGGCCCGCGGCGCCCGCGGGCGGGAACGGCGGCCCGGCGGGGCCGGGATATCCCGGGCCGCCCGGCCCCGGCGGCACGGCCATGGCGGGGTGCGCGGGCGCCTCGTGTGCTGCCCGTCGCTCCGGCGGCGCCCAGGGATCGATGTGCTGCGGCTCCGGCTGCGCGTTGTCCTTCTCGGACATGGCCCTCCCCAGTCGGTACTCCGTCATGCTAAGGCCTGAGCACGGAGCCGATACCCCCCGCGCATACGATGATCGGTGCACCAGCCACCCAGCAGCCATGGAGGCCCGCATGTCCGTACTCGACTCGTTCATCGCAGGGCTCCCCAAGGCGGAGCTGCATGTGCACCACGTGGGCTCCGCCTCCCCGCGCATCGTCGCCGAACTGGCCGCCCGGCACCCGGACTCGCCGGTGCCCACCGACCCCGAGGCGCTCGCCGACTTCTTCACCTTCCGCGACTTCGCCCACTTCATCGAGGTCTACCTCTCCGTCGTCGACCTGATCCGCGACGCCGATGACGTCCGGCTGCTGACCTACGAGGTCGCCCGCGACATGGCCCGACAGAACATCCGCTACGCCGAGCTGACCGTCACCCCCTTCAGCTCCACCAAGCGCGGCATCCCGGACACCGCCTTCGTCGAGGCCATCGAGGACGCCCGCAAGGCGGCGGAGTCGGAGCTGGGCGTGACGCTGCGCTGGTGCTTCGACATCCCCGGCGAGGCCGGCCTCGAGGCCGCCGAGGAGACCACCCGCATCGCCTGCGACCTGAAGCCGGAGGGCCTGGTCTCCTTCGGTCTCGGCGGGCCCGAGATCGGGGTGCCCCGGCCACAGTTCAAGCCCTACTTCGACCGGGCGATCGCCGCCGGGCTGCACAGCGTCCCGCACGCCGGCGAGACCACCGGCCCGCAGACGATCTGGGACGCCCTGACCCACCTGCGCGCCGAGCGCATCGGTCACGGCACCAGCGCCGTCCAGGACCCGAAGCTGCTGGCCCACCTGGCCGAGCACCGCATCCCGCTCGAGGTCTGCCCCACCTCCAACCTCGCCACCCGGGCCGTCACCGATCTGGAGCGGCACCCCGTCAAGGAGATGGTCGCGGCGGGCGTGCTGGTGACGATCAACAGCGACGACCCGCCCATGTTCGGTACGGACCTCAACACCGAGTACGCGGTGGCCGCCCGCCTGTTGGAGCTGGACGCGCACGGCGTGGCCGCGCTCGCCAGGAACGCGGTGGAGGCGTCGTTCATGGACGCGGCGGGCAAGGCCGCGCTGACCGCCGAGATCGACGCGTACACCGCCGCCTGGCGCGGCTGACCCGGCTCCCCCGCCACAATGATGCACATGGCTCCCACGGACACCGCGTTCGCCGCCGTCACCGCCGTCGCCCACCGCGGCGACCCCTATGTGCACCGCGAGAACACCCTGCCCTCGATCCACTCGGCGCTCCAGGCGGGCGCCGGGGCGGTGGAGATCGACGTCCGGCTGACCCGCGACGGCGTGCCCGTGCTGCTGCACGACGCGACGCTCGAGCGGCTGTGGCGACACGAACGGGCCCTGGCCGCGCTGACGGTCCCGCAGCTGCAGGACCTGACGGGCGGCCGGGTGCCGACGCTCGCCGAGACCCTCTCCGGAGTCGGCGGGGCCCTGTCGGCCTCCTCAGGACGGCTGTTCGTCGACCTGCCCGACCCGTCCGCCGCGGCGGCCGCCGTCGCCGAGGTGCACGCGGGCGGGGCGGCCGGGCACGTGTACTACTGCGGCGGCCCGGCGTCCATGCTCGCCGTGCGCCGCGCCGACCAGGACGCGGAGATCGCGCTGACCTGGACGACGCTCGCGCCACCCCGGCCGGCGCTGCTCGCCGAGGTGCGCCCGCGCTGGCTCAACTACCGCTTCGGGCTCGTCACCCCGGAGCTGGTCGCCCGCGACCACGCCGCCGGGCTGCTGGTCTCCGCCTGGACCGCCGACACCCGCCGCACCATGCGGCGGCTGCTGGGCGCGGGCGTCGACTCGATCACCACCAACCGCATCGGCACGCTGCGGTCCCTGCTGCGCCCGCCGGCCTGAGCCGACGGGTCACAGCCCGGCTAGCGGCCGGGGTCGCAGCCCGGCTCACGGCCCGGGTCACAGACCGACGATCTCGTTCCACTCCTTGGCGAAGCCGGGGCGCTCCTTGGCGGTCATGTCGCGGGCGGTGGCCAGCCGCCGGCGCATGTCGTCGCTGGGGAAGACCAGCGGGTTCGCGGCCAGCTCGGCGAGCTCCTTGTCCTTGGACGAGGCCAGGACGTCACGGGCGGCCGGCACCGGGCAGACGTAGTTGACCGCCGCCGCCAGGCGCGCGGCGACGTCGGGCCGGTAGTAGTAGTCGATCAGCCGCTCGGCGCTGCGCTTGTGGCGGGCGAGGTTGGGGATCATCAGGCTCTCCGCCCACAGCTCGGCGCCCTCCTCGGGGACGACGAACTCGATGTCCGGGTTGTCGGCCTGCAGCTGGATGATGTCGCCGGAGTAGGCCTGGCAGGCCAGGACGTCGCCGGAGGAGAGGTCCTTGAGGTAGTCGTTGCCGGTGAAGCGGCGGATGTGCCGCTTGGCGACGAGGCGGCGCAGCTGGTCGGTCATGCGGTGGAAGTCGTCGGCGGTCCAGCGGGTGACGTCGGCGCCGTTGCCCTGCATGAGCAGGGAGAACGCCTCGTCCATGCCGGACAGCAGGGTGACGCGGCCGCGCAGGTCGTCGTGCCACAGCTCGGAGGTGCGCCGGATCTCGCGGCCGAGCTTCCTGCGGTTGTAGGCGATGCCGGTGATGCCGGACTGCCAGGGGACGGTGTGCAGCCGGCCGGGGTCGAAGTGCGGCTTGCGCAGCAGCGGGTCGAGATTGCGGGCGACGTGGGGCTGGGCGGCGCGGTCCATCTCCTGGACCCAGCCGAGCCGGACGTAGCGCGAGGCCATCCAGTCGCTGACCACGACGATGTCCCGGCCGGTCTCCTTGTGGTTCATCAGGGCCGGGCTGATCTTGCCGAAGAACTCGTCGTTGTCGTTGATCTCCTCGGTGTATTTCACCGAGACGCCGCTGGTCTTCTCGAACTCGTCGAGCGTCGGCCGCTTCTCCGGGTCGTCCTCGTCCGCGTCGATGTAGAGCGGCCAGTTGGCGAAGACGAGCCGCTTGTCGCGCTCGGAGAGGTCGGCCGCGGCCCGGTCGCCCGGCGCGACGTAGGCGGCCGGCACCCCGCAGCCGGCGAGGGCCGCGGCCCCGGCGCCGGCGCCCAGCGCGCGCAGCACGGTTCGGCGGGAGAGGGGCTTCACGGGCTTTACTCGCATTCCGGCGACGGCGGGGCAAGGCGGTACGGGCACGGCGGTACGGGCCACGGCGGTACCGGCCGTTCGGCCGGGCGTCGATGATACGCGCACGCGCGTACGGAACGTACACGCGTGCGCGAAGGCGCCGGGATCAGCCCAGCGAGGTCATCACGTGCTTGATGCGGGTGTAGTCCTCGAAGCCGTAGGCCGAGAGGTCCTTGCCGTAGCCGGACTTCTTGAAGCCGCCGTGGGGCATCTCGGCGACGAGCGGGATGTGGGTGTTGATCCACACGCAGCCGAAGTCGAGCGCCTTGGACATCCGCATGGCGCGGCCGTGGTCCTTGGTCCACACCGAGGAGGCCAGGGCGTACTCGACGCCGTTGGCGTAGGCGACGGCCTGCTCCTCGTCCGCGAAGGACTGGACGGTGATGACGGGGCCGAAGACCTCGTGCTGGACGATCTCGTCGTCCTGCTTCAGCCCGGAGACGACGGTCGGGGCGTAGAAGTAGCCCTTCTCGCCGACGCGGTGGCCGCCGGCCTCGACCTTGGCGTGGGCGGGGAGCCGCTCGATGAAGCCGGTCACCTGCTGGAGCTGGTTGGCGTTGTTCAGCGGGCCGTAGAGCACGTCCTCGTCGTCCGGCTGCCCGGTCCTGGTGTCGGCGGCGGCCTTGGCGAGGGCGGTGACGAAGTCGTCGTGGACGGACTCGTGGACCAGGACGCGGGTGGCGGCCGTACAGTCCTGGCCGGCGTTGAAGTAGCCGGCGACCGCGATCTCCTCGACGGCCTTGGCGATGTCGGCGTCCTCGAAGACGACGACGGGCGCCTTGCCGCCGAGCTCGAGGTGGACGCGCTTGAGGTCCTTGGAGGCGGACTCGGCGACCGACATGCCGGCCCGTACGGAGCCGGTGATGGAGGCCATCGCGGGCACGGAGTGCTCAACCATCAGGCGGCCGGTGTCGCGGTCGCCGCAGACGACGTTGAAGACGCCCTTGGGGTGGCCCAGCTCCTCGAGCACGCCGCCGACGATCTCGGCGATGAGGACCGTGGAGGCGGGGGTGGTGTCGGAGGGCTTGAGGACGACGGTGTTGCCCGCGGCGAGCGCCGGGGCGAACTTCCACACGGCCATCATCATCGGGTAGTTCCAGGGGGCGACCTGGGCGCAGACGCCGACCGGCTCGCGCCGGATGATGGAGGTCATGCCCTCCATGTACTCGCCGGCGGAGCGGCCCTCGAGCATCCGGGCGGCACCCGCGAAGAAGCGGATCTGGTCCACCATCGGCGGGACCTCTTCGCTGCTGGTGAGGGCCAGCGGCTTGCCGGTGTTCTCCGACTCGGCGGCGACCAGCTCCTCGGCGCGCGCCTCGAAGGCGTCGGCGATCTTGAGGAGCACCTTCTGGCGCTCGGCGGGCACCAGGTCGCGCCAGGCCGGGAAGGCGGCCTCGGCGGCGGCCATGGCCGCGTCGACGTCGGCGGCTCCGGACAGCGGGGCGGTCGCGTACGCCTCGCCAGTGGCCGGATTGACGACCTCGGTGGTCCGCCCGTCGGCGGCGTCCCGGAACTCCCCGGCGATGTAGTTACGCAGGCGGCGCAGCTCGGTGGTCACGTTGTGCCACCCCTTCTGTTCGGACGTCCAGTGTCTGAGACGCCCAGCCTAATCTTTGAGGCCACGCTTTCGACATACCCGATCCCCATGAACAACGGAATCAGTTATTTCGCAGCTGATCCACAACGAATTTCATCGCTCAATGCTTGCCACACCGTCGAGTCCTCATGCACAGTGGGCTCGTGGCCACTCGTAGCGCAGATCCCAAGAGCGTGAACAGCGCGCAGCCGATCGATGCCGTCTCCCTGGCGATCATCGAGCAGCTCCAGGAGGACGGACGCCGTCCCTATGCGGCGATCGGCAAGGCCGTCGGACTGTCCGAGGCGGCGGTCCGGCAGCGCGTGCAGAAGCTGCTCGACCAGGGCGTCATGCAGATCGTCGCCGTCACCGACCCGCTCACCGTGGGCTTCCGGCGGCAGGCGATGGTCGGCGTCAACGTCGAGGGCGACCTCGACCCCGTCGCCGACGCCCTGACCGCGATGGACGAGGTGGAGTACGTGGTCGTCACCGCGGGCTCCTTCGATCTCCTGATCGAGATCGTCTGCGAGGACGACGACCATCTCCTCGAGACGATCAACAAGCGCATCCGCACCCTGCCGGGCGTGCGCTCGACGGAGAGCTTCGTCTACCTCAAGCTCCGCAAGCAGACCTACACCTGGGGAACCCGATAGCCGTGAGCAAGGACCTCTCCCGAACCGCGTACGACCACCTGTGGATGCACTTCACCCGCATGTCCTCGTACGAGAACGCCCCCGTGCCCACCATCGTGCGCGGCGAGGGCACCTACATCTTCGACGACCGGGGCAAGCGCTACCTCGACGGCCTCGCCGGGCTGTTCGTGGTCCAGGCCGGTCACGGCCGTGCGGAGCTCGCCGAGGCGGCCAACAAGCAGGCGCAGGAGCTGGCCTTCTTCCCGGTGTGGAGCTACGCCCATCCCAAGGCCGTCGAGCTCGCCGAGCGGCTGGCCCACTACGCCCCGGGCGACCTGAACAAGGTCTTCTTCACCACCGGCGGCGGCGAGGCCGTCGAGACCGCCTGGAAGCTGGCGAAGCAGTACCACAAGCTCACCGGCAACCACGGCAAGTACAAGGTCATATCGCGGGCCGTCGCCTACCACGGCACCCCCCAGGGCGCCCTGGCCATCACCGGCCTGCCGGCCCTCAAGGCACCCTTCGAGCCGCTGGTCCCCGGCGCGCACAAGGTGCCCAACACCAACATCTACCGCGCGCCCGTCCACGGCGACGACCCGGAGGCCTTCGGCCGCTGGGCCGCCGACCAGATCGAGCAGCAGATCCTCTTCGAGGGCCCCGACACCGTCGCCGCCGTCTTCCTCGAGCCCGTCCAGAACGCGGGCGGCTGCTTCCCGCCGCCGCCCGGCTACTTCCAGCGGGTGCGCGAGATCTGCGACACGTACGACGTGCTGCTCGTCTCGGACGAGGTCATCTGCGCCTTCGGCCGCCTGGGCACGATGTTCGCCTGCGACAAGTTCGGCTACGTCCCGGACATCATCACCTGCGCCAAGGGCATGACCTCGGGCTACTCCCCCATCGGCGCGGCCGTGATCTCCGACCGCATCGCCGAGCCGTTCTTCAAGGGGAACAACACCTTCCTGCACGGCTACACCTTCGGCGGGCACCCCGTCTCGGCCGCCGTCGCGCTCGCCAACCTCGACATCTTCGAGCGCGAGGGCCTCAACCAGCACGTGCTGGACAACGAGTCCGCCTTCCACGCCACCCTGTCGAAGCTGCACGACCTGCCGATCGTCGGCGACGTGCGCGGCAACGGCTTCTTCTACGGCATCGAGCTGGTGAAGGACAAGGCGACCAAGGAGTCGTTCACGCCGGAGGAGTGCGAGCGGCTGCTCTACGGCTTCGTGTCCAAGAAGCTGTTCGAGAACGGGCTGTACTGCCGGGCCGACGACCGCGGCGACCCGGTCATCCAGCTCTCGCCGCCGCTGATCTCCGATCAATCGACGTTCGACGAGATCGAGCAGATCGTCCGCGGGGTCCTCACGGAGGCCTGGACCAGGATCTGACCCCCCGCACCACCACCCGACGGGCACCCCCCTGCCATCTCGCGGCCCGTCCCCACGCCGTGGCCCACGTGCGCGCACCGCTCCCCCGCGCGCCGTGGGCCACGGCACGTTCCCCGAATCCCGGAAATGCGGGCCCGAAACCTCGGAATATGAGCC
Source organism: Streptomyces sp. C36 (assembly GCF_040932295.1). NCBI lineage: Bacteria > Bacillati > Actinomycetota > Actinomycetes > Kitasatosporales > Streptomycetaceae > Streptomyces > Streptomyces sp. C36. Next base: position 530,894 of record NZ_JBFQGI010000005.1, on the reverse strand, counting down.
CGATGGGAGGAAAGTGGGGCGCTCCAGCGCCGAGCCTGGACGGGGGCTAGGATCCCGGTTCCGTACGGTGCCAGTGACCCAATGGCCTCCGGTTCGTTCACCCGGACAGGGGAACGAACCCTCTCAGCGACCCGAGGTGCTCGATATGGTGGCCCCGCCGGACAACGACGTGCTCTGGGCACGTGGCCTGCACTACTCCTACAGCGGTTCACCGGCCCTGACCGGTGTGTCCATCGGTGTCCGCGAGGGCGAGATCCTCGCCGTGACCGGGCCCCGTGGGTCCGGGAAGACCACGCTCCTCAAATGCCTCTCGGGCCAGCTCCTGGCGGACCCCGGCGAGGTGTGGTTCAACAGCGCCCCCGTGCACACCCTCTCCCGCGGCGCGCGCGAACGGCTTCGGCGGGAGCGGTTCGGCTGGATCGACTCCCGGCCCCACCTGGTCCCGGAGCTGACGGGCTGGGAGAACGCCGCTCTGCCGCTGCTGGTCCGCGGCACCACCCACCGCGAGGCCAAGCGGACCGCCACCGAATGGCTCGAACGCCTGGACGTCGGCGACTGCGCCCGCAAACGGCCCGGCGCGCTGACCCAGGCCCAGCGCCAGCGCGTCGCCATCGCCCGTGCCCTGGCCGCCGACCCCACGGTCGTCTTCGCCGACGAGCCGACCGCGCCGCTGCACCAGGTCGACCGCGCCCAGGTGCTGCGCACCCTCACCACGGCCGCCCGCTCGCACCAGATCACCGTCGTCCTGGCCACCCTCGACGAGGAGAGCACCGCCCTCGCCGACCGTACGGTCACGCTCGTCGACGGCCGCCGGGGCGGCGCCATCCCGGCTCCCGACGCGTCCGAGGGGGAGGGCAGGGCCGCGTGCTCAGTCTCCGCCTAGCGCGCGGCGCGCACCCGCTCGTCCTGCTGCGGCGGCTGCTGGTGGCCCTCGCCGCGGCCGGGGTCGGCTTCCTGCTGCTGTGCAGCCTCGGATACGCGGTCGCGCACCCGAAGGCCACGCAGGAGTCGCTCGTCCGCCTGCTGTGGTGCGCCGCGCCGCTCGCCGCCGTCGTGCAGTTCGCGCTCGCCGTCGCCCGCAACGACCCCGCCACCCGGCCCCGCGACGGCCTCGACGCCATCGGCCTCGGCCCGGTGCGCCTGTCGGTCCTCGCCGCCGCGTCCACGGCCATCGCCTGCTCGCTGGGCAGCGCCGCCGCCCTGCTGGTCTACCTCGAGCTGCGCGGAGACCTCGGCGTCACCCCGCTGAGCGGCGCCGCGTCCGGGCTCCTGGACGGGCGGGCGGCCCTGCCCTGGGGAGCCGCCCTGACGCTGCTGGGGCTGCTCCCGGCGCTGTCGGCGGGCGCGTGCGCCATCGCACTGCGCCCGCGCAAGGAGCGCGCCGGAGGCGCGCAGGCGCCCGACACCACCGCCGACGGCGAGGCGGCGCCCACTACGGCGCGGGCGCCCCGGCCCTCCTACGCGGGGCTGCCCTGGGGTGTGGCGATCATCGCCTGCGGCCTCGCGCTCGAGGCCTACGTCGGGCACGGCCCGGCCCCCGCCCCGAACTCGCTGCTGGCCCTGCCCGGCCAGGAGGGCGGCGCCTCCCCCGGCCTCCTCGGCGGCTGGCTCCTCGCCTCCCTGGGCCTCGTCCTGGCCGGCCCCGGCCTCACCCACTGGTCCGGGGTGCTGCTGTCGTCCGGGCGGCCCGGGGCGACGCGCCTGCTGGCCGGGCGGATGCTGCAGGACGCGGCGACGCGGATCGGCCGCCCGCTCGGGGTGCTGTGCGCGGTCGCCTCGGGAGCGCTGGCCGCCGTCGAGCTGTACGGCGCGGCCTGGGAGCGCTCGGGGCCCCGGCCGTTCGGGCCGCTGACCGGACTGGGCGCGGCGGTGGTGATGGCCTGTGTGACGGCGACGGCGATCACGGCCGCCCTGGACGCCCGGCAGCTGCGCTCCGACACCACCTCGGCCCTGCACCGCCTGGGCGTTCCCGCCTCGCTGCTGCGCGGCGCCGCGGCCGTGCGCGGCCTGGTGCTGCTGGCCGTGCTCGCTCCGCTGACCTGGATGATCGCCGAGCTGACCGCGCTACCTTTGATGCGCTGACGTAACGAGCGGGAGCAGCGGCTCTTGACCAATTCTTGACTCAAGGCAACTTCGACGCCGAAAAGTACGTCTGCTTCATACGTCTGCTTCAAAAGCACGACGGGCATTCAGGCGAACGGAGCTATCGGTGATCATCGGCCTTGTCACGGCTGTCGCGGCCTCGGCGTGTTACGGCACAGGTTCGGTCCTGCAAGCCGTCGGGTCGCGCAAATCGGCCCGCAGGGAGGCCGCGGCGGCCCCCGGCACGGGCACCACCCAGCACGGCGGCCCGAGCCTGTCGTCCACCGCGAAGGCGGCGGTGACCTGGGAGTTCATGGTCGGCACGGTCCTGGACTTCGTGGGCTTCGCGCTCGGTGCCCTCGCCGCCCGGATGCTGCCGCTCTTCCTCTCCCAGACCGTCATCAGCGCCAACCTCATCGTCACCGCCCTGCTGAGCATCAAGCTGCTGGGCATACGGCTGAACCGTAAGGAGTGGCTGTCGATCGGCGTGGTCTGCTCGGCCCTGGTGCTGCTGGCGACCGCCGCCGGCCACGAGGGCAACGGCGACGCCGCCCGGTCCACCCACTGGTGGCTGCTGATCATCTCCGTGGTGCTGATGGGCGGCGGCTGGATCGCCGTCCACTTCCTCGGCTCGCGCGCCGCGATCCTCGCCGGCCTGCTCTCCGGCCTCGGCTTCGGTGCCATCGGCGTGGGCGTGCGCATCCTCGACGGCATCGACCCGTTCGACCTGGGCGCCCTGATCGCGGACCCCGCCCTCTACGCCATCCTGATAGCCGGCGGCGTCGGCATGTACCTCCACACCGTCGCGCTGCAGATCGGCTCGGTCAACGGCGCCACGGCCGCCCTGGTCGTCGGCGAGACCGTCCTGCCCGGCATCATCGGCGTCCTCTGGCTCGGCGACACCTCCCGCGAGGGCTTCGCGTGGATGGCCGTCCTCGGCTTCCTGCTGGCCGTGGCGGGCGCGGTGGCGGTGGCGTGGTTCGGCGAACCGGACGCCCACGCGGCCACCCCGGCCCAGACGCCGGAACCGGAACCCACAGCCGTCAGCTGACGCTTCCACTTCAAACGCCGGACGGGCTGACATGGTCAGCCCGTCCGGCGTTTGGGGACACGGGGCCCGGGGCGGAGCCCCGGTTACGGGAAGGGGCGGGGTGGGGGAAGAACCACGACCTCGTCCACCGAGAACCCGGCACCCACCCGGTCACCCACCTCAGGAGCCTCCACGAGCGCGCACGCCGCCTCGATCTCCGGCCCATCGGCGGGCCGCAACCGCACCACGACGTGATCCCCCCGGAACGTCCGGCCCGCGACCGTACAGGCCAGCCCCTCCCCCGCCGGCACCAACCGCACCCCGGCGGGCCGGACGAGCAGGCAGCCCTCTCCCTGCCGCGCCCCCGCCGGCACCGGCAGCCGCCCCCACGCCGTCTCCGCGGACGCGCCCCGCACCGTCGCGGGAACCACGTTCTCGAACCCCAGGAAGCGCGCCACGAACTCCGACGCCGGCCGCTGCCACACCTCCAGCGGGGTGCCCGCCTGGGCGACGCGCCCGTCGCGCATCACGACCACCCGGTCGGCGAGCGCGAAGGCCTCGCCCTGGTCGTGGGTGACCGCCAGCACCGTCGTCCCCAGCCGGCCGAACAGCGCGCGCAGCTCGACGACCAGGCGCTCGCGCAGGCTCCGGTCGAGCTGCCCCAGCGGCTCGTCGAGCATGAGCAGTCGCGGCTCGGGCGCCAGGGCCCGGGCCAGGGCCACGCGCTGCTGCTCGCCGCCCGACAGCGCGCCCACGGGCCTCTTCTCCGCCCCCGGCAGGCCCACCAGGTCCAGCAGCTCGCCGACCCGGCGCTCGGTCTCGGCGCGCGCGGTGCCGCGCATGCGCAGGCCGAAGGCGACGTTGCCGCCGACGTCCCGCTGCGGGAAGAGCTGGTGGTCCTGGAACATCAGGCCGACTCCGCGCCGGTGCGTGGGCACCTGGGCCTGGTCCCGGCCGGCGAGGAGCACGCGGCCGGCGTCGGCCCGCAGCAGCCCGGCGACCACCCGCAGCAGGGTGGACTTGCCGCTGCCGCTGGGCCCGAGCACGCACACGATCTCGTGTTGGGCGACCTCGAGGTCCACCGCGTCCAGCGCCGCGCGCTCGCCGAAGCGGACGGTCACCTCTTCGAGCCGAAGCATCTAGAACTCTCCCGTGCGGTCGGTGCGCACCCGCTCCAGCACCAGCAGCGCCACGGCGCACACCAGCATCAGGATGGTGCTGAGGGCCATCGCCTGCCCGTAGTTCATTTCGCCGGGGCGGCCCAGCAGCCGGGCCACGGCCACCGGGAGGGTGGGGCTGTCGGGGCGGGCGATGAAGACGGTCGCCCCGAACTCGCCCAGCGAGACCGCGAAGGCGAAGCCCGCGGCCACCGCCAGCGCCCGCCCCACCAGGGGCAGGTCCACCTCGCGCCAGGCCCGCAGCGGGGAGGCGCCGAGCACCGCCGCCGCCTCGCGCAGCCGGGCGTCCACGGCGCGCAGCACCGGCAGCATGGTGCGGACGACGAAGGGCACGCCGACCAGCGCCTGCGCCAGCGGCACCAGGATCCAGGAGGTGCGCAGGTCCAGCGGGGGCTCGTCCAGGCTGATCAGGAAGCCGAAGCCGACGGTCACCGCCGAGGTGCCCAGCGGCAGCATCAGCAGCGCGTCGAAGCCGCGTACGAGCCGTCCCTCGCGCCGGGTGAGGGCCGCCGCGGCGAGGCCACCCACGACGACGGCGATGGCGGTGGCGGCCAGCCCGTAGGCCAGGGAGTTGCCGATCGCCTCGAGCGGGGCGACGACGAACGTCCCGCCGTTCTCGCCAGCCGAGGCCAGGGCGCGGTAGTAGGTCAGGCCGTAGCCGTCGGGTCCGTCGAAGGAGCGCAGGACCAGCACCAGCAGGGGGACGACCACGAGCAGCGCGACGACGGCCAGGACCGAGCCCAGCAGCGTCCACTCGGCGGCGCCGCGCGGCCGGTGGGCGGTGCCGGCGGCGTCGACCAGGTGCAGCGTCGCCTCGCGCCGGCGCACGGTCCGGGCGTGCACGCCCAGCAGCGCGGCCACCGCCGCGAACTGCACCAGGGTCAGGACGGCGGCCGTGGGCAGGTCGAGCAGCTGCGCGGTCTGCTGGTAGATCTCCACCTCGAGGGTGGCGTAGCGGGGGCCGCCGAGGATCTGGATGACGCCGAAGGAGGTGAAGGTGAAGAGGAAGACCATCAGGGCGGCGGCCGCGACCGCCGGAACCAGCGCGGGCAGGGTCACCCGCCGCCAGGCCGCGAACCGCCCGGCGCCCAGGACGCGTGCCGCCTCCTCCTGGCGCGGGTCGAGCTGCGCCCACAGGCCGCCGACGGTGCGGACGACCACCGCGTAGTTGAAGAAGACGTGCGCGAGGAGGATCGCCCAGACCGTGGTGTCCAGGCGTACGCCCCACAGCTCGTCCAGCAGCCCGCCGTGGCCCAGCAGGGCCAGGAAGGCCGAGCCCACCACCACGGTGGGCAGGACGAAGGGCACGGTGACCACGGCCCGCAGCAGACGCTTGCCGGGGAAGTCGAAGCGCGCGAGGACGTACGCGCCGGGCAGCGCGAGGAGAAGCGTCAGCGCGGTGGAGGCGGCGGCCTGCCAGGTGGTGAACCACAGGACGTGGCCGATGCGCGGGTCGGTGATCACCTCGCCGACGCGGGCGAACTGCCACTGCCCCCCGTCCTTGAGGCCGCGGCCGACGATCGAGGCGACGGGGTAGGCGAAGAAGACGCCGAAGAAGGCGAGCGGCAGGGCCATCAGGCCGAGCCGCGTCGCCGTGCGCCGGGGGCCGCCGCCCTGGGGGGCGGCGGCGTCGCGGGGGGCTACCTCAGGACGAGCGAGGACCATTCCTTGACCCACTGGTCGCGGTTCTGGGCGATCTTCTCCGGGGCGAGCGTCTCGGGCTTGTCGATCCGCGCGCCGTACGTGGTGAAGACCTCGGGCAGCTTGGCGTCGTCGGTGGCGGGCTTGACGAACATCTGCAGCGGCATGTCCTCCTGGAACCTCTTGCTCAGCAGGAAGTCCAGGAGGGCCTTGCCGCCCTCGGTGTTCTTCGCGCCCTTGAGCAGACCGGCGAACTCGATCTGCCGGAAGCAGGTGCCGGTGGACACGCCGGTCGGGCCCTCCTTGGGCGCCGGCTTCACGCCGAGCACCTCGGCGGGCGGGCTGGAGGCGTAGGAGACCACGAGGGGCTTGTCGCCCTTGGCCTTCTTTCCGGCGGCGGAGCCGGAGAAGCGGTCGTTGTAGGCCTGCTCCCAGCCGTCGACGACCTCGACGCCGTTGTCCTTGAGCTTCTTCCAGTAGTCCTTCCAGCCGTCGTCCCCGTACTTGGCGACGGTGGCGAGCTGGAAGGCGAGGCCGGGAGAGGAGGTCGCGGAGTTCTCGGTGACCAGGAGGTTCTTGTACTCCGGCTTGACCAGGTCGTCGAAGGACTGCGGCGGGTCCAGCTTGTGGTCCGCGAAGTAGGCCCGGTCGTAGTTGACGCAGATGTCGCCGGTGTCGACGGGCGTGACGCGGTGCTCGGCCGCGTCGGCCTGCAGGCTCTTGGGGACGCGGTCCAGGCCCTTGGCCTCGTACGGGGCGAAGATTCCCTTGTCGAGGGCGCGCGAGAGCAGGGTGTTGTCGACGCCGAAGAAGACGTCGCCCTGGGGGTGGCTCTTGGAGAGGATCGCCTGGTTGACGGCCCGGCCGGCGTCCCCGCTCTTGAGGACCTTGACCTTGTAGCCGGTCTGCCGGGTGAACTCCTCGAGCACGGCGTCGGAGGCCGCGAAGGAGTCGTGCGAGACCAGGGTGACGGTCTTGCCCTTCGACTCCCCCGAGCCCTCGTCGGAGCCCCCGCAGGCCGCGAGGACGGGCAGGCCGAGCGCGGCCGCGGCGGCCGCGCCGACGGCACGCCGGAGATGGGTGTTCATGGTGGTGCTGACTCCCTACGCCGGTACTAACCGGATCAGGTCCGAGGGTCTGCGGGCCGTGCCGCACTCTCAGCGCTCGCTGCGCTCCCCTGTCGGATGTTCATTTGTGCGAATGGTCGCTTGTGCGAGTGGTGCAGGGGGACAGTATCAGCGCTCGGTCGCGGCCAGCTGTCCGCACGCCCCGTCGATCTCCTGCCCACGGGTGTCCCGCACGGTCACGGGCACGCCGTGCGCGGCGATCGCCTCGACGAAGGCGCGCTCGTCCTCCGGGCGGGAGGCCGTCCACTTGGAGCCCGGGGTGGGGTTGAGCGGGATGAGGTTGACGTGCACCCGCTTGCCCTTGAGGAGCCGGCCGAGCAGGTCACCGCGCCACGCCTGGTCGTTGATGTCCCGGATCAGGGCGTACTCGATGGAGATCCGGCGCCCGGACTTCTCCGCGTACTCCCACGCGGCGTCGAGGACCTCGCGGACCTTCCAGCGGGTGTTGACGGGCACGAGGGTGTCGCGCAGCTCGTCGTCGGGGGCGTGCAGCGAGACCGCCAGGCGGCACTTGAAGCCCTCGTCGGCGAAGCGGTGCATCGCCGGGACCAGGCCGACGGTGGAGACGGTGATGCCGCGCTGGGAGAGCCCCAGGCCGTCCGGCTCGGGGTCGGTGAGCCGGCGGATGGCGCCGACGACACGCTTGTAGTTCGCCAGCGGCTCGCCCATGCCCATGAAGACGATGTTGGACAGGCGGGCGGGGCCGCCCGGCACCTCGCCGTCGCGCAGGGCGCGCATGCCGTCCACGATCTGGTGCACGATCTCGGCGGTGGACAGGTTGCGGTCCAGGCCCGCCTGGCCGGTGGCGCAGAACGGGCAGTTCATGCCGCAGCCGGCCTGGGAGCTGATGCACATGGTGACCCGGTCGGGGTAGCGCATGAGCACGGACTCGACGAGCTTGCCGTCGTGCAGGCGCCACAGGGTCTTGCGGGTGGTGTCGTCGTCGCACGAGATGTGCCGCACCACACTCATCAGGTCCGGCAGCAGCTCGCCCGCGAGCTTCTCGCGGGCGGCGGCCGGGATGTCCGTCCACTGGGCCGGGTCATGGGCGTAGCGGGCGAAGTAGTGCTGGGACAGCTGCTTGGCGCGGAACGGCTTCTCGCCGATCGCGGCGACGGCCTCGCGGCGCTCGGCCGGGCTGAGGTCGGCGAGGTGGCGCGGGGGCAGCTTGGCCCCGCGGGGGGCGACGAACGTCAGTTCTCCAGGCGCGGGGGCCATGAGCAGGAACTCCTCATTGCGACGATGGCGGATGATCTCCGCTGTCGCGGAGCCAGCGGCATGACATGCCGGAACCCGGAGATCTCACAGGGGCACCCCCGCGGGCGCGGGGCCGGAAAAGGGCCCGCCGCGCACGACGAGCCCTTCCAGGGTACCTGGCACGAATCCAGGCCGATTCGATCAAGATCGAATCCGGACCGATCCAGGCGGAGCGATCCAGGCGGAGCGATCTAGGCGGAGCCGACGAACGCCACCATCAGCAGCCAGACCACCGGAGCGGTCGGCAGCAGCGAGTCCAGCCGGTCCATGATCCCGCCATGGCCGGGCAGCAGGGCGCCCATGTCCTTGATGCCCAGGTCCCGCTTGATCATCGACTCGCCGAGGTCGCCCAGCGTGGCGCTGATCGCGACCGCGAAGCCCAGCAGCAGGCCCTGCCACCACACTCCGTCGTCGATCAGGAACTGCATGCACAGCGCGCCCGCCACCATCGCGAACGCCACCGCGCCGATGAGGCCCTCGCGGGTCTTGCCGGGGCTGATGCGCGGGGCGAGCTTGTGCCTGCCGAAGCGCCAGCCCACCGCGTACGCGCCCGTGTCGCTGACGACCGTCAGGATCAGGAACGTCAGCACCCGCCAGGCGCCGTCGCCCGCCGCCAGCATCAGGGCCACGAACGTGGCCAGGAACGGCACGTAGAACGCCGCGAAGATGCCCGCCGTGACGTCCTTGAGGTAGTCGTCCGGCGGCTCCGTCATGCGCCATACGAGCACGGCGAGCGCGGTGAAGGCCATGGCCACCCACGCGCCCTCGGCGCCGCCCACATAGCCCGCGACGATCATCGCGGCGCCGCCGATCGCCAGCGGCACCAGCGGGGCCCTGATGGCCTTGCGCTCGGCCAGCCGGGAGGTCAGCTCCCACAGCCCGACCACCACGGCGACGACGATCACGCCGAGGAAGACGGGCTTGTAGATGAACAGGGAGGCGAGGATCACCGCGCCGAGGCCGACACCGACCCCTATCGCGGCACGCAGATCCCGGCCCGCGCTCTTCTTCGCCTTGGGCCCCTGGGGGCTGGAAGGCTCCTGCGGCCGGATGTCGGGCTCCTGTTCATCGCGGAAGAGAGGGCCGCCGATGTGGGCGGCCCCCCGCTCACGGTCGGCTCCGTCGTCCTGGTGTCCGCCTGCTCCGGGCACAATGGGCATGGGCCGAGTCTGCGCCGCGGCACCCGCCTCGTGCACAGGACCCGCCGATGGGGGCACCTCCCGGCGGTAGCCGGGGGCGGGTACCTGATCGGTGGACCCCCAGTGTCCGGCGCGTGGCGGGGCTCCCCAGGATGCGTCGTTCATCAGACCTCGAGCAGCTCGGCTTCCTTGTGCTTGAGCAGCTCGTCCACCTGCGCGACGTACTTCGCGGTGGTGTCGTCGAGCTCCTTCTCCGCGCGGCGCACCTCGTCCTCGCCGGACTCCTTGTCCTTGACGAGCTTGTCGAGGAGGTCCTTGGCCTTGCGGCGGACGGAGCGGATCGAGACCTTGGCGTCCTCGGCCTTGGTCTTGGCGACCTTGACGTAGTCCCTGCGACGCTGCTCGGTCAGCTCCGGGAACGTCACCCGGATGATGTTGCCGTCGTTGCTCGGGTTGACACCGAGGTCGGAGTCGCGGATGGCCTGCTCGATGTTGCGCAGCGCGCTCTTGTCGAACGGGGTCACCACGGCCATGCGCGGCTCGGGCACCGAGAACGACGCCAGCTGGTTGATGGGCGTCAGCGCGCCGTAGTAGTCCGCAACGATCTTGTTGAACATCGCCGGGTGCGCACGCCCGGTGCGGATCGCCGCGAAGTCCTCCTTGGCGACCACAACGGCCTTCTCCATCTTCTCCTCGGCCTCGAGGAGGATCTCTTCGATCACCACTTGCTCCTGGTGTTATCAGTAAGCAGAGCCTCGCCCCTGCGCGCGTCTTCTCCTGCACGGTGTCCGACCGGCAGGCAGTTGTCCATCCCCGTGCCGAGGTCTTCCCATGGCACGGAGTTGCCGTCCGTCATCTTTCGGTGAGACGCGGACGGCGTACGGGCTCTCAGTCCCGCGTGCCCTGGTCGCTCACGAGCGTGCCGATCTTCTCACCCTTGACGGCGCGAGCGATGTTGCCCTCGGCGAGCAGCTCGAAGACCAGGATCGGCACCTTGTTGTCCATGCACAGGCTGATGGCGGTGGCGTCGGCGACCTTCAGGCCGCGGGCGAGCACCTCGCCGTACTCCAGGGCGTCGAACTTCACCGCGTCGGGGTTCTTCTTCGGGTCGGAGTCGTAGACCCCGTCGACGCCGTTCTTGCCCATGAGGATCGCCTCGGCGTGGATCTCCAGGGCGCGCTGGGCGGCAGTGGTGTCGGTGGAGAAGTAGGGCATGCCCATGCCCGCGCCGAAGATCACGACGCGGCCCTTCTCCAGGTGGCGCACGGCGCGCAGCGGGATGAACGGCTCGGCGACCTGGCCCATGGTGATGCCGGTCTGCACCCGGGTCTCGACGCCTTCCTTGGACAGGAAGTCCTGGAGGGCGAGGCTGTTCATCACGGTGCCGAGCATGCCCATGTAGTCCGAGCGCGCGCGGTCCATGCCGCGCTGCTGCAGCTCGGCGCCGCGGAAGAAGTTGCCGCCGCCGATGACGACGGCGATCTCGTAGCCCTCGCGGACCACGGCCGCGATCTCACGGGCGATGGCGTGCACGACATCGGGGTCGACACCGAGCCCGCCGCCGCCGGCGAAGGCCTCACCTGACAGTTTCAGCAGGAACCGACGCCGCTTGCCGGACTCGGCGCTGGTGTCGTGGGTGGCCTGCTTGGCGTCCGCGCCCTGGTTCATTGCGTTCTCCTCGTGCACATACGAAGAAGGCCATTGCCGGATGGATCCTTTCGGTTCCCTCTGCGGCAATGGCCTCCTCGTCACATCAGCGGCCGGCCGGTGGACGGTCGGCTGCGTACGACCCTAGCGGGTCGTGGGTCATTCGCTGCTGCCGACGGCTCAGGCGCCGACGCGGATGCGGGCGAAGCGCTTCAGCGTGACACCGGCCTCGTCCAGAATCTTCTGGACGGTCTTCTTGTTGTCCTTGGCGAAGGGCTGGTCCAGCAGGACCTGCTCCTTGAAGAAGCCGGTGACGCGACCCTCGACGATCTTCGGCAGGGCGGCCTCGGGCTTGCCCTCCTCGCGAGCGGTGGCCTCGGCCACGCGACGCTCGTTGTCCACGACGTCGGCCGGGATGGCGTCACGGGAGAGGAACTTCGGCGCGAAGGCGGCGATGTGCTGCGCGACGTCCTTGGCGACCTCGGCGTTGGCCTTGTCCAGCTCGACCAGCACGCCGACCTGCGGGGGCAGGTCCGCGGCGGTGCGGTGCATGTACGCGAAGACCTGGCCGTCGGCGAACTGCGCGAAGCGGTCCACGACGATCTTCTCACCGAGGGTGACGTTGGCCTCGTCCACGAACGCCTGGACGGTCTTGCCGGCCTCGATCTCGGAGGCCATCAGGGCCTCGACGTCGGCCGGAGCGCTCTTGGCGATGTGGGCGGCCAGCGCCTCGGCGACGGCGATGAACTTCTCACCCTTGGCGACGAAGTCGGTCTCGCACTTCAGCTCGACGATGACACCGGAGGTGTTGTCGTCGGCGATGAGGGAGACGACGGCGCCGTTCTCGGTGGTGCGGCTCTCGCGCTTGGCCACGCCCTTCAGGCCCTTGACGCGGACGATCTCGACGGCCTTCTCGAGGTTGCCCTCGGCCTCGTCGAGCGCCTTCTTGCAGTCCATCATGCCGGCGCCGGTGAGCTCGCGGAGCTTCTTGACGTCAGCGGCGGTGAAGTTCGCCATCCTTCAATCCTTCTTCTGCACTACGCCTTGCCGCGGCTTTCGGCGTCATCGGCAAGGCTGGTCCGTCTTGAGGTCACCACAGCTGCCGGTCCCCGTCCCGCTGACGGGGTCCGACAGTGGATCCACCAGGCGACGGCGGGGGCGAGGGCCCCCGCCGTCCGGTACGGCAGGGCGTCAGGCCTGCTCGGCGTCCGCCGGCTTCTCAGCCTCGGCCTCGGCCTCGGCCGGAGCCTCGACAACGGCCTCGGCAGCGGCCTCGGCCGGCTTCTCGTCGGCCTTCTTCTCGCCCTCGAGCAGGTCGCGCTCCCACTCGGCCAGCGGCTCGCCGGCGGCCTTGTCGGCCTTCGCGTCACCGGTGGCGGCACCGGAGCGGGCGATGAGGCCCTCGGCGACGGCGTCGGCGATCACGCGGGTGAGCAGGGTGACGGAGCGGATGGCGTCGTCGTTGCCCGGGATCTTGTAGTCGACCTCGTCGGGGTCGCAGTTGGTGTCGAGGATCGCGACGACCGGGATGCGGAGCTTGCGCGCCTCACCGACGGCGATGTGCTCCTTCTTGGTGTCCACGATCCAGACGGCGCTGGGCACCTTCTGCATCTCGCGGATACCGCCGAGGGTCTTCTCGAGCTTGGCCTTCTCGCGGGAGAGGACCAGGAGCTCCTTCTTGGTGAGGCCGGAGGCGGCCACATCCTCGAAGTCGATGAGCTCGAGCTCCTTCAGGCGCTGCAGGCGCTTGTAGACGGTCGAGAAGTTGGTGAGCATGCCGCCCAGCCAGCGCTGGTTGACGTAGGGCATGCCGACGCGCGTCGCCTGCTCGGCGATGGCCTCCTGGGCCTGCTTCTTCGTACCGACGAACATGATGGAGCCGCCGTGCGCGACGGTCTCCTTGACGAACTCGTAGGCGCGGTCGATGTACGACAGCGACTGGAGCAGGTCGATGATGTAGATGCCGTTGCGCTCCGTGAAGATGAAACGCTTCATCTTCGGGTTCCAACGACGGGTCTGGTGACCGAAGTGGACGCCGCTCTCCAGCAGCTCCCGCATCGTGACGACGGCCATGGCCGCGCTCCTTGAAATACTCGGTTCCACGACGGCCGGGCGGCCGCCGCTCCTGACGCCCCGACGCGCCTGCCGTGGACGAATCCCTTGCGAGAAGCCGTACACGGACCGAGAGACACGGCCACCGGGCTGCCCGAGTGGGTCTGACGCGCCAGTGGCGGGGCGTGCGAAGTCGACCCGGTGACCCGGATCGCCAAGAGAAGTGTACGGGACCGGAGAACCGCCGGGTGACGGCGTTATGCACAACCGGCGAGTAGTCCACAGATCACCACCAAGATCCCCACGGCCCGGCGAACTCCGTCACCGTTGCGCCATGCGACGACTGGGCTCGGCCGTCCGGGCGCTCACGCTCTGCGCCCTCGCGGTCCTCATCCATTGGTGTACGTCCGCCCCCGCGGTTGCCGACCCCGGCCCGAGGGGGCCGGGCGGTGACCGTGCGTGGCCGGTGGCCGGGGCGGCGGGCGCGCGGCGGCCGCCGGTCCTGCGCGCCTGGGAGCCGCCCCCGGCACCCTGGGCGGCCGGCCACCGGGGCGTGGACCTACGGGCGGCCGCGCACCGCCCGGTACGGGCCGCGGCGGCGGGGACCGTCTCCTTCGCGGGCACGGTGGCCGGGCGCGGGGTGCTGGTGGTGGAGCTGGCCGGGACGGGCGGCCCGCCGCTGCGCACGACGTACGAGCCGGTGCGGGCCTCGGTGCGCGAGGGAGCGCGGGTGGCGGCCGGCGAGGTGGTGGGGGCGCTGGAGGCGGGCCCGTACCACTGCCCGGGCGGCTGCCTCCACTGGGGACTGCGGCGCGGGGAGGCCTACCTGGACCCGCTCAGCCTGCTGCCGCGGTGGATGCTGCGGGGCGGCCCGTCCAGGCTCCTGCCACTCACCGGCCCGCTGGGGGCCCGTCCGCCGGGGTCGGGGCCGTCGGGGTCCGGGCCGCTCGGGGCTGGTCTGCCGGTGTCCGGTCCGCTCGGGTCCGGGCCGCCCGGCCCGCTGGGGGCCGGTTCTCGGCCGCCGGGGGCCGGTCCGCCGGGGTCCGGTCCGCTCGGGGCTGGTCCGCCGGCGTCCGGTCCACTCGGGTCCGGGCCGTCCGGCCCGCCGGGGTCAGCCCTGGACGCCGCGCAGGGCCATGGCGACGGCGGCCTCGGTGATCCGGTCCGGCTCCTCGGCGGCGCCGAGCTCGATGCGGCGGACGGCGGCGTCGACCACGCCCTGCAGCAGCATGGCCGTCAGCCGGGGCTGCTCGTGGCCGAGGGTCATCAGGGCCTCGACGACCATGGCGATCAGCCCGCCGTGGGCGGCGCGGATCTTCTCCCGAGCGCCCGGGTCGAGCTCTCCGGCGGAGATGGCGACGACGGCGCGGTGCCGGCGGTCGCCGACGAGCGCCAGCTGCTGCCGTACATACGCCTCGATCTTGCCCTCGGGGGTGTCCGACCGCTCCATCGCGGCCTCGACCTCCGCCGCCCAGACGGGGAAGTCGACGGCGCACAGTTCTTCGACGACGGCCGCGCGCGAGCGGAAGTACTCGTAGACCGAGGACCGCGCGAGTCCCGTGCGCTCGGCGAGGGCGGGGAAGGTCAGCGCCTCCGTACCGCCTTCGGACAGCAATGAGCGGGCGGCGTCCAAGAGGGCGTCGCGCTGCATCGTCCGGTGCTCGGCCACTGAGGCCGCTCGAATCCTGGGCACGGACCCACTTTACGGACCGGGCCCGCCGGGGACGACGGTGGAGGGAGGATTCGACGGAGGGAACCGCGCGCGGCTCAGCGGCCGACGTCCGCCAGCTTGGCCCTCAGCTGGAGGACCGACTTGGTGTGGATCTGGCTCACCCTGCTCTCCGTGACGCCGAGGACGTGACCGATCTCGGCGAGGGTGAGGCCCTCGTAGTAGTAGAGGGTGACGACGGTCTTCTCCCGGTCGGGCAGGGTGTTGATCGCGCGGGCGAGAAGCCGGCGCAGCTCGTGGTCCTCGGCGACCTCGACGGGGTCGTCGGCCGCGGTGTCCTCGAGGGTGTCCATCAGGCTCAGCCGGTCGCCGCCCTCGCCGCCGGAGTACAGCAGCTCCTCCAGCGCCACCACGTTGGCCAGCGACAACTGACTGAAGACCGCGTGCAGTTCCTCGAGCGAGATCTCCATCTCCGCGGCCACCTCGGCCTCGGAGGGGGTACGGCGCAGCGCGGCCTCCAGGGTGGCGTACGCGCGCTCGACGGCGCGCGCCTTCTGCCGGACCGAGCGGGGGATCCAGTCCAGGGCCCGCAGCTCGTCGATCATGGCGCCCCGGATGCGGGTGATGGCGTAGGTCTCGAACTTGATGGAGCGGGAGGGGTCGAACTTCTCGATGGCGTCGATGAGGCCGAAGATCCCGGAGGAGACGAAGTCGGCCTGCTCGACATTGGGCGGCAGGCCGACGCTGACCCGCCCGGCCACGTACTTCACCAGGGGTGAGTAATGAAGGATCAGCTGTTCCCGCAGCCGGTCGTCGCCCGAGGCCTTGTACGACCGCCACAGCTCGTCGAGCGTCGTGGGTGCGGGAGGGCGCACGGCGCCGCGCGCTGCGGGTGGTGCCGCCGCGTGGTCGGACCCGGAGGTGTGCTGGGGCATTCGTCGTTCTGAGCCGTTCTGCTGTGACGTGGACCGGTTGGTACGAATGGATGGAATCCCGTGAGCGTAGCGTGACCGGAGCGCTGCGGTGAGCGAGGAGACTCCTTTGATGGACGCGGCCGTGTCCCGCCGTGCTCCGAGTGACGGCCGCCGGGGCGCCCGGCGGCCCCGCGGAGCCCGCCGTATCGGCCGCCGCGGTCACCGCCTTAACCCTTTCACCCGATCACCCCAGGTCAAGCACCGCCTCGCCGCACAGGGGGGCGCCGTCCGGGGGGCTTGGGGGTGCCGGATGTTGACGCCGCGTCAGCCAGCCGCCAGAGATCGCCCCGCCGTTCCACGAATCCCAGCGCCTGGAGTTCGTACAGGCTGGCGAGCGTCCGCTCGCGGCCCATCCCGGCGTTTCGTGCGACGACCGCGGTGTCCCCGCCGTCGCGGCCGGGGACGGCCTCCAGCGCCCGCAGCGCCGCCGGCTCCAGCAGGTCCCGGGGCACCACCGGGCCGCGCCGCTCGGGAGCCAGCTCGCCGATGCCGCCCACGAGCTCGGCGATCTCGTCGGCGTCGGTCACCACACAGGCCCCCTCGCGCAGCAGTTCGTGCACCCCCGCCGAGAGGCCGGACGTGACCGGGCCGGGCACCCCCATCGTCTGCCGCCCCAGCTGCCGTGCCCGGCGCGCCGTGACCAGCGACCCGCTGCGGTACTCGGCCTCCACGACCACCGTCCCCCGCGTCAACGCCGCGATGACGCGGTTGCGGAGCACGAAGCGGCTGCGCGTGGGATGCCCGCCCGGCGGCAATTCCGCCAGCACCAGCCCCTGTTCCGTGATCCGGTCGATCAACTCGGTGTGCCCGCGCGGATAGGGCACGTCCACCCCGGAGGCCAGCACCGCCACCGTCGCCCCGCCCACGGCGAGCGCCCCGCGGTGCGCCGCCCCGTCGACCCCGTACGCGGCACCCGAGACCACCACCCAGCCGCGCTCCGCCAGCCCCGAGCCGAGCAGGGCGGCCACATAGGAGCCGTAGTCGGTGCAGGCGCGGGCGCCCACCACGGCGACGGACCGCAGCGCCCACAGCCGGAGGCTGGGGCTGCCGCGCACCCACAGCCCGATGGGCCGGGCGTCCCCCAGGTCGTCCAGCTGCCCCGGCCATTCGGCGTCGCCCGGGCACAGGAAGCGGCCGCCTATCCGCTCCACGGCCGCCAGACCGGCGCCCGGGTCGAGCGTCGCGGCCCGCGCCCGGCACCCGGCGAGCCGGTCCGCCCGGGCCCCGGCCGGCGGCGGTCCGGCCCCGGTCAGCCCCCGCACCAGCGCCACCGCCCCCATCTGCCGCAGCCACCGCCCCACGCTCTCGTCCCCGGGCTCGGTCAGCCCGGTCAGCGCGGCCCGCGCGAGCCTCTCCTCCGGACCGGCCGCGCTCACAGCCGACCTCCGGCACCGACCACGCCGCGCAGCACGCCCGTGCGCAGCTCCAGCGCCTGGACGACGTCCTCGGCACCGGGCCGGTCGCGCCCGGCGAGGTCCGCCACCGTCCATGCCACGCGCAGCACCCGGTCCAGCCCCCGGGCCGTCAGCAGTCCCCGCTCCATGTCCCGTTCGGCCTCCGCCAGCGCTTCGGGCTCCGCTCTCCAGCGGGTGCGCAGCTCATGTCCGGGGACCTCGCTGTTGGTGTGCCAGGGCGTGCCGTCGTACCGGGCGACGGCCCGCTCCCGGGCCTCGCGCACCCTGGCCGCGACGACGGCGCTGGTCTCTGCCACCGCCCCGGCGCCGGTCAGCTCCGAACGGGAGACCGGCTCGACGCGCACCCTGAGGTCCACCCGGTCCATCAGCGGCCCGGACAGCCGGCTCAGATAGCGTCTGACCGCCTGCGGCGGGCACTGGCAGCCCTCGCCGGTCATGCCGTGCCGGCCACAGGGGCAGGGGTTCGCGGCGAGCACCAGAAGGAAGGCGGCGGGCAGCCGCATCATCCCGCCCGAGCGGGCCACCACCACATGCCCCGACTCCAGCGGCTGGCGCAGCGCGTCCAGCACCCGGCCGGAGAACTCGGGAGCCTCGTCCATGAAGAGCACCCCACGGTGGGCCAGCGAGACCGCTCCCGGCCGGGGCAGCCCCGACCCGCCGCCGACGAGCGAGGGCATGGACGCCGAGTGGTGGGGCGCGCAGTAGGGCGCGCGGTCGATCAGGGGCTGTCCGGCGGGCAGGACTCCGGCCACCGAATGAACCGCCGTTACCTCCAGGGACTCCTGGGGCGTGAGAGGCGGCAGCAGCCCCGGCAGCCGCTCGGCCAGGAGCGTCTTGCCGGCCCCCGGCGGGCCCAGGAAGTAGAGGTGGTGCCGCCCGGCGGCCGCCACCTCCAGCGCGCGCCGGGCCCTGGCCTGCCCGGCGACCTCGGCCAGGTCGGGAAGCCGCTCGCCGTACCGGTCCCCGGTCGGCGGCGCCGTGCCCGGCAGGGCCAGCCCCGCCAGCATCGGATCGGGCCGCCCCTCCCCCGGCGGCTCCTCGTCCTCCTCGGGCACCGGCTCGTCCGTCAGCACCGCGATCAGCTGCCGCAGGCTGCGCACCCCCAGGACCGAGACGCCCGGCACCAGCGCCGCCTCCGCCGCCGTGCGCTCGGGCACCACGACCTGGCGGTACCCCGCGTCGGCGGCGGCGAGGACCGCGGGGAGCACCCCGCGCACCGGGCGGACCCGGCCGTCCAGGCCCAGCTCACCGATCATCACCAGATCGGCGATCGCCCGGGGGTCGAGGCGCTCCGCCGCGCCCAGCACCGCGCAGGCCACGGCCAGGTCGAAGCCGCTGCCGCCCTTGGGCACGGAGGCCGGGCTCAGGCCCACGGTCAGCTTCTTCTGCGGCCACTCGGCGCCCGAGTTCACCAGCGCCGCCCGGACCCGGTCGCGGCTCTCGCTCAGGCTCTTGTCCGGCAGCCCCACCAGGGTGAACGCCGCGACGCCCGGCTCCAGGTCCGCCTGGACCTCGACGACCACGCCCTCGACGCCCACCAGCGCCACCGAGCACGTACGGGCGAAGCCCATCACGCCACCCCCCTGACGTGCTCCACCACGGGGGCGCCCCGACCGGGGACGACCACGCCCACCAGGTCGATGCGCACCCCGCCCGCCGGCGGCGCGCCGCCGTGCCGCTCCAGCCAGCGCCCGGCGAGCAGGCGCAGCCGGCCGGCCTTGCCCGCCCGGACCGCGGCCATGGGATGTTCGAACAGGCCCTCGCGCCGGGCCTTCACCTCGCAGATGACCAGGGTGTCGCCGTCCGCGGCCACGATGTCGATCTCGCCGTCCCGGCACCGCCAGTTGCGGGCCAGCACCGTCATCCCCGCCTCGGCCAGCCGGCGCGCGGCCAGGTCCTCCCCGTACCTTCCGAGTCCCCCTCGGGCGTTCATCGGCACCACCTCCGGTGCCGACTATGAAGCCCCCGCCGCCCCCTGTTGGATCTTGGTGGATAACCGACGGGTTGTGGAAAACCCCGCCACCCGAACGAGCAGTTCAGGCACCTACGAGGCCCGGCCCCCGCCTCACGTCCCCGGAAGGTCGAGATCGCTCTTGTTGAGCTCCTCGATGTTCACGTCCTTGAACGTGAGCACCCGCACCTGCTTCACGAAGCGGGCCGGGCGGTACATGTCCCACACCCACGCGTCCGCCATCGAGACCTCGAAGAAGACCTCGCCCTGGACGGAGTGCACCTGCATCTCGTAGTCGTTGGTGAGGTAGAAGCGCCGCTCGGTTTCGATCACGTATTTGAACAGACCGACGACGTCGCGGTACTCCCGGTAGAGCTTCAGCTCCATCTCGGTCTCGTACTTCTCGAGGTCCTCGGCGCTCATGGCATGTTCCCCTTCAGCCGTGCGTCCCCCCATTGTGCGTCAGGCGCGCTCAGTCTCCAGGAGCACGGGCGTACTCGGGGGCCCCTCGTCGAGCAGCGTACGCAGCAGCTC
The DNA here is from genome assembly GCF_040932295.1 of Streptomyces sp. C36. Classification (NCBI taxonomy): domain Bacteria; kingdom Bacillati; phylum Actinomycetota; class Actinomycetes; order Kitasatosporales; family Streptomycetaceae; genus Streptomyces; species Streptomyces sp. C36. The sequence continues at coordinate 511,198 of NZ_JBFQGI010000005.1, read as the reverse complement.
GGCGAGCCTGTTCGGATACACCGTCTCATGGGCCGCGAGGAGTTCCTCGCAGGTCCACCACCGCAGCCCGCTGGTACTGCGGCGTTCCAGCTCCGTGTGCCCGCCGGTGCGCAGGGCGGGCTCCCGCTGCCGGGTGCGGGCCAGGAAGTAGCGCTCGTCCTGGTCCCAGCGCCGTCCGGCGAAGGGGAAGGAGCAGGTCCGCAGCCACAGCACCGGGCCCAGTTCGATCTCTGTGATCCCGGTCTCCTCGGCCACCTCCCGATGGGCCGCCTCCTCCCAGCTCTCCTCGCCCTCGAGGCCGCCGCCCGGGGTGAACCACCAGGTCACCGAGGGATCGTCGGGCTCGAAGCCATGGATGAGCAGCACCCGGTCGTCGGGGTCGAGCAGGATCACCCGCGCCGCCCGGCGCGGGGCCGTGCCCTCCCCGGCCGGTTCAGCCATGGGGCACCGCCACCTTCCCGCGGCCCGCCGACCGCCGGGCCAGCGGTCCGTACGCCGCACCTCCCAGGATGAGCACGGCGCCCGCGATCACACACGTGACCATCAGGGGCAGCGGCCCGGGACGGGAGGTGCCGCCGGGCAGGTCGGCGAAGGCGCCGGGCCGGTCGATCATGCCCCAGCCGGCCATCGGCCAGGCCGTGGCGTCCACCCGCGCCCGGACGGCGTCGCGCGGGACCGCGCCCTGGCCGCCGTCGGCCAGGTGGGTGCGGGAGTCCACCGAGTCGGTGCGGTGGTCGCCGAGGAGGAAGAGCCGGCCCTCCGGCACGGTGGCGGTGAAGGGGGTGGGCGAGGCCGGGCCGTCCGCCGGGGCCAGATAGGGCTCCTCCAGCGGCTTGCCGTTGATCATCAGGCGGCCCTGCCGGTCGCAGCACTCGATCCGGTCCCCGCTGGTGCCCACGACCCGCTTGATCATGGGCATGTTGCCCCAGACCTTGTCCTGGAAGACGACGACGTCCCCGCGGCGCACGGCGTCGCCGTGCACACGCTGGGCGAGGACCCGGTCGCCGACGCCGATCGTGGGGGCCATCGAGTCGGTGGGGACGGTGTACGGCCGGTACTGCACGGCGGCCCAGGCGAAGCCGCCTATGAAGAGGACCAGCCCGAGGGCCACGGCCAGCCCGGACAGCGCTCTGCCCGTGCGGCTCTGGCCGTCCCCGTCACGTCCCGCTGTGCTCATCGCGTCGCGCCCCCGCGTCAGGACCACGGGGCCGACGCCTCGTGGAAGATCGGATTCCGCATGCCCTGGGGCACGGAATCGCACACTACCCGGGGGTACGGCCGCCAGTCAGCCCCTCCGGCGGGCCCGAATGCCCCGCCTACCGGCCCCGACGACCCGCTCACCGGCCGCAGCCGCGGCCACGATCTCACCGGCCGCGGCGGCGCGCACGATCCGGCGCCGGCGCCACAGCACCACCGGCAGCGCACCCGCCAGCCCGAGCGCCGGCGGCACGGCGGCACCCGCCGCGTTCAGCCCCGGCTGGTCGAAGGTCTTGGGCACCGACAGGAAGTCGAGCCGGTTCAGCGGCCAGGCGACGGCGACCGCGCGGCCGACGACGTCGTCCTCCGAGACCGTGCCCTGGAACCTGTCGCCCTCCATGTGCCAGCGCGAGTCGAGGGAGTCCTGGCGGTGGTCGCCCATCACCCAGATCCGGCCCTCGGGCACCTTGACCGGTCCGAACGGCTTGTCGCTGCAGGGAGTGTTGCCGGGGTAGATGTACGGCTCGTCCAGCGGCTTGCCGTTGACGACCACCGGCTGGTTGTCGCCCTTGCACTCCACGGTGTCCCCGCCGGTCGCGATGACCCGCTTGATCAGGTCCTTCTCCTCGGCCGAGGGCATCAGACCGACGAAGCTGAGCACCTTCTGGATGCCGCCGCCGATCGGCCCGTTGTTCGCGGCGGGGGTCTCGCCGAGCCAGCCGCCGGGATCGTGGAAGACCACAACCTCGCCCCGCTCGGGTTTCGACCCGAACCACGGCGTCAGCTTGTCCACCAGCACCCGGTCGCCGCGCTGGAGGGTGTTCTGCATCGACTCGGAGGGGATCGAGAAGGCCTGCACCAGGAACGTCTTGATCACCAGCGCGAGCAGCAGGGCGATGCCGATGAGGAGCGGCAGCTCCTTCCAGAAGGAGCGCGACCTCGAGGGCTCGCGCCGGGCCGGCTCCGGATCCCCTCCGGGGCCGGGCGGCTGCCCGCCGTCACTCCGTCCGGCGTCCGTGCGCGGCGCCTCGTCCGGGTTTCCGGCGTCCGCCGGGGGGCGGCCTCCCGGGTCGTCGCCGGCCGGGGGGCCGGCCTCGCCCCGCGGCTCAGGCCGGCCGCCGGGGTTCCGGGGCGTCTCCCCCGGGTGTCCCTCGTCCCCGGGCCGCCTCTCGGGCTCGCCGTGACCGGACCGCGCGCCGACCGCCAAGTCCCCCACATCCACTCCTCACTCCACACCGCCGCCTGCCGCATCTGTGACGCAGGCCCACCACTCCCCTAACGAGCGGAAGTTCCACAGGGGTCGGGAGTCGGGTCAATCCCTCGCGATCCGTGAGGACACGTTATGAGTCGGTTCGTCCCCATACACACCCCTGTCCGGCGCGTCGAATTCACCCGATTCGCCCCTTCGCGAGGTGCTGCGCGAGGCGCTGCGGGAGATACGGGAGATGCGGGAGATACGGACGGTGCGAGAGAGCGTCGGCTACAGCCGTCGCCAGTGTCCGAACGGCCAGGCGATGACCGCCGCACGCCCCACCACCAGGTCCTCGCCGACCGTGCCGTGTCCCGGCTCGCTCAGGTGGTAGCGGGAATCGGCCGAATCGGAGCGGTGGTCGCCCATGACGAAGAGCCGGCCCGGCGGCACCTTCACCTCGAACGTCAGCTTCGAGGGCGCGTCGCCGGGATGGATGTACGGCTCCTCGAGCGGCTTTCCGTTGACCGTGACCTTGCCGTCCTTGTCGCAGCACTTGACCGTGTCGCCGCCGACCCCGATCACGCGCTTGATCAGATCCCGCTCGTCGGCGGACGGCAGCAGCCCGATGAACGTCAGGGCCTGCTTCGCCTGCTTGATCCCCACCGGGTCCGGCCCGCCGGAGTACGTCTGGTCCCCGTCCAGCCAGCCGCCCGGGTCCTTGAAGACCACCACGTCCCCGCGCTCCGGCCGGGTGCCGAACCACGGCGTCAGCTTGTCGACGAGCACCCGGTCGCCGATCCGGATGGTCTGCTCCATCGAGCCGGACGGGATCACGAACGCCTGCACGAGAAACGTCTTGAGGACCAGGGCGATCAGCAGCGCCACACCTATGAGGACGGGCACCTCCTTGATCACGGATCTGCGCCGCCGACGCTTCAGCCGCTGGGCGGCCTTCCGCCGCTCGGCGCGGCCACCGGTCACCGGCGGCGCGGCGCCGGACCCCGCCGGAGCACCAGCTTCCGTCTCCACTTCCACCGGCCCCGCGTAGCCGCCCGCGCCCGTCGTACGCTCACCCGTACGCGTGCGCCCGTCCGGGGCCGCCCGCCCGGCCAGGGCCGTACGCCCGCTGGGGCGCCCGCGGCTACCCATGCGGGCCACCGCCGTGGCCCGCCGCGCCGCCCGCACCCGGATCGGGTACGTCCGCGAAGGCACCGGACCGTTTCAGCGAGGTCATACGGCCCATCGGCCAGCCGATCCAGTCGGCCCGCCCCAGGACGCGGCCCACCGGAACGGTGCCGCCACCGGGCTCGCCCAAATGGTCACGTGAATCACGGGAGTCACTGCGATGGTCACCCATGACCCATAGCTTGCCCTCCGGCACCACGATGTCGAACGGCACCTGCGAAGGCGAGTCGCCCGGGTAGAGGTATTCCTCGAGCACCGGATGGCCGTTGACCTCCAGCCGGCCGGCGCGGTCGCAGCACCGGACCCGGTCGCCGCCGACGCCCACCACCCGCTTGATGTAGTCGCTCCGCGCGGACCGCATGAGCCCCACGGACGACGCGCCCTCGCGCACCAGCGCGCGCACCGCGTTCTCCTCGGGCGCGCCCTGGGTGAAGGAGTCGGTACCGTCGAAGACGATCACGTCGCCGCGCCGGGGCTCGTCCCCGAAGCGGTAGGCGAGCTTGTTGACCAGAACCCGGTCGCCGACCGCGAGGGTGTTCCTCATCGATCCGCTGGGAATCACGAAGGGCTGCACGACATAGCTGCTGACCAGAAGCAGGAAGATCATGCAGGTGAACAGCAGCAGCCCGGCCCGGCGCAGCGGCCCGCCACCGGTCGGCCACCGCCGGGCGTGGTCCCAGGAGCGCGCGACGGCCGGAAAACGCGCGGAGCGCGACCCCTGCTCCCGGCCCTGTACGGGGCCGGGAGAGCGGTCGCGCTCCGGAAGCTGTGCGAGCTGTTCGTCGGTGTCCATCGGCCGAGAGCCTATCCGGCCCGGCCGGGACGCCGGCGGAAAGCTTACTTGTCGCGCTTCTCCTTGATCTTCGCGGCCTTGCCGCGGAGCTCACGGAGGTAGTACAGCTTGGCGCGACGGACGTCACCGCGGGTGATGAGCTCGACCTTCTCGAAGATCGGGCTGTGCACCGGGAAGGTGCGCTCGACGCCGACGGAGAAGGAGACCTTGCGGACCGTGAAGGTCTCGCTGACGCCCGCGCCCTGGCGGCGGATGACGACACCCTTGAACTGCTGGATGCGGGAGCGGTTGCCCTCGATGACGCGAACGTGGACGTTCACGGTGTCGCCGGGGCGGAAGGCCGGGAGGTCGGTGCGCAGGGAAGCGGCGTCGACGCCGGAAAGCAGGGTGGACATGAATGTCTGCTTCCTCGCTGATGCCACAGGTCATCAGCGGAATCGTGCTGAAGGATGGAGTGCTGCCGAAACGCCGGGCGGACGTCGTTCCCCCTGTGGCAGGGGCGCGCGCCGGACGCAAGGCAACGGCTTATTCTTCCACGTCCTCGGCCACTCGCCCAAATCGACCGTGTTCGCCCGGCGCCCAGCCCAGGATCGAGAGCATCTCGCGGTCCTTCTTGTCGAACGCCGCCGGGTCGGCGCGCTCGATCAGGTCCGGCCGGTTGCCGGTCGTCCGCCGGAACGCCTCGTCCCGGCGCCAACGGGCGATCTTGCCGTGGTGGCCGCTGAGCAGGACGTCCGGAATGCCCCGGCCGCGCCACTCCGGCGGCTTGGTGTAGACGGGGCCCTCGAGCAGGTCGGCCATGGCTCCGGGGGCGAACGAGTCGTCGCGGTGCGACTCGGCGTTGCCGAGGACTCCGGGCAGCAGCCGGGCGATGGCCTCGACCATGACCAGCACCGGGGCCTCGCCGCCGGCGAGCACGTAGTCGCCGATGGAGACCTCGCGGACGTCGCACCGCTCGGCGTACTCCTCGATGACGCGGCGGTCGATGCCCTCGTAGCGGGCGGGGGTGAAGACCAGCCACGGCTTCTCGGAGAGCTCGACGGCGAGCTCCTGGGTGAAGGGGCGCCCGCTCGGGGTGGGCACCACGATCGTGGGCCGCCCCTCGCCGGACTCGACGACCGCGTCGAGGGCCTCGCCCCACGGCTCCGGCTTCATGACCATGCCGGGTCCGCCGCCGTACGGGGTGTCGTCGACGGTGTTGTGCTTGTCGTGCGTCCAGTCGCGCAGGTCGTGGATGCGGACGTCCAGCTGACCGCGGGCCCGGGCCTTGCCGACCAGGGAGACGTTCAGCGGCTCGAGGTACTCGGGAAAGATCGTGACGACGTCGAGGCGCATCAGGCGTCGCCCCCCGCGCTCTTGTCACCCTCGTCGCCCTCGCCCTGCTGGGCGTCGCGGGAGCTCGCGACCTCGGCCTCGTCGGCGTCGATCAGCCCGCGCGGCGGGTCGATGACGGCCACCTGGCCCTCGAGGTCGATCTTCGTGACGATCTCGGAGACGAAGGGGATCATCACCTCGCTGCCGTCGGGCCGCTCGACGATGAACAGGTCCTGCGACGGCAGGTGGGAGATCTCCGCGATCCGGCCGACGGCCGTGCCGTCGACGGTGATGACGTCGAGGTCCATCAGCTGGTGGTCGTAGAACTCCTCGGGGTCCTCGGGAGTCTCGTCCGGGTCCACCTCGGCGATCAGCAGGGTGTTGCGCAGCGCCTCGGCGGCGGTGCGGTCGCCGACACCCGCGAAGCGCAGCAGCAGCCGGCCGCTGTGCACCCGGCCGGTCTCGATGGTCAGCGGCCCCACGCCCGCGGGGTCCGTGGCCAGCACGGCGCCCGGACCGAGCCGCAGCTCGGGCTCGTCCGTACGCACCTCAACGGTGACCTCGCCCTTGATGCCGTGGGCGCGGCCGATCCTGCCAACTACGAGCTGCACAGTCTCAATCCTTCTCGCATGTTCTTCGATGCACGCGGTCGTACGTTCGATGCACGCGGTCGTACGAACGCGACAACGGGCCGGGAAGGAGATTCCTTCCCGGCCCGTGCCAGTGCTCTATCGCTGCTCAGCGGACGTCGTCCACGTCGACCAGGTCGACGCGGATGCCACGGCCGCCGATGGCGCCCACGACGGTGCGCAGTGCGCGCGCGGTGCGGCCGTTGCGGCCGATCACCTTGCCGAGGTCATCGGGGTGAACCCGGACCTCCAGCACGCGCCCGCGACGCAGGTTGCGCGAGGCGACCTGCACTTCGTCGGGGTTGTCGACGATGCCCTTTACGAGGTGCTCGAGGGCCTCCTCGAGCACGCTCAGGCCTCGGTCGACTCAGCGGACTCGGCCTCGGCCTCGTCCTTCTTCTCCGACTTCTTCGCCTTGGGGGTGATGGCCTCACCCTTCGACGCGTCGGCGGCGCTCACGGCGGACTCGAAGAGGCCGCTGACGTCCTTCTTCGGCTCGGCCACGAGCATCGGGGCCGGGGCCGGCAGGCCCTTGAACTTCTGCCAGTCGCCGGTGACCTTGAGGATGGCCAGAACGGGCTCGGTCGGCTGGGCGCCGACGCTCAGCCAGTACTGGGCGCGCTCGCTGTTGACCTCGATGCGCGAGGGGTTCTGCACCGGGTGGTACAGACCGATCTCCTCGATGGCCCGGCCGTCACGGCGGGTACGGGAGTCGGCGACGACGATGCGGTAGTGAGGCGAACGGATCTTGCCCAGACGCTTCAGCTTGATCTTGACTGCCACTGGAGTGGTGTCTCCTGGTCTTGACGTGGTTGGGCACAACGAGATGCCACGTGGGGTTTGCGGTACTCGGGGTGCCCGATGGACGCGTCAGCCGGAGGAGAGAGGGGTCCTATGCGACTGTCGAGTACAGCGACCCATTGTGCCACACCCTCGCGCACCTGCCGACCGGGAACCTGCGACCCCGAACCGACCACGAACCCGCCGGCCGCGACACCTGCCGACGCGGACGGGCCCGGGCCGCACCCCGGGACGTCACCGACTCGGCCGTCCTACGTAATCCACCGACGCAGGCCACCGACGCGGGCCGTCGGCGCGGACCACCGGCGTCAGCCGACCGAGACCGCCTCGGGAATGCGGAACGGCTGGCCGCAGCCGCCGCACATGATCGGCGCCTGGGCGAGCACGGACGGTACGACCCGGACGTTGCGCCCGCACTGGCAGACCGCCTTCACCCGCACCCCGCCGCCGGAGGAGCCGTGGCGCGCGGCCGGGCCCCGGAAGGTGCGCGAGGTGTCGGCGGCCGTGGCGACCGTGTGCGCCTTGAGCGCGCGCTGGAGTCTGTCGATGGTGGAGCGGTAGCGCTTGCGCGCCTCGGGGTTGAGCACGACCAGGGAGAAGCCGCTGCTGGGATGCGGCTCATCGCTGTGATCGAGCCCCAGCTCCTCGGCGATCGCCAGGAACCGGCGGTTGTGGTAGCGGCCGGCACGAGAGGTGTCGCGGACACCGCGGGCGGCCGCGATGCCGTGCACTGCCTCGTGCAGCAGCCTTTCGAAGGAGAGCTCGGCGCCACAGGCGGACGACGACTCCCCGATCAACGATTCGGGCGCGGCTAGATCCGGCAGCTCGGGGTGGAACCGCTGAATGTCGGCCCACGCCTGCGCCAGCTCTGCGGCGAGAACAGGTGGTGTCGTGCTCACGTCGTGACAACGAGCCGGGACGGCCCGGTGTTCCGATACCGGGCCATCCCAAATAATTTGCACGTACCAGTCAGTTTCCCGCCTCATACGTCCTGAGGAGGGCGGGTGCGCAGAACTACGGAGAAGGCGGATGAGCCGTGCACCAGTTCGCAAGGTGGGACGTACTGACTCATCAGTAAGGAACACGACCCGGCGCAAACGCCTCGGGCGCGCGCTGGGAAGCGCGCGCCCGAGGACGAGGTGGATCAGTAGGCGCGGGCGACGATCGCCACGGCGCCCGGGGCGTCGTCGGAGTCCGGCACCGAGCCGTCCTCCGCCACCAGGCAGCGCACCGTCACGGCCTGCTCGGCCAGCTTGGCCTCGCCCTCCGCGCCCAGCGTCGCCCACGGAATACGGGCCCAGCCACCGGCGACAGCGACCTCGGCCGCCTCCTCGATGGTCTTCACGTCCGTCGTGCGGGACTCACGGCGCTCGCGCGACTGGCGCAGCAGCAGCTCCTGGTCCTCCTCCAGGACCTTCGGCAGCAGCGCGGCCAGCTCCTCGATGCGCACCGGCTCCTTGCCGCCCGGAATACGACGGGCCAGCATGGCCGTGCCGTTCTCCAGGTCGCGCGGGCCGATCTCGATGCGGACCGGAACGCCCTTGAGCTCCCAGTCCACGGCCCGGCGGCCGAAGGGGGTGTCGGTGCGGTCGTCGACCTGCACCCGCACGCCCGCGGCCTTGAGCACGTCGCCGATCTCGCGGACCTTGGCCAGCACGGCCTCGTCACCCTTGATCGCCAGGACCACGGCCTGGACCGACGCCAGACGCGGCGGCACGCGCAGACCGCTGTCGTCGCCGTGCGACATGATCAGACCGCCGACCATGCGGGTCGACACGCCCCACGAGGTCTGCCAGACCAGCTCCTGCTGCCCGCCCTTGGACAGGTACGAGGTGTTGAACGCCTTGGCGAAGTTCTGGCCCAGCTCATGGCTCGTACCCAGCTGCAGCGCCTTGCCGTCGCCCATCATGCCCTCGAGGGTGAGGGTGTTGATCGCGCCCGCGAAACGCTCCTTGGGCGTCTTGCGACCGAGGACTACGTCGATGCCCAGGACGTTGACCATGAAGTCGTAGTAGACGTCACGGTGGATCCGGGCCGCGTAGTCGCGGGCGTCCTCGTACGTGGCGTGGGCGGTGTGCCCCTCCTGCCACAGGAACTCGCTCGTCCGCAGGAAGACGCGCGGACGCATCTCCCAACGCACCACGTTCGCCCACTGGTTGATCAGCAGGGGCAGGTCGCGGTAGCTCTGCACCCACTTGGAGAAGTACTCGTTGATGATCGTCTCGGACGTGGGCCGGACCACGACCGGCTCCTCGAGCTCCTTGCCGCCGCCGTGCGTGACGACCGCGAGCTCGGGCGCGAAGCCCTCGACGTGCTCGGCCTCCCGCGTCAGGTACGACTGCGGGATGAACATCGGGAAGTACGCGTTGGAGGCGCCCGCGTCCTTGATCCGGGCGTCCATCTCCTGCTGCATGCGCTCCCAGAGCCCGTACCCGTACGGGCGGATGACCATGGTGCCGCGCACCGGGCCGTTGTCGGCCAGCTCGGCCTTGTTGATCAAGTCCTGGTACCAGCGCGGGAAGTCTTCCGCCTGGGGGGTGAGAATGGGAGCCTTTGCCATGCTGCGAATGGTACGGGGCTCACCACGCCGAGTGTGAATCCGTCCGCCGGCCACCCCGCCTTCCCGGCCGCACCGTGCCCGTGTTCGCCTTCCGTTTCCGTATCCGGCCACCCCGCCATTTCGTGCGACGAGCCCCGGCACATGCCATCGTGGGCATACGGGAACGTTCTCGCGCCACCCCCTGGACTCGACGGCGGAAGCGGAGTTCTCTGGCATCGGGGGGTTCTTCACCACAACGCACGGACAGCGGCACTCGCACGGACAGCGGGCACTCATGGGGGCGGAACGACGGACCAGGGCACAAGGACACGTCACCCGGCGGATTGGGGCGCATTCGATGACACCTACGCTCGTACGGCGGCACCGGCCGTCCCCGACCTCGCCCGCGTCACGGGCCCGCGACTGGGCGGAAATCCAGGAACGGATGCTGGTACCGCTCTACGAAGCGGTCTACGAACGCCTCGAGGTCGGCCCCGATACCCGGCTCCTGGGCCTGGGCTGCGGCTCCGGACTCTCCCTGCTCATGGCCGCCGCCCGCGGCGCCACCGTCTGCGGCGTCGACCACGACGGCCGCCGGCTCGAGCTCGCCCGCGAACGACTCCTGCCCGACGGCGCCCCCGAGGACGACGCCCGGCTCCACCTCGGCGGCCCCGAAGCCGTCCAGGAACCCACGGACGGCCCGTTCACCCTCATCACCGCCTTCGAGCCGCTCCTGACCGCCGCCGGCGACGCCCAAGCCCTCGCCGACGCCCTCTCCCTCGCCGCCGACAAGGCCGCCCAGGGCGCCCCCGTCGTCCTGGCCGGCTGGGGCCCGCAGGAACGCTGCGCCGCCTCCGGCGCGCTGCGCGTCGCCGCCCGCCTGGCCGACCCCATGTGCGCACCCGCCCGCTGGCGCCCCAGCGGCCGCGACGACCTGGAGAACCTCGCCCTCCGGGCCGGCCTCACCCCCGACGGCTCGGGCCGCGTCTCCTGCCCGTACGGCTACGCCGACATGGCCAGCGCCGTCCGCGGCCTGCTGTCGACCGGCGCCTTCGACGCGGCGGTACGGGCCACGGACGAGGAACAGGTCACCAAGGAACTCATCGAGGCGCTCCATCCGCATCTGCGGCGCGACGGCACGGTGTGGATGCCCAACGTGTTCCGCTACCTGATAGCCAGGGTGTAGCCGGGCGGCCGCCGCGATACGCGAAAAGCCCCCCGGCGTCCGCCAGGGGGCTTTCCTACGACCGTGACCGTGACCGCGGCCGTGACCGCTGTCGCGGATCAGCCCATGAACTTCTTGAACTCGTCGGGGAGTTCGAAGTTCTGCGCGCTCTCGCCGGCCGGCAGGCCCAGCGGATTGTCCGCCTGCGCCGCCTCGCGCCGCGCGGCGGCGGCCTGCTCCTCGGCCTTGCGCTTCATCGGGTTACCGGACTGGCGCTTGCCCTTGGACTGCTTCTGCTGCTTCTTCTTACGGGCCGCACCGCCGCCCATGCCCGGCAGGCCCGGCATTCCCGGCATGCCACCGCCCTGCGCCATGCGCGACATCATCTTGCGGGCGTCGAAGAAACGCTCGACCAGGTTCTTGACGGCGCTGACGTCCACGCCCGAACCCTTGGCGATACGGGCCCGGCGCGAGCCGTTGATGATCGTCGGGTCCTGGCGCTCGGCCGGGGTCATCGACTTGATGATCGCGGCGGTGCGGTCGACGTCGCGCTCGTCGAGGTTGTTGATCTGGTCCTTGATCTGGCCCATGCCCGGGAGCATCCCGAGGAGCTTGCTGATCGAGCCCATTTTGCGGACCTGTTCCATCTGGGACAGGAAGTCGTCGAGCGTGAACTCCTTGGGGCCCTTCGCCAGCTTGGCCGCCATCTTCTCGGCCTCGTCCTGGCTGAACGTCTGCTCGGCCTTCTCGATGAGGCTGAGCATGTCGCCCATACCGAGGATGCGGGACGCCATGCGGTCCGGGTGGAACGCGTCGAAGTCGTCCAGCTTCTCGCCGTTCGAGGCGAACATGATCTGCTTGCCGGTCACGTGCGCGACCGACAGCGCGGCACCACCGCGGGCGTCGCCGTCGAGCTTGGAGAGCACCACGCCGTCGAAGCCGACGCCGTCGCGGAAGGCCTCGGCGGTGTTGACCGCGTCCTGGCCGATCATGGCGTCGACGACGAAGAGGATCTCCTGCGGCTGCACCGCATCACGGATGTCCGCGGCCTGCTGCATCAGCTCGGCGTCGATGCCGAGGCGGCCGGCGGTGTCGACGATGACGACGTCGTGCTGCTTGGACCGGGCGAACTCGACGGAGTCCTTCGCCACCTGCACCGGGTCGCCGACGCCGTTGCCCGGCTCCGGCGCGAAGATCGCCACACCGGCGCGCTCGGCGACGACGCCGAGCTGGTTGACGGCGTTGGGACGCTGCAGGTCACAGGCGACGAGCAGGGGCGCGTGGCCCTGCTTCTGCAGCCAGCTGCCGAGCTTTCCGGCGAGCGTGGTCTTACCGGCACCCTGCAGACCGGCGAGCATGATCACGGTCGGGCCGGTCTTGGCGAACCGCAGCCGGCGGGTCTCGCCGCCGAGGATCGTGATCAGTTCCTCGTTGACGATCTTCACGATCTGCTGGGCAGGGTTGAGAGCCTTGGAGACCTCGGCGCCAAGCGAACGTTCCTTGACCTGCCGGATGAAGGAGCGCACGACCGGCAGGGCCACGTCGGCCTCGAGCAGGGCGATCCGGATCTCACGCGCCGTGGCGTCGATGTCCGCCTCGGTGAGCCTTCCTTTGCCCCGGAGGGACTTGAAGGTATTCGCCAAGCGGTCGGAGAGAGTGTCGAACACGGCGCTCGTCGGTCCTCAACATCAGGGGGCAGGGTCAATCGCCCTCAAGAGTATCCGGCCCGGAGACCAAGCTGCCCGTGCCGGTCAAATTCGACCGGCACGGGCGGAACCCCCGCCTGCGCGGGGAGCGGACCTCGGAGCCGAGCGCCCGGTCCTTGACCTGCGGCTCACCTCCGCATCAGCGGAGAGCACACTCCCCTGCAACGCTCCACTACGCGACAGGGTCATCCCTCACCGCAGGGCTTTCTCCAACGCCCTCGCCAGAGCCGCCGCCTCCCCCTCCCCCAGCGGCGCCCCCTCCACTCCCGTCACATAGAACGCGTCCACCACGCTCGCCCCCAACGTGCTCACGTGGGCACTCCGCACCCACACCCCGGCGTCCTCCAGCGCCCGCCCGATGCGGTGGAGCAGGCCGGGGGCGTCCTGGGCGCGGACCTCCAGGACCGTGGCGGCGTGCGAGCCGCCGGTCGCGACGGTGACGCGGGGCGGGGCGTGGGGCACGCCCCGGCGGCGCTTGGCGTAGGCGGCCTCCCGCTCCGCGAGGCGGTCCTCCACGCGCAGGGAGCCGTCCAGGGCCCGTACGAGGTCACCGCGCAGGCGGGCGGCGTCCGGGAGGGAGCCGTACTCGGCGGCCACGCGCCAGTTCAGCAGGAGGGCGCCGGAGACGGACCGCAGGTCCGCCGCGCGGACCGTGAGGCGGTGCAGGGCCAGAACGCCGGCCGTGGCGGGCAGGATGCCGGGCCGGTCGGGGACGGCGACGGTCAGCCGCACGGTGTCCGCGACGAGACCGTCGCTCGGCGCACCGAGGACGATCACCGGTCCGGCCGTGCGCAGGGCCTCCTTCGCCAGCCGTTCCTCCTCGTCCGTCGGCGCCGGCTCCGGGCGGCCGGCGACGGGTTCGCCGGCGAGCGCGGCGGCGGCGCGCCGGACCAGGTCGGCGACCAGCGTGGCCCGCCAGTCGCTCCAGGTCGCCGGGCCCGTGGCACGGGCGTCGGCCTCGGTCAGGGCGTGCAGCAGTTCCAGCGTGCCGGTGCGCGAGACGGCGTCCGTGACTGTACGGACCGTCGCGGGGTCGCCGAGGTCGCGGCGGGTGGCGGTCTCGGCGAGCAGCAGGTGGTGGCGTACGAGCGTGGTGAGGACGGCGGTGTCGTCGGCGTCGAAGCCGAGGCGGGCCGCGATGTCCGGGACCAGGGCGGCGCCCGCCTCGGAGTGGTCGCCGGGGTACCCCTTGCCCATGTCGTGCAGGAGGGCGGCGACGAGCAGCAGGTCGGGGCGGCCGACGCGGCGGGTGAGGGCGGAGGCCTCGACGGCCGTCTCGACGAGGTGGCGGTCGACGGTCCAGCGGTGGACGGGGTTGCGCTGGGGACGGCAGCGCACGTGCTCCCACTCGGGCAGGAGCCGGGAGACGATTCCCTCCGCCTCGAGGGCCTCCCAGACGGCCACGGTGGGCTCGCCGGCGCCGAGGAGGGTGACGAGCTGCTCGCGGGCCTCGGCCGGCCATGGCGCGGGCAGGGGGCCCGCGGCCGTCATGCGCCGCACGGCGTGCCGGGACAGCGGCAGTCCGGCCTGCGCGGCGGCGGCCGCGGCGCGCAGGGGGAGCACGGGGTCGCGGTCGGGGCGCGCGGTGCGGGCGAGCACGACCTCGCCGTCCTGCTCGACGACGCCCTCGGCGAGCGGGACGCGCTCGGGCTCGACGAAGCCGCCGCGGCCGCCCCGCCCGCCGAGGATGCGGCGCAGCCGGGGCCGGCCGGAGCGGGACTTCAGCACCCGGCCCACCTCGCGCCAGGTGACCTCGCCGGCGTAGGCGACGGTGTGGGCGGCTTCGTAGACGCCGCGCAGGAGGGCGTCGGCGTCGGGGAGGCCGAGGCCGGCGGCGACCTGGTCCTGTTCCTGGAGGGTGAGCCGGTCGGTGGCGCGGCCGGTGGCCAGGTGGAGGGCGTCGCGGGTGTCGAGGAGCAGCGTGCGGGCCGCCTCGAGTCCTTCGCGGGGCGCGTCGGCGAGCCAGGACGCGGCGACGGCCCGCAGGGCGGTGGCGTCGCGGAGTCCGCCGCGGGCCTCCTTGAGGTCGGGTTCGAGGAGGAAGCGCAGTTCGCCCTGGCGTCTGGCGCGTTCCTCGCACAGCTCGCGCAGTTCGGGCAGGCGGGCGGGGGCCTGGGCGCGCCAGTCCTCGTAGGCGGTGGTGCGCAGCCGGGCGGTGAGCCCGGGGTCGCCGGCGAGGTGGCGGGCGTCGAGGAGGCCGAGGTGGACCTTGAGGTCGCCGGCCGCGGTCCTGCGGGCCTCGGCGGGGGTGCGTACGGAGTGGTCGAGGGCGAGGCCCATGTCCCATACGGGGTACCAGACGCGGTCGGCGACGGCGGCGATGCCGGTGGCTCCGGCGGTGCCGTCGTGCAGGAGGAGCACGTCGAGGTCGCTGCGCGGGGAGAGCTCGCCGCGCCCGTAGCCGCCGACGGCGACGAGCGCGACGCCCTGGGTGCCGCCGCCCAGGAGCGAGGCCAGCCAGCGGTCGGTGAGGCGGGCGAGCCCGGCCCGCAGGGCCGGGCCGGGCGGCGGCTCCTCGTGCAGGAGCCGCAGCCGGGCCGCCGCGTAGCCGGTGGGTTCCTCGGCGGCCTGACGGTGGGGCGTCACGTGGGGCTCCCTGTCGTTCAGAGCGCGTCCGGGCCGCGCTCGCCGGTGCGGACGCGGACGACGGTGCCGGCGTCGACGACCCAGACCTTGCCGTCGCCGATCTTTCCGGTGCGGGCGGCCTTCACGATGACGTCGACGATGTCCTCGGCGTCGACGTCCTCGGCGAGGACCTCTATGCGGGCCTTGGGCACGAAGTCGACGGTGTACTCGGCGCCCCGGTAGACCTCGGTGTGGCCGCGCTGGCGTCCGTAGCCCCTGGCCTCGGTGACGGTCAGGCCGTGGACGCCGAAGGTCTGCAGCGCGTCCTTGACCGCGTCGAGCTGGTGGGTCTTGATGACGGCGGTGATGAGCTTCATGCGTCCACTTTCCTGGTCGGGTGCTGCGGTGCGGGCGCGGGCGAGCCGGCCCGGGAGGCGGGGGCGCCGCCCACCGCGCTGAGGTCGTAGGCGGATTCGGCGTGGTAGGCCTGGTCGACGCCGCTGATCTCGTCCTCCTCGTCGGCCCTGAAGCCCATCAGTTTGTCGACGAGTTTGGCCAGGAGCCAGGAGACGACGAAGGAGTAGGCCATCACGGAGAAGGCGCCGGCGGCCTGCCGGCCGAGCTGGGTGAGGCCGCCGACGCCGTCGGTGGCGAGGAGGCCGACCAGCAGGGTGCCGATGACGCCGCCGACGAGGTGGACGCCGACGACGTCGAGGGAGTCGTCGAAGCCGAGCTTGAACTTGAGGCCGACGGCCCAGGAGCAGACGGCTCCGGCGACGAGACCGATGAGGATCGCGCCGAAGGCGTTGACGGCGGCGCCGGAGGGCGTGATGGCGACCAGTCCGGCGACGGCGCCGGAGGCGGCGCCGAGGGTGGTGAACGCGCCGTGCCGGATGCGCTCGTAGGCGAGCCAGCCGAGCATGGCGGCGCCGGTGGCGACCTGGGTGTTCATGGCCATGTTGGCGGCGGTGCCGTTGGCGGCGAGGGCAGAGCCGGCGTTGAAGCCGAACCAGCCGAACCACAGCAGTCCCGCGCCGAGCATCACCAGGGGGAGGCTGTGGGGGCGCATGGGGTCCTTGGCGAAGCCGACGCGCTTGCCGACGACGAGGACGGCGGCCAGGGCTCCGATGCCCGCGTTGATGTGCACGGCGGTGCCGCCGGCGAAGTCGATCACCTTGAGCTTGAAGAGCCAGCCGTCGGCGTGCCAGACCCAGTGCGCGACGGGGAAGTAGACGACCGTGACCCACAGGGTGATGAACAGGGCCCAGGCGCTGAACTTCACGCGGTCCGCGAGGGCGCCGCTCATCAGGGCCGGGGTGATCACGGCGAACATCAGCTGGAAGAGGGCGAAGGCGAGGACCGGGATGCCTTCCTTACCGCCGGTGAGGGTGTCGGGGGCGATGCCCTTGAGGCCGATGTGGCCGAGGTCGCCCAGCAGTCCGGCCCCGATGTCATCGCCGAACGCGAGGGAGTAGCCGAACAGCACCCACAGGACGGTGACGATGCCGAGCGAGATGAACGACATCATCAGCATGTTGAGCGCGCTCTTGACCCGCACCATGCCCCCGTAGAAGAAGGCCAGGGCCGGTGTCATCAGCATCACGAGCGCGGCACTGATCAATACGAACGCGGTATCTGCGCCATTCAATGTCGATGTCTCCTCGCGGCGGCGGCCCTGCCCCCGTATGGGCTGGTGCTTCCCATGGGCCGGTGTCGCCTCGAGGCTCGCGCAGCGCCGTTTCGGCGGGCGCCGCCGGTTGTTTCGCGTGCGTGACGATGGGTGTGGGGGTGTTACGCCGGGGTGAACGGGCGGACATCCGGCCCGGAGTGTGGGCCGGCCGCGACGACCTGCCCGGGGTGACCTGGCGATGGGGGAGCCGAGTCGGGTGTACGGGAGGTCGCCGCGGCCGGGTAAAGGGGGCCGGGCGGGCTCAGACCGCCTGGGCGGCCTCGGCAGGTTCCGGCAGATGGACGGCGAGCTGGTCGGTCAGGTCGACCACCTCGGCGACGTCGCCGAATTCGCGCGCGGCGTTGTCGACGGTCTTGCGCAGGCGGTTGTTCACCCGCTCCGAGCGGACCTGCTTGGCGATCCTGAGCGCCTTGCCGGCGAGGATCGTCGACTCCTCGGGCTCGCGTTCCATGAGGTGCACGGTGGCCATGCCGATGAGGTTGAGGGCGTACGAGCGCTGGTGCTCGCTGTCCTGCGCGAACAGCTCGACGGCCCGCTCCATCTTGGGCCGCGCCAGCGAGGCGTAGGTCGGGCTGCGCCCGGCGACGTAGGCGAGGTCGCGGTAGGAGTGGGCGTTCTCGGCGTTGAGCTCGGCCTCCGAGAAGAACCGGATCCAGTCGGGGTCGCCGTCGCCGCCCCCGCAGTCGGAGAAGCAGTCCTCGGCCATGCTCACGGCGCGCTTGACCTTGGCGGGCTGGCCCATGTTGGCGTAGGCGCGGCCCTCCATCGCATACAACATGGCCTGCGTCCGGGGGGTGGCCGTCTCCCGGGAGCCGTACTGCCCGAGGTGGATCAGCTCGAGGGCGTCGTCGGGCCGCCCGAGGTGGATCATCTGGCGGCTCATGCTGGAGAGGATGTACGAACCCAGGGGGCGGTCCCCGGCCTCCTTCGCGGCGTGCAGGGCGAGCACGAAGTACTTCTGGGCCGTGGGGTGGAGCCCGATGTCGTAGCTCATCCACCCGGCCAGCTGGGCCAGCTCGGCGGCGACGGTGAACAGGCGCTGGGCGGTCTCGGCGGGCTGGGGCTCCTGGAGCAGGTCGGTGACCTCGTGGAGCTGGCCGACGACGGCCTTGCGGCGCAGCCCGCCGCCGCACTGGGCGTCCCACTGACGGAACATCACCGTCGTGGACTCCAGGAGCTCCAGCTCGGGACCCGAGAGCCGGGACCTGCGCGCCCGGTCGCGGTCGGCGCCGCCGCCCTCCCGGCCGGCGCTGCCGGGCACGAGCCAGCGCTGCATTGGCTCGATCAGGGCGGGCCCCGCGGAGAGCGCCAGCGAGGTCCCGAGGAAGCCCCGCCGCGCCAGCATCAGGTCGCTGCGGGAGAACTCGCTGAGCAGCTCGACGGTCTGGGGGCCCGCCCAGGGCAGGTCCACGCCCGACACGGACGGCGACTGGTGCGCGGCCCGCAGCCCGATGTCCTCGACGCCGACGACGCAGCCGAAGCGTTCGGAGAACAGCTCGGAGAGAATCTTCGGAATGGGCTCGCGCGGCTGCTCGCCGTCCAGCCAGCGGCGCACCCTCGAGGTGTCCGTGCTGATGTGGTGAGCGCCCAACTGGCGCGCCCTTCGGTTCACTTGCCGGGCCAGCTCGCCCTTCGACCAGCCGCTGCGCAGGAACCATGAATTCAGCTGCTCGTTGGGGCGCTTCTCGGCCTTGTCGGCCTTGTCGGCACCGCCGGTACCGCTGACATTGCCGCCCACGGGAACGCCCCCATCCGAGAAATTCTGCATACCTGCATCTACCGCTGCATCCACTGCCGCATCCACCGCGTCCGCAATCCAGCGCGTCCGACGCGCCGCTCGGAGCGGCCGCGCGTGAACCCCCAACAGCCTGCCGCTCGTCGGGGCCGCTTGTCCGGCGGGTTTCATGTACCGAAAGTAATCCTACGATCACCGCTCACGCGAGGGCAGTCCAGTAAACGCCACCATTCGCCACCCCAACGTATGAACCCCTTCCTCCCGCATCGCGATTGACTTGACACCGGACATCGACAGCAAAACCCGTAAAGAGGTGGACTGTTGTGCGCCACGGCGTGCGGCCCACTCCGCACCACCCCCCGCACACCGTCACGCCGTCACAGAGCAGAGGTCCGCGACCGTGCGTGTCCGAGACACTCCGACACGTAACCATCCGCGAGCACGACCCGTTGGAGGGGGCATGGGCTTCACAATCGGCGGCATCCGGGACCGGCGCTCGAGCTCTCGGCGCCGAGGCCGCGCGTCGGAATCCGTGATGACGGTCGCGGAGTACACGGGTCTGTGGGGGTGGGACGTCGTCCCCGGGGCCCGGGCCACCCGCGGCGGTCACGTGACGTGCTCGTGCGACGCCGCCGACTGCCCCTCCCCCGGCGCCCATCCACTCTCGTTCGCTCCCTCGGTCCCGGCCGGCGCCACGCTGGACGAGGCCGCGACCGCCTGGGCCGACGTGCCGGGCGCGGCCGTGCTGCTGCCCGTGGGACGGTCCTTCGACGTCCTGGAGGTCGCCGAGGCGGCGGGCCGGCACGCGTTGGCGCGGCTGGAGCGCATGGGGGTGCCGCTGGGCCCGGTCGCCCTCGCGCCGCACGGCCGCGCGCTGTTCTTCGTCGCCCCGGGCGCCGCCGCCGAACTCCCCCAGCTCCTCTACCGCATGGGGTGGGACGACGCCCGCCTGGACCTGCGGGGGCTGGGGCTCGGCGATCACATCACCGCCCCGCCGTCCGACCATGCCGGGATGGGGCCGATGCGATGGCTGCTGCCGCCCACGCTGGACACGGCGGGACGACCGCCGGAGGCCCGCCTGCTGCTGGGAACGCTGGCGTACGTCTGCCATCGGTCGGGCGGGGTGTGACGGAGAACGGAAGGGGCCCCGAGACGCTCTCGCGTCTCGGGGCCCCTTCCGTTCTGTCGCGTTTCTCGCGGGTCTACTCGCCGATCAGGGCGTCCACGAACGCCTCCGGCTCGAACGGCGCCAGGTCGTCCGCGCCCTCGCCCAGGCCGACCAGCTTCACCGGTACGCCCAGCTCGCGCTGGACGGCGACGACGATGCCGCCCTTGGCGGTGCCGTCCAGCTTGGTCAGCACGATGCCGGTGATGTCCACGACCTCGGCGAAGACGCGCGCCTGCACCAGGCCGTTCTGACCGGTGGTGGCGTCGAGGACGAGCAGCACCTCGTCGACCGAGCCGTGCTTCTCCAGGACGCGCTTGACCTTGCCGAGCTCGTCCATGAGCCCGGTCTTGGTGTGCAGCCGGCCGGCGGTGTCGACGAGGACGACGTCCGCGTTCTCGGCGATGCCCTCCTTGACCGCGTCGAAGGCGATCGACGCCGGGTCGCCGGCCTCCGGGCCGCGGACGGTGCGGGCGCCGACGCGCTCGCCCCAGGTCTGCAGCTGGTCGGCGGCGGCGGCGCGGAAGGTGTCCGCCGCGCCGAGCACGACGGACTTGCCGTCGGCGACGAGCACGCGCGCGAGCTTGCCGGTGGTGGTGGTCTTGCCGACGCCGTTGACGCCGACGACCATCACGACGCCGGGCTTCTCCTCGCCGTTCACGCCGACACCGGGCTCGGTGTGGACGGAGCGGTCGGCCTCGGTGCCGATGAGGGTGAGCAGCTCCTCGCGGAGCAGGGTGCGCAGTTCCTCGGGGGTGCGGGTGCCGAGCACCTTCACGCGCTCGCGCAGCCGCTCCACCAGCTCCTGGGTGGGGGTGACGCCGACGTCGGCGACGAGCAGGGTGTCCTCGATCTCCTCCCAGGTGTCCTCGTCGAGGTGCTCACGGGAGAGCAGGGTCAGCAGACCCTTGCCGAGGGAGTTCTGCGAGCGGGACAGCCGGGCGCGCAGGCGCACGAGGCGGCCGGCCGTGGGCTCGGGAATCTCGATCTCGGGTGCGGCCGGTGCCGCGGCTTCGACCGCGGCCTCCGGCTCGACGACCGGTGCGCTCTCCTCCGCCGGGGCGGGGGCCGTGGGGAGCTCGACCTCTTCGATGGTGCGGCGCGGCTGCGCGGTGGAGGGTTCGGCCTCCTCGCCGACGTGCGGCTCGGCGGGCGGCGCGGTGACGGACGGGCTGCTCGGAGGAGCGGGCGGCAGCTGCTTCTTCTTGCGGCTGCTGACCACGAGCCCGCTGATCGCGCCGAGCGCGACCACAGCGATGAGTACAGCAAGGATGACGATGTCCATAACGCACCCAGTATCGGACACCGACGGGTGCGGGCGCTGCGGCGCCTCGGCGCGTGGCGTCCTTGTGGTTTTCCACAAGGACGAATGACCCTAACTGCACAAAGTTAGATCAAAGTACGATGGCGTGGGCTCGCGTGACGCGCGTAGAGTCCCAACGTCCCTTTCTGCCCAGGCCCCGCCCTGTCACACCCCGCACGGAGCCCCCAACTATGGCCCCCACCATGGACAACGCTGCCGACGGCGCCAACGTGTCCAGCGCCGAGAGCGCCATCGAGACCCGCGGCATCGAGCCCGTACCCGACCACGAGCGGCACGGCCGGGTCCGGGAGCTCTTCCCGACCTGGGTCGCCGCGAACATCAGTGTGCTGCTGCTCACCATGGGTGCGGCGCTGGTCGTCTTCAACGCCCTGAACTTCTGGCAGGTCCTGATCGTCGCGGCGTGCGCCGCGCTCGTCTCGTTCGGCCTGGTCGGCGTGCTGTCCGTGTCCGGCAAGTGGGGCGGCGCCCCCGGCGCGATGCTCTCCCGGGCCACGTTCGGCGTGCGCGGCAACCTCTTCCCGGGCGCGATCCTGTGGGTCGCCCGCTTCGGCTGGGAGACGATCAACGCGGTCACCGGCGCGTACGCCGTGCTCACCGTTCTCGACCTGCTCTTCGGCGTGAAGAGCAACACGGTGCTGATCGTCGTCACCCTGTTCGTGTTCGTGGCCTGCACGTTCCTGGTCAGCGGCATGGGGCGCAAGGCGCTCAACGTCTGCAACACCTGGTCGACGTACCTGTTCGGCCTCTTCAGCGTGCTGGTCCTCGGCTACCTGATCATGAACATCTCGTGGGACGACGTCTTCTCCAAGCCCGCGGGCACGACCGCCATGGTGATCGCCGGCGTCGGGACCATCGCCGCCGGCGGCATCAGCTGGGTGCCCACCGGGCCGGACTTCACGCGGTACCTGCCGCACGCCGCGTCGGGCAAGAAGATCGTCGGCGTCACGGTGTCCGGTGCGGGTCTGGTCATGGTGCCGATGGTGCTCATGGGCGCCGTGATGGCCGTCTCCACGCCCAAGCTCGCCGACGCCCCGGACCCCGTCTCCTTCCTCGGTGACATCCTCCCGACGTGGCTGGCCGTGCCGTACCTGGCCACCGCGATCGTCGGCATGCTGCTGATCAACAGCCTCTCGATGTACTCGGCCGGCTTCACCGCCCAGACCATGGGCGTGAAGCTGCCGCGCGCGATGGCCGTGAGCATCAACGCGGCGATCTCGCTCATCGGCGGTCTGATGCTGATGCTGGTCGCCAAGAGCTTCCTGAGCTCCTTCATCACCTTCCTGATCCTGCTGGCCGTCTCCTTCTCGGCGTGGATCGGCGTGTACGCGGTCGACATGGCGCGGCGCCGGGTGCGCGCCGTGCGCTATGACGCGGAGGCGCTGATGGACACGGGTCGTACGAGCCGGTACTGGTACGTGGGCGGCTTCTGCTGGCAGGCGATGACGGCGTGGGCCGTGGCGCTGATCGCGGGCGTCTGCTTCACGAAGTGCGACTGGTTCACCGGGCCGTTCGCGTCGACGTTCGTCGGCAAGTACGGGCTGGGATGGGCGGCGACGATCGTGATCTCGGCGGTGCTGATGGCGGTGCTGCCGGTGCCGCGGGAGACTGGCGTCTCCGCGGCCGTTCGCCCGGAGGGTGAGCGCGAGAAGGTCTCGGCGTAGTCGCTTGAGCGGTTTGAGGGCCCCTTCGGGGGCCCTCTTTGCGTTGTGCGGGTTGGGGGGGCGGGGCCGGGGTGGGATGGAGCGGGCCCTTCCGGTGCTGGATTATTTACGGCCCGGAGCCCCCAACCGGATGCCATGCCCCGCACTTGGGCCGCAAATAACCCTGACGCCCCTTCCAGGGCCCGCCCCATCCCACCCCGGCCCCTCCCGCCGTCAGTCGACCGCAGGCCGGTGGGCGGGCAGTCGCCCCGCCGGCCTGTTTGTGGGCAGTCGTTCCGCTGGGGCTGGGGGCACCTTCCAGCGGTAGCTGGGGGAGGGTGGGCGCAAACCCGGCCCGCCGGGCCGCACCCACCCGCCGTGCCCCCGGCTCCGGGTCACCTTCACGGCCGCGTAAGCAAAAAGGGCGTTGCCCCGGCATCTTGCCGGGGCAACGCCCTTTCGAGGAGAGGGGCGGCGGGGGGGGTTAGCCCATCTCCTCCAACGCCTTGCCCTTCGTCTCCTTGACGTACTTGAGTACGAAGGGGATCGAGAGCACGGCGAAGACCGCGTAGATCACATACGCACCGGAGAGGTTCCAGTCCGCCAGGCTCGGGAAGCTGGCCGTGATGGCCCAGTTCGCGATCCACTGGGCGGACGCGGCCACGCCGAGCGCGGCGGCGCGGATGCGGTTGGGGAACATCTCGCCCAGGAAGACCCAGACCACGACGCCCCAGGAGAGGGCGAAGAAGAGGACGAAGGCGTGGGCGGCGATCAGGGCCACGGTGCCCTGGGTGGTCGGCAGGGTGCCGTCCGCCGTCTTGGAGGCGAAGGCCCAGGCCTCGAGGGCGAGGGAGAGCGCCATGCCGACGGAGCCGACGAGGGCGAGCGGCTTGCGGCCGATGCGGTCGACGAGGACCATCGCGATCACGGTGCCGACGATGTTGATGATCGACGTCGTGAAGCTGTAGAAGAACGAGCTCTCCGGGTTCACGCCCACCGACTGCCACAGCGTCGAGGAGTAGTAGAACGCGACGTTGATGCCGACGAACTGCTGGAAGACCGAGAGGCCGATGCCGACCCAGACGATCGGCAGGAAGCCGAAGCGGCCGCCGAGCAGGTCCTTGAAGGAGGACTTCTGCTCGCTCTTCATGGCGTGCTCGATCTCGGCGACGCGCTTGTCGAGGTCGACGGTGTGACCCTCGACGTCGGCCAGGACCTTCTTGGCCTTGTCGGTCTTGCCGACCGAGATCAGGAAGCGGGGGGACTCGGGGATGGCGAAGGAGAGCAGGCCGTAGAGGACGGCCGGGACGACCATGACGCCGAGCATGAGCTGCCAGGCCTCGATGCCCATGACCTTGCCGCGCTGGTCGCCGTCGGCGACGTTGAGGATGCCCCAGTTGACCAGCTGCGAGACGGCGATGCCGATGACGATCGCGGCCTGCTGGAACGCGCCGAGGCGGCCGCGGTAGGCCGGCGGGGAGACCTCGGCGATGTAGGCCGGGCCGATGACGGAGGCCATGCCGATGGCGATGCCGCCGAGGACGCGCCAGAAGGCGAGGTCCCACAGGGCGAAGGGCAGGGCCGAGCCCACGGCGCTGATGGTGAACAGCGTGGCCGAGATCTGCATGACGCGGATGCGGCCGATGCGGTCGGCGACGCGGCCCGCGGTGGCGGCGCCGATGGCGCAGCCGATCAGGGCGATGGCGATGACCTGGGCGAGGGCGGCCGAACCGATGTCGTACTTCCCCCGGATGCCCTCGACAGCGCCGTTGATCACGGAGCTGTCGTAGCCGAAGAGGAAACCACCCATGGCCGCGGCCGCGGTGATGAAGATGACGTGGCCGAGGTGGTCCGGTTGGGCCTTGCGGCCCTCGGACGCCTGCGCCGGCGCAGTGCTGGTCAACGTGTACTCCTGGAACCCGGCCACGTTGCCGGGGTGGGGGGGCCTTTCCAGTGGCGCACAAGATCGAAGTGACCACCACTTGAAGGCGTAAGCAACGTGGGAGACCCTATGTCTTCAATTTTCTAAGTCAATAGGTTGTGACCAAGATGTTTCCCCAGAGTTTTCCAGGTGTTGAGTTCAATAGTTGAAGCTAACGGAGGCGTTGGCTGATCACCTTCGACACTCCGTCGCCCTGCATCGACACTCCGTAGAGGGCGTCGGCCACTTCCATCGTGCGTTTCTGGTGTGTGATCACGATCAGCTGGGAGCTCTCCTGGAGCTCCTTCATGATCCTGATCAGGCGCTGGAGGTTGGTGTCGTCCAGCGCCGCCTCGACCTCGTCCATGACGTAGAACGGGCTCGGGCGGGCCTTGAAGATCGCCACGAGCAGGGCGACCGCGGTCAGGGAGCGCTCGCCGCCCGACAGCAGGGACAGCCGCTTCACCTTCTTGCCGGGTGGCCTGGCCTCCACGTCCACGCCCGTGGCCAGCATGTCGTCCGGGTCGGTGAGGATCAGACGGCCCTCGCCGCCGGGGAAGAGCCGGGAGAAGACGCCCTCGAACTCCCGGGCCGTGTCGTGGTACGCCGCCGTGAAGACCTCCTCCACCCGCCGGTCGACGTCCTTCACCACCTGCAGGAGGTCCGCGCGGGTCTTCTTGAGGTCCTCGAGCTGCTCGGAGAGGAACTGGTGGCGCTCCTCCAGCGCCGCGAACTCCTCGAGGGCGAGGGGGTTGACCTTGCCCAGCTGCTGATAGGCCCGCTCGGCCGCCCTCAGGCGCTTCTCCTGCTCGCCGCGGACGTAGGGGACGGGCTGGTTGCGGGGGTGGTCCGGGTCGTCGGGGAGCTCCTCGCCCTCGGCCGGCGGCGAGGGGGGTACGGGCTGGTCGGGGCCGTACTCCGCGGCCAGGGCCGTGGGCTCCACGCCCAGCTCCTCCAGGGCCTTCGCCTCCAGCTGCTCGATGCGCAGCCGCTTCTCGGCGCCCAGCACCTCGCCCCGGTGGACCGAGTCGGTGAGCTTGTCCAGCTCCGTCTTCAGCTCGCGCGCCCGGTCGCGGCCCTCGGTCAGCTCGCGTTCGCGCTCGGCCTTCGCGGCCTCGGCCGCCCGGCGCTCCTCGTCGGCCCGTACGAGCGAGAGCTCGACGTGCGCCAGCAGTTGCCGGGCCCCGGCCGCCACCGCCGAGGCGACCCGGGCCTCGTGGTGCAGCCGCGCCTGCCGCTGCTCCGCGCGGGCCCGTGCCTCGCGCTCGGCGCGGGCCGCGCGGTCGAGGCCGTCGGCCCGCCCGGCGAGGGCCTTCATGCGCTCCTCGTGCGTACGGACCTGGAGGCGCGCCTCCATCTCGGTCTGCCGGGCGTTCGCGCCGTCGGCGGCGAGGCGGTCCCGTACGGAGGTGTCGGGTTCGTCGGTGCCGTCGTCGCCCAGGGCTCGCTCCTGGGCCGCGGCCAGGCGCTCGGCGAGTTCCTCGGCCTCCTCGGTGGCGCGTCGGAGCGCCTCCTGCGCCCGCTCGGCGGCGGCCGTCGTCCGCTCGGCCTCGCCGGCCGCGGCGCGGGCCTGCCCGGCGAGGCGTCCCAGGGTTTGTGCGGCCTGCGACTTCTCCCGGTCGGCGGCGCTGCGCCGGACGGCCAGCTCCTCCACGAGCGCGGCGTGGTGGGCGCGCTGTTCCTGGGCTTCCTCGCGTGCCGCGGTCAGCTCGGCGCAGCGCGCGTCGAGCTCGGTGAGCTCCGCGGTGGCCTCGTCGACCGCGGCCTGGGTCTCGATGAGGCTGGGTGCGCCGCCGGAGCCGCCCTGGGCGATGTGCGCGCCGAGCAGGTCGCCCTCGGCGGTGACGGCGGTCAGGCCGGGATGGGTGGTGACGAGGTGTTCGGCGTCCTCGAGGGTGTCGACGACGACGATGTCGCGCAGGAGTCTGCGCACGGCGGGCAGCAGGTCCAGGGGGGCGCGGACGAGGTCGGCCGCGGCGAGGTGGGGGGCGGGGGCGGCCGGGGCGGCGTCGTCGCAGGGGGCTCCGCTCAACAGGAGCACGGCCCGGCCGGCGTCCTCCTTCTTCAGTAGGCGCAGTGCCTCGGCCGCGGCGGCGGGGCCGGTCACGGCGACGGCGTCGGCCGCGGCGCCGAAGGCGGTGGCGACGGCGAGTTCGTGGCCGGGGGTGACCGACAGGAGTCCGGCGGCCGGGCCGAGGAGTCCGCCCAATCGTTCCTTCGCCGCCAGCAGGGCGCCCGTGCCGTCCTTGCGCCGCAGGCCCAGGGCGAGGGCGTCGCGGCGGGCGGTGATCGCGGCGCGGCGGCGTTCGGCCTCGGTGGTCGCCTCGCGGGCGGCGTTGAGGGCGGTGTCGGCGGCGGCGAGGTCCGCCTTGGCCCGGTCGTGGCGGGCGGCGAGTTCGGCGTCGTCCGCGTCGGCGCCGTCGGCCTCGGCCTGGTGACGTTCGTACTCCTCCTGTGCGGCGGCGGCCCGTTCGCGGGCCTCGTCGCGGGCGGCGGCCAGGCGGCCGATCTCGGCCTCGGCCGAGGCGGCGCGGCCGCGGGCGGCGGTGACCTGACCGTGCAGGCGGGCGAGCTGCTCGCGGCGGTCGGCGATGGCGCGGGCGGCGTCGCGCAGGCGGCGTTCCTCCTCGGCCAGGCGGCGTTCGAGGCCGGCGCGGTGTTCGGCGGTGTCCTCCAGGGCGCGGCTCGCGGCCTCGAGGGCGGCGTCGAGTTCGGCCTCCTGCTCGCGGACGCGGGCGGCCTCGCGTTCGAGGTCCTCGGGGTCGCGGCCGCGGCGCTCCTCGGCGGGGGCGGCGGTGGCGCTGGTGACGCGGGCGTCCGCGAGGGAAATGGTGCCGCGTACGCGTTCGGCGAGGCGGGAGAGTTCGTACCAGGTCTGCTGGGCCGCGGCCAGGCGCGGCGTCAGTTCGCGCACCTGTTCCTCGAGGGCCGCCTCCCGCTGGGCGGCCGCGCGCAGCTCCGTCTCGGCGGCCTCCTTGCGGGTCTTGAGGGCGGCCTCGTCGGCGATCTCCGCGCGCAGGGCCTCGCGCAGGGTGACCAGGTCGTCGGCGAGCAGGCGCAGCCGGGCGTCGCGCAGGTCGGCCTGGATGACGGCGGCCCGGCGGGCGACGGCGGCCTGGCGGCCGAGGGGCTTGAGCTGGCGGCGCAGTTCGTCGGTGAGGTCCTGGACTCGGGCGAGGTTCGCCTTCATCGCGTCGAGCTTCCGCAGCGCCTTCTCCTTGCGCTTGCGGTGCTTGAGGACGCCGGCGGCCTCCTCGATGAAGGCGCGACGGCCCATGGGGTCGGCGTGCAGGACGGAGTCGAGCTGGCCCTGTCCGACGATGACGTGCATCTCGCGGCCGATGCCGGAGTCGGAGAGCAGTTCCTGGATGTCGAGGAGGCGGCAGGTGTCGCCGTTGAGCTGGTATTCGCTGCCGCCGTTGCGGAACATGATCCGCGTGATGGTGACCTCGGCGTAGTCGATGGGCAGGGCACCGTCGGAGTTGTCGATGGTGAGGGAGACCTCGGCGCGGCCCAGCGGGGGGCGGCCGGTCGTCCCGGCGAAGATGACGTCCTCCATCTTGCCGCCGCGCAGGGACTTGGCGCCCTGCTCTCCCATGACCCAGGAAAGCGCGTCGACGACATTGGACTTTCCGGAGCCGTTGGGGCCCACGACACAGGTGATGCCGGGCTCGAAGCGCAGGGTGGTGGCGGAGGCGAAGGATTTGAACCCGCGCAGGGTCAGGCTCTTGAGGTGCACGCGGAAGGACTCTACCGCGCGCCGGTGCACCCTCCCGGCGTGCGGGAGCCGTGGGCGCGCCGCCTCTTTTCCCGGGCTTCACCCGCTGGTTTCACCTGTGAAGAGGCCGGGCAGATCACTTGGGAGAGGACGGGGAGAAGACGTCGTGACCAGCCGGGAAACGACGAAGGGACGCCGAAGCGTCCCTTGCAACTCTCAAGCGGCTGACAGTGCAGCCCGACCGGCCCCCGGGGCAGGGCACGGGTCAGGCAAGCGCAGGCTCCGCGTGGGATACGTCGATGCTGTCGAGCAGCGAGTCGCCATGAGCGGCGGCAGTCAGCGCGTCGTTCTCGGCCTGCATCCGAATGAGCTCGGATTCGAGGTCCTGGACACGCTGCTGAAGCCGTCGCATCTCGGAGAGGACTCGGGGGTCGGAGCCGCCGACGTAACCGAGAAGCGCCTTTGCCATGATGGATGGTCCTCCACACTGAGTGACCGACCGAAGCGGTGTGGGTCGTGAGGGATTCGCACCCGCGGTGTCTGCCATCACTACTGCGGTCTTTCAATGCCAAACAGCTAAGGTGCGCGGGGCTTCCAGCGTCTCACCAAATGGTTTGACGGTCAACACGATCACACCCCGTATCGGCGGGCGTCCCGGGGGTGTGCGCGGGGATATTCCGCGCCGCATTCCGCACCCGGAGCCCGAGGGGCGTAGAGATCATCCGTTGAGAGGCAGCCTTGCACGCTGCGGCCGAGTTGGCAACCATCAGGCAATTTCCGTGGTCCGCATATGCCAATGTCATATGAATCCGACGATCATCCCCCTCATGGCCCTGCGAAACCGAGCCCCAATCCGATTTTCCCGTCATCCTGTCAACGGGTCTCGAAGCCGTCGTAACCACCCCTGGGCACGTCCCAGATCTCGGTGACACCGTCCACGCGGCCGGGCGTGTCGCCGTTGCGCAGCCACTCGAGCAACTGTTCGCAGTTCGGGCGGGGCCCCTCGGCCACCACCTGCACCCGGCCGTCGGAGAGGTTGGAGGCGAAGCCGATCAGGTCACCGATCCGCAATGCGTTGGCCCGGGTGAACCAACGAAAGCCGACACCCTGCACATGCCCACGGACCCACGCCGTGAGACGGACATTCTCGTTCATGTCTGCACGTTAACCGGCCAATTACATAAGCAGCACTTCGGCCCGGTTCCCGGTGCCGTACAGTCGCCGCCGAATAAGGACTCCCCCGGACGAGTGACGCACTTTGACGCCGAACACGTGAGGAAGGCAGCGGATGGGTCGCCATCGACGCTCTGCCCGCGCGACCGCCGATGAGGAGGTGGCGAACGCCCGGAAAGCCCGGGCTCCCCTGACGGGCGAGTCGGCCGACGCGTACGAGCCCGAGGATCCGGCCGAGGCGGTCACCCAGCCCATCCCCATCGTCCGCACCGGCCCCGCCGGCCCCGGACGGCACCGTGGCCCGCGCCGCGGCAGACGGCGCGGCGGTGCGGCCGGAGCGGGCCGGACGGCGGGCGCGCCCAAGGTGATCAAGGCGGCTCCGCCCGCGCGACGGGCGGGGCTGCTCGGCGCCTCGGCCGCCGTGGCGATGGGCGCGGTCGCCATGGTCTCCGGACTGCTCCCCGGCGGTGGGCTCACGGGTGGCGACGCCTCCTCCCCCGGCGCCGGCACCAGCGGACAGGTCCGGGCCGACGGCCCGGTCGAGGCCCCCGCTCAGGATTCCCGGCCCCCGGCCGCGCCCCAGGCCGACCGGGCGCGCGGTGACGAGCGGGGCCGGCAACGGGCCGGCGCCGGCCGGGCGGAGCAGGCGGTGAGCCGGACGCGGGCGGACGAACGGCAAGCGGACGAGCGGCAGGGCCCTGCGGGCGCAGCAGGCGCCAGGGGCGTCCAGGAGGCGGACCTCCGCGCGTCCCGGGGCGCCGAGCGCCCGCCGGCCTCGGCGCTGTCCGCGCCCCCCTCCGCGGCGTCCCCCGGGCAGCGGCCCGCCCAGGCCGCCGTCACCACGGCCCGCGAGCGGGTCACCGCGGCCCGTACGACCGCCGAGCGGCGGCGTACGGCGGTCGTGGACGGCGAGCACGCGGCGTCTGCGGCCGGCACGCTCGCCGACACCCGCTCCTCCACCGCGCATCTGGTGCTGGCCCTGGTCAACGCGGAACGGGCGAAGGCGGGCTGCCGTCCGCTGCGGGCCAGCTCCCAGCTGAACCGGCTCGCCCAGTCCTTCAGCGACGACATGGCCCGGCGGGGCTTCTTCGACCACACCGATCCGGACGGCCGCACCCCCTGGGACCGGGCCGCCCGGCGCGGCATCAAGAACCTGGGCGGAGAGAACATCGCGCGCGGCCACCCGGACGCGCGCACGGTGATGGACGCGTGGATGCGCAGCAGCGGTCACCGCGCCAACATCCTCAACTGCGACTACCGCAGCATGGGCGTCGGCGTGCACCACGGCGGCAACGGCCCGTGGTGGACGCAGGACTTCGGCTACTGAAACGCGGCCGGCCGGGCCTCACCTCCTGGGTGGGACCCGGCCGGGCCACGTGGCGGCGTCCGTCAGGCGGCGGCGCGGCCCGCGACGTAGATACGGGCCTGCTCGGTGATGCGGCGGCCGAGCAGTTCGGCGGTCGCGATGTCGGCCTTGTGCACGCCCTCGGGGCCCTGGTCGTTGTTGGTCTGGGCGCCGGCGCCCAGGAAGAAGCCGAGGCGGTTGATGTCGTTCTCGGAGGCCACGGAGCTGTTCCAGCCCGGCAGCGCGCCGAGGCCGACCCAGTGCATGCCGTGCTGGGCGGCGAGGACGGTGAAGAACTGCAGGGTGTGCAGCTTGTCGCCGCTCTTGGAGGCGGAGTTGGTGAAGCCGGCCGCCAGCTTGTCCTGCCAGGCGCGGGTGTACCAGCGACCGGAGGTCGACTCGGCGAAGACGTGGAAGGCGCCGGAGGCGGTGCCCATGTAGGTGGGCGAGCCGAAGACGATGGCGTCGGAGGCGTCGAGCTGCTCCCACTGCGCGTCGGTGATCTCGGCGACGTTGATCAGGTGGACGGTGGCGCCGGCGTCGGTGGCGCCGTCGCGGACGGCCTCGGCGAGGACGGCGGTGTGGCCGAAGCCGGAGTGGTAGGCGATGGAGACGACGGGAGTGGTCACGGCGGGTAACTCCTCGGAGAGCCGGTGGGGCAGGGCGATGACCAAAGGAAAGCACTAACTTTTGGAAAGCGCAATCCCGGGGTGAGCGCTGTCCAGGAGTATGGTGTTGGCATGACAACCCACGGCACGGCAGAGGAAGCCTGCGACGGCGGCGCGGACGAGCAGTTGCCCTTCGACGTCTTCGCGCGCAGCTGTCCGTCGCGCGAGATCCTCGGGCATGTCACGGGACGCTGGGGCGCGCTGACGCTCGGCGCGCTCAGCGAGGACACGCTGCGCTTCAACGAGCTGCGCCGCCGCGTCGACGGCGTCAGCGAGAAGATGCTGTCCCAGACCCTCCACGCGCTCGAGCGCGACGGGCTGGTGCACCGCGAGGCCCAGCCCACCAACCCGCCCCGCGTGGACTACCGCCTGACCCCTCTGGGGCAGGAGATCACCGAGCGGTTGATGGGGCTGATCGAGCTCGTCGAGGCGCGGATGCCCGACGTGCTGACGGCACGTCGGGCCTACGACGCCGAGCAGGCCTGACCGGCCCGTAGGACCGGATGGTGGCGCCCGGCGGGGAAGCGGCCGCGGGGCCTATGACGTGGTGCGCGGCGGGCGCTGGCAGCGCGGGCAGAAGTAGCTGGAGCGGTTCATCCAGGGGCGGCGGCGCATGGCCGTGCCGCAGCGCCGGCAGGGCTCGTCCTCGCGCCCGTAGGCGTCCAGCGAGCGCTCGAAATAGCCGGATTCGCCGTTCACGTTGACGTAGAGGCTGTCGAAGCTGGTGCCGCCGGCGGCGAGTGCCTCGTTCATGACCTCGCGGATGTGCAGCAGCAGCTCGGCGGTGCGCGGGCGGGTCAGCGAGGCGGTGGGGCGGTCGTAGTGCAGCCGCGTGCGCCACAGCGCCTCGTCGGCGTAGATGTTGCCGACGCCGCTGATCAGCGACTGGTCGAGCAGGGCGCGCTTGATCGTCGTGCGGCGGCGGCGCAGCGCGGTGTGGAAGGCGTCGTCGTCGAAGGCCGCATCGAGCGGGTCGCGGGCGATGTGGGCGATGACGTCCGGGAGTCCGTCGGGGTCGCCGGGCACCGTCTCGTGCAGCGAGAGGCCGCCGAAGGTGCGCTGGTCCACGAAGCGCAGCTCGGTGGCCTGGGCGTCGGCGAAGCGCACGCGGACGCGCAGGTGCTTCTCGTCGGGGGAACCCTGGGGCTGGACGAGCAGCTGGCCGCTCATGCCCAGGTGGGCGAGGACCGCGCGGTCCGGGGCGGTGGTGTCGCCGAGGGGCTCGACGGGCAGCCACAGGTACTTGCCGCGGCGCCGGGCCGCGCCCAGCCGGTGGCCGACGAGCTGTGCGGCGAAGTCGCCGGGGCCGGCGAGGTGCCGTCGGACGGCCCTGGGGTGCAGCACCTCGACCTCGGCGACCGTGCGGTCGCGGATCCAGCGCTCCAGGCCGCTGCGGACGACCTCGACCTCGGGCAGCTCGGGCACCGCACTCCTCCGGGTTGGCTACGACGTCCGGGCGGGCCCGCTGTGCGGGACCGCCCGGACGTCGTGGATGAACGGGAGCGTCAGTGGGACGCGCCCTGCGCTTTGCCGGCGCCCTCGGCGTCCGCCTTCGCGGCCGCCGCGCGCGCCTCCGCGGCGCTGTTGATGGAGCGCCAGGCGGACTCGGCCGCCTGCTGCTCCGCTTCCTTCTTGCTGCGGCCGGTGCCGGTGCCGTACGCGACACCACCGACGCGGGCAGCAGCCGTGAAGGTCTTCTCGTGGTCCGGACCGGTCTCGGAGACCAGGTATTCCGGAACGCCGAGGCCCTCGGTGGCGGTGAGCTCCTGGAGACTGGTCTTCCAGTCCAGGCCCGCGCCGAGGTTGGAGGACTTCTCGATCAGCGGGTCGAAGAGCCGGTGCACCAGCTCCCCCGCCGCCTCCAGGCCCTGGTCGAGGTAGACCGCGCCGATGACGGCTTCCAGGGTGTCCGCGAGGATGGACGCCTTGTCGCGGCCGCCCGTCCCCTCTTCGCCCCGGCCGAGCCGGATGAAGGCACCCAGGTCCAGGCCCCGGCCGACCTCGGCCAGCGCACGGGAGTTGACCACCGCGGCGCGCAGCTTGGCGAGCTGGCCCTCGGGCAGGTCGGGGTGGATGCGGTAGAGCGTGTCGGTGACCACCAGGCCGAGCACGGAGTCCCCGAGGAACTCCAGCCGCTCGTTGGTGGGCAGGCCGCCGTTCTCGTACGCGAAGGACCGGTGCGTCAGCGCACGCACCAGAAGGGCGGTCTCGAGTTTGTACCCGAGCCGCCCTTCCAGAAGCGTGTGAGACGAGGCCGTGTCCGTCGCCGCCGGTTCTTGCCCGCGGTTGCGGGACGGCGTACTGGCGTCTGACATGAAGCCTGTCACCCGCCGATCAGACCGCGAGGACCTGGCGCTTGTTGTAGGTGCCGCAGCTCGGGCACGCGATGTGCTGCTGCTTCGGCTCGTGGCAGCGCTCGCACGCCACCAGGGGGGTGACCGCAGCCTTCCACTGCGACCGGCGGTGGCGCGTGTTGCTGCGCGACATCTTCCGCTTCGGAACAGCCACGGCTACTTCTCCTGTGAGTCATCCCCGTCGGAACGGGGTGCGTTGTCCTTCTCGCCGTCCTGGTCGGAACCGGCGAGTCCCTGCAGTGCCGCCCAACGGATGTCGACGGCGTCGTGGTGGTGGTCCGGGTCGTCCGCCAGCCGCGCTCCGCAGTCGGAGCACAGGCCCGGGCAGTCTTCCTGGCACACCGGCTGCAGCGGCAGTGAGAGCACCACCGCGTCCCGCAGCACGGGTTCGAGGTCGAACATGTCGTCCTCGAGGAAGAGCATCTCCTCCTCGTCGTCCTCGGCGTCGTCGTCCGCGGCCGCGATGCGGCCCCGGGCGTCGGCGTCGGGGTAGGAGTACATCTCCTGGAAGTCCGCGTCGAGCTCACGCTCCAGCGGCTCCAGACACCTTACGCACTCCCCGGTGAGCGGCGCACGGGCGGTGCCTGTGACAAGCACCCCTTCCATGACCGACTCGAGGCGGAGATCGAGCTCCACCGCGGCGTTCTCGGGCACGCCGATGACCTCGATACCGAGGTCCGCAGGGGCCGGGACGGAACGGGAGACCCGCTTCAGCGCGCCGGGTCGCCGGCCCAGCTCGCGTGTGTCGAACACGAGAGGGTTACGGGGATCAAGGCGGGCGTTCAGGGCTTCCTGCTTTCTACGCTGCGGTGACGGCGCCCGGCGTGCTCGAGGAGCGCGGCGGGCAGCCTGGATCGCGGACGTACACGCGACCGAAGAGCCAGGATACTGGACGGGCCGCCGTGGTCCCAATCCGCACCCCCCGTGGCCGGGTGGAACGACGGACCGACGACGGAACGACGACGAAGACAACGCCGGAAAACGCCGGCGTTCAGCGCCCCTGGTCGTACTGCCGGAGCCGGTCGAGGTCGATAGCGCCGGTGTCGAAGAGGCTCGTCCCGTCGAGCGCGGCCCCCTGCGGCCGCTCCGGGTACCGCTGGTGCTGCGCGGGGTCCTGGGCGGGCCAGGCGTACGGGTCGGGCTGCTGGGGATAGCCGCCGGGCACCGCGTAGGGGTCCAGCTGCGGCGGGTACGGCTGGGGCGCGCCGTAGGGGTCCCGCCCGTCGTACTCCCCGGCCGGCGTCGCGTACTCGCCCCAGCCGGCGGCCCGGTCCTCCTGAGGCGGCTCGGCGGGCTCCTGGGGGGCGGCGAGGCCCGCGAGGAAGTCGGCGTCGTCGGCGGGGCGCCCGCCGGGCAGGCGCTCCTGGGCGGCCATGTGCGCCGCCAGCTCGTCCACGGGGCGGCCGGCGAGCAGCTTCTCCCGGCCGCGGCCGGCCGCCTCCAGCGTGCTCGCCAGGACGGCCGAGACGGTCGCGAGCTTGGCGTCCACGTACGCGTCGGCGTCGCGCCGGCGGCGTGCGGGGTCGGCGGCGCGTGCGGGGGCGTCGTCCGCGGGGTGGCCGGACGCCGGGTCGGCGGGCGTCAGGCCGAGCAGCTTCTCGCGGCCGCGGTCGACGGAGGCGATGGTCTTGGTGAGGACGACCTCGAAGTCGGCGAGCTTGCCGTCGACGTAGTCGTCGGCCCCCGCGCGGATCGCGGCGGCCTCGCGGCGCGCGTCCTCGAGGATGCGCCCGGCCTCCTCCTGGGCCTCGCGGGCGACCTCCGTGTCGGAGATCAGCGAGCCGCGCTGGGCCCGGGCGGCCCCCAGGATCCGCTCGGCCTCGGCCCGGGCGTCGGCGACCATCCGCTCCCGGCCGCCGATGACCTCCTCCGCCCGGGCCAGGGAGCCGGGCAGGGCGGCCCGCACCTCCCCCAGCCGGGCGAGCAGCTCGGCGCGGTTGAGGACGCAGGAGGCCGACATGGGCAGGGCGCGGGCAGCGGCGACGGTCGTGACGATCTCGTCGAGCTTCTTCTGGACGTCCACGGTGACGCTCGCCACTCTCTCGGGGCCGACGGCACGAACGGGACGACTGTAGGGCCGGCGGGCCGCGCCCGGCAGCAACTGACGATCCGTCAGTCGGCTACCGCTTCTCGAGCCTCTCGTTGAGCGCCTCGAGCACCAGCGGCGGCACCAGGTGGGCGACGTCGCCGCCCCAGGCCGCGACCTCCTTGACCAGGCTCGAGGACAGGAAGCTGTAGGTGGGGTTGGTGGGCACGAACAGCGTCTCGACGCCCGAGAGGCCATTGTTCATCTGGGCCATCTGCAGCTCGTAGTCGAAGTCGCTGACCGCCCGCAGGCCCTTGACGATCGCCGGGATGTCGCGCTGCTTGCAGAAGTCGACGAGCAGGCCGCGGAAGGACTCGACCTCCACGTTGCCGTACTCGGCGGTGACCTGCCGCAGCAGCTCTATCCGCTCCTCGACGGTGAACAGGCCCTGCTTCGACTTATTGATCATCACCGCGACATGCACGACGTCGTACAGGCGGGACGCGCGGGCGATGATGTCGAGGTGTCCATTGGTGACGGGGTCGAACGACCCCGGACAGACGGCGCGGCGCAACGGTGGTTCCTCGCTCTCCGGTCCATTCATGACGTGCCCCATCCCGATCAGGCGGTGCACGCCGAGGCGGCGCGACCGTACCAAAGCGTGCCCTCGCCGTAACGACGGGCCCTCAGTGCGTCGAAGCCCTCCGGCCAGCCGAATTCGCCGCCGCGGGTGCTCCTCTCCACGGTGACCAACGCCTCGTCGGCGAGCCAGCCCCGGGTGCGCAGTG
This sequence comes from Streptomyces sp. C36, assembly GCF_040932295.1. Classification (NCBI taxonomy): domain Bacteria; kingdom Bacillati; phylum Actinomycetota; class Actinomycetes; order Kitasatosporales; family Streptomycetaceae; genus Streptomyces; species Streptomyces sp. C36. The sequence continues at coordinate 474,565 of NZ_JBFQGI010000005.1, read as the reverse complement.
TGAGCAGGATCTCGCGGAGAGCGTCGTCTCCGACGACGTAGGGCGGGTCGAGGAAGACCACGTCGTAGGGGCCGGCCGGCGGCGCCCCCGTGATGACCTGCTCCGCCTTGCCCGTACGCACCTCCGCGCCCGGCAGGCCCACCGCGCGCACGTTGTCGCGGATGACCCGCACCGCGCGGGCGTCGGCCTCCACCAGCAGCACGTGCCCGGCGCCGCGGGAGAGCGCCTCCAGGCCGACCGCGCCCGAGCCGCCGTAGAGGTCCAGGACGCGGGCGCCCTGCAGCGTGCCCAGGAAGGACTCCCAGGTGGAGAACAGGCCCTCGCGCGCCCGGTCGGAGGTGGGGCGGGTGCCGGTGCCGGGCGGAACGGCCAGGCGGCGTCCGCCGGCGGTGCCGGCGATCACGCGGGTCATGGGTCTCGGAGTCCTTCGCGGTGTGGTGGGACGAGGGCGGCGGGGCCGCCCCCCGGAAAGCGTATGACGTCGGCGGCGCGCCGTCCCCGCGGGCGGGCCTTCAGCCCTTGTCCAGGAACTCCTCCCGCTCCTTGTCCAGCAGCGCGTCCAGCGCGGTGCGCAGGTCGGGCAGCCGCTCCAGCTCGGGGTCGGCGGCGACGACCGCCGTGGCCTCCTCGCGGGCCGCCACGATGACGTCCTCGTCGTCGATGACGGCGAGCATGCGCAGGCTGGAGCGCACGCCGGACTGCGCCTGGCCGAGCACGTCGCCCTCGCGGCGCTGCTCGAGGTCGATGCGGGAGAGCTCGAAGCCGTCGAGGGTCGCGGCGACCGCGCCGAGGCGGGCCCGCGCGGGCGACGCCTCGAACGCCTCGGTGACCAGCAGGCACAGCCCCGGGGCCGAGCCCCGGCCCACCCGGCCGCGCAGCTGGTGCAGCTGGGAGACGCCGAACCGGTCGGCATCCATGATCACCATCACGGTGGAGTTGGGCACGTTCACGCCCACCTCGATGACGGTCGTGGCGACCAGGACGTCCACCTCGCCGGCCGCGAAGCGGCGCATGACGTCGTCCTTGGCCTCGGGCTGCATCCGCCCGTGCAGCACCTCGACCCGCAGCCCGGCCAGCGGGCCCGCGGTGAGCTGCCCGGCGACCTCCACGACGGCGAGCGGCGGCCGCCGCTCGCCCTCGCCCTCCGCCTCCTGCGCGGCGGACTTCTTCCGGGCCTTGGGGGCGTCCTCCTCGTCACCGATGCGCGGGCAGACCACGTACGCCTGGTGGCCGCCCTCGACCTCCTCGCGGACCCGCTCCCAGGTGCGGGCGAGGAAGTGCGGCTTGTCCCTGGCGGGCACCACATGGGTGGCGATGGGCGAGCGGCCGGCGGGGAGCTGGTCCAGCACGGACGTCTCGAGGTCGCCGAAGACGGTCATCGCGACCGTGCGCGGGATCGGCGTCGCCGTCATCACCAGCAGGTGGGGCGGCTGCTTGCCCTTCGAGCGCAGGGCGTCGCGCTGCTCGACGCCGAAGCGGTGCTGTTCGTCGACGACGACCAGGCCCAGATCGTGGAACCGCACCTTGTCCTCGATGAGGGCGTGGGTGCCGACGACGATGCCCGCCTCGCCCGTGACGAGGTCCAGCAGCGCCTGCCGGCGGGCCGCCGTGCCCATGGAGCCGGTGAGCAGCACCACCTTGGTGCCCAGGTCGGCGCCGCCGAGCATGCCGCCCTCGGCGAGGTCGCCCATCATCTCGGTGATCGACCGGTGGTGCTGCTGAGCGAGCACCTCGGTGGGGGCGAGCATCGCGGCCTGGCCACCGGCGTCCACGACGCCGAGCATGGCGCGCAGGGCGACCATGGTCTTGCCGGAGCCCACCTCGCCCTGCAGCAGGCGGTGCATGGGGTGTTCGGTGGCCAGGTCGTCGAAGATCTCGGCGGAGACCTTCCGCTGGCCGTCGGTGAGGGTGAAGGGCAGCCGGGCGTCGAAGGCGTCCAGCAGGCCGTCGGCGGCGGGCTTGCGCGGCACGGCCGGCAGCTGGGAGTCGGCGTGCCGGCGGCGGGCGAGGGCGACCTGCAGGACGAACGCCTCGTCCCACTTCAGCCGCTGCCGGGCGTCCTCGATGTCCGCCTTGGTGCGCGGCCGGTGGACTTTGCGGAACGCCTCGGGCAGCGGCAGCAGGCCACGGCCCTCGCGCAGCGCGCCCGGCAGCGGGTCCACCACCTCGGCCCAGCCCGCGGCCTCCATGGAGGCCAGCACGACGTCGAGGCAGTTGGAGATCTTCCAGGACTCCATCTGGGAGCAGGCGGGGTAGAGCGGGATCAGCTGGTTGGCCCAGGCCTCGACGGCGTCCGCGCCGCTGTCCTTGCCGAGCATCTCGTACGCGGGGTGGGACAGCTGCCGGGTGGTGCGGAAGGTGCCGACCTTGCCCGCGAACATGCCGCGGCGGCCGGGCACGAGCTCCTTCTGGTGGTGGTAGATCGACCGGCCGAAGAAGACCAGCTGGAGCCGGCCGCTGCCGTCGGTGAGCGTCACCTCCAGGCGCTGGCCCCTGCCGTTGTTGAACTTGTGCACACGGGCGTCGGAGACCTGGGCGACGACGGTGACGTGTTCGTCCAGCGGCAGGTCCGCGAGGCGGGTCAGCTCGCCGCGCTCGGCGTAGCGGCGCGGGTAGTGGTGCAGCAGATCGCCGACCGTGTGCAGGTCGAGGTGCTCGGCCAGCACCTTCGCGGTGTTGCCGCCGAGCGTCTTCTTCAGAGGTTCCTGGAGCGCGGGCACGGGTCCATTGCACACCACGCCGCTGACAACGCGGCCTATTCGATGCCGATGAGCAGCGGCGCGGAGCGCTGTCCGCCGTGGTAGACCACCGTGTCCACGGCGAGGTGACCGCGGCGCACGTGCCGGCGCAGGCCGTCGGCGACGGCGTCGGGAACGCCCTCGCCGAGGACCAAGGTGACCATCTCGCCGCCCGCGGCCAGCATGCGGTCCAGCACGGTCCGGGCGGTGGCGGCCAGGTCGGTCCCGATGACGGCCACGTCGCCGTCGATCAGGCCGAGCACGTCCCCGGCCTGGCAGACGCCCGCCATGGTCCAGGACTGGCGTTCGGCGACGGTCAGCTCGGCGTAGCGGGTAGCACCGGCGGCGGAGGTCATGGCGACGACGTCCTCGTCGAAGCGCCGGGCGTTCTCGTGGACGGCGAGGGCGGCGATGCCCTGCACCGGGGACCGGGTGGGGATCAGGGCGACGCGCACGCCCTCGGCGCGGGCCTGCTCGGCGGCCGCGGCGGCGGTGTGCCGCAGGTCGGCGTCGTTGGGCAGCAGGACGACCTCGCGCGCGTGCGCCCGCCGGATCGCCTCCACCAGCTCCCCGCCGGCCGGCTGCTCCCCCGGCCGTACGGCCACGACGGTCGCCCCGGCCTCGGCGCACAGGGTGGCCAGTCCCTCGCCGGGGACGAGCGCGACGACGGCCCGCTGCGCCGGCTCGGGCACACGGGTGCGTTCCTCGCCGGCGCCGCCGAAGTGGGTGATGCGGACGCGGTGCGGGCGTCCGGCCTCGATGCCCGCCTCGACGGCGGCTCCGGCGTCGTCCACGTGCACGTGGACGTTCCACAGGCCGTCGCCGCCGACCACCACGAGCGACTCGCCCAGCGCGTCGAGCCGGGTGCGCAGGCGGGCGACGGCGTCGTCGTCGGCGTCCAGCAGGTAGATCACCTCGAAGGCGGGCCCACCGCCGGCCGACGGGGTGTCGCCGAGGTCGGCGGGGCAGCCTTCGGCCTGCCACACGCGCGTGGCGCGCGGCGCGCCGGCCGCCGCATCGCGGCCGGTGGTCGCGCCGGACAGGGCGGCGGCGAGCGCCCCCAGGACCTCCACCAGGCCCTTGCCGCCCGCGTCGACCACGCCGGCCCTGCCCAGGACCTCCAGCTGGCCGGGGGTGTCCTGAAGGGCCGTGCGGGCCCGCTCGTGGGCGGCGCGGGCGACGGCGGCGGCGTCCCCGGCGACGGTCGAGGCGGCGTCGGCGGCAGCGGCGGCGACGGTCAGGACGGTGCCCTCGACGGGCCGGGCCACGCCTTCGTACGCGGACTCCACGGCGCGGCGAAGGGCCCGTCCCAGGAGTGCGGCGCCGGCTTCGCGGTGCTCTTCGTCACCCGCCGCCGCGAGGACCTCGGCCATGCCGCGCAGCAGCTGGGCGAGGATGGTGCCGGAGTTGCCGCGGGCGCCTATGAGCGCGCCGTGGGCCATGGCCCGGACGGCCTCGGCGAGGCCGGGGCGGGAGCCCGGGCCGGTGGTGGCGTGGCCGTCGAAGACCGCGTCGACGGCGCGGGCGGCGGACTCGACGGTCAGGTAGAGGTTGGTGCCGGTGTCGCCGTCCGCCACGGGATAGACGTTGATCGCGTCGATCTCCTCGCGGGCCCGGCCCAGGGCGTCGAGCGCCAGCGCGCACCAGGTCCGTACCGCATCGGCGTCGAGGGGGCACCCCCGGACGGAGTCTGGGGGAGGTTGCGGCACGTGGGTCCTCCTCGGGGCTGTGGGCGATGCTGGAGCAGAGTAGTCCCGCGCCGGGTTCCGGAGGGCGTCCCGGGCGGGGTCCGGGCCGGTCATGGTAGTTTCGTTGTCCAGGAGCGGTCGTTGTATGCTGCTCCGGTTGCCTGATGAGAATCAGGCCAATCCCCCTGGCAAGCCAGTCACCTACGACCCGGCACGCCGGGATTTCCCGTAAGTGCATCTGAAGTCTTTGGAGTGACCCGTGGCTGCCAACTGCGACGTCTGCGGCAAGGGGCCGGGCTTCGGCAACAACATTTCGCACTCGCACCGCCGTACGTCCCGTCGCTGGAACCCGAACATCCAGCGTGTGCGTGCCGTGGTCGGTCGGACGCCGAAGCGCCTCAATGTCTGCACCTCGTGCATCAAGGCCGGCAAGGTCTCGCGCTAACTAGCTAGTAGCGCGGCAGCCTCGCCGCACCTTGAAAGCCGGTCACCTTCTGGTGGCCGGCTTTTTGCATGCCCGAAAAGGGCTCCGGCCCTTACGGGCCGGCCACGGTCCGGTCACGGGTCAGCGGCGGAAGGCCCAGCCGTGGTCCACCGGCCCGATGCCGCCCCCGAGCGCGAAGCCCGCCGCGATCGCGCCGGTCACGTACTCCTTGGCGGCCGCGACGGCGTCCGGCACCGACGCCCCCTTGGCCAGGCCCGCGGCGATGGCGGAGGCCAGGGTGCAGCCCGTGCCGTGGGTGTGGCGGTTGTCGTGGCGCGGCGCGCGCAGCCAGTGCTCCTCGGTGCCGTCGGTGAGCAGGTCGACCGCGTCCCCGTCGAGGTGGCCGCCCTTGATGAGCGCCCAGCGCGGGCCGTACGAGAGGACCGCCTCGGCGGCCGTCCGCAGATCGGCCTCGCGGGTCACCCTCACGCCCGTCAGCCAGGCGACCTCGTCCAGGTTGGGGGTGGCGACCGTGGCGGCGGGCAGCAGGCGCGTACGGACCGCATCGAGAGCGGAGGCGGCCAGCAGGGCGTCGCCGTGCTTGGAGACGCCGACCGGGTCGACGACCACCGGGGCCCGTACGCCGGCGAGGAGGCCGGCCACGGTCTCCACCAGCTCGGCCGAGGCCAGCATGCCGGTCTTGACGGCCTGGACGCCGATGTCGTCGACGACACTGCGGAACTGCGCCCGGACCGCCTCCGCGGGCAGTTCCCAGGCGCCTTGGACGCCCAGGGAGTTCTGGGCGGTGACGGCGGTGATCACGCTCATGCCGTGGGTGCCGAGGGCGAGCATCGTCTTCAGGTCCGCCTGGACGCCCGCACCGCCGCCGGAGTCGGAGCCGGCGACGGTCAGCACGCGTGGGGGTATCGGCATGGCGCCGAATCTACCCGCCGTGATCCTCCCGCCGTGGGCGAGGGGCCCGGGCGCTACTCCTCGGGGTCGAGGTCCCCGAAGTGGTCCCAGCCGCCCGCCTTGTCCCAGGGCGCGCCGTCGACGGTGACCTGGGGCAGCGCGGAGGGGTTGACCACCTCGCCGATGATCTTCCAGCGCGCGGGCAGCTTCACGTCCGACGGGAAGGTGGCGACGATGGCGTGGTCCTCTCCCCCGGTGAGCACCCACTGCAGGGGGTCGACGCCGACGGCCTGGCCGATGTCGTACATCTGCGTGGGCACGTCGATGGCGGCCGTACGCAGGTCGATACGGACCTTGCTGGCCTCGGCGATGTGCCCGAGGTCGGCGATGAGGCCGTCGCTGACGTCGGTCATGGCGGTGGCGCCGAGCGCGGCGGCGGCCGGACCCGCGTGGTAGGGCGGTTCGGGCCGGCGGTGGGCCTCGACGAAGGCGCGCGGCGAGCGGAAGCCCCGGGAGAGCACGGCGAGGCCGGCCGCGGACCAGCCCAGCCAGCCGGTGACGGCGACGACGTCGCCGGCCCGGGCCCCGGAGCGGGTGACCGGCTCGTGGTTGCGCAGGTCGCCGAGGGCCGTGATGGCCACGGTGATCGTCTCGCCGCGGACCACGTCCCCGCCGACCACGGCCGCTCCGGCGACCTGGCACTCGTCGCGGATGCCGTCCATCAGCTCGGTCGGCCAGGTGGCGGGGAGCTCGGCGGGGACGACGAGGGCGAGCAGGACGGCCGTGGGGACGGCGCCCATGGCGGCGATGTCGGCGAGGTTCTGGGCCGCGGCCTTGCGGCCGACGTCGTAGGCGGTGGACCAGTCGCGACGGAAGTGCCGGCCCTCCAGGAGCACGTCCGTACTGGCCACGACCCGCCGGTCGGGCGCGGCGACCACCGCGGCGTCGTCACCCGGCCCGAGACGGACCGCCGGGGTGGTGGTGAGACGGGAGGTCAGCTCTCTGATGAGCCCGAACTCCCCCAACTCGCCCACGGTGCCTTTCACTGAGCTCCTCCTCGGAGTGTCGGTTGCCCTGTTCGTGACGTGTTCCACGCCGCGCAGGCCGCGCGGGTCTCCCCGCACCGTGCGACGACGCGGTACCGTGGCGTCTCTTCTCCCCACATGATCCTCGTAGCCGCCCTGGAGGTTCCGTGGTACAGGCGTACATCCTGATCCAGACCGAGGTCGGCAAGGCGTCGACCGTGGCCGAAGTCATCGGAAAGATCGAGGGAGTGATTCAGGCCGAGGACGTCACCGGGCCGTACGACGTGATCGTGCGCGCCCAGGCGGACACCGTGGACGAACTCGGCCGGATGGTGGTCGCCAAGGTCCAGAAGGTCGAGGGCATCACCCGCACCCTGACCTGCCCGGTCGTCCATATCTAGCTCCCCCGTATGCTCGGCCGGTGAAGACTTCGCTTCGCCGGCCCCTCGGCCTGCCCGCTCTCGCCCTGCTGTGCGCGTCCGTGGCCTGTTCGGCCCCGGACGGCAAGGCGAGCCCGGCGGTGCCCACGCCGCCGGCGCGGCAGGCCGAACTCTGCCGGGCGCTGCACAAGGAGTTGCCCGAAACCGTGGACGGGCGAAAGCGGCGTGCCGCCGATCCGGTCTCCGACCTCACCGCCGTGTGGGGTGACCCGGCGATCTCGCTGCGCTGCGGGGTGGGACGTCCCAAGATCCTTACGCCCGGCACCGAACACTACAACCCCACGGCCGATTCGGTGGAGATCGACGGCGTCGGCTGGCTGCCCGAGCGGCAGCCGGACGGCAGCGTCCGCTGCACCACGACGCTGCGGCAGGCGTGGGTCGAGGTCACGCTGCCGAAGAAGGTGGTGGGCGAGGCCGGCGACATCAGTGCGCTGACCGATCTCGCCGACGCCGTCCGCAAGACGATCCCGGTGGGCGTCCTGCCCTGATCCCCGGCCCCTGGTCACAGGGTCCGGACCCGGGCCCGTGTTCGCGGGCCCGGTCCGGGTCGCGGCGCTAGCGCAGGCCCGTGGGGCGGCGCAGGGCGGCCTGCACGAGGCGGTCGACCAGCTCGGGGTACTCCACGCCGGTCTCCTGCCACATGCGCGGGTACATGGAGATGGGCGTGAAACCGGGCATGGTGTTGATCTCGTTGATCACGAACTCGCCGTCCTCGGTGAGGAAGAAGTCCGCGCGGACCAGGCCCTCGCAGGAGGCGGCCTCGAAGGCCTCCACGGCCAGCTCCTGGACCCGGCGGGTCTCGTCCTCGCTCAGCGGGGCGGGCACGATGCCGGAGGCCGAGTCGATGTACTTGGCCTCGAAGTCGTAGAAGTCGTGCGCGCTGACCGGGGGGATCTCGGCGGGCACGCTGGCGCGCGGGCCCTCCTCGAACTCGAGCACGCCGCACTCGATCTCACGGCCGCGCAGCAACGATTCGACCAGGATCTTCGGGTCGTGGCGCTGCGCCTCGGCGATGGCCTCGTCCAGGCCCGAGACGTCGTCGACCTTGGTGATGCCCATGGAGGAGCCGGCCCGGGCGGGCTTCACGAAGAGCGGCCAGCCGTGCTCGCCGGCGAAGTCCACGATCTTCTTACGGGCGGCGGCCGGGTCGGCCTGCCACTCGCGGGGGCGGATCACCTCGTACGGGCCGACGGGCAGCCCGAAGGAGAGGAAGACCCGCTTCATGTACTCCTTGTCCTGGCCGACGGCGGAGGCGAGGACGCCCGCGCCGACGTAAGGAATGCCGGCCAGCTCCAGCAGGCCCTGGAGGGTGCCGTCCTCGCCGTAGGGGCCGTGCAGCACGGGGAAGACGACGTCGACCTCGCCCAGCACCTTGGGCACGGCGCCCGGCTCGGTGTAGACGACCTCGCGGCTGGCGGGGGTGACGGGCAGCAGGACGCCGCCGTCGGCCGACTCGGTGAGGTCCTCGACGGCGGGCAGCTCGCGCCCGGCGATGGCCATCCGATCGGGGTCGTCGGCGGTCAGGACCCAACGGCCGTCGGTGGTGATACCGATCGGCAGCACCTCGTACTTGGTGCGGTCGATGGCGCGCAGGACGGCGCCCGCGGTGACCACGGAGATGGCGTGTTCGGAACTGCGGCCGCCGAAGACGACCGCGACACGCGGCTTCCGGTCAGGGCTCTGGGTGGAGGTCTCGCTGCTCATATCGCGTCGAGAGTACCTGCTGACGGCGGGTGCGTCAGTGCCGCTCGGGCTTGGCGCTGCGCGACATGAGCTCCTTGAGGGCCACCAGGGGCGGCTTGCCCTCGTGCACGATGTCCACGACCGTCTCCGTGATCGGCATGTCGACATCATGACGACCGGCCAGATCGAGCACGGACTCACAGGACTTGACGCCCTCGGCGGTCTGCTTGGTGACCGCGATGGTCTCGGCGAGGGTCATGCCCCGGCCGAGGTTGGCGCCGAAGGTGTGGTTGCGGGACAGCGGCGAGGAGCAGGTGGCGACGAGGTCGCCCATGCCCGCGAGGCCGGCGAAGGTGTGGGCGTCGGCCCCCATGGCCAGGCCCAGGCGCGTCGTCTCGGCCAGGCCGCGGGTGATGAGGGAGGCCTTGGCGTTGTCGCCGAGCCCCATGCCGTCGGCGATGCCCACGGCCAGGGCGATGACGTTCTTGACGGCGCCGCCCAGTTCGCAGCCGACGACGTCGGTGTTGGTGTAGGGGCGGAAGTAAGGGGTGTGGCAGGCCGCCTGCAGGCGCTTGGCGACGGACTCGTCGCGGCAGGCCACGACGGCGGCGGCGGGCTGCCGGGCCGCGATCTCCTTGGCCAGGTTGGGGCCGGTGAGGACGGCGACACGGTCCGGGGAGACCTTGGCGACCTCCTCGATGACCTCGCTCATCCGCTTGGCGGTGCCCAGTTCGATGCCCTTCATCAGGGATACGAGCACGGTGTCGGCCGGCAGCAGGGGCGCCCACTCGGTGAGGTTGCCGCGCACGGTCTGCGAGGGGACGGCGAGGACGGTGAACGCCGCGCCGTCGGCCGCCTCGGCGGGGTCGGTGGTGGCCCGTACGGCCGCGGGGAGCTCGACGCCGGGGAGGTAGTCGGGGTTGGTGCGGCCGGTGTTGACGGCGTCCACGAGGGCGGCGCGGCGGCCCCACATGGTCACCTCGCAGCCGGCGTCGGCGAGGACCATCGCGAAGGCGGTGCCCCAGGATCCGGTGCCGTAGACGGCGACGCGCGTCACTTGCTGTCCTCCTCGGCCGAAGCCGCTGTGCCGGTGGCCGTCCGCTGCCGGCGGGCGGCGGTGCGGGCCTTCTTGTGGTTGTACGGCTCGGCGGGGGCGGGCTCGCCGCGGAGTTCGGCGAGGAGCTCGGTGATCGCCCGCATGATGACGTCGGTGACCTCCCGCAGGACCTCGGCGGTGGGTTCCTTGCCGTAGTAGGCGGAGAGGTCGACGGGCGGGCCCGCGAGCACCTTGAGGGTCTTGCGGGGGAACAGCCGGAGCTTGTTCTCCTTGGCGTACGGCGGCATCGCCTCGTTGGCGCCCCACTGGGCGACCGGGATGACGGGCGCCTTGGTGAGCAGCGCGACGCGGGCGGCGCCGGTCTTGCCCTCCATGGGCCACATGTCCGGATCGCGGGTGAGGGTGCCCTCGGGGTAGAAGGCCACGCACTCGCCCTTGTTGATGGCGTCCACGGCGGCCCGGAAGGCCGCGGCGGCGTCGGCGGATTCGCGGTAGACGGGAATCTGCCCGGTGCCGCGCAGGATGGTGCCGACGAAGCTGCCCTTGAAGAGGCCGGCCTTGGCCAGGAAGCGGGGGACGCGCCCGGTGTTGTACTGGAAGTGGGCGTACGACAACGGGTCCAGATAGGAGTTGTGGTTGACCGCGGTGATGAATCCGCCGTCGGCCGGAATGTGCTCCATTCCCTGCCAGTCCCGCTTGAACAGAACCACGAGCGGCGGTTTCGCCAACACCGCCGTAAAGCGGTACCAGAAGCCGATTCTGCGGCGGGACACTCGGACACCCTTCTGTTGGGACCTGGAAGCTGCTGCGGGTCGTGCTGCTCACCCGGGGGCCGGACAAGTGTCGCCCCAGGTACCCGGTCTGTCGAGAACACCGTAACCCCGCGTTCCGGTCATGGCGGCGGCAGCGGGTGACAATGGGGCCGAAGCGAAGAGAGGGGGCGGATGTGGTCTGGACGCTGGTGGTGCCGCTGAAGCCGCTGGCCATGGCCAAGAGCCGGCTGCGGGCGGACCCCGGGCGGCTGCCCGGCCCGGCGCTCGCGCTGGCCTTCGCCCTGGACACGGTGGCCGCGGCGCTGGAGTGCCGGTCGGTGCGGGATGTGGCGGTCGTCACCCGCGACCCGCTGGCCGGGGCGGAGCTGGCCGCGCTGGGCGCCCGGGTGCTGCCCGAGCCGCCGGGGGCCGGGGGGCTCAACGCGGCGCTGGAGCACGGTGCGCGAGCGGTACGCGCCCACCGTCCGGACGCGGCGGTGGCGACGCTGAACGCGGATCTCCCGGCGCTGCGCACACCGGAACTCGGGCGGGTGCTCGATTTCGCCACGGAATTCCCGCGCGCATTTCTCGCGGATGCCGCGGGAATCGGTACGACACTGCTCTCGGCGGCGCCCGGAATGGAATTGGGTCCGGCGTTCGAGGGGCGTTCGCGTGCCCGTCATCACGCCTCGGGAGCGCATGAGATAGCCCTGACGGGCGTGGATTCCGTGCGCCGGGACGTGGACACGGCGGAGGATTTACGGGCGGCCCTGGCGCTGGGCGTGGGGCCCCGCACGGCGGCCGTCACCGGCGGCGTGCCGCTGGCCGCCCGGGCGGCGGACTAGGCTGCTGACCATGCAGGCCACCGCGTACACCTTCGACCCTTCGACCCGCTCCGGGAGCGTTCTCCTGGACGACGGCACGCCCGTGCCCTTCGACACGGCGGCGTTCGACGCAGGGGGCCTGCGGCTGCTGCGGCCGGGACAGCGGGTGCGGATCGAGTTCGCGGAGGGCGACGCGGGCCCGGTGGCGGAGCGCCGTGTGACCTTGGTGACGCTGCAGACGTTCTGAGCGCCCGGCCCGCACGGGCCCTGACGCACCGCGGGCCGGGCTCCCCGGAGGGAGCCCGGCCCGGCGCGTGACGCCGTGGTCGCCGCCTTACTTCTTCTTGGCGGTGGTCTTCTTGGCGGTGGTCTTGCGCGCGGTGGTGGTGCGCGTGGTGGCCTTCTTGGCGGGCGCGGTCTTCTTCGCGGCGGCCGCCTTCTTGGCCGGGGCCGCCTTCTTCGCGACGGCGGTGGTCTTCTTCGCGGCGGTGGTCTTCTTGGCCGCGGCCGCCTTGGTGGCGGGAGCCGCCTTCTTGGCGGTGGTGGCCTTCTTGGCCGTGGTCGCCTTCTTCGCGACGGCGGTGGTCTTCTTCGCCGGCGTGGCCTTGACCGCGGTCGCCTTCTTGGCGGCCGTGGTCTTCTTCGCGGCGGTGGCCTTCTTGGCGGTGGCCTTCTTGGCCGCGGCCTTGGCGGTCACCTTGCCGCCCGAAAGGCTGCCCTTGGGCGCCTTCTTGACGGAGACCTCGCCGCCCTTCGGCAGCTTCTTCGTACCGGCCACCAGGTCCTTGAAGCCCTGACCGGCGCGGAAGCGCGGCACCGAGGTCTTCTTGACCCGGACCCGCTCACCCGTCTGCGGGTTACGGGCGTAACGGGCAGGACGGTCGACCTTCTCGAACGAGCCGAAACCGGTCACCGAGACCCGGTCACCGGCGACAACCGCACGGACCATCGCGTCGAGAACAGCGTCGACGGCGTCCGCGGCCTGCTGACGGCCGCCGAGCTTGTCGGCAATCGCTTCAACGAGCTGCGCCTTGTTCACGTCTTCCCCTTCGGAGACATTGGCTGGAATGTGCTCCAGCTTTTTCGCACGTTAGGCAGATATATACCGCAAATCAAACACGAAACGGTCTAATCACCCTTGTGCCGCAACGAACTCGACCCATCACGGAGTTCCGTCGGTGTCGGGCTCTTGGGGGAAACGGCCCTCGTCGAGGTCGTTCATCAGCCGGTCCAGGCGCCTTGCCGCACCTGAGAGATCGTGCTTCGCCGAGGCCGTGATGGCCAGCAGCTGCCGGGACAGCGCCATCCGTACGCCCTCCGGGACTTGCAGTGTGCGCACTTTCGTGTGCGCTTCCTTCAGTTGGTCGGCGACAAGCCGGTAAAGCTCGAGTTGGCTGTCGCGTTCCATGCACCGATTGTGCCATCTGAGGCGAGTTGTCGCTTCACGGGCCCTCAACAAAGCAACGCGCCCCCTGTCCGAAGACAGGGGGCGCATCATGCCAAACCCTGGGTGAGCAGCGAAAATCCGGGGCCTCGGTAAGCCGTTCCGACCCGTGTGACACTGGGCCAAACGAGCCGGAATCGACCCTCAGATCAGGGTAGTGGAGGGCTTGAAAGAGGGCCTGCGGGACTCGTAGGCGACGATGTCCGCCTCGTGCCGGAGGGTCAGACCGATGTCGTCCAGCCCCTCCAGCAGACGCCAGCGGGCGTTCTCGTCAAGGTCGAATCCGGCCGTTACCCCCTCGGCCCGTACCTCCCGGGCCACGAGATCGACCGTCACCTCGACTGAGGGATCGTTCTCGGTCAGCTCCCACAGCGCCTCCACGGTCTCCTGCGGCAGGACCACCGTCAGCAGCCCGTTCTTGAGCGAGTTGCCACGGAAGATGTCGGCGAACCGGGACGATACGACGGCCTTGAAGCCGTAGTTCTGCAGCGCCCAGACCGCGTGCTCCCGGGAGGAGCCGGTACCGAAGTCGGGGCCGGCCACCAGGACCGAGGCGCCGGCGCGCTCGGGACGGTTCAGCACGAACTCCGGGTCCTTGCGCCAGGCCTCGAAGAGCCCGTCCTCGAAGCCGTCGCGGGTCACCTTCTTCAGCCAGTGCGCCGGGATGATCTGGTCGGTGTCGACGTTGCTCCGGCGCAGCGGGACGGCCCGGCCGGTGTGCGTGGTGAAGGCTTCCATGGCTCAGACCTCCAGGGGGGTGCGGTGTGCGGTGGCGTCGGTCAGGTCGGCCGGGGAGGCCAGGTGTCCCAGGACGGCGGTGGCGGCGGCGACCTGCGGGGAGACCAGGTGGGTGCGGCCGCCCTTGCCCTGCCTGCCCTCGAAGTTGCGGTTGGAGGTCGACGCGGACCGCTCGCCGGGCGCGAGTTGGTCGGGGTTCATGCCCAGACACATCGAGCAGCCGGCGTGCCGCCACTCGGCGCCGGCCGCGGTGAACACCTTGTCCAGCCCCTCCTCGACGGCCTGCAGCGCCACCCGCACGGAGCCGGGGACGACCAGCATCCGGACGCCGTCGGCGACGCCGCGGCCCTCGATGACGGACGCGGCGGCCCGCAGGTCCTCGATCCGGCCGTTGGTGCACGAGCCCACGAAGACGGTGTCCACGCGGATGTCCCGCAGCGCCTGACCCGCCGTCAACCCCATGTATTCCAGGGCCTTTTCGGCGGCGAGACGCTCGGAGGCGTCCTCGTAGGAGGCCGGGTCGGGCACGGCCGAGGACAGGGGCGCGCCCTGGCCCGGGTTGGTGCCCCAGGTGACGAACGGGGAGAGCTCGGTGGCGTCGATGACCACCTCGCGGTCGAAGACGGCGTCGTCGGCGGTGCGCAGGGTGCGCCAGTACTCCACGGCCGCGTCCCAGTCGGCGCCGGCGGGCGCGTGGGGACGGTCCTTGAGGTAGGCGAAGGTGGTCTCGTCGGGGGCGATCATGCCGGCCCGGGCGCCCGCCTCGATGGACATGTTGCACACGGTCATCCGTGCTTCCATCGACAGGTTCTCGATGGCGGAGCCGCGGTACTCGATGACGTAGCCCTGACCACCGCCGGTGCCGATCCTGGCGATGATCGCGAGGATCAGGTCCTTGGCGGTGACGCCCTCCGGCAGCTCACCCTCGACGGTGATCGCCATCGTCTTGAACGGCGACAGCGGCAGCGTCTGGGTGGCCAGGACGTGCTCGACCTGGCTGGTGCCGATGCCGAACGCCAGCGCGCCGAACGCACCGTGGGTGGAGGTGTGGCTGTCACCGCAGACGACGGTCGTGCCGGGCTGGGTGAGGCCCAGCTGCGGTCCCACCACGTGGACGACGCCCTGCTCGACATCGCCCAGCGGGTGCAGGCGGACGCCGAACTCGGCGCAGTTGCGGCGCAGGGTCTCCAGCTGGGTGCGGGAGACCGGGTCCGCGATGGGCTTGTCGATGTCGAGGGTGGGGGTGTTGTGGTCCTCGGTGGCGATGGTCAGGTCCGTGCGGCGGACCGTACGACCGGCCTTGCGCAGACCGTCGAAGGCCTGCGGGCTGGTGACCTCGTGGAGCAGGTGCAGGTCGATGAAGAGGAGGTCGGGCTCGCCTTCGGCGCGCGTGACGACGTGGTCGTCCCAGACCTTCTCCGCGAGTGTCCGTCCCATCGCTGTCCCTTTCGCCGGCGGCTCTGCCGGGCAACTCGTTGCCGGATGGTGCTGTGCGTTCCAGGTTGCAGCGTCTCGGGAAAATTTGAACTTGCGTTTCATACTTTGAGACGGGAGTATCGTTGCATGGACAACTCTGGTGGCGCCTCAAGCGGTGTGGGCGTTCTCGACAAGGCGGCTCTGGTACTGAGCGCTCTGGAGTCCGGCCCGGCGACCCTCGCCGGGCTGGTCGCGGCGACGGGCCTGGCGCGCCCCACGGCGCACCGGCTCGCGGTGGCGCTGGAGCACCACCGGATGGTGGCGCGCGACATGCAGGGCCGGTTCATACTCGGGCCCCGGCTGAGCGAGCTCGCGGCCGCGGCCGGGGAGGACCGGCTGCTGGCCACGGCGGGCCCCGTGCTCACCCACCTACGGGACGTGACGGGCGAGAGCGCGCAGCTCTACCGCCGGCAGGGCGACATGCGGATCTGTGTGGCGGCCGCGGAGCGGCTGTCGGGCCTGCGGGACACCGTGCCGGTGGGCTCCACGCTGCCGATGAAGGCCGGCTCGGCGGCCCAGGTGCTCATGGCCTGGGAGGAGCCGGAGCGGCTGCACCGCGGCCTGCAGGGGGCGCGCTTCACGGCGACGGCGCTCTCGGGCGTACGGCGGCGGGGCTGGGCCCAGTCGATCGGCGAGCGGGAGCCGGGCGTGGCCTCGGTCTCGGCGCCCGTGCGCGGCCCCTCCAACCGTGTGGTGGCCGCCGTCTCGGTCTCCGGCCCCATCGAGCGCCTCACCCGCCACCCCGGGCGCATGCACGCCCAGGCGGTGCTGGACGCCGCCCTCCGCCTCACGGAGGCGCTGCGGCGCAACGGCTGAGGGACCTCCTCACCACCGCTCGGCGTCCCCGGGGCCCGCTACGCGCAGCGTCAGGCGCGTCAGCGGGCCCTTTGTGCGGACGTCCAGGCACTCACTGAGGGTGCGGGCCAGCCACAGGCCGTCCTCGGGGGCCGCGGCCCGGCCCGGCGGGCGGAAGCCCGCGAAGGCGGGAACGGCCTCGGCCGCGGCCACCGGCTGGGTGCGCAGCAGCTCGTACGCCACCGCCCCCGGCTCCGGCCAGGCCCGCAGGGCGAGCCGGGCGCCCTCCCCCGACAGCAGATAGCCCGCCGCCTCGCTCACGGCCAGGACGGCCAGGGCCAGCCGCTCCCCGCTCAGACCGGCCGCCGCGGCCCGCTCCCGGGCGAAGCCGCGCACCACGCCGAGCCGGTCCGTGGGGCCCGTGCGGGACGCCCCGGGGGGCGCCGGGGAGCGGGGCAGCGGCATCGCCGCCGCGTACGCCGCGGGGTCGGCGTAGGTCGCGCAGGGGATCAGCCGCTGCCCGTCCAGCCGGGCGGGATGTGTGGCGCAGGCCGCCCTGGCCACGTCACGGGGCGCCGTCCTGGTGTCGTACGGGCAGATCATCCACAGCGGCAGCCCGGCCAGCAGCACGTTGAGCCCGGACTCCATGCGCTTCCACTCCGCGACCTGGCGGGCGCTCTTCCCGCACCACACCGGCTCGGCGATCATCCGCATCCGCAGCCCGGGGCGGGCACGGCGGTCGTGGTAGCCCAGGAACGCGGAGACGCGCTCGACGGGCCGGCGGCCGAAGTAGGCGGTCTCGGCGGTGTCCAGCGCGTGGGCCCGCTCCCCCAGCGCGTCCCGCAGCAGCTCGATGTTGGCGGGCGTCGTCGCGGCCAGGACGGGCTCGCCGGCCGCCAGCCCCTCGCGCACGAAGGGCACCGCCATCGCCAGGAACTCCGCGTCGCTCCCGTACAGGCAGGCGTGGTGGACGAAGCCGCCCTCCGCCCCGTGCTCAGCAGGCATGCACGGCCCCCAGCCGGAGCCCGGGTGTCCGGTCCCAGCCGACGACGGTGATGACCTGCAGCAGATGCCGTGGCAGCCCGCTCAGCTCCACGGTGCGGTGGCGGGCGGCGCGGGCGCGGGCGAAGGTCATCAGCAGCCGCAGCCCGCCGAGGTCGAGGAACTCCACCCCGGACATCTCCAGGCACACCTCGCCGCGCACCGCCGCGACCGATCCCAGCGCGTCCCGCAGCCGGCGGTGGGAGCCCGCGTCGACCACTCCCTCGATGCGCAGCCCCTGCGGGCGGTACGTGCGGGCGACGACCAGCTCCGCCGTCCGCACCAGCGGGTCGGCCTCCACGCTGCGGGCGTGCGCCGACTCGCACGCGTCCAGCGCGGCCGGATCGCAGCGGCGGATGTCGTACTGGCAGACGGCGAGCGTCTCGTCGGAGCTGAACTCCTCGGCGAGGAGTGCCTCGTAGCGCAGCAACCGGGGAACGTCGGGCAGGCCGTGCCCGCCGCGCAGGGCGGCGCACGGCTCTCCCGCGACGCGCAGCGCGCGATAGCCCTCCTCGCGCGAGCGGCGGGCGGCGCCGCGCAGCCGGCGCAGCAGGGCGGCGGCCTCCAACCGGCCCTGACCGGAGCGGAATTCCGCCAGGCGTACGACCTCGACGCGGCCGTCCAGCGCGGTGAGGGTGCCGTCGAGCCGGCACTCGTCCAGCAGGGCACCGGGGCCGGGCGGGTCGTCCTCGCCGCTGAGATAGAGGATCTTGTCCTGCGCGTCCAGTCCCCCGAGCACGAAGTCCCGCAGGATCGAGGCCCGCTCCTCGTCCGACTCGAAGAGCAGGCACGCGTGGTCGCCGGGTTGCAGCTCTCCGACGTGGACCCGGCGGCGCACGCCGTGGGGTTGGACCATGCGGGGATTATCCCGCCGCCCGGGAGACGGGGGAAGGACGCATGAAAAAATGCCCTCCGCCGAAGCGAAAGGCATTCTTTCTTTTTTGTACCCCCGACCGGATTCGAACCGGCGCTACCGCCTTGAGAGGGCGGCGTGCTAGGCCGCTACACAACGGGGGCCTGCTTTTGGTTTTGCTCAGCAGACTCAAAAAGCAATCTGCGCTGGGGTACCAGGACTCGAACCTAGACTAAGGGAACCAGAAACCCTCGTGCTGCCAATTACACCATACCCCATGGTGGTTATTAACCAGTACCCCCGACCGGATTCGAACCGGCGCTACCGCCTTGAGAGGGCGGCGTGCTAGGCCGCTACACAACGGGGGCCCTAGCGATCCCCTTCGAGGTCACCCTCTGAGGAATCAGTACCCCCGACCGGATTCGAACCGGCGCTACCGCCTTGAGAGGGCGGCGTGCTAGGCCGCTACACAACGGGGGCTTGCACTTCGCTTTGCGCTTTCGCGCGGTTTCTACTTTATCAGTAGTTTTGCGAGAGAATTTCCACCGGGATTTTCTCTTGCTGGGGTACCAGGACTCGAACCTAGACTAAGGGAACCAGAAACCCTCGTGCTGCCAATTACACCATACCCCACCGTAACTCGACCCCCCGGAAGGGGTCTTGTCTCGGCTTGCGCCTTCCGCTCCGGCCTCTCGGCCCTCTCGGGCGGCGCAGGAAGAACATTACCCGAAGGTGGACTGGGGTCCAAAATCGATAACCCGCCTGGTCTCCGGGCGGCCGTACGCACCGGGGCCCGGCGGCCTTCGGGAAGGCTGCCGGGCCCCGTACGGCGGGACGTGCGCGGGCGTCAGGCGCCGAGCTTCGCCAGGGTGGCGTCGACGCGCGCCAGGGTGCGCTCGCGGCCGAGGATCTCGAGGGACTCGAAGAGCGGCAGGCCGACCGTACGGCCGGTGACGGCCACGCGGACGGGCGCCTGGGCCTTGCCCAGCTTCAGGCCGTGCTCCTCGCCCGCGGCGACGACGGCGGCCTTGAGCGCGTCGGCGTTCCAGTCGGCCTCCGCGAGCTTGGCGCGGGCCGTGCGCAGCAGGGCGTCCGAGCCCTCCTTCATGGCCTTGGCCCAGGACGCCTCGTCCTCGACGGGCTCGTCCAGGAAGAGGAAGTCGACGTTCGCGGTGATGTCGGAGAGCACCGTGAGCCGGGTCTGGGCGTGCGGGGCGATCGCCTCCCAGGCGGCCTGGTCGAACTTCTCCTCCGCCCAGTTGGCGTGCGGCGCGCGCAGCCAGGGGGTGCAGGCGTCGATGAACGCCTTCGGGTCGAGCCGGCGGATGTGGTCGGCGTTGATCGCCTCGCACTTCTTGAGGTCGAAGCGGGCCGGGTTGGCGTTGACGTCCTTGACGTCGAACGCGGCGACCATCTCGTCCATCGTGAAGAGGTCCTGGTCGGCCGAGAGGGACCAGCCGAGCAGCGAGAGGTAGTTCAGCAGGCCCTCGCGGAGGAAGCCGCGCTCCCGGTAGAGGTTGAGGGAGGACTGCGGGTCGCGCTTGGAGAGCTTCTTGTTGCCCTCGCCCATCACATACGGCAGGTGGCCGAAGTCCGGGGTGGTGCCGTTGCCGACGCCGATCTCCGCGAGAGCGCGGTAGAGGGCGATCTGGCGCGGGGTGGAGGAGAGCAGGTCCTCTCCGCGCAGCACGTGCGTGATCTCCATCAGTGCGTCGTCGACGGGGTTGACGAGCGTGTAGAGGGGGGCGCCGTTGGCCCGCACGATGCCGTAGTCCGGAACGTTCTCCGGGGTGAAGGTCATCTCGCCGCGTACCAGGTCGGTGAAGGTGATCGGCTCGTCGGGCATCCGGAAGCGGACGATGGGCTCGCGGCCCTGGCGCTCGTACTCCGCCTTCTGCTCGTCGCCGAGCTCGCGGCACGTGCCGTCGTAGCCGGAGGGCCGGCCGGCCGCGCGGGCGGCGTCGCGGCGCTCGTCGAGCTCCTCGGTGGTGCAGTAGCAGTAGTAGGCGTGCCCGGCCTCGAGCAGCTTCTTCGCGACGTCCTTGTAGAGGTCCATGCGCTGCGACTGCCGGTACGGCGCGTGGGGGCCGCCCACCTCGGGGCCCTCGTCCCAGTCCAGGCCCAGCCAGCGCATGGCGTCCAGCAGCTGCTGGTACGACTCCTCCGAGTCGCGCGCCGCGTCGGTGTCCTCGATGCGGAAGACCAGGGTGCCGCCGTGATGGCGGGCGAACGCCCAGTTGAACAGGGCGGTGCGGACCAGGCCCACATGGGGGTTGCCGGTCGGCGAGGGACAGAAACGTACGCGGACGTTCGCGTTAGCCACGCTTGATCACCTTGTTGGTGAGAGTGCCGATGCCTTCGATGGTGACGGCGACCTCGTCGCCGACGTTGAGCGGTCCGACTCCGGCCGGGGTGCCGGTGAGGACGACGTCGCCGGGGAGCAGCGTCATCGCCTCGGTGATGTTGACGATCAGGTCCTCGATGGAGTGCACCATCTCGGCCGTGCGGCCCAGCTGGCGCTGTTCGCCGTTCACGGTGCACATGATGCCGAGGTCGGAGGGGTCGAGCTCGGTCTCGACCCAGGGGCCGAGGGGGCAGGAGGTGTCGAAGCCCTTGGCGCGGGCCCACTGCTTCTCGCGGCGCTGGATGTCGCGCGCGGTGACGTCGTTGGCGCAGGTGTAGCCGAGGATGACGTCCTTGACGCGCTCGCGCGGGACCTCGCGGCACATGCGGCCGATGACGACGGCGAGCTCCGCCTCGTGGTGGAGCTCTTCGGAGAAGGAGGGGTAGGCGATGGGGTCGCCCGGGCCGATGACGGCGGTGGAGGGCTTGAAGAAGGTGACGGGCCCCTCGGGGAGCTCGTTGCCCAGTTCCGCGGCGTGCTCGGCGTAGTTGCGGGCGACGGCGACGACCTTGTTGGGCAGAACGGGCGGCAGCAGCCGCACCTTGCTCAGCGGGATCTTCTGCCCCGAGCGCTCGAATTCCGCGAAGGGGTGCCCCTTGATGATGTCGAGGACGGGACCGCCCTCGGTCGAGGCGTCCCCCTCTACGACGCCGAAGGCGACGTTTCCGTCGATGGAGAACCTTGCGATGCGCACGGGAAGCTCGCGCCCCTTGTCTGATTGGCCGGAGTCTGACCACCTCAGGCTATCGCGGGGGGCGTGCGCGGCCCGTGCGCTCTCGCGTTTAGTCCTGGGGCAGCTGGGTCTGCGGCGCGACCATCAGAACCGTGCGGCGCGGGTTGGCGGTGGCCCCCGGCAGCTCGACCGCGTGCTCCGGGCGCTCGACGGAGGCGCCGAGGAGGGCGGTGGCGTCCTTCAGGTGCGCGAGCGTGGTGCGGCGCGGGTTGGCGGTCTTGCGGGACGGCATGGTCGTCTTCACTGGAGGTGCCTCGCGTAGTCGGTGGTGGCGCTGTTCTCGGGCGCTCTTCGGGGCCTGTTCCGGGCCGGTGCAAAGAACCAGGCTAAGGCGCCCCTATCCCCAGACGCGCGCCGCACAAGTCCTGGGCCTCCTGTGAGTTTCCTCACGACTGAACAGAAAAATGCGACATACCGGGCGGCGTTCGGGGGTCCACGAAACGGACATTGCAGGGCTGAATCACACGTTCCGCTCCTGATCATGGCGACTGGGACACCCGGGAAGTCCCCTGGTGGGCCATGCGACTCATGGCGTTAAATCCGGCATAAAGGGCGGGTTCTTCTACGGTCCGTCACGATGCCCCTTACCCAGCGTCACCCTTTTTCTCACCGCAGGCACCGGCCTTGTTGGAGGATCCGGCACTGTGCTGGAATTCCGGGGACCGCCTGGGGGGCACCGCGGTCCCCCCACGACTCGACACCGTCCCTCCGCTCATCCGGCGGGACGCCTGGTCCAGAGGTTGCGACGCTAGTGCAGGGACGTTTCAAGAGGGATGGCAGCGCTGCGGCGGAGCCGGAGCCGCGCGGTGCGACCGACCGCGGCACGCCCGTCGACGCACCGAACGGTGGCGAGCCCACCGAACGACCGAAGGGAAAGAGTGCCAACAGCACGGGCTCACGAATAGCCCTGCGCAACTGGCGCATTAGTACCCGCCTGGTCTCCCTGCTCGCCCTGCCCGTCGTCGCGGCGACGACGCTGGGTGCCCTGCGTATCGAGACCTCGCTCGAGAACGTCGACCAGCTCGACCACATGAAGCTCCTCACCGACATGACGGGCAAGGCCACCGCGCTGGCCAACGCCCTTCAGGAGGAGCGCGACAAGTCCGCCGGCCCGCTGATCCGCGACCGCAACTCCAAGGACGACGCGGTCGTCTCCTCGCGCCAGCGCACCGACCGCAACATCGAGGCCTTCACCGAGACCACGAAGAAGGCGCGCCCGGACGACCCGACGATGGTCGGTGTGCAGTCCACCCTTGTCGACATCTCGCGCGAACTCAAGAAGATCCAGAAGGTCCGCGAGAGCGCCTACAAGGACTCCGAGTACATCGCGAAGACCGTAGGCAACTACAACACCCTGATCACCTCGCTGCTGTCCCTGTCCCAGGACATGGCCCAGGCCACCAGCAACAGCGACATGATCACCGCGACGCGCGCCCTGGCGACGTTCTCCGCGGCCAAGGAGTACGCCTCCATCCAGCGAGCCGTCCTCAGCGCCGGCCTCGCCCCGGTCAAGGGCGCGCACCTGAGCGCCAACGACCTGCAGTACGGCCAGAGCGCGCTGTCCAGCGAGGAACAGGCCCTCATCCGCTTCACGGCCATCCGCTCCGGCGACTCCGCCGAGCTCCTGAAGTCGCTCAACGGCGGCATCACGGACATCACGGCCGCGAACACCTTCGCCACGCGCGCCTTCGGCAACACCAACTCGTTCAAGGACGAGAAGACCAGCTACAGGGACTGGTACGACCAGGACACCGTCAAGATCACCGAGATGGTGAAGGTCGAGACGACCCTGCTCAACCAGATGGAGCAGAAGGCCGCGGAGCTGCGCGACGAGGCCAACCAGGACGCGATCCTCAACGGTGTCCTGATCATCCTCGTCCTCGGCATCTCGCTCGTCGGCGCCTTCGTCGTGGCCCGGTCCATGGTGCGGTCGCTGCGGCGACTGCAGGACACCGCCCAGAAGGTCGCCCAGGAACGTCTGCCCGAGCTCGTCAAGCAGCTGTCCGAGACCGACCCGCAGGACGTGGACACGTCCGTGGAGTCCGTCGGTGTGCACAGCCGGGACGAGATCGGAAAGGTGGCCGCGGCGTTCGACGAGGTGCACCAGGAAGCGGTCCGTCTCGCCGCCGAGCAGGCCCTTCTGCGAGGCAACGTCAACGCGATGTTCACCAACCTCTCGCGCCGCAGCCAGGGCCTCATCCAGCGTCAGCTCTCGCTCATCTCCGAGCTCGAGAGCCGCGAGGCCGACCCGGACCAGCTGTCCTCGCTGTTCCGCCTGGACCACCTCGCGACCCGTATGCGCCGTAACGGTGAGAACCTCCTCGTCCTCGCGGGTGAGGAGCCCGGCCGACGGTGGACCCGTCCCGTGCCGCTCGTCGACGTCCTGCGTGCCGCCGCGTCCGAGGTGGAGCAGTACGAGCGCATCGAGCTCAGCGGCGTGCCGCCGACCGAGGTCGCCGGCCGCGTCGTCAACGACCTCGTGCACCTCCTCGCCGAGCTGCTCGAGAACGCGACGTCCTTCTCCTCGCCGCAGACCAAGGTCAAGGTCACCGGTCACGCGCTGCCCGACGGGCGAGTGCTGGTCGAGATCCACGACACCGGCATCGGCCTCTCGCCCGAGGACCTCGCGGCGATCAACGAGCGGCTCGCCAGCCCGCCCACCGTGGACGTGTCGGTCTCCCGACGCATGGGTCTGTTCGTGGTCGGCCGTCTGTCCCTGCGACACGGCATCCGCATCCAGCTCCGTCCGTCCGACTCGGGCGGCACGACCGCGCTCGTCATGCTTCCCGTCGACGTCGCCCAGGGCCACAAGAAGCCGGCCCCGGGTGGTGCCGCCGGCGCGGGTGCCGGTGCCGGCGCCCCCGGCGGTCAGGGAGCCCCCGCGGCCGGTCCCGGTCAGCAGCAGCGTCGCCCGGCGATCGTGCCGCGCGGCAGCGCTCCGGGCGGCGGCCTGCCCGGCCGGCCCGCCCAGGGCCCCGGCCCCAGCGGCGGTGCCGCCGCGGGCAGCCTCTTCGACGCCTCCCCGCGCGACAAGGGCGGCCCCGGCCTGCCCGTGCGCGGCAACTCCGGCCCCGCCGCGGTGCCGCCGCCGGCCGGTGCCGGCGGGCGCCCGCAGCTGCCGGCCCGTAACGCGGGCGGCTCCGCCCCCGCCGCCGGTGACGCCGGCCGCCAGGCTCCGGCCTGGGGCAACGCGCAGGCCCCGGCCGGCAACGCCGGCCGCAAGGGCCCGGGCGCCCCGGCCGACGACTGGCCGATGGCCGACAGCGGCTCCGCCCGCTCCGGTCAGGACGCCCCGCGCGGCCACGAGGAGACGGACACGTCCGGCGGCCGCCCCGCGGCCCCGGGGAACAAGCACAAGCGGAAGAAGGGCGGCCAGCCCGCCGGCGGCGCGCAGCTCAGCGGCGGCCCCGGCGACACGGCGCAGTTCCCGCCGGTCCCCGCGACCGAGCAGCCGCCGGCGGCCACGGGTGGCTTCCCGCGGCCCGGCGCCGGTGACACCGCGCAGTTCCCGCCGGTGCCCGCCGCGGGCGAGGCGCCGAACGCGCGGACGGGCTCCTTCGAGCTGCCCGGCGGCCCCTCGGCCACCGGCCAGTACGACCGGCCCGCCCCGCACGGCGGTCCGCAGAACGAGGCCACGGGCCGCTTCGCGCAGCCCGACGCCGGCGGTGCGCGGGACAACGCTCCCGCGAACAACCGGTTCGAGCTGCCCGGCGGTCCCGCCGCCGGCGGCCGCACGGACCGCCCCGCCCCCGGTGGCGAGGGCACCGGCACGCCGCTGTTCTCGGAGCTGGAGTCGCACTGGTTCCGCGACGAGCCGCAGGGCGGCGTGCCGCAGGCCGGCGTGCCGCAGCAGCCCGCCGACTCCGCGCGCCCGATGCCGCGCCGCGCCACGGGCCGTACGCCCGCCCCGGCGCCGCAGAACGGCTCGCAGGCCGGCCCGCAGAGCGGCGGTCCGCTGACCGGCGGCCCGCAGCCCTCCGGTACCGACCGGAGCCCGTCGCAGGACGCGTGGCCGGGCTCCCCCAATGACGAGCGCTGGCGCCGGGCCGAACAGGTCCGCGAGCCGGCCGCGGGTGGAAAGACCTCGTCCGGGCTGCCGCGGCGCGTGCCGCGTGCCAACCTCGTCGAGGGAACCGCCGAGACGCAGACGCAGTCCCTTCCGACCGGTCCGCAGGTCTCGCGTGCGCCCGACGACGTACGCGGCCGACTGACCAATCTCCGCCGGGGCATCCAGCAGGGACGTCAGGCCGGCAACGGCTCGACCACCGGCAGTCACAACGTTGGCCCCACTCACCAGCAGGAGCGTTAGTTGAGTCCGATGAGCCAGGCGGCGCAAAATCTGAACTGGTTGATCACCAACTTCGTGGACAACACCCCGGGGGTGTCGCACACGGTGGTGGTGTCCGCCGACGGACTCCTTCTGGCGATGTCCGAAGGTTTCCCGCGGGACCGTGCCGACCAGCTGGCGGCGGTGGCCTCCGGGCTGACGTCGCTGACGGCCGGCGCGTCCCGCATCTTCGAGGGCGGCACGGTCACCCAGACCGTGGTGGAGATGGAGCGGGGGTTCCTCTTCATCATGTCCGTCTCGGACGGCTCGTCCCTCGCCGTACTGGCGCACCCCGAGTGCGACATCGGCCTCGTGGGCTACGAGATGGCCCTTCTCGTGGACCGCGCCGGCAACGTCCTGACGCCCGACCTGCGCGCCGAGCTCCAGGGCAGCCTGCTGAACTGACCGACACACACCGCATATCCCGTCCGACCGTACGGCCGAAACCCCCCCACCGGCCCCCGCTCGACGGCATTATTGCCTTCCTGCTGTCCCGTCCGGAGGATTCATGACCCCGCCCGCCTCGCCCGGCCCGTACGGCGCTTCTCATCACGCGCCGTACGGGGATGAAGGCGACCAGCCGCTGGTCCGCCCCTATGCCATGACGGGGGGTCGCACCCGGCCGCGCTACCAGCTCGCCATCGAGGCGCTGGTCAGCTCAACGGCCGACCCGGCCCACCTCGGGGGGCTGCTTCCGGAGCACCAGCGGATCTGCCACCTGTGCACCGAGGTCAAGTCGGTCGCGGAGGTCTCCGCGCTGCTGAACATGCCGCTGGGTGTGGCACGGATCCTGGTGGCGGACCTGGCGGAGGCCGGCATGGTGGCGATCCACCAGCCGGGCGGCGGCACCGAGGCCGGTGGCACGCCGGATGTGACATTGCTCGAAAGGGTGCTCAGTGGACTTCGGAAGCTCTAGCGGGAGCGCGGCCGGTTCTGGCCGCTCGACCACTTCCGCGAAGATCGTGGTGGCCGGTGGCTTCGGCGTCGGCAAGACCACGTTCGTCGGTGCGGTCTCGGAGATCAGTCCGCTGCGCACCGAGGCCGTGATGACGTCCGCCTCGGCGGGCATCGACGACCTGAGCCATGTTCAGGGCAAGACCACGACGACCGTGGCGATGGATTTCGGCCGTATCACCCTTGATGACGACCTGATCCTCTACCTGTTCGGTACGCCGGGTCAGGACCGTTTCTGGTTCATGTGGGACGACCTGGTCCGCGGTGCCATCGGCGCCGTCGTCCTCGTCGACACCCGCCGTCTCGCCGACTGCTTCCCCGCGGTCGACTACTTCGAGAACAGCGGCCTGCCCTTCGTCATCGCCCTCAACGGCTTCGACGGACACCAGCCGTACACCCCCGAAGAGGTCCGCGAGGCCCTCCAGATCGGCCCCGACGCACCGATCATCACGACCGACGCGCGTCACCGCAACGAAACGAAGAGCGCCCTCATCACGCTCGTCGAACACGCGCTCATGGCGCGGCTGAAATAGTGTTGTTCGACCGAATGCCGTGACGGTGAGTAAGTTGTGGCATTGACCACGACGCCCTTCGGCGTTCATAACGTTTCGACAGAGAATTGGCCGGACGCGACCACTGGGCGCGTCCGGCCGACTTCGTTCTGCGATCAACCACCCGGTCATTTGGCGTGGCTCGGCCTTAATGCCCGTTTTATGTCAGGCAAATCGCGGCCTTCAGGGGCTCTGTCCGTTGTTTGGAATGCACCTGCCCGGCGTGCTGGAATTCCCGGACTGAGTCGTCATGGCTCATACGGATAAACGGCACAGCACAGGTGCAGACGCCGAGAGGTTGTTGGTCGAGTGAGGCGAAGAAAGACGGGCGCCGCGCAGCAGGCGCGAGACGCGCGGGGCAACTTCACCCCGCCGTCGCGCACAGCGGTGCCGCCTTCCGACATGCCCGAGCCCCCCGCGGCCCCCGAGACGGGCCGTGGCGGCAGATTCTCGCCCCGCAACTGGCGTGTGCGCCTGCGACTGAACGCGATCCTGATGATCCCGGTGATCATCGCCCTCGTGTTCGGCGGCCTGAACGTCAAGCAGTCCGTCGACACCTGGCTCGAGGCCCAGGACGCGGCCGACACCGCGCGTCTGGTGCAGGCCGCGACCGCTTACGCGCACGCCGTCATCGACGAGCGCGACCTGTCGGCCAAGCCGTTGCTCGAGGGCAACCGCGACGACGCGAACGTGAAGAAGGCCCGGGAGGCCACCGACACCGCCCGCGCCGCGTTCGACAAGCGCGTCAAGGAGATGCCCGACACCCCGGGCCTCAAGCGCCGTCTGAAGCTGGTGCGCGACGCCGAGCCCGCGCTGACCAAGCTGCGCCAGGTCGCGTACACGCCTGTCCTGGACGGGGCCAAGACGGAGGACGGCTACGGCGCCATCCAGCGTCCCCTCATGGCGTTCACCAACGAGCTGGGCCTGGGCACCGGCAACGTCACCGCCTACGGCCGCATGGTCTACGCCGCCTCCCTGGCGAAGGCCGCCGAGTCGCTGCAGCGTTCCATCGGTACCCACCTGCTCATCGACCCGGGCACGGCCAAGAACCGCGAGACGCTGCTGACGGCCTTCTCCTCGTACAACTTCCTCGAGTACGTCGCCCGCGGCGAGTACGAGGCCGGTGGTACCGAGGACGACATCAAGCGCCTCAACAACGCCTTCGCCGCCGACGCGCAGATCGAGGACACGGACAAGATGGCCCTCGTCATCATGTCCGGCGCCACCGCCCCCCAGCTCAAGGCCAAGGGCATCACCGCCGACTCCTGGCTGGCCGCCTCCACGGCGAAGTTCGGTGCCTACCGGACCATCGAGGAGCGCCTGGCCGACCAGGCGGTGGACGAGGCCGACTCCATCGCCTCGGACGCCCAGCGCGAGGCGATCGTCAACTCCTCGATCATGATCCTGGCGCTCCTGATCGCGTTCCTCGTGGCGGGCAAGATGGCCACCTCGATGAGCCGCAACATGAGCCGCCTGCGCACCGCCGCCTTCGACGTGGCCGAGCAGCGCCTGCCGACGCTGGTCGCCCAGCTGTCGCGGACCGACCCGGGCCGCGTGGACACCCGTGTCCAGCCCATCCCGATCGACACCAAGGACGAGATCGGCGAGGTCGCCCGCGCCTTCGACCAGGTGCACCGTGAGGCCGTGCGACTCGCCTCCGAGCAGGCACTGCTCCGGGGCAACGTCAACGCGATCTTCACCAACCTCTCCCGGCGCAACCAGGCGCTGATCGAGGGCCAGCTGAACCTGATCACGGACCTCGAGAACAACGAGGCCGACCCGGACCAGCTGGAGAACCTCTTCCGCCTGGACCACCTGGCCACCCGCATGCGCCGCAACGGCGAGAACCTCCTCATCCTCGCGGGCGAGGAGCCGGGCCGCCGCTGGGACCAGCCGATCCCGCTGGTGGACGTGCTCCGTGCCGCCACCTCCGAGGTGGAGGCGTACGAGCGCATCGAGCTGAGCGGTCTCCCGGAGGCCGAGATCCACGGCCTGGCCGTGACCGACCTCGTGCACCTGCTCGCCGAGCTGCTGGAGAACGCCACCTCGTTCTCCTCCCCGCACACCAAGGTGCGCGTCACCGCGACGCGACTGCCCGACGGCCGCGTCATGGTCGAGATCCACGACAAGGGCATCGGCCTGACCGCCGAGGACTTCGCGGACATCAACCACAAGCTGGCCAACCCGCCGACCGTGGACGCCGCGATCTCCCAGCGCATGGGTCTGTTCGTGGTCGGTCGGCTGGCGACCCGGCACGGCATCCGCGTCCAGCTGCGCCCCTCGGGCGAGCAGGCGGGCACCACCTCGCTGGTGATGCTCCCGGACGTGATCACGCACGGCGGTGGCGCCGAGGACCTCGCCCAGGACGACTTCACCGTCTCCCAGATGGTCCCCGACCAGCAGGGCCAGCAGCAGTTCCAGCAGCAGCCGGTGGCCCAGGCCCGTACCGCGGCCGAGCTCGGCTTCGACGACTCCCGCTACGACGCGCGCCCCGACGCCCCCGGCTCCGGCGCGACGATGGACCCGGTCGGCCGGTCGCTGATGCGCGAGGAGCGCCGGGCGTCGTTGTCCTCCGACAACCGCCCGCTGTTCCGCGACGAGGTGGCCCCGCAGCAGTTCGAGCAGCCGCACGCACAGCCGCAGGAGCACATACCCCCGCAGGCGCAGACCGGCGCGGCTCCGGCCGACGGCGGCTACGCGTACGGTGAGGGACAGTACGCGGAGAACGGCTACGCGGAAGCGGAGAACGGCTACGCGGAATCCGCCTACGCGGACCCGGCCGTTGACGACTCGCAGACCTACGGCGACTACAACGCGCCCGCCCACCAAGGTGAGTGGCCCGAGCCAGGTCCGTACCAGCAAGCGTACGGACAGGGTTACGGAGCGGAATCGGAATCCCAGCCGTCCGCTGACACAGCCCAGCCCGAGCGCGTAGAGTTCGACCGTCCGGGCCCCGCCTCGAGCGGATCCCCCTCGCTGACCGGGTCCGGTCTGCCGCGCCGCGACAACACGCGGTGGCAGCAACCCGAGACGGGCGAGGAGGCCACGAGGGACGGCGGAGAACGGGAGCAGTCCCAGCAGGAGGTCCCACAGCAGCCTCAGGAGGGTGACGACTCCGGATGGCGGTCGGCGAACGACGAGCGCTGGCAGCGTGCCGGACAGCTCCGGGAGCCGAAGGCCGGCGGCGTGACCTCCTCCGGTCTCCCCCGCCGGGTTCCCAAGGCCAATCTGGTCGAGGGCAAGGCGGAGCAGACCCCCCAGGGGGGCCCACAGATCTCCCGCGCACCGGAGGACGTCCGTGGCAGGCTCGCCAACCTGCGCCGCGGCATCCAGCAGGGGCGCAACGCGGGGGGCGACTTCCCGGAGTCTTCCGCGCACGACCAGCATGAGCAAAACGACCAGGGCTTCGGCCCCGGCGGCACCTACGATCAGGAGCGTTAGTTGAGCCCGATGAGCCAGGCGGCGCAAAACCTGAACTG
Organism: Streptomyces sp. C36; assembly: GCF_040932295.1. Taxonomy (NCBI): domain Bacteria; kingdom Bacillati; phylum Actinomycetota; class Actinomycetes; order Kitasatosporales; family Streptomycetaceae; genus Streptomyces; species Streptomyces sp. C36. The sequence continues at coordinate 444,227 of NZ_JBFQGI010000005.1, read as the reverse complement.
GTTGATCACCAGTTTCGTGGACAACACCTCAGGGGTGTCCCACACCGTCGTGGTCTCCGCCGACGGACTCCTTCTGGCGATGTCCGAAGGCTTTCCGCGGGACCGCGCCGACCAGCTGGCGGCGGTCGCCTCCGGCCTGACCTCACTGACCGCCGGTGCCTCCCGCATCTTCGAGGGCGGCACGGTCACCCAGACCGTGGTGGAGATGGAGCGCGGCTTCCTCTTCATCATGTCCGTCTCGGACGGTTCTTCGCTGGCCGTGCTGGCGCACCCCGAGTGCGACATCGGCCTCGTGGGCTACGAGATGGCCCTTCTCGTGGACCGCGCCGGCAATGTCCTGACGCCCGACCTGCGGGCGGAACTGCAGGGGAGCCTTCTCAACTAGCAAAGAGACAGTGCGTTTCGCGCCACCGCGCCATAGGGTGCGGTGGCGCGACCGGCAGTAGACAGGCAAGTTGGAGGAGGAGACGTGGCAACGCCCCCAGGCGGTTACCCGTATGGCAATGATCAGCAGGCTCAACAGCCGTTGAACCGCTACAACTTCCCCTCCTCACCATCCTCACAGGGCTACGGGTCCATGCCGGAGCAGCGACCTCCGCATGTGCCTGCCCAGCCTCAGCAACACCGGCGCGCGGCCGCCCCTTCCGGCGGCGGTGCCAGGAACAACCCGCTGGTCCGCCCCTATGCGATGACCGGCGGCCGGACCAGGCCGCGGTACCAGCTCGCCATCGAGGCACTGGTGCACACCACGGCCCAGCCGTCCCAGCTTCAAGGGCAGTTGCCGGAACACCAGCGCATCTGCCACCTGTGCACCGAGATCAAATCGGTCGCCGAGATCTCGGCGCTTCTTTCCATTCCGCTCGGCGTCGCCCGGATCCTCGTAGCCGACCTGGCGGAGGCCGGACTCGTCGCCATTCATCAGCCCGGCGGCGATGCGTCCGCCGGCGGTCAGCCTGACGTGACACTGCTCGAAAGGGTGCTCAGTGGACTTCGGAACCTCTAGCGGCGAGGCAGCCCGCTCCACCACCTCCGCGAAGATCGTCGTCGCGGGTGGCTTCGGCGTGGGCAAGACCACGTTCGTCGGCGCGGTCTCGGAGATCAACCCGCTGCGCACCGAAGCCGTCATGACCTCCGCCTCGGCGGGCATCGACGACCTCACCCACGCGCCGGACAAGACCACGACGACCGTGGCCATGGACTTCGGCCGTATCACCCTGGACCAGGACCTGATCCTGTACCTCTTCGGTACGCCGGGTCAGGACCGTTTCTGGTTCATGTGGGACGACCTGGTCCGCGGTGCCATCGGCGCCGTCGTCCTCGTCGACACCCGCCGTCTCGCCGACTGCTTCCCGGCCGTCGACTACTTCGAGAACAGCGGCCTGCCCTTCGTCATCGCCCTCAACGGCTTCGACGGGCACCAGCCCTACAACCCGGAGGAGGTCCGCGAGGCCCTCCAGATCGGCCCCGACGCGCCGATCATCACCACGGACGCCCGCCACCGCAACGAGGCGAAGAGCGCCCTCATCACGCTCGTCGAGCACGCCCTCATGGCGCGCCTGCGCTAGCACGGATGCGAAGAGGTCCCCGCACTCCTCGGGAGTGCGGGGACCTCTTCGCGTTCCCGCGCGGTGACGCGCATGAGGAAGGGCCCCGAGCGAAACGCTCGGGGCCCTTCCTCATGTACGGGAGGTGCTCAGCCCTGCCAGCTGTGCGGTGCGCGGAAGCCGGAGCTGCGCTCCAGTCGGCGCCAGCCGGCCGTGGTGCGGCGCGGGCGGGGGGCCTCGGCGGCGTTCTCGCGGCCGGCGGCACGGGCGAGGAGTACGGCGGTCACGGCTGCCAGTTCCTCGGCGTCCGCGAGGCCCTTCTCGACGCGTACGAGCGTGTCGTTCATGCGTATCTCCGATGGGTGAAGTACTGGGCGTGCGTTACTGAGGCGGGTTGCCGTGCTTGCGCGACGGCAGGTCGGCGTGCTTGGTGGCGAGCATCGCCAGCGACCGGATCAGCACCGACCGGGTCTCGACGGGGTCGATCACGTCGTCGACCAGACCGCGCTCGGCCGCGTAGTACGGGTGCATGAGCTCGGACTTGTACTCCTTGACCATGCGGGCGCGCATGGCCTCGGGGTCGTCCGCCTCGGCGATCTGCTTGCGGAAGATCACGTTGGCGGCGCCCTCGGCGCCCATGACCGCGATCTCGTTGGTGGGCCAGGCGTAGGTCAGGTCGGCGCCGATGGACTGGGAGTCCATGACGATGTAGGCGCCGCCGTAGGCCTTGCGCAGGATCACCGAGATCCGCGGCACGGTCGCGTTGCAGTAGGCGTAGAGCAGTTTCGCGCCGTGGCGGATGATTCCGCCGTGCTCCTGGTCGACGCCCGGCAGGAAGCCGGGCACGTCCAGAAGAGTGATGATCGGAATATTGAAGGCGTCGCACATCTGGATGAAGCGCGCGGCCTTCTCCGAGGCCTCGATGTCCAGGACGCCGGCGAGGGACTGCGGCTGGTTCGCCACGATGCCGACGACCTGCCCGTCGAGACGGGACAGGGCACAGATGATGTTGGTGGCCCAGCGCTCGTGGATCTCGAGGTGGTCGCCGTCGTCGACGAGCTCCTCGATGACCTTGCGCATGTCGTACGGGCGGTTGCCGTCGGCCGGGACCAGGTCGAGCAGGGCCTCGCCGACGCGGTCGGCCGGGTCCTCCGACGCCACGCGCGGAGGGTTCTCCCGGTTGTTCTGCGGCAGCAGCGACAGGAGGTAACGGACCTCCTCCAGGCACGTCTCCTCGTCGTCGTAGGCGAAGTGGGCCACACCGGAGGTCTCGGCGTGCACATCCGCGCCGCCGAGGCCGTTCTGGGTGATCTCCTCGCCGGTGACGGCGCGCACCACGTCCGGGCCGGTGATGAACATCTGCGACGTCTCACGGACCATGAACACGAAGTCCGTCAGGGCCGGGCTGTACGCGGCACCGCCGGCGCAGGGGCCGAGCATCACGCTGATCTGCGGGATGACGCCCGAGGCCTTGGTGTTGCGCTGGAAGATCCCGCCGTACCCGGCGAGCGCCGAGACGCCTTCCTGGATACGGGCGCCGGCGCCGTCGTTCAGCGACACCAGGGGCGCGCCGGCCGCGATGGCCATGTCCATGATCTTGTGGATCTTCGTGGCGTGGGCCTCGCCCAGCGCGCCGCCGAAGATACGGAAGTCATGGGCGTAGACGAACACCGTCCGTCCGTGCACCGTGCCCCAACCGGTGATCACACCATCGGTGTAGGGGCGCTTGGCCTCCAGGCCGAACCCGGTCGCCCGGTGCCGGCGCAGGGGCTCCACCTCGTTGAAGGAGCCCTCGTCCAGCAGCAGATCTATGCGCTCGCGGGCGGTCAGCTTCCCCTTGGCCTTCTGGGCCTCGGTAGCCCGCTCACTCGGACCACGCCGAACCTGCTCGCGAATGGCATGCAGCTCGGCGACGCGCCCACGGACGTCACTCGCCTCTACGGGCGCACCTTCGAGATTGCTCATGGAATGACGGTACGCGGCGGGAGTCCCGGAACATCATGTCGGTTCCACACAACGTACTGCGCGATTTCGTGGGCAGGCGAGACAGAAGCGCACTGCACCCTTATCAGTTCCCCGCGTTCGACCGGCCGTCCCACGCTGTGGGCACTCCACAAATCCGGACCGTCCAAGGCGGCGTATATATGGCTTGACCAGGTACCGCCGTCCGGGTGACCGGGCGGCCCTCGCGACCTACTCCCCCAGCTCCACGGCGCAGGCGTGTGTGGCGCAGGCGGTGCCCGGTGCGATGCCCAGCCGCAGCCGGGAGCCGGTGGCGAGCACCCGCACCGAGGCGTCGTGGGCGGTGACGCGCCGCACGGGGTGGTGCCAGGTGAGCTCGAGGGGGGCGCCGGTGCGCGGGGGTTCGGCGAGGTGGAGGGTGGCCGTACGGCCGTGGCGGCGTACGAGCACGGAGGCGGGCGCGGTGACGGTGAGGGGGCCGGCGGTGCCGGGCTGCCAGAGGTTGGCGGCGGTCAGGCCGAGCGAGGGGATGTGGACGGCCTGGCGGTCGCGGGTGTTGGCCAGGACGGCGAGCCAATCCGTCTCGGCGGCCCGGGCCGCGACGGCCCGCCGGGTGGCGCCGGGCATCAGGACGTAGGCGTAGGAGGCGTCGTCGGGATCGGTGCCGTGCGGGTGCCAGAGGGTGAGGTAGTGCCGGGTGAGGGGGGTGGGCGAGCCGCCGGCGTTGATGTCCCGCCAGGATCCGGTGCGCGCCTCGCGCAGGGCTTCCAGTGCGGCGCCGCCGGGGAAGACATAGCCGCCGTGCCCGGCCAGGTGCGCCCAGCCGGCGCTCTCCCAGGACCGCTGCCAGCCGTCGCCGGCCGGCTGCGGCTCTCCGTCGACCGTGAGCGGGGCCGTGGCCTCGGCGCCGAGCGCGCGGTTGTCGACGATCGTCTCCACCTCCTGCCCGTCCCGCGCCGTGATGCCCGCGCCGAGGCAGACGATCGCGTCGGCCGCGCAGAACCATGACTTGCGCGCCTCGAGCGTGGAGCCGAGCCCCTTGAGGTGCTGCCCGACGGCCGCGTACGTGCCGTCCGTCGCTCCGCCCACCCAGCGCACCTCAGGCCGGGGGGCGCCCCAGCCGCCGCCCTCGTTGTCGGCGAGCGGGAGCGCCGAGACGGTGGTGCCGGGCAGGCGGTGGGGGTCGACGGTGGGCCAGAAGGCGTCGCTGTACTGGCCGTCGCCGTGGGCGGGCCACCAGTAGAGCATTCCGGCGCCGGTGTGCCAGCCGCGCGGGTTCTCGCCGTTGCCGTTCTCGTAGTACGTGATGCGGTCGGAGGCCATGGCGATGTTCGCGGCCCACCCGGGGCGCCGGTGGACGGCCCGGTCCATGGCCGGGAACAGGCGGTGGCCCACGGGCTCGGGCGCCGGGGGGACGGGGGCGGCCTGGACCGCGGCGAGGCGGGCCAGGTCGGCGACCGGGAACCGGGGATCGGTGTGTGCCGGGCCGCCGGCGTCCCGGGCGGCCCATCCTTTGATCATCGCGTGCCAGCGGTCCCGCTCGGCCGCGGTCGCGCCGGCCGCGAGCAGGGCGATGGCGGCGATCAGGGCGTGGCCGCGCTGGTGGTCGCTCTGCGGCAGCGGCCGCGGGTCGTCGCCCTGCACGCCCCGGCTGACGGCACGGCCGGAGACGCTGTCCATGACCAGGCCGTTGTGGATCAGTGGTGCGTAGGCCCGCTCGACGCTGTCGTGGACGATCCGCCGGAGCGGGTCGGTGACCTCCCAGCCCGACCCCCGCAGCAGCGCGAAGAGCCGGCCGAGGCCGTCGAGCAGCACACAGCCGTACGTACCGGTGTAGGCGACCGTCGTGTGCTGGACGAAGGAGCCGTCGGCGTAGAGGCCGTCGCCCCGGGTGACGTGGGGGAAGACGGGCGAGAGGGCGTCCCGGGCGAGGGCGATCTTGGCGGGGGCCGCGCCGAGCACGCCGCGCAGGGCGACGACCCGGCACAGGTCGACGCGGTTGGCGCCGGTGCTCGTGCCCGTGTAGGCGCCGAGCAGGGAGTCGGGGACGAAGTGGTCGACGGCGGCGAGGCCGCGGGCGCGCCGCTCCGGGCCGGCGGCGTCGTGGAGGAGGGCGAGGGTGTCCAGGAGCAGGCGGGGGCTGCCGATCTGCCACTCCCACCAGTTGCCGTAGCGGGTGGTGCCGGGGTGGTAGACGCGCTCGTGGAGGTGGTCGAGCCCGGCGAGGACGTCGGCGGCGATGCCCGGGTCGCCGGTCAGGCCGGTGCCGGGCTGGGCGTGGGCCTGGGCCATGGTGAACAGGCGGGCGTAGCTCTGGGTGATGCCGGCCGGCGGGTCGAAGGGGGCGTCGGGCCAGAGCGAAGCGGGGGCGGGGCGCATGCCCGCGCGGTGGGCGCGGGCGAGCTCGCCGGTGCGGCGCAGGGCGGTGGCGTAGGGCTCGGCGGCCGGGTCGAAGGCACTGCCGAGCACGAGGTCACGCCAGCGGCGGCGGAGCACCGCGAACTCGTCGTCCCCGTCGTCCGCCCGGGCGGGCGAGAGGGTGGGGGTGAGGCCGAGCGCGCTCACGACGGAGGCGGCGAGGAAGCCGCGGCGGGTGGTACCGGAGGGGAAGGGCGACGGCACGGCGCACACGCTGGCACGCGGCCCCGGGGGTGGCAATGACCTCCGACGGGGAGATCCGGCCGAATATCCCGGCGCCGGGAAGCCCCGCCACCGAACATGTTGAAAGTTGAACGAGATAGCCCTATGCTCAATCTCGTTGAAAGTTGAACTACAACCCGACCTGGAGCATGTCATGGGCTTCTTCTCCCGCAAGCAGAACACCGTCGAGACCGTCGAGACCGCGGCCCCCGCCGCCGTCCTCGACGTGGACCCCGCACTGGCCGCCCTGACCGGCGACTACGCCATCGACCCGGCCCACAGCAGCATCGGCTTCACCGTGCGTCACGCGATGGTCACCAACGTCAAGGGCTCCTTCACCGACTACAAGGGCGCGCTCCGCCTCGACGGCTCCGCCCCCCACCGCTCCACCGCCACCATCGACGTCACGATCGACAGCGTCGACACCGGCATCAAGGACCGCGACGCCCACCTGCGCGGCGACGACTTCTTCGACGCCGCGGCCTTCCCCCTGATGTCGTTCCGCTCCACCTCCGCCGAGCAGCTGGGCGGCGACCGCTACCGCCTGAGGGGCGACCTCACCATCAAGGACGTCACCCGGCCGCTGAGCATCGACCTCGAGTTCAACGGCTCGGCCACCGACGTCTACGGCAACGAGCGCGTCGGCTTCGAGGGCGGCACGGAGATCCTGCGCTCCGACTGGGGACTCACCTGGAACGCGGCCCTGGAGGCCGGTGGCGTGATGGTCAGCGACAAGGTGAAGCTCACCTTCGACATCTCCGCCGTCAAGACCGCCCCCCAGGCCTGATCCATGCGGTGTCAGCGGCCGAGGCGCAGCAGACGGTCGACGACCTCAGCGCCTCGGTCCACACCCGCGCTCAGCGCGACATGGTTGTCGGGCCGTACGAGCACGAGCCCGTCACCGTCCATGCCGTACCCGCGTCGCACATGGCCCTCATGGTCGTCGACGAGGCGCGTGGCCAGCAGGCCCGCGCACTTCTCCTCCGCCTCCGCCAGGGCCTTGGCGCTGTCCGGGCCGACGCCGAGCAGAGTGAACTCCGGGCCGGCGAAGACGTCGAAGAGCCGTATGTCCTCGCCGGTCGCGGCGTCCCGGCAGGGCGCGTCGGGCGCACGCTCCCCCGCCTTCGGACCGCCCCACGCCAGGTCGCCCCAGCCGTAGCCGACCCCCAGCGTGGTGACGTCGTCCGTGAGCCCGACCTCCGTTCCCACGCCGGCCTCCCGCACCCCCTCGAGCACCGCGCGCAGCCGCTCGTTCGTGACGTCGAGCGTCCACGCGGCGACCGGCAGCCGCTCCTCCTCGTAGGTGTCCAGCAGCCCGGCCCCGGCCAGACCGCGCACCACGAGCGCCAGCTTCCAGCCCAGGTTGAAGGCGTCCTGGATGCCGGTGTTCATGCCCAGGCCGCCGGCTATCGAGTGGACGTGCGCGGCGTCGCCGGCGAGGAAGACCCGCCCGACGCGAAAGCGGTCGGCCATGCGGACGTTGATGCGGTAGGTGGAGAACCACGTGGGGTCGGACAGCCGCACTCCGGGCATCCGCGCGCACTGGTCGAAGAGCCGCTGGAAGCTCTCCAGCGACGGCGGCAGGGGCCGCCCCTCGGCGTCGCGCTCGGGCGCGCCCTGCAACTGCCAGTGCGAGGTGCCCTTGAACGGGCAGAGCATGATCGCCGCGTCCTCGTCGAACCACTGGTGCCAGTAGGCGGGGTCGAGCCCGTCGGCCCGGACGTCTCCGATCACCATGCACTCCTCGGCGTCGGTCTCCCCCTCGAACCCCACGCCCAGCGCCTTGCGCACCGGGCTGCGGCCGCCGTCGCAGCCCGCCAGATACGCGGCCGTGACGCGCCGCCCGTCGGCGAGCGTCGCGACGACCCCGTCCCCGTCCTGGGTAAATCCCGTGAGCTCACAGCCCAGTTCGACCTCGACGCCGAATTCGGCGAGCCGGTCGCGCAGGACCTGCTCGGTGCGCCACTGGGGAATGAGCAGCCCGCCGGCGTAGGGGGCGTCGGGCGTGGCCACCCGGTCCGCGAACGGGACGGAGTCGGCGACCGCGACGCCGCCGCGGTACTTGCGCAGGGCGATGCGCTCGACGCCGAAGGCCGCCGCCCGCTCCTCCACCCCGAGGTCGTGGAAGAGCTCGCGGCTGCGCTGGTTGAGTCCCTTGCCCCGCGAAGTGCGGTGGAACGCGGTGGACTTGTCGATGATCCGAACAGCCGCTCCGGCCCGGGCGAGCGTGCAGGCGAGGGTGAGCCCGGTGGGCCCCGCGCCCACGATCAGCACGTCGGTCCGCGCGTCGGCGGATGCGTTGGCGGATGCGTCGGCGGATCCGTCGGCGCGTACGCCGGTCAGTTCGTCGATCGGCTCATGGGTCGACATGTCGGTCATCGCGTCGGTGGAAGTCATGCACCCATGAAAGACCCGCCCCGCCGAAAACGCAACCGAGTAACAAAAGATTCTGGGTAACGTCACCTGCTAGAGTGAAGGTGTGAGTGACGAGCCAGGGCTACGGGAACGCAAGAAGCAGCGCACGCGCCAGGCGCTGTCGGACACCGCCGTCGAGCTGTTCCTCAAGCGCGGCTTCGACCAGGTCTCCGTCGCGGACGTCGCGGCGGCCGTCGAGGTGTCCAAGCCGACGCTGTTCCGCTACTTCCCGGCCAAGGAGGACCTGGTCCTGCACCGCATCGCGGACCACCAGGGCGAGGCCGCGCGCGTCGTGAGCGGCAGGACGGCCGGCCAGTCCCCGCTGGGCGCGCTCCGCGCGCACTTCCACGAGCGCCTCGAGGCCCACGACCCGATCACGGGCCTCAACGACAACGCCACGGTGCGCGCCTTCAACGACATGGTCTACACAACCCCCAGCCTCCTCGCGCGCCTGGTCCGCTACTCCGGCCGCGACGAGGAGCTGCTGGCCGGGGCGCTGGTCGAGGCGAGCGGAAGCGACGCGCTGACGGCCGGGCTGGCGGCGGCGCAGATCATCACCGTGCATCAGCGGCTGGCGCGGGAGAACTGGCGGAAGCTGGCGGACGGGCGGGGGGCCGGCGAGGCGTTGCTCGAGGCGCATGCGGATGCGGACCGGGCGTATGACCTGTTGGGGGCCGGGTTCGGGGCGGAGTTCGACCGGTAGGTGAGCCGGGGTTCGTCTCCCCCCACCCCGCCCCTTCCCGTAACCGGGGCTTCGCCCCGGACCCCGCCAAGACCTACTCCTGCGGTTCCACTCCCGCGCGCCTCAGTCCGTACGCGTACGCGTCGTCCAGCGCTTGCCACGATGCCGCGATGACGTTCTCGGCTACGCCCACCGTCGACCATTCGCCGTTTTCGTCGCTGGTGGAGACCAGGACCCGGGTGGTGGAGCCGGTGCCCAGGCTGCCCTCGAGGATGCGGACCTTGTAGTCCGTCAGCTTCAGGGGGGCGAGCTGGGGGTAGATGCGCTCCAGGGCGACGCGCAGTGCGCGGTCGAGTGCGTTGACGGGTCCGTTGCCCTCCGCGGTGGCGACGATGCGCTCGCCCTTGGCCCACAGTTTTACCGTCGCCTCGTTGGCGTGGGTGCCGTCGGGGCGGTCCTCGACGATGGCGCGCCAGGACTCCACGCGGTAGTAGCGGCGCGCCCTGCCCTCGACCTCGGCGCGGAGCAGCAGCTCGAAGGAGGCGTCGGCGGCCTCGTAGGTGTAGCCGGCCAGCTCGCGTTCCTTGACCCGCTCGACGACGCGGCCGATCAGCTCGCGGTCGCCGCCCAGGTCGATGCCGAGTTCCTTGCCCTTGAGCTCGACGGAGGCCCGGCCGGCCATGTCGGAGACGAGCATCCGCATGGTGTTGCCGACCCGCTCCGGGTCGATGTGCTGGTAGAGGTCCGGGTCCACCTTGATGGCGGAGGCGTGCAGCCCCGCCTTGTGGGCGAAGGCGGAGACTCCCACGTACGGCTGATGGGTGGCGGGCGTGAGGTTGACGACCTCGGCGATGGCGTGCGAGATCCGGGTCATCTCGGCGAGCTTGCCCGCGGGCAGCACCCGGCGTCCGTACTTGATCTCCAGTGCGGCCACGACCGGGAAGAGGTTGGAGTTGCCGACGCGCTCGCCGTAGCCGTTAGCGGTGCACTGCACGTGCGTGGCGCCCGCGTCCACGGCGGCGAGGGTGTTGGCCACGGCGCAGCCGGTGTCGTCCTGGGCGTGGATGCCGAGGCGGGCGCCGGTGTTGTCGAGCACCGTGCGGACGACCGCCTCGACCTGGGCGGGCAGCATGCCGCCGTTGGTGTCGCACAGCACGACGACGTCGGCTCCGGCCTCGTGGGCGGCGCGGACGACCTCGGTGGCGTAGCCGGGGTTGGCGCGGTAGCCGTCGAAGAAGTGCTCGCAGTCGACGAAGACGCGGCGGCCCTTCCCACGCAGGTAGGCGACCGTGTCGCGCACCATCGCGAGGTTCTCCTCGAGCGTGGTGCGCAGGGCGAGTTCGACGTGCCGGTCGTGGGACTTGGCCACCAGGGTGACGACGGGGGCCTGCGAGTCGAGCAGCCCGGCCACCTGCGCGTCGTCCTCGACGCGCACACCCGCCTTGCGGGTGGCGCCGAACGCCACGAGCCGCGCGTGCCGGAAGTCGATCTCTTCGCGGGCGCGCCGGAAGAACTCGGTGTCCCGGGGGTTGGCGCCGGGCCAGCCGCCCTCGATGAAGCCGACGCCGAAGTCGTCCAGGTGGCGGGCGATGGTCAGCTTGTCCGCGACGGTGAGGTTGATGCCCTCGCGCTGGGCGCCGTCGCGCAGCGTGGTGTCGAAGACATGGAAAGCGTCGTCGAGGCCGGCATCGAGACCGGCGCCGAGACCGCTGTCGCGGCCGTTGTCGCGGCCGTGATCGAGGCGCTCGTCGCGTTCGTCGGTTGCGTCCATCATGCTGCTCTGACTCCTGTGAGGATGTCGGTCTACCGGAATGACCGGTTCCACCGTCCCCCTATGATCCCTCGCCCTGCGCCTCCGGTGCGGGTGGTCCGGAAACGCAAAAACCTCTCGCGGGTGCGAGAGGTCTGCGCGCGGGTCTGGGACGACGGTGTCCGCTTCGTACGGGGTGGTGCGAAGCGGTCACTGCGGACCGGCGCGCCTGCTGCCAATAATCGTGGCGAACGGGAGCATGAGGGCATGCTGGCACAGGTCCGGCCCCCGATGAGGGCGAGTCTCAGGATGCGGGCACTTTGTCCGCGTCCGGGCGCCCGTCGGGCATGCCTCCCACCCGCTTCAGGTCGATGTCACGCGTCTCGCGCATGGTGAGGTAGACGACCAGCGACACCGCCGCGCAGCCGGCCACGTACCAGTAGAAGCCCGACTCGAGACCGGACTTCTTGAACCACAGGGCCACGTACTCCGCCGTCCCGCCGAACAGCGCGTTGGCGATCGCGTACGGCAGGGCCACGCCGAGGGACCGTACGCCCGTCGGGAACAGCTCCGCCTTCACACAGGCGTTGATCGACGTGTAACCGGTGACCACCACCAGCGCCAGCAGCGACAGCCCCAGGGCGGGCCAGAACGACCCCGCCTGCCGGAGCATCGTCATGATCGGCACGGTGAGGAAGGTCGAGCCGACGGCGAAGGTGATCAGCAGCGGGCGGCGTCCGATCCGGTCCGACAGCGCGCCGGCCAGCGGCTGCAGGCAGGCGAAGACGATCAGCGCGCAGAAGCTGACGAGCGTCGCCGTCTGCTTGGGCAGGCCCGCGGAGTTCGAGAGGTACTTCGTCAGGTAGGTGGTGTACGTGTAGTACGCCACCGTGCCGCCCATGGTCAGCGCGATCACCAGGAACGCCTCGCGCTTGTGCCGCAGCAGCGCCCGGATCGTCCCGCGCTCCGAGGCCTGGGCGTCGCTCTCCTCGTCCGTCTCCTCCTCGAAGGCCTCGGTCTCGAGCATGTTGCGCCGCAGGTAGAAGATGACGGCCGCGCCCAGGGCGCCCACGACGAACGGGATGCGCCAGCCCCAGCTGTGCAGCTCGCCGCTGGTGAGGGTGCGCTGCAGGATGATCTGGATGCCCAGGCCCAGGATCTGGCCCGCGGTCATCGACACGTACTGGAAGCTGGAGGCGAAGCCGCGGCGGCCCGGTGCGGAGGCCTCGGTGAGGTACGTGGCGCTGGCCGCGTACTCGCCGCCCACCGACAGCCCCTGCAGCAGCCGGGCGACGAGCAGGACGGCGACGCCGCCGTAGCCCGCGACCGCGTAGGTGGGGGCGACGGCGATCAGCACCGCGGAGGCGGACATCAGGCTGACGGTCAGCGTCAGCGCCGCCTTGCGGCCGCGCCGGTCGCCGACGCGGCCCAGCAGCCAGCCGCCGACGGGCCGCATGAAGAAGCCGACGGCGAAGATGCCGGCGGTGTTCATGAGCTTGGCGGTGTCATTGCCCTCGGGGAAGAAGGATCCCGCGAAGTACGTGGCGAAGCTGGCGTAGACGAACCAGTCGAACCACTCGACCATGTTGCCGGCCGAGCCGACCCAGATCTTCTTCCAATGCTGCGACTGCGCCTGTGGCTGTCCCTGTCCCATGGTCGATCACGGTGGCGGAACGGCCGGGTTTCGGACAAGGGTGTGGACGGCAACGATCACGCGTACTTGCGTGCGTTGTGTTCACGACAAGCTCAAGACAAGCTCACGGCAGCACACAGCGATCACGCGGCAGGCGCACGGCCGGCGCACGGCCGACACGCCGCCCGCCGTGGTCCACCCCACATGAGAGCCGCTCATGACGGCCGCTCACCGCGGCCGTTCATGAACGGCTGTCATGGCGTCCGTCCGCTAGCCCAGCGGGTGCATCCAGCCGTGGGCGTCCTCGGCCGCACCGGTCTGGACGTCCAGCAGCGCCTTGCGGAGCTTCAGGGTCACCTCGCCGGGCTGCCCGTCGGCCTGGGTCCACTCGGCGCCCGCGGACTTCACCGAGCCGACCGGGGTGATCACCGCGGCCGTGCCGCAGGCGAAGACCTCGGTGAGGGCGCCGTTCTCGGTGTCGCGCTTCCACTGCTCGGTGGAGATCCGGCCCTCCTCGGAGGTGTAGCCGAGGTCCCTGGCGATCGTGAGCAGCGAGTCACGGGTGACGCCGGCCAGCAGCGAGCCGGTCAGCTCGGGCGTGACAATCTTGTCCCCGTACACGAAGTACAGGTTCATGCCGCCCATCTCCTCGACCCACTTGTGCTCGAGCGCGTCGAGCCAGACCACCTGGTCGCAGCCCTTCTCGGCCGCCTCGGCCTGGGCGAGCAGCGAGGCCGCGTAGTTGCCGCCGGTCTTGGCGAAGCCCATGCCGCCGGGGACGGCGCGGACGTAGTTCTCGGAGAGCCAGACGGAGACGGGCTTGACGCCACCGGGGAAGTAGGCGCCCGCCGGGGAGGCGATCACGATGAAGAGGTACTCGTTGGCGGGCTTCACGCCCAGGCCCACCTCGGTCGCGATCATGAACGGGCGCAGGTAGAGGGACTCCTCGCCGCCGTGCGCGGGCACCCAGGCCTCGTCCTGGCGGACGAGGACGTCACAGGCCTCGATGAACAGCTCCTCCGGCAGCTCCGGCATGGCCAGCCGGCGTGCGGACGACTGGAAGCGCCGGGCGTTGGCCTCGGGCCGGAAGGTGGCGACGGAGCCGTCGGGGCGGCGGTAGGCCTTGAGCCCCTCGAAGATCTCCTGGGCGTAGTGGAGCGTCATGTTCGCCGGGTCGATCGACAGCGGCGCGTACGGAACGAGCTGGGCGTCGTGCCAGCCGCGGCCCTCGGTCCACTTGATGGTCACCATGTGATCGGTGAAGTGGCGGCCGAAGCCGGGGCTGGCCAGGATCTTCTCCCGCTCCGCGGCGGACAGCGGGTGCGAGGAGGGCTTGAGCTCGATCGTGGGCGTCGTCATGAATGCGTGTCCTTCACCTTGGTGTGTGGCGGACCGCGCTCACTCCGTCCCGTATGTACGAGGACGTCCGAGCTTCGCCTCATATCGCGGCCCCACGTTCGATTATCGCTCGTGAGGGGCCCGACGGAAAATGTGTATGCGCGGCCGGGAATCGATGGTGGCATCCGGTCCGCGCGACGGCACGCCCGTGGAAGGCGGCGGGTGCCGCTCTTCCACGGGTGGCGACGGGAGACGTGCGGGCGGACGGATCAGCCGGTTACGGAGGCGGCGAGTACGCGCGATACGAGCGCGTCGCCGATCTGGTCCGTCGTGCGGAACGAGCCGTCCCGCGCGGTGACGTCCTCGGCCACGGCCGTCTCGACACGGGCCGCCTCGGCCTCGAAGCCGAGGTGGCGCAGCAGCAGCGCCACGGACAGCACGGTGGCCGTCGGGTCGGCCTTCCCGGTGCCGGCGATGTCGGGCGCGGAGCCGTGGACCGGCTCGAACATCGAGGGGAAGGTGCCGTCGGGGTTGATGTTGCCCGAGGCGGCGAGGCCGATGCCGCCGGTGACGGCCGCGGCGAGGTCGGTGAGGATGTCGCCGAAGAGGTTGTCGGTGACGATCACGTCGAAGCGGCCGGGGTCGGTGACGAAGAAGATCGTCGCGGCGTCGACGTGCAGGTAGTCGGTGGTGACCTCGGGGTACTCCTGGCCCACCCGGTCGAAGATGTTCTTCCACAGGTGGCCGGCGTGGACGAGGACGTTGTTCTTGTGAACGAGCGTCAGCTTGCGGCGGGGGCGGGACCGGGCGCGCTCGTAGGCGTCGCGGACCACGCGCTCCACGCCGAGGGCGGTGTTGACGCTGACCTCGGTGGCGACCTCGTGGGGGGTGCCGGTGCGCATCGTGCCGCCGTTGCCGACGTAGGGGCCCTCGGTGCCCTCGCGGATGACGACGAAGTCGATGTCGGGCCGGCCGGCGAGCGGGGTAGCCGTATTGGGGAACAGCTTCGCGGGGCGCAGGTTGACGTAGTGGTCGAAGGCGAACCGCAGCTTGAGCAGCAGCCCGCGCTCGAGCACGCCGGACGGCACGGAGGGGTCGCCGACCGCGCCGAGGAGGATCGCGTCGTGCTGCTTGAGGGAGTCGAGCTCGACGCCCGTGAGGGTCTCGCCGGTGGCGTGCCAGCGGCGGGCTCCGAGGTCGTACTCCCTGGTCTCGAGCTTGACGTCCGAAGGGAGCACGGAGCCGAGGACCTTGAGGCCCTGGGCCACGACTTCGGGGCCGATGCCGTCACCGGGGATCACTGCGAGACGAATGCTGCGAGACATACCGGGACCGTACTCCCTCGTCCCGATGGATGACACGTACCGTCCATATCGCGGACACGATGCCATCCGGACAGGCCACGTTCGGCCGAAGCGGGTGTCCCCGGCGGGGTTTCCTGGGACCTTCCCGGCATGGACACACCACGGGTAGGAATCCCCGACCGGCTGGCGAGCCGGATGACGATGGCGGAACAGCACGAGTATCTGCGCACCAGGCTCACCCGGCGCGGAATGCTGCGCGCCGGCGCGGCCACGGCGGGCGCCGTCACGGGCACCGGCCTGCTGGGCGCCGGTACGGCCGCGTACGCCCGGACGCCGTCCCCCACCCTGGTCACCGCCCCCGCCACGGCGAGGGTCGACGGCTCGCTCGTCGCGCCCTTCGGCCGCCATCTGGCCTTCGGCGCCGACCCGCGCACCCAGATGAGGATCTCCTGGCAGGTGCCGTTCGCGGTCCGGCACCCGCACGTGCGCGTGGGGGTGCGGCCCTGGGAGCTCGGCGAACGGATCCCCGCCGAGGTGCGCGACCTGCACACCCCGGCCCTGACGAAGAAGCTGCCGGCCGTCGACCAGGTCTATCTGCACGTGGCCCTGGACGACCTCCGGCCCGGCCAGACCTACTACTACGGCGTCGGCCACGAAGGCCACGACCCCGCCGACCCCCGGCGCTTCGCCGCCCTCGGCACCTTCACCACGGCCCCCTCACGCCCCGAGCCGTTCGTGTTCACCGCCTTCGGCGACCAGGGCGTGAGCTACCACGCCCTCGCCAACGACCAGCTGATCCTGGGCCAGAACCCGGCCTTCCACCTCCACGCCGGCGACATCTGCTACGCCGACGACAGCGGCGCGGGCAAGCCCACGGACGTCTACGACGCGCGGGTGTGGGACCAGTTCCTGGCCCAGACCGAATCGGTGGCGGCCCGGGTGCCCTGGATGGTGACCACCGGCAACCACGACATGGAGGCGTGGTACTCCCCCAACGGCTACGGGGGGCAGAGCGCCCGCTGGGCGCTGCCGGACAACGGCTTCGACCCGCGGCACGCGCCGGGCGTCTACTCCTTCGCCTACGGCAACGTCGGCGTCGTCGCGCTGGACGCCAACGACGTCTCGTACGAGATCGCCGCCAACGCCGGCTACAGCCGCGGCCGGCAGACCGCCTGGCTCGACCGCCGGCTGCGGGAGCTGCGCGAGCTGCCGGACATCGACTTCCTGGTGGTCTTCTTCCACCACTGCGCCTTCTCCACCACGCGCGGCCACGCCTCGGACGGCGGGGTGCGCGCCGCGTGGCTGCCGCTGTTCGAGAAGCATCAGGTGGACCTCGTCATCAACGGCCACAACCACGTCTACGAGCGCACCGACGCGATAAAGGGAACGCGCGTGGGCAAGGAGGTGCCCATCGGCGAGAGCGTGGACCCCGCCCACGACGGCATCGTGTACGTCACCGCGGGCGGCGCGGGGAAGACGCTGTACGACTTCCCCGCCGCCGACAGCTACGAGGGGCACGTCAGGAGCGTCGAGAGCGTGCCCAGCTATTTCTGGGCCAAGGGGCGCGTCAAGAGCCCGGAGCGGGTGGAGTGGTCGCGGGTGCGCTACACCGGCTACTCGTTCCTGGCCGTCGAGTCCGAGCCGGGGCGCCGTCCCCGGCTGCGGGTGACGGCGCTGGCGGAGAGCGGGGCGCGCATCGACCACTTCACGGTCGTCCGCTCCGGGCGGCGTGCGGGTCCCGGGCCGGAGCCCGGAACGCCCACCGGCGGGGAGGCCGGGCCGGAGCCCGGTGCCGCCGGGCCGCGGACCGGTGGGGCCGCGGGTCAGTGACCAGTCACGCCGCCGTTGTCGCGACGGTCGAGGGCGCGCTGGAGCGCGGCGGCGGCGTTCGCCCGGTCGGCCTTGCGCTCGGCGCCGGCGGACGTACGGGCGGCGCGGCGGATCCTGCGGACGGCGGTGTCGGCCATGGCGGTCACGTCTCCTCGTGGTGAAGCGCGCGCGGGCGCGCGGGTGCGATGGAGGTCCTGTGGTGTCCCGGGAGGGTCGGTCGAACAGCCGGAGGAAAGAGGCGGGGGCCGGTGCCGCAGGGGTCACCTGCGCTCGTCGCACGGGCCGCGACCGCGTCGCTCGATGGAGCGGAGGGTTCGGCTGATGTCCACGCTAGGACAGGGGCGCCGTGAATGTCTGCAGGATTACTCGGACTTCCTACTATCTGAGACGACCGGGTGAATCCGCTCGTGGCAGGAACGCGATAAACCCGCCATGAGGCCGTCTCCGGGGCCACGCCGGCGTCATCCCGCCGCACTGCCTGAGCGGCGGGCCGAGGCGGCCGACGCGGCCCGCGGGAACGACGCCGCCCCCGGCCGGCTGAGGGGCCGGTCGGGGGCGGGGTTCACCTGAGGGCTGATCAGCCCATGTGGGGGTAGGTGTAGTCGGTCGGCGGGACCAGGGTCTCCTTGATCGACCGGGTCGACACCCAGCGCTGCAGGTTGCTCGCGGCACCCGCCTTGTCGTTGGTGCCCGAGGCGCGGCCGCCACCGAAGGGCTGCTGGCCGACGACGGCGCCGGTCGACTTGTCGTTGATGTAGAAGTTGCCCGCGGCGAAGCGGAGCTTCTCCATCGCGTCGGCCGCCGCGTAGCGGTCCTGGGCGATGATCGAGCCGGTCAGGGCGTACGCCGAGACGGACTCCATCTGGGCCAGCATCGCGTCGAAGTCGGCGTCCTCGTAGACGTGGACGGCCAGGATCGGGCCGAAGTACTCGGTCGTGAAGACCTCGTTCTCCGGGTCGGTGCACTCGATGACGGTCGGGCGCACGAAGTAGCCGACCGAGTCGTCGTAGCTGCCGCCCGCGACGATGGTGCAGGTCGGGTCGGCCTTGGCGCGGTCGATGGCCGCCTTGTTCTTGGCGAACGAGCGGTCGTCGATGACGGCGCCGATGAAGTGCGACAGGTCGGTGACGTCACCCATGGTGATGCCGTCGACCTCGGCCGCGAACTCCTCCTTGAAGCCGTTCTCCCAGATGGAGCGGGGGACGTAGGCGCGGGAGGAGGCCGAGCACTTCTGGCCCTGGAACTCGAAGGAACCGCGGGTCAGAGCGGTCTTCAGGATCGCCGGGTCGGCGCTCGGGTGGGCCACCACGAAGTCCTTGCCGCCGGTCTCGCCGACCAGGCGCGGGTAGGACCTGTACTTCTCGATGTTGTTGCCGACCGTCTTCCACAGGTACTGGAAGGTCTTGGTCGAGCCGGTGAAGTGGATGCCGGCCAGCTCGGGGTGGTTCAGGGCCACGTCCGAGACGGCGATGCCGTCGCCGGTCACCAGGTTGATGACGCCCTTGGGCAGGCCCGCCTCCTCCAGCAGCTGCATGAGCAGCACGGCGGAGTGGGTCTGGGTGGGAGACGGCTTCCAGACGACCACGTTGCCCATGAGGGCGGGGGCGGTCGGCAGGTTGCCGGCGATGGCGGTGAAATTGAAGGGCGTGATCGCGTAGACGAAGCCCTCGAGCGGGCGGTGGTCGCTGCGGTTCCACACGCCGGCGGAGTTGGCGACCGGCTGCTCGGCCAGGATCTGGCGCGCGAAGTGCACGTTGAAGCGCCAGAAGTCGACGAGCTCGCAGGGCGTGTCGATCTCGGCCTGCTGGGCGGTCTTGGACTGACCCAGCATGGTGGAGGCGGCCAGCGTCTCGCGCCAGGGGCCGGACAGCAGCTCGGCGGCGCGCAGGATGATCGCGGCGCGGTCGTCGAAGGACATCGCGCGCCACGCCGGGGCGGCGGCGAGGGCCGCGTCGATCGCGTCCTGGGCGTCCTTCTGCGTGGCGTTGTTGAACGTGCCGAGGACGGCGGCGTGGTTGTGCGGCTGGACGACCTTGAACGGCTCGCCACCGCCCATCCGCTTCTCGCCGTTGATCGTCATCGGCAGGTCGATCGGGTTCGCCGCCAGCTCCTTGAGCTTGGCCTCGAGACGGGCGCGCTCGGGGGAGCCGGGGGCGTAGCTGTGCACCGGCTCGTTGACCGGCGCGGGGACCTGGGTCACGGCGTCCATGGGTTCCGTGTCTCCTTCGGGGCTTTTCGAGGGTGGTCGGGAGAGGGGGGCTCAGCCCTTGGTGAGGATGGAGCGGGCGAAGAACAGCAGGTTCGCGGGCTTCTCGGCCAGGCGGCGCATGAAGTAGCCGTACCAGTCGGTGCCGTACGCCGTGTAGACGCGCATCCGGTGGCCCTCGGCCGCCAGGCGGACGTGCTCGTCGCTGCGGATGCCGTACAGCATCTGGAACTCGTACTCGTCCAGTTTGCGCCCTGCCTGCCGGGCCAGGTCCTGGGTGATCGCGATCAGACGCGGGTCGTGCGATCCGATCATCGGATAGCCCAGGCCGCCCATGAGGATCTTGACGATCCGGACGAACGCCTTGTCGATCTCGGCCTTGTCCTGGTACGCGACGGAGGCGGGCTCCTTGTACGCACCCTTCACGATACGCACCCGGCTGCCGGCGGCGGCGAGGCGGCGGGCGTCGTCCTCGGTGCGGAAGAGGTACGCCTGGATGACGCAGCCGGTCTGCGGGAAGTCCTTCCGCAGCTCCTCGTGGATGGCGAACATCGAGTCGAGGGTGGTGTGGTCCTCGGCGTCCAGGGTGACCGTGGTGCCGATGGCGGCGGCGGCCTCGACGACGGGACGGACGTTGGCGAGCGCCAGCTCGTGGCCGCCCTCCAGCGCCTGGCCGAACATGGAGAGCTTGACCGACATCTCGGCCCGCTCGCCCAGGCCCAGCTCCTTGAGCCGACCGATCAGCTCGAGGTAGGCGTCGCGGGCGGCGTGGGACTGCTCGACCGTCGTGATGTCCTCGCCCACGACGTCCAGGGTCACCTCGAGGCCCTTGGCCGTGGCGTCCTCGACGATCGGGACGACCTCATCGACGGTCTCGCCCGCGATGAAGCGGTCGACGACCTGTTTGGTGCCCGGGGCGGCCGACACGAAACGACGCATGCGGTCGCTGCGAGACGCAGCGAGGATCACGGGACCCAGCACGGGGCACCTCCACGATGACGGCCGCTCCCACCTGGGGAGACGGCATAAGTAACTCATCGTGAAACGTAGAGTTCACGCCACCTCGCGGGCCATCGACAGCTGTCACGCATCGGTGGCCGGGATCTCAGACAAATGTATGACAATGAAGACCGGTGAATACCGAAGGGAGTGCGGGGCGGCATGCGTGGCGAGTATCAACAGCTGGTGGACGAGATCTCGGCGGCCCTCGGCGCTCCCGCGACCCTGGAGGACCGGGATTTCGGGCTGATCGCGTTCGGCGCCCACGGTGGCGACGACGACCTCGAGATGATGATGGACCCCGTCCGGACGCGCTCGATCCTGCAGCGCCGGTCGACGGCGGCGGTACGGGCGTGGTTCGAGGCGTTCGGCATCGCGCGGGCGCAGGCGCCGCTGCGGATCCCGCCGGACCCGGCGGCGGGAGTGTTCAAGGGCCGCATCTGCCTGCCCGTACGGCACCGGGGCGTGGTGCACGGCTATGTGTGGCTGCTGGACGACGGGCACCTGGCGGGGCTGGACCTGAAGGTGCCGTTCGCCGATCCCCGGCTCGCCCAGGCCATGGAGACCGCCGCGCGCATCGGCGCCCTGCTGGCGGCCGAGGCCCGGGCCGGGGCGGAGCTGGGCGAGCTGCTGCGGGACCTGCTGACGGCCCGGCCGGCCGGGCGCGAGGCGGCGCGCGGCGCCCTGCGGGAGGCCCTGGGGAGCGCGGCCGACGGGCCGCTGGCCGTGGTCGCCGTCGCGCCGTGGCGCGCGGCCGCGGACGGCGACGGGGACGACCAGGCGGGCCCGGACGGTACGGGCTCGGCGCTGGCCGCCCAGTCGGGGGTCGCCGCGATGTGCGCGGTGCCCGGCGTGCTCCCCGGCGGGTCGGCGGCGCTGGCCGCCCTCGTCCGGCTGCGGGCCACCAGCTCGCCCGCCCCGGCGCAGGCGGCCGCCGACCGGCTGCTGCGCTCGCCCCGCGCGGGTCGGGGCGACGCCGCGGCGGGGACCGCCGCGGCCGGGATCGGCACGCCCCGGCGGGGGCTGGCCGAGCTGCCGGACGCCTGGGCGGAGGGCCTGGCCGCCGCGCGGGCGGCGGTCGCGGACCGGAAACTGGGGCCGGTGGCCCAGTGGGCGGCGATCGGCCCGTACCGGGTGCTGACCGGTCTGCCGGCCGAGCACGCGGCCGACGAGGCCGTGCTGCCGCTCCTGGAGCCGGCCCACACCGAGCTGGCCCGGACGGCGGAGGTGTACCTCGACTGCGCGGGCCAGGCCGGCCGCACGGCGGCGGCGCTCGGCGTCCACCGGCAGACGCTCTACTACCGGCTGGGCCGGGTGGAGCAGCTCACCGGGCTCGATCTGGACGACGGCGAGGACCGTCTGCTGCTCCACATGACGCTCAAGGCGGCGCGCCTGCGCTCCCGGACGTAGGGCGCCGCCGCCGGGTCGGTGCCGGTCAGTCCTCGGCGATCGTGATCGCCTGGACGGGACAGCCGCGCGCCGCCTCCTTCACCATCGGCTCTCCCGCGCCGTCCTCCCTGCCGGGACGGACGCTGCCGTAGCCGTCGTCGTCCTGGTCGAAGACCGCGGGTGCGGTGAGGGCGCACATGCCGGATCCGATGCAGATGCCGGAATCGATGGTGACGCGCATGATCGTGCTCCGTTCTTCGGTCACCAGGTGACCGGGAGGGCGTAGAGACCTTGCAGGGTGCTGCCGGGTTTGACGATGCCGCCGGGGCCCACGACCAGCTCGTCGGGGGCCAGGGCCGGGCGGAGCGTCGGGATGCGGGTGATGAGGGTGGTGAGGGCGATCTCCATTTCCGCGCGGGCCAGGTTCTGGCCCAGACACTGGTGGACCCCGTAGCCGAAGGCCACGTGGTGGCGGGCGACACGCCGGACGTCGAGGGCGTCGGGGTGGTCGTAGACGGCGGCGTCACGGTTGATGACGGACGTGGGCAGGAGGACGCCGTCGCCCGCGCGGATGGTGTGGCCGGCGAGCTCGATGTCCTCGAGGGCGACGCGCACCATGCCGTCGGCGATGGACAGGAAGCGCAGCAGCTCCTCGACGGCGCCCGCCATCAGGGCGGGGTCGGCGCGCAAGGCGGCGAGCTGGTCGGGGTGTTCGAGGAGTGTGTAGGTACCGAGGGAGATCATGTTGGCGGTGGTCTCGTGGCCGGCGACAAGAAGGATGAGGGCCATCTGGACGAGTTCGTCGCGGTCGAGCCGGCCTTCGGCGAGTCGTTCGGTGATGAGCTCGTCGAGCAGTCCGCCGTCGGCGGTGGCCGTGCCGTGCTCCTTGGCGTCGACGAGCCGGTGGAGGTAGTCGGTCAGCTCTTCCCTCGGTGCCCGGAGCCCTTCGGCGGTCGGGGCGGTGAGCAGCGCGCGGGAGCGGCCTTCGAAGAAGTCGTGGTCCGCGTAGGGGACACCCAGCAGCCGGCAGATGACCATCGACGGCACGGGGAGGGCGAAGGCGGCGACGAGGTCGGCGCCGGACCCTTGTTCGAGCATGGCGTCGATGAGGCCGTCGACGACGGCCTGGATCGCCGGGCGCATGGCGGTGATGCGCTTGAGGCCGAACTGCGAGATGAGCATGCGGCGCTGCCGGGCGTGCTCGGGGTCGTCGACGCCGATGAGCGGGAACTCGAGCTCGGCCTGGGCCTCGGCGCGCGGCAGAAGGACGGGGAAGGAAGGATTCTTCCGGTCGGACGACAGACGGGGGTCCACCAGCAGCGCGCGGGCCTCGGCATGCCCGGTGACCGCCCAGACCTCGCGGCCGTCGTAGAGCGTCATCCGTCCCACCGGGCCGCGGGCGGCCAGCTCGGGGTACTGGGCGGGCGGGTCGTAGGGACAGGTGCGGTCCTGCGGAAAGACGGGGGCGGCAGGGGTGGTGGAGGGGGTGTCGGTCACGGCCATGTGAACCTCCCGGACGGACTGGTGTCCTTGGGCAACCAGTACAGCGAATTCATCCCGCTTACGTCCAGTACGCCCCCTCAACTCACCGCCGCGCAACCGTATTAGGGCGTGTCCGATGGCAGGGCCCGTGCCGACCCATCGGACACGCCCTAACCACCCTGGCCGTCCGCCGTCAGCACCGTACCCGCGAGCGCGCGGCGCATGCCCTCGACGACCTCCCCGCCGCTCGGCACGGACGACGGGTCGACGAGCCACTGCACCCACAGACCGATGAAGAGCGAGTGGTAGAGGGAACCGGCGGTCCGCGCGGCCTCCTCGCTCACCTCGGTGTCGGCCACGCCCTCGAAGAGGGCGACGAGCCCCTCCCGGCCGGCGGGCATGACCTCGGCGAACCTCTTCTTGAGCTCGGGGTGCTTGTCCAGCTGTCCCATCACCTCCAGCTGGGCCTGCCAGAACGGGCGATTGACGGAGAAGCCCTCGATCACGGCGTCGACGACGGAGGCCACCCGCTCCCCGGGGTCGGCGCCCGCGGCACCGGCGGCCAGGCTGCGGCCCATCTCGTCGCCCCACTCCTCGGTCATCCTCATGAACGCCTCCAGCATCAGGGCGTCCTTGGAGCCGTAGTGGTAGCCGATCGAGGCGAGGTTGGCGCCGGAGGCGGCGACGATGTCGCGCGCGGTCGTGCCGACCCAGCCCTTCTCCAGCAGGCAGCGCTTGGCGCCCTCGAGCAGATCTTCGCGGTGTCCCATGCGGGCACCCTAACCCTGCGCCGTACAACCGTCCATGACAGGCGTCTTATACAAGCGTCATAGACAAGCGTTTAATACATACGTATAGTCGTGGCCATGACGAACTCCGGCGCACCTCTCGCCGGGCGCAGGGAGTGGACGGCCTTCGTCGTCCTCCTGCTGCCCCTCCTCCTGGTCTCGATGGACGTGTCCGTGCTCTTCTACGCGGTCCCCGTCATCAGCGAATCGCTCGACGTCACCGCCACCGAGCAGCTGTGGATCTTCGACGTCTACGCCTTCGCCCTGGCCGGACTGCTGATCACGATGGGCTCGCTCGGCGACCGCATCGGCCGCCGCAAGCTGCTGCTCCTCGGCGCCGCGGCCTTCGGCACCGCCTCGGTGGCGGCCGCCTACGCCGACAGCGCCGGCATGCTCATCGCCGCCCGCGCGGTCCTCGGCATCGGGGGCGCGACCCTGATGCCCTCCACGATGGCGCTGGTGCGCACCCTGTTCCGCGACGACAAGCAGCGCAGCACGGCGATCGGCATCTGGTCCGGCGCCATGGCGGGCGGCATCGCGCTCGGATCGGTGGTCGGCGGCGTCCTGCTCGAGCACTTCTGGTGGGGCTCGGTGTTCCTGATCAACGTGCCCGCGATGCTGCTCCTGCTCGTCCTCGCCCCCGTGCTCGTACCGGAGTCCAAGGACCCGCGGCCCGGCCGCTTCGACCTGCTGAGCGTGCCGCTGTCCATGGGGGCCGTGCTCCCGGTGATCTACGGCCTGAAGCAGATCGCGGCCGACGGCTTCAGCGTGCCGATGGGCGCGTGCGTCGCGGCGGGCCTGCTGGCCGGCTACGCCTTCGTCCGCCGGCAGCGGACCGTCCGGCACGCGATGATCAGCCGCGAGCTGTTCCGCCACCGCGCCTACGGACTGGGCGTCGCCTTCAACACCCTCGCCTCCGTCGGCATGATGGGATCCGCCTACTTCACCACCCAGTACCTGCAGAGCGTCCTCGGCATGGGCCCGCTGGAGGCCGCCCTATGGGGGCTCGTCCCCTCGCTCGCGGTGAGCGTCGTCGCCCCGTTCGCCACCACCGTCGCCCGGAAGGCCGACAAGGCCCGCGTCATCGCCTGCGGCTTCCTCGCCGGCGCCGCCGGGTACGGCGTGCTGGCCCTGTCGGACACCGACTCCCTGGCCACCGCCCTGACCGGCGCCGCCCTCATCGCCTGCGGCATCGTCGCCGTCATGGCCCCGGCCGCGGACATGGCGCTGGCCACCGCCCCGCCGGAGAAGGCCGGTTCGGCCGCCGCCCTGATGGAGACCGGCCAGGAGTTCGGCAACGCCCTCGGGATGGCCGTCTTCGGCTCCCTCGGCACCGCCGTCTACCGGCGCGACGTGACCGACGCGCTGCCGGCGGACCTCCCCCACGACGCCGTGAGCGCGGTGCGCGAGACGCTGGGCGGCGCCGCGGGGGTCGCCGCCCGGCTGCCGGAGGCGGCGGGCGCGAACGTCCTGACCGCGGCCCGCGAGGCCTTCACCCACGGCATGGTCGTCGCCTCCGTCGGCGGCGCGGCCCTCCTGGTCCTGGCCGCCGCCCTGGCCCTGGCCTCCGGCCGGCGCGCCCGCACCCCGGACACCGCCGCCGCCGAACCGGCCGCCACGGCGGTTCCCGTCCGGAACTGACCCCGCGTCACCGCCAGGCGCGCCCCCGTCCCTCCGGGCGGGGGCGCGGCCGTGCTCCCGCCCGCGCCACGACCGGCTCCAGGCCGTCGAGCAGCCGGGCCAGCCCGAACGCGAACACCGCCTCCGGGCTCGGCTCGTCACCGGGGCCGCCGACCGCGTCCTCCAGGTTCACGGCCGCATTCACGGCGAGACCGCGCACGAAGGACGACCACATGACCGCGATGTGCGCCAACACCGCCGAGTCGAGGCCCAGTTCACGCAGCGGCTCCATCGCCCACCGCGCGTGGGCGTCGGCCCGGGCCGGCGAGGCCGTCGTGGCGAGCCAGCGGTGACGGCGATAGAGCCCCCACCTCATCCGCGCGGCCGCCTCCAGCCGCCCGCGCCAGTGGGCCGGAGCGCGCGCCGGGAGCTCGACGTCGCCGAAGACGGCGTCGGCCATCAGGGCGACCAGCTCGTCCTTGCCGGGTACGTGCCGGTACAGCACCACCGTGGAGACGCCGAGTTCGGCCGCGAGAGCGCGCATGGACAGCGCGCCCGATCCGTACGCGTCGGCGATGGCGACGGCCGTACGCACCACGCCCTCCCGCGACAGCGCGGGCTCCCCCGCGCGCCGCCGGACGCGCCGTCGCGCCGTGCGTAAGTCCGGCTCCGGTTCGGGGCCCGCGCCGGGCGCGCGGACGACCGTACCCACCCCGGGCACCGCCCGCACCAGCCCCTCCTGCCGCAGGACCTCCAGCACCTTGGCGGCGGTGGCCGTCGCCACCCCCCACTCCCGCGCGATCCCCCGCGTGGACGGCACCTTCTCCCCCGCCCCCACCTCACCGGACGCGATGCGCTCACGGAGCTCGGCCGCGATCCGGCGGTAGGGCGGATCCGTCGGCTGTCCCCATGCGCCCATGACGGAAGAGTACGACCGGGCGGGGCGCGTGGCCCCGCCCACAGAACAGGACGATCGGTCGGGTACGTTCGGTGACGATCCATCACCTACCGCGAAGGGCGGAAGACGCCATGAAGGCGATCCGCAGTTACGTCACAGCGGCCACAGGGGCCGCACTCGTACTGAGCCTTACGGCCTGCGGCGGCACGGACGAGGGCGGCGAGCGCACCCCGCATGCCGCGCTGAAGGCCGCGGCGCTCAAGACCACGCAGCAGAACTCGTACCGGACGAAGCGCTCGACGGAGGGCTCCGGACAGGAGCCGAGCTCCCGCGAGGAGCTCGCCTTCCAGCGGAAGCCCGAGCTCAACGAGGTGAAGCACTGGAACAGATCCGGGCCCGCCAGCGCGAGCCGGACCTTACGCACCTCGGACGCCTTCTACGTCATGGAGAAGGCTGATGTCCCGGGCGACAAGTGGGTGAAGATGGACAACGACCCGCCGGCCGGCGCCCGGCACCCCGTCGACCCGGAGATCAAGAAGCGGTCCGAGGGCTATCTGCCGAACATGATCGGATCCCTCGCGACGGCCAAGAACCTCGAAAAGGCCGGCGAGGAGACCGTGAACGGGCGCCCCACCACCCACTTCAAGGGCACGGTCGTCCCCCTGGAGATGGAGGAGTACAAGGGCGACGTCCTGAGCGAGGCCGTGCGCGACCACTTCGCGAGCGACCGCAAGACGGCCCACCATGTGAAGGCCGAGATCGACCTGTGGATCGGCGAGGACGACCTCGTCGTCAAGGCCCAGGAGGTCGCGCAGACCTCCAGCGGCGAGATCCGCACGGTCGAGGAGTACTCGGGCTACGGCGCCGACCCGAAGATCACGATCCCCCGGGGCGATGACGTCGTCCCCTTCGTCCCGTCGACGCGCTAGCCCGCCGGCCGGCACGGGGCCGACGACGACTGAGGACCGTACGCCGCATGAACGCCGCCGGGCCCGGCCGCGTCCCCTTGGGGTGCGGCCGGGCCCGGTGGTGTCGTGGTGGGGGTCAGTCCGTGAGGTTCACCGCGCGGGCCGAGGCCGCGCCGATCTCCTCGGCGATCTCGGTGAGCACCGGTGCCGGGACCGACTCGTCGACGGTGAGGGCCACCAGGGCCTCGCCGCCCTCCAACGTGCGGGAGACCTGCATGCCCGCGATGTTGATGCTCGCCTCGCCGAGGAGGCGGCCCAGGGTGCCGACGACGCCGGGGCGGTCGGCGTAGCGGAAGAAGGCCATGTGGTCGGCGAGCGCCAGGTCGACGTCGTGGTCGCCGACGGCGACGATCTTCTGCAGGTTCTTGGGGCCGGCCAGCGTGCCGGAGACGGAGACCTCGGCGCCGCCGGAGAGGGTGCCGCGCACGGTGACCACGTTGCGGTGGTCGGGGGACTCCGAGCCGGTGGTGAGGCGGACCTCGACGCCGCGCTCCTGGGCGAACAGCGGGGCGTTCACGTAGGACACCGTCTCGTCGACGACGTCCTCGAACACGCCCTTGAGCGCGGAGAGTTCGAGCACCTTCACGTCGTGCTGGGTGAGCTCGCCGTAGACCTCGACGTCGAGCCGGACCGCGACCTCGCCCGCGAGCGCGGTGAAGATGCGGCCGAGCTTCTCCGCCAGCGGCAGCGCGGGCTTGACGTCCTCGGCGATCACGCCGCCCTGGACGTTGACCGCGTCCGGCACCAGCTCGCCCGCGAGCGCCAGCCGTACGGACTTGGCGACCGCGATGCCCGCCTTCTCCTGGGCCTCGCCCGTGGAGGCGCCCAGGTGCGGGGTGGCGACCACGTTGTCGAACTCGAAGAGCGGGGAGTCGGTGCACGGCTCGGAGGCGTAGACGTCCAGGCCGGCGCCCGCGACGCGGCCCTCCTTGAGCGCGTCGGCCAGGGCCGCCTCGTCGACGATGCCGCCGCGGGCGGCGTTGACGATGCGGACCGAGGGCTTGACCTTGCGCAGCGCCTCGTCGCCGATGAGGCCGAGCGTCTCGGGGGTCTTGGGCAGGTGGACGGTGATGAAGTCCGCGGCCTCGAGCAGTTCGTCGAGGGCGACCAGCTTGACGCCCATCTGCGCGGCGCGCGCGGGCTGGACGTACGGGTCGTAGGCGACGATCTTCATGCCGAACGCCGCCATGCGCTGGGCGACCAGCACGCCGATCCGGCCGAGGCCCACCACGCCGAGGGTCTTCTCGGACAGCTCGACGCCCGTGTACTTCGACCGCTTCCACTCGCCGTTCTTCAGGGCGGAGTTGGCCTGCGGGATGTTGCGGGCGGTGGCGATCAGCAGGCCGCAGGCGAGCTCGGCGGCGGTGATGATGTTGGAGGTCGGGGCGTTGACGACCATGACGCCGGCCTTGGTGGCGGCGGAGACGTCGACGTTGTCCAGGCCGACGCCCGCGCGGGCGACGACCCGCAGCCGCTTGGCGGCCGCGATGGCCTCGGCGTCGATCCGGGTGGCCGAACGGACCAGGATCGCGTCGGCGTCGACGACGGCGGGCAGCAGCGCGGCGCGGTCGGCGCCGTTGCAGTGCCGGATCTCGAAGTCCGGGCCCAGCGCGTCGACGGTGGCGGGCGAGAGCTCTTCGGCGATGAGTACGACGGGCTTGCGCGACGAAGCAATGCTCACAGGGTCTCAGTCCTCACTAGTCCAGTGGGGCCCCGCCCGTGCCGGTGAGGCCACGGGGAGGACGGCCGTCCCGACGGCCGAAGGCGGTGAAGGGGGCAGCCGCGTGGAAGACGCACGACGCTGTGAGCCTGACGCGTTGTGCTGCGCAGTGTATCGGTGGACACGGCCCCGGCCTGTGCCGATGCCCAAACGTCACCCGGCGGTGGCCGGACACGCCGGACATAAGGGCGGACACGGCGGCGGACGCGGCGGAACGGCGCCGGGCCGGGGCCTTCGCCCCGGCCCGGTGCCGTTCGTTCGTCCGGCCGAATGCCGCGGGCGGACTACTCCTTGTCGTCGACCCAGCTCATCAGCTTGCGCAGCTTCTTGCCGGTGGTCTCCAGGAGGTGGTCCTCGTCGGCCTTCTTGTACTCGTTGTACTGCGGCAGGCCGGCCTGGTACTCCTTCATCCAGTTGTTGGCGAAGGTGCCGTCCTGGATCTCGCCCAGGACCTTCTTCATCTCGGCCTTGGTGGCGTCCGTGACGATCCGCGGGCCGGTGACGTAGTCGCCCCACTCGGCGGTCTCGGAGACCGACCAGCGCATCTTCTCCAGGCCGCCCTCGTACATCAGGTCCACGATCAGCTTCAGCTCGTGGAGGCACTCGAAGTACGCGATCTCCGGCTGGTAGCCGGCCTCGACCAGGGTCTCGAAGCCCGCCTTGACCAGCGCGGAGGCGCCGCCGCACAGCACGGCCTGCTCGCCGAAGAGGTCGGTCTCGGTCTCCTCGGTGAAGGTGGTCTTGATGACGCCGGCGCGGGTGCCGCCGATCGCCTTGGCGTACGAGAGCGCCAGCGCGAACGCGGAGCCGGAGGCGTCCTGCTCGACGGCCACGATGCACGGAACGCCGCGGCCCTCCTCGTACTGACGGCGCACCAGGTGGCCCGGGCCCTTGGGGGCGACCATGCAGACGTCCACGCCGGCCGGGGGCTTGATGAAGCCGAAGCGGATGTTGAAGCCGTGACCGAAGAACAGCGCGTCGCCGTCCTTGAGGTTGTCCTTGACGGACTCCTCGTAGACCTTGGCCTGGATCGGGTCCGGAACCAGGATCATGATGACGTCGGCCTCGGCCGCGGCCTCGGCGGGGGTGACCACGCGCAGGCCCTGCTCCTCGGCCTTCTGCTTCGACTTGGAGCCCTCGTGCAGGCCCACGCGGACGTCGACGCCCGAGTCGCGCAGCGACAGCGCGTGGGCGTGGCCCTGGCTGCCGTAACCGAGGACCGCGACCTTGCGGCCCTGGATGATGGACAGGTCGGCGTCGTTGTCGTAGAAGAGCTCGGCAGCCACGTGGAATTTCTCCTTGTTTCCGGTGTGTCCGGTGGTACGCCCCACCGTATGACGGGCGGGCGGGGGGAAGGGGTAGGGGGATCGGGGTGCGACGGGCGGCGGCCCGGTCAGGCCGAGCGGTCCAGGGCGCGCAGGCTGCGGTCGGTGATCGAGCGGGCGCCTCGTCCTATGGCGATCGTGCCGGACTGGACCAGCTCCTTGATGCCGAACGGCTCCAGCATCTTGAGCATCGCGCCCAGCTTGTCGCTGCCGCCGGTCGCCTCGATGGTGACGGCCTCCGGGGAGACGTCGACGGTCTTGGCGCGGAAGAGCTGGACGATCTCGACGATCTGGGAGCGGGTCTCGTTGTCGGCGCGGACCTTCACCAGGACGAGCTCGCGCTGGATGGCCGC
The DNA here is from genome assembly GCF_040932295.1 of Streptomyces sp. C36. NCBI lineage: Bacteria > Bacillati > Actinomycetota > Actinomycetes > Kitasatosporales > Streptomycetaceae > Streptomyces > Streptomyces sp. C36. The sequence goes on along the minus strand of NZ_JBFQGI010000005.1, from coordinate 413,381 downwards.
GCTGTCCTCCAGCTCGACGATCTTCAGCACGTTGACGAGCTTGTTGAGCTGCTTGGTGACCTGTTCCAGGGGCAGCGACTCGACGTTGACGACGATCGTGATCCGGGAGATGTCGGGGTGCTCGGTCACCCCGACGGCCAGCGAGTCGATGTTGAATCCTCGGCGGGAGAACAGCGCGGCGACTCTGGCGAGGATGCCGGGGGTGTTCTCCACCAGGACGGAGAGCGTGTGCTTGGTCATGATCGGTCTCTCGGCTTTCTCGTCGCGGCGGGTCAGTCGTCGTCGATGCCGTCGAAGTCCGGCCGGACGCCGCGCGCCGCCAGGATCTCGTCGTTGGAGGTGCCGGCGGCGACCATCGGCCAGACCATGGCGTCCTGGTGGACGATGAAGTCGACCACGACCGGGCGGTCGTTGATGGCGTTGGCCCGCTCGATCACGGCGTCGAGCTCGGCGGGGTCCTCGCAGCGCAGCCCCACGCAGCCCATGGCCTCGGCGAGCTTGACGAAGTCGGGCACCCGGGTGCCGCCGGCGGGCTCCTGGCCGGGGCCGGTGGCGGTGCCGCCGTTGGAGACGCCGTCACCGGTGTGCAGCACGGTGTTGGAGTAGCGCTGGTTGTAGAAGAGGGTCTGCCACTGGCGGACCATGCCCAGGGCGCCGTTGTTGATGATGGCGACCTTGACGGGGATGTTGTTCAGCGCGCAGGTGACCAGTTCCTGATTGGTCATCTGGAAGCAGCCGTCGCCGTCGATGGCCCAGACCGTACGGTCCGGCATGCCGGCCTTGGCGCCCATCGCGGCGGGCACCGCGTAGCCCATCGTCCCGGCGCCGCCGGAGTTGAGCCAGGTCCGCGGCTGCTCGTAGTCGATGAAGTGGGCGGCCCACATCTGGTGCTGGCCGACGCCCGAGGTGTAGATGGTGTTCGCGGGGGCGAGCTGACCGATGCGCTGGATGACCTGCTGCGGGGAGAGGCTGCCGTCCTCGGGCTGGTCGTAGCCCAGGGGGTAGGTGGTGCGCCAGCGGTCGAGGTCGGTCCACCAGGTCGCGTAGCGGGTGCGGGCGGCCTCGCCCGCCCGGCCCTCGGCCTGCTCCGCCTGGACGGCGACGATCAGGTCGGCGATGACCTCGCGGGCGTCGCCCACGATCGGCACGTCGGCGACGCGGTTCTTGCCGATCTCCGCCGGGTCGATGTCGGCGTGGACGATCTTGGCGTACGGGGCGAAGGAGTCCAGCTTGCCGGTGACGCGGTCGTCGAAGCGCGCGCCGAGGGCGACGATCAGGTCGGCCTTCTGCAGCGCGGTGACGGCGGCGACCGAGCCGTGCATGCCGGGCATGCCCAGGTGCTGGGGGTGGCTGTCGGGCAGCGAGCCCAGCGCCATCAGGGTGGTGGTGACGGGGGCGCCGGTCAGCTCGGCGAAGACCTTCAGCTCGGCGGTGGCCCTGGCCTTCATCACGCCGCCGCCGACGTAGAGCACCGGGCGCTCGGCCTGGGCGATCAGCTTGGCGGCCTCGCGGATCTGCTTGGCGTGCGGCTTGGTGACCGGCCGGTAGCCGGGCAGGTCGGTGTGCGGCGGCCAGACGAAGGTGGTCCGGGCCTGCAGGGCGTCCTTGGCGATGTCGACGAGCACCGGGCCGGGGCGGCCGGTGGAGGCGACGTGGAAGGCCTCGGCGATCGTCCGCGGGATCTCGGCGGGGTCGGTGACCAGCCAGTTGTGCTTGGTGATCGGCATGGTGATGCCACAGATGTCCGCCTCCTGGAAGGCGTCCGTGCCGATCGACTTGGAGGAGACCTGCCCGGTGATGGCGACCAGCGGGACGGAGTCCATGTGGGCGTCGGCGATGGGGGTGACCAGGTTGGTGGCGCCCGGCCCGGAGGTGGCCATGCAGACGCCGACCCGGCCGGTCGCCTGGGCGTAGCCGGTGGCCGCGTGGCCGGCGCCCTGCTCGTGGCGGACGAGGACGTGGCGGACCTTCGAGGAGTCCATCATCGGGTCGTAGGCGGGGAGGATCGCGCCGCCGGGGATGCCGAAGACGATGTCGGCACCCACCTCCTCGAGCGAGCGGATGAGGGACTGCGCACCCGTGACGTGCTCGACGGTGGCGGGCTGCTGGTGCGCCGCGCCGCTGCGGGGCCGCGGCTGCGGATGATGGGCCCCGGTGGCCTGCTCTGTCATCGACATTCTCTTCTCGAAGGCTTCGGATTCGACGGTTCGGCAGAAGGTTCGGCAAACAAAAAACCCCTCGTGCCGTAAGGCAAGCGAGGGGAGCGCGTCGGGGTGGTCAGCAGGGGCTTCATGAGCGGCCTGCTTCAGCCGACGCGCTTTCCAAGTACGAGAATTCGGGTGCGCATGGGATCGACCCTCCCTCCGGCACACCTGAAGTGTCAAGTGGGTGGGACGGGCGTCTCATTATTTGAGCGCAATGGAGCATGGGCGAGCGCTCCGGCACCGCCCACGGCCCCGGATCGTACGGGCAGCGCACCCCCTACGAGCACCTCGTTTCCGCCGTTCGGGGGATCGCCCGGAAGTGCGTACGGACCGCATTCGAGGGCGTGCCGCAGCCGGTGCTCGTCGAGGGCTCCGGCGAAGGCCGCGCCCTGCCCATGGGTGCAGCCCATGGCCCGCAGGGCGAGGGCCTGCTCGGGGACGTCCACGCCGTCGGCCACGGACTGCATGCCGAGATCCCCGGCGATCCGCAGCAGCCCCGCCGTGATCTTGTGCAGGCGGGGGGACTCGACGACGCCGTCGACCAGGCCGCGGTCGAGCTTGAGGACGTCGATGGGCAGCCGGCGCAGGGCGCTCATGGCGGCGTAGCCGCTGCCGAAGCCGTCGAGCGCGATGCGCACCCCGAAGCGCCGCAGCGAGGCCAGGCGTCGCTCCAGCTCGTCCAGCGGGACGCGCGGGTCGCTGCCGGACAGCTCCAGGACGAGCGATCCGGCGGGCAGGGCGTGGCGCAGGACGATCGCCTCGATGTCCTTGGGCGGCAGCGACTTGTCGAGCAGCCGGGCGGCGGGCAGCCGTACGTACACGGGCACGGCGTGGCCCGCGCGGCGGCGCCGGCCGGCCTGCTCGGCGGCCTTCTCCAGCGTCCAGCGGCCGAGCTCGGCGGTGCGGGCGCTCTCGTCGCCGCGGTCCATCTCGGCCACCCGCAGGAACTCGTCCGGGGTGAAGAGGATGCCCTGGGCCGAGCGCCACCGGGCCTGCGCGGAGACGGCGGTGATGCCGCCGGTGGCCAGCTCGACGACCGGCTGGTGCAGCAGCGCGAACTCGCCGTCGTGCAGGGCGGTGCGCAGCCGGGTGGCCAGCTCCGCGCGGCGTACGACGTCGGCCTGCATCTGGGGTGCGTAGAGCTCCACGCGGCCCTTTCCGGCCTGCTTGGCGCGGTACATCGCGAGGTCGGCGTTGCGCATGAGGGTGCCGGGGGTGATGCCGGGCTCGGCGAAGGCGACGCCGATGCTGGCGGCGACGCGGACCTCCGTGCCGCCCTCGACGAGGTAGGGCTGGGAGAGGGTGAGCCGGAGCCGGTCGGCGATCTCCAGGATGCGGTACTCGCGGGCGGCGGCGTCGCGGGTGCCGTCGCCGATGATGAGCGCGGCGAACTCGTCGCCCCCGAAGCGGGCGGTGGAGTCCCCGGCCCGTACCGAGTCCTGGAGCCGGCGGGCGGCCTGCACCAGGAGTTCGTCGCCGGCCTGGTGGCCGACGGTGTCGTTGACGGCCTTGAAGCCGTCGAGGTCGATGAAGAGCACGGCGGTGCCGGCGTCGGTGACTCTGCGGCCGGCGAGGGCCTGCTCGACGCGCCGGGTGAACAGGGCGCGGTTGGGCAGGTCGGTGAGCGTGTCGTGCTCGGCGGTGTGCTGCAACTGCGCCTGGAGGCGGACCCGTTCGGTGACGTCGCGACTGTTGAAGATCAGCCCGCCGTGGTGGCGGTTGACGGTGGACTCGACGTTGAGCCAGTCGCCGCCGCCGGAGCGGAAGCGGCACTCGATGCGGGTGGTGGGCTCCTCGGCGGGCGGGGCCGCGAGGAAGCGGCGCACCTCGTGCACGACGCGGCCCAGGTCCTCGGGGTGGATCAGCGAGGCGAGCTCGGAGCCGACGAGCTCCTCGGCGTCACGGCCGTAGACCCCGGCGGCGGCGGGGCTGACGTAGCGCAGTATCCCGGTGGGCGCGGCGATCATGATGACATCGCTGGAGCCCTGCACCAGGGAGCGGAAGTGGTTCTCCTTCTGGGCCAGCTCCTGGGTGAGGGAGATGTTGTCGAGCAGCATGATGCCCTGGCGGACGACGAGCGCCAGGACGACCGTGCAGCCGGTGAAGAGCACGACGCGGTCGACGCGGTGGCCGTCGAGGACGTTGTACAGGATGCCCAGGGTGCAGACGGCGGCGGCGAGGTAGGGGGTGAGGGCGGCGAGCGAGCCGGCGATGGGCCGGCTGGAGGCCGGCAGGGGCCGCGGGCGCCTGCCGGGGGTCTCCTCGCCCTCCTCGCGGGCCACCCAGGGCGCGTACGCCATGAGCAGGTAGCCCGCGAACCAGCCGGCGTCGAGGATCTGGCCGGAGCGGTAGTGGTCACGCAGCAGCGGTGAGGTGAACAGCGCGTCGCACAGGACGGTCAGGGCCAGGGCGGCGATGGCGGTGTTGATGGCGGAGCGATTGGCCGAGGAGCGCCTGAAGTGCAGCGCCAGCACCATGGACACCAGCACGATGTCCAGCAGCGGATAGGCGAGGGAGAGCGCGGCGTGGGCGACGGTCTCGCCCGCGAAGTGCGCGGTGTGGGCGAGGGCCAGGCTCCAGGAGAGCGTCAGCAGCGAGCCGCCGATGAGCCAGGAGTCGAGCCCCAGGCAGACCCAGCCGGCCCGGGTCACCGGGCGGCGGGCCAGGACCAGCAGGCCGATGATGGCGGGCGGCGCGAAGAGCAGGAAGCAGAAGTCGGCCGGGGAGGGGCTCGGCACGGGCCGGTTCAGCACGACCTCGTACCAGCCCCAGACGGCGTTGCCGAAGCCGGCCATCGCGGAGGAGGCGGCGAACAGCAGCCAGGCGGGCCGGAAGCGGGTGCTGCGGGTGTGCCCGTACCAGAAGCAGGAGACGGCGGCGAGGCCGGCGGCGCCGCTCAGGCCGAAGTCGCCCATGGTGGTGGCGAGCTCGGCCGAGCCCCAGCCGAAGGCGGCGCCCGTGGCGTAGCCGCCGCAGATCACGGCGAGGAGGAGCTGGGAGAGCACGCCCGGCCCTCCGGCGGGGGCGGGCCGGCGGGCCAGCGCCGCTCCGGGGGCGCTCACCGCGCCGCCGTCCGGGGCAGACCGAGCCATGGGAGCCACAGGACCGGGGTCGCCGTGCCGTGCGGTCGTGGTCCGCGCCTGAGCCGCGTCGGGTAGATCGTCCATTGGCCGTGCATCGCCCGTCGCCCCCCTCGAGTGCCGGTACATCGCTGCGTCCGTACGGTGCGCGGCGCAGCCCCCGTCGGGACGATACACCAGACTCGTCACTCAGGGACATAGCTCATATACATAGCGTAACTAGCTACCGGATTACGGATACGGAGCGCAGCCGAATGATGTCTCTACGTGGTAGCGGGGCGTTCGCGGCCCGGAACGGCTACGCGGTGGCTACGACATTTCGCAGAGGCTCGTCCAGTACGAATCTGGCCAGCTGATCGCGCAGGAGGGCCTTGGCCCGGGGCAGATAGGCCGAGGAAGGTCCACCCACATGGGGGGTGATCAGGGTTCCGGGTGCCTTCCACAGCGGGTGACCGGCGGGAAGGGGCTCGGGGTCGGTGACGTCCAGGGCGGCGCGCAGCCGGCCCCGCTCCAGCTCGGTCAGCAGGGCCTCGGTGTCCACGACGGCGCCGCGCGCGATGTTGACCAGGAGCGCGCCGTCCTTCATCCGGCCGAGGAACGCGGCGTCGGCCAGGTGCCGGGTCTCGTCCGTGAGCGGGGTGGCGAGGATCACCACGTCGGCGTCGGGCAGGAGTTGAGGCAGGGCGGCGACCGGATGCACCGGGCCGCGTGCTGTCGTGCGCGGGGAGCGCGCGACGCGCACCACCCGCGCGCACTCAAAGGGAACGAGCCGGTCCTCGATGGCCGCGCCGATCGAGCCGTAGCCGACGATGAGCACCGACTTGTCGGCGAGCGCCGGGCGGAACTCCTGCCGCCACTCCCCCGCGTCCTGCGCGCGGACGAAGCCGGGGATGTCGCGCAGGGCGGCGAGGGTGAGCGCCAGGGCCAGCTCGGCGGTGCTGGCGTCGTGCAGCCCGCGGGCGTTGCACAGCAGCGTGCCGGACGGCAGCTGCGGGACGGCGGGCAGGATGTCGTCGACGCCCGCGGTGAGCGTCTGCACCACCCGCAGCCGGGACATCTCCGGCAGCGGGCGCGCGGAGACGGCGGTGCCCTTGAGGTACGGCACGCAGTAGAACGAGCACTCGGCCGGATCGGTGGGGTAGTCGGGCCCGCCGTTCCAGTGGGCGTACCGGAGCCCCTCGGGCAGGCCCTCGATCTCCTCGGGCTCGATCGGCAGCCAGGCCAGGGGGAGGGCGGCGGAACCGCTGTGATCTGCGCTCATGTCTGGAGGCTATGCGAAGGGGCCCCGGAGGCAGAGGTTACTTTGGGGGCGAGGAACGGGAGGGGTACGGCCGGTGGACCGCAGGACAATCGGTGCGACGGCGCTCGAAGTGGGGGCGATCGGCCTCGGGTGCATGCCCATGCACTGGGCGTACACCGCCTCCCAGCAGAACGGCGAGACCGCGCTGCGCACGATCCACGCGGCCCTCGACGCGGGGGCCACCCTGCTGGACACCGCCGACATGTACGGGCCGTTCACCAATGAGTTGCTCTTGGGGCGGGTGCTGCGCGAGAGGCGGTCGGAGGCCTTCGTCTCGACCAAGTGCGGGCTGCTGGTGGGCGAGTCGCACATCGTCGCCAACGGCCGGCCCGGCTACGTCAAGCGGGCGTGCGACGCCTCGCTGCGCAGGCTGCAGACCGATGTGATCGATCTCTACCAGCTGCACCGGCCGGATCCGGAGGTGCCGGTCGAGGAGACCTGGGGGGCGATGGCGGAGCTGGTCTCCGCCGGGAAGGTGCGGGCGCTGGGGTGGTGCGCGATCGGCGCGCGGGCCCCGCGCAGGCCCGGCGCCGGGGCGCGTTCCGGGCCGCGCTCCGGGCCGCGTTCCGGCGCGGGGATGTACGACGCGACGATCCGCCAGCTCGAGCGGGTGCAGCAGGTCTTCCCCGTCAGCTGTGTGCAGGCGGAGTTGTCGGTCTGGTCGCGGGAGCCGCTGGACCGGCTGGTGCCGTGGTGCGCGTCGCGCGGGGTGGGACTGCTGGCCGCGATGCCCCTGGGGAATGGTTTCCTCAGTGGCACCCTCACTCCCGGCCAGGGCTTCGAGCCGGAGGACGTCCGCGCGCGGCACCCGCGCTTCACGGCGGAGATGATGGCCGCCAACCAGCCGATAGTCGCCGGGCTGCGCCGGGTGGCACACCGCCACGACGCCACCGCGGCCCAGGTCGCCCTGGCCTGGGTGCTGGCCCAGGGCCGGCATGTGGTGCCGGTGCCGGGCACGAAGAAGGCGCGGTGGGCGGTGCAGAACGCCGAGGCCGCCGGACTGCGGCTGACGCGCGAGGACTTCGCCGAGATAGCCGCCCTGCCGAGGGCGATGGGGTCCTGGGACTGAGCGGGCCGGGGTGTATGAAGGACGCGTGATGCACGCCGCCGAGGCGAGAGGACCCTCACCGTGCGCCCTTCACGACGCCGCCCGACCGCCGTGGCCGCCGCGCTGCTGATCGCCGCCACGGGCTGTTCGGACGGCGGCGGGAGGCCAGGCGGCGGACCGGAGAGCCGGATATCGCCGTCGGGGACGGCGTCCGCGTCCGCCGGGGCGCCCGCGAAGGGCTCGGCCGAGGTCGTCCGTACGCTCGCCACCGGGCTGCCCTCCCCCTGGGGCGTGACCACGCTGCCCGGCGGCGACCTGCTGGTGGGCTCGCGCGACACCGGCAGGATCGTCCGGATCGCGGCCGGGAACGGGCGGCGGACCGAGGTGGGCTCGGTGCCGGGGGTCGCGGCGGCGGGCGAGGGCGGGCTGCTGGGCCTGGCGGTCTCTCCGCGCTTCGCCGAAGACCGCACGCTGTACGCGTACTTCACCACCGAGTCCGACAATCGCATCGCCCGCATGCTGGTCAACGACAAGCGCCCGGCGGGCGAGCAGCTGACGCCGCCGGACACCGTCCTGCGCGACATCCCCAAGGGCACCGTCCACAATGGCGGGCGCATCGCCTTCGGCCCCGACGGAATGCTCTACGCCGGCACCGGCGAGGGCGGGCGGCGCGAGCTCGCCCAGGACCCCGCCTCCCTCGGCGGCAAGATCCTGCGCATGACCCCCGACGGCGAACCGGCCCACGGCAATCCGCGGGCCGACTCGGTCGTCTACAGCTACGGCCACCGCAATGTGCAGGGCCTGGCGTGGGACGCGGACAAGCGCCTGTGGGCGTCGGAGTTCGGCCAGGACACGTGGGACGAGCTCAACCTCGTCGAGCCGGGCCGCGACTACGGCTGGCCCCGGGCCGAGGGCAAGGCGGGCAGGCCGGGCTTCGTCGACCCCGTCGAGCAGTGGCGCCCCTCCGACGCCTCCCCCAGCGGCCTCGCCTACGCTGCCGGCTCCCTGTGGATGGCCGGCCTGCGCGGGGAGCGCCTGTGGCGCGTCCCGCTGCGGGGATCGCGGCCCGTGGCGGTGCCCCGGGCGTTCCTCGTGGGGAACTACGGGCGGCTTCGCACGGTTGTCCCTACAGACGACGGCGGACTGTGGCTGACGACGAGCAACACGGACGGACGGGGCAGGCCCGGGCCACAGGACGACCGGCTGCTCCGCCTGAAGGTGACATGACGGACGGGAGTCCTGATGTTCAACGTGATAGACGAGGTGTTCGCGCCGGGGCGGGAACGCACCGAGGAAGAGCGCAACCGTCTCGAGTTCACCCGCGAGGACGTCGGTGACGGGGATCCGGCCAAGGGCCCGATCGACCTGGACTCGGGGCACGTGGTCATCCGGCCCCGGCAGGGCTGAGGCCGGCAGGTCAGGGCCGCGGCCGGGACGTCAGGGGCTGAGGCCGGGGGGCAGAGCTGCGGCCGGGACGCCAGGGGCTGAGGCCGGGGGGCAGGGCTGAGGCCGCGGGCTCCCCGGCCCGCCGTGTCACCGCGCCAGCGAGTCGGCGCGGACCTCCTCCGCCGGGATCCCGCCCGTACGAACGTCCGGGTGCTCCCCCGGCAGGGACCGCAGCGGTATGGCCACCGGCTCCAGCAGGGGTGCGGGCGTCGCCGCCGGCTCCTCGGCCGGCTCGATGCTGATGCGCGGCAGCACCCGGTCCATCCAGGCCGGAAGCCACCAGTTGGCGCCGCCCAGCATGTGCATCAGGGCGGGGACCAGCAGCGTGCGCAGCACGAAGGCGTCCAGCGCCACGGCGGCGGCCAGGCCGATGCCGAACATGGCGATCACGCGGTCGCCGCTGAGCACGAAGGCCAGGAACACCGAGATCATGATGACGGCCGCGGAGTTGATCACGCGGCTGGTCTCCGCGAGGCCCACCCGCACCGCGCGGCAGTTGTCGCGGGTCGCCAGCCACTCCTCGTACATCCGGCTGACCAGGAAGACCTGGTAGTCCATGGACAGCCCGAAGAGGACCGAGACCATCACGACCGGCAGGAAGGGCTCGATGGGGCCGGCCCCGCCCAGGCCCAGCGCCTCGCTCCCCCAGCCCCACTGGAAGATCGCGACGACGATGCCGAAGGAGGAGGCGACCGCGGCCATGTTCATCGCCGCCGCCTTCAGCGGTATGCCGATGCTGCGGAAGGCCAGCAGGAGCAGCAGGCAGCCGAGGCCCACGACGGTGCCGACGAAGAGCGGGAGCTTGCCGAGGATGACGCCGGCGAAGTCGTCGTAGCTCGCGGTCATGCCGCCCACGTGGACGTCCAGGCCGCTGCCCGCGGTGGCCCGGGGCAGCACGTTGTCGCGCAGGCGGTCGACGAGGTCGCTGGTCTCGCGGGACTGCGGCGAGGTGGTGGGGACGACGGTGATGACGCCCGTGTCGCCGCTGCCGTTGAGCGTGGAGGGGCTCGCGGCGGCGACGCCGGGGGTGTGGCGCAGGGCGTCGGGGAGCCGGTTGAAGGCCAGCCGGTCGGAGGCGCTGTCGAGCGGCGCCACGAGGGTCAGCGGGCCGTTGACGCCGGGGCCGAAGCCGCGGCCGAGCATGTCGTACGCCTGGCGGGTGGTCGAGCTCGCCGGGTTGTTGCCCTGGTCGGAGGTGCCCAGGTGGAGGGAGAGGGTGGGCAGGGCCAGGGTCAGCATGACGGCCGCGGCCACGGTGCCCAGCAGCCTGGGGTGGCGCTCGACGAAGGCCGACCAGCGGGCGGCCAGGCCCGTGGGGGCGTCCGGGCTCGGCCCCGACAGGGCCAGGCTGCGGCGTTCGCGGCGGCTGAGCGCCCGGGAGCCGATGAGGCCCAGCAGGGCGGGCAGCAGGGTGATGGAGGCGGCGACGGTCAGGACGACGGTCAGCGAGGCGGCGACCGCGACGCCGGTGAGGAAGTTCAGCCGCAGGATGAGCATGCCGAGCAGGGCCACGCACACCGTGCCGCCCGCGAAGACCACGGCGCGCCCGGTGGTGGCCACCGCCCGCTCGGCGGCGAGGGCGACCGGCAGGCCCTGGCGCAGGCCCTTGCGGTGGCGGGTGACGATGAACAGGGCGTAGTCGATGCCGACGCCGAGCCCGATGAGCGTGCCCAGCATGGGGGCGAAGTCGGCGACCTTCATCAGGTGGCCGAGCAGGACCGTCGTCATGGCGGCGGTGCCCACGCCGACGAGAGCGGTCGCTATGGGCAGCAGGCAGGCGGCGAGCGAGCCGAAGACCACGAAGAGCACGACCGCCGCCACGGCGATGCCGATGATCTCGCTGAGGTGGCCGCTCTTGCCTTCGGTGGTGGCGATGCCGCTGCCGCCGAGGGCGACCTGGAGGTCGGCGCGGGCGGCCTTGCCGGCGGTCTCGACGACCTGGGCGACCTGGGCCTTGTCGGGGTCGCCGCCCTGGGTCGCGAAGGCGACCGAGGCGTAGGCGGTGTGCCCGTCGGGGCTGATCTGCGCGGCGCCGGCGGCGCCGTAGGGGCCGCTGACCGAGCTCACGCCGGGCAGCGTCTCGACCTTGCGCAGGGTGGCGGTCATGCGCGCCTCGACGTCGGCGGCGCGGACGGTGCCCTGGTCGGTGTGCCAGACGATCTTGTCGTCGCCGCCCTCGCCGGGGAACGCCTTCTCCATCAGCGCGGTCGCGCGGGCGGCCTCGGTGCCGGGGACGCCGTAGTCGTTGGAGTAGGCCGCCCCCGTCAGTGTGGCGGCGGCCGTCGTGCCCGCGAGGGCGACGAGCCACAGCACGATGACGGCGAATCGGCGGCGCAGGCACCACCGGGCGAGTGAGGTCATCTGGCCGCTTCCCGGGTTTCGCGTCGATCTCCGGGACATGACCCGTGGTTTCGACCGCTGAGCAACTGGGCGAAGGTCACCCCTCAGGGGTTCCCTGGCGCCCCACTGTGACAGCCGGAAAAGATCATTTGTCCCCTTTGTGGGTTAAGCCACAAAGGGGACTTTCTGCACCCTTCGTATCCGGCGCCCCTCCCGTCAGGCGAAGCCGTTCCAGCCGTGCGCCACGTCCACCACGATGTGGTTGCCGGTCTGGAACACGCGGAACGGCAGCCGGGCGCGTACGCCGAGGCCCACCTGGGTGTCGCCCTCGAAACTGCCGCCGAAGCGGGTGTCGCGGAACGTCCGGTATCCGTTCAGACGCACCTCCGGCAGGGGCTTGCGCACCGTGCCGTCGTAGGTGGCCCGACCGGTCCGCGGGTCGTAGCTGGGCGCCGCGACCCGGACCTCGAGGATCGCCCCGCCGCTCACCGGGATGACGTCCCCGGAGCCGTCCTGCCGCAGCTGGTCGACGTACCGCACGTGGTAGCCGATCGGGGCGCCGGTGTCCGGCCCGAGAGTGTCGAAAACCATGCGGTCGTAGCAGCCGTGGCTACCGGTCCTGATGTCCCTGAGCGGCGCGTACCGGCTGTCGGTGGAAACCTTCGGCACGCTCCCCCAGCCGGTGCCGCAGGCCGCCGCGGAAGCGGCCGGCGCGCCGGGCCCGGCCGGCGTGGCCTGCGCCGCGGGCACCGTCGCCAGCAGGCCGGCTCCCGCGAGCAGGAGCGCGGCCAGTCCTGTGCTCAACCGTCGCATTGCTACCCCCAACACGTCGTGTGCGGGCACCCTGACAGGCCCCACTGCCGCGATCATGCCGGACCGTTTTCCCGCATGGGGTACGTACCGGCAAATCTCGGCCGTCCCGGTGCACCGGGGCCCGCTCGCCGTCAACGTACGGCGAAGGCCGCCCCCCACAAGGGGGACGGCCTTCGCTGCGTACCGAGTACCGACGGCGCGGGAGGGTCAGCCCTCGACGCCGAGCCGCTCGAGGATGAGCTCGCGCACGCGGGCCGCGTCCGCCTGGCCGCGCGTGGCCTTCATGACCGCGCCGACGAGCGCACCCGCCGCCGCGACCTTGCCGGAGCGGATCTTGTCGGCGATGCCAGCGTTGGCCGCGATGGCCTCGTCCACGGCCGTGCCCAGCGCGCCCTCGTCGGAGACGACCTTCAGGCCGCGCTTCTCGACGACCTCGTCCGGGGCGCCCTCGCCCGCGAGCACGCCCTCGATGACCTGGCGGGCCAGCTTGTCGTTGAGGGAACCCTCGGCGACCAGCGCGCACACCCGGGCGACCTGCTCGGGGGTGATCTCCATCGCGGCGAGGTCGACGCCGGCCTCGTTGGCGCGGCGGGACAGCTCGCCCATCCACCACTTACGGGCGGACGCGGCGTCGGCACCGGCCTCGATCGTGGCGACGATCAGGTCGACCGCGCCCGCGTTGAGGATCGACTGCATGTCGTGCTCGGAGACACCCCACTCCTCGCGCAGCCGGTTGCGGCGCACGCGCGGCAGCTCGGGCAGGCCCGCCCGCAGCTCCTCGACCCACTCGCGGGAGGGGGCCACCGGCACCAGGTCCGGCTCGGGGAAGTAGCGGTAGTCCTCGGCCTCTTCCTTGATCCGGCCGGAGGTCGTGGAGCCGTCCTCCTCGTGGAAGTGCCGGGTCTCCTGGAGGATCGTGCCGCCGGCGTTGAGCACCGCGGCGTGCCGCTGGATCTCGAAGCGGGCGGCCCGCTCGACGGAGCGCAGCGAGTTGACGTTCTTGGTCTCGCTGCGGGTGCCGAACTTCTCGGCGCCCTTCGGCATCAGCGAGAGGTTGACGTCGCAGCGCATCTGGCCCATCTCCATGCGGGCCTCGGAGACGCCGAGCGCCTTGATGAGCTCGCGCAGCTCGGCGACGTACGCCTTGGCGACCTCGGGGGCGCGCTCGCCCGCACCGGTGATCGGCTTGGTGACGATCTCGATGAGGGGGATGCCGGCGCGGTTGTAGTCCAGCAGGGAGTGGGACGCGCCGTGGATACGGCCGGTGGCGCCGCCCACGTGCGTGGACTTGCCGGTGTCCTCCTCCATGTGGGCGCGCTCGATCTCCACGCGGAAGATCTCGCCGTCCTCCAGCTGGACGTCCAGGTAGCCGTTGAAGGCGATGGGCTCGTCGTACTGGGAGGTCTGGAAGTTCTTCGGCATGTCCGGATAGAAGTAGTTCTTCCGGGCGAAGCGGCACCACTCGGCGATCTCGCAGTTCAGCGCGAGACCGATCTTCACGGCCGACTCGACGCCGACGGCGTTGACGACCGGGAGGGAGCCGGGCATGCCGAGGCAGGTGGGGCAGGTCTGCGAGTTGGGCTCGGCGCCCAGCTCCGTGGAGCACCCGCAGAACATCTTGGTCTTGGTGCCGAGCTCGACGTGCACCTCGAGCCCCATGACGGGCTCGTAGGTGGCAAGCGCCTCCTCGTACGACACCAGTTCAGTGACGGTCACGGAAAACTAACCTCTCAGTCCCGGCTCAGCCCGCGAGGACGTCGTCGCTGTTCATGCGGCGCAGCTCGCGGACGAGCAGGGCCACGCCGGTGGCGATGGCGGCGGCGGAGACGACCGCGTCGACGAGCTGGAGGGTGTCCTGCTCGCCACGGGCCTTCTTCGCCTGCTTGATCACGCTCACCGCACCGAACAGCGTGGTGCCGATGGACAGGTACGTACCGGCCTTGGACTTCTTGAAGCCCTTGGCCTTGGTCAGCGCGCTCTTCTTGTCGGTGCTCACAGCGACGGTGCCTCCTCGAGCAGGGGGTGGCCCCAGCGCTCGGTGAACGCGGCCTCGACCGCGGCACCGACCTTGTAGAGCCGGTCGTCCTTCATGGCGGGAGCGATGATCTGCAGGCCGACCGGCAGGTTGTCCTCGGGCGCGAGGCCGCAGGGCAGCGACATGGCGGAGTTGCCGGCCAGGTTGGTCGGGATGGTGCACAGGTCCGCGAGGTACATCGCCATCGGGTCGTCGGCACGCTCGCCGATCGCGAAGGCGGTGGTCGGGGTCGTCGGGGAGACGATCACGTCGACCTGCTCGAACGACTTGTCGAAGTCGCGCGAGATGAGCGTGCGGACCTTCTGCGCCGAGCCGTAGTACGCGTCGTAGTAGCCGGAGCTCAGGGCGTACGTACCGAGCATGACGCGGCGCTTGACCTCGGGGCCGAAGCCGGCCTCGCGGGTCAGGGCGGTGACGTCCTCGGCCGAGCGGGTGCCGTCGTCGCCGACGCGCAGGCCGTAGCGCATGGCGTCGAAGCGGGCCAGGTTCGAGGAGCACTCGGACGGCGCGATGAGGTAGTACGCCGCCAGCGCCAGGTCGAAGGACGGGCAGTCCAGCTCGACGATCTCCGCGCCCAGCTCCTTGAGGAGCTCCACGGACTCGTCGAAGCGCTGGATGACACCGGCCTGGTAGCCCTCGCCGCGGAACTGCTTGACGACACCGACGCGCATGCCGGCGACGGAGCCGTTGCGGGCGGCCTCGACGACCGGCGGGACCGGGGCGTCGATGGAGGTCGAGTCCAGCGGGTCGTGACCGGCGATGACCTCGTGCAGCAGGGCCGCGTCCAGGACCGTACGGGCGCAGGGGCCGCCCTGGTCGAGGGAGGAGGAGAAGGCCACCATGCCGTAGCGGGAGACCGCGCCGTAGGTGGGCTTGACGCCGACCGTGCCGGTGACGGCGGCGGGCTGGCGGATGGAGCCGCCGGTGTCCGTGCCGATGGCCAGGGGGGCCTCGTAGGCCGCGAGCGCGGCCGAGGAGCCGCCGCCGGAGCCGCCGGGGATCTTGGTGAGGTCCCAGGGGTTGCCGGTGGGGCCGTAGGCGCTGTTCTCGGTGGAGGACCCCATGGCGAACTCGTCCATGTTGGTCTTGCCGAGGATGACGACGTCGGCGTCCTTCAGACGCTTGGTGAGCGTCGCGTCGTACGGCGGGATCCAGCCTTCGAGGATCTTGGAGCCGACGGTGGTCGGGACGCCCTTGGTGGTGAAGATGTCCTTCAGCGCCAGCGGGACGCCGGCCAGCGGGCCGAGCTTCTCGCCGCGCTCGCGCTTGGCGTCGACCTCGCGGGCCTGGGCCAGCGCGCCCTCGCGGTCGACGTGCAGGAAGGCGTGCACCTTCTCGTCGACGGCGTCGATACGGGCCAGGTGGGCCTCGGCGACCTGGACGGCGGTGATCTCGCCGGAGGCCACCTTGGCGGCGATCTCGGCTGCGGTGAGCTTGATGATGTCGCTCATGCGGGTCAGTCCTCCCCCAGGATCTGCGGCACCTTGAAACGCTGCTGCTCCTGTGCGGGGGCGCCGGAGAGCGCCTCCTGGGGGGTCAGCGACGGGCGGACCTCGTCCGCCCGCATGACGTTGGTCAGGGGCAGCGGGTGGGAGGTCGGCGGTACGTCCTCGTCGGCCACATCGGAAACGCGGGCGACCGCGCCGATGATCACGTCGAGCTGTTCGGCGAAGTGGTCGAGCTCTTCGGCCTTCAGCTCCAGACGTGACAGCCGGGCGAGGTGAGCGACCTCCTCGCGCGTGATGCCAGGCATGCAGCGATCCTCAAGGGTGGGTGGATTGGGTGTACGGCTTTCGCCCCAATCCTATGGCGCCGGGGAGCGTGCCTGCGAAACGGTTTCCCCGCGCCGGTCCGGCCGGTCCTCCCGAAGGCCGCAAATCCCTCCTCCGGCCCCGGCCGGGGGACGGCTCCCACCCACCTGCGTGCTCCCTGCGTGCTGCCTGCGTCGACTCCCGCCGGCCTAGGTGACGGGCTGGTCCGCGTCCTCGTCGGCGGTGGCGGCCAGCGGCTCGTCGGCAGTGGCGGGCAGCGGCTCGTCCTCCCGGCGCCAGCCGGAGGTGCTGCGCAGCCGCAGCCAGGCAGTCGTCTCGTCCGGCGGCATCGCGGCGGCCACCAGCCAGCCCTGGACCGCGTCGCAGCCCAGGTCGCGCAGCCGCTCCCAGGTCTCGTCGTCCTCCACGCCCTCCGCGACGACGAGGAGCCCCAGCGAGTGGGCGAGGTCGAGGGTGCAGCGGACGATCTCCGCGTCCTCGTTGTCGATCGCCAGGCGGGCGACGAACGAGCGATCGATCTTGAGCTCGCTCACCGGCAGCCGTCGCAGGTGGACCAGGGACGAATAGCCCGTGCCGAAGTCGTCGAGGGACATCTTCACGCCGTGGCCGGTGAGCCCGGCGAGGGTGTCGGCGGCCCGCTGCGGGTCCTCGAGCAGGACGTGTTCGGTTATCTCCAGCTGCAGCGCCCCCGGCGGGACGCCGTGCCGGGCAAGGCGGGCGGCCACCGAACCCGCGAACCCCGGAGTGTGAACGTCGCGCGGGGAGACGTTGACGGCCACCGGCACCTCCAGGCCCATCGCACGCCACTTGGCGACCTGGCACAGCGCGGTCTCCAGGACGTACTCGGTCAGCCTCGGCATCAGCCCGGACGACTCCGCTATCGCGATGAACTCGTCCGGGGAGACGCGGCCGCGCTCGGGGTGCACCCAGCGCACCAGGGCCTCCAGCCCCTCCACATGGCCGTCGAAGCCGACCTTGGGCTGGTAGTGCAGCTCGACGTCGCCGGCGTCCAGCGCACGGCGCAGGTCGCCCAACAGGCCCAGCCGGTCGGGGGTGTTGCCGTCGCGGCGGGCCTCGTAGACCTCGACGCCGCTGCGGTCGCGCTTGGCCTGGTACATCGCCACGTCGGCGCGGCGCAGCAGCCCCTCCGCGTCGAGGGCGTGGTCGGGGTAGACGGCGACGCCGGCGCTGGCCTCGAGGACGAGGGTGAGCCCGTCGAGGTCCAGCGGGGAGCCGAGGTCGGCGACGAGGTCGCGGGCCACGCGCTGGGCGCTGGTGAGGGAGTCGGTGGTGGGCAGCAGCACCGCGAACTCGTCTCCGCCGAGGCGGGCGGCCTCCGCGTCGCGCGGGAGGGCCAGGAGGAGGCGTTCCGCTATCTGCAGCAGGAGCCGGTCGCCGGCGAGATGGCCGAGGGTGTCGTTGACGGACCGGAAGCGGTCGAGGTCGATCAGGACCAGCGCGGCCCGCTCGCCCGCCTGTTCGGCTTCGTCCAGGGCGTTCCAGGTGCGCTGCAGCAGCCATTCGCGGTTGTGCAGGCCGGTGAGGGGGTCGCGCAGCTGCTCCTCGGCCCGGGCGCGGGCGATCCACAGGGTGGAGTCCAGCGCGATCAGGGGCACCGCGAAGAGCGGCAGCAGCAGGGGCGAGTGGTCGGCGACGACGGCGATCAGCGGGGCGATGCCGAGCAGGGCGATGCCCACGAGTGCCTGCCGTACGAGGGCGGTGCGGGCGATGCTGGCGAGCGAGGAGCGCGGGGCCATCGAGTACCAGAGCAGGGCGCGGGTGACGGCGAGGTAGAGGAAGGCCGCGAGGGCGATCCTGGGGGCGGCGGCGAGCCGCCAGGTGTCGGGGAGCCAGGGGTCCTCGACGGAGGCGCTGACGCCCCAGGCGACGAGCGAGACCCCGGCGGCGGCGATGCCGAGGATGTCGACCGCGCCGTGGAGTAAGGCCTGCCGCCAGCGGTGCCGCCGGGCGGCCGCCACCAGGGTGACGACGGCGATGCTGATCAGGACGGCCGGGAGCCAGCCGTAGAGCAGCAGGACGGCCAGGGTGAGGGCGGCACCGGATCCGGTGCCGCCCCACCAGCGGTCGCGGCCCAGGGCGACGAGATGGACGACGATGAGCGCGGTGAGCGTCGCCAGCGACCAGCCGACGGCCCCGCCGGGGAAGAGCGCCCGGCCCGAGGTGAGGGCGTGGAAGGTGCCCCCGCCGAGCGCCAGCGCGGCCAGCGCCAGACAGGTCGTCGGCAGCGCGGGCGAGGAGAGCCGGCGCAGCCGGGATTCCGGTTCGGCGCTGTCGGTGGGTTTCATGCCCGTCCCTCTCACAGCCGGCGGTGCCCGCGCCACGGCAGGCGCACATCCCAACAGTAGGCCGCAGAAGGCTACGGCGGGCAGCGATCGGCAGCGGTTGCCCGAATGCGTTCCGGCCTTCTGGAGCCATCTGGTATGCGCTGTAGGGGTAATGCCCACTGACTATGCGGGCATTACTCCGCGGGGGTGACCTCCTGGGGCACGGCGGCCGCGCGCGCCGCCTCGGGGCCGTCGCTCAGCAGGACGGCGAAGCCGTCCTCTTCCAGGACGGGGACCTTCAGCTGCATCGCCTTGTCGAACTTCGAACCGGGATTGTCGCCGACCACCACGAAGTCGGTCTTCTTCGAGACCGAACCGGTCACCTTCGCTCCCTGCCCCTGCAGCGCCTCCTTGGCGGCGTCGCGGGTGTAGCCCGTGAGCGTTCCGGTGACGACGACGGTGAGTCCGGCCAGCGGACGCGGCCCCTCGTCCTCGCCCGCCTCCTCCTCCATCCGGACGCCGGCGGCTTTCCACTTCTCGATGATCTCGCGGTGCCAGTCCTCGGCGAACCACTCCCGGACCGCGGTGGCGATGGTGGCCTGGACGCCGTCCACGGCGGCGAGCTCCTCCTCGCTCGCCTCGGCGATGCGGTCGATCGAGCGGAACTCGCGGGCCAGCGCGGCCGCGGCGACGGGGCCCACATGGCGGATGGACAGCCCGTTGATGACGCGGGCGAGCGGGCGCTCCTTGGCGGCCTGGATGTTCTCCAGCATGGCGAGGGCGTTCTTCTTCGGCTCGCCCTTCTGGTTGGCGAAGAAGGTGACGATCTTCGCCTCGCCCGTCTTGGGGTCGCGCTTGGGCAGGCCGCTGTCGGGGTCGCGGACGTACGACTTGATGGGCAGCAGCTCGTCGATGGTCAGGCCGAAGAGGTCACCCTCGTTCACCATGGGCGGGCTGGCGGGCTCCAGGGGCTGGGTGAGGGCGCTGGCCGCCACGTAGCCGAAGTTCTCGATGTCGAGGCACTCGCGGCCGACCAGGTAGTAGAGCCGCTCGCGGATCTGGGCCGGGCACGAGCGGGCGTTGGGGCACCGCAGGTCGATGTCCCCCTCCTTCATCGGGCGCAGTCCCGTCCCGCACTCCGGGCACTCGGCGGGCATCACGAACTCCCGCTCGGTGCCGTCGCGGAGGTCGACGACGGGCCCGAGGACCTCGGGGATCACGTCGCCCGCCTTGCGGATGACGACGGTGTCACCGATGAGGACGCCCTTGGCCTTGACGACGTCCTGGTTGTGCAGGGTGGCGAACTCGACCTCGGAACCGGCGACCGTGACGGGCTCGAAGACCGCCTGCGGGGTCACCCGCCCGGTACGGCCGACGCCGACGCGGATGTCGAGGAGCTTGGTGTTGACCTCCTCGGGCGGGTACTTCCAGGCGATGGCCCAGCGCGGGGCCCGCGCGGTGGAGCCGAGCCGCCCCTGCAGGGGGATCTCGTCGAGCTTGACGACGACGCCGTCGATCTCGTGCTCCATGGAGTGCCGGACCTTCGGCTGCCCGTAGTGCGCGATGAACGTACGGACGTCGTCGAGGGAGTCGACCACCTGGGCGTGGGCGGCGGTCGGCAGGCCCCACTCGCGCAGCAGCTCGTAGGCCTGGGACTGGCGCTCGATGTCGAAGCCCTCGCGGGCGCCGACGCCGTGCACCACCATGTGCAGCGGGCGGGTGGCGGTGACGCGCGGGTCCTTCTGCCGCAGGGAGCCCGCCGCCGCGTTGCGCGGGTTGGCGAAGGGGGCCTTGCCCGCCTCCACCAGGCGGGCGTTGAGCTCCTCGAACTTCTCCATCGGGAAGTAGACCTCGCCGCGCACCTCGACGAGGGCGGGGACGCGGTCGCCCTTGAGCCGCTCGGGGATCTCGTCGATGGTGCGGATGTTCGGCGTGATGTCCTCGCCGGTGCGGCCGTCGCCGCGGGTGGCGGCACGGGTGAGCCGGCCGTTCTCGTACGTGAGGTTGACGGCGAGGCCGTCGACCTTCAGCTCGCACAGGAAGTGGTAGCCGGCGCCGGAGCCGATGTCCTTGGCGATGCGGTCGGCCCAGGCGGCCAGCTCCTCGTCGTCGAAGGCGTTGTCGAGGGAGAGCATGCGCTCGCGGTGCTCGACGGAGGTGAACTCCGTCTGATACGCCCCCGCCACCTTCTGGGTGGGCGAGTCGGGGGTGCGCAGCGGCGGATACTCCTCCTCCAGCGCCTCCAGTTCGCGCAGGAGCGTGTCGAACTCGGCGTCGCTGACGACGGGGGCGTCCTTCACGTAGTAGCGGAAGCGGTGCTCCTCGACCTGCTCGGCCAGCAGTGCGTGCTTCTCCCGCGCCTTCGCGGGCACCGCGGCCTGCGCCGCGAGCGCTTCGAGCTCTTCGCCTTGCTGTTCGACAGCCACCGTCTCGTCCTCCCGTTGCTCCATGAGCGCCGTCACTCAGGGTTGTCCGCAAGTGATTTCGCCGCCCGGACGCAGTGGGCGAGGGCCGTACGGGCATATGCGGGCGAAGCACCCGCGAGCCCGCACGACGGGGTGACCACCACGGACTCCGCGAGAGTCCCCGGCGACAGCCCCAGCCTGCGCCACAGCGTCCTGACACCCATGACGCTACCGGCAGGGTCTGACAATGGGCCGTCCACGCCGGGCACCACGCCCGCGAACAGCGTGGTACCGGCCTCGACCGTCTCACCGATCGCGTCGTCCTCACGCTCGGTGAGCAGCGAGAAATCGAACGAGACGCCGGTGACGCCCGCGCGCCGCAGCAGCGCGAACGGCACACCGGGAGCGCACGAATGCACGACGAGGCGTCCGCCCGCCTCCCGCTCCGCCACCGCGGCCAGCTCCCTGAGAGCGCCCTCGACCACGGCCCGGTCCACCGCGCGGTACGTGCGGTAGCCACTGGCGGACCGCACCTGCCCGCGCAGCACGGCGGGCAGCGAGGGCTCGTCCAGCTGCAGCACCAGGTGCGCCCCCGGGATCCGGCGGCGCAGCTCCGCGAGGTGGCCCCGCAGCCCCTCGGCGAGGGAGGCGGTGAGGTCCCGGCACGCCCCGGCGTCGCTCAGCGCCGCCTCGCCGCCGCGCAGCTCCAGCGCGGTCGCCAGGGTCCACGGGCCGACGGCCGAGACCTTGAGCGGACCCTCGTAGCCCTGGGTGAACTCCTCGAGCGCGTCCAGGTCCTCGCCCAGCCAGGAGCGGGCGCGGCGGGTGTCGCGCCCGGGCCGGTCGCTGATGCGCCAGCCGCTGGGCTCCACGTGGGCGAAGACCTCCACCAGCATCCCGGCCGTCCGGCCGATCATGTCCGCGCCGGGCCCGCGCGCGGGCAGCTCCGGCAGGTGCGGCAGCGTCTCCAGGGATCCCGTGACGGTCTTGGCGGCCTCCCGGGCGTCCGTCCCCGGCATCGAACCGACGCCGGTCGCGGTGCCGGCACCCCACATCGCCTTGTTCTTCTCGCTCACCCAGGAAGGGTACGCAACCCGGCGCCCGGAGATCAGCCTCCGGAGTACCCCGGGCGCACGGTCAGGTCGTGGACCTCCGCGTCGCGCGGCAGGTCGAGCGCGAGCAGCACGGTCGTGGCGACGGAGGCGGGGTCGATCCACTTGCCCGGGGTGTACTCGTCGCCCTCCTGCCGCTGCACGTCCGCCTGCATGGGGGTCGCCACGCGGCCCGGGTAGACGCTGGTGACGCGCAGGCCGTTGGTGTGCTCCTCGGCGCGCAGGGAGTCGGCCAGCGCCTTGAGCCCGTGCTTGCTCGCGGCGTACGCGCCCCACTCGCCGCGCGCGTTGAGTCCCGCGCCGGAGTTGAGGAAGACCACGTGGCCGCGCGACAGCCGCAGCTGGGGCAGCATCAGGCGGGTGAGCTCCGCCGGGGTGACCAGGTTGACGGCGAGGGTGCGGTTCCAGGTCTTCGTGGTGAGCTCGCCGATGGGGCCGAGGTCGGAGACGCCGGCGATGTGCAGCAGCGAGTCGAGGCGGTCGGGCACGTCCTGGTGGCTGAGCGCCCAGGAGAGGCGGTCGGGGTTGGCCAGGTCGGCCACGAGGGTGCGGGCCCCGGGGAAGCGGGCGGCCAGCTCCTTGGCCCGGCCCGCGTCGCGCGCCACGAGCCACAGTTCGTCGCCGCGCTCGTGCAGCCGCCGGGCGACCGCCTCGCCGATGCCCGAGCCGGAACCGGTGATCAGATGTGTTGCCATGCCCCCAGCTTGCCCTAGCGCGGGCCCATGGACCGGACCCGGACACTATGGACTGTTTTCGGCCATCTCTGATCAGGTTCCGGGATCTGTTAGGTCGCGACTGCGTCACAGTGTTACCGCCGGTATGGCGGTCCGTGGACGGGTTGCCTAGCGTGACGGACTCGTCGAGGGCGCCGGTATCGGACGCCGCTCGCCGTTCCTGTCGTCCAGCGAGAGCAGCCACTGTGAAGCTTCGTATGATCCGCCCCGCCGTCGCGTTCGGAATCGCCGTCCTCACCCTCACCGGAGCGAGCGGCTGCAGCGGCGGGTCGGGCGGTCAGGAGTCTTCAGCGGAGTCGGAGCAGAAATCCGCCGCCGGGAGCTCGGCGGGCCTCGACGACGCGCGCGACGCCCGCAAGGACGTCGAGATCTCCGAGTGCGCGTACGCGGACAAGAAGGGCGTCACGGCCACGGTGAGCGCCACGAACGCCAGCGCGTCGTCGACCTTCAACTACGACGTCACCGTGAAGCTCACGGCCCCGGACGGCAAGCCGCTGACCGAGCAGAAGGCGTCCTTCCTCCTGGTCCGTCCCGGTCGCATGGACACCGCCGACGTGTCGGCCCCCTACACCGCCAAGGCGGGCGCGTCCGCCGGCGGCGCCAAGTGCGAGGTCGCCACCGTGTCGCGCAGCACGGGCTGAGCGCCCGCCGGACATGGCGGCCAATGACCTGATTTCGGCGACCCCCCGCCCCATTTCAGGACCAGTTATGTCGCGGCCATGTCACAGAAGTCGCAAGGCCCCGCCGGGATTTGGCGCCATGTAAGAACGTTGTTAGCGTGACGTGCGCTCGTCAAAGCAACAACGTCTTCAAGCCACTTCATCGGGGGAGTTCTCAGCGTGAAGCTTCGTCATGTCCGCGCGGCCGCCATCTTCGGTATCTGCGTCGTCGCCCTGACCGGAGCCCGTGGGCACCACGGCGGCAGCTGCGGCGGCGGTTCCAGCCACAGCAGCAGCTCCTCCTCGGGCGGTTCGTCCACCACCACCTCGGGTGGCACCACCACCGGCGGCGACAGCAGCTCCGGCGGCACCTTCGGCGGCGGCACGACGACCGGTGGCACCACCTCGGGCGGCACCACCACCTCCGGCACGTCGGGCGACTCCACCACCTCGGGCGGTACGTCCACGATCGGCGGTGGCAGCGGCAGCGGCAACAGCGCCATGCGCGACATCAAGATCCGCAGCTGCGAGTACACCGACCGCCTCGGCATCACCGCGAAGATCGAGGCCACCAACAGCAGCGCCACGCAGAAGTACGACTACCGCCTCACGGTGAAGTTCTACGGCCCGGACCGCGAGCTCCTGGGCACCCGCAACCCGTCCATCCCGTGGGTCGGCCCCGGCAAGACGGACACGCTCGACGTCTCCCAGCCGTTCGTTCCGAAGGCGGGCACGTCGGGCACGGTCCGCTGCGAGGTCTCCAGCGTGACGCGGACCGCGGGCTGAAGCGGTCGGGCGGCGTAATGCCGCCAGGAAGCCGTCAGGCGGTGCGGGCCGCGTCCGTCGTGGCCCGCACCGTCGACGCGATCGTCGCCGAGCCGACCACGCGCGTGCCGTCGTAGAGGACGATCGCCTGGCCGGGCGCCACACCGCGCACCGGCTCCGCGAAGCCCACCCGCAGCTCGCCGTCCACCAGCTCCGCCGTCACCTCGGTCTCGCCGCCGTGCGCGCGCAGCTGGGCGGTGTAGGTGCCGGGGCCCTGCGGGGCCACCCCGCACCAGCGGGGCTTGATGGCGGTCAGGGCCGTCACGTCCAGGGCCTCCACCGGGCCCACGGTGACCGTGTTGTTCACCGGGGAGATGTCCAGGACGTAGCGCGGCTTGCCGTCCGGGGCCGGGTGGCCGATGCGCAGGCCCTTGCGCTGGCCGATGGTGAAGCCGTACGCGCCCTCGTGCGTGCCGAGCTTGGCGCCCGACTCGTCGACGATGTCGCCCTCCGCCTTGCCCAGGCGCTTGGCCAGGAAGCCCTGGGTGTCGCCGTCGGCGATGAAGCAGATGTCGTGGCTGTCGGGCTTCTTCGCGACCGCCAGGCCCCGGCGCTCCGCCTCGGCGCGGATCTCGTCCTTGGTGGTGATCGTGTCGCCCAGCGGGAACATCGCGTGGGCCAGCTGCCGCTCGTCCAGGACGCCCAGGACGTAGGACTGGTCCTTGGCCATGTCGCTGGCGCGGTGCAGCTCGCGGGTGCCGTCCTCGTTGAGCACGACCGTGGCGTAGTGGCCGGTGCAGACGGCGTCGAAGCCCAGCGCGAGGGCCTTGTCCAGCAGCGCGGCGAACTTGATCTTCTCGTTGCAGCGCAGGCAGGGGTTCGGGGTGCGCCCGGCCTCATACTCGGCGACGAAGTCCTCGACCACGTCCTCGCGGAAGCGCTCGGCGAGGTCCCAGCAGTAGAAGGGGATGCCGATGACGTCGGCGGCGCGGCGGGCGTCGCGCGAGTCCTCGATCGTGCAGCAGCCGCGGGCGCCCGTACGGAAGGACTGCGGGTTCGCGGACAGCGCCAGATGCACGCCCGTCACCTCGTGGCCCGCCTCGGCCGCGCGGGCCGCGGCGACGGCGGAGTCGACGCCGCCGGACATGGCGGCGAGTACGCGGAGCCCCTTGCGGGGGGCTGTGAGGTCGGGGGCACCCGGGAAGTCAGTCATAGCCCTACCAGGGTACGGGGCGTTTCCGGAGGGGCCGCGCCCCCTCGGCCCCCAGGACGCGGCTCCGCCGCGTGTCCTCAATCGCCGGACGGGCTGAATTTCAGCTCAGCCCCGCCGTCCGCGCCCGTTCCACCACCGGGCCGATGGCCTCGACCACCGCGGCGACGTCCGCTTCCGTCGACGTGTGCCCCAAGGAGAACCGCAGCGTCCCGCGCGCCAGCTCCGGATCCGTCCCGGTGGCGAGCACGACGTGGCTGGGCTGGGCCACCCCGGCCGTGCAGGCCGAGCCGGTGGAGCATTCGATGCCCTGGGCGTCCAGCAGCAGCAGGAGGGAGTCGCCCTCGCAGCCGGGGAAGGCGAAGTGGGCGTTGGCCGGAAGGCGGCCCGCCGGGTCCGGGTCGCCGCCGAGCACGGCGTCCGGCACGGCCGCTCGTACGCCCTCGACCAGCCGGTCCCGCAGCGCCCCGACCTCGTGCGCGAAGCCCTCGCGGCGCTCGGCGGCCAGCGTGCCCGCGACCGCGAAGGCGGCGACGGCGGGCACGTCCAGCGTTCCGGAGCGCACGTGCCGCTCCTGGCCGCCGCCGTGCAGCAGCGGTACGGGCGCGTACCGGCGGCCCAGCAGCAGCGCGCCGATGCCGTACGGGCCGCCGATCTTGTGGCCGCTGACGGTCATGGCGGCCAGCCCCGAGGCGGCGAAGTCCACGTCCAGCTGGCCGAAGGCCTGGACCGCGTCGGAGTGCAGCGGCACGTCGAATTCGGCGGCGACGGCCGCCAGTTCCCGCACCGGCATGATCGTGCCGATCTCGTTGTTGGCCCACATGACCGTGGCGAGGGCGACGTCGCCGGGCTCGCGGGCTATCGCCTCGCGCAGCGCGTCGGGGTGCACCCGCCCGTAGGAGTCGACCGGCAGGTACTCGACGGTCGCCCCCTCGTGGGTGGCGAGCCAGTCGACGGCGTCGAGCACGGCGTGGTGCTCCACGGGGCTGGCCAGGACGCGGGTACGGGCCGGGTCGGCGGCGCGGCGAGCCCAGAACAGGCCCTTGACGGCCAGGTTGTCGGCTTCGGTGCCGCCCGCGGTGAAGACCACCTCGCTGGGCCGCGCGCCGAGCGACGCGGCGAGCGACTCGCGCGCCTCCTCGACGGTACGGCGGGCACGGCGCCCGGCGGCGTGCAGCGAGGAGGCGTTTCCGGCGAGGGGCAGCTGGGCGGTCATCGCCTGGACCGCCTCCGGAAGCATCGGGGTGGTGGCGGCGTGGTCGAGGTAGGCCATGGTGGGCACGATTCTACGAGCTGGGGCCCGGGCCGGTAGCGGGCCTTCCCCCCTCCCCCGCGCGGCCGGGCCCGGTGCCGCCCGCGGCGGGTGCGTACTGCGCCATGACAGCCGCGGCCAGCTGGGCCAGGTCCTCGCGCACGGCCTGCGGGGAGAGCACCTCCACATCCGGCCCGAAGGCCAGCAGCGCCCGCGCGGAGCGGGCCTCGGGCAGGGCGAGCTCCACGGTGGCCGGGTCGCCGTCGGAGGGCGGTCCGGTGAGCTGGGGGCCCACCATGCGCAGGAACATGTCGAGGCGGGAGCGCCGGACGTGGGCGGTGACCACGAGCTCCGCCGGCCGCTGCTCGACGCCGCGGCGCAGCACGTCCCAGACGTCCGCCAGCTCCACGCCCACGCGCCGGCGGACGGGCGCGTCGGTGAGGGTCATGGCGGCGACGCGGTCCGCCCGGAACAGCTGCGGGCGCCCCCGCCGGTCCGCCACGAGGTACCAGACGCCGGCCTTGGCGACGAGGCCGTAGGGGTCGACGGTGTAGGTGCGCGGGTCGCTCTGGCCGCCGTGCCGGTAGCGCAGGCGCAGCCGGCGGTCGGTGAGGACGGCGGTGTGCAGGTCCTCCACGTCGACGGCCGGGGCGGGGGCCGGGGTGCTCAGCCAGCGGACGGGGTCGACGAGGACGCGGCGGCTGGTGGCCTCGGCGGCGGGGCGGTGCGGGGCGGGCAGGGCGGCCATGACCTTGCGCAGCGCGGAGCCGAGGGCGCCCTCCAGGCCGAGGGCGGAGTGCGTGCCGGGGGCGGCGAGGACGAACAGGGCGCGCGCCTCGTCGGCGGTGAGGCCGGTGACGTCGGTGCGGAAGCCCGGGAGCAGCGCGATGCCGCCGTGCCGGCCGCGCTCGGCGTAGACGGGCACGCCGGAGGCGGACAGCGATTCGACGTCGCGGTAGATGGTGCGCACGGAGACTTCCAGGCGCTTGGCCAGCTCCGCGGCGGGCACCCGGGTGCGGGTCTGGAGCAGCAGGAGTATCGACAGCAGACGATCGGATTTCACGCCGCCCAGCATGCCGTCCGGCACACCGTTCACGATCGCGGGAAAACATGACGGCAGGTGTCAGCTTATGCGCGCAAGCTCTGTCCTGGCCGGGTCGCCCCGGCCGGATTCGACCACCTCGGACAGGGAGCAGCCCGTGAACGCCACCGACACCGCCTTCGACCCCCGCCCCCTCCTCGACCGTGCCACCGCCCAGTTGTCGGCGCTGGTCCACGCCGTGCCGGCGGACCGGCTCGGCGACCCCACGCCGTGTGCGGAGTTCGACGTCCGCGCCCTGCTCGCGCATCTGGTGGTGGGTGCGCGCGACGGGGCGGCGATCGGCGAGACCGGCGACGTGGTGTGGGGCCGGCCGCCGACGGACGTCGCGGACGACGCCTGGGGGAGCGCGTACGACGAGGCGCGGGCGCGCCTGGCGGCCGGCTGGGCCGACGACGCGGCGCTGGACCGGGTGGTGGACCTGCCGTGGGGGAAGCTCCCGGGCCGGGGCTACCTCGCGTCGGGGATGGTGCTGGAGACGGTCACGCACACCTGGGACCTGTCCGAGGCGCTCGGGCACCCGCTGCCGCTGGACCAGGAGCTCGCTGAGCCCGTCCTGGACTGGGCCCAGCAGTTCCTGCCTGCCGAGCGGCGGGGCGAGGGCGTGCCGTTCGGGCCGGTGCGGCCGGCGCCCGAGGGGGCGGACGTGTACACCCGCCTCGCGGCCTGGCTGGGGCGGCCGGTGCGCTAGCGGAAACGGTACGCCCGGCCCTTGTCCGGCGGCGGGCGGATCGGCGGCGGGTGACGGGCGGCGGGCCCGGTGAATCGTTACTTCGGGCGGCTATCCGGCGGCGGCATCCTCGGTGGCCGCGCTGCGCCGGTGCCAGGCGCGCGGCGCCCGCCAGTTGTAGTGCATGGCCAGCAGGCGCAGGACGAACGCGGTGGCGGCCGAGAGCATGCTGGTGGAGACGTTGAGCGCGTCGAAGCGCAGGAGCAGTGCGGCCATCGTGGCGCCCACCATGGCCGGCACGGCGTACAGGTCGCGGTCCCAGCGCAGCAGCGAGGGCACCTCGTGGGCGAGGATGTCGCGCAGCACGCCGCCGCCGACGGCGGTGGCGAGCCCCAGGGTCGCGGCGAAGGTGAGCCCGAGCCCGTACGTGTAGGCCTTGACGGTGCCCGCCACGCAGAAGAGCCCGAGGCCGGCGGCGTCGAAGACGTTCACGGCCTTGGTGATCCGCTCGACCTCGGGGTGGAGGAAGAAGACGATCACGGTGGCGACCAGCGGGGTGAGGAAGTACCCCAGGTCGGTGAAGGCGGCGGGCGGTACGGCTCCGATGATCAGGTCCCGGAGCAGCCCGCCGCCCAGGGCCGTGACCTCCGCCAGCACCGCCATGCCGAAGACGTCGAAGTTCTTGCGGACGGCGAGCAGCGCGCCCGAGATGGCGAAGACGAAGATCCCGGCGAGGTCGAGCGAATGCTGGACGGAGGGGCTGAACAGATCGGAGAGCACCAGACATTCTTACTCGCCGCGGGCGGTGTCCCTGACAAGCCGGTCCGGGGGCCGGGAGGCGGCCCGTCGGAGACCCTCTAGCGCCCGGACGGCAACGTGGGCCGGTTCCGGCTGGAGAGCCAGGTGTCGAAGAGAGGGCCCAGGTCCTTGCCGGAGACGCCCTCGGCGAGGCCGATGAACTGGGCGGTGCGGACGTTGCCGTGCCGGTGCAGCTTGGTCCACTTGCGCAGCAGCGTGAAGAAGGCCTTGTCGCCGACGCGCTCGCGGAGCATCTGCAGGGTCATCGCGCCCCGGAAGTAGACGGCCCGCGAGAGCATGGTCTCCCGCTGCGGATCGGCGATGTCGATCTTCCAGAAGGGGTCCTCGGGCTTGCGTTCGTTGTAGGCCTCGAGGAAGGACCGGTGGGTGCTCTTGCGCCCCTTGTGCTCGGCCCACAGCCACTCGGCGTAGGTGGCGAAGCCCTCGTTGAGCCATACGTCCTTCCACCGCTCGACCGAGACGGAGTTGCCGAACCACTGGTGGGCGACCTCGTGGACGATCGTGGACTCGTCGCGGACGGCCGAGTAGACGGGCTTGGTCTGGGTCTCCAGGGAGAAGCCGGCCTCGGGGATGTCGTCGACGATCGCGCCGGTCTCCTCGAAGGGGTAGGGGCCGAAGATCCGCGACCAGTAGTCCGTGGCCTCGGCCGTCAGCCCGTAGAAGTCGATCTGGCCGCCGGCCAGGGCGGGGTCGGTGGCGACGTAGATGGGGATGCCGCCGGGCGTGGTGCCCTTCTTGACGTCGAACTTCCCGATGGTGGCGGTGGCGAGGTAGGGCGCCATGGGCCGGGTCTCCCGCCAGTGGGCGACGGTGGTGGAGCCGCGGTCGTGCGTGGCCAGGAGCCGGCCGTTCGAGACGGCCGTCAGGCCCTTGGGCGCCCTGATCCGGATGTCGAAGGTCGCCTTGTCGGAGGGGTGGTCGCTGGAGGGGAACCAGGTGGAGGCCGCGTTGGGCTCGCAGGCGACGAAGACGCCGTCCTTGGTCCTCATCCAGCCGTACTTGGAGCCGAAGACAATGGGGCCGGTGAGCGGCCGGGGGACGCCTCCGTAGGCGACGGTGGTGGTGAAGGCGCGCCCCTTGGGGATCGGGAGCATCGGGCGGATCCTCAGCTCGGCGCCCTCCTGGGTGAAGGCGGCGGGCAGGCCGTTCACCTCGACCGAGGCGGCCCTGAGCTGCTGCAGGTCCAGGTGGAAGGAGGTCAGGCCCCGGGTGGCGCGGGCGGTGACGGTCGTCCGCCCGTCGAGGCGGCCGCTGTCCGGGGTGTAGCGGATGTCGAGGTCGTAGTGGCGGACGTCGAAGCCGCCGTTGCCCAGGCCCGGGAAGTAGGCGTCGCCGATGCCCGCCGAGCCGGGGCCGAGCGGGTGACCGGGGCGGGGGACGGAGGCGGGGCCGGCGGCTATCGCGCCGGCGGTCGCCGCCGCCGTGGCGAGGGCGAGGAGCCGGACCGGCCCCCGCCGGCGTATGAAGCCCTTGCCGGACAGACACCTGCGTAGGGAGTCCCGGCCGGGCAGAAGCCGCCGTAGGGAGTCCCGGCCGGGCAGACGCCGCCGTAGGAAGTCCCGGGCGGGCAGAAGCCGGCGTATCGCGGGGGAGAGTGCCATGAGCCGTCCCTTCGACCGCGCGATTCCCGCGTGCGGCGGCCGCACCGACTCCGCACCCTCCCCCTTCCCCACGGGCTCACGCCTGGCCTCAGCCTGTCATGACTCTCAGGTGACCGCACCTCGCGCTCCGGAGTCGCCGCCGTCCTCCGGGTGGTGGCAGGCAGCCGCGTGTCCCGGCCTCAGCGTCAGCAGCGGCGGCTCCTCGCGTGCGCAGATCTCGGTCGCCTTCCAGCAGCGGGTGTGGAAGCGGCATCCGGACGGCGGCGAGATCGGCGAGGGCACGTCGCCCTTGAGCAGGATCCGCCCCCCGCCGCCGGAGGGCTCCCCCGTCCGCCGGGTGCGCCGCGCGGGGTCCGGCACGGGCACGGCGGACAGCAGGGCCCGGGTGTACGGGTGCAGGGGCGCGGTGTAGAGCGGGGTGCGGTCGGCGAGCTCGACGATCTTGCCCAGGTACATCACCGCGATACGGTCCGAGACGTGCCGGATGACCGACAGGTCGTGGGCGATGATGACGTACGTCAGCCCCAGCTCCTCCTGGAGGTCGTCCAGCAGGTTGACCACCTGGGCCTGGATGGAGACGTCCAGCGCGGAGACGGGCTCGTCCGCGACCACGAGCTTCGGCTTGAGGGCCAGGGCGCGGGCGATGCCGATGCGCTGGCGCTGGCCGCCGGAGAACTCGTGCGGATAGCGGTTGTAGTGCTCGGGGTTGAGGCCCACGAGCCCCAGCAGCCGCTGGACCTCCTTCTTCACCCCGCCCTCGGGCGTGATGCCCTGCAGGCGGAACGGCGCGCCGACGATCGTGCCGACGGTGTGCCGGGGGTTCAGCGAGGAGTACGGGTCCTGGAAGATCATCTGGACGTCGCGGCGCATCGGGCGCATCCCGGCGACGCCGAGGTGGGTGATGTCCCGCCCCTCGAACTCGATGCGCCCGGCGGTGGGTTCGAGCAGCCGGGTGATCAGCCGGCCCATGGTCGACTTGCCGCAGCCGGACTCGCCGACGACGCCCAGGGTCTCCCCGGGCCGGACGTCGAAGGTCAGGCCGTCGACGGCCTGCACCGCGCCCGTCCGGCGGCGCAGCAGGCCCTTGGTGATGGGGAAGTGCTTGACCAGGCCGTCGACCTTCAGCAGCGGCGCGGCCGGCTCCGGCGACGCGGACGGCTGCCCGGGAATCGTCATCTCATGACCCTTCACAGCTTCGGCGCGATCTCTTCGGTCCAGATCCGCGCCCGTTCCTCGTGCGTCATGTGGCAGGCGGAGTGGTGCCCGTCCGTGCCCGGCACCAGGGCGAGCTCCGGCCGCTCGGTACGGGTGATCCCGCCGGCGGGGACGTCGGCGTAGGGGCAGCGCGGGCTGAAGGCGCAGCCGGGCGGCACGTCGATCAGGCTGGGCGGCGAGCCCTTGACGGGGATCAGCCGCTCGGTCTGCTCGCGGTCGATGCGCGGCATCGAGCCCAGCAGGCCCCAGGTGTAGGGGTGCTGGGGCCGGTGGAAGACCTGCTCGGCGGGGCCGCGCTCGACGCAGCGGCCGCCGTACATCACCAGGATGTCGTCGGCGAGCTCGGCGACGACCCCCAGGTCGTGGGTGATGATGATGACGGCGGAGCCGAACTCCTGCTGCAGGTCGCGGATGAGGTCGAGGATCTGCGCCTGGACGGTGACGTCCAGGGCGGTGGTGGGCTCGTCCGCGATGAGCAGCTCGGGGTTGTTGACCAGGGCCATCGCGATCATCGCGCGCTGGCGCATGCCGCCGGAGAACTGGTGGGGGTAGTCGTCGGCCCGCTGGTCGGGCTGCGGGATGCCGACGCGGTCCAGCAGCTCGACGGCGCGCTTGCGGGCGGTCTTCTTGTCGACGTCGTGGTGGACGCGGTAGGCCTCGACGATCTGGGCGCCGACGGTGAAGTAGGGGTGCATGGCCGACAGCGGGTCCTGGAAGATCATCGCCATCTCGCGGCCGCGCAGCCGCCGCACCTCGTCGGGGTCGGCGCTCATCAGTTCCTTGCCGTCCAGCCAGATCTCGCCGCTGATCCGGGCCCGGCGGCGGCCGTACTGGCCGACGGTGTGCAGGCCCATGATGCCCAGCGAGGTGACGGACTTCCCGGAGCCGGACTCGCCGACGATGCCGAGGGTGCGGCCCTTCTCCAGCCGGAAGGAGAGCCCGTCGACGCTCCTGACCAGGCCGTCGTCGGTGGGGAAGTGGATGCGCAGGTCGCGCACCTCGAGGAACGCGTCCGGCGGGGGTCCGGGGGCGGGTACGGGTGCGGTCGTCACGAGAGCCTCACTCGGGGGTCGATCACGGCGTACAGGAGGTCCACCACGAGGTTGGCCAGGACGACCGCGGCTGCGGCGATGAGCGTCACGCCGAGGATCAGCGGCAGGTCGCGGTCGCCGATCGCCTTCACGGCCGCCTGACCGAGGCCGGGCAGGTTGAAGGTGGTCTCGGTGAGGATCGCGCCGCCGACGAGGGCGCCGAGGTCCATGCCGAGGATGGTCAGCACGGGGGTCATGGTGGAGCGCATGGCGTGCTTGCCGATGACGACCGGCTCCCGCAGTCCCTTGGCGCGGGCGGTGCGGATGTAGTCCTCGCCGAGGATCTCCAGCATGGTGGCCCTGGTGAGGCGGGCGTACATGGCGGCGTAGAGGAAGGCGAGGGTGACCCAGGGCAGGATGAGACCGCCGAACCACTCCCCCGGGCTCTCGGCGAAGTCGACGTACTCGCCGTCGAGCCAGCCCAGTCCGTAGGAGAAGACCGCGAGCGAGAGCAGGCCGGTGAAGTAGATCGGCAGCGAGACGCCGCCGAGGGCGACGGTCATGGCCGCGCGGTCCCACAGGCTGCCCCGCTTGAGCGCGGAGACGACGCCCGTGATCACTCCGCCCAGCAGCCACAGCACGCAGGCGCCGGCGGCGAGCGAGAGGGTCACCGGCAGCCGGTCCTGGAGCACCGGCCAGATGTCCTGCTCGGTGCGGAAGGAGTAGCCGAAGCAGGGCACGTCGCAGTGGACCGAGGTGCCGCCGCCGGTGTAGTCGCGGCCGGCGACGATGCCGGAGACGAAGTGCCAGAACTGGACCAGGACGGGGTCGCCGAGCTCCAGCTTCTGCCTGATGCCCTCGATGGTCTCGGGGTCCGCCTGCTTGCCGACGTACAGCAGGGCCGGGTCGGAACCGGTGAGCTTGGGGATGGCGAAGAAGATGCCGAAGGTCACCAGGGTGACCACGAGCAGCATCACGATGACGGCGACCAGCCGCCTGACGATGTATGCGAACACTGCGGTCGGCCCGGCGGCCGGCCCCGGGAACCGTGACGGTCCCCGGGGCCGCCGCGCGCGGCCCTCACCTGCCCTTCGGGGCCTGGCGGCGGGTGTGCCGGCTGAGCGGACGGACGGTCACTTGGCGACGCCCAGCGAGGCGTAGTCGTAGCGGCCGTTGTAGGCGTCGGAGGTGTAGACGTTGGTCAGCCGCGAGCTGCGCCAGATGATGTTCTTCTCGAAGACGAAGGGCAGGTACCAGCCGCCCTCGGTGACCTTCTTGTTGGCCTCCTGGAAGAGCTTCCCGGCCTTGGCCGGGTCGGTCTCCGCGATGGCCTGGTCGTAGAGCTTGTTGATCGCGGGGTCGTTGATCTCGCCGTAGTTGTTGTTGCCGCTGTCGAGGATGAACCGGCCGTCGGTCAGGGGCTGCAGGAAGCCCTGGCCGCTGGGGAAGTCGGCGCCCCAGCCCATGATGATGATGCCGTAGCCCTTGGACTTGACGTTCTTGGGCGCCCCGATGATGCCGGTGGTCTGGGCGCCGTCGTACTGGTCGATGTCGCTCTGGATGCCGACCTTCTTCAGCGCCGCCTGCAGCGACTCGGCGGTGGCGATCTCCGGCGGCTTGTTGTTGCGGACGGCGATGGTGGTCTTGAAGCCCTCCGGCTTGCCGCAGGCCTTCAGCTCCTCCTTGGCCTTGCCGAGGTCGGGCTTGCCCTGCTTGAGCTGGAACGGGTCGTAGCCGGGGTCGTAGCCCTCCACCGACGGCGGGATCATGCCGGTGGCGAGGTCGCCGCCCGCGTCGGGGCCGCCGCGGGCGGTCTGCAGCGAGGTGTGGTCGGCGGCGTAGATGACGGCCTTGCGGCAGTGCTCGTTGTCGAACGGCGCCACGGTCTGGGGGAAGACCGCGTAGCGGATGAAGCCGGTCTGGGGGTTGTCGACGTTCGCCTTGGCCGACTGCAGGGCCTTCTGGCGGCCGGCCGAGCCCATGCCGGTGGCGTTGATGTCGAGGTCGTAGTCGCCGGCGATCAGGCGGTTGTCCATGTCGTCGGCGTTGGTGGAGAGCTTGACCGTGATCTTGTCGGGCAGCGCCTTGCGGACGGGGTCGGACTCCCGCTTCCACTTCTCGTTGCGCACCAGCTCCAGGCCCTTGTTGGGGGTGTACGACACCCACCGGTA
Organism: Streptomyces sp. C36; assembly: GCF_040932295.1. Taxonomy (NCBI): domain Bacteria; kingdom Bacillati; phylum Actinomycetota; class Actinomycetes; order Kitasatosporales; family Streptomycetaceae; genus Streptomyces; species Streptomyces sp. C36. Next base: position 378,315 of record NZ_JBFQGI010000005.1, on the reverse strand, counting down.
GGGGCCGCTGGAGAACGGCTTCTGCCCGTACTTCTCCGCGGTGTCCTTGTCCGGGCGCACGGGGGCGGCGGCGGGCAGCGCCAGCATCTGCGGGAAGTCGCCGTTGGCCTTGGGCAGCTTGAAGACGATGGTCTTGTCATCCGGCGTCTCGATCGCCTTCAGCCCGAGCTTGTCGGGGCTGTCGTCCTTGTACGGGCCCTTGTAGGTCTTGTCCGGGTCGAGGGCCTGCATGAGCCACAGCGGGCCGCCGGAGATCTTGTCCTGGGCCCAGGTGCGCTCGATGCCGTACTTGATGTGCTTGGACGTGACCGGCTGGCCGTCCTCCCAGGTCAGGCCATCCCTGAGGGTGAAGGTGTAGGTCTTCTTGTCGGCCGAGACCTTGCCGGTGTCGGTGGCCATGTCGGGGACGACGGCCCGGCTCTCCTTGCCGGGCGCCGCCTTCGGGGTGACCAGCGTGCGGGTGTAGAAGCGGGCGAAGTCCCACATGAAGCCGTAGTAGCCGCGCTGCGGGTCCCAGGAGTCGGCGTCCTGGGTGCCGATGAACCGCAGCTCGCCGCCCTTCTTGTCGGAGGCGCTCGCCACCTTGTCGATGCCGGCGTTGAACCCCGGGGCCTTGCCACCGTGCTTGCCGTCCTTGCCGCCACCGCCGCCGCAGGCGGTGGTGCCGACCAGGGCCGCGACCACGAGGGCCGCCCCCGCGGCGAGTGCGCGCCGGGAGTTTCTCTGGGTTGCCAAGATGTCGCGACCTCCGTGATTGTCGCCGGCCCGGGGGCCGGCGGTGTTCGGGAACGGCCTCCTGACGGGACGACAGGGGCGGTGTACGACCGGAAGCGGGCGGTGGTGCGGGCGGCTAGCGCGAGCCCTTCGGGTCCAGCGCGTCGCGCACGCCGTCGCCGAAGAGGTTGAACGCCAGCACGGTGACGAAGATGGCCACACCCGGGATGATCATGAACATCGGGTCGGCCTCGTAGGTCGTGACGGCCTTGGAGAGCATCTGTCCCCAGGAGGCGGTCGGCGGTTTGACCCCCGCGCCCAGGAAGCTCAGCGCGGCCTCGGTGAGCACGTTGGTCGGGATCATCAGGGTGGTGTAGACGGTGATGGGCGCCACCAGGTTGGGCAGCAGCTCGCGGAAGAGGATGTAGCCGCGGCCCGCGCCCAGGCTGCGCGCCGCCTCCACGTACTCCCGCTCCCGCAGCGAGAGGGTCTGGCCGCGCACGATGCGCCCCACGTACGGCCAGCCGAAGAAGCCGATCACGGCGATCAGCACGGCCATCCGCACGCCCGACCCCTGCAGTCCCCACAGCGAGTTGGGCACCACGGACACCAGCGCGATGATGAACAGCAGCTGGGGGAAGGCGAGCAGCAGGTCCATCACCCGGCTGACGACGGCGTCGACCCAGCCGCCGAAGTAGCCGGCGACGATCCCGAACACCGTGCCGAGCGCCACCGCGACGAGCGCCGAGAGGAAGGCCACGAGCAGCGAGACCCGGGCGCCGTAGACGACCCGGCTGAAGACGTCGCGGCCGTTGCCCGGCTCGACGCCGAAGAGGAAGTCCGAACTGATGCCTCCCCAGGACCCCTTGGGGGTGCTGAAGAACGGATCAATCGTTTCTTCATGGAATTCGTTCGGCGGGTGCCCCAGCAGCCCCACGATGAGCGGGGCGAAGGCCGCCACCAGGATGAGCAGCAGGACGACGACCCCGCCGGCGAGCGCCACCCTGTCGCGTTTGAGGCGCATCCAGGCGATGCGCCACGGGGAACGCCCCTCGATGGCCTTGCCGGGCACGTCGGCGGCGACATCGACGGCGGCGGCCCCTGCCGCGCCCGTATCGTGCAGTGGTGCCGTCATGTCTGGTGGACCCCTCTCGGCCGGATGCCGCCGGCCCAACGCCCTCCGCCGCGAAGGCGGAGGTTCACATCACTGGTGCGAGTGGTGCGATTTGTGCGGTGGTGCGAGGACGTTCACGCGGAGCGGGTCGTGCGGAGCGGGTCGTGCGGCCCGCGCCACAGCGCGGGTCGTCGGGGCCGTCGGCCCTTGTTGGCGGGAGTCTTCAATGTGGCGCCGATCACCCGCCAGACGTCGTCGGCAATGGATGCGCAACCGTGATGTGCGTAGGAAGGTTCCGTTATACGGACAGTGGGGCGCCGTCCGGCGGTCAGTACGCGCCGGCCTGCCAGCCCTGCTGCGGGGGGTAGCCGTAGCCACCCGTCGGCGCGGCGGCGCCGCCGTAGGCGTCACGGTCGAAGAAGGGACGGGCGTTGGCCCGCATCCACATGGCGACCGGGTCGTACTCGTCCGCCATCGACACCGTCGACACCGGCAGCCCCTCCGGGACCACCCCGATCGACTGCTGCATCATCAACCGCACCGACTCCACGGCCGCCGGAGAGGTGTCGTACAGGTCCAGCCCGATCGCCAGGTACGGCGAGCCCAGCGCGGGCTGCACCCAGGCACGGCGCAGCGCCCGGACCGCGGGCGTGCGGTGGGCGTTCTGCCCGAGCAGGGCGTAGAACTGCGGAATGTCCACCGCCGGTTCGCTCAGCCGCAGGGGGCCGGCCGGCAGCCGGTCCAGGCCCGCGGTGATCCGGCGCAGGTCCGGCCAGGGAATGCCGACGCCGCCGCCGGGCGCGTGCGGGTTGAGCCACAGGCCCCAGCGGTCGGGGTAGAGGGTCGCCGCCACGTCCCGGCCCGTGACGACCTCGTGGGCGCGGTTCCAGCCGCTGGCGGCGAGCTCCTGGGCGGACGTCACACAGGGCGCGTAACCCAGCCCGTCGACCTGCATGTTGCCGTACTGCGCGTCGGGCGAGCCGGCCTGCCCGTGCCACAGCAGCATCCACACCCGGCCCTCGGCGAGAGCGCGCAACAGCGCCTCATAGGTGTCGTACCGGCCGGGCGCCACCTGGCGCAGCACCTGCTCCACGCCGCTCTCCGCGCCCGCGCTCACCTGGGTCCGCCTTCTCTCTCGGCCGCCTTACGGGTCCCGTCACCCCGTACGGTCATCCAACCAGCTTACGAGGCCGGGGCCGCGGGCAAGAGAGCTGTCCGCGCTGTTCACAGGTCACGGTCGTAGAACGGACGCAGCCGGTCCCGCATCCAGTCGGCCACGGGATCGCGTGCGACGTCCAGGAACACCAGTTGAACGGGCCAGGGCACGGGGGCCTCGCCCAGCGCCCGGCCGAGGGCCTCCAGCGCGGCCGTCCGGCCCGCCGGATCGGGCAGCTCCAGCTCCACGCCCACGAACAGCGCGGGCTCCCCGCCCTCCACGCTCGCCAGCGCGCGGCGGGCCGTACGCACCACCTGCCGCTGTCCGGCGAACTCCAGCCCGGCCGCCGCCAGGAAAGCCGTCGGCTCCTCCTGCCAGTCCGGCTCGAAGAGACGCACCCGGCCGCCCGACGGCTCACCCTCGAGGAGGATGCGGCCGGCCCGGCACAGCTCGGCGACCGCCGGCGGCGGCAGCGGGGCCCCGACCGTGCCCTCGGGGTTGAGGACGATCCCCACCTGCGGGGGCAGGCCGCGCGCGAACTCGACGGCGGGGGCCACGGCGAACGACATCTGCTCGCCCATCACCCGCAGGAACTCCGCGTGCGAGGTGAACACCGGCACGTAGGCGGCGCCGTTCAGTTCGAGCGTGGGCAGGTCCAGGCCGGCGCTGTCCGGCCCGCCGCCGCCCGGCAGCGGTATCCACACGCTGCTGCGCCCCAGCGCCTCGACGATGCGGCCGCCGGCCTCGGGCCCGGCCGCGCCCAGTGAGGCGGCCAGCACCTCTTCGAGTTCGTTACCGGGCCAGCCGGCGGCGGCGCCGTGCGGTTCGGGGTTGCTCATGGCCCAGCACCTTAACGGCTGCGCCTGGGCTGGGGTGGTGCGGGGTGCGTCGGTGGGGCGGGGCCGGGGCGGGAGGGGCCGGGCCCTTACGGGACTGGATTATTTACGGCCCGGAGCCCTCTACCGGCTTGGTCACCCCGCACTTGGGCCGCAAATAACCCTGACGTCCCTCCCAGGGCCCGGCCCCTCCCACCCCGACCCCTCCGGCCGGATCGCACCCACGGGTGGGCGGGTGGGTGGGTGGGGTTGCGGGCGGGTGGGCAATCGCCCGCCGGTTTGTGGGCAATCGTTCCGCTGGGCGGAACGGGTGGGCACAAACCCCGACCACCGGGCCGCACCCGTACCCGTACCCCCGGTGCCGGGCACCTAGCCGAACGTGATCGCCAACAGCGCGTCAGCGCCCCGGCGGTCCAGGACCGTCACCGACTCCGCCCCAGCGGGCCGGCGGCCCGCCGCCGCCGCGGCCGTCAGGCCGGCCATCGCGCGCCGATGGCGCGCGAAGGCGTAGGCCGAGACGCCCCGCCCCCGCGCCGCCTGCCCGGCCAGGGCAGTCACCGGGTCGACGGCGAGGAGCAGGACGTGCACCGACCCACCCCGCCGCCGCGCCTCACGGGCGAGCCAGCGGCGCACCACGCTGCGCTGGCCGCAGTCGTGGACGACGACGCTCTGCTCCGAGCGCAGGGCGCGCCACAGGGACGCGTAGTGGACGAGGCGCGCGAAAGGCCGGTAGGCCGCGTACGGCACGCGGCGCGGCATCCGTCGTTCCACGCGCTCGCGCGCGTCCTGGGAGTCCACCCGCCGCACGGGCGCGCCCCGGCCGTCCGCCGCGGCCACCACGCGCCGCATCAGCGTGGATTTTCCGCTGCCGGGCAGCCCGGAGACCACGAGCAGGTCGCCGAGCGGGTAGCGCAGTTCCGCGGCCGTGCGGCCACGTAGGTCGAGCACCCCCGCCGGGCGCACCGCCGGCGCCGTGGGCGCCTTTCTGCCGGCAGCCGCCTGCACGTCCGTACGCGTACGCACTGTGATCGCCTTCCCTCCCCCGTCGTTCCCTGCCCCCTACCCATGGAACGTAAAGAAAAGGTAATCCAATTCATGGGACCGGGGGCAGTCCTTCATACGCCCTTACGTGCAATGATGTGCGCGCCAGCAGCACCCCACGCACCACCCGGATCGTGCACGACCGTGCATGACCCAGCGCAACCAACTGCATACCGGCCGCTCGAATCCGCGCGGGAGAGTCCCAGGCGGCACACACCGTGTGCGCTGGGCGCCGAAGGAGCAAGTTCCTCCCTTGAATCTCTCAGGCCCCGTACCGCGCGGGTGAGGCAGATCTGAAAAGCGGGCCCCCGCCGCGGTGCGGTGGCGGCCCCACCCAAGGTGCAAGCCGAGAACTCCCCTCATGGAGCTCTCGGTGAACCTCTCAGGTTCCGATGACAGATGGGGAGGCCGCCTTTCGAGGTATTCCTCCGCGACTGACTGCCCGGGAGCCTGACCATGACGAACGCCCCCCGCCACACCGCCCTCGACGCGCTGCACCGCGCCCTCGGCGCGATGATGACCGACTTCGCGGGCTGGGACATGCCCCTGCGCTACGGCAGCGAGCGCGACGAGCACGTCGCCGTCCGCACCCGCGCCGGGCTCTTCGACCTCTCCCACATGGGCGAGATCACCCTTACGGGCCCCCAGGCGGGCCAGGCCCTGGACTACGCCCTCGTCGGCAACCTCTCGGCGCTCGCCGTCGGCCGCGCGCGCTACACCATGATCTGCGACGCCGAGGGCGGCATCCTGGACGACCTGATCGTCTACCGCCTGGCCGAGCAGGAGTACATGGTCGTGGCCAACGCCTCCAACGCCCAGGTGGTGCTGGACGCGCTCACCGAGCGCGCCGCGGGCTTCGAGACGACCGTCCGCGACGACCGCGACGCCTACGCGCTGATCGCCGTCCAGGGACCGGCTTCCCCCGGCATCCTGAAGTCCGTGACGGACGCCGACCTGGACGGGCTGAAGTACTACGCGGGCCTTCCGGGCACCGTCGCGGGCGTGCCCGCGCTGATCGCCCGTACCGGCTACACCGGCGAGGACGGCTTCGAGCTGTTCGTCGCCCCCGGCGACGCCGAGAAGCTGTGGCAGGCGCTGACCGAGGCGGGCGCGGACGCCGGCCTGGTCCCCTGCGGCCTCTCCTGCCGTGACACGCTGCGCCTGGAGGCGGGCATGCCGCTGTACGGGCACGAGCTGACCACCGCCACCACCCCGTTCGACGCGGGGCTGGGCCGGGTCGTGAAGTTCGACAAGGAGGGTGACTTCGTGGGCCGGGCGGCGCTCGAGGCCGCCGCCGAGCGGGCCGCGAGCGCGCCGCCGCGCAAGCTGGTCGGGCTGGTCGCCCAGGGCCGCCGGGTGCCGCGGGCCGGATTCGCGGTCACCGTCGGCGGCGAGGTCGTCGGCGAGGTCACCTCGGGCGCCCCCTCCCCCACCCTCGGCAAGCCGATCGCGATCGCCTACGTGGACGCGGCGCACGCGGCGCCGGGTACGGAAGGGGTGGCCGTGGACATTCGCGGCGCCCACGAGCCCTACGAGGTCGTCGCTCTGCCCTTCTACAAGCGGACCCGCTGAAACCCTCTCATCTCATCTGTCAAGACCCCTTGCACAAGCACTCTCGCGCGTACAGGAGAATCTAGCCATGAGCAACCCCCAGCAGCTGCGCTACACCAAGGAGCACGAGTGGCTGTCGGCCACCGACGAGAACGGTGTGGCGACCGTCGGCATCACGGAATTCGCGGCCAACGCGCTCGGTGATGTCGTCTACGCCCAGCTCCCGGCCGTCGGTGACGCGGTCGCCGCGGGTGAGACCTGTGGTGAGCTGGAGTCCACCAAGTCGGTCAGCGACCTCTACGCCCCGGTGACCGGCGAGGTCGTCGAGGCCAACCAGGACGTCGTGGACGACCCCTCGCTGGTGAACTCCGCCCCCTTCGAGGGCGGCTGGCTGTTCAAGGTGAAGATCACGGACGAGCCGGCGGACCTGCTGACCGCCGACGAGTACACCGCCTTCGCCGGCTGATCCCGCCCACCTCCTCCCGCCAGGAAGTCCAGGAAGAACTCATGTCGCTTCTGAACAGCTCCCTCCATGAGCTCGACCCCGACGTCGCCGCCGCTGTCGACGCCGAACTCCACCGCCAGCAGTCCACCCTCGAGATGATCGCCTCGGAGAACTTCGCTCCGGTCGCGGTCATGGAGGCCCAGGGCTCGGTCCTCACCAACAAGTACGCCGAGGGCTACCCGGGCCGCCGCTACTACGGCGGCTGCGAGCACGTCGACGTCGTCGAGCAGATCGCGATCGACCGCATCAAGGCGCTCTTCGGCGCCGAGCACGCCAACGTGCAGCCGCACTCCGGCGCGCAGGCCAACGCCGCGGCCATGTTCGCCCTGCTCAGCCCCGGCGACACCATCCTGGGTCTGAACCTCGCCCACGGCGGGCACCTGACCCACGGCATGAAGATCAACTTCTCCGGCAAGCTCTACAACGTGGTCGCCTACCACGTCGACGAGCAGACCAACCGGGTCGACATGGACGAGGTCGAGCGCCTCGCCAAGGAGCACCGCCCGAAGCTGATCGTCGCCGGCTGGTCCGCCTACCCGCGTCAGCTGGACTTCGCGGCCTTCCGCCGGATCGCCGACGAGGTCGGTGCGTACCTGATGGTCGACATGGCCCACTTCGCGGGCCTGGTCGCCGCGGGTCTGCACCCCAACCCGGTGCCGCACGCCCATGTCGTCACCACCACCACCCACAAGACCCTGGGCGGCCCCCGCGGCGGTGTGATCCTCTCCACGGCCGAGCTGGCCAAGAAGATCAACTCCGCGGTCTTCCCCGGTCAGCAGGGTGGCCCGCTCGAGCACGTGATCGCGGCGAAGGCGGTGTCCTTCAAGGTCGCGGCGAGCGAGGAGTTCAAGGAGCGCCAGCAGCGTACGCTGGAGGGCGCGAAGATCCTGGCCGAGCGCCTGGTTCGCGACGACGTCGCCGAGGTGGGCGTCTCCGTCCTGTCCGGCGGCACGGACGTGCACCTGGTCCTGGTGGACCTGCGCAACTCCGAGCTGGACGGCCAGCAGGCCGAGGACCGCCTCCACGAGGTGGGCATCACGGTCAACCGCAACGCCATCCCGAACGACCCGCGTCCCCCGATGGTCACCTCGGGCCTGCGGATCGGCACCCCGGCGCTGGCGACGCGAGGCTTCCAGGCGGAGGACTTCCGTGAGGTCGCCGACATCATCGCCGAGGCCCTCAAGCCGGGCTTCGACGTCGAGGGCCTGCGCGGCCGCGTCACCGCCCTGGCGGCGAAGCACCCGCTGTACCCCGGGCTGAAGTAGGGCCGACGCACGGGATTCACCGGTCGGTGCGGGGCACTGGGCACGCTGCGAGGTGTGCCCGGTGCCCCGCGTCACGACCGGGGCCCGTCGCCTCCTGCCCCGGCGCCGCCGTGTGAGAACACCCACCACGGCGAGCGGCCGGCATCGCGCACACTGAGAGGTGGGCGCGGTGCCCCGCACCACCGCACCACCCCCCTGTACCACCCGTACCACCGACCCAGAGGAGCTGCCACCGTGGCCATCTCCGTATTCGATCTCTTCTCGATCGGCATAGGCCCGTCCAGCTCCCACACGGTCGGCCCGATGCGCGCCGCCCGCATGTTCGTGGGGCGCCTGAAGAAGGACGGGCTGCTCGCGCAGACCACCTCCGTGAGAGCGGAGCTCTTCGGCTCCCTCGGTGCCACCGGCCACGGCCACGGCACGCCCAAGGCCGTGCTGCTCGGCCTGGAGGGCCACTCGCCCCGCACCGTCGACGTGGAGACCGCCGACGACGAGGTCGAGCGCATCCGCACCACCAAGCGGCTGCGGCTGCTCGGCTCCGAGATCGGCTCCGACCACGAGATCGACTTCGACGACTCCACCCAGCTGATCCTGCACCGCCGCCGGTCCCTGCCGTACCACGCGAACGGCATGACGCTCTTCGCCTACGACGAGACCGGTGCCCCGCTGCTGGAGAAGACCTACTACTCGGTCGGCGGCGGCTTCGTCGTCGACGAGGACGCGGTGGGCGCGGACCGGATCGTCCTGGACGACACGGTGCTGAAGTACCCCTTCCGCACCGGTGACGAGCTGCTGCGCATGTCCCGCGAGTCGGGTCTGTCGATCTCCGCGATGATGATGGAGAACGAGAAGGCCTGGCGCACGGAGACGGAGATCCGCGAGGGCCTCCTGGAGATCTGGCGCGTGATGCAGGGCTGCGTGAACCGCGGCATGTCCCGCGAGGGCATCCTGCCCGGTGGCCTGAAGGTCCGCCGCCGCGCCGCCAGCACCGCCCGCCAGCTGCGCGCCGAGGGCGACGCCCAGGCCCGCGCGATGGAGTGGATCACGGTCTACGCCATGGCCGTCAACGAGGAGAACGCCGCCGGCGGCCGGGTCGTCACCGCCCCCACCAACGGCGCCGCGGGCATCATCCCGGCCGTGCTGCACTACTACATGAACTTCGTCCCGGGCGCGGACGAGGACGGCATCGTGCGCTTCCTGCTCGCCGCGGGCGCCATCGGCATGCTCTTCAAGGAGAACGCCTCCATCTCCGGCGCCGAGGTCGGCTGCCAGGGCGAGGTCGGCTCCGCCTGCTCGATGGCCTCCGGCGGCCTCGCCGAGGTCATGGGCGGCACCCCGGAGCAGGTCGAGAACGCCGCCGAGATCGGCATGGAGCACAACCTCGGCCTGACCTGCGACCCGGTCGGCGGTCTGGTGCAGATCCCCTGCATCGAGCGCAACGGCATGGCCGCCGCCAAGGCCGTCACCGCCGCCCGCATGGCCCTGCGCGGCGACGGCCGGCACCACGTCTCCCTCGACAAGGTCATCAAGACCATGAAGGAGACCGGCGCGGACATGAAGGTCAAGTACAAGGAGACGGCACGCGGCGGCCTCGCCGTGAACGTCATCGAGTGCTGACGCTCCGGGATTCACGGGCGCGTTGAACGCGCTGACGCCGGGTGGCCCGAGAGGGGGCCGCCCGGCGTTGTCAGTGGTGCCCCGTAGGCTCACGGGCATGAGTTACGCAAACCTGCGCGAACTCCAGAGCGCGCTCACCACCGCCTCGGACATCGCCTTCTCCCTCGACGCCACGCCCGCCCCCCATGAGGCCGACCAGCTCGTGGACGCGCTGCGGCGGGCGCTGACGGCTGCCGGCTCGCTGCGGGCGGGGGCGGGGGCCACGGGCTGCGCGGAGCACCCCAGGGGCCCGGTGGACCCGCTGTACGGGGACGACAAGGACCCGCTGCCGCCCGGCTGGGGGCGGTGTCTGCTGTGCAACGACCGCCGGCGCCGGGCCGGCGCGCAGCGTAGGGGCTGGCGCTGACCCGGGGCCCTCGGGCGTAACACGTCCGGATCAGTGGTTCAGGGAGGCCCAGAACTCGTCGAAGGACAGGACGCCGTCGCCGTTGCCGTCCTTCTTGTTGATGATGGCCTGGGCCACGGTCTCGGTGACGTTGTGGTCGCCGAGCTGAGCCATGACGCTCTTGTACTCGGTGGCGGTGATGAATCCGTCGCCGTCGACGTCGAATCGGTTGAAAGCGGTGCGTGCTGCCTCGATGTCAGCCATGTGGGCCTCCCCTTGAGTGGTGGTGGGACCGGCACAGATTAGCTGCCGGGCCACCAGGTCCAGATAACGGTCCCAGTCCCAGTGCGGACCGGGGTCGGTGTGGGTGGCCCCGGGCACCTCGCTGTGGCCGATGACGCGGTCCCGGGTGACGGGGATGCCGTAGCGGGTGCAGACGGCGGCGGCCAGGCGCGCGGAGGCGTCGTAGAGGGCGTCGGTGAAGTACTCGGGCCGGTCGGGCCAGCCCTCGTGCTCGATGCCGATGCTGCGGGTGTTGTAGTCCCAGTTGCCCGCGTGCCAGGCGATGTCCTTCTCCCGGACGAACTGCGCGACGCGGCCGTCCGCCGAGCCCACCAGATAGTGGGCCGACACCTTCGCCCGGGGGTCCTGGAAGATCCTGCGGGTGTCCGCGAAGGTCTCCTCCGTCACGTGCACCACGACGAAGTCGACCGGGTGGGCGCGGGGACGGTCGGAGACCGTGTGGTTGGCGTCGTCCGCCGGGATCCAGCGGACGGGGGGAAACACGCGCTCCATTGGGGCCTCCCGTATCCAAACGTTTACATAAAGATAAGAGATACCGCTGGTTTATACATGGATTTCAAGGTCGGTGGCGGAGGTCACCTTGGATTACTGGCCTCTCGCTTTGGCTCTTGAACACACCGCATGTCATAGTCGAGCCAACGACCCCCATTGACCCGGGCCAGGTCGTCATCTCGCCGCGGAACACACCCCATTTTTCCGCGGCCAGCCGAAGAGACCCCCGCTCCGCCGCATGACGGCGGTTGGGGGTCTCTTCGTTTTCGGGCCTGCCGGGGACCGGTCCGTCAGCGGTCGGCCACGCGCATCTCGAACCAGGTGGTCTTGCCGCGCGCCAGCAGGTCCACCCCCCAGCGGTCGGAGAGCTTGTCCACCAGGAACAGCCCCCGCCCGCTGACGTCCATCTCCCGCACCGGCAGCAGACAGGGCAGCCCCCGGGAGGGGTCACGCACCTCGATGCGCAGCCACCCGCGCCGGCGCAGCATCCGCAGCCCGAAATGGCGGGCTCCGGTGTGGCGTACGGCGTTGCCCACGAGCTCGGAGACGAGCAGGACCGCGTGCTCGGTGAGCCGTTCCGACAGGCCCCAGTGGCGCATGACGACCGACTGGGTCAGCCGCCGTGCGGCCACTGCGGACTCGGGGCGCGACGGCAGCCGCACCTCGCCGAGCGTAGGGTCGCCGAACAGCTCCAGCGCCTTGAGCGCCAGCTCGTCCTCAACCGCCGGGGACCACCGCGCGGGGGTCGTTCCGACCCGCTGCCGCGGCTGCTCCGTTCCCTCCAGGCCCGCCATGCCCCCATCATGGCCGTCATCACGGCGACGGGGAGGGGAACGCCGGGATTCGATGGAGCGGAGCTCGCGCTTCCGTGGCGGCCGTCCGACATATGCCAGAGGCCGCAGGCCAATCCGGAAAACCTGACTGACCTGCGGCGACCCCGGGGGTGGAAAAGATCGCCGGGCGGGCGGAGGAAGGCCGCATCCGGGACGGGTCGCCCCTGCCGGAATTCCCCCACACGAGGCATGCCCCGGAATCCACGGCTCCGGGGCATGTCATCTCAACCTGCGGCGTCTCAGACGAACTTGGCCTTTCCGGGACCGTCCTCGACGAAGCTGCGCATACCGATCTCCCGGTCCTCGGTGGCGAACAGCCCCGCGAACCAGTTGCGCTCGATGGCGAGCCCGGTGTCGATGTCGGTCTCCAGGCCCGCGTCCACGGCCTCCTTCGCCGCGCGCAGCGCGATGGCGGGTCCGGTGGCGAGCCGGGCGGCCCAGGCGTGCGCCTCGGCGTACACGTCCGCCGCCGGGACCACGCGGTCCACCAGGCCCAGGGCGAGCGCCTCGTCGGCCCTGACCTGACGGCCGGTGAAGATGAGGTCCTTGGCCTTGGACGGGCCCACGAGCCGGGACAGCCGCTGGGTGCCGCCGGCGCCCGGGATGAGGCCCAGCAGGATCTCGGGCTGGCCGAGCTTGGCGTTGTCGGCGGCGATGCGGAAGTCGGCGCACAGCGCGAGCTCGCAGCCGCCGCCGAGGGCGTAGCCGGTGACGGCCGCGACCACGGGCTTGGGGATGCGGGCGACGGCGGTGAAGGAGTCCTGCAGCCCGCGCGACCGCGCGACCATGGCCGCGTGGTCCATGTCCCGCATCTCCTTGATGTCCGCGCCGGCCGCGAACACCTTCTCCCCGCCCCAGATGACCACGGCGCGGACGTCGTCGCGGCGGGTCAGCTCGTCGGCGAGCTCGCGGAGCCGGTCCTGCATGGCGATGTCCAGCGCGTTCATCGGCGGTCGGTCCAGCCGGACGGTACCGACGCCCTCGGCGACCTCAAGATGCACAGTCATGAGGCTTAGGTTAGTGGGGGGCAGGGGGTGTCCGATGGGTCGGTGCGGGCCCCGCGGCGTCTGGTGCGGTGGATCGCAAGGCGGAGCATCTCCCGCGTACTGGGCGTACTCGGGTGATGCGACAACGCGGCGAGGCGCCGTGCCAGGCGTCGTGGGGCCCGCACCGACCCATCGGACACCCCCTAACCCCGGGCGGCCCGGTGCACTTGGTCACAAGTGCACCGGGCCGCCCGGTTCCGAACGCTGGGCCCGTCAGTCGGCCTGGGGGCTGCTCTTGCCCCACTCCGACCACGGGAGGTTCCAGCCGTTGAGGCCGTTGTCCGGCTGGATCGTTTTGTCATCGGAGTTCTTCACGATGACGACGTCGCCGACCATGGAGTTGTTGAAGAACCAGGCCGCCGGCATGTTCGGGTCGCCGCCGCCGCGCTGGTCCTCCAGGCCCACGCAGCCGTGGCTGGCGTTCTCCGCGCCGAAGGTGGAGGAGCCGGACCAGTAGTTGCCGTGCAGGAAGGTGCCGGAGGTGGACAGGCGCATCGCGTGCGGCACGTCCGGGATGTCGTACTCGCCCTTGCCGTCACCCTTGGTGAAGCCGACGGTGGCGCCGTTCATGCGCGTCACCTCGTGCTTCTCGCTGATGACCATCTGGCCGTTGTACGTGGGGTTGGCGGGGGCGCCGGAGGATATCGGGATGGTCTTGATGACCTTGCCGTCGCGCTCGACCGTCATCTGGTGGGACTTGGCGTCGACCGTGCTGACCTGGCTGCGGCCGACCGTGAACTTCACGGTCTTGGTCTGCGAGCCGTACACGCCCTCGCGGCCCTGGACGCCGTCGAGGTTCAGGTTGACCGTCACCTTGGTGCCGGCCGCCCAGTACTTCTCGGGGCGGAAGTCGATGCGGTCGTTGCCGAACCAGTGGGCCTTGACCGGAACCGACGGCTCGGCGGTCACCTTGATGGCTCGTTCGACGGCCTTGGGGTCGGTGATGCCGCGGCTGAAATTGACCGAGACGGGCATGCCCACGCCGACCGTGGTGCCGTCCTCCGGCGTGAAGTAGCCGACGAACGTGTTCTGCGGGGTGAGGGTGGTGAACGCCGCGTGCTTCGCGGACGGACGGCCCTTCTCGTCCTTGGCGATCGCGTCCACGGTGTACTTCGTGGAGGCCGCGAGGTGGCTGGACGGCTCCCAGGCCGCGCCACCGCCGGTTATCTTGCCGTCGATCGTGTTGCCCTTGGCGTCGGCCACCTTGACGGACGTCAGGCTGCCCTTGTCCGCCGACACCTTGAGCGCGCCGCTGGTCGCGACGTCCTTGGCGCCATCCGTGGGCGCGATGTTCACGACCGCGTCCGACGGGCCCTTGGCGACCTTCTCGCCGTTCTTGCCGCCGTTGTCCGAACCGCCGCCGTCACAGGCGCTGACCAGCGTCAGCACCGTTCCGAGCAGCAGGGCGGACAGCCCCACGCGGCGGCCCCGGCTCCCCGATATCGGCTGCACCTTCAAAACGGTTCTTCTCCCCTCGCACGGCCCGCGGCCACGCGGCGCCCCCGAGCGCGGCACTCCGCGCGTTGTCGATAGATAACCACACGCCACCGACAACGCTGATCTGGTGAATGTCACCGTTCGGTCCCAAATGGGGTCGGTGATACGAACCGTGCGCCTGTGGTGAGGGCGGTGACCGAAGTGAAGCGGCAGATTCCAGCCAGGTCAAACCGGGGGCTCAGCCGAGCGCCGAACCCGCACGCCACTGATCCCACGACATGTTCCAGCCACCGAGGCCGTTGTCGGGGGCGACCACGCGCTCCGGGGAGCGGACGACCTCGACGACGTCGCCGATCAGCGAGGTGTCGTAGAACCGGCCGGCGGGGCTCGACGGGTCGCCGCCCTGGGCGTCGGGCAGCCCGATGCAGCCGTGACTGACGTTCTGCGTGCCGAAGACGGAGGGGTCGGCCCAGTAGTTGCCGTGCAGGAAGGTTCCCGAGGCGGTGAGCCGCATGGCGTGCGGTACGTCCGAGATGTCGTACTCGCCGCCGAAGCCCACCGTGTCCCCGTTCATCCGGGTCACCGGGGACTTCTCGGTGATCACCATCCTGCCGTTGTACGTGTCGCTGCCCGGCCCGCCCGCGGTGACCGGCACGGTCTCCGGCGGCCTGCCGTCACGGACGACCGTCATGGTGTGGGCGGCGGCGTCGACGGTGCTGACCTGGCTGCGGCCGACGCGGAACCCGACGGTCTTCCACTGGCTGCCGTACACGCCCTGCGCACCGCGCACATCGCGCAGTCGCAGGTCGAGGGTGACGTCCGTACCCGGCTTCCAGTACTCGCGGGGCCGGAAGTCCAGGCGCGAGGAGCCGAACCAGTGGGCCGCGATCTCCACCGGCGGGCGGGAGGTGACGCGGATGGCGCGCTCGACGGCGGCCCGGTCGGTGATGGGCCGGCTGAAGGCGAAGGAAACGATCATGCCGGTGCCGACCGTGGTGTAGGGCTCGGGCGTGAAGTAGCCGAGGAAACGATGCTCCGGGACATACGTGGTGAACACGCTGTGCCGGACCGCACGGTGGCCGGAGGGGTCCCGGGCGACGACGTCCACCGTGTAGCGGGCGGCGAGCCCGAGGCCGCCGGGCGCGGGCCGCCAGCTGTGCCCGTCGCCGGAGATCCGCCCGGGCACCGTCCGCCGGGCGCCGTCCTGGAACTCCGCGACCGTGACCCGCTCGAGCGTCCCCTCGGGCGAGCGCACCTCGAAGCGCCCGGCGGCCGGGACGTTGCCCGCGCGGTCGCGCGGGGTGATGCGGATCAGTTCGCTCGTCGGCCGGGCGTCGTCCACCATCAGACGGGTCTTCGGCGCGACGACGGTGCACCCGGCGAGCGCGGCCAGGATCATCGCCAGCAGGGCGATTCCCCGTGCCGCGCGCGAGAGGGCAACTGTCACACCCGGCCCAACGACGCGCGTGGCCGCGGGAAACGAGGCTGCACTCGCTTGCTGCGCCCGATCACACGTGTGAGCGCATGCGTGGATCTGGGAAGAACGGGGAGAAGGACGAAATCGCCAGACACCCGGTCCCGGGAAGCCGGGTGCCCGGCGCGCTACCCGAGAGCCGCCGGAGGCGAACACGTGTCGAGCGCACCCGAGCAAGAGCCCCGCCGGTACGCCGGGTTCACCGACGTGTGGCCGGGCAGCCCGGAACCGCTCGGGGCCCGCTTCAAGGAGGCCGGCGACGCCACGGGCGGCGTGGCGGGCACGAACTTCGCGCTGTGGGCCGGCGGCGCGGAGGCCGTGGAGCTGTGCCTGTTCGACGACGCGGACGGCGGCGGCGAAACGCGTCACCCGCTGACGGAGTTGACGCACGAGGTGTGGCACGGCTTCGTCCCCGGTGTGCTGCCCGGCCGGCGCTACGGCTACCGCGTCCACGGCCGCTGGGATCCCTGGACGGGCGCCCGCTGGAACCCGGCCAAGCTCCTGCTGGACCCCTACGCCCGCGCGGTCGACGGCGAATTCACCGCGGGCGGGGGCGACGGCGCGCTCCCCGCCGAGCTGTACGGACATGTGCGCGACTGGCCGCAGCAGCAGATCGCCGACACCGTGCGCGACGAGCGGGACTCGGCCCCTTTCGTCCCCAAGGGCGTGGTCGTCGCCGATGACGACGACTGGTCGGACGACCACCGGCCCAAGACGCCCTGGCCCGACTCGGTCATCTACGAGCTGCACGTACGCGGCTTCACGAGGCGTCACCCGGGCGTCCCCGAGCACCTGCGCGGCACCTACGCCGGGCTCGCGCACCCCGCCGCGATCGAGCACCTGGTCGGGCTGGGGGTGACCGCCGTGGAACTGCTGCCGGTGCATCAGTTCGCCCACGAGGACCACCTGCTGCGGCGCGGCCTGCGCAACTACTGGGGGTACAACTCCATCGGCTACTTCGCCCCGCACGCCGCCTACGCCTCCTCGGGGACGCGCGGCGAGCAGGTGGGCGAGTTCAAGCGGATGGTCCGCGCCCTGCACGCGGCCGGCATCGAGGTCGTCCTCGACGTGGTCTACAACCACACCGCCGAGAGCGGCGAGCTCGGCCCGACGCTGTCGCTGCGCGGCGTCGACAACCGCCGCTACTACCGCCTGCAGGGCGACCCGCGCCGCTACGCCGACTACACCGGCTGCGGCAACACCCTCCACGTGGTGCGGCCCAACGTGCTGCGGCTGATCACCGACTCGCTGCGCTACTGGGTGACGGAGATGGGCGTCGACGGCTTCCGCTTCGACCTGGCGGCGGCGCTGGTCCGAACGATGCGCGCCGCCGATGGGCCGGACATGCTCTCCCCCTTCCTCGCCGTCATCGCCCAGGACCCCGTGCTGCGGCGGGTCAAGCTGATAGCCGAGCCCTGGGACGTGGGCTCCGGCGGCTATCAGGTGGGCGCCTTCCCGCCCCTGTGGACGGAGTGGAACGACCGCTACCGCGACGCCGTGCGGGACTTCTGGCGGGGAGCCCTGCCGGACGTACGGGACCTGGGCTACCGGCTGTCCGGCTCGAGCGATCTCTACGCCTGGGGCGGCCGGCGCCCGTACGCCTCCATCAACTTCGTCACCGCGCACGACGGCTTCACCCTGCGCGACCTGGTGAGCTACGAACGCAAGCACAACGAGGCCAACGGCGAGGGCAACCGCGACGGGACGGGCGACAACCGCTCGTGGAACTGCGGCGCCGAGGGGGAGAGTGCCGACCCCCGGGTGCTCGCCCTGCGCCGGCGGCAGATCCGCAACCTGCTGACGACGCTCCTGCTGTCCACGGGCGTGCCGATGCTGGTGGCGGGCGACGAGATGGGCCGCACCCAGGGCGGCAACAACAACGCCTACTGCCAGGACAACGAGACCGGCTGGGTCGACTGGTCGCTGACCGCCGACCCCGGCTGGCGGGCGCTGCGGGACCTGTGCGCCCGCCTGCTCGCCCTGCGCCGCGCCCACCCCGTGCTGCGCAGCCGGTCGTTCTTCTCCGGGCGGCCGCGGGGGGCGGACGGGCTGCGCGACCTGGCGTGGTTCACGCCGGGCGGCACGGAGATGACCGAGGCCGACTGGTACGCGCCCGCCGCGACGCTGGGGATGTACCTGTCGGGCCGGGACATCCCGCAGCGCGACCGGCGGGGCGCACCGGTGACCGACGACAGCTTCCTCGCCGTGCTGCACGCCGGGCCGCGCCCCTTGCGCTTCACCCTGCCGGGGCCGCCGTGGGCGACGGCGTACGAGCTGCTGGTGAACACCGCTCTGGAGGACCAGCACACGGCCCCCGGCCTGCGCAGGGAGGCGGGGAGCCGGATCTCCGTGCGGGCGCGTTCGGTGCTGCTGTGGCGGGTGGTGCGGGACGGGGAGGCGCCGGAGACGGAGCCGACGGAGCGAGGTCCGAAAACCGAGTGAGCGCCGGCGCCGGCCGACCGTAGTCTCGGCCCTGATGACGGCAAACCGCGAAGCGCCTCAGCCCGGCGGACGTCGTTCCACCGTGCGTTCGCTGGCGCGCCTGTGGCCGTATGTGCGCCCGGTGCGCGGCACCCTGCTCGTGGCCGCGCTCTGCGCCGTGCTGGCGTCGTGTTTCGGCCTGGTGATCCCGCTGGCCCTGAAGTGGATCGTGGACGGGCCGGTGGCCGACCGCGATCCGCCGGGGGTGTGGCTGGGCGGGCTGGTGGTGGCGCTGCTCGGCGTCGCGGAGGCCGGGCTGGCCGGGGCGCGCCGCATCCTGGTGGCCGGGCCGCTGGCGGGTGTGGAGGCCCGGATGCGCTCCGCCTTCTACCACCGTCTGCAGCGGCTGCCCGTCTCCTTCCACGACCGCTGGCCGTCGGGGCAACTGCTCTCGCGGGCCACGACCGACCTGATGCTCGTACGGATCTTCCTGGCGTTCCCGCTGACCTTCCTGCTGGTCAACGGGGTGACGATCCTGGTGGGATTCGCCGTCCTGCTGCTGCAGAAGTGGACGCTGGGGCTGGTGCTGCTGGCGCCCGTCGTGCCGCTGATCGTGCTGTGCTCGCTCTTCGAGGAGCGCTACTCCCGCGCCGCCCGGACCTCGCAGGACCGGGTCGGGGACCTGACGACGATCGCCGAGGAGAGCGTCCTGGGCATCCGCGTCATCAAGGGCTTCGGCCGGCACCGCGCCCAGGAGGGCGCCTTCGCCCGGCAGTCCGCCCTGCTGCGGGAGTCCGAGCTGCGCAAGGCGAGCCTGCTGGGACGGCTCTGGGGGCTGGTCACGGCCCTGCCGGAGCTCGCGATCGGGGCGGCGCTGGTGCTCGGGGTGGTCCAGGTCGCCGACGGCGACCTGACCGCGGGGACGCTGGTGGCGTTCCTGTCGACGGCCCTGGCGCTGCGCTGGCCCGTCGAGTCGATCGGCTTCCTGCTCGCGATTTGCAACGACGCGGCGGCCGCCACCGACCGCTTCTTCGAGGTGATGGACGCCCCCCAGGCCCCGCCCGACGCCGCACCGGAGGCCGGGGCCGCCGCCGGGCGCCGCACCGGGCCGGCGACCGTCCGGGACCGCGGACTGCGCCTCACGGGCGTGGAGTTCCGCTACCCCGACGCGCCGGCGGCCGCGCCGCCCGTCCTGCGCGGCGTCGACCTGCACATCCGGCCCGGCGAGACCATGGCCCTCGTCGGCACCACGGGCAGCGGCAAGACCACGCTGACCGCCCTCATCCCCCGCCTCCACGACGCCACCGCCGGGCGGATCACCCTGGACGGCCGGGAGATCACCGCCCTGCCCCGGGCGCGGCTGCGCGAGCTGGTGTCCGTCGCCTTCGAGGAGCCCACCCTCTTCTCCGCCAGCGCCGGGGAGAACGTCCTGATGGGCGCGGCCGGCGCCGGCGAGGCGGAGCTGCGGCGGGCCCTGGCCGTCGCCCAGGCCGGCTTCGTGCACGCCCTTCCCGACGGCCATCGCACCCAGGTCGGCGAGCTGGGCCTGAGCCTGTCCGGCGGGCAGCGCCAGCGCCTCGCGCTGGCCCGCGCGGTCGTCGGCAGCCCGCGCTACCTGATCCTCGACGACCCGCTCTCGGCCCTCGACGTGCACACCGAGGCCCTGGTCGAGTCGGCCCTGCGGGAGGTGCTGGCGACCACCACCGCCCTGGTCGTGGCCCACCGGCCCTCCACGGTCCTGCTCGCCGACCGCGTCGCGCTGCTCTCCGGCGGCCGGATCGCCGCGGTGGGCACCCACCACGAACTCCTCCGCGGCAACAGGGAGTACGCCTCGCTCATGTCAGGCCCGGAGCGCCGCCCATGACCGCCCCCGACGACCACGACGTCCTGCCCGCCCCCCAGGGCGCCTCGGCCGCCCTGCTGCGCTCGCTGCTCGCCCCGGCCCGCGGCCGGGTCCGCCTCACGGTGGTCCTGCTGCTGCTCCAGCAGGCCGCCGTGCAGGCCGGGCCGCTGCTCGTCGCGTACGCCATCGACCGGGGCGTGCCGGCCGCCCGGCAGCACGACTACGGCCCGGCGGCCGCCGCCGGCGCCTGCTATCTGCTGTGCGCCCTGGCCGCCGGGCTGATGCGGTACGCCGTGGTCCGGCTGACCGCGCGCGTCGGCCAGGACGCGCTGCTGGACCTGCGGGGCCGGATCTTCCGGCACGGCCAGGCGCTCAGCGTCGGCTTCCACGAGCGCTACACCTCCGGCCGGCTGGTCTCGCGCGCGACCACCGACGTCGAGTCGATCCGCGAGCTGCTGAACGACGGCCTGCAGGAGCTGATCGGCGTCGTGCTGTCGGTGCTCTACGTCACCGCCACCCTGCTGTATCTGGACCCGGGCACCGGCGCCGCGGCCATGGCCTCCTTCGTCCCGCTGGCCCTGCTGGTGCGCGGCTACCGCCGCCGCTCGATCGTGGTGCACCGCGCGCGCTCGACGGCCATCGCCGCGGTCATCGTGAAGTTCACGGAGACCATGAACGGCATCCGGCCCGTCCAGGCGTTCCGCCGCGAGGCCGTCAACGACGCGCACTTCGAGCGGCTCAACCTCGAGCACCGTCGGACCAACGCCGCGACCTCCGTGACGATGGCCCGCTATGTGCTCTCCTCCCGGCTGACGGCCAACATCGCGGTGGCCTCGATCGTGGTGTGGGACGCGTACCGGGTGGCCGAGGGCCGCCTGGAGCTCGGCGTGCTGGCCGCCTCGGTGCTCTATCTGCGGCGGCTGTACGACCCGATCGACCGGCTGGGGATGTTCCTGAACTCCTACCAGTCGGCGGCCGCGTCCCTGGAGAAGATCGCCGGGCTGCTGGCGCAGCGCCCCTCGGTGCCGGAGCCCGCCGTGCCCACGGCGCTGCCCGGGCGGGGGGACGGCGGCGCCGGCCGCGAGGTGGTCTTCGAGGGCGTGCGCTTCGCCTACCGCGCGGGCGACGAGGTGCTGCCCCGCTTCGACCTGACGCTGCGGGCCGGGCGGACGGTGGCGGTCGTGGGCGCCACGGGCGCGGGCAAGTCCACCCTCGCCAAGCTCCTGGCCCGGTTCTACGACCCGGTCGAGGGCCGGGTGCTGCTGGACGGCGTGCCGCTGCGCGACCTCGCCGGGGCGCGGCTGCGGCGGGAGGTGGTGATGGTGACGCAGGAGGCGTTCCTGTTCTCCGGCACGGTCGCCGAGAACATCGCGGTCGGCCGCCCGGACGCGAGCCGCGCGCAGATCGAGGCCGCGGCCCGGGCCATCGGGGCGCACGACTTCATCGCGGCCCTGCCGGAGGGCTACGACACCGACGTCCGCAAGCGCGGCGGCCGGGTCTCGGCGGGCCAGCGTCAGCTGATCTCCTTCGCCCGCGCCCTGCTGGCCGACCCGGCCGTGCTGATCCTGGACGAGGCGACGTCCTCGCTGGACATCCCGGGCGAGCGGGCGGTGCAGCACGCCATGCGCACGGTGCTGCGCGGACGGACGGCCGTTGTCATCGCGCACCGGCTGTCAACCGTGGAGATCGCGGACCGGGTGCTGGTGATGGCCGACGGCCGCATAGTGGAGGACGGCCGTCCGGCCGAACTCGTCGCGGCCGACGGTCAGTTCGCTGACCTGCACCGGGCCTGGCGGGACAGCCTCGTCTGAGCGACCGTTATACGGACATCGATCTTTGGCCAACGGACAGGTTCCGGCCAACTTGTTGACGCGCTCCTGACACCCGCTGGGCCGCGGTGGCACTCTTCACCTCAACTGGCGCGGCGCACCCCCACATCCCCACCCTCCCGCGGCAGCCCGCTTCTTCTTTCCCCCCTTTCTCCATTGTGTTCTGCCGTGCTCTGCCCGGCCGGCATCTCGCCGCCCGGTCGCCCACCGGCCACCCCACCCATGTCGTGGCCACCGCAGAAGGAGTCAGTGTGAGACCCACCCCCCCAAAGCGTGCCGTCGCCACCGGCGCACTCGTCGCCGTCACCGCCATGCTCGCCGTGGGCACCCAGGCCGGCACCGCGACCGCCCGCCAGGACGACGGCAGGGCCTCCGGCCGCCAGATCGTCGCCAAGGCCGACCCCGGCGCCCTGCCCGCCAAGCTCACCCCGTCGCAGCGCGCGGAGCTCATACGCGAGGCCAACGCCACCAAGGCGGACACCGCCAAGACCCTCGGCCTCGGCGCCAAGGAGCAGCTCGTCGTGCGGGACGTCTCCCGTGACGTCAACGGGACCGTCCACACCCGCTACGAGCGCACCTACGACGGCCTGCCCGTGCTCGGCGGCGACCTCGTGGTCGACGCCACCAAGGGCGGCCAGGTCAAGACCGTGGCCAAGGCCTCCAAGGCGCGGATGGCCCTGTCGACGACGTCGCCGTCCTTCGCCGCCGCCACGGCCGAGAAGGACGCCGTCAAGGCCGCCCGGGCCCAGGGCTCGAAGGCCGACAAGGCCGATCGGGCGCCGCGCAAGGTCGTCTGGGCCGCGAACGGCACGCCCGTGCTGGCGTACGAGACCGTCGTCGGCGGCCTGCAGCACGACGGCACGCCCAACGAGCTGCACGTCATCACCGACGCGAAGACCGGCAAGAAGCTCTTCGAGTTCCAGGGCGTCAAGCAGGGCACCGGCAACAGCCAGTACAGCGGCCAGGTCACCATCGGCACCGCCCCGTCGTACACGATGACCGACAACTCGCGCGGCGGGCATAAGACGTACAACCTCAACAAGGGGACGTCCGGCACCGGCACCCTCTTCACCGACTCGGACGACGTCTGGGGCAACGGCACCACCGGCGACCCGGCCACGGCCGGCGTCGACGCGCACTACGGCGCCCAGCTGACCTGGGACTACTACAAGAACGTGCACGGCCGCAGCGGCATCAAGGGCGACGGCAAGGGCGCGTACAGCCGGGTCCACTACGGCAACAGCTACGTCAACGCCTTCTGGTCCGACAGCTGCTTCTGCATGACCTACGGCGACGGGCAGAACAACGCCAAGCCGCTGACCTCGATCGACGTGGCCGCGCACGAGATGACGCACGGCGTCACCTCGGCCACCGCCAACCTCACCTACAGCGGCGAGTCCGGCGGTCTGAACGAGGCGACCTCCGACATCTTCGCCGCGGCCGTGGAGTTCTGGGCCAACAACCCCAGCGACCCGGGCGACTACCTGGTCGGCGAGAAGATCGACATCCGGGGCAACGGTTCCCCGCTGCGCTACATGGACAAGCCCAGCAAGGACGGCCAGTCGAAGGACAGCTGGTACTCCGGCCTCGGCGGCATCGACGTGCACTACTCGTCGGGCCCGGCCAACCACTGGTTCTACCTGGCCTCCGAGGGCAGCGGCCCCAAGACGGTCAACGGGGTCAAGTACGACTCCCCGACCGCGGACGGGCAGCCGGTCACCGGCATCGGCCGGGACAACGCCGCGAAGATCTGGTTCAAGGCGCTGACCCAGCGCATGCAGTCCAACACCAACTACGCGGGCGCGCGCGACGCGACGCTGTGGGCCGCCGGTGAGCTCTTCGGCGTCGGCAGCGAGACGTACAACAACGTCGCCAACGCGTGGGCGGGCATCAGCGTCGGCGGCAGGCTCTCCTCCGGCGTCTCGGTCACCAGCCCCGGCGACCAGACCTCGATCGTCAACACCGCCGTCTCCCTGCAGATCAAGGCGTCCAGCTCCACCACGGGCTCCCTGACCTACTCGGCCGCCGGCCTGCCCGCCGGGCTGTCCATCAACGCCTCGACCGGCCTGATCACCGGCACCCCGACCGCCACGGGCACCAGCAACGTGACCGTGACGGTGAAGGACGCGGGCGGCAAGACCGGCACCGTCTCCTTCAAGTGGACCGTGAACACCACGGGCGGCGGCAGCGTCTTCGAGAACACCACCCCGGTCGCGATCCCGGACGCCGGCGAGGCCGTCACGTCGCCGATCGTCGTGACCCGCAGCGGCAGCGGCTCCTCGGCGCTGAAGGTGGACGTGAACATCACCCACACCTACCGCGGTGACCTCAAGATCGACCTGGTCGCCCCCGACGGCAAGACGTGGAACCTCAAGGACGCCGACGCCTGGGACTCCGCCGCGGACGTCAAGGAGACCTACACCGTGGACGCCTCCGGCGCCTCGGCGACCGGGACCTGGAAGCTCCAGGTGCAGGACGTCTACTCCGGCGACGACGGCACGGTCAACGGCTGGAAGCTCTCCTTCTGAGCGCCTTCCCGCCACAACCCGGCGTAACCCGCCGTAACCCCTGAACCGGGCGCCGCCCGGGGTGAGTCCTCCTCCCCCGGACGGCGCCCTTCATCGTTCCGTCGTCAGCGCGGTTCCGCCGTCACCGCATCAGCACCCCGGCGGCCTCGCCGACGGCCTCGGACGGCACCGCCACCAGCCCCAGCTCCGCGCCGCCGGCCAGCAGGCGGTGGGCGGGCAGGATGCGCACGGTGTAGCCGAAGGGCCCGGTGCGATCCAGGGTCAGCGGCCCTTCGTAGAGCCGCCGGCCGTCCAGGCCCGGGGCCCCGGTGGCCTTGAGCGGGAAGGCGACCGTCCGGGTCAGCCGGTCGGCCTGGTCCACCCGGCCGGCCACGGCCTGCACCTCCACGTCCGAGGGGTCCAGCTCCCCGAGGGTCACGCTCACCCGCAGCGAGACCGTGGAGCCCAGCTCCGCGTGGCCGTTGAGCGGGCCGTCGGAGACGGCCTCGACGTGGTCGACCGCCACGGCCGGCCACGCCGCCCGCACCCGGGCCTTCCAGGCGGCCAGCTCGCTCGCCGCGTGGGGCTCCAGCGCCCGGTGGGCCTCGGCGGCGGGCGCGTACAGCCGCTCGACGTACTCGCGCACCATGCGCCCGGCGAGGACCTTCGGGCCGAGGGTGGCCAGCGTCCCCCGGACCATCTCGATCCAGCGCCCGGGCAGCCCGCCCGCGCCCCGGTCGTAGAAGCGCGGCGCCACCCGCTGGTCCAGCAGGTCGTAGAGCGCCGCCGCCTCCAGGTCGTCGCGACGGTCGTCGTCCATGGCCGCGCCGTCGGCGGTGGGGATGGCCCAGCCGAAGTCCGGTTCGTACCACTCGTCCCACCAGCCGTCCAGGACGGACAGGTTGAGACAGCCGTTGAGCGCGGCCTTCATGCCCGAGGTGCCGCACGCCTCCAGGGGGCGCAGCGGGTTGTTGAGCCAGACGTCGCAGCCGGGGTAGAGCCGCTGGGCCATGGCCATGCCGTAGTCGGGCAGGAAGACCAGGCGGTGGCGGACGCGGGCGTCGTCGGCGAAGCGGACGAGCTCCTGGACGAGCCGCTTGCCGCTGTCGTCGGCCGGGTGGGCCTTGCCCGCGACGACGATCTGGACGGGGCGCTCGGGGTGCAGCAGGAGCTCGGTCAGGCGCTCGCGGTCGCGCAGCATCAGCGTCAGGCGCTTGTACGACGGGACGCGCCGGGCGAAGCCGATGGTGAGGACGTCGGGGTCGAGCACCCCGTCGATCCAGCCCAGCTCGGCGCTGCCGGCGCCGCGCTCCCGCCAGGAGGCGCGCAGCCTTCGGCGGACCTCCTCCACCAGCTGCTCGCGCAGGGTGCGGCGCAGCTCCCAGATGTCGGCGTCGGAGATGTCGGCCACCGAGTCCCAGCGTTCGGAGCCGCCGACGGCCAGGGCGTCCTCGGCCCGGGCCACGCCGATCCGCCGGGCGCCGAGCCGGAAGACCTCGGGGGCGACCCAGGTGGGGGCGTGGACGCCGTTGGTGATGGAGGTGATCGGCACCTCCTCGGGGTCGAAGCCGGGCCACAGCCCGGCGAACATCTCCCGGCTGACCTGGCCGTGCAGGGTGGAGACGCCGTTGGCCCGCTGGGCCAGGCGCAGTCCCATGACGGCCATGTTGAACAGTCCGTCCTGGCCGCCGGGGTAGTCCTCGCGGCCCAGCTCCAGGACACGGTCGACGTCGATGCCGGACAGTTCGCCGCCCTCGCCGAAGTGCCGGGCGACCAGGGCGGCCTCGAAGCGGTCGATGCCGGCGGGGACGGGGGTGTGGGTGGTGAAGACGGCGCCGGCGCGTACGCATTCCAGCGCGGCGTCGAAATCGGCTCCCTGTTCGGCGAGCTCGCGGATGCGTTCGAGGCCCAGGAAGCCGGCGTGGCCCTCGTTGGTGTGGAAGACCTCGGGCTCGGGGTGGCCACTGATGCGGCAGTACGCCCGCACCGCGCGGACCCCGCCGATGCCCAGCAGCATCTCCTGCAGCAGCCGGTGCTCGCTGCCGCCGCCGTAGAGCCGGTCGGTGACGTCGCGCTCGCCGGGGCCGTTGTCCTCCACGTCGGAATCGAGGAGCAGCAGCGGCACCCGGCCCACCTGGGCCTTCCAGATGGAGGCGAGCAGCCGGCGGCCGCCGGGGAGGGCGAGGGTGACCCGGCTGGGGGTGCCGTCGGGCTCGCGGAGCAGGGACAGCGGGAGCTCGTTGGGGTCGAGGAGGGGGTAGTGCTCCTGCTGCCAGCCCTCGCGGGAGAGGGACTGCCGGAAGTAGCCGTGGCGGTAGAGCAGTCCGACGCCGATGAGGGGGACGCCGAGGTCGCTGGCGGACTTCAGGTGGTCGCCGGCGAGGATGCCGAGGCCGCCGCTGTACTGCGGGAGGGCCGCGGTGATGCCGAACTCGGGGGAGAAGTAGGCGACGGCGGCGGGCAGTCCTTCGGGCTGTTCCTGGTACCACCGGCGGCCGGTCATGTAGTCGTGGAGATCATCGGAGGCCGCCGCGAGCCGCCGCCGGAAGCGGCGGTCCTCGGCCAGGACGGCCAGCCGGTCGGCGGAGACCGACCCCAGCAGGCGCAGCGGGTCGCCGGCGGCGGCCCGCCACCCCTCGGGGTCGAGGGACTGGAACAGCTCGCGGGTCTCGGGATGCCAGGACCAGCGCAGATTGCGCGCCAGCTCGCTGAGCGGTCGTAGGGGCTCCGGAAGGACGGGACGCACGCTGAATCGACGAATGGCCTTCACGGTCACGACGGTAGCGGCGCGGGGCCGCGCCGTGCCGCTCAAGCGGGACAAGTGCCCCCTTCCGCCTGACGGGACCGGCGGGTCCGGCGAGCCGGACGGGCCCCGGCGGACCTGGCGAGCCTGACCCCGGCAGGGTCAGGCTGACGGGCCGCGACTGCTGTTGACTGGTCGCATGGACACACCAGCCGGGTTGGGGGACTTCCTGCGCACCCGTCGTGCCGCGCTGCGGCCCGAGGACGTGGGCGTGGTGTCGTACGGACGTACGCGCCGCGTGCCGGGCCTGCGCCGGGAGGAGCTGGCGATGCTGGCGGGCGTGAGCGTGGCGTATTACACCCGGCTGGAGCAGGGCCAGTCCGCGAACGCCTCCGACGAGGTGCTGGACGCCATCGCGCGGGCCCTGCGGCTGAGCCCCGACGAGCACACCCACCTGCGCAATCTGGCCCGGCCCGGGCGGGCGGCGCGGCGCGCGGCCGACCGGCCGGCGACGGCGGGGCCCGGGGTGCGGCAGCTGATCGCGGCGATGGACGCGGTGCCGGCGCTCGTCCTCGACCACCGCTTCGACGTGCTGGCCTGGAATCCGCTGGCGCACGCGCTGCTGGCGGGCCACCTGGACTTCGGCGCGCCCGGCCGGCCGGAGGAGCGCCCCAACACCCAGCGGCTGTTCTTCCTCGACCCGCACGCCCACGAGCTGTACCCCGAGTGGGAGAAGGAGGCGCGGCGGGCGGTCTCCGCGCTGCGGCTGACGGCCGGCGAGCACCCGGAGGACCGCCGGCTGGCGGAGCTGATCGGCGAGCTGACGATGAGGAGCCCGCGGTTCGCGGCGCTGTGGGCGCGGCATCCGGTGCGGGCGTGCACCTCGGGGGTGAAGTCCTTCCACCATCCCGTGGTGGGGTCCCTGGACCTGTCGTTCGAGATGCTGCGGCTGCCCGGCACCGGCGGCCAGGGCCTGCTGGCGTTCAGCGCGGAGCCGGGCTCGGGCTCCGAGGCGGCGCTGCGGCTGCTCACGGCGGCGGGTGCGCGGCCGGCCGTGCGCGCGGGCGGTGCGCGCGCCGCCATCGGCGCCACCGGGGCTCCCTGAAAAGTACTAGGCGAAATTACGTCCCGCCTACAGCAGCACTGTCCAAGGCCAAATGCCGTCGCGGCCTTCGAAGGTGATGTCCGGCGCCGGGTTCCCTGACGGGGTTTCGTTTACCGCCTTTCGTCACATTGCACGCGATCGGCCCAGCGGGGAGACTCCCTACGGGTGACGGAGGAACGGCCGCCCTCCGCACGTGGTGCCACGGGAACTACGCACGAGTAGTTCATACGGTCCGGGCATGCCCGGGCGGGCCCGGTGGGAAAGCTCACCCGGTATGCACAGACGCCCATCCGCCGCGGTGCTCAGGGCGCGGTCTTCCCTTCTCCCTCCGGCACGTCAGCATGTTTGATTTCGGCCCCACCGCCCACCCGAGTGAAGCGGACAGGAGCAGCCATGCCCGCACCCTCCGGAGCCCCGACGGAGCGGATAGAAAGTACAGAACCTGCCAGACCAGCCCGAATTCCCGTCACATTTCCAGGTGATCCCATGATCGGTCGCATCCCCGTCCTGGACCTCGGACCGCTCGTCGACTGCGGTCGAAGGCCCGTCAAGGCCGTGGTGGGCGAGACCTTCGAGGTCACCGCCACGGTGTTCCGCGAAGGCCATGAGGCGGTCGGCGCGAACGTGGTGCTACGGGGCCCGGCGGGCCGCTGCGGCCCGTGGTCCCCGATGCGCGAGCTGGCGCCGGGCACCGACCGCTGGGGCGCGGAGGTCACCCCGGACTCCGAGGGCCGCTGGACGTACGCGGTGGAGGCCTGGGGCGACCCGGTCGCCACCTGGCGGGCACACGCGCTGATCAAGATCCCGGCGGGCATCGACGTCGCCCTGGTGCTGGAGGAGGGCGCCCGGCTGCACGAACGGGCGGCGGCCGGGGTGCCCAAGACCGGGGGGCGGGAGGCGGTGCTGGCCGCCGTCGACGCCCTGCGCGACGCGGAACGCCCGCCCGCGACCCGGCTGGACGCCGCCCTCGATCCGGAGGTCGTCGCGGCGCTGACCGGCTATCCGCTGCGCGAGCTGGTCACCACCACCCGCCCGGTGCCGGTCCTGGTGGAGCGCGAGCGGGCGCTGTTCGGCTCCTGGTACGAGCTCTTCCCGCGCTCGGAGGGCGCGGTGGTGCGCGAGGGGCGGCGGCCGGTCAGCGGGACGTTCCGTACGGCCGCGAACCGGCTGCCGGCCGTGGCCGCCATGGGCTTCGACGTGGTCTACCTCCCGCCCGTCCACCCCATCGGCTCGGCCTTCCGCAAGGGCCCCAACAACGCCCTCACCGCGGGCGCTTACGACGTGGGCAGCCCCTGGGCCATCGGCTCGCCGGAGGGCGGGCACGACGCGCTCCACCCCGACCTCGGCACGTTCGCGGACTTCGAGCACTTCGTCACGCGGGCGCGCGAGCTGCGGATGGAGGTGGCGCTGGACTTCGCGCTGCAGTGCTCGCCCGACCACCCGTGGGTGGGCAAGCACCCCGAGTGGTTCCACCACCGCGCCGACGGCACCATCGCCCACGCCGAGAACCCACCGAAGAAGTACCAGGACATCTATCCTCTCGCCTTCGACGAGGACTTCGACGGGCTGCTGGCCGAGACGCTGCGCGTGCTGCGGTTCTGGATGGCGCGCGGGGTGCGGATCTTCCGGGTGGACAATCCGCACACCAAGCCGGTGGTCTTCTGGGAGCGGGTCATCGCCGAGATCGGCCGCACCGACCCGGACGTGGTCTTCCTGGCCGAGGCCTTCACCCGGCCCGCGATGATGCGCACGCTGGGGGCGGTCGGCTTCCAGCAGTCGTACACCTACTTCACCTGGCGCAACACCAAGCACGAGCTGACCGAGTACCTGACGGAGCTCTCGCGGGACTCGGCGGCGTGCATGCGCCCCAACCTCTTCGTCAACACCCCCGACATCCTGCACGCCCATCTCCAGGACGGCGGCCGGCCCGCCTTCGAGGCCCGGGCCGTGCTCGCCGCGACCCTCTCCCCCACCTGGGGCGTCTACGCCGGCTACGAGCTGTGCGAGAACGTCCCGGCGCACCGGGGGAGCGAGGAGTACCTGGACTCGGAGAAATACCAACTGCGCCCGCGCGACTGGGAGTCCGCGGAGCGCGAAGGCCGCAGCCTGGCCCCACTGATCACGGTCCTCAACCGGCTGAGGCGTCGTCAGCCCGCCCTGCGGCGGCTGCGCAACCTGCGCTTCCATGACGCCGACAACGACGCCGTCATCGCCTACTCCAAGCGGTCCGGCTCCTCCTGCGTCCTCACGGTCGTCAACCTCGACCCCCACCACACCCAGGAGGCGACGGTCTCGTTGGACATGCCGGAACTCGGCCTCGACTGGCACGAGACCGTCCCGGTGCGCGACGAGCTCACCGGAGAGACCTATCACTGGGGCAGGGACAACTATGTGCGCCTCGAGCCGGGCCGTTCGATCGCGCCCGCGCACGTGTTCTCGCTGCGACCGTCCTCACAGATCGGAGGGTCACCCACACCATGATCGTCAATGAGCCCGTCCAGGACACCTTCGAGGACACTCCCGCGAAGGACCTGGATCCCGACTGGTTCAAGCGGGCCGTCTTCTACGAGGTCCTCGTCCGGTCCTTCCAGGACAGCGACGGGGACGGCATCGGGGACCTCAAGGGACTGACGGCCAAACTGGACTATCTGCAGTGGCTGGGCGTCGACTGCCTGTGGCTGCCGCCGTTCTTCCAGTCCCCGCTGCGGGACGGCGGCTATGACGTCTCCGACTACACCTCGGTGCTGCCGGAGTTCGGTGATCTCGCGGATTTCGTGGAGTTCGTGGACGCCGCGCACACCCGGGGCATGCGCGTCATCATCGACTTTGTCATGAACCATACGAGCGACCAGCACGACTGGTTCCAGCAGTCCCGCACCGACCCCGACGGTCCGTACGGCGACTACTACGTATGGGCCGACGACGACAAGCAGTACCAGGACGCGCGCATCATCTTCGTGGACACGGAGACCTCGAACTGGACCTTCGACCCGGTGCGCAAGCAGTACTACTGGCACCGCTTCTTCTCCCACCAGCCGGACCTCAACTACGAGAGCCCGGCCGTGCAGGAGGAGATCCTGGCCGCGCTGCGGTTCTGGCTGGACCTGGGCATCGACGGCTTCCGGCTGGACGCGGTGCCGTACCTCTTCGCCGAGGAGGGCACCAACTGCGAGAACCTCCCGCGCAGCCATGAGTTCCTCAAGCGTGTCCGGGCCGAGATCGACGCCCACTACCCGGACACCGTGCTGCTGGCGGAGGCCAACCAGTGGCCCGAGGACGTGGTCGACTACTTCGGCGACTACGCCAAGGGCGGCGACGAATGCCATATGGCGTTCCACTTCCCCGTCATGCCGCGCATCTTCATGGCCGTACGCCGTGAGTCGCGCTACCCGGTCTCGGAAATCCTGGCCAAGACCCCGGCCATCCCCTCCCGCTGCCAGTGGGGCATCTTCCTGCGCAACCACGACGAGCTCACCCTCGAGATGGTCACGGACGAAGAGCGCGACTACATGTGGGCGGAGTACGCCAAGGACCCGCGGATGCGCGCCAACATCGGCATCCGCCGACGGCTGGCCCCGCTGCTCGACAACGACCGCAACCAGATCGAGCTGTTCACCGCGCTGCTGCTGTCCCTGCCCGGCTCGCCGATCCTCTACTACGGCGACGAGATCGGCATGGGCGACAACATCTGGCTCGGCGACCGCGACGCGGTGCGCACCCCGATGCAGTGGACGCCGGACCGCAACGCCGGCTTCTCCTCCTGCGACCCGGGCCGGCTCTATCTGCCGACCATCATGGACCCGGTCTACGGCTACCAGGTCACCAATGTGGAGGCGGCCATGAGCAGCCCCTCCTCACTGCTGCACTGGACCCGCCGGATGATCGAGATCCGGAAGCAGAACCCCGCGTTCGGGCTGGGCTCGTACACCGAGCTGACCTCGAGCAACCCGGCGGTGCTGGCGTTCCTGCGGGAGCACGGCGACGACCTCGTGCTGTGCGTGAACAACTTCTCCCGCTTCGCCCAGCCGACCGAGCTGGACCTGCGGGCGTTCAACCGCCGGCACCCGGTCGAGCTGATCGGCGGGGTGCGCTTCCCGGCCATCGGGGAGCTGCCGTACCTGCTGACCCTCGCCGGACACGGCTTCTACTGGTTCCGGCTCCGGGGCAACGCCTCGTCGCCCGCGCGCTGACCTCGGCGCCCGTGCGCGGCCCTCACCGGGCGGCCGCGCACGGAGGCTCCGGCGGTTTTCCCCGCCGGGGCCTGGGCACTCGTACTACTGCGCTCGGGCCGGGGGTGGTTCCCCGCCCGTACCTCGCGCACCGGTCGTACCGCTCGCACGGACCGCACCTTCCACACGGACCGCATCTTCCGCACGTATCGCACGTACCGCACGGTCCGTGGCCCTGGGCCACGGGTGTCGCACGAACCGCATACCGGGCGCAGGCGCTGACCGTACGGACGATTCCTCGCCCGACACGTCCCGCACCATGCACCGGCCAAAGCCGCAATCCGGGACACTTTGCCCCATCCGTCGTGTGCCCCGGGGAAAGGACGCGACGCCATGTCGGACGCTGCACCGCCGCACCGGGAGGCCACCACCACCCGTACGGGGCCGCACCCGGGCCCCTCGACGCCCTCCGCCGAGGGGGCGCGGGCCCCCGGCGACGGGGGCGGGCCGCAGGAGGTGCGGGGACTGCTCGACTCGCTGGGGCCGCTGCTCCTGGAGTGGCTGCCGCGGCAGCGCTGGTTCGCCGGAAAGGGCAGCCCCATCAGCGGCTTCACCCTCGTCTCGGCCACCGAGCTGCTGCCCCTCTCCGGCGCCGGCCCCGGCCTGCTCCACCTGCTCGTGCGCGCCCGCCAGGACGGCGCGGGCGAGGACTGCTACCAACTGCTGCTGGGCGTCAGGGACGTGCTGCCGCCGCATCTGGCGCCCGCGCTCGTCGGCCGTCCCACCGACGGCCCGCTGCGCGGCCGCGCGGTGTACGAGGGGCTCACCGACCCCCGGCTGGCCGCCCTGCTGCTGGAGCGGCTGAGGGTGCCCGGCCGGCTCGGCCCGTTGCGTTTCACCCGCGAACCGGAGGTGGTCATTTCGCCGGACCTGGCCCCCCGGCTGCTGGACGCCGAGCAGTCCAACTCCTCGGCCGTCTACGGCGAAACGTATATCCTCAAGCTCTTCCGCCGGGTCGGCCCCGGCGTCAATCCCGATCTCGAACTGCCCCGCGCACTCGCGAACGCCGGCTGCGCACGCGTGCCCGCGCCCGCCGCCTGGTTCGAGGCCGAGCCGCAGCGCGCCGGGGCGGAGACGCAGCACGCCGGGGCGGAGCCCATGACGCTCGGGGTGCTCCAGCCCTATCTCCCCGGGTCCGCCGACGGCTGGCAGCTGGCGCTGGGCGCGCTGGCCGTCGGGGACGGCTTCACCGCCCCCGCCCGCGCGCTGGGCCGGGCCACCGCCGAGGTGCACCTGGCGCTCGCCGAGGCCCTGCCCACCACCGCGCTGGACCGGCACCGGCTCGAGGCCCTCGCCGCCGCCATGACCCATCGCCTGGACGCCGCCGCCGAGGCCGTCCCCGCGCTGCGCCCCTACCGGGCCGCCCTGCGCGCCGCGTACGACGACATCGCCGCCCCCGGCGGGGCGGGGCGCACCTGGCGCGCCCAGCGCATCCACGGCGACCTGCACCTGGGCCAGGCGCTGCGCACCCCCGCCGACGGCCGCTGGTCCCTGATCGACTTCGAGGGCGAGCCCGCGGTCCCGCTGGCCGAGCGCCGCCGCCCGCAGCCGGCGGCCCGGGACATCGCGGGGATGCTGCGCTCCTTCGACTACGCGGCGGCGGTGGGCCGCGCGCCGGGCACCGGCTGGGCCGACGCCGCGCGCGCCGCCTTCTGCGAGGGCTACGCCGCCGCCCACCCCGACGACCCGCGCGAGGACCCCCGGCTGCTGCGCGCCCACGAGACGGACAAGGCCGTCTACGAGGTCCTCTACGAAGCCCGTCACCGGCCCGACTGGCTCCCCGTCCCGATGTCCGCGATCCGCCGGCTCGCGGAGGGCAGCCGTGCCGCGGGCGGAACGCCCGTGTGATCCCCGATGCCGCCGCCCGGAATCCAGACCCCGGAGGACCTCCAGTGACTGCACGACCGCCGTCCGGCACGCCGACGCCCCCCGAGCGGGGGGCCGTGCCGGCCACGTTCCTGCCCGCGCGGCCCGGCCGGGTGCCGCCCCGCCGGCCCTCCGGAGCGCCGCCCGCCGGGCCGGCGGGCGAGCCCGGGGGCGTACGGCCGGCGGTGCCCCTCGACGATGACGCGCGCGGCCGTCTGCTGGCCGGCGCGCATCACGACCCGCACGGCGTGCTGGGGGCGCATCACGTACCGGGCGGCGTGGAGTTCCGGACCCTGCGCCCCTTCGCCCGCTCGGTCTCGGTGGTCGCCGAGGGGCTGTGCGTCCCGCTGTTCGACGAGGGCGACGGCCTGTTCGCGGCGGTGCTGCCGCTGAGCGAGATCCCGCCCGGCTACCGGCTGCGCGTCGCCTACGAGGACGCCGAGCCCGAGCTCGACGACCCGTACCGCTTCCTGCCCGCCCTGGGCGAGCTGGACCTGCACCTGATCGGCGAGGGCCGGCACGAGCAGCTGTGGCACGCGCTGGGTGCCCGGCCGATGACGCACGAGGGCGTGGCCGGCACCCGGTTCACGGTGTGGGCGCCGAACGCGCGGGGGGTGCGCGTGGCCGGCGACTTCAACTACTGGGACGGCACCGCCCATCCGATGCGTTCGCTGGGCGGCACCGGGGTGTGGGAGCTGTTCCTGCCGGGCGTCGGCGAGGGGGCGCTGTACAAGTTCCAGATCACCCGGCCCGACGGCTCGCACAGCATGCGGGCCGACCCGATGGCCCGGCGCACCGAGGCGCCGCCGGCCAACGCATCGATCGTGCACGCCTCGCACCACCTGTGGCGGGACGGCGCGTGGATGGACCGGCGGGGCGCGCGGCCCGTGCACCAGGCGCCCTTCTCCGTCTACGAGGTGCACCTGGCCTCCTGGCGCCCCGGGCTCACCTACCGGCAGCTCGCCGACCAGCTCCCCGCGTATGTGAAGGACCTCGGCTTCACCCACGTCGAGCTGATGCCGGTGGCCGAGCACCCCTTCGGCGGCTCGTGGGGGTACCAGGTCACCGGCTTCTACGCCCCGACCGCGCGACTGGGCACGCCCGACGACTTCAAGTACCTCGTCGACGCCCTGCACCGGGCCGGGATCGGGGTGCTGATGGACTGGGTGCCGGCGCACTTCCCGCGCGACGACTGGGCGCTGGCCGAGTTCGACGGCCGGCCGCTGTACGAGCCGCAGGACCCGGTGCGGGCGGCGCATCCCGACTGGGGCACGCTGGAGTTCGACTACGGGCGCCGGGAGGTCCGCAACTTCCTGGTGGCCAACGCGGTCTACTGGTGCGAGGAGTTCCACATCGACGGCCTGCGCGTGGACGCCGTCGCCTCGATGCTCTACCTCGACTACTCCCGGGGCCCGGGCCAGTGGTCGCCGAACGAGCACGGGGGCCGGGAGAACCTCGACGCGGTCGCCTTCCTGCAGGAGATGAACGCCACCGTCTACCGCCGTTGCCCCGGCGTCGTGACCGTCGCCGAGGAGTCCACCGCCTGGGACGGGGTCACCCGTGCCACCCACCTGCTGGGCGCCGGGGGCTTCGGAGGGCTGGGGTTCGGCCTGAAGTGGAACATGGGCTGGATGCACGACTCGCTGGAGTACGTCTCCAAGGAGCCGGTCCACCGCAAGTACCACCACGGCGACATGACCTTCGCCATGGTCTACGCGTACAGCGAGAACTACGTGCTGCCGATCTCGCACGACGAGGTCGTGCACGGCAAGCGCTCGCTGGTGTCGAAGATGCCGGGCGACTGGTGGCGGCAGCGGGCCGACCACCGGGCCTTCCTGGGCTTCATGTGGGCCCACCCCGGAAAGCAGCTGCTGTTCATGGGGCAGGAGTTCGCGCAGGGCGCGGAGTGGTCGGAGAGCCATGGCCCCGACTGGTGGCTGCTGGACCCCTCGTACGCCGCCGAGGCCGACCACCGCGGCGTACGCGACCTGGTGCGCGACCTCAACACCCGATACCGCGCGACCCCGGCGCTGTGGGAGCGGGACACCGTCCCCGAGGGCTTCTCCTGGGTCGACGGCAACGCCGCCGAGGACAACGTCTTCGCCTTCCTGCGTCACGCCGCCGACGGCTCGCCGCTGCTGTGCGTCAGCAACTTCTCCCCGGTCGTCCGCGGCGCCTACCGGCTGGGCGTGCCGGCCCAGGACACGGTGTGGGAGGAGGTCCTCAACACGGACGCCGCGCGCTACGGCGGAAGCGGTGTCACCAACACGGACCCGGTCAAGGGCGAGGCCGTCCGCAGCCACGGCCGCCCCGCGAGCGTCACCCTGACGTTGCCGCCGCTGGCCACGGTGTGGCTGCGGCCGGTGTGACGGGGGGCCGTCGTGTCCCGGCGGTCGGAGCCCCGAAGCTCCGAAGCTCCGAAGTCATGGTTCAGGTCGAAGGAGAGCAACTGCGGCTGTGGGAACCGCGTTCATCGATGCAACCTACTCGGATGAGGAGCGCACGATGGCCTTGAAGTTTCTGGGGATCTGGCCCAACACCCCGGACGACGGATCACCGACCATCTGGCAGGACGAAGCGACGGGTGACCTGATCATCCAGTCATGGAAGGCTGACGAGGCAACGATTCGTGAGACGCAGGAGGTTGGGTCTGTCCCTGGGCACTCAACAGACGTTCCCGAGCATGAGACCGTGATCCGCCTGCCTTTCAACATGCTCCGGTTCATCCCATGCCACGAAGACGCCGGGAGCCGTACCGACAAGGCAACCGGCGAGGCTGGCGACAACGACAGCGAGGACGACGGTGGCAACAGCGGTACGTGACGCACTCGCGAAGGCGCAGCGCTCGGCAATGCACCTGGAGATGCGAGACAGCTACATGCGGGACGATCCCGAGTTCGTCCGGTGGCAGACGGGACGCCGATACGACCCGGAGGACCGGGCTTCCTGGTGGCGTCCATGGCTGGATGTGGTGGCCGAGGCAACCAGCAGGGGTGTGGTCATGCGTCGTCTGCGAGTTGTGTCGGAGCCGTTGAGCGACTACGTACGGTACGAGTACGACGGTACGTTCAGCAACGTCACAGCGGGCGAGATCGTTCGCTGGCTGCCCCGCTCCCGTGCTCGCGACCTCCTGTTGCCCGCTCTGGACGGGTGGTTGATGGACGACCAAGTGTTGATCCTCCACCACTTCAGCGGCGATGGGGAGTGGACCGGCCCCGGCATGGAAATCTGCACCGATCCGGCCTTGGCCAAGCAGTACGCGACCGCCTACGAAGCCGCGTGGGAACGTGCCATCCCGCACGAGGAATACCGGCCCGCCTGACGAACACGCATCATGCCCGCATCCGCATCGTCCAGTGCCCAGCAGGCCCGGCAAGGGTTGGCGAATCGCCTCGCTGAACTGCGCCGGGATGCCGGGCTGACCGGACGCGACATCGCTCGTATGTGCGGATGGCATCCGTCCAAATCGTCTCGCATCGAGAATGCCCGCACGCCCCCGTCAGCGGAAGACGTCCGGGCGTGGTGCCGGGCATGCGGAGCGGAGAACCAGACCGGCGACCTGATCGCCTCGCTGCGGACTGTTGAAGACATGTGGGTCGCATGGCGACGCATGGAGCGCGCCGGCCTCAGGCAAGCTCAAGAAGCCCGACTGCCTGTGTACGAGCGCACACGCCGTTTCCGCTCGTACTCGTCGTGGCTGGTTCCTGGAATAGTCCAGACGCACGCATATACAGCAGCAGCTCTGCGCGCGATCCAGCGGCGAAGAGGACTTGTTGATGACGTAGCCGATGCAGTGGCCGCACGCATGGAACGGCAGCGCATCCTGCATGAGGGGGACAAGCTCTTCGCGTTCCTCATCGAGGAATCGGTCTTGCGTTCCGGCATAGGTGGCGCTGACGTCATGATCGGTCAACTTGGCCACCTCATTGCTGTGAGTTCACTCCCGAACGTCAGCGTGGGTGTTGTCCCCATGAGATCCGACCGGGCCCGCTGGCCGGTGGAAGGGTTCTGGATCTACGATAAAACGCAGGTCAATGTGGAGCTGGTCTCCGGCTACCTGACCATCACGCAACCGACCGAGGTGGCCATGTACGCCGACACCTTCGCCGAGCTGTCCGATTTGGCAGTCTACGGGGCGAAGGCTCGGACCCTGGTCACGGCTGCCATGGATGCGCTCCGGTAACCGTCGTGCAATCTCGTAGAACTTCCTGGTGGCCGGGGTTCCACCCTCCCTGCGTGTCGTTGTCCGGACGAGCGAGGGCGGGACGCTCACCAGTGACCACGCGCACTGTCTGTCGGTACTTGCCGCGCGCCTTCGCCCTTGCCGGAGAGAGCTGACGGGGCACGTCGTCCCATCCCGACGAAGGAGGGGTCCGGTGGAGGCCTCAGAACGTGCACGGCTCGATACGTACTTCGGCAAAATCGCAAAGGCGTTCGCACCGCCCGAGCGTCCGTCCTCGCTACTGGTGACGCACCTGTTGCCGGAGCGCCCCGCGTTCGTCCGGGCCGTGGGCACCGTGTCGGACCTGCGGGCCGTACTCCCCAAGCCGAAGTCCATCAACCTCGCCGCGCGGCGCGATATCGAACAGACGACACCGTGCGACGCGCTGTCCCGCGAGACCTTCGCCGATCCGGACACCGCGGTCACGTACCTGGAGACCAGGGCGGCGGGCGAAGATGTGGTGCTGCTCGATGTGGGCGGATACTTCGCCCCCGCGCTGGACATGCTGTGCGCTCGGTTCTCCGGACGGGTACTCGGCGTGGTCGAGGACACCGAGAACGGGCACAAGCGGTACGCCGAGCTCGGGAAGCTGCCGTGCCCCGTCGTCTCGGTCGCGCGGAGTCCCCTCAAGGATCCGGAGGACTTCCTCGTGGGGCAAAGTGTCGTTTTCTCCGCCGAAGCGCTGTTGCGGGGGCGGGGCGACATCTTGCACGGGCGTCCCGCGCTCGTGATCGGGTTCGGCAAGCTCGGGTCAAGCATTGCCCGACTCCTGCACGCCAAGGGCGTGCATGTCACGGTGTACGACATCGACCCCGTGCGACGGGCACAAGCGCTCTCGCAAGGGTTCGGGGTCGCCCGGGACCGGGACCAGGCACTGGCCGGTGCGGGACTCATCCTGTGTGCCACGGGCGCGCTCTCGCTCCGTGGGGAGGACTTCCCGCTGCTCAGGAACGGTGCGTACGTCGCCACCGTGACCAGCTCCGAGGACGAGCTGGAATTGGACGGGCTGCCCGACGGCTACAGCCGCACCAGCTCGGGGGAGAACGTGACCCGGTACAGCACGACGGGTCACTACTTCTATCTGCTGAACGACGGGAACGCGGTCAACTTCATCCACGGCGCGAGCGTTGGACCGTTCATCTTTCTGGTCCAAGCTGAAATCCTCGCGGGTGTGCGGCAGCTCGCCCGAGAGGGGCTCGACCCCGGTATGCACGAAGTGCCCACGGAAGACCGCGCGACCATCGCAGGAACCTGGCTCAACTACTACAACAGGTGATCCATGCCCATCACACGGCAGCACATCCGCGACACTCTGAGCGCATACGCCGACACCCACCCCGACGAGAAACCCGTACTCGCCCCCGTGTACGAACTGTTGGACGCCGGGGCCGACCTGACCAGCCGGAAGGAGTTCCGCGGCCACGCCACGGCGGGTGCCGTCCTGGTCAACCAGCTCTCCGAGGTGCTGTTCATCCACCATGTGGCGCTCGGCAAGTGGCTGACACCCGGCGGGCACCTCGAGCCCGAGGACCCGAACCTGCTGAGGGCCGCCCTGCGGGAACTCGTGGAGGAAACCGGCATCACGCTCAAGGTGGCCCCGGTGCTGCCCACCCCCGTACACATCGATGTACACCCCATCCCCGAAAACACGAGCAAGGGCGAGCCGGCGCACCAGCACACCGACTTCCGGTACCTCTTCCGGCTCGAAGGCGACCAGGCCGTGACCCTGCAAGAGGAAGAGGTGAGCGGCTACGCGTGGCGCAGCATGGACATGATCGCTGACGAGACCCTGCGGCATCACGTCCGCACCGCGCTGCGCTGACCGCGCCCCATTGGGACCTGCCCGTACGCCCCCGTCGCGGATGAGCGGGGCTGTTTGTGGCTGAACGCAGGACCCCGCCCTCTCCGGGCGGGGCTCTCTCGCGGCCGCGTCACCGTTCCGCCGCGACGAGGCCGGTGGCCGCGGATGCGGTCTCAGCCGATGCCGGCGACCAGAGCGACGACCGACAGCACCAGCGCGCCGACCCCGCCGACCACACCGGCGGCGGTGGCGTCCCGCCGGTCGGCCACCTTCCTGACGTGGGCGCGGGCGGCCAGGGCGAAGGCCACCCCGCCGGCGACGAACCACGGCCCCCACAGGTAGGTGTACCAGCGGCTCACCGGCCGCAGCTCCGGGTCCAGACCCACCACATGGGTCTCCACGAGCAGCCCCTGGAGCACGAACAGCGCTCCATGCCACACGAGCAGCACCGCCGCACCCCACGCCATCAGCTGCAGGAGACGGTTCGGGCCGCGTTTCCCCACCCGGTCGCGTATCAGGGCCAGCCCCAGCAGACCACCGACGACCTTGAGCACGCCGGTCACCCACAGCACCGTGACGAAGCCGGTATCGCGCTCCCGCACCAGCTTCACCAGGGCCGGCGCGATCGTGGACTCGGCACCGGCCAGACCGCCCACCGCCCAGTAGAAGCTCGGCACGGCGAACGCGAAGCCCCATGCGGCAGCGGCGTACCCGGACCATCTGGGGGCTGCCTGGAGCCTCATCGGTGCTGCCGGGAGCCTCATCGTGTCGTTCATGGAACCAGGCTCCCGCGACGTCACGGTGTACGGCATCCGTCGTGGCGGCCGACCGCCTCCGCCGCACGGCGGAACGCCGGCTCGTTCGCGGGGCGGAGGCCGGTCTCCACCAATCCCCTGCTCGGCCGGCCCGTGCCTGTCCTGAACGGGGCCAACCCGGTGCGGCCCCTCTGGTCGCGGTGGCAGCCCGCTGCTAGACAAGCGGCGTTGGCCACCGGATCACCGTCCGTACGACCGCGAACAGGGGGCACCACCATGCTCAACCGCGCACGAGCGATGACGGCACTAGCAGCGGCGGCCTTGGCGGCGACGCTCTCCGCAGGCACCGCGGCCCAGGCCGCTCCGGCCACCACCTCCGACCCGGGCGAACTCGCCGTAAAACGCGCCCTCGTGGCAGCCGGCTCGTCCCCGGACGCCGACTTCACCGTGACGCCGGGCGGGACCGGCGCAGCCAACTGGAACGCCAGCCGGTACGGCTACACCGGCACCTTCCGCGACGGCTCGAGCATCCTGGACGTTGCCTGGACCTCGTCACGTCTCGAAAGCTTCGGGATCGCTCCGGACCGCACGATCTGGCACGCGTGGCCCGGCTCGGGCCGCTGGCAGGAAATGCCGCACAACGGCCGGGCCGACGACACGGGCGCGGCCGCGGCGCAGGGTGCCCGACGCGCCGTTTCCGTGGAGGTGTACGGCAGCGGCTACTGGTGCAGCGTCGACCCGGGCAACGGCCAATGGGGAGCCTGGTCCCGCTGCGGCTGACCCGGACAGCGCCTAGCGCCACCGCCCGGTCGCCGTGGCGAGCAGGGCTCGCAGGGCGGCCGGGGAGGTGGTGATCACGGTGTCGGGGGTGTCGCTTTCGCGGAGGAGTATTCGGCCGGGCGGTTTGGCGAGTTCTAAGCAGTCGCCCTGCGTTTCAGATGAGAAAGTCGATTTTTGCCACAGGGCAAGTTCTACACATGCCGCTGTGTCCGTAGAAAATGACGATTTTTGCCAGCGAATCTCTGACATGCCACACCTTCACCACTGTTGAGCGATATCACGCATAAGTTTGCGGGTATCGTCGGGGCCCAGAGAAATCTCTTCCGCATAGTCCAATCTAGCCCGATAGTTGGCCAGGTGAGCCTGGGCATCCAGCAGCGCACCACCGTGCGCTACATCGAGTTGGACTGTGTCCAGTTGGGGCACAGGGCCCGTAGCGTAGAGGACGGACAGGCCAGCCATGGAGAATCCACCGGCCGCAAACGGAATCGCACGCACGGTGATGTTCTCGCGCTCCGACTCCTCGAGCACGTGCCGTAGCTGCCTGGCTGCCACCTCCGGCCCACCGAACTGCATCCGTAGGGCAGCCTCATGTACAAGGAACATGCAAGTAGGCGGATTATCCCTGTCCAGAACCGCCCGGCGCCGCATACGGAAGGAGACATTGCGGCGTAGTTCCGTGGGAGTCGACTTCGGAATGCCCGCGGCGAAGACCGCTTTGGCGTAGTCCTCCGTCTGCAGAAGCCCAGGCATATGCATGATCGTCATTGAGCGTAGGCCCAGGGCATGGTGCTCCATCTCGGCCACGTCGACAGCGGCCTTGATGACGATGTCGCGATAGTCGTCCCACCAGCCCCTGCCCCGCTCTTCGGCCAAACTCGCCAAGGCATCGATGTACGGCTGGTCGCCGCACGCATAGATCCGAGCGAGCGCCCTGATGCGCTCCACGCTGACACCGAAGCGACCCGCTTCCATATTGGTGATGCCGGTCCGGTTGCCGCCCAGTTGCTCCGCCACCTGCGGAGCGGTCATCCCTGCCTGCTCGCGCATCCTGCGCAGCTCGACGCCAAGCCGCCGCTGCCGGGCGGTTGGTGCTGTTCTCAATGGCACTTCGCTCCTCCCCTTGCAGGTCCATGCTGCCATGCGGTCAACCGTTCAACGGTTCACTCCGACGGGTTTCACGAAACCGCTAAACGCTTTTAGCGCCTGCCCTATGGTTCTACCAACACGCAGGAGCGCGACCGGAGTTCGGAGGGCCCATGTACCGCAAAGGCGCCTACGTGGTGGACGTACGGGAAGACAGGATCGCCCAAGTGATCGGCGGCTCGAGCAGCCGCGTACAGCTGCAGAGCCCCGACGGCTCACTGCAATGGGAGGTGCCCTTCGCGGCCCTGCGGTTGGCGACCGGCGAGGAGCGCGAGGCGGCGGGGCTGCGGCCCTACCTCGGCACGTGCCCCGACTGCGTAACGCTGGCGGCGCGCCGCCGCACCGTGCCGCCCGAGCAGCGCGGCAAGGCGGCGGCCGACGCGCACCGCCACTGGATCACGGCGCACTCCAGCTCGGAGGCGAACCGGTGACGTGCCATCACCCCG
Source organism: Streptomyces sp. C36 (assembly GCF_040932295.1). Lineage (NCBI taxonomy): Bacteria > Bacillati > Actinomycetota > Actinomycetes > Kitasatosporales > Streptomycetaceae > Streptomyces > Streptomyces sp. C36. The sequence continues at coordinate 334,853 of NZ_JBFQGI010000005.1, read as the reverse complement.
ACTGGGAATCCGGAGGAACCGGCGAGGCCCGCTGCAAGCACTGCGGCACTCGCCGCTTCACGGACTACGGCGCCCTACGACCCCCCCGGCCTACCGCAAGCGGTGCGCCCACCGGCCCGTAGGCGCGCCAAGGCCGACCGGACGGCGGCCACGCTGATCTCCCGCACGGCCTACCACCTCAGCCACTGGGGCATCGGCGGCCCCCGTAGCCGCTTCCGACTCGCGGGGTGAACCGGAGCGGCTCGCTCCGCCCGCTCGGTGTGCGCCCGGGGCGGTGGCGGCCGACCCTGGACGCAGGGGGTCGCTCCAGCCGAAGGGTGAACGCCATCATGAAGACTCCCCCGATCGTTCCGCCGCAGGAGTGGGAGGCCGCGCGCCAGGAGCTGCTGGTGGAGGAGAAGCGGCTGACCCGGGCCCGGGACGCGCTGGCCGCCAAGCGGCGGCGGATGCCGTGGACGGCGGTGGAGAAGGAGTACGCGTTCGACGGCCCCGAGGGCAGGGTGGGTCTGCTCGACCTGTTCGCGGGGCGTCGTCAGCTGATCGTCTACCGCGCCTTCCACGAGCCCGGGGTGTTCGGCTGGCCCGAGCACGCCTGCCGCGGGTGCTCGATGGTCGCCGACCACGTCGGCCACCTCGCCCATCTGAACGCCCGCGACACCACGCTCGTCTTCGCCTCGCGCGCGCCGCAGCCGGACATCGAGCGGGTGAAGGCGCGGATGGGCTGGACGATGCCCTGGTACACGATCACCGACACCTTCGACGCCGACTTCGGTGTGAACGAGTGGCACGGCACGAACGCGTTCATCCGCGACGGCGCCACAGGCGACAGCGTGTACCGCACCTACTTCATCAACGCCCGCGGCGACGAGGCGCTGGGGAGCACCTGGAGCTACCTCGACATGACCGCGCTCGGGCGGCAGGAGACGTGGGAGGACTCCCCCGAGGGCTACCCCAGTACCCCGCCGTACGAGTGGTGGAACTGGCACGACGCGTACGGCGGCGGCGACACCGAGCCGGACCCGGAGTGGCTGGCCAAGACGCGCCAAGGTCCCCGGGGACGGCGCGACTGAGCCCACCGGGTCCGTGGCGGGCGGGGCCGTGCTCCCCGCCCACCCCCGGGCCTACGCCGGTACCGGCTCCTTGTCCCCGGACTCCCCCGAGGGGTCCGGCGCCTCGCCGTGCCCGTGGCCGTGGGCGTCGTCGAGCAGGGTCGCCTCGTCGAAGGGGGCCCGGCCGGCGAGGACCTCGGCCATCCGCTCCTTGTCGATCTCCTTGGTCCAGGTGCCGATCAGGACGGTGGCCACCGCGTTGCCCGCGAAGTTGGTCATGGCGCGGGCCTCGCTCATGAAGCGGTCGATGCCGACGATCAGACCGACGCCGTCGACCAGCTCGGGGCGGTGCGACTGCAGGCCGCCCGCGAGGGTGGCGAGTCCCGCGCCCGTCACTCCGGCCGCGCCCTTCGACGCCACGATCATGAACAGGAGCAGCGAGATCTGCTGGCTCACCGAGAGCGGCTGTCCCATGGCCTCGGCGACGAACAGCGAGGACATGGTCAGGTAGATGGCCGTGCCGTCGAGGTTGAAGGAGTAGCCCGTGGGGACGGTGATGCCGACGACCGGGCGGCTGACGCCCAGGTGCTCCATCTTCGCGATCAGTCGCGGCAGCGCCGACTCGGACGACGACGTCGACAGGATCAGCAGGAACTCGCGCCCCAGGTACTTGAGCAGGGTGAAGATGTTGACCCCTGCCACCAGGCGCAGCAGCGTGCCCAGCACCACGATCACGAAGATCAGGCAGGTGGTGTAGAAGCCGATCATGATGACGGCCAGGGACTTCAGGGCGTCGACGCCCGTCGCCCCGACCACCGCCGCGATCGCGCCGAACGCGCCCACCGGCGCCGCCCACATGATCATGCCGAGGACGCGGAAGACCAGCTTCTGGATGTGGCCGATGCCGCGCAGCACCGGTTCGCCGGCCGGGCCCATGGCCTGCAGGGCGAAGCCGCAGAGCAGCGCGACGAGCAGGGTCTGGAGCACCTGGCCGCCGGTGAAGGCGGAGACCATGGTGGTCGGGATGATGCCGAGCAGGAAGGCGGAGGTCGACTCGTGGGCGGCGCCCTTGGCCTGGGCCTCGCCGGCGTGCCGGAGGGAGTCCGTCAGGTGGAGGCCGCTGCCGGGCTCCAGGAGGTTGCCGACGACCAGGCCGATGGCGAGGGCGACGGTGGACATCAGCAGGAAGTAGCCGAGCGCGAGCCCGCCCACCGCGCCGACCTTCGCGGCCTTGCGCACCGATCCGATGCCGAGCACGATCGTGCAGAAGATGACGGGCGAGATCATCATCTTGATCAGGTTGACGAAGCCGGTGCCCAGCGGCTTGAGGTCGACCGCGACGCCGGGTGCCGCGAAGCCGACCACGATGCCCGCGAGCACCGCGCCGATCACGGCGAGATAGAGGTAATGGGTCCGGTCGGGCCTGCGGCCGGCCGATGGGAACTGCACTGCCACGGTTGTCTCCTCGTGTGCCTGGACGCGTCCGTACGTCGTCGCGGAGACTATGCACGCGGATGTGACGGCGGTCACCCTTGCGTGCATTACGTTCACGAACGCAAGGGCAGGCACACTGTCCGCCATGCGCAAACCTCGCATACGCCGCCCCCGCAGCCTGGCCGGCCGGCTCTTCGCGATGCAGATCGTGCTGGTCACCGCCGTGGTGGCCGCCTGCGCGGTCTTCGCCTACGTCTCCGGACGCGGTCAGGCACAGGAGGCTGCCCGCCGGCAGGTCACGGCCGCCGCGGCCGCCGTCGCCGCGTCCCCCGCCGTGCGCGCGGCGGTGCGTACGCCCGATCCCAGCGCGGCGCTGCAGCCGTACGCCGAGCGGGTGCGCCACGACACCGGGGTCGACTTCGTGACGATCATGAGCCCGGGCGGGGTCCGCTGGACCCACCCCGACCCGCTCCGGATCGGCGAGCGCTTCCTCGGCCACACGGGCCCCGCCCTGCGCGGGCAGGCGTTCTCGGAGACGTACACCGGCACGCTGGGCCCGTCCGTGCGGGCCGTCGTGCCCGTGCGGTCCGGTTCCGCCGGCGTCACCGCGCTGGTCAGCGCCGGCATCACCGTGGACGCGATCAGCGCCGAGGTGCGCCGCCAGCTGACCGTGCTGTTCGTGGTGGCGCTGTCGGTGCTCGCCCTCGGCGGGGCCGGGACGTACCTCCTCAACTCCCGGCTGCGCCGCCAGACCCACGGCATGAACGCCGCCGAACTCGGCCGCATGCGCGACTACCACGAGGCGGCCCTGCACGCGGTGCGCGAGGGGCTGCTGATGCTGGACGGGGCCCGACGCATCGCGCTGATCAACGACGCCGGGCGGGAGCTGCTGGGCCTGCACGGCGACGTCGTCGGCCGCCGCGTGGACGCCCTCGGGCTCACGCCGTCCGTCACCGAGGCCCTGCTGGCCCCCGGGCCGCGCGTCGACGAGGTGCACCTGACCGCCGAGCGGATCGTGGTGGTCAACACCTCGCCCGTCTCCGGCGGGGAGCGGCACGGCACGGTGGTGACCCTGCGCGACCACACCGAACTGCAGGCGCTGTCCGGCGAGCTGGACTCCGTCCGCGGCTTCGCCGAGGCGCTGCGCTCGCAGGCGCACGAGGCCGCCAACCGGCTGCACGCGGTGGTCTCCCTCATCGAGCTCGGCCGCGCCGACGAGGCCGTGGACTTCGCCACCGCCGAGCTCGAGCTGGCCCAGGCCCTGACCGACCGGGTCGTCGCGGCCGTCGCCGAACCGGTCCTGGCCGCGCTGCTGCTGGGCAAGGCCGCCCAGGCCAACGAGCAGGGCGTGGAGCTCGTCCTGGCCGACGACACCCGCGTCGACGACGGGCTCCTGCCGCCCGGCCTGCCCGCCCGCGACCTGGTCACCGTCCTCGGCAACCTCGTCGACAACGCCGTCGAGGCGGCCCGCGACGCCCACCGCCCCGGCCGGGTCGTCGTCACCGTGCGCGCCGAGGACGGAGAACTGCTGCTGAGGGTCGGCGACAGCGGCCCCGGCGTCGCGCCCGACGCCGTGGACGAGGTGTTCCGGCGCGGCTGGTCCACCAAGTCGCCGGGGCCCGCGCCGCACGGCCGCGGGCTCGGGCTGGCGCTCGTGAAGCAGGCCGTCCGGCGCAACGGCGGCACGGTCGCCCTCGGCGTCTCCCCCTGCGGCGGGGCCGAGTTCACGGTCCGGCTGCCCCTGAGTGTCCGTACATCCGAAGGAGTCCCCGCATGAGCACGAGCCCGAGACCGCTGCCGAGAGCGGCCGCGCCCCCGATCCGGGTGCTCGTCGTCGAGGACGACCCGGTGGCCGCCGACGCCCACGCGCTGTACGTGGGCCGGGTGCCCGGGTTCACGGTCGCGGGCGTGGCGCACTCGCGGTGCGACGCCTCGCAGTTCCTGAAGCGCACGGCCATCGACCTGCTCCTGCTGGACCTCTACCTGCCCGACGGCCACGGCCTGCAGCTGGTGCGCTCGCTGCGCGCGGCCGGGCACGCCGCGGACGTCATCGCCGTCACCTCCGCCCGCGACCTGGCCGTGGTGCGCGAGGGGGTGTCGCTCGGCGTCGTCCAGTACGTGCTCAAGCCGTTCACGTTCTCCACCCTCCGCGACCGCCTCGTGCGGTACGCGGAGTTCCGGGCCGCCGCCGGGGAGGCGAGCGGGCAGGAGGAGGTGGACCGGGCGCTCTCCGCGCTGCGCGCGCCGCAGCCGGTGGCGCTGCCCAAGGGCCTGGCCGTGGACACCCTGCAGGCCATCACCGAGACCCTGCGCTCCGCCGACGACGGCGGCCTCTCGTCGGGGGCGGCCGCCACGACGGTGGGCGTCTCGCGGATCACAGCGCGGCGCTACCTGGAGTACCTCGTGGACACCGGGCGGGCCGCACGGGCCCCGCAGTACGGGCAGATAGGCCGGCCCGAGCTGCTCTACCGCTGGGCCGGCAGGCGCTGAGGGCCCGGGCGCGTGCGGCGGGGCCGCCGGGGGAACGTACGACTCGACATCCCAAGGTGCAGGAGGTCGTGCCGTGCGCCCCACCAGCCCCGTACCTCTCGTCGCAGCCCTCACCGCCCTCGCCGCCCTCGCGACGCTCACCGCCTGCGGCGACTCCGGCGGTGACCCGGACACCGTGAAGGTCGTCTATCCGCGCAGCACGGACAACAAGGTCCGGCTCATGGACGACTACCTGGCCGTGATCAAGAAGCAGTTCGAGCGGGAGCACGAAGGCAAGAAGCTCCGGCTCATCCCCGTCCAGGCCACCCAGGACGACTACTACGCCAAGGTCCAGCAGATGATGCGGTCGCCCAAGACCGCACCGGACGTCGTGCACGAGGACACCTTCGTCCTCAACTCCGACGTCAAGAGCGGCTACTTGAGAGCCCTGGACGACAGGCTGGCCGGCTGGAAGCAGTGGGGCCGCTTCGCGCCGGCCGCGAAGGCGTCGGTGCGGGCGGAGGACGGGAAGACGTACGGGGTGCCGGACGGCACCGACACCCGCGCCCTGTGGTTCAACAAGGAACTCTTCGCCCGCGCCGGTCTGCCGGCCGACTGGCACCCGCGGACCTGGAACGACGTCCTGGACGCCGCCCGTACGCTCAAGCGCAAGCTGCCCGGGGTGATCCCCCTCAACGTCTACACCGGCAAGGGCGCCGGCGAGGCCGCCTCGATGCAGGGCTTCGAGATGCTGGCGTACGGCACCGGGGCCGACCCGCTCTACGAGCCGTCGTCGAAGAAGTGGGTGACGGGCGGGGCGGGCTTCCGGGACGCGCTGGAGTTCGTCCGGACCGTCTACGCCGAGAAGCTGGGCCCCGAGCCGTCGGACGCCCTCTCCCCCACCATCGGCACCCGGGTGACCGACGACTGGCTGCCGGGCGGCAAGCTGGCCATCGCCCTGGACGGCTCCTGGCTCGGCAAGTTCTGGCTCGCCTCCGGGGCCAGGCCCTGGCCCCAGTGGTCGAAGGTGATGGGGCGGACGGCCTTCCCGACACGGGACGGCAAGGCACCCGGGCGCGTCAGCCTCTCCGGCGGCTGGGCGTGGTCGGTGAGCGCCAAGTCGCCCCGGGCCGACCTCGCCTGGCAGCTCGTCGAAACCCTGCAGAGCCCCGCCAACGCCACCGACTGGACCGTGCGGGACGCGCAGATCGCCGTGCGCGACGACGTGGCCGCGGCCCCCGCCTACCGCACGTCGATGCCGGGCGTCTCCTTCTTCACCGACCTCGTCCAGGTCACCCACCACCGCCCGGCGCTGCCGGTCTACCCGCAGGTCTCCAACGCCATCCAGGAGGCCATGGAGTCCGTCACGACCGGCGACGCCGACGCGGCGCAGGCCGCCCGGCGCTACGACGAGCGGCTGCGCTCGATCGCGGGCCCGGCGGGCGTGACGGCCCGGTGAGCGCGCGCCGCACCGCGGGCGGTCTGCCGCGCTGGCTCCCTCTCGCCCCGGCCACCCTGCTGTTGCTGCTCTTCCTCGCCGGGCCGATCGGCTACTGCGTCGTCCTGGCCTTCACCGACACCCAGCTCTCGGGCCAGGCCTCGGCCTCGTTCGTCGGCCTCGCCAACTTCCGGCGCGCCTTCGCCGACGACGACTTCGCCCACGCGGTGCTGCTGACCCTGGTCTTCACGGTCCTGTCGTCGATCGTCGGCCAGAACACCCTGGGCTTCGCCCTCGCCGCCCTGATGCGACGCGCCTCGAAGGCGGTGCGGACGCTGACGGGCACGGTGGTGATCGCCGCGTGGGTGCTCCCGGAGATCGTCGCCGGTTTCCTGCTCTACACGTTCTTCACCCGGGAGGGCACGCTGAACGCCGTCCTGGAGGGGCTGGGCCTGCCCGGCCAGAACTGGCTGTTCACCCTGCCCATCCTCGCCGTCTCGTTCGCCAACGTCTGGCGGGGCACGGCCTTCTCGATGCTGGTCTACTCGGCCGCGCTCGCGGAGATCCCCCGGGACGTGACGGAGGCGGCGGAGGTCGACGGGGCGAGCGGCGTGCGCCGCTTCTGGCACATCACCCTGCCGATGATCCGCCGCTCGATCGGCACGAACCTGATGCTCAACACCCTGCAGACACTGTCGGTCTTCGGCCTCATCTGGGCCATGACGCGGGGCGGGCCGGGCAACCGCAGCCAGACGCTGCCGGTGTTCATGTACGACCAGGCGTTCCTGAAGTCCCTGATCGGCTACGGCACGGCGGTGGCGCTGCTGCTGTTGCTGGTGGGAGGGCTGTTCTCGGCGGTGTACGTGCGGTTGCTGCGGGAGGAGGTGTGAACGGGCCCCTCCCGCGGCGACTGGGGACTACTGACCCAGCGGGGACTGCTGAACCAGTGGGGACTGCTGAACCAGTGGGGACTGCCGACAGAGCGGGGACTACTGGCCGAGCGGCGAGACCGCGTTGCACAGCGCCAGACCCGTGTCCGAGGCCTTGGCGGTCTTCTCGTCCAGGACCTTGCCCTTGTACGTGATCTTGCAGCCGCCCTCGCCCTCGGCGACCATCGCGCTGACGGTCGGGGACTCGATGCCCTTGAGGGTCACCGTCTTCTTCCACGGCGTCTTCGGCTTCTCCTCGGTGGTGAAGTCCGGCTTGGCCGCCGAGCCCTTGCCCTCGTTGAAGTCGACCGAGTCGACGGAGCCGGTGACCTCGTAGGTGACCTCGAAGCTCCCGCCCACGGCCTTGTCGACCGTGTCCACGGCCTTGTCCTCGACGGACTTCTTGGCGTCGGCGGCCTTCTCCTCGACCGACTTCCTGCCCTCGGTGCCCTCCTCCTTCCCGGCGGCCTTCCGGACGTCCTCGGTGCTGCAGGCGGTCACGGCGGTCACGGCGGTCAGCGCCAGGCCGGCCACGGCGAGGGCGGAGAGGGTGCGGCGGACACGGGCGGAGCGGTTCACGAAAGGTTCCTTCGAGCAGTGGAGATGGGGTACAGCCGCTCGAGTCAACAGCAAAGAAAAAGCAAAGACAAGCCTCGGAATATAACGGTTGGACAGGGCGGGAGAAGGGACGGAACCTCGAGTTCCGCCCCTCCCTCGGCCGGCGTCAGGAATGGGAGCGGACGCCCGCCCCGCCCTTCCCGTGACGCGTCAGCACCACCAGGTTGGCGACGGCGCCGAAGAGCCCCGTAAAAGCGGCGACCCGGTCACCGGGCAGCGCGAGACCCGCGCCCAGCACGACGATGACGACCACCACCACGACGGCGATGTCCGGGAACGGCTTGCGCTTCCACGGGGGCCGTAGGGGACGATAAGAGAGCGACTGACCCATCCGGTCCGTCCTTCCCGCCGATGACATCGGCTGGCTGGGCCGCCATGTGTCCTCTTGTGCTTGCGAGGCCGGGGACACTGGCGGCTTGTCAACTTCCGGGCCACCAGCATGTATTGACCGTCTGTCCCTGTTCAATCGAACGAGACAATACGACTACAATACGCGCCCAAACGGCGACAATGGGGGACGACATGCCCAGACGGCTCACGCATCTGGATTCGGCCGACGGACCCTTGGCCCGGTTCGCCCTCGAACTCCGCGCCCTGCGCGACGCCGCCGGCTTCGAGGCCCCGACGGTCGATCAGATAGCGGCGCGATCGCACATCCCCCGCTCCACGCTCTACGCGGCCCTGCGCGGCCGGCGCGTACCGACGCGCCCGATCCTGGGCGCCCTGGTCACCGCCTGGGGCGGGGATCCGGTGGAGTGGCTGATGAAGCGCACGGCGACGGAGGCGGAGCTGGAACGCGAGCGGTCCCGCCGCCGGCGGGTTCCGGTGCCCGCACCCCGCGCGGCACCGGCCGCACCGGCGGTGGAACCGACCCCGCTTCCGCGGCAGTCCGGCATCGGCCCCACGCGAGGGGCGGCCCCGTTCGCCGCCGAGCTGCGACGCCTGCGGACGACGGCCGGCGCCCCGTCGTTGCGGCAGATCTCGGACCGGATCCGCGCCAACGACGCACTCCCCGTCGTGGTCGGCCCCTCGACCCTCTCCGATGTCTTCCGCGGCCGGCGGATCCCTCGATGGGAAGCACTGCGCAGCATCGTCTGGGCCCTCGACGGCAACGAGCAGGAGTGGCGGGAGCGCTGGCGGGACCTCCAGGCGGTGACCTACGGAATCAGGTAGTTGTAGACCTCGAACACCGTGGAGTCGAAGGGCGGCGCCCCCAGTTCCATCGCCGCCGGAATGACGATCTTCTCCAGGAAGGCGCGGAACGCCTCCTCCGACTCCCAGACGTCGATCACCTGCCACTCCCCCTCGCCCGCCGGCGTGGCGACATGGGCCAGCAGCCCGGCCGGCGGGTTCGCCCTGTCCGGAATCGCCTTGTCGATCGTCGCCTGGTAGAGCTCCGGGTTCCACCCCGCGCCACGGCTGTGCACCATCACTGCCATCTGTCGCTCCCTCCGCACCTGAGGTTGCTTGCGCGTTCAACGCTACGGTCGGGCCGGGTGCGGGAAGGAGTCGTGTCCGCCCCGCCTCGCGGCACGCCCCCGCGCCGGAGCGCGGAACCGGCGCTGCGCCCTGTGCGTGCCCAACTCGACTGCCTTTTGGAGGAGTCGGAGCGCGGAGACGTCACGGCGAAGCGCAACTCACCCCATGACAACGGTCGGCGGCGTCACCGGCGGCTGCGGCTTGATCACCGCGAACGTCGCGCCGAAGGGGTCGGCCAGCCAGGCCATGCGGCCGACGTCCGGGACGTCGGAGGCCGGCACCCGCACGGAGCCACCGCCCCCCTGCGTCGCACGGACGACCGTGTCGACGTCGGCGACGGCGAAGTAGGGGATCCAGCGCGGGGTCTCGGTCTCCTCGAGGAGCGGGACCACGCCGCCGAAGGACGCTTCCTGCTGGTCGTCACCCTCCGCGGTCGACAGGACGGTGTACGTCATGCCGGGAACCTTGAGGTCGGCGGAGCGCCAGCCGAAGACGCCCCGGTAGAAGGCCTTCGCGGCGGCGAGGTCGCCGGCGTGGAGTTCGGTCCAGCACAGGCAGCCCTCGTCGGAGGTCTTCTCGAGGCCCTTGACGGCTGCCGGCTGCCAGACGGCGAAGTCGGCCCCGCCGGGGTCGGTGAAGCAGCCCATGCGGCCGGCTTCCATGACGTCGAAGGGGGCGACGCGGGTGACGCCGCCACCCTTCTCGACGGCTTTGGCGGTGGCGTCGGCGTCGGGGGTCTGGAAGTAGACGGTCCAGGCGGAGCTGGCGCCGTCCTCGCTGAGGGGGCCGAGGGCGGCGACGTTCTTTCCGTCCTTCTTGAAGAAGCCGTAGCCCCCGGCGTCGGGACCGGCGGATTCGAGGTCCCAGCCGAAGACGGAGCCGTAGAAGGCGGTGGCCGCCTCCGTGTCGGGCGTGCCGAGGTCGAGCCAGTTGGGAGCGCCGGTGACAAAGTCGGTGGTGAGCATGGTGGTGTGCTCCTTCGACGGATTCCGCCGGTTTTATCCGGCCGGGTTCAGTCTGGCACCGGGGGCCGGGGCGCGCCCGGCGCGCGGGGGTGCGGGCCGGGCTTACGGGCGTGGGGGCCGTCACCCGAACGGAGCAGTCCTCCGATCGCCCCGGGGGGCGGGGAGAGGGACGATGGAGGTGCCATCAGGAGAGCACGTCAAGATCGCACGCACTCAGGAGGCACACATGACCACGGCCAAGGAGATCATGCACCCCGGAGCCCACTGGCTCACCAAGTCGGACAACCTGGAACGCGCGGCACAGATGATGCGCGACCTGAACATAGGCGCCCTGCCGGTGGCCGACGAGAGCAACAACGAGCGGCTGTGCGGCATCATCACCGACCGCGACATCGTGGTGAAGTGCGTGGCCGAGGGCCGCGCGCCGGCCGAGTGCACGGCCGCCGAACTCTGCGAGGGCACGCCGCGCTGGGTGGACGCCAACGCCGACATCGAAGAGGTGCTCCACGAGATGGAGGGTCACCGCATCAAGAGGGTGCCCGTGGTCGAGAACAAGCGCGTGGTCGGCATCATCAGCGAGGCGGATCTCGCCCAGCACCTCACGGAAGACCAGATAGCCGAGTTCGCGGGAATGGTCTACGCCCGGCAATGACCGCCGCCCACCCGGTCGGCCCGGCGGGCCGTCTTCCCGGAACGAAGGGCCGAGGAGGCCGATCATGACCAAGGCCAAGGACATCATGCACGAGGGCGCGCAGTGGATCACGCGTGAGGAGACAATGACCCGTGCCGCCCAGGTGATGCAGCTGCTCGACGTGGGCGCCCTGCCGGTCAGCGACGACAACGGCCGGCTGTGCGGCATCATCACCGACCGGGACATCGTCGTGAAGTGCCTGGCCAAGGGGCACGACCCGGACAAGGTGACCGCGGCCGACCTGTGCGAGGGCACGCCCCGCTGGATCGACGCGAACGCCGACGTCGACGACGTCCTGCACGAAATGGAGATTCACAGGATCCGCCGGCTGCCGGTGATCGAGAACAAGCGCCTGGTCGGCATGATCAGCGAGGCCGACGTCGCCCGGCACCTGCCGGACGCCCAGGTCGCGGCCTTCGCCGGGCAGATCTACTCGCCCGCTCGCTGAGGGCCCCACCCGGCCCCGACGCCGGGTAACGCACACCTCCGGCGCGCGCTACGCTCCCCTTGGCCCGCTCGCGCGACGCCGCGCCGGCGGTACGCCACGCCGTGCCGCGCCCCGGAGGTGCCATGCGCCCGCTCCTCGCCCGCCGCACCCGTCACCGTCTGGCCGCCGACGCCGCCCTGCTGGGCGTCGCGGCGGCCTTCGCCGTACCGCTGCTGTGGCTCGTCCTGTCGTCCGTGGACGCGGAGGCCGGCCTTCGCGTCCGGACCCCCGCGCGCCTCACGCCGGAGAACTTCTCGTCCGTCCTGACCGACGAGATCACCTTCACCCCCATGCTCAACAGCCTCCTGCTGTGCGGCGGTGCCACCCTGCTGACGATCGCCTGCGCGGCCCTCGCCGCGTATCCGCTGTCGCGCTACCGCTCGCGCTTCAGCCGGCCGTATCTGCTGGGGCTGCTGTTCGCCACGTGCCTGCCGATCACGGCGATCATGGTGCCGGTGTACGGGCTGTTCGTACGGATCAACCTCATCGACACCGTCTACGGCACCGCGCTGTTCCTCGCGACCGCCCAACTGCCCTTCGCCATCTGGCTGATGAAGAACTTCATGGACGGCGTGCCCGTCCTGCTGGAGGAGGCGGCCTGGACGGACGGCGCGGGCAGGCTGCAGACGCTGGTCAGGGTCGTGCTGCCGCTGATGGGGCCGGGCGTGGCGGTGGTGACCGTCTACTGCTTCATCATGATGTGGGGCAACTTCTTCGTGCCCTTCATGCTGCTGCTCACCCCCGACCAACTGCCCGCGTCCGTCAGCATCTTCACCTTCTTCGGGAACTACGGACAGGTCGCCTACGGGCAGCTGGCGGCCTTCTCGATCCTCTACTCCACGCCCGTGATCCTTCTCTACGCCCTCATCGCACGGCGCCTGGGGGGCGGCTTCGCGCTGGGCGGCGCGGTCAAGGGGTGAGGAGAGGGGAGGACAGGGGCAGGGAGTGAGCCCCGAGGATGACGGGATCCATCTGAGGGACTACGTGGGCGTACCCCTGGCGACCCAAAGTGCGACGCCGGATTCCGGCCGCATGGCTGACGTATCGCCCGGCGGCCGCGCCGAGGATTGGAACCGTTGATTCCGTCCCCCTGCCCCCCTCCGGAGGAGACCTCGTGTCCCACTCGGCCGCAGCCCATGCCCTCCCCCACCCGCACCCCGGCCACGGCCGCGGCCGCGGCGCCGTCGCCGCCCGTGCCACGGGACTGAGCAAGGTCTACGGGCAGGGTGAGACCCGTGTGGCGGCCCTGGACGCGGTGTCGGTGGAGTTCCGGCGCGGCGAATTCACCGCGATCATGGGGCCGTCGGGCTCCGGCAAGTCGACGCTGATGCACTGCATGGCCGGCCTGGACTCGATCTCCTCCGGGTCCACCCTCATCGGCGACACCGAGCTCGGCTCGCTCGGCGACCGGCAGCTGACCCGGCTGCGCCGGGACAAGGTCGGCTTCGTCTTCCAGGCCTTCAACCTGCTGCCGACCCTGACCGCGCTGGAGAACATCACCCTGCCGATGGACATCGCGGGCCGCAGGCCGGACCGGGAGTGGCTGGGGCAGATCGTGACGACGCTGGGCCTGTCCGGCCGCCTCGCGCACCGGCCGAGCCAGCTGTCGGGCGGCCAGCAGCAGCGGGTGGCCGTGGCCCGCGCGCTCACCTCCAAGCCCGAGATCATCTTCGCGGACGAACCGACCGGCAACCTCGACTCCCGCTCGGGCGCCGAACTCCTGGGCTTCCTCCACGAGTCCGTACGGGCGCTGGAGCAGACGATCGTCATGGTCACCCACGACCCCGTCGCCGCCTCCTACGCCGACCGCGTCCTCTTCCTCGCCGACGGCCGCATCGTCGACGAGATGCGCGAACCGACGGCCGACGCGGTGCTGGACCGTATGAAGGCCTTCGACGCCAAGGGCCGTACGAGCTGATCAGCGCCCTGATCCACGCCCTGATCCCCGCCGGCCTCGATCTCCAGGACTGACCCCGAAATGTTCCGTACCGCCCTGCGCAATCTCCTCGCGCACAAAACCCGGCTGATGATGACCGCGCTCGCGGTCCTCCTCGGCACCGCCTTCGTCTCCGGCACCCTCGTCTTCAGCGACTCCGTCGGCAGCGCCTTCCGCGACCGGATGTCCAAGAGCCTCGGCGACGTCGCCGTCTCCGTCACCGCGGGCGGCGGCCGCCCCGGCACCGACGCCGAGGCGGAGGCCGCGCGGCCCCTCGACGACCGCGTCGTCGACTCCATACGCGCCCTGCCCGGCGTGGCCGCCGTACGCCCGTCCGTCGGCGGCGCGGCCGTGATCGCGGACAAGGGGAACAATCCCGCCGGCAGCGAGTGGGGCAGCACCGGCGCCAACTACGTACCCGGCGCGAACGGCAAGGACAGCCGCTACCCGATCGTCAAGGGCCGGGGCCCCGCCGCCGAGGGCGAGATCGTCCTGGACGCGAAGACGGCCGGGAAGGCGGGCGCCGAGGTCGGCGGCACCGTCCGGCTCGCCGTCGACGGCCCGGTGATGACCAAGAAGCTCGTCGGCATCGCCGCGACCGACGACCCGCGCGTCAGCGCGGGCGGCAGCCTCGCCCTGTTCGACACGGCGACCGCGCAGAAGCTCTTCGGCAAGCCCGGCGAGTTCAGCGAGCTCGTCGTCTCCGCGACCCCCGGCACCGACCAGCAGAAGCTGACGGCCGAGGTCCGCCGGGTGCTGCCGCGGTCCTTCGAGGCGCAGAGCGGCAAGCAGCTCGCGGCCGCCGAGTCCAAGATGATCGACGAGCAGACGAGCTCGATCCGCAAGACGCTCCTGGTCTTCGCCGGCATCTCCCTCTTCGTCGGCGTCTTCATCATCGCCAACACCTTCACCATGCTCATCGCCCAGCGCAGCCGGGAGATCGCGCTGCTGCGGGCCGTCGGCGCCACGCGCCGCCAGGTGGTGCGCTCGGTGCTGATCGAGGCGGGCCTGCTGGGCCTGACCGCCTCCGCCGTCGGCTTCGTCCTGGGCCTGGGCGTGGCCACCGGCCTGCGCTCGGTGCTGAACGCGACCGGCGCGAGTCTGCCGGACGGCCCGCTGGTCGTCACGCCGACGGCCGCGCTGACCGCCCTCGGCGTCGGCGTCGTGGTGACCGTGCTCGCCGCGTGGCTGCCCTCCCGCAAGGCCGCGCGGATCGCCCCGGTCGAGGCGCTGGCCGCCGTCGACCAGGCGCCGGCCACCCGCGGCCTCGTCCTGCGCAACTCCCTCGGCGCGGCCCTCACCGGCCTCGGCGTGGCGACCATGCTGTACGTCACCACGTTCAAGGACAGCAGCGGCATGCAGTACGCCATGGCCGGCTCGGCGCTCACCCTCGCCGGCGTGATCGTCCTGGCCCCGCTGCTCTCCCGCCCGTTCGTCCATCTCTTCGGACGGCTCGCGATCCGGCTCTCCGGCGTCAGCGGCAAGCTCGCCCGTCAGAACGCGCTGCGCAACCCGCGCCGCACCGCCGCCACCGCGTCCGCCCTGATGATCGGCCTCACCCTGATCACCGGCCTGACCGTGGCCGCCGTCTCGGCGGACCGGGGCATGGCCAAGCTCGGCCCGCAGGACCTGACCGCCGACTACAAGGTCAGCTCCTCCAGCTACCAGGGACTCTCCCCCGAGATCGCCAGGACGCTCGCCGGGCAGCCCGGCGTCGACGCGGCCGTCGCGCTGCGCACGACCGGCTTCCGGACGGACGACCACCCCTCGCTCGCCCTGGCCACGGATGTCGCGGCCATCGCCAAGGTGGCGGACGTCCGTATGGTCAGCGGCTCGCTGTCCGACGTCCGCGGCACAGCGACCGTCGCGGTCTCCGAGACGTTCGCGAAGGACCGGGGCCTGAAGGCCGGTGCCGCCCTGCCGATGTCCTTCTACGACGGGAAGAAGGCCGCCCCGCGCGTCGTCGCCGTCTACCGGGACAACGACGTGCTCTCCTCGGTCCTCACCGCCCCCGCCCTCCTGGACCCGCACATGGACAAGGTGCGCGACGACCAGGTGCTGCTGAAGGCCGCCCCGGGCCGGGCGAAGGACCTGCCGGTCAAGATCAAGGAGACGCTCGGCGGCAACCCGCTCATCAAGGTCCAGAGCCAGGACGACCTGCGTCGCGCCGACGCCGGCAGCATCGACGACATCCTCTACCTGATGTACGGGCTGCTGGGCATGGCCGTCGTCATCGCCGTCATCGGCGTCGTCAACACCCTGGCCATGTCGGTCTTCGAGCGGACCCGGGAGATCGGGATGCTGCGCGCGATCGGCCTGGACCGGCGCGAGGTCAAGCGGATGGTCCGGCTGGAGTCCGTGATGATCGCGATGTTCGGCGCGGTGCTGGGCGTCGGGGTCGGCGTCTTCCTCGCCTGGTCCGGCGGCCACCTGCTGCGCTCGTCCTTCCCGCAGTACGCCATGGTCGTGCCGTGGGGTCGGATCGGGGTGTTCCTGCTGCTGGCCCTCGCGGTCGGCGTGCTGGCCGCGGTCTGGCCGGCCCGCCGGGCGGCGAAGCTGGACACGCTGGAGGCGATCGGGGCGCAGTAGGCGGCGCGGCACGACGCGTACACGAAAGGGCGGCGGGTCCAGTGGACCCGCCGCCCTTCGTCACTCTCGAGGAGAGGTACGGAAGTACGGTCTAGAAGACCGACTCCGCCTCGTTCATCCGGTTCTCCGGGACGCGCTTGAGCTCGGTCACCGCGTCGGCCAGCGGCACCATCGTGATGTCGGTGCCCTTCAGCGCGGTCATCTTGCCGAAGTCGCCGCGATGGGCGGCCTCGACCGCGTGCCAGCCGAAGCGGGTGGCGAGGACGCGGTCGTACGCGGTGGGCGTGCCGCCGCGCTGCACATGGCCGAGGATGACCGGGCGGGCCTCCTTGCCCAGGCGGCGCTCGAGCTCACCGGCGAGCTTGGTGCCGATGCCGGCGAAGCGCTCGTGACCGAACTGGTCTATGGCGCCCTTGGCGTAGTCCATGGACCCCTCGGCGGGGTGGGCGCCCTCGGCGACGCAGATGACGGCGAACTTCTTGCCTCGGGCGAAGCGCTCCTCCACCATCTTCACCAGGTCGGCCGGGTCGAAGGCACGCTCGGGCAGGCAGATGCCGTGGGCGCCGCCGGCCATGCCGGACTCCAGGGCGATCCAGCCGGCGTGGCGGCCCATGACCTCGACGACCATCACCCGCTGGTGGGACTCCGCGGTGGTCTTGAGGCGGTCGATGGCCTCCGTGGCGACGCCCACGGCGGTGTCGAAACCGAAGGTGCGGTCCGTGGAGGAGATGTCGTTGTCGATGGTCTTGGGGACGCCGACGACGGGCAGGCCCGCGTCGGAGAGCATCTTGGACGCGGTGAGCGTCCCCTCGCCGCCGATCGGGATGAGCACGTCGATGCCGAGGTCGCGGGCGAGCTCCTTGGAGCTCTCGCACGCCTCGCGCAGCCGGGCGCGCTCCAGGCGGGACGAGCCGAGGATGGTGCCGCCGCGGGCCAGGATGCCGCTGACGGCGTCCAGGTCGAGCTTGCGGTGGCGGCCTTCGAGCAGCCCCTTGAAGCCGTCCTCGAAGCCGATGACCTCGTCGCCGTGGCCGACAAGCGCCCGGTGTACCACCGAACGGATGACAGCGTTCAGGCCAGGGCAGTCTCCGCCCGCGGTGAGGACTCCGATGCGCATCGTGCTGTGTCTCCTGCTCGCTACTGGTACCTGTGAGCCGGACCGATTCTGTCACGGGCCGGGCGGTAGTGCGGCACTCCGCCATCACCCCCTTGACGCGCGCCTTATCCACGGTCGCAGGTATTGTCAAGAGGTCAAGGCCACCTTAACGGGTCTAATTTCTTCCGAACGACAGTCCGAAGAACACTCGGCGAAGCACTAGGGCATCAAGGAGAGCACGCGTGACGCGCAGCGTGTACGTGACCGGGACCGACCGGGGCGACGGGCGCCAGGTCATCGAGCTGGGAGTCATGGAGCTCCTCACCCGCCACGTGGAGAAGGTGGGCGTCTTCCGCCCCCTCTTCCACGGCGACGGGCCCGACCGTCTCGTCGACCTGCTGCGCTCCCGCTACCGGCTGGCGCAGTCCGCGGAGAGCGTCGTCGGCCTGACCTACAACGAGGCCGCCGCCCTGCAGGCCGAGCACGGCACCGACGAGCTGGTCTCGCTCCTGGTGGAGCGCTTCCACGCCGTGGCCCGCGAGCACGAGTACGTACTCGTCCTGGGCACCGACTTCGCGGGCACCACCCTGCCCGACGAGCTGGCCCTCAACGCCCGGCTGGCGAACGAGTTCGCCGCCTCCGTGATCACGGTCGTCGGCGGCCAGGAGCAGTCGGCCGAGTCCGTGGACGCCGAGGCCCGCAACGCCTACCGCGCCTACGAGACGCTCGGCTGCGACGTCGTCTCCCTGGTCGTCAACCGCGTCTCGCCCGCCGACCGCGAGGCGATCGCCGAGCGGCTCTCGGCGACCCTGCCGGTGCCCTGCTACGCGCTGCCGGAGGACGGCTCGCTCTCCGCGCCGACCGTGCGCCAGATCGTGCAGAAGCTGGGCGCCGAGGTGCTGCTCGGCGATGACGCCGGCCTCTCGCGCGACGCCAAGGACTTCGTCTTCGGCGGCGCCATGCTGCCCGTCTTCCTCCCCGCTCTCACCGAGGGCTGCCTGGTGGTCACCCCCGGCGACCGCGTGGACCTGATCGTCGGCGCGCTCGCCGCGCACAGCGCGGGCGCTCCGGCCATCGCCGGTGTGCTGCTGACCCTGGACGAGCGCCCGGGCCCGGACATCCTGGCGCTGGCCGGCCGGCTCGCCCCCGGCACCCCCGTCGTCTCGGTCCCCGGCGGCTCCTTCCCCACCGCGGCCGAGCTGTTCGCGGTCGAGGGCAAGCTCGAGGCGTCCTCGCCGCGCAAGGCCGAGACCGCGCTGGGCCTCTTCGAGCGCCACGTCAACACCTCCGAGCTCACCGGCCGCATCGCCGTGGCCCGCTCCGGCCGGGTGACGCCGATGATGTTCGAGCACGAGCTCATCGAGCGCTCCCGCTCCGCCCGCCGCCGCGTGGTGCTGCCCGAGGGCACCGAGGAGCGCGTGCTGCGCGCCGCCGACGTGCTGCTGCGCCGCGACGTCTGCGACCTCATCCTGCTGGGCGAGGAGGACGTGATCCGCAAGCGCGCCGCCGAGCTGAGCATCGACCTGGCCGAGGCGCAGCTCATCGACCCGCAGTCCTCGCCGCTGCGCGAGCGCTTCGCCGAGATCTACGCCAAGGCGCGCGCCCACAAGGGCATGACCGTGGAGCTGGCGCACGACGTCGTCGCCGACGTGTCCTACTTCGGCACGCTGATGGTCCAGGAGGGCCTGGCCGACGGCATGGTCTCCGGCGCGGTGCACTCCACCGCCGCCACCATCCGCCCCGCCTTCGAGATCATCAAGACCGCGCCGGGCGCCCAGATCGTCTCCTCGGTCTTCTTCATGTGCCTGGCCGACCGGGTCCTGGTCTACGGCGACTGCGCGGTCAACCCCGACCCGAACGCCGAGCAGCTCGCGGACATCGCCATCCAGTCCGCCGAGACCGCCACCCAGTTCGGCGTGGAGCCGCGGATCGCGATGCTGTCGTACTCCACCGGCACCTCCGGATCCGGCGCGGACGTCGACAAGGTCCGCAAGGCCACCGAGCTGGTGCGCGAGCGCCGGCCGGACCTGCTGGTCGAGGGCCCGATCCAGTACGACGCCGCCGTGGACGCCGCCGTGGCGAAGACCAAGCTCCCCGGCTCCGAGGTCGCGGGCAAGGCCACGGTGCTGGTCTTCCCCGACCTCAACACGGGCAACAACACCTACAAGGCCGTGCAGCGCTCGGCCGGCGCGGTCGCGGTCGGCCCGGTCCTGCAGGGCCTGCGCAAGCCGGTCAACGACCTCTCGCGCGGCGCGCTGGTCCAGGACATCGTGAACACGGTGGCCATCACCGCCATCCAGGCCCAGGGCGAGCAGCGCGGCGAGCGCACGGAACCCTGAGCCGCACCCCCGCGTCCGTACGGCCGTACGAGCACCCGGCGGGCCCCGCGCCCGCCGGCCCGTACGGCCCCGGCACCCCACAGCCGTAGCAGCACCCCACCCGCCCCCCCTCAACCGGAAAGCCCCGATGACTTCCCACGCCACCCGAGTTCTCGTCCTCAACTCCGGCTCCTCCTCGGTCAAGTACCAGCTGCTCGACATGGCCGACGGCGCCCGCCTGGCCGTCGGGCTGGTCGAGCGCATCGGCGAGGAGACCTCGCGGCTGGCGCACACCCCGCTGGCCACGGACGGCGCCAAGCGCGAGCGCGTGGAGCCGATCGCCGACCACGCCGCCGCGCTGAACGCCGTCGCCGAGGAGCTGGCCGCCGACGGGCTGGGCCTGGACTCCCCCGAGCTGGCCGCGATCGGCCACCGCGTGGTGCACGGCGGCCGGAAGTTCACCGAGCCGACCGTGATCACCGAGGAGGTCGTCGCGGAGATCGAGCGGCTGATCCCGGTCGCCCCGCTGCACAACCCGGCCAACATCACCGGCATCCGCACCGCCCAGGCCCTGCGCCCCGACCTGCCGCAGGTCGCGGTCTTCGACACCGCCTTCCACACGACGATGCCGGAGTCCGCGGCGCGCTACGCCATCGACGTCGAGACGGCCGACGCCCACCGCATCCGCCGCTACGGCTTCCACGGCACCTCGCACGCCTACGTCTCCCGCGCCACGGCCGAGCTGCTGGGCAAGGACCCCTCCGAGGTCAACGTCATAGTCCTCCACCTGGGCAACGGCGCCTCGGCCTCGGCGGTGCGCGGCGGCCGCTGCGTGGACACCTCGATGGGCCTGACCCCGCTGGAGGGCCTGGTCATGGGCACCCGCTCCGGTGACATGGACCCCGCCGTGATCTTCCACCTGGCGCGCACCGCCGGGATGTCCGTCGACGAGATCGACTCGCTCCTGAACAAGAAGAGCGGTCTGATCGGACTGTGCGGCGACAACGACATGCGCGAGATCCGCCGGCGCGTCGACGAGGGCGACGAGCGGGCGGAGCTCGCCTTCGACATCTACGTGCACCGGCTGAAGAAGTACATCGGTGCCTACTACGCGGTTCTCGGCAGGGTCGACGCCGTGGCCTTCACCGCGGGCGTGGGCGAGAACGCCGCTCCCGTGCGCGAGGCCGCCGTGGCGGGCCTGGAGCAGCTGGGCCTGGCCGTGGACGCCGACCTCAACGCGATCCGCTCGGACGCGGCGCGGCTGATCTCCCCCGAGGGCGCCCGGGTCGCGGTGGCCGTGGTGCCGACCGACGAGGAGCTGGAGATCGCCACCCAGACGTATGCGCTGGTCAGCTCGTGATCGCCGACCTTTCCTTGGTCATTCCCACAGCTCGAATATTCCGCTCCGAAACAAACCGATAGGATCCGCCTCATGCGCCGTTCCAAAATCGTCTGCACCCTGGGCCCTGCCGTCGACTCCTACGACCAGCTGAAGACGCTGATCGAGGCCGGCATGAACGTGGCCCGTTTCAACATGAGCCACGGGACCCACGCGGAGCACGAGGAGCGGTACAACCGCCTCCGTAAGGCCGTGGAGGAGACCGGGCGCGCGGTCGGCGTGCTCGCCGACCTGCAGGGCCCGAAGATCCGCCTGGAGACCTTCGCGGACGGTCCCGTCGAGCTGGTGCGCGGCGACGAGTTCACGATCACCATCGACGACGTCCCGGGCGACAGGACCATCTGTGGCACGACCTACAAGGGTCTGCCGGGCGACGTCGTCAAGGGCGACCAGGTCCTGATCAACGACGGCAACGTCGAGCTGCGCGTCACCGAGGTCGACGGCCCCCGGGTCAAGACGATCGTCATCGAGGGCGGCGTCATCTCCGACCACAAGGGCATCAACCTGCCCGGCGCGGCGGTGAACGTCCCGGCGCTGTCCGAGAAGGACATCGACGACCTGAAGTTCGCGCTCGCCATGGGCTGCGACATGGTCGCGCTGTCCTTCGTCCGCGACGCCGCCGACGTCCGCGACGTGCACCGCGTCATGGACGAGGTCGGCCGCCGCGTGCCGGTCATCGCCAAGGTCGAGAAGCCGCAGGCCGTCGACAACATGGCGGAGGTCGTCATGGCCTTCGACGGTGTCATGGTGGCCCGTGGCGACCTGGCCGTGGAGTACCCCCTCGAGCGCGTCCCGATGGTGCAGAAGCGCCTCATCGAGCTGTGCCGCCGCAACGCCAAGCCGGTGATCGTCGCCACCCAGATGATGGAGTCGATGATCACCAACTCGCGCCCCACGCGCGCCGAGGCGTCCGACGTCGCCAACGCGATCCTGGACGGCGCGGACGCGGTCATGCTCTCCGCCGAGTCGTCGGTGGGCGCCTACCCGATCGAGACCGTCAAGACGATGTCCCGCATCGTCGAGGCGGCCGAGGAGGAGCTGCTCTCCAAGGGCCTCCAGCCGCTGGTGCCGGGCAAGAAGCCGCGCACCCAGGGCGGTTCCGTCGCCCGCGCAGCGTGCGAGATCGCGGACTTCCTGGGCGCCAAGTCGCTGGTCGCCTTCACCAAGTCCGGTGACACCGCCCGCCGCCTGGCCCGCTACCGCGCGGCCCAGCCGATCCTGGCCTTCACCACGGACGCCTCCACCCGCAACCAGCTCACCCTGAGCTGGGGCGTCGAGACCTTCGTCGTCCCGCACGTGGAGAACACCGACGCGATGGTCGACCTCGTCGACGCCGAGCTGCTGAAGCTCAAGCGCTACAACGACGGCGACACCATGATCATCACGGCCGGCTCCCCGCCCGGCATCCCCGGCACCACCAACATGGTGCGGGTCCACCACCTGGGCGAGAACCGCTAGGTTCGCGCAGCACGACGGCCGTCACCCCCGCTGGGGTGGCGGCCGTCGCCTTTTCCGGGACGTCCAGGGTTTTCCGTGGTGTCCAGGGTTTCCGTGGTGTCCCAGGTCTTTTCGGGGCGTCTCCGGCCTTCCGGGACGCCCCCGGGGCGGAGGCGCTCGCGACGGCCGCCCCGCGCGCGGGGCCGGGGGCGGCATGCCATACCGTTCGCTCCCTGAATCACGCACCACCCGCAAGGAGCACCCGTGTCCCTCATGGACCGCCGCCGCAGACAGACCTTCGAAGCCGCGACCCCGATGCTGGCCGCCGATGAACGGGTCGACCTCATCACCTGCGCCAACGTCGGCACCGTCTCGGTGCGCCGGCAGGTGGCGGCCGCCGCGCTCGTCGGCGTGCTCAGCGGCGGCACCATGATGGCGACGGTCCGCCCGCGGCAGATGTACCTCCTCCTCACGGACCGGCGCCTGCTGTTCTTCGACGCCTCGACCGCGACCGGGAAGCCGGGCAAGCTCCTGATAGAGCTGGCGCGCCCCTACGTGGCGGCGTGCCCGGCGCGCAAGGGCATGCTCGGCCTCACGCTGATCATCGAACTGGCCCTGGCCGGCCAGGCCGAAGGCCTCAGACTGACCTTCCCGTCCCCGTGCCGGGCGGACGGCCGGCAGCTGATGGGACTCCTGCCGGCCGCCCCCTGATCAGGAGTACGTGCCCTCCGTCAGGTACTGGTGGAGGTTCGGGATGTGGAGCGTCCCGCCGTACTGGCCCGACTGGCGGATCTTCACGTCGGTGAAGAAGATCGGGATCGGCAGCTTCACGCCCGGGATCAGCGGGGGCGGGCTCGTCGGCGACTGCGTCGCCGGGATCAGCCCCAGCAGCTTGCCCTTCAGCTCCTCGGTGTACATGGTGATCCGGCCACCGCCGACCGTGGACTCCGTGCCCATGCCGGCCACGTGGTACTGCTTGCCCTGGCTGTTGACGACCTGGTGCAGGTCCTTGATCGCCAGCGAGTCCGCGGTGAACTTCAGGACGGACTTCTGCTGCCCGTTCACCGTCGTGATCTTCTTGACGCCCTCGTAGGTCAGCCCGGTCAGGGTGAGCCTGCTCGCCTCCAGGTACCAGGGCTGGTTGGGGAAGGCGCGCTTCTCGTTCTCGTCGATGACGTTGGGGCGGGGGCAGGGCTTCGGGGTCTTGTCGGTGTCCCCCGAGGCGGACGGGGACGGCGACGGCGACGGTGACGCCGAGTCCGACGCGGACGGGGCCTTGGGGGTGCCCTTGGCCTCGGGTGCTTCGCCGGCCTCGGTCGCGTCCTTGGACTTGGACGCCTTGGGCGCCGCGGGCACCTTGGGTGCCTTGGGCGCCTCGGGCTGCCGGCCGGACGGGGACGGCGACGCCGAGGGCGAGGCGGAGGGGGTGGGCGACGCGCCCGTACCGTCCGGCTTCGCGTCCCCCTTGCGGCCCGTGAGGATGTCGCCGAGCTTCTCGCCGAGCCCCAGCGGATCCAGCGGATTCGTCTTCTTGGACGGAGACACGGACGGCGAGGGGGACGACGACGGTGACGGCGAAGCCGTCGGCGGCTTCGCGGACGGCGTGCCGGAGGGCTCGCGGCCCCGGCTCGTCGCGCCGCTGTCCTTGCCGTCCGGCTTGGCCGACGCGGACGCCGACGAGGACGGGGACGGCGACGCGGATCCGGACGGGGTCGGCTCGTCCGTCGGCCCGGGCGATTCCTCCGGGGCGGCGTCCGGCGCGGTCACGCACCCCGCGTCCCCGAAGGGGTTCACCGGCGGTACGGGCCGGGCCTGCGCCAGCGTCGGCGTGAGGCCCATGCCCATCAGCACCGCGCTGGGCATCGCCGCGAGGGCGACCGCCTTCCCGGCCGGCATGTGCAGCCGGGAGAGCAGCGGCTTGCGGGGCGCGGCATGCCGCGGGCCGGATCTGGTGGGGCCGTCGGGGCGGCCGTCGTGTTCGTGGTCAGTCGGCACGGTGGCTCCCGCCGGAGTGCTCGACGGCGGCCGGCGCCGGCGGCCTGCCGGGCGCCCACGAGACGCCGAGCGCGCCCCCGATGAGGGCGAGCAGGAAGCCGACCAGGAAGGCGCCGAAATTGGAGACGACCAGGGAGACCAGAGCGAGCAGGATCGCGGCGACGCCCGCGAAGACCCTCGACTGCGGCTGGTACCACATGGTCAGTCCGAGCACGATCAGCAGCACGCCGATGATCAGCGAGCCGGCGCCCGCCGTCGTGGCCATGCGGATGTGCAGGTCGCCCAGAGTCATCGTCTGGTACGGGATGTACATGATCGGTACGCCGGCCAGTATGCACAACAGCCCGCCCCAGAAGGGGCGGCGGCCCCGCCAGTCCCAGAATGAACGGCGGGTGCGGCCGAGAGTGTCGATCAGCCGTGGTCGCGTTTCGGCGCTCATGGTGTACAGCTCCTCGGGACTGGCGAATCGGTGGTGCGTGGCGCGAAGGGACGCGGGGACGGTACGGGCACGGGGACGCGGAAGCACCGCCCCGTACCCGACCGCTCAGTGCGTCACCCGGGGCACTTGCCGGCGCCCGTGCTGACACTCATGTGCAGGCCCGGGAGCGTGAACGAGCCCGCCGAGGTCGCCCAGGCGCGCTGGTTGACGTCGGTGAACTCCACCTCGTCGGCCTGCTGGGCGAACGAGCCCGCCACATAGGCGCCGCGCCCGTCCTTGTCCGGGGCCGCCGGCCCCGGGCCCTTGGTGGTGTCGCTCACCGAGACGCCGATGTCGACGTTGGTGAACTTGGCGTTGGCGGAGAGGTCGTCGGCGTCGATGAAGAGCTTGGTCGCCTCGACCTTCTTGTCACCGTCGCCGGCCGTCAGCTTCATCGACACGTCGCCGATGGGCGTCGGGATGGTCACCGCCTGGCAGAGCTTGGTGATCTCCGCCGAGTTGATGCCGACCACCGCGACGGGCTTGTTGCCCTTCTTGGTCTGGTCGAGCGCGCCGTACTGGACGAACCCCTTGCCGTTGAGGCTCTTGGCCGTCACCTGGAACTGCTGGCCGGAGACGCTGAACGACGCCGCCAGCGCGCCCTGGGCGAGCGCGACGCCGATCGCGGCCGTCGCCGCGACGCTCGGCACCATCACGACGGCGAACCGACGCCATCTGGTGCCCCCACGAGTCTGGGACTTCACCACTTTCCTCCTTCTCGGACGTACATCTCCGGCCGCGGGCGTCTTCGGCCCGCGCCGGGATGGGAGAAGTGCTACGTCCTCGGGAAGGAGATCGCCGTCGCACGTGACGGCGCGCATCGCGCCCGCTGCACATCGGCGTTCACCCCCGAGCGACAACCACTGGCCACGCCTTCGCGCAACCGCGGGAACAGGCCCTGCCGTTGGCGGCGGGGACCCCCCTGTCCCAGAACCGGCGCCGGGGCACCGGTCCACCCGGTGGGGACCCACACACCGCGTGCCGACCGGTGGGACGGATCGCGGGTATGGACCGGGCTGCGCCGATCGTGGTCCATTCGCGCCCGGGGCACAAGAGGTTGATTACTCACGAGTAACGGGGCGATAACCACCGGGCGACCGGTCCGCATCGGACCACCGGGTGAAGATGCCGCAGCGTGCCCGCGCACAGGCGGAGAAAAACAGAGGAACCCGGGCGAATGCCCGGGCTCCTCTTACTGGCAGTAACAGAGCGCGCGTTTACCAAGTTTTGGCAAAGCGCGGCGACTGTGCCGCTTGGGACACAGGGGACGCGAGGCCCTTAGAACAGCGCGCGCGACAGCGCCGTACGCGCCGCCGTCACCCGCGGGTCCTCCGGACCGATCACCTCGAACAGCTCGAGCAGCCGCACCCGCGCGGCCTCCCGGTCCTCCCCCGCCGAACGCTTGACCGTGTCGATCAGCCGCCCGAAGGCGTCCGCGACGTGCCCGCCGACCAGGTCGAGGTCGGCCGCCGTGATCTGCGCCGCCACATCGCCCGGGGCGTCCGCGGCCGCCTTGCGCACCTGCTGGGGGTCCAGACCCTGGACGCGCTGCAGCAGCTCGGCCTGGGCCAGGCCCAGCCTGGCCTCGGCGTTGCCCGGGTCGCCGGACAGGACGTTCTGGTAGGCGCGCACGGCGCCGCCCAGGTCACCGGCGTCCAGCGCCTCGTGCGCGGCGCCCAGGACGGAGTCGTACGGGCTCACCGGCGCGGCCGGCGCGGCCTCGGCGCCCTGGCCCGGCTCCACGGCCACGCCCACGATGCCGAAGCGCTGCTCCGCCACCGCGATCAGCTGGTCCAGCACCTGCCGGATCTGCTCCTCGGGGGCGGCCCCCTGGAACAGCGGCAGGGCCTGCCCGGCCACCACGGCGAAGACGGCCGGGATGGACTGGACACCGAACTGCTGGAACAGCAGCTGGTTGGCCTCGACGTCGACCTTGGCGAGCACGAACCGCCCGGCGTACTCCTGCGCCAGCCGCTCCAGCAACGGGCTGAGCTGCTTGCACGGCTCGCACCAGTCGGCCCAGAAGTCGACGACGACGGGCACCTCGGCGGAGCGCTGCAGGACCTCCAGCTCGAAGCCCGCCTCGTCGACGTCGAGGACGAGCCGGACGCCGGCGCCGGGCGCCACGCCCTGGCGCGCGGCCTCGGCCCGCGCCTGCTCCGCCTTCTGCTTCGCTTCCCCGGCCGCCTTCACCGCGGCGAGGTCGACCACTCCACTCATGGACATGTTCCGTGGCTGCATGGGCCTATCCTCCCCCCTGCACGCGGTGAACCGGAAAAGTACGGCGGTAGCGGTTCCGCTGTGACGCCGGGTCCCCACCTGGCGTCCGTGGTTGTCGCTCTTACGCTACGAGCCGTAGCGTAACTGCAGGGGTGGGTTCTCCGGCAAGGTTTCCCCGTGATCTGCGTCTCACACCCGCTCCCTTACTCGGCGGTAGGGTCGGCCCCATGAGTTCCGCCCCGCCCCCCGCCCACCACCGCCCCGGCGGCGGCCGCACGGGCCGGCCCCGCGATCCCGCGGCGGACCGGGCGATCCTGCACGCGACGCGCACCGCGCTGGTCGAACTGGGCTGGGGCAAGCTGACGATGGGCGACGTGGCGGCGCGCGCCGGGGTCGCCAAGACCACCCTCTACCGTCGCTGGGCGAGCAAGAACGAGCTGGTGGTGGACGCGGTCGCCGCCCTCTTCGACGAACACCTCGAGCTCCCCGACCGGGGCAGCCTGCAGGCCGACATCGAGGGCGTCGTGCTGCGGTTCGCCGCGCTGCTGGAGCGGCCGGAGACCAAGACGGCCCTCATGGCCGTGGTCGCGGAGTCGACGCGGGACGACGCCCTGCGCGACCGGATCCGTTCCGCGATCGTCGACCGGCAGAAGTCACTGGTCCTGCTGGGGCGCGAGCGCGCGCAGGCGCGGGGGGAGCTGCCGCGGGAGGACGACCCGGAGGTCGCGGCCCGTACGGCGGATCTGATCTTCGACGTGATCGCCGGGGCCGTCGTCCACCGGACGCTGGTGAGTGCCGAGTCCGTGGACGAGGAGTGGGCACGGACGTTCGCGGGAGTGCTGGTGGGCGGGCTGGGATCCGCGACCGGGACCCACACGCCGGACGGGCTGAACAGCAGCCCGTCCGGCGTGTGAGGACGCCGCGCGCGGCGCGGGCCCTCAGAACCCGGCCGGCTCCGTGTACACGCCCCACTCCTCGCGGAGCACATCGCAGATCTCACCCATGGTGGCCTCGGCCCGAACGGCCTCGAGCATCGGCCCGATCATGTTCGAGCCGTCCCGCGCGGCGGCCAGCATGGCCTCCAGGGACCGGCGCACCTTCGCGTCGTCGCGGTGCGTCTTGCGGTCGGCCAGGACGCGCACCTGCTCGCGCTCGACCTCGTGGCTGACCCGCAGGATCTCCAGGTCGCCGGTCACCGAGCCCTCGTGGCAGTTGACGCCGACGACGCGCTTGGCGCCCTTCTCCAGGGACCGCTGGTACTGGAAGGCGCTCTCGGCGATCTCGCCGGTGAACCAGCCGTCCTCGATGCCGCGCAGGATGCCGGAGGTGATGGGGCCGATGGGGTGCCTGCCGTCGGGGTGCGCCCGCAGGCCGCGCTCCCTGATCTGCTCGAAGATCTTCTCGGCGTCGGCCTCGATGCGGTCGGTGAGCTGCTCGACGTACCAGGAGCCGCCCAGCGGGTCGGCGACGTTGGCGACGCCGGTCTCCTCCATCAGCACCTGCTGGGTGCGCAGGGCGATCTCGGCGGCCTGCTCGCTGGGCAGGGCCAGGGTCTCGTCGAGGGCGTTGGTGTGGAGGGAGTTGGTGCCGCCGAGCACGGCGGCCAGCGCCTCCACGGCCGTACGCACGACGTTGTTGTACGGCTGCTGGGCGGTGAGCGACACGCCGGCGGTCTGGGTGTGGAAGCGCAGCCACTGGGCCTTGTCGGTCTTCGCGCCGTAGACCTCCTTCATCCAGCGGGCCCAGATCCTGCGGGCCGCCCGGAACTTCGCGATCTCCTCGAAGAAGTCGAGGTGGGCGTCGAAGAAGAAGGACAGGCCCGGTGCGAAGACGTCGACGTCGAGGCCGCGGCTGAGCCCCAGCTCCACGTAGCCGAAGCCGTCGGCGAGCGTGTAGGCGAGCTCCTGCGCGGCCGTGGCCCCGGCCTCGCGGATGTGGTAGCCGGAGACGGACAGCGGCTTGTAGGCGGGGATGGAGCTCGCGCAGTGCTCCATCAGGTCGCCGATCAGGCGCAGGTGGGGCTCGGGCGGGAAGAGCCACTCCTTCTGCGCGATGTACTCCTTGAAGATGTCCGTCTGCAGGGTGCCGTTGAGGACGCCGGTGTCGACGCCCTGCCGCTCGGCGGCGACCAGGTACATGCAGAAGGCGGGGACGGCGGGCCCGCTGATCGTCATGGAGGTGGTGACGTCGCCCAGCGGGATGTCCCTGAAGAGGATCTCCATGTCGGCGGCGGAGTCTATGGCGACGCCGCAGTGGCCGACCTCGCCGAGGGAGCGGGGGTCGTCGGAGTCGCGGCCCATGAGGGTGGGCATGTCGAAGGCGACGGAGAGCCCGCCGCCGCCGGCGGCCAGGATCATCTTGTAGCGCTCGTTGGTCTGCTCGGCGTTGCCGAACCCGGCGAACTGCCGGATGGTCCAGGTCCGGCCGCGGTAGCCGGTGGCGTGCAGACCGCGGGTGAAGGGGTACTCGCCGGGCCAGCCGATCCGCTCGAAGCCCTCGTAGGTGTCGCCGGGGCGGGGGCCGTAGAGCGGCTCGACCTCGTCCCCGGACAGCGTGGTGAAGTCCGCGTCGCGCTTGCGGGCCTTGTCATAGCGGGCCTGCCAGCGGCGACGGCCCTCCTCGATGGCTTCAGCGTCCATGCCTCCGAATTTACTAGGACGTCCTAGTAAATGTCGATGGGCAACCGCCGGGCGCGTACTGCGCCCGGCGGAGAAGGGTCAGGCCTTGGCGACGGCCGGCGCCTCGTCGGCGATCATCGGCTCGATCTCCCGGACGACCTTGCGCTCGACGAAGAACGCGGCGGTCGGGATGGTGCCGGAGACCAGCACCCACAGCAGCTTGCCGACCGGCCACTTGGCCTTGGAGCCCAGGTCGAAGGCGAAGACCAGGTAGATGATGAAGAGCACGCCGTGGATCTGGGAGATCACGAGCGTGGCGCCCGCCCCGGTGTCGAAGCCGTACTTGAAGACCATGGCGGCGCAGAGCACCAGCAGCATCACGGCGGTCAGATAGGCCATCACCCGGTAGCGGGTCAGCACGCTTCGCTTCATGCCCATGAGCGTAACCGCCCGATTTGCGGGATCTTCGCGCGGGTCGGCCCGCGCGTCAGTCCTCGGCGAAGTCGCCGGAGGCGACCCGCAGGGGCCGCAGCATCCGGAAGATGTCCCCGCACTCCTCCGCGTCGTACGCGCCGAGCCCGAAGTCCATCGCCATCAGGTCGCGGGTGGCCGACTCGACGACCTCGCGGCCCTTGCCGGTGATCGAGGCGAGCGTGCCGCGGCCGTCGTTGGGGTTGGGCCGCTTGTCCACCAGGCCGGCCTTGACCAGGCGGTCCACGGTGTTGGTGACCGACGTCGGGTGGACCATCAGCCGCTCGCCGATCTTGGACATCGGCAGTTCCCCGGCCTTGGAGAAGGTCAGCAGCACCAGCGCCTCGTAGCGCGCGAAGGTGAGCCCGTACGGCTTGACGACCGCGTCGACCTGTCCGAGCAGGATCTGGTGCGCCCGCATGATCGAGGTAATCGCGGCCATGGAGGGCACCGATCCCCAGCGCTGCTTCCAGAGCTCGTCGGCGCGGGCGATGGGGTCGAACGGGAGGCTGAGCGGCTTCGGCACCCGACCGACCATACCGGGCGGTCGCATCCCGATCTCCCCCATCCCGGATATCGGGACGCGACCACGGCGGCGCGGGGCGTCAGGCCCCGCCCTGCTCCAGATAGCGCTCGACCGTGGCGACCTTGGACGTGAGCCCGTCCGTGACGCCCTCGCGGATGTCGGCCTTCAGGACGAGCGAGACGCGTCCGCAGCGCGCCTCGACGGCGGCGACGGCGCGCTTGACGACGTCCATGACCTCGTCCCACTCGCCCTCGACGGAGGTGAACATCGCGTCCGTGCGGTTCGGCAGCCCGGACTCGCGGACGACGCGGACCGCGTCGGCGACGTACTCGCCGACGTCCTCGCCGACGCCGACCGGGGAGACGGAGAAGGCGACGATCATGCGTTGACCACGCTCTCCTTGCGGGCGCGGGCGGCGATGACGCTCGCCTCGGCCTCGCGGCGCAGCTTGCGCTCGGCGAAGAAGCCGCCGAAGGGCAGGACGGAGAGGACGAAGTAGAGGGCCGCGGTCTTCAGGTCCCACTTGGTCTTGTTCCAGGCGTCGAGCCAGAAGATGACGTAGATGATGAAGAGGATGCCGTGGACGGCGCCCATCACCGGAACGGCGTTGAAGTCGGTGGTGCGCTTGAGCACCGAGCAGACGCCCAGCAGCAGGAAGGAAATGGCCTCCGGGGCGGAGACCAGGCGGAGCCGGCGCAGGGCGGAGGCGGTCATGAGGTCCACGGGGGCACACCTTCGTCGCTAGTGGCGGGGCCGTCACAGCTTGTGACGACATTCACAAACTCCCCCATTGTCGCAGCCGCGCCGGCGATCAAGGGATGCGGGTCCGGTTCCGGGGTGGTGTGGCGCGTCTGCCGGACCATGGGGCCTGTCGGAGCCGTATGCCCGCCCGCTAGCGTCGGGGCGTGGCTCAGTTTCGGCTCCACGGGAGCAAGGTCCTCGCCGTCGACATGACGGGGGACGCGGTCAAGGCCAAGAACGGCTCGATGGTCGCGTACGAGGGCGAGATGGCGTTCAAGAAGATGACCGGCGGCGGTGACGGCCTGCGGGGCATGGTCACCCGCCGGCTCACCGGCGAATCGATGGAAGTCATGGAGGTGAAGGGGCACGGCACCTGCTATTTCGCGGACCGGGCGAGCGAGATCAATCTGGTCTCGCTGCGGGGCGAGACGCTGTACGTCGAGGCGAGCAACCTGCTCTGCACGGACTCGGCGCTGCGGACCGGGACGACCTTCACGGGCCTGCGGGGCGCCTCGCAGGGCAACGGGCTGTTCACCACGACCGTCGAGGGCTCCGGCCAGGCGGCGATCCTCTCCGACGGGTCGGCGATCATCCTGCGGGTGACCCCGCAGACGCCGTTGCAGGTCGACCCGGGCGCGTACATCGCGCACACGGGCCGGCTCAAGCAGCACTTCCAGTCCGGGGTGAACTTCCGGACGTTCATGGGCGAGGGCTCGGGGGAGGCGTTCCAGATCCGCTTCGAGGGCGAGGGGCTCGTCTACGTCCAGCCGAGCGAGCGGAACACGGTCGGGGGTGACGTGTGAGCGTCGCACGCGCGGCCGCCGGGCCGCAGACGACCGCGAAAGCCGCACCTCTGCGCCGCGCGGGCGGAGAAGCGAACGAAAGGGGCACAGCGTGGCGTTCCGGCTTCTGAACTCGCGGATGGTCGAGGCCCAGGTGGTCCCGGGGCAGCGGCTGTTCAGCCAGCGCGGGGCGATGCTCGCCTACAAGGGCGACGTCTCCTTCACCCCGAGCATCGCCGGCGGCCAGGGCGGCGTCATGGGGATGATCGGCCGGCGGATCGCCAACGAGGCCACCCCGCTGATGACCGTGGAGGGCAGCGGGACGGTGATGTTCGGCCACGGCGGCCATCACGTCCATGTCGTGGAGCTCTCCGGGGACACGTTGTACGTCGAGGCGGACCGGCTGCTGGCCTTCGAGGGCGGCCTGCAGCAGGGGACGATGTTCATGGGGTCGCAGGGGGGTGTGATGGGCATGGTGCGCGGTCAGGTGACCGGGCAGGGGCTCTTCACCACGACCCTCAAGGGCCATGGCGCGGTGGCGGTGATGGCGCACGGCGGCGTGATCGAGCTGCCCATCAGCGCGCAGCGGCCGGTCACCGTCGACCCGCAGGCGTACGTCGCGCACCGCGGGGACGTGCGCAACAAGCTGACGGCCGCGCTCGGCTGGCGCGAGGTCGTCGGGCGGGGCAGCGGGGAGGCGTTCCGGCTCGAGCTGTCGGGCAACGGCACGGTGTACGTACAGGCGTCGGAGGAGAAGCTGTGAGCGGCCCGGTCATTCATGACGTGACGACCCTTCCGGCGAACGACAACGTCAACGCGTACGCGTTCAGCGTGGATCTGAAGGGCCAGTGGTTCCTGCAGAAGGGGAAGATGATCGCCTATTACGGGCGGATCAGCTTCCACGGCATCGGCCACGGTCCGCTCGACCGGCTGATCGCGGGCAGCTTCCATTCGCCGCTGCACGCGGCGGACTGGGTGGTGGCCGAGGGGCAGGGCAAGATGCTGCTCGCCGACCGCTCCTTCGACGTCAACTCCTACGACCTCGAGGACGGCAACCTCACCGTCCGCTCGGGGAATCTGCTGGCCTTCGAGCCGTCGCTCTCGCTCAAGCAGTCCATCATCCCGGGGTTCCTGACCCTGATCGGCACGGGGAAGTTCGTGGCCGCCTCCAACGGGCCGGTCGTCTTCGTCGAGCCGCCGATCCGGGTGGACCCGCAGGCGCTGGTGGGCTGGGCGGACTGCCCGTCGCCCTGCCATCACTACGACCACCAGTACCTGCGGGGGGTCATGGGCGGGGTGCGCCGGCTGACGGGGCTGGGGGGCGCGTCCGGCGAGGAGCACCAGTTCGAGTTCGTGGGTTCCGGGACCGTGCTGCTGCAGTCCACCGAGCGACTGATGGAGGAGATTCCGACGGGCGACGCTCCCCCTGAGCAGGCGGGCGTTCCGCACGCAAGTCCCGGAAATCAGCCAATGACACCGCGCTTGCCGGGTCAGCTGGGCGACCTCCAGCGCCGCTTCGGGCTGTGAGCGGTACCCTGCGGAGTGTGACGTCGAACGCATGACCTCTCGTTCCGCTCGTTCCGCCCTGTCATTTAGTTAATCTTTCAACCTCTTAGGTAGAATCCATCCATGGACACCGAGAACGGCACTCGCTGGCTCAGCGACGAGGAACAGGCCACCTGGCGCGCCCACCTGGACGTGAGCCGGCTGCTGATGCACCAGCTCGAACGGGACCTGCAGCCGTTCGGCCTCACCAACAACGACTACGAGATCCTGGTCAACCTCTCGGAGTCGGACGACCACCGGATGCGGATGAGCGACCTCGCGACCGCCACCCTGCAGTCCAAGAGCCGTCTGTCGCACCAGATCACGCGCATGGAGAACGCCGGGCTCGTCCGCCGGGAGAACTGCGAGTCCGACCGGCGCGGCCTGTTCGCGGTGCTCACCGACCACGGTTGGGAGACCATGCGCAAGGTCGCCCCGCACCATGTGGCGTCCGTGCGCGAGCACTTCATCGACCTGCTGTCGACGGACGAGCTCAAGGCCCTCCAGGAGTCCCTGCGTCCGGTCGCCCAGCACCTGCGGTCCACGCGAGGGCGCATCTGACCGTTCCCGGTCACCACTGATCGCTGAAAAGCCGATCGCCGTCGCCGCCGGAACTCCTCCGGCGGCGACGGCGATCGGTCGTTCCGGCCCTCGGTCGTTTCGACCCTCGGCCGTTCCGGCCCTCGGCCGGGTCAGCCCTCGGTCAGGCCCGCCACGAGTTCGTCGGCGGCGGCGTAGGGATCGAGGTCGCCGCCCACCACGCGCTCCGCGAGCGCGGCCAGCCGGCGGTCGCCCCGCAGGTCGCCGATGCGCTCGCGCAGCGCCGTCACGGCGATGGTCTCCACCTCGTGCGCGGCCCGCCGGCGCCGCCGGTCCGCGAGGACGCCCCGCTCCTCCATCCAGGCGCGGTGCTTCTCCAGCGCCTCGACCACCTCGTCGGTGCCCTCGCCGCGCGCGGCCACCGTCTTGACGATGGGGGGCCGCCAGTCGCCGGGCGCGCGGGCCTCGCCCAGGCCCAGCATGTGGTTGAGCTCGCGGGCCGTGGCGTCCGCGCCGTCGCGGTCGGCCTTGTTGACGACGTAGACGTCGCCGATCTCGAGGATGCCCGCCTTCGCGGCCTGGATGCCGTCGCCCATGCCGGGCGCCAGCAGCACCACCGACGTGTCGGCCTGGGAGGCGATCTCGACCTCCGACTGCCCCACGCCCACGGTCTCCACCAGGACCACGTCGCAGCCGGCCGCGTCCAGCACCCGGATGGCCTGCGGGGCGGCCCACGCCAGGCCGCCCAGGTGGCCGCGGGTGGCCATCGAGCGGATGTAGACGCCC
Source organism: Streptomyces sp. C36 (assembly GCF_040932295.1). NCBI lineage: Bacteria > Bacillati > Actinomycetota > Actinomycetes > Kitasatosporales > Streptomycetaceae > Streptomyces > Streptomyces sp. C36. The sequence goes on along the minus strand of NZ_JBFQGI010000005.1, from coordinate 299,817 downwards.
GGGTCGGAGGCGTGCTCCGACATCCGGACCCGGTCGCCGAGCAGCGCGCCGCCGGAGAACGGCGAGGAGGGGTCGACGGCGAGCACGCCGACCCGCTTGCCCATCCGCCGGTACGCGCTCACCAGCGCCGACGTCGAAGTGGACTTGCCGACGCCGGGCGAGCCGGTCAGGCCCACCACATAGGCGCCGCCGGTGAGCGGGGCCAGCGCGGCCATCACCTCGCGCAGCTGCGGGGACGCCCCCTCCACCAGGGAGATCAGCCGGGCCACCGCGCGCGGCCTGCCGTCGCGGGCCTGCTCGACCAAAGCGGGGACGTCCACCATCACTGCTCCGTTCCACACATCGGATGCCGGCCGGGGGCCGGGAGTCAGTTGCCCGGCACGCGGACGATCAGGGCGTCGCCCTGGCCGCCGCCGCCGCAGAGCGCGGCCGCGCCGGTCCCGCCGCCGCGCCGCTTGAGCTCCAGCGCGAGGTGCAGCACGATGCGGGCGCCCGACATGCCGATCGGGTGGCCGAGCGCGATGGCACCGCCGTTGACGTTCACCTTTTCAGGGGATACGCCCAGATCCTTCATGGACTGCACCGCGACGGCGGCGAACGCCTCGTTGATCTCGATCAGGTCGAGGTCGCCGACCGTCAGGCCCTCCTTGCCCAGCGCGTGCAGGATGGCGTTGGAGGGCTGGGACTGCAGGGAGTTGTCGGGGCCGGCCACGTTGCCGTGGGCGCCGATCTCGGCGATCCACGCCAGGCCCAGCTCCTCGGCCTTCTCCTTGCTCATCACGACCACCGCGGCGGCGCCGTCGGAGATCTGCGAGGACGTGCCGGCCGTGATCGTGCCGTCCTTGGTGAAGGCGGGGCGCAGCTTGGCCAGGGACTCCGTCGTGGTCTCCGCGCGGATGCCCTCGTCCTTGCTGAAGACGACCGGCTCGCCCTTGCGCTGCGGGATCTCCACCGGGGTGATCTCGGCCTCGAACAGGCCGTTCTTCTGGGCGGCGGCGGCGCGCTGGTGGGACAGCGCCGCGATCTCGTCCTGCTCGGGGCGGCGGATGCCCAGCCGGGTGTTGTGCTTCTCGGTGGACTCGCCCATCGCGATGTTCTCGAAGGCGTCCGTCAGGCCGTCGTGGGCCATCGTGTCGAGCATCTCGACGGCGCCGTACTTGAAGCCCTCGCGGGACTTGGGCAGCAGGTGCGGGGCGTTGGTCATCGACTCCTGGCCGCCGGCCACCACGATGTCGAACTCGCCCGCGCGGATGAGCTGGTCGGCCAGCGCGATGGCGTCCAGGCCCGACAGGCAGACCTTGTTGACGGTCAGGGCGGGCACGTTCATGGGGATGCCGGCCTTGACGGCGGCCTGGCGGGCCGGGATCTGCCCGGCGCCGGCCTGCAGCACCTGACCCATGATCACGTACTGCACCTGGTCGCCGCCGATGCCGGCCCGGTCCAGCGCCGCCTTGATGGCGAAGCCGCCCAGGTCGGCGCCGGAGAAGCTGCGCAGCGAGCCCAGCAGGCGTCCCATGGGCGTACGGGCGCCCGCGACGATGACGGAAGTGCGGCGGTTGTTCCCGTTCGTACCAGACATGGGCGCGGCCCCTTCGAGCAGAGGGATGTTAACGACGGTTCCCGTCAATGTACTGAGCGGTGCGGCACCCGGTCACCGGGCGGAAGGTGTGATCGCGCGCACGTTGCGTAACCACCCCGTCCGGCGGTGCACTGGAGCCATGCTGACGCGCATCGACCACATCGGGATCGCCTGCTTCGACCTCGACCGGACCGTCGAGTTCTACCGTGCCACGTACGGCTTCGAGGTGTTCCACACCGAGGTCAACGAGGAGCAGGGCGTCCGCGAGGCCATGCTGAAAATCAACGAGACCTCCGACGGCGGGGCCTCCTACCTGCAGCTGCTGGAGCCCACGCGGGAGGACTCCGCGGTCGGCAAGTGGCTCGCGAAGAACGGCGAGGGCGTTCACCACATCGCGTTCGGCACCGCGGACGTCGACGGGGACGCGCGGGCCATCGGGGACAAGGGCGTACGGGTCCTCTACGACGAGCCCCGCCGGGGCTCGATGGGCTCGCGCATCACGTTCCTGCACCCCAAGGACTGCCACGGTGTGCTCACCGAACTGGTCACCTCGGCACCCCGCCCGGAGGCGGAGCACTGACCCACCCCTCCCCCGGCCGGTAGAGTGCGGGTTCGGCCGGGGTTACCGGGTGGCCCCCGGGCCCGGGCTGTACCGATGATCTGACACCATTTCTTCGGAAGGGCGGGCTCCGGGTTCCACCACCGACGCAGTACGGGGCCGGCCGCCGACGCGACCAGGGGACGGATGGACCGCGCTGTGCGGGGCTACGAGCGCCAGGAGAGTCAGCTGGAGGAAGCCGACCACCTCTCGAAGTTCGAGGCCGAGATGAAGCGGCTGAAGACCGAGCGGGAAAAGGCTGTCCAGCACGCCGACGACCTCGGCTACCAGGTCGAGGTGTTGCGCGCCAAGCTCCATGAGGCGCGCCGCAACCTCGCACACCGTCCCGCCTACGACTCGGCGGACATCGGCTACCAGGCCGAGCAGCTGCTGCGCAACGCCCAGATCCAGGCCGAGCAGCTGCGCACGGACGCCGAGCGCGAGCTGCGCGAGGCCCGGGCCCAGACGCAGCGCCTGCTCCAGGAGCAGGCCGAGCGCCAGGCCCGCCTGGAGTCGGAGCTGCACGCCGAGGCGGTGGCCCGCCGCCAGCGCCTGGACGAGGAGCTCAACGAGCGCCGCCGCACCGTCGAGTCGCACGTCAACGAGAACGTCGCCTGGGCCGAGCAGCTGCGCGCCCGCACCGAGTCGCAGGCGCGCCGGCTGCTGGAGGAGTCGCGGGCGGAGGCCGAGCAGGCCCTGACCGCGGCCCGCGCCGAGGCCCAGCGGCTGACCGAGCAGGCCAGCGGCCGGCTCGGGGCCGCCGCCGAGGAGGCCCGCGCGGAAGCCGAAGCGATCCTGCGCCGTGCGCGCACGGACGCCGAGCGGCTGCTGAGCGCCGCCTCCGCGCAGGCCCAGGAGGCCACCGACCACGCCGAGCAGCTGCGCTCGTCCACCAGCGCCGAGTCCGACCAGGCGCGCACCGCGTCCGCCGAGATGACGCGCACGGCCGAGACGCGCCTGCAGGAGGCCGACACGGCGCTGCGCGAGGCGCGCGCCGAGGCCGACAAGCTCGTCGCCGAGGCCAAGGAGGCCGCCTCCCGGCGGCTGGCCGGCGCCGAGTCGGACAACGAGCAGCGCACCCGTACGGCCAGGGCCGAGATCGCCCGCCTGGTGAGCGAGGCCACCAAGGAGGCCGAGGCCCTCAAGGCCGAGGCCGAGCAGCTGCGCGCGGACGCCGCGGCCGAGGCCGAGCGGCTGGTGGCCGAGGCCGCCGAGAAGGCGCGCAGCGCCGTCGCCGAGGACTCCGCCGCCGCCCTGGCCAAGGCCGCCCGTACGGCCGAGGAGGTGCTGGCGAAGGCGTCGGAGGACGCCCTGGCCACCACCAAGGCCGCCGCCGCCGAGGCCGAGCGCATCCGTGGTGAGGCGGAGGCCGAGTCCGAGCGGCTGCGCGAGCAGGCCGCGGACACCGCCGAGCAGCTCAAGGGCGAGGCGAAGGACGACACCAAGGAGTACCGCGCCAGGACCGTCGAGCTCCAGGAGGAGGCCCGGCGGCTGCGCGGGGAGGCCGAGCAGCTGCGTGCCGAGGCCGTCGCCGAGGGCGAGCGCATCCGCGGCGAGGCCCGCCGCGAGGCGCTGCAGCAGATCGAGGAGGCGGCCACCACCGCCGAGGAGCTGCTGGCCAAGGCCAAGGCCAACGCGGAGGAGACGCGCGCCGGCGCGACCGCCGAGAGCGAGCGGGTGCGCACCGAGGCCGGCGAGCGCGCCGCCACGCTGCGCAAGCAGGCCGAGGAGGCCCTGGAGCGGGCCCGCGCCGAGGCCGAGGAGATGGCCGAGGAGGCCGAGGACCACGCCGAGCGCACGCGCACCGAGGCCGCCGAGGCCGCGCGTCGTACCCGCGAGGAGGCCGAGGAGGCCGCCCGGGCCCGCGCCGAGGAGGCCGCGTCCGAGCTGGCCCGGCTGCAGGCCGAGGCCGAGCAGCGCGTGGAGTCGGCCGAGACGGCGCTGCGCGAGGCCCGTGCCGAGGCCGAGCGGCTGCGCCGCGAGGCGGCCGAGGAGGCCGAGCGGCTGCGCACGGAGTCCGCGGAGCGGGTGCGCACGCTGCGGGAGCAGGCCGAGGAGGAGTCCGAGCGGCTGCGGACCGAGGCGGCCGAGGAGGCCGCCGGGGCCCGCGCGGAGGGCGAGGCCACGGCCGCGCGCCTGGTGAGCGAGGCCGAGGAGGAGTCGGAGCGGCTGCGCACGGAGGCGCAGGAGAGCGCCGACCGGCTGCGGGCGGAGGCGAACGCCGCCGCCGAGCGCACGGCCGCCGAGGCCGCCGAGGCGCTGGCCGCCGCCCAGGAGGAGGCCGCCCGGCGCCGCCGGGAGGCCGAGGAGCTGCTCGGCGACGCCCGTACGGAGGCGCAGGCCGAGCGCGAGGCGGCGCACGAGCAGAGCGAGGAGCTGCTGGCCTCGGCGCGCAAGCGGGTCGCCGAGGCGCAGGAGGAGGGGCGGCGCCTGGTCGAGGAGGCCGAGCAGCGCGCGAGCGAGCTCGTGGCCGCCGCCGAGCAGACCGCCCAGCAGGTGCGCGACGCCGTGGCCGGGCTGCACGAGCAGGCCGAGGAGGAGATCGCCGGGCTGCGCTCGGCCGCCGAGCACAACGCCGAACGGACCGTCACCGACGCCCAGATCGAGGCCGACCGGGTCCGCGCCGAGGCCTACGCCGAGCGCGAGCGCGCCGACGAGGAGGCGGCCGCCACCCGTGCGGAGGCCAAGGCCGCCGCCGAGGCCGCCAAGGAGCTGGCGGAGCGCACGGTCGCGGAGGCCATCGCCGAGGGCACGCGTGTGGAGGCCGAGGCCGCCCGCGTCCTGGACGAGGCCCGCGAGACGGCCAACGCCCGTCGCACCGAGGCCGCCGAGCAGGCGGACGAGCTGATCGCCGAGGCCGCGAAGGAGGCCGAGCGGCTGCGCGCCGAGGCGGCCCGTACGGTCGAGGCGGCCCGTGAGGCGGCCGACGCCCAGCGCGTGGAGACCGCCGAGCAGGCCCGCGTCACGCTGGCCGAGGCCGGCGAGGAGGCCGAGCGGCTGCGGACCGAGGCGGCCCGCATGGTCGACGAGGCCCGCGAGAGCGCGAACGCCCGTCGCACCGAGGCCGCCCAGCAGGCGGACGAGCTCATCGCCGAGGCGACGAACGAGGCGGAGCGGCTGGTCGCCGAGGCCGCCGAGTTGGTGGAGGCCGCCACGGCGGACGCCACCCGGCTCGAGGGCGAGGCCCGCGAGGCGGCCGAGGCCCACCGGGCGCAGGCCGAGGCGGACGCGGACCGACTGCGCGCCGAGGCGGCCCGTACGGTCGACGAGGCCCGCGAGGCGGCCAACGCCCAGCGCACGGAGGCCGCTCAGCAGGCCGACGAGCTCATCGCGAAGGCCGTGAGCGAGGCGGAGAAGCTGGCCGACGAGGCCACCCTCGCCCTGGACGAGGCCCGCGAGGCCGCCGACGCCCAGCGCGCCGAGGCCGCGGAGGAGGCGGAGCGGCTGCGTACGGCCGCCGCCGAGAAGAAGGCCAAGTCCGACGAGCAGGCCGACGCCGTGGTCGCCAAGGCGACGGCCGAGGCCGAGCGGCTGGTGGCGGACGCGTCCGCGAAGGCGCAGCAGATGCGCACGGACGCCTCCGACGCGCTGGCGTCGGCCGAGCAGGACGCGGCGCGTACCCGCGCCGAGGCCCGCGAGGACGCGAACAAGATCCGGTCCGAGGGCCGGGCCGAGGCCGAGCGCATCGTCGACGAGGCGGCGGAGCTGACGGCTTCGGCACAGGACGACGCCGACCGGATCCTGGACAAGGCCCGCGAGGCGGCGAACGCCCGCCGCGCGGAGGCCGCCCAGCAGGCCGACGAGCTCATCGCGAAGGCCGTGAGCGAGGCGGAGAACATGGCCGCCGAGGCCACCCTCGCCCTCGAGGAGGCCCGCGAGGCCGCCGACGCCCACCGCGCCGAGGCCGCCGAGCAGGCCGAGCGCGCCGTCGCCGAGGCGGAGGCCGCGGCCGCGCGTCTGCGCGGCGACGCGGACGAGGCGCTGGAGAGCGCCCGCCGGGAGGCGGCGCGCACCACCGACGAGGCCCGCGAGGCCGCCAACGCCCGCCGGGCGGAGGCCGCCGAGCAGGCGGACACCCTGGTCGCCGAGGCGCTGGCGGAGGCGGAGCGGATGTCCGCCGACGCCGCCGAGGCGCTGGCCGCCGCGCAGGAGAACGCCAACAGCACGCGGGCCGACTCCGCGCGCATCAAGGCCGACGCCGTCCAGGAGGCGGAGCGGCTGCGCGCCGAGGCCCGTGCCGAGGGCGAGCAGACGATCGACCAGGCCCGGGACGCGGGTGCCAGGAAGCTGGCGGACGCGGCCGAGCAGGCGGACGCCCTGGTCGCCAAGGCGCAGGAGGAGGCGGTACGAGCCGCCACCGCCGCCGAGGAGCAGGCCGACGCCATGGTGGGCGCCGCCCGCAAGGAGGCCGAGCGGATCGTCAACGAGGCCACCGGCGAGGGCAACGCGCTGGTGGAGCAGGCCCGTACGGACGCCAACACCATGCTCGCCGAGGCGCGTGGGGACGCCACCGCCATAAGGGAGCGGGCCGAAGAGCTGCGCACCCGGATCGAGACCGACGTCGAGGAGCTGCACGAGCGGGCCCGCCGGGAGGCGGCCGAGGCGATGCAGTCGGCGGGCGAGCGCTGCGACAAGCTGGTCGCGGCGGCCACCGAGCAGCTGGCGGAGGCCGAGGAGAAGGCGGAGAAGCTCATCTCCAACGCCCAGGGCGAGGCCAGCAAGGTGCGCATCACCGCCGTGAAGAAGGCGGACGCGCTCATCAAGGAGGCCGAGCAGAAGAAGACGACCGCGGTACGCGAGGCCGAGCGCCTGCGCACCGAGGCTCGCGAGGAGGCCGCTCGGCTTCTCGAGGAGGGGAAGCGGGAGTTGGACGTCCTGGTCCGCCGTCGTGAGGACATTCAGGCCGAGATTTCCCGTGTCCAGGACGTGTTGGAAGCGTTGGAATCATTTGAGTCCCCGGGGGCGGGTGGCTCCAAGGACGGCGGGGTGAAGGCGGCGGCCGGTGTCGGCGCAACTCGATCGGGTGGCAAGCAGGACCGAAAGTAGCCACTCAATCGAGGGGTCATTTTCCAGATTCCCCCACCGTCTACCACCATCTGCTCGATGACACGCCGCTCACGCCCCTAGGATTCGCTCTATCACCTCACAGGTCTCCAATGACAGGAACCCCATGAGCGACACTTCCTCCCCCTTCGGCTTCGAGTTGGTGCGGCGTGGATACGACCGCGGCCAGGTGGACGACCGCATTACGAAGCTCGTAGCGGACCGTGACAGCGCACTGGCCCGGATCACTTCTCTGGAAAAGCGCATCGAGGAGCTGCACCTCGAAACGCAGAACGCTCAGGCGCAGATCAATGACGCCGAGCCGTCGTACGCGGGGCTCGGGGCCAGGGTCGAGAAGATCCTCCGGCTGGCCGAGGAGGAGGCCAAGGACCTGCGTGAGGAGGCCCGGCGCGCCGCCGAGCAGCACCGCGAGCTGGCCGAGTCGGCCGCCCAGCAGGTGCGCAACGACGCCGAGTCGTTCGCCGCCGACCGCAAGGCGAAGGCGGAGGACGAGGGCGCCCGGATCGTCGAGAAGGCCAAGGGCGACGCCGCCCAGCTGCGCAGCGAGGCGCAGAAGGACGCGCAGTCCAAGCGCGAGGAGGCGGACGCCCTCTTCGAGGAGACCCGGGCCAAGGCCGCCCAGGCCGCCGCGGACTTCGAGACCAACCTGGCCAAGCGCCGTGAGCAGTCCGAGCGCGACCTGGCCTCCCGGCAGGCGAAGGCCGAGAAGCGCCTTGCGGAGATCGAGCACCGTGCCGAGCAGCTGCGCCTGGAGGCCGAGAAGCTGCGCACGGACGCCGAGCGCCGGGCCCGCCAGACGGTGGAGACCGCGCAGCGCCAGGCCGAGGACATCGTGGCCGACGCCAACGCCAAGGCGGACCGCATCCGCAGCGAGTCCGAGCGCGAGCTGGCGGCCCTGACCAACCGCCGCGACAGCATCAACGCCCAGCTGACCAACGTGCGCGAGATGCTGGCGACGCTGACCGGCGCGGCCGTGGCGGCGGCCGGGGTGCCCGGTGACGACGAGCCGATCTCGCGCGGCGTTCCGGCCCAGCAGAGCCGCTGACACGGCGGCCGCACGGCATTCGACCGGGGGACCACCGGGGGACCTGTACTCGGCGCGTCATGTGCCGCCCGAAGGGGCGCGTGACGCGCCGAGTGGTCTTTCCCCGAGGTCTGTGCGGAGGCCTTCCCCGAGGCCGTTCCGGAGGCCTTTCCGGAGGGGCGCGTACGACGTCCGGCGGAGTCCGCGCCACCGGTGGCGGGGCCCGGTGGGCGCGCTTACCGTGGCGGAATGATCGAGCTTGAGGGGCTGACCAAGCACTACGGCGACGTCCGCGCCGTGGATCACCTCACGTTCACCGTCCGGCCCGGCGTCATCACGGGCTTCCTGGGCCCCAATGGCGCGGGCAAGTCGACGACCATGCGGATGATGCTCGACCTGGACCGGCCGACCAGCGGCACGGTCCGCATCGACGGCCGGCACTACCGCGAGCTGCACGACCCCCTCAAGACCGTCGGTGCCCTGCTGGACGCCAAGGCGATGCACGGCGGCCGCAGCGCCTACCACCACCTGCTGTGCCTGGCGCAGAGCAACGGCATCCCGGCGGGCCGGGTGCGGGAGGCACTGGACACCGTGGGCCTGACCTCGGTGGCCCGTAAGCGCACCAAGGGCTTCTCCCTCGGCATGGGCCAGCGCCTGGGCATCGCGGGCGCCCTGCTGGGCGATCCGCGGATCCTGATGTTCGACGAGCCGGTCAACGGCCTCGACCCCGAGGGCATCCACTGGATCCGCAACCTGATGAAGGGCCTGGCCGCGCAGGGCCGTACGGTCTTCGTCTCCTCCCACCTGATGAGCGAGATGGCGCTGACCGCCGACCACCTGGTGGTCATCGGCCAGGGGAAGCTGCTGGCCGACACCAGCATGGCGGACTTCATCGCGGAGAACTCCCGGGCGTTCGTCACGATGCGCTCGCCCGACCAGGAGCGGCTGCGGGAGGTGCTGCGCGGCGCCGGCATCGACTTCGCGCCCGGCGCGGAGGGGGCGCTGGAGGTCGAGGGCGAGGACGCGGCGCACCTGGGCGAGCTGGCGGCGCGGCATCAGCTCGTGCTGCACGAGCTGAGCCCGCGGTCGGCCTCGCTGGAGGAGGCGTTCATGCGGCTGACGGCCGGGTCGGTGGAGTACCACGCGCACGAGAACCACCGCCCGGCGGCCGCCGCGGCGCCGACGGCGGAGGCGGGCGGGCAGTGGGGAGCCGGCTGGCGGAAGAAGGGATCCTGACCATGGCGGTGGCGGCCCAGGTCCTGCGGTCGGAATGGACGAAGATCAAATCGGTGCGTTCCACGGTGTGGACGCTGGGGCTCGCCCTGGTGGTGACCGTCGTTCTCGGCGCGCTGATCAGCGCGCTGGCCAAGAAGGATTTCGACCGTCTCGACCCCCAGGGAAAGATCGAATTCGATCCGACATTCGTCAGCTTCGCGGGAATGGGACTCGGCCAGCTGGCATTGATCGTTTTCGGGGTGCTGGTGGTATCGAACGAATACAGCACAGGAATGATCCGCACCTCGCTGGCGGCGGTCCCGCAGCGCGGCACCTTTCTCTTCAGCAAGATCACTATTGCCACGCTGCTCGCGTTCGCCGTCGGAATGATCACGAGTTTCGCGGCCTTCTTCACCGGCCAGGCGATGCTGGGGATCCACCGGGCCTCCCTCGGCGACCCCGGCGTCCTGCGCGCCGTCATCGGCGGCGGCCTCTACATGACGCTGATCACGGTCTTCTCCATGGGCGTCGCGACGATGCTGCGCAGCCCCATGCTCGCGCTCGGCATCCTGATGCCGTTCTTCTTCCTCATCTCCGCCATCCTGGGCAACGTCTCCGCCACCAAGAAGGTGGGGCGCTACCTCCCCGACCAGGCCGGGCAGAAGGTCATGCAGGTCGTCACCGTCGGCGACGACGCCCCCTACGGCCCCTGGGGCGGCTTCGCGATCATGGCCCTGTGGGTGGTGGCGGCGCTGATCGGCGGGTACGCGGTGCTCGCCCGCCGGGACGCCTAGGGGGTGTCCGAGGCCCCGGAGGGCCCGCGCGGCCGGGCCTTCGGGCCTTATCGCACCCGTACCTCTCACATATCGGGAACCGTCAACCCCTCGTCTATCCTCCTAACCCTTACGGGGGCTCATGCCCTGGACGAAGCTCGCGAGGGGCGGAGAATGATCGAGGCAGTCGGCCTGACGAAGCGCTACGGCGCCAAGACGGCCGTGCACAACCTGACGTTCCAGGTACGGCCGGGGGCCGTCACCGGCTTCCTGGGGCCCAACGGCTCCGGCAAGTCGACGACGATGCGCATGATCCTCGGCCTGGACGTGCCCTCCGCCGGCCGGGTCACCATCGGCGGGCAGCCCTTCCACAAGCTCCCCAACGCCCCGCGCCAGGTCGGAGCCCTGCTCGACGCCAAGGCCGTGCACGGCGGCCGCAGCGCCCGCATGCACCTGCTCTCCCTCGCCCAGCTCTCCGGCATCCCCGCCCGCCGCGTGGACGAGGTCCTCGGCGTCGTCGGCCTCCAGGACGTGGCGCGCAAGCGCTCCAAGGGCTTCTCCCTCGGCATGGGCCAGCGCCTGGGCATCGCCGCCGCCCTGCTCGGCGACCCCCAGGTGCTGCTGTTCGACGAGCCGGTCAACGGCCTCGACCCCGAGGGCATCCTCTGGGTCCGCAACCTCATGAAGGGCCTGGCGGCCGAGGGCCGTACGGTCTTCGTCTCCTCGCACCTGATGAGCGAGATGGCGCTGACCGCCGACCACCTGATCGTCATCGGGCGCGGGCAGCTCATGGCGGACATGAGCGTCAAGGACTTCATCTCCGCGAACTCGGCCGGCTTCGCGCGCGTGCGCACGCCCGACGGCGAGGTGGCGGCCCGCGAGAAGCTGACGACCGCGCTGGTCGAGGCCGGCGCCCAGGTGCTGTCCGAGCAGGACGGCGCCCTGCGGGTCACGGGCCTGGCGCTGCCCCGCATCAGCGACATCGCCCACGACGTGGACACCCGCCTGTGGGAGCTCTCCCCGCACCAGGCCTCCCTGGAGGAGGCGTACATGCGGATGACGCAGGGCGCGGTCGACTACCGCTCCACCCAGGACCAGCGCGCGGGCCTGCAGGCGCCGCCCGCCCAGCACGGCTGGCAGCAGCCCGCCGCCGCCCCGCAGGGCTGGGCCGAGCAGGCCTACCCGGTCCTGCCGGGCGAGCAGCCCAACCCCTACGCCCAGCCCGTCGCCGCGCCGCAGGCGCCGGCCCCCGTGGCCCCCGCCGCCCCGACCGCTCCCCCGCCCTCCGGGCCCGCTCCGCAGGGCGCGCCCGCCGACCTGACCAAGCGCGACAGCGAGGACGCCCGATGACCACCCCGCAGCAGCCCCCCGCGCCCCCGCAGACCGCCCCGCAGACCCCGCCCCACGCCCCGGCCGTGCCCGCGCCCGCGGTGCCGCCGCACCCGGGTGCGCAGGCCGCCGCCCCGCACCCCGGCCAGGCGCAGGGCTACTGGCCGGGCCAGACGCCCGCCGGCGGCCCCGTCGGCTACGTGTCGCCGATCCCGATCCGCAAGGCCACGCTCCTCGACGCCGTCGCCTCCGAGTGGACCAAGATCCGGTCCGTGCGGTCGACGATGTGGACGCTGGGCGTCATGGTGCTGCTCGTCCTCGGCATCGGCTTCCTGGCCGCGACCCTCGTCGCCGGCCAGGACGGCGACACCGGCAACTCCTCGCCGCTCGCCCTCGGTTTCTTCGGGGTGCTGCTCGGCATCATCTGCGTGGTCACGCTCGGCGTGCTGACGATCTCCTCCGAGTACGGCACCGGCATGATCCGTACGACCCTGACCGCGTGCCCGGACCGTGGGCGGGTGCTGGGGGCCAAGTCGATCGTCTTCTTCCTCCTGACGTTCGTGATCACCCTCGTCTCCACCGGGATGATCGCGGTGGTGGACTCCGCGCTGCTCGGCGACAGGACCACCTTCACCCCGGACGCCGAGACCTGGCTGCGGGCGACGGTCGGGGTGAGCCTGTACGTGGCGACGCTGGGCCTGCTGGGCCTCGCCGTGGGCGCGCTGCTGCGGCACTCCGCCGGGGCGATCACGCTCATGCTGGGCGTGGTCCTGCTGCCGATGGTGCTGTCGCTGTTCATGATGGGCGACGCCCTCTCGGAGGTCCGCAAGGCGCTCATCGAGTACTCGATCCCGATGCAGCTCTCGGCGTTCTACGCCACCTCGGCCGACCACATCGAGGGGCCCACGGGCTGGACCCCGCTGTGGATCATGCTGGGCGTGGCCGGTGTGGCGCTGGCCGGCGCGTACGTCTCGCTGACCAGGCGGGACGCGTGAGCGACCGCCGCCAGGACGTGTCGGACACGCCCTAGGCGGCCCGGGGTCAGTACCTGGGCGCGTTACGGGACCGCTGGAGCCGCGCGCTCCGGCGGTCCTTCGCGTTCCAGCAGGAGGTGTGCCAGTGCCGGCGGTCCTCGACGCCGCCGCCGAACTGCGGCCAGGCCACCACGTGCGGCACCCCGGGCGGGATCTCCTGGTCGCACCCCGGGCAGCGGTAGTGCTTCGCCGCCGCGCCGCCGCCGATCATGCGGACCGCCCACTCCTCGCCCTGCCAGCTCTCGGTGCGCTCCAGGCCGTACCGCGCGCCGCCGGTGTCGGGCGGGAGGGGTGACGATCGGTCGGTCCCGCCTCGCGGGCGGTTTCGGCGCGGGGACACGGGGCACCTCGGTGGGTCTGGGGCTACGGGTCGTGACCAGCCTACGCGGCACGGTCACCGCCCCGTCCCGGCGTCCCCCGGCTCTATGGCGCCCGCGCACCGATCATCATGAAAACTTCACGCAGGGCCGTACCTTCGGCACGTGTCAGCCGTTATTGCCTCCAGGGGGATGCCGCGTCGGTCGCTAGGAGGAACAAAGAGCGATGCGCGTTGGAGCATTTGTCCTGTCCGCCCAATTCCCCGGCCAGGGGCACGGGGAGGCGCTGTACCGGGCCGTCCGCTCGGCGGAGGTCGCCGAGGAGGCGGGGCTGGACGCGGTCTGGCTGGCGGAACACCACTTCGTGCCGTACGGAGTGTGCCCGTCCGCGGTGACCCTCGCCGCCCTGCTGCTCGGCCGCACCCGCACCCTCGGGGTGGGCACGGCCGTCAGCGTCCTGCCCACCACCCACCCCGTGGCGCTGGGGGAGCAGGCGGCGTTGCTGCACCTCACCTCGGGCGGAAGGTTCACCCTCGGGGTGGGCCGCGGCGGGCCCTGGGTGGACCTCGAGGTCTTCAACTCGGGCCTGGAGGCGTACGAAGAGGGGTTCCCCGAGTCGCTCGAACTGCTGATGCGCTGGCTGCGGGAGCCCCGGGTGGGCACTGAGGGAGAACGGTTCTCCTTCCGCGAGGTCCCGGTGGTGCCCCGGCCCGACGAGCTGCTGGACTCGACCGGCCCCGGCGTGGTCGTCGCGTGCACCTCGCCCGCCAGCGTGCGGCTGGCGGCGGCGCACGGGCTGCCGATGCTGCTGGGCATGCACAGCGAGGACCAGGAGAAGGCGGACATGGTCGCCCTGTGGCGCAAGTGCGCGCTGGAGGCGGGGCGTTCACCCGATGAGGTGGCGTCGGCCGGTCATGTGGCGGCCGGGGTGGTGCAGATCGCCGACCGGTGCCAGGAGGCGCGGGAGACGCTGCTGAAGACGATGCCGGGCTGGCTGCACCACGGACTGTCGGCGCATGTGACCGTCGACGGCAGGATCCGCCGGATGCGCGATCCCCTCGCGTACACGGAGCTGCTGTGCGATCTCCACCCCGTCGGCTCGCCCAGGCTGTGCGCCGACCGCCTCGCGGCCACCCGCGAGCGCACGGGCATCGGTCGCTTCGCCCTGCTCGCCGAGGGCTCCGGCGACCTCGCGGCCACCGAGGAGAACCTCCGCCGCCTCGGCGCGGACGTGCTGCCTCTGCTCACCTGACCCGGCGCCTCCGGCCGGCTCCCGCCCGGTCCGCGCCCATAGGGTCCCGCATGGTCCCGTCCCGTCCGCCGGCCACAGGCCCCGGCGGAGCTGCCGCCCCCGTTTCTCCGCACCTCCCGCACTCGGAGCGGCAGCACAGGACGCGTCAGCAGTCCCGGAGCTCCGGCGACTGGTTCAGCAGCTGGCCCCTCACGGAGGTGAAGCGGGCCAGTCGCTCGTCCACCGAAGGGTCGGTCGGGAAGACGGCCACCCGGTGGCAGTTCTGGAACGCCAGGCGCACCCCGAAGTGCCGCTGCAGCGCACCGCGAATCGCGTCACTCGCCAGGGCGCGCAGCAGCTGGCCACGCGCCTGCTCGTCCGGCGGGGGCGTCCGGTTGTCGGCGAACTGTCCGCCTTCGACCTTGAGCCGGTCCACCAGGGAGCTGATCATCTCCCATGCGTAGGGCAGGGAGGTCCGGACGCAGTCGACGAAATCGGCTTCGTCGACCTCGCCTCGCTCGGCCTGTTCGAGGAGGGCCGGTGAGACGTCGAGCGACATGGGTTCTCCTCTCGCGACCCCGCGAGCGGGGTCTCAGGGATGGGCGAGCGGACGACGACGCCCTGTGCCCGTACGACGACCGCCCGCTTCAACGGTAATCCGGCCACTGCTGCCCCACCAGGAGAACACCGACAACTGGCCAAAGCCCGAGGGGGCCTTCCAGGGCGAATCGCGTGAAGTGGCAGGAGTCGAGTAGCGTGGCTCACCATGCGTCTCGTCATCGCCCGTTGCTCCGTGGACTACGCGGGCCGGCTCACCGCCCACCTGCCCTCCGCCCCGCGCCTGATTCTGGTGAAGGCGGACGGCAGCGTCTCGATCCACGCCGACGACAGGGCCTACAAGCCCCTGAACTGGATGTCCCCGCCGTGCACCCTCAAAGAGGGCGACGGCGTCTGGACGGTGATCAACAAGGCGGGCGAGAAGCTCATCATCACCATGGAGGAGGTCCTGCACGACTCCTCGCACGAGCTGGGCGTGGACCCCGGCCTGATCAAGGACGGCGTGGAGGCGCACCTCCAGGAGCTCCTGGCGGACCGCATCGAGACCCTCGGCGAGGGCTACACCCTCATCCGCCGCGAATACCCCACGGCCATCGGCCCGGTGGACATCCTCTGCCGCGACGCGGACGGCGCGACGGTGGCCGTGGAGCTCAAGCGGCGCGGCGAGATCGACGGTGTGGAGCAGCTCACCCGCTACCTCGAGCTCCTCAACCGCGACCCGCACCTGGCCCCCGTGCGCGGCATCTTCGCCGCCCAGGAGATCAAGCCCCAGGCCCGCGTGCTCGCCACCGACCGGGGCATCGGCTGCGTCGTCCTGGACTACGACGCGATGCGCGGCATCGAGGACGACAAGCTGCGACTGTTCTGAGCGGCCGGCCGCCCGGACCCTTCCGGGCGGCCGCCGCACCACGCGAAGAGGGCCCGTACGCACCGTACGGGCCCTCTTCGCGTGGGCGCGGAGCCCGCGGCTAGGCGACGGGGGTGCCGCCGCCGGAGGCGGTCCCGCCCGGGGCGGGGCCGCTCGCCGAGTTGGAGCCGGCGGCCGTGGGGGGCTGCGGGTCCTTGGTCGGCGGCTGCGTGGGCGGCGTCGTCGGAGGCTTCTCCTCGGTCTTCGTCGGCGTGGGCGGCGTCGGCTTGGGGCTCTCCCCGCCGCCGGGCGAGCGGGTCGGGCTCTGGGACGGCCGGCCCGGCGTGGGCGACTGGGTGGCCGGGCCGCCGCTGCCGGACGCGGACGGCGAGGGGCTGCCGGACGCGCCGGGCGAGCCGGCCGTCCCGCTGGGCCCGGGCGACTGCCCGGGCTTGCCCGCGTGACCGGGCACCTGCGGACGCCCGCTCTCGCCCGGCGCCGGCTCGTCGGCGCTCAGGCCGCCGTCGCCGTCCTGCCGGTCCGCCGACTGGCCGGGCCGGACCGTCTCCGAGCGGTCGCCGTCCCCGCCGCCCGTGGTGGCGCCGAGGGTGACGACGGTGCCGAGGACGGCGGCAAGGAGGGCGCCCGCGCCCGCCGCGAGGAGGTTGCGCCGGTTGCCGCCGGCCATGAGCTTGTGCGCCCACGACACCCGGCCCAGCGGGCCGCGCCGCGGGGGCGCGGACGGCACGGGCACCGCCGCCGCGGCCGCCGCCGGGGCACCGGCCGCGGCCGGCACGCGGCTGACGATCGTGGTGGTGGAGTCGGCGGGCTGCGGCCGCACGGGGCGCGCCGTGGCCGGCTTGGCCGGGGGCGCGGCGGACTCCTCGCGGCGGGCGGCCGGGACCTCCTCGCCGGAGGGCGTGCGCAGCGGGGGCAGCGGCGGCACGCGCGTGGAGCCGGTGCGCGCCGGGCCGCCGCCGGGCACCGTCCGGGCGCCCATCGCCAGGCCCGAGCGGTCGGCGACGAGCGCCAGCGCCCGCCGTCCGGCGACCGCGCCGCGCTTGTCGGCGAGCACGCCGCGCAGTCCGATGGAGGCCTCCAGCTGCGCGCGGGCCCGGTCGAGGTTGCCGGTGCACAGCGCCAGCACGCCCAACTCGTGGTGGAAATACGCTTCTTCGCCGACTTCGCCCGCCAGCCGTGCGGCCTCCTGCCCGGCCCGCAGGGCGCGCTCCCAGGCCCCCCAGTGCAGCGCGGCCGCGAAGGCCGGTGCGGCGGTACGGGCGAGCAGCACCGCGGCCGCCCGGTGCCCGGCGTCGCCGTCGCCGATGAGGGCGCCCAGCGCGGCGAGGATGACCTCGCCCTCCTGGGCGATCCGCTCGGGCGTGACGGAGGGGTGCCCGGCCCACCAGGCGTAGTGCTGGGCGGCGGAGTGCGCCCGGGCGGCGGCCTCGTCGCCGTAGCCCCCGGCGAGGAGCTGCTCGGCCACGCCGGCCGCGAGCCGGTAGTGGGCGCCGACGGGGGTGATCAGCCCGCAGGCGAGGAGGTCGCCGACGGCGGCGTCGGCGTGGGTGTCGCCGGCCAGGGCCGGCAGGTGCGCCTGGTGGGGCATCTCGCCGCCGAGCGCGACGGCGAAGCGCAGGGCGTTGCGGGCGGCCTCGTCCAGGCGGGAGGCGAGCAGGACGGCGGGGCCCGCCGCCTCGGCGAGGCTGGGCAGCGAGGCGGGCCGCCCCTCGTCCTCGCCGTCGCCCGCGGCCGCGGCGTAGGGCCGCTCGGCGAAGACGCCGAACTCGTCGGCGGCGGCGGGCGCGGAGGCGAGCTCGTCCTTCTGCCGCAGCAGCGCGCCGGCCTGGACGAACCGCAGCGGCAGGCCCTCGGACTCGAACCACAGGTCCGCGGCCCAGTCGGCCTCCTCGTCGGTGAGCGGCCGGTCCACGGCCAGCTCCAGCAGCTCCAGGCAGCCGGTGCGGTCCAGGCCGCCGAGGAAGACCTCTTCCACGTGCGAGTCGGTGGAGGGTGCGGCGACGTCGGGGGTGGCCGCGAGGAGGAAGGCGCACTCGGGTGTGGCGTCGAGGAGTTCGTCGAGCGCGGCGCCGCCGAACTCGAGGTCGTCCAGGACGACCACGGCGCCGATCTCGTGCACGGCCGCCAGCAACTCGCCCCGCTCGAGGCGGTGCAGCGGCGCGTGGTGGACGGCGGCGAAGAGCTCGTGGAGCAGGTCGGTGGGCGTGCGGTGGTATCCGCTGAGCCGGACGACGCCGTCGGGCGCCAGGCCCGCGCAGTCCTCGGCGACGGCGTCCAGCAGGACGCTGCGGCCGGACCCGGAGGGGCCGGTCAGCCGCACCGAACGGCCGCGGGAGAGCAGCCGGCCCAGGCGCTCGCGCTCCTCCGCGCGGCCCACCAGGGGCAGCTGGGGCCCGGCCTGACGGGCGGGCGGCGGGGGCGCGGCGGCGAGGCGCAGGCCGTCGCGCCGCTCGGGGCCGTGGCGCTCCGGTCTGGCGGGCAGGGCGCCGGGCGGGCAGGGCTCTATCTCGCTGCCGTCGACGGGGTTGACGGTGAGGAGGTAGTCACCGGTGACGAGCTGGACGACGCGGACCGGACCCTGGGCGGCGGGGACCTCCGGTGCCGCGGCGGACTCGCGCGGCGGGCGCCCCGTGGCGCCCGGCTCGTCGGGAGTCCGCTCGTCGTCGTGGAATTCCTCGGATCCGCGGTTCGTCGGGTCCATGGTTCAGAGCCCCCAAGATGCGTGGCGTGCCGTCGTGCCCTCCGGCCTGTCCGCACTCCTTCGACCTCCGGCCGGGAGCTGTCCGGGCCGTCGATTCCGGTCCGGTGCCCGCCGTGGGCTTTCGTAGGCGGCGGGAAACCGAACAGACCTTGCCACAGTATCTACGACGGGAAGGGTGCCCCGGCGCCACGGGACGTCACAGTCTCATGAGGATCGGGGCACTCGCGCCTCGAGGGGCTCACCGGGCCCGTCCGGCGCCCCGTTGCACACGGGGGGTCTCACACGTGCGGCAGGGGGCGCCGCCGGGGGCAGTCCTCCTCGATGGCGAGGATGCGGTGCAGCCGGGTGGCCACCAGGAGTCGCTGCATCCGGTCCGGCACCCCGCGCAGGACGAGCCGCCGGCCGGTGCGGCCGGCGCGGCGGTGGGCGCCCATGATGACGCCGAGCCCGGTGGCGTCCCAGGAGTCCAGCTCGGTCAGGTCCAGGACCAGGTCGCCCCGGCCGCCGTCCAGGGCGGAGTGCAGGACCGTACGGGCGTCCGCCGCGCTGCGGACGTCGAGGCGGCCCCCGACGACCAGTTCGGCGTGATCGCCCCTGATGTGCATATGCGCTCCCGGGAGTGGTCCCTGATGTGGATGTGGTTCTAAAGAACTGACTGCCTCTCACACCACAAAGTTGCCGCCTTCAGGCGAACCAATACCAAGTTCACCCTGGTGGGTGAACTTGGTATCCGTCCGACCGTCAGTGCTGGTAGAAGCCCTGTCCGCTCTTGCGGCCGAGGTCGCCCGCGTCCACCATGCGGCGCATGATCTCCGGCGGGGCGAACTTCTCGTCCTGGCACTCGGTGTAGATGTTGCCCGTGGCGTGCATGAGGATGTCGATGCCGGTCAGGTCGGCGGTCGCCAGCGGCCCCATGGCGTGCCCGAAGCCCAGCTTGCAGGCGATGTCGATGTCCTCGGCGCTGGCCACGCCCGACTCGTACAGCTTGGTCGCCTCGACGACCAGCGCCGAGATCAGACGGGTGGTGACGAAGCCGGCGACGTCGCGGTTGACCACGATGCAGGTCTTGCCGACGCCCTCGGCGAACTCCCGGGCCTTGGCGAGCGTTTCGTCGCTGGTCTTGTAGCCGCGCACCAGCTCGCACAGCTGCATCATGGGAACGGGCGAGAAGAAGTGCGCGCCCACGACCCGCTCGGGGCGCTCCGTGGCGGCCGCGATCTTGGTGATCGGGATGGCGGAGGTGTTGGAGGCCAGGACCGTCTCGTCCTTCACCAGGCCGTCCAGGGTGCGGAAGATGTCCCGCTTGGTGTCGATGTCCTCGAACACCGCCTCCACGACGATGTCGGCGTCGGCGGCCGCGTCGAGGTCGGTGGTCGTGGTGATCCGGGCCAGCGCCTGCTCGGCGGCCGCGGCCTCCAGCTTCCCCTTGGAGACGAACTTCTCGTACGAGGCCTTGATGCCGTCCGTACCGCGCCGCAGCGCCGCGTCGGTGACGTCCCGCAGCACGACGTCCCATCCGGCCTGGGCGGAGACCTGCGCGATCCCGGAGCCCATCAGTCCGGCGCCGATGACGGCGAGCTTCTTGGCCACCACTGTCCCCTTACTCCCTGTGCATGTATCTGTGCATTCACGCCTCTCCGCCCGGAGATTAGCGCCCGTCGGCGCACGTGTGGGCAGTAAGAGATGCGCGTCACGTCCCAGATGACGGACGTCACACCGAGACGGCCACGGGGCGCGCACCACGGTGCAGTTGGGTCACTTCAGTCACACTGATCACAGGTTGGGTGCGGCGTGGGCGGCCCTCGAGGGCGGTGCGTGGCTAGGCTCGTCCCCATGGTCAATCTGACGCGCATCTACACCCGCACCGGCGACGACGGCACGACCGCCCTCGGTGACATGAGCCGCACCGTCAAGACCGACACCCGCATCGCGGCGTACGCCGACGCGAACGAGGCCAACGCCGCGATCGGGGTGGCCATCGCGCTCGGGCAGCTGCCGGCGGAGGTCGTCAAGGTGCTCGTACGGGTCCAGAACGACCTCTTCGACGTGGGCGCGGACCTGGCGACCCCGGTCGTGGAGGAGCCCAAGTACCCGCCGCTGAGGGTCGAGCAGTCCTACATCGACAAGCTCGAGGCCGACTGCGACCACTTCCTCGCGGACCTGGAGAAGCTCCGCAGCTTCATCCTGCCGGGTGGCACGCCGGGGGCGGCCCTGCTGCACCAGGCCTGCACGGTGGCCCGCCGCGCCGAGCGCTCCACATGGGCGGCGCTGGAGATGCACGGCGACATCATGAACCACCTGACGGCCACCTACCTCAACCGTCTCTCGGACCTGCTGTTCATTCTGGCCAGGACGGCGAACAAGGAGCTCGGCGACATCCTGTGGGTGCCGGGCGAGAACCGCTGAAGCGGCAACCCCCGGCGCGGCCGGGGGTCCGGGGGTCGCCCCCCGGGAAATGCAGCCTGTGGGTGCCGGGCGAGAACCGCTGAGGCGCGGCCGCCGACGGAGCATCGGAGACGTGGAAGACCGGGGAGGCGGGGGGCCGCTCCGCCTCCCCGGTCGGTTCGGGGGCGGGCGCTAGCCCAGGCCGCCGACGACCGCGTTCATCAGCGTGCCGTGGTCGCCGGACATCTCCCAGATCATGGCGCCTCCGAGTCCCTTGGACTTCAGCCAGGCGGTCTTCTTGCCGATGGACCAGGCGTCGTCGAACGTCCACCACTGGCCGCCCGCGCCCGTGTAGCCGTACGTCGCGACCGCCGTCTCGTCATGGCGGACCGTCAGGTTCGGCACGGACGCGAGGAGGTTGTCGTAGCCGCGGGTGCCGGCCTCCTCGGGGAACTGCCCCGGTGCCGCGCCGCCCGCGCTCTGCCAGGCGCCGTTCGCGCCGCCGTCGGCGACCTGCTGCCAGCCGCGGCCGTAGAAGGCCAGCCCCAGGACGACCTTGCGGGGCGGGACGCCGGCGTCGAGGTAGGTCTGGACGGTCGTGGCCACGCTGAACTTCGTGGGGTAGGGGTCCTTGGGGTCGGTGAAGAGATTGCCCTGGTGTCCCGTGCGGTTCGGCTCCCAGCTGTTGTCGCTGCCGGAGCCGTGGAAGTCGTAGCCCTGGACGTTGGCGAAGTCCATGTAGTCCAGGACGCTGGGCGTGCCGTCCTTGGTGGTGATGTCCCAGCCCGCGTCGATCTTCGCGGGGTCGGCCGGGGTGAAGGCGGTCAGCAGGTACTTCTTCCCGGTCGTGCCGCTCAGCGCGTCGAGCTGGCGGCGGAACTCGGCAAACAGCAGGGTGTTGTTGGCCTTGTCGTCCTTGGAGACGTGGTTGCCGGCGTGGCCCTCGGAGCCCGGCCACTCCCAGTCGATGTCGAAGCCGTCGAAGATGCCGGCCGCGACGCCGGCGCCGCCGCGCCCGTTCGCCGTGGGCAGGTCGCCCTTGATGTACATGTCGATGCAGGACTTCACGAACTTCTGCCGGGAGGCGTCCGTCTTCGCGACGTCGGAGAAGTACTTGCTGTACGTCCAGCCGCCGACCGAGATATTGATCTTCAGCTTGGGGTACTTGGCCTTGAGCTTCTTCAGCTGGTTGAAGTTGCCGGCCAGCGGCTGGTCCCAGGTGTCCCCCACGCCGTCGACGGACTCGCCGGCGCCGAAGCCCTTCTCGTAGTCGGCCCAGGAGTCGCCGGCCCCGTCGCCCTGGCTGGGGTCCTGGGGGTTGGGGCTGGTGGCCTTGGTGACGCCGTTGAGGCAGGTCAGGTTGACGGGGTCGATGTTGGAGAACGAGTAGTTGATGTGCGTGAGCTTGCCGGCGGCGCCCGTGGTGTCCAGGGACTTCACGGTGTAGCCGCGCCCGTAGATGCCCCACTGCACGAAGTAGCCCGCCTTGACGGCGTCCGTGCCCGGCTGGGGGTCGCCGCCCCCGCCGGTGGTCCGCACGCTGAGCGGGGCGCTGGCGGGGCCGGTCTGGTCGGCGGTGTCACGGGCGACGACCGTGTAGGTGTAGTCGGTGCCCGCGCTCAGGCCGGTGTCGGTCCAGGCGAGCTTGGCGACGGTGGCGACCTTGGCCTTGCCCCGGTAGACGTCGTAGTTCTTCACGCCCTTGTCGTCCGTGGCCGCGCCCCACTTGAGCGAGACGCTGTCGGCGGTGACGGAGACGGCCGTGGGCGTGCCCGGGGCGCCGGGCGGGCTGTCGGACGGCGATCCGCCGTCGCAGGACGCGCCGTTGATCCGGCAGCCGGAGGGCTCGCCGTCGCCCGAGCCGACGAAGCCGAAGGTGACCGAGGCGCCGGGGGCGACGGTTCCGTTGTACTCGCGGTTCTTGGCCGTCACATGCCCGCCGGAGCCGCTGACCAGCGCGTCCCAGTACGAGCTGACAGCGGTGCCGGAGGGGAAGTCCCACTCGACGGTCCAGCCGTCGAGGGCGGTGGTGCCCGTGTTCTTCACCGTCCACTGCGCCTGGAAGCCCGTCCCCCAGTCGGAGGTCTTGGCGAATGTCGCCGTGGCGGCGGGGGCGGCATGGGCCGGGGCCGCGAGGCCGACGGCCAGGCCGAGGGGGAGCAGCAGTGCGGTGAGCGCCGCGAGCGGGGCGCGGGGTAGGGCGCGGGTTATGGCGCGGGTTATGAGAGGTCTGCGTAATCTTCCGTGTCCCGTGGTTCCTGTGCTCAAGGCAAGCTCCTCGAGTGAGGGCCGGACAGGGTGGGGGGTGCCGCGTGGTGAAGGGGCGCGGTACGAGGGTGCGCGTTGTGAAGGGAGCGTAGGAAGGTCCGTACCAACGGTCAAGAGGTCTGGACCAGACCCAACTCCCGGGCCAGCACCGCCGCCTGCACCCGGCTGCGCAGCTCCAGCTTCCCCAGCACCCGGCTGACATGGGTCTTCACCGTCGCCTCGGCCATCCCCAGCCGCCGCGCGACCTCCGCGTTCGACAGCCCCTCCCCCACGCACACCAGCACCTCCCGCTCGCGGCGGGTCAGGACGTCGAGCACGGACGCGTCGGGCGCGCCCGGAGAGCGCACGGGCGTCGGACGCGCGAACTCCGCGATGAGGCGCCGGGTGACGACCGGGGAGATCAGCCCCTCTCCCCGCGCCACCGTGCGCACCGCCGTCACCAGGTCCGCCGCCTCGCTGTCCTTGAGCAGGAAGCCCGCGGCGCCCGCCCGCAGCGCCCCGAAGACGTACTCGTCCAGGTCGAAGGTGGTCAGCACCAGCACGTCGGCGAGGCGCTCGTCGGTGATCAGGCGGGTGGCCGACACCCCGTCCAGCCTCGGCATCTGCACATCCATCAGCACCAGGTCGGGCCGTAGCTCACGGGCCAGCCGGACGGCCGTCTCACCGTCGCCCGCCTCCCCGACGACCTCGATGTCCGCCGCCGAGCGCAGAATGAGCACGAGCCCCGACCGCACGGCGGCCTGGTCCTCGGCGACAACGACGCGGATCATCTGATCTCCTCCTCGTCCACGGGCAGCTCCGCCCGTACTTCCCAGAACGTCTCCTCCCCCGCCGCCGGCCCGGCCGCCAGCGCGCCGCCCAGCAGCGCGACGCGCTCGCGCATGCCGGTCAGGCCCGCCCCGGCCCCCGGCGCGCGCGGCCCCGGCCGCTCCCCCAGGGCGCTGGCCACCCGCACCACCAGCGCCCCGTCGTCCCTGGCCAGCGCCACGCTCACCTCGCCCGGCGCCGCATGCTTGACCGCGTTGGTCAGCGACTCCTGCACGATGCGGTACGCCGCCAGCTCGACCGGCGCGGGCAGGGCGCCGGGGCCCCGCTCGTCGCGCAGGACGAAGGAGAAGCGGTCGTCGCGCACCGCCGTACGGGCCCGCTCGAGCAGCGCGTCGAGGCCGTCGAGCGTCGGGGTGGGCGCCGGCTCGTCCGCCTCCTTCGTCTGCTCGCGCAGCAGGCCGATCAGCCGGCGCATCTCCGCGAGGCCCTGCACGCTGTTCTCCCGGATCACCCCGAGCGCCTCCCGGGACGCCTCCGGCTCGCCTATCGACAGCGCGGCCGAGGAGTGGATGGCGATGGCGGACAGATGGCCCGCGACCATGTCGTGCAGCTCGCGCGCCATCCGGGCGCGCTCCGCCCCGACCGCCTCGCGCCGGTCCAGCTCGGCCAGCAGCGCGGTCCGCTCGGCCGCCAGCCGGGCGGCCTCGGCCCGGTCCCGGTGCACCCGGATGCCCACCCCGGTCCAGGCCGGGGCCACGGTGATCACCGAGAAGGCGAAGCCGATCAGCAGCGCCCCAGGGTCCCGCAGCAGGACCAGGGCCAGCGCCGTCACCAGCGCCGTGCCGATCTCGCAGGCCCGGGGAAGGCGCCGGGCCACGGCCGGCGACCCGTACAGCACGGCCGCGTAGACCAGGTCCGTGTACATCACCACGGTGGCCACGAGCGTGCCCGTGCACAGGTCCAGCGCCACCGCCGCCGTGCCGATGGCCAGGGCCGTCAGCGGGGCACGGCGACGCAGCAGTTCGCTGCCCGACATCACCACCAGCGCGACGAGGACGAGCCACTTGGGCAGCCCGAAGAGCGGCTTGCCCTCGCTCAGCCCGAGGAACCACAGCAGCAGTCCCCCGAGCAGCCCGGAGACCGCGATGAGGAGGTCGACGCGCGGGGGGTGGCGGAGGAAGCGGACCGGCATGGCTCCATCTCAGCACGTCGCGCGGAGTGCGGCCGTCCGCCGGACGGCCGCCCGTCCCGGCCGGAGGTACATCGAAGGATGCAGTGCCATCTCGTCGCCCGCGACGACGAGATCCCCGGTCACAGCGGTGAGGCTGGTGGTGAGGGAAGGGAGAGAACCATGATCGTCACGCTGGTCGTCGCCTGCGAGGTGGGCTTCTGGATCCTGCTGGCCGCAGGTCTCAGCCTGCGCTACTTCGCCCGGATGCCCCGGGCGGGGATCGCCGTGCTGCTGCTCGAGCCCGTGCTGGAGCTGGTGCTGCTGATCGCCACCGCGATCGACTTGAAGAACGGCGCCACGGCCGACTGGAAACACGGCCTGGCCGCGGTCTACATCGGCTTCTCGGTAGGGCTCGGCCACTCCACGATCCGGTGGGCCGACCAGCGCTTCGCCCACCGCTTCGCCGGTGGCCCGCCGCCGGTGAAGCCGCCGAAGTACGGCACGGCCCGGGCGGTGCACGAGTGGAAGACGGCCGGGAAGTGGGTGCTGTCCGCGGCGATCGCCATCGGCCTGCTGCAGACGGCCGCCTGGTACGTGGGCGACGGGGGCGACACCAGCTCGCTGCGCATGTGGCAGACGAGGATGCTGTGGGTGATCGGCATCAACGTGGTCATCGCGCTGAGCTACACGATCTGGCCCAAGGATCCGAAGAAGGCACCGGGGAAGGACGCCGGAGCGGAGCCGGTCGAGCACCACGGGACGACGCGGAGCTGAGCCTCACGACGCCGTGACGTCAGGACGCCGTGGCATCACGCCGCGGCGTCAGGCGACGTTGACCCTCCCCTGTCCAGAGAGAAGCCTTGTCTAGGCGACATTGACCCTCTGCCCGGGCGGGGCCGCCTCGAGCCAGGCCAGGAAGCCGGTGAGCGCGTCCTCGCTCATCGCCAGCTCCAGCCGGGTGCCCTGGTGCAGACAGGCGAGGACGATGGCGTCCGACAGCAGCGCCAGCTCCTCCTCGCCCTGCGGCGTGCGCCGCTCCAGCACCTCGATGGAGTCGCGCTGCAGGACGCGGCGCGGGCGGGGGGCGTACGAGAAGACCCGGAACCACTCGATCCGGTCACCGTTGTAGCGCGCGACCCCGTACACCCAGCCTTTTCCGGCGGGTCCGGGGTCGTCCTCGGGAACGTTCCAGCGCAGACTGCAGTCGAACGTCCCGCCGGACCGCTGGATGAGCCGCCTGCGCAGCCCGAAGACGAAGAGTCCCACCAGCACCAGTAGAACGACGATGCCGCTCACGAGCAGAGCGAGGACCATCTCCACCGACCTCCTCGCATCATCTAGAGCTGCACCTGCGATATCGCCTCAGCCGCGGACCGCCCTGGAGGTCGTCCAGGCCGGTCCGCGGCTGAGGGTCGTACTCGAAGCGGGACGCGGGCTAGCGAACGCCCGTGACCGCCTTCAGCCGGACATCCGCGCGGCGCTCGGCGGCCGCGTCGGCGTCCGCCTTGGCGCGCTCGAGCGCCCGCTCGGCGCGCTCGACGTCGATCTCGTCGGCAAGCTCCGCGATCTCGGCGAGCACCGAGAGCTTGTCGTCCGCGAACGAGATGAACCCACCGTGCACCGCGGCGACGACGTTGCCGTCGGCGGTCTTGATGGTCACCGGGCCGGACTCCAGCACACCGAGCAGCGGCTGGTGGCCGGGCATGACGCCGATGTCACCCGATGTGGTACGCGCGATGACCAGAGTGGCCTCGCCGGACCAGACGCTTCGGTCCGCCGCGACCAGCTCGACGTGCAGCTCAGCAGCCAACGTGGCTCCTCGGGTCTCCACCCGCCGGGTGTGGCGGGTGTTGGGTCAAAGAATAGGGGACGTACGGACCGGGGGCGGGGCAGCCCCGCCCCCGGCCGTCAAGAGCACGGGGCTCAGGAGACGCCCAGCTCCTTGGCGTTGGCCTTGAGGTCCTCCAGGCCACCGCACATGAAGAACGCCTGCTCCGGGAAGTGGTCGAACTCACCGTCGGCGATGGCGTTGAACGCGGCGATGGACTCGTCCAGCGGCACGTCGGAACCGTCGACGCCGGTGAACTGCTTCGCGGCGTGGGTGTTCTGCGACAGGAAGCGCTCGATACGGCGGGCGCGGTGGACGACCAGCTTGTCCTCTTCGCCGAGCTCGTCGATACCGAGGATCGCGATGATGTCCTGGAGGTCCTTGTACTTCTGCAGGATGCCCTTGACGCGCATAGCGGCGTCGTAGTGGTCCTGCGCGATGTAACGCGGGTCCAGGATGCGGGACGTCGAGTCCAGCGGGTCGACCGCCGGGTAGATGCCCTTCTCCGAGATCGGACGCGACAGAACGGTCGTCGCGTCGAGGTGCGCGAAGGTCGTCGCCGGAGCCGGGTCGGTCAGGTCGTCCGCGGGGACGTAGATCGCCTGCATCGAGGTGATCGAGTGACCACGGGTCGAGGTGATGCGCTCCTGCAGGAGGCCCATCTCGTCGGCGAGGTTCGGCTGGTAACCCACCGCGGACGGCATGCGGCCGAGCAGGGTCGAGACCTCGGAACCGGCCTGGGTGAAGCGGAAGATGTTGTCGATGAAGAACAGCACGTCCTGCTTCTGCACATCGCGGAAGTACTCCGCCATGGTCAGACCGGCCAGGGCCACGCGCAGACGGGTGCCCGGGGGCTCGTCCATCTGGCCGAAGACCAGCGCGGTCTTGTCCAGAACGCCGGAGTCCGCCATCTCGTGGATGAGGTCGTTGCCCTCACGGGTGCGCTCACCGACGCCGGCGAAGACGGAAACGCCCTCGTGCAGCTTCGCCACACGCATGATCATTTCCTGGATCAGAACGGTCTTGCCGACACCGGCACCACCGAACAGACCGATCTTGCCGCCCTTGACGTACGGGGTGAGAAGGTCGACGACCTTCAGACCCGTCTCGAACATCTCGGTCTTCGACTCGAGCTGGTCGAACGCCGGGGCCTTGCGGTGGATGGACCAGCGCTCGGTGACCTCGGACTCGGCCTCGGGGTCGTTCAGGATCTTGCCCAGGGTGTTGAACACCCGGCCCTTGGTGACGTCACCGACGGGGACGGTGATGCCGTCGCCGGTGTCCGTCACGGCGGCCTGGCGGACCAGGCCGTCGGTGGGCTCCATGGCGATGGCGCGAACCATGCCCTCGCCCAGGTGCTGCGCGACCTCGAGCGTCAGGATCTTCTTCTTGCCGGCCTCGGCCGGGTCGGAGACCTCGACGGTCAGGGCGTTGTAGATCTCCGGCATGGCGTCGACGGGGAACTCCACGTCGACGACCGGGCCGATGACCCGCGCGACGCGGCCCGTCGCCGTGGCCGTCTCAACAGTGGTGGTCATTTATCGGTCACTCCCCGCGGTCGCGTCGGCCAGAGCGCTGGCGCCACCGACGATCTCGCTGATTTCCTGGGTGATGTCGGCCTGGCGGGCCGCGTTGGCAAGCCGCGTGAGCGACTTGATGAGATCTTCGGCGTTGTCCGTCGCCGACTTCATCGCCCGGCGGCGGGCCGCGTGCTCGGAAGCGGCGGCCTGCAGCAGAGCGTTGTAGATACGGGACTCGACATACCGCGGAAGCAGTGCGTCGAGCACGCCCTCGTCCGACGGCTCGAAGTCGTACAGCGGAAGGATCTTGTCCTTGACCGCCTCGGACTCCTCGGCCGTCGTCTCCAGGCTCAGCGGCAGCAGCCGCTTGTCGACCGGCGTCTGCGTCATCATCGACACGAATTCCGTGAAGACGATGTGCAGCTCGTCCACGCCACCCTCGGCCGTGTCCTGCTGGACGGCCTCGATCAGGGGACCGGCGACCCGCTTGGCGTCGGCGTAGGTCGGGCTGTCGGTGAAGCCCGTCCACGAGTCGACGATCGGGCGCTCACGGAAGCCGTAGTACGCGACGCCCTTGCGGCCGACGATGTACGTGACGACGTCCTTGCCCTCCGCCTTCAGGCGGGTGGTGAGCTGGTCGGCGGCCTTGATCGCGTTGGAGGAGTAGCCGCCGGCCAGACCACGGTCGCTCGTGATGAGCAGGACCGCGGCCCGGACGGGGTTCTCGACCTCGGTGGTCAGGGCGTGCTTGGTGTTGGAGCCGGTGGCAACCGCGGTCACTGCCCGGGTGAGCTCACCGGCGTACGGAGCGGACGCGGCCACCTTGCGCTGTGCCTTGACGATGCGCGAGGCGGCGATCATCTCCATCGCCTTGGTGATCTTCTTGGTCGCGGAGACGGTCTTGATCCGCCTCTTGTAGACCCGGATCTGAGCACCCATGCTCAGCCCTCGCCCAGCAGCTTGCCGTCCGAGGTCTCGAACTGCTGCTTGAAGGACGCGATCGCGTCCGCCACGCCCTGCAGCGTGTCGTCGGACATCTTGCCGCCCTCGCGGATGCTGTCCATCAGACCCTTGTTCTCGCGGTGGAGGTTGTCCAGCAGCTCACGCTCGAAGCGGCGGATGTCCTCGACCGGAACGTCGTCCATCTTGCCGGTGGTGCCGGCCCAGATGGAGACGACCTGGTCCTCGGTGGAGTACGGGGCGTACTGGCCCTGCTTCAGCAGCTCGACCATGCGCTTACCGCGCTCCAGGGCGGCCTTGGAGGCCGCGTCCAGGTCGGAACCGAAGGCGGCGAACGCCTCGAGCTCGCGGTACTGGGCGAGGTCCACACGGAGGCGGCCGGAGACCTGCTTCATGGCCTTGTGCTGGGCGGAGCCACCGACACGGGAGACCGAGATACCGACGTTCAGCGCGGGGCGCTGACCGGCGTTGAAGAGGTCCGACTCCAGGAAGCACTGGCCGTCGGTGATGGAGATGACGTTGGTCGGGATGAACGCCGACACGTCGTTCGCCTTGGTCTCGACGATCGGCAGACCGGTCATCGAGCCGGCACCCATCTCGTCGGAGAGCTTGGCGCAGCGCTCCAGCAGACGCGAGTGCAGGTAGAAGACGTCACCCGGGTAGGCCTCACGGCCCGGCGGGCGGCGCAGCAGCAGGGAGACGGCGCGGTAGGCGTCGGCCTGCTTCGAGAGGTCGTCGAAGACGATCAGGACGTGCTTGCCCTGGTACATCCAGTGCTGGCCGATGGCCGAACCGGTGTACGGGGCGAGGTACTTGAAGCCGGCCGGGTCGGACGCCGGAGCCGCGACGATCGTCGTGTACTCCAGGGCGCCGGCCTCCTCCAGCGCACCGCGCACGGACGCGATGGTGGAGCCCTTCTGGCCGATGGCGACGTAGATGCAGCGGACCTGCTTCTTGGGGTCGCCCGAGCGCCAGTTGTCGCGCTGGTTGATGATCGTGTCGACGGCCAGCGCGGTCTTGCCGGTCTGACGGTCACCGATGATCAGCTGACGCTGGCCACGGCCGACCGGGGTCATCGCGTCGACGGCCTTGTAGCCGGTCTCCATCGGCTCGTGGACCGACTTGCGGACCATGACGCCGGGGGCCTGCAGCTCGAGGGCGCGGCGGCCCTCGATGCCAGTGATCTCGCCGAGGCCGTCGATCGGGTTGCCCAGCGGGTCGACGACGCGGCCGAGGTAGCCCTCGCCGACCGCGACGGAGAGCACCTCACCGGTGCGCTGCACCGGCTGGCCCTCCTCGATGCCGCTGAACTCGCCGAGGACGACCGCACCGATCTCGCGCTCCTCGAGGTTGAGGGCGAGACCGAGGGTGCCGTCCTCGAACCGCAGCAGCTCGTTCGCCATGGCCGAGGGAAGACCCTCGACCTTCGCGATGCCGTCGCCGGCAACGCTGACCGTACCGACCTCCTCGCGCGAGGCCGCGTCCGGCTTGTACGCCTGGACAAAGTTCTCCAGTGCGTCCCGGATCTCCTCCGGCCGGATCGTGAGCTCCGCCATCTGGGTTCCCTGCTCTCCTTGTTGGGCCCGAAGTAATTCTGGGGGTCTGGGGACTTGCTCCCGGAGCAGCCGCGCTGCTCCGGGCCCCCAGAGGACACCGTCGACCCAACTCGGGCCGTCAGTACATGCTCTTGAGTTGGTGGCTGGTCAGCCGGCCATCCGGCGGCCCGCCTCAGCGAGCCGGTCCGCGATGGTGCCGTTGATGACCTCGTCGCCGATCCGCACCTGGATGCCGCCGAGGACCTCGGGGTCGACGTCCAGGTTGAGGTGGACACGCCGTCCGTACAGCTTGGCGAGCGCGTCACCGAGGCGCTGCTTCTGCTGATCGTTCAGCGGCACCGCCGAGACGACCTCCGCGACCATGCGGTCCCGTCGGTCCGCGGCCAGCTTGGAGAGGGCGTTCAGCCCACCTTCCAGGCTACGGCCACGCGGCGCGGACACCAGTCGGACGACCAGGCGCTCGGTGACCGGCTTGGCCCGGCCGCCCAGCAGCTCGCGCACCAGGGCCGCCTTGGCGGACCGGTCCGCGACCTTGTCGGTCAGCGCGGCGCGCAGCTCGGGGTTCGAGGCGACGATCCGGCCGAAGCGGAACAGCTCGTCCTCGACGTCGTCCAGGTCACCGGCACGCTCGGCCGCGACGAGGTCGGCGCCGGACGCCAGCTCCTCGATCGCGTCCACCAGGTCGCGCGAACGCGACCAGCGGGAGCGGACCATGCCCGCCACCAGGTCGGCGCACTCGCCGCCCACCTGGCCGCCCAGCAGGCGCCGGGCCAGCTCGGCCTTGGCCTCGCCGGGCTGCGCCGGGTCGGTCAGGACCCGACGCAGCGACACCTCGCGGTCGAGCAGCGCGGTGACGGCCGCGAGCTCGTCGGCGAGCTTGGCCACGTCCACGGACGTGCCCGCCGTCAGCGCGTCGAGGCTCTCACGTGCGGAGGCGAAGGCCTCCCGGCTCGCTCCGTTCATCGGGTGGCCTCGGCCTTCTTCACGTCGGCCGCCTTGTCCTCGAGCGAGTCGAGGAAGCGGTCGACGGTCCGGCTCTGCCGCGCCGAGTCCGTGAGGGACTCGCCGACGATCCGGCCGGCCAGGTCGATGGCCAGCTGGCCGACGTCCTGGCGCAGCGAGGCCGCGGCGACCTTGCGGTCGGCATCGATCTGGGCGTGGCCGGCAGCGATGATCTCCTCACGCTGCCGCTGTCCCTCGGACCGCATCTCGGCGATCAGCGCGACGCCCTGCTCCTGCGCCTCCTGGCGCAGACGCGCGGCCTCGTGGCGGGCGTCGGCCAGCTGTGCCCGGTAGTCCTCGAGCACCTGCTGCGCCTCGGTCTGGGCCGCGGCGGCCTTCTCCATGCCACCCTGGATGGCTGCCCGGCGCTCGTCCAGAACCTTGTTGATGTTCGGGAGGAGCTTCTTGCCGAGGAAGAGGAAGACGATGGCAAAGGCGATCAGACCGATGACAAGCTCTGGGATCGGCGGGAGGAGGGGGTTCTCCAGCTCCCCCTCGGACGCCAGCAGGGCGTTCACATCAGTGCCTTTCGTCGAAACAAGTGGTCGTCAGGCCTGGATCAGGACGACGGGTAGACGAACGGCATGACCAGACCGATCAGGGCGAGCGCCTCACAGAAGGCGAAGCCGAGGATCTGGTTGGCGCGGATCAGACCGGCCGCCTCGGGCTGGCGGGCCAGCGCCTGGGTGCCGTTACCGAAGACGATGCCGACGCCGACGCCGGGGCCGATCGCGGCGAGGCCGTAGCCGATCGAGCCCAGGTTGCCCTTGATCTCGACACCAGCGGCGATGGTCTGGAGAGCAGCAGACATGCTCGTTCTTCCTTCTCTTTCACGGACCGGTGGGGGTTGGCCACCGGACGATTGTTGGACTGGGCAGGCGAGGTGCTCAGTGGTGCTCGGCGAGCGCGCCCTGGATGTAGTTCGTGGCCAGCAGGACGAAGACGTACGCCTGGACGGCCTGGATGAAGAGCTCGAAGCCGGTCATGATGACGGTCATCACGAAGGAGACACCGGCGTAGGCGATGCCGATGCCGTTCAGCAGGTACCAGCTGGCGACGGTGAACATCAGGATCAGCAGGTGACCGGCGAACATGTTCGCGAAAAGCCGGACGGCGTGGGTGAACGGCCGGACCAGCACGTTCGAGAAGAACTCCAGGATCACGGCCAGCGGGAGAACGCCACCGAGCGACTTGTCGTAGCCGGTGATGTTCTTCAGACCGCCGACGAAGCCGTGGCGCTTGAAGGTCAGGTACATCCACAT
The DNA here is from genome assembly GCF_040932295.1 of Streptomyces sp. C36. Lineage (NCBI taxonomy): Bacteria > Bacillati > Actinomycetota > Actinomycetes > Kitasatosporales > Streptomycetaceae > Streptomyces > Streptomyces sp. C36. Next base: position 266,806 of record NZ_JBFQGI010000005.1, on the reverse strand, counting down.
GACGTAGACGATCAGGGCGAGCGCTGCCGGGAAGGCGATGATCGAGGTCACGGGGAACTGGGCGACCGGGATGATCGACCAGAGGTTCATGATCCAGACGAAGAAGAACAGCGAGACCATGAAGGGGACGTACTTCTCGCCCTCCTTCTTGCCCAGCGCCTCGTAGACGATGCCCCGGCGGACGAAGTCGTAGCCCGCCTCTCCCACCATCTGGAGCTTGCCCGGGACCACCTTGGCCTTGCCGAATGCCACCCAGAAGAACCCGATGACGATGACCGAGGTCAGCACGGCCAGCAGCATCGGCTTGTTGAAGTCGACGCCGCCAATGCTGAACAGGGGTTCAAACAAGAACGAGTGGAGGCCTGGGGCCGGGAAGCCGCACCCATCGAAGATGTGGCAATCGGTCTCGAAGGCGAGCAGCGTCTGGTCAGCACTCACCGCGAGCTCCTTCAGCGTGGCGCATAGGTACGGCAACCTCGTTGTGTCGGCGCGGCGCACAGCCGCGGAACGGCACTGGACTGGTCTTGCGGATGGGGGGGCAGGTGATCGGCTCGGAACCGATCGGCGTGACTGGCATCAGCTGCATGGACCGCCGATTGCGTCCCGGGATTCTCGGGAGTTCAGCCGCCTGCGCCCACTGTGCCTCAGATGGCACCGGACGATAGCAGGTGAGCGCGCGAGCACTTATCCCGGGCCTACCTGTCACGACACGGACCCGGCGGGCGCGGACTTCTTCGCGTCGACGGATTCCGGATCCACATAAAAGATCTTGGCCTTCAGGTACGCCCGCGTCTGGGCGGCAGTCCACACGAGGACGGCGGCCAGGAGGGCGAAGGCGAAGGCGCGGGTATTGAAGAGCGACGTGTCCCGGAAGACCGCGAGAACGACGGCGGAGATCAAGAACTGCGTCACATAGAGCACCAGACCCATGGCCTGGAACAGGTGCGGAAACGACTTGGCGGTCCGCTGGAGGACGAACAGGCCCAAGGCCATGATCCCGCCCCCCACGGCGGTGCCGACGGCGGCACCGATTCCCCCCTTGCCACCGGCGAGCACCGAGGCGAGGACGACGGCGACGACGCCGGCGACGGCGGTCGGGACGGCGCACTGCAGAAGTGTTCGGGCGTCGTTGGACTGCATGAAGGGTTTCTCCGGCGAAGTCGGAAGCAACGATTCGTCGTGGACGAGCGTATCCCCGGGAGTGAGGCACAGCTCGCCACGAAGGACCGCCGCACCACGGCCCTTCGGCTCTATCACTCGGGTTTCGTGAACGGTATCACAAACTATTTGATGAGGTCTTTACCTACATCGTGTGCCGCACGTCACACGCACGGGTCAATTCGCTGGTCATCGGGCTGACGAGGCCGTTAATTCTCTGCTATGCGACCTTGCTCGGGAGGGCCCTTTCCGGCCCTCCTGGAGGCCTCCAGGAGACCTCCAGGAGTCCCCTAGGAGACCTTCCGGCTGTGCGCGAAGCGCGAGCGGTCCCCGATGGCCGTCGCCCCGTGCAGACCCGCGGGCACGGGCTCCCTGCGCTCCTCCGCACCGGCCTCGGACGGCTCCACGGCGGGCGTCGGCACGGCCTTGCGGCGGTAGCGCGGCGGGACGAACCGCTCGGCCCAGCGCGGGGCGCGCGGGGTGAAGCGCGGCATCAGCAGCAGCACCAGGCCGACCGCGCTCAGCACCACCACCAGCAGCAGGATCCAGACACTCGCGGAGTTCACGGAATAGGCCACCGCACCGAAAGCGATGAGGGCCGACCAGAAATACATGATCAATACCGCGCGGCTGTGCGAGTGCCCGATTTCCAGCAGCCGGTGGTGCAGATGGCCGCGGTCCGCTGCGAACGGCGACTGCCCCTTCCACGTGCGCCGCACGATCGCCAGCAGCAGGTCCGCCACCGGCACCGCGATCACGGTCAGCGGCAGCAGAAGCGGAATGTAGACCGGCACCGTGGCGTGCACCGCCGCCCGCTCGGATCCCGCCCACAGCTTGAGCGCGTCCGGGTCCACCTGGCCGGTGATGGAGATCGCGCCGGCCGCCAGGACCAGCCCGATGAGCATCGATCCGGAGTCGCCCATGAAGATCCGGGCGGGGTGCATGTTGTGCGGCAGGAAGCCCAGGCACATGCCCATCAGGATCGCGGCGAACAGCGTCGCGGGGGCCGCCGCCTCCAGACCGTGCCCGAACCACATCCGGTAGGCGTACATGAAGAACGCGGCCGCCGCGATGCACACCATGCCCGCGGCCAGGCCGTCCAGGCCGTCGACGAAGTTCACCGCGTTGATGGTGATCACCACCAGCGCGACCGTCAGCAGCGTGCCCTGCATCGGGGTCAGCGAGACCGTGCCCACACCGGGGACGGGGATGAAGAGGATCGTCAGACCCTGCAGCACCATCACACCGGCGGCGATCATCTGCCCGCCGAGCTTGACCAGCGCGTCGACGCCCCACTTGTCGTCCAGCACGCCCAGCAGCCAGATCAGGCCCGCGCCCGACAACAGCGCCCGGGGCTCGTTGGACAGCTCGAAGACGTGCTTGAGGTTGGACAGGTGCGCGGCCACCAGCAGCCCCGCGCACAGCCCGCCGAACATCGCGATACCGCCGAGCCGGGGCGTGGGCTCCCGGTGCACGTCGCGCGCGCGGATCTCCGGCATGGCGCCGGCAAGGATCGCGAACTTCCGCACCGGGCCCGTCAGGAGATAGGTGACCGCCGCGGTGACGCACAACGTCAGCAGGTATTCACGCACGGGCTGCCCCAGGGATCGCGCCGGACATCACAGCCTCACACCATATTCGCGTCCACCCCGGAACCGTGAATGCAGCAGAAGACGGCCACCGGCCCGCCGTGGTTCCAAATGATCACATGTGGGAGCGATACGGGGGGAACCCTCCGGCCAGCGCCGCCACCTCCGCGCGCACCGCGCCGTCCCTCGCCTCCCCGCGCAGCGCCGCCCCCATCAGCGCCGCCACCCGCACCATCTCCGCCTCGCCCATGCCCTGGGTGGTCAGGGCCGCCGTGCCCAGCCGCAGGCCGCGCACGCCGCCCCGGGCCAGGCCGCAGGTGTCCAGGACCACGCCGGCCGCCGCGAGCCGCCGACGGGCCGTGGCGCCGTCCAGGGCGAGCGGTGCGGCGTCCGCGGTGATCAGGTGGGTGTCGGTGCCCCCGGTGGCGATCAGGAGCCCCTCAGCGGCCAGCGCGGCGGCCAGCGCGCGGGCGTTGGCGACCACCTGATGGGCGTACGCCGTGAACGCCGGCGTGGCGGCCTCCCCGAAGGCGACGGCCTTCGCCGCGACGGTGTGCATCTGCGCGCCGCCCTGGGTGAGCGGGAACACCGCCCGGTCGATCCGCTCGGCCAGCCGCGCCCCGCACAGGATCAGCCCGCCGCGCGGCCCGCGCAGCACCTTGTGGGTGGTGGCGCACACCACGTCGGCGTACGGGACGGGGCTGGGCGCCGCTCCCCCGGCGACCAGGCCGATGGGGTGGGCCGCGTCCACGACGAGGTACGCGCCGACCTCGTCGGCGATCTCGCGGAAGGCCGCGTAGTCCGGATGCCGGGGATAGGAGATCGAACCGCAGACGATGGCCCGCGGCATACGGTCCCGGGCCAGGACGCGCAGCTGGGCGTAGTCGATGAGGCCGGTGTCCTCGTGCAGCCCGTAGTTGGCGAAGTCGAACCAGCGGCCCGAGAAGTTGGCCGGGGAGCCGTGGGTGAGGTGGCCGCCGTGCCGCAGGGACAGGGCCAGCACGGTGTCGCCGGGGTGCAGCAGCGCGGCGTAGGCGGCCAGCACGGCGGCGGTGCCCGAGTGCGGCTGGACGTTGGCGTGCTCGGCGCCGAAGAGGGCCTTGGCCCGTTCGACCGCGACGCGCTCGGCGAGGTCGACGAGCTCGCAGCCGCCGTGGTGGCGGGCGCCGGGATAGCCCTCGGCGTACTTGTTGGTCAGCGGCGAGCCGAGGGCGGCCAGAACGGCGGGAGAGGTGAAGTTCTCGGCGGCGACGAGCTGCAGACCGGTCGCCTGGCGCTCGGCCTCCGCCAGCAGCAGCCCGGCCAGCTCGGGGTCCTGGCGCCGCAGCGCCTCGAAACCGTTTCCCCAGGGAGGGTGCGAGCGCTGCTGCTCCCCGCTCACGGGGGCGCCTGCGCCCCGTGCGGGTGTGTGGGTGACGGGCATCGCTGCCTCCGGGCTGTGCGGCGCGATGGTCTCAGCACCCACTGTAGGCCCGGGTCGGCGCGCCCGCAGCGGGCCGCCGGGGGTCGCCTCAGGAGCGGGCCGGAACTCCCGTGAGGGCGGTGACGACCGGGTCGAGGGCCTGGTTGATCTCGTCACCGATGGAGCGGAAGAACGTGATGGGGGCGCCGTAGGGGTCGTGGACCTCGTCGGCCTCCGCGTTGGGCGCCAGCAGCCAGCCGCACAGGGCGGCCGCGGCCTGCACCAGGGCACGGGCACGGTCGACCACCCCGCCGGCCCCCTCGGGGTCCGGCAGCGTCGCCGGGTCTATGGCCCGTACCAGCCGGGTGAACTCCTTCAGCGTGAAGGTGCGCAGCCCCGCCGAGTGGCCCATGGAGATGACCTGGGCGCGGTGGTCGCGGGTGGCGGTCAGGACCAGGTCGGCGCGGATGACGTGCTCGTCCAGCAGCTCACGGCCGGTGAAGCCCTGCGCGTCGGCGCCGAAGTCGGCCAGGACGGTGGCGGCGTGGGCCTCCATCGGGGCGCCCTCATGGCCCCAGGTGCCGGCGCTCTCCACCACCAGGCCGCCCGCCGCGGGGTCGCCGAGGCGATGCGCGAGGGCATGCCGGGTCAGCCGCTCGGTGATGGGCGAGCGGCAGACGTTGCCGGTGCTGACGTGGAGGATGCGGAAAGTGTCGGTGGTGGTGTCCGGTCCCGCTATGCCACGCCCCTGCGGGGCGATCAATTGGCCACCTCGAGCTCGGGTACCACCTCGCGGAGCTGCTCGGCGCTGATGGCGCCGGCGCGCAGCAGGACGGGCACCTTGCCGGTGACGTCCACGATGGAGGACGGCACGTCGGCCGGGGTGGAACCGCCGTCGAGGTAGACGGAGACGGAGTCGCCGAGCATGTCCTGCGCGGCGTCACAGGTCTGCGGGGCCGGGTGGCCGGTGAGGTTGGCGCTGGAGACGGCCATGGGGCCGAACTCGGTCAGCAGCTCGATGGCGACCGGGTGCAGGGGCATGCGCACGGCGACGGTGCCGCGGGTCTCGCCCAGGTCCCAGGTCAGCGAGGGCTGGTGCTTGGCGACGAGGGTCAGCGCGCCGGGCCAGAAGGCGTCGACGAGCTCCCAGGCCTGCTCGGAGAAGTCGGTGACCAGCCCGTGCAGGGTGTTCGGGGAGCCGACGAGGACGGGCGAGGGCATACCCCGGCCCCGGCCCTTGGCCTGCAGGAGGTCGCCGACGGCCTCGCGGCTGAAGGCGTCCGCGCCGATGCCGTAGACGGTGTCGGTGGGCAGCACGACCAGTTCGCCGCGGCGCACCGCCGCGGCCGCCTCGCGCAGACCGGTCTTGCGGTCGGTCGCGTCGCTGCAGTCGTATCGCCGTGCCATTTAACGCGCCTCCTGGGTCGGTGTCTGAAGTCGTGCTGCGGCCGGGGCTGTCGGAGCCGTCATGGCATCGCCTTGCGGGCGGTGGCGAAGCGGGGCCGGTTGTTCAGGTCGGGGTGGTCGGCCGCGTCGGCCCAGCCCCGCTCCTCGGTGAAGATCCACGGCACCTGGCCGCCCTGGGTGTCGGCGTGCTCGATGACGACGACGCCGCCGGGACGCAGCAGGCGGTGCGCGGTGCGCTCCAGGCCGCGGATGGTGTCGAGGCCGTCCTCGCCGGAGAACAGCGCGAGCTGCGGGTCGTGGTCGCGGGCCTCGGGGGCGACGTGCTCCCACTCGGTGAGCGGGATGTACGGCGGGTTGGAGATGACCAGGTCGACCTGGCCGTCGAGCTCGGGCAGGGCCGCGAGCGCGTCGCCGTGGTGCAGCTGGACGCGGGAGCCCTCGATGTTCTTGCGGGCCCAGCCCAGGGCGGTCTCGTCGAGCTCGACGGCGTGCACCCGCGAGCGCGGCACCTCCTGGGCCAGGGCCAGGGCGATGGCGCCGGAGCCGGTGCACAGGTCCACGATGAGGGGCTCGACGACGTCCATGGCCCGGACGGCGTCTATGGCCCAGCCGACGACCGATTCGGTCTCGGGGCGGGGCACGAAGACGCCGGGGCCGACCTGGAGCTCCAGGTAGCGGAAGAAGGCGCGGCCGGTGATGTGCTGGAGCGGCTCGCGCGCCTCGCGGCGGGCCACGGCCTCCCAGTAGCGGGCGTCGAAGTCGGCGTCCTTGACGTTGTGCAGCTCACCGCGCTTGACGCCGTGCACGAAGGCGGCCAGTTCCTCCGCGTCGAAGCGCGGGGACGGTACGCCGGCGTCGGCCAGCCGCTGAGTGGCTTGCGCCACCTCTGCTAGCAGCAGGTTCACGTTGTTCCTCTCGCGTCGGCGCCCCGGTTGTCCGCGCTTGCCGGACGGGCTCGCATTGTCAGCACCCGGTCGATCGCACTCGGTCAGCCCGCGGCGGCGAGCTTGGCGGCCGAGTCGGCGTCGACGCACGCCTGGATCATGGGATCCAGCTCGCCGTCGAGCACCTGGTCCAAGTTGTACGCCTTGAACCCCACGCGGTGGTCCGAAATGCGGTTCTCCGGGAAGTTGTAGGTGCGGATCTTCTCGGAGCGGTCGACGGTGCGGACCTGGCTGCGGCGGGCGTCGGCGGCCTCGGCCTCGGCCTTCTCCTGGGCCGCGGCCAGCAGGCGCGAGCGCAGGATGCGCAGGGCCTGCTCCTTGTTCTGGAGCTGGCTCTTCTCGTTCTGGCAGGAGGCGACCACACCGGTCGGCAGGTGCGTGATGCGCACGGCCGAGTCGGTGGTGTTGACGGACTGGCCGCCGGGGCCCGAGGAGCGGTAGACGTCGATCCGCAGGTCGTTCATGTTGATCTCGACGTCGACCTCCTCCGCCTCGGGCGTGACGAGCACGCCGGCCGCGGAGGTGTGGATGCGACCCGCGGACTCGGTGGCGGGCACGCGCTGGACGCGGTGGACGCCGCCCTCGTACTTCAGCCGGGCCCAGACGCCCTGGCCGGGCTCGGTGGCGCCGTTGCCGCCCTTGGTCTTCACCGCGACCTGGACGTCCTTGTAGCCGCCCAGCTCGGACTCGGTGGAGTCGATGATCTCGGTCTTCCAGCCGACGCGCTCGGCGTAGCGCAGGTACATGCGCAGCAGGTCGCCGGCGAACAGGGCCGACTCGTCGCCGCCCGCGCCCGCCTTGATCTCGAGGATGACGTCCTTGTCGTCGCTGGGGTCGCGCGGGACCAGCAGCAGGCGCAGCTTCTCGGTGAGCGCCTCGCGCTGCTTGTCCAGCTCCTTCACCTCGGCGGCGAAGTCGGGGTCGTCCGCGGCCAGCTCGCGCGCGGTCTCGATGTCGTCGCCGGTCTGCTTCCAGGAGCGGTACGTGCCGACGATCGGGGTCAGCTCGGCGTAGCGCTTGTTGAGCTTGCGTGCGTTGGCCTGGTCCGCGTGCACGGCGGGGTCGGCGAGCCGCTTCTCGAGGTCGGCGTGCTCACCGATCAGTTCCTCGACTGCCTCGAACATCGATCTTCCCTAGCTGCTGGAGGTGACGGGCCTGGCGGGCCTGGCGGCCTGCTGGACGACAAAGCGCCGGTCCGGTCGCCAGCCGGGGCTGGACGACCGAGGACCGGCGCCTGCGGGTCGCTACTTCTTGGCCGACCCGGCGGTCTTGCCGAAGCGGGCCTCGAACCGCGCCACACGGCCACCGGTGTCGAGGATCTTCTGCTTGCCCGTGTAGAACGGGTGGCACTCGGAGCACACGTCGGCACGGATGGTGCCGTCGGCGACGGTGCTACGGGTGGTGAACGAGGCGCCACAGGTGCAGCTGACCTGCGTCTCGACGTAATCCGGGTGGATGTCGCGCTTCAAGGGGTTCTCCTAGGTTCGGGAGGGCACCGGGTCGTAGAGGCGGGATTGCCTTACGTGAACCGGGGCCGACGTACCAGTCTGCCAGTACTGGCCGTATCCCCCAAAACGGGGGGCCGGGGCCCGGTATTCCCGGGGGTCACTTGACCACGCCGTCGGCTTCGGCCCCTGAGGCGCGGCTCTCCTTCAGAGCGGCCTCGGGGATGTCGTCGTCGCCGCGCAGGGCTCGCCAGAGCTGGGCGGACTCCTCGGGGAGCGGCACCACGCGGTCGGCGTCGCGGGGGTCCGCGCCGACCGGGAGGGTGATCATGTGCATGTCGTCGGAGCCGATGCCCTTGAGGCCGCTGGCGAAGCCGTAGAGCTTGTTCACCGAGTTCAGGTCGCGGTCGGTGGTGAGCGCCTTGGTGGCGGTGTCCGCGATGCCGTAGAGCTTGGTGGGGCTGGTGAAGATGCCGACGGACTTCACCTGGTCCAGCAGCGCCTTGATGAAGGCCTGCTGGAGCTTGATCCGGCCGAGGTCGCTGCCGTCGCCGACGCTCTTGCGGGTACGGACCAGGCCGAGGGACTGCTCGCCGTCGAGCTTGTGGGTGCCAGCCGCGAGATCGAGGTGGCTCGACTTGTCGTGGATCGCCTTGGTGGTGGTGACCTCGACCCCGCCCAGCTTGTCGATGAGCTTCTGGAAGCCGTCGAAGTCGACCTCCAGATAGTGATCCATCCTGATGTTCGTCATGGCCTCGACGGTCTTGACCGTGCAGACGGCGCCGCCGATGGAGTACGCCTCGTTGAACTGCGCGCGTCCGACCGCCGGGCTGGTCTTCCCCGCGGGCGTCGTGCACTCGGGGCGGGGAACCATGGTGTCGCGCGGGATGGAGACCACGCTGGCCTTCTTGTGACCCGCGTAGACGTGGACGATCATCGCGGTGTCGGAGCGGGAGCTGCCCTCGTCCCGGCCGTACTTGCCGTTGGCGCCGGCGCGGGAGTCGGAGCCGAGGACGAGGATGTCCTGGGAGCCGTTGTCGACGTTGTCCGGGCGGTTCTTGCCCAGGGCCGCGTTGATGTCGACGCTGTGCAGGTTGCCGTTGAGCTTGAAGTACACGAAGCCGAGCCCCGCGCCACCGACGAGCACCACGGAGGCGGCGCTCCAGGCGGCTATTCGCCGGCCCGTGCGGCGCACGGGCGGCTTGCGGCGGCGGCCGCGGCCGCCGCCGACCACGCGGCGTCGGTGCGAGCCGTCCCGCGGGCTCCTGCTGTCGTCGGCCATGCGCTCCTCAGTCCTTGTCGTGCGATGTGCCCCTGCTGGTTGACGGGGAAGTCTGCGCCAGGGTTGCACAGCGGATTCTGAGGACGGTCTTACGAACGACACCGGCCGAGGACCGCCCGTACCCCCGCGTTTACCCCCGCGACCTGCGATTTCGGGCATTCGGGGGGTGCGGATTCCGGCCATTTGCGGACGGGGCGCCTGTGGCGGATGTCTCAAAAGGTCACAGAAAGATCACGACGCGGTGTGGCGTGTGGCACCACACGACGAAGCCTCCCCGCCACGGGTGTGACGGGGAGGCTCGTGCGTGACGCGATATGCGGATCAGTCGTTGCCGTTGCCCGAAGAGGGCGTGGTCTTGGCGATCTGCATCAGGAACTCGGCGTTGGACTTCGTCTGCTTCATCTTGTCCAGAAGCAGCTCGATCGCCTGCTGCGAGTCGAGCGCGTGCAGCACCCGGCGGAGCTTCCAGACGATGGCCAGCTCTTCGCTGCCCAGGAGGATCTCCTCCTTACGGGTGCCGGACGGGTCGACGTCCACGGCCGGGAAGATGCGCTTGTCGGCGAGCTTCCGGTCGAGCTTGAGCTCCATGTTGCCGGTGCCCTTGAACTCCTCGAAGATCACCTCGTCCATGCGCGAGCCGGTCTCGACCAGCGCGGTGGCCAGGATGGTCAGCGAGCCGCCGTCCTCGATGTTGCGCGCGGCACCGAAGAACTTCTTCGGCGGGTAGAGCGCCGTCGAGTCGACACCACCGGACAGGATGCGGCCCGAGGCCGGGGCGGCCAGGTTGTACGCACGGCCCAGACGGGTGATCGAGTCCAGCAGGACGACCACGTCGTGACCCAGCTCCACCAGGCGCTTGGCACGCTCGATGGCCAGCTCGGCGACGGTGGTGTGGTCCTCGGCCGGGCGGTCGAAGGTCGAGGAGATGACCTCGCCCTTGACCGACCGCTGCATGTCGGTGACCTCTTCCGGACGCTCGTCGACCAGGACGACCATCAGGTGGCACTCGGGGTTGTTGGTGGTGATCGCGTTGGCGATCGCCTGCATGATCATGGTCTTACCGGTCTTCGGCGGGGCCACGATCAGACCGCGCTGGCCCTTGCCGATGGGGGCGACCAGATCGATGATCCGGGTCGTCAGCACGCCCGGGTCCGTCTCCAGCCGCAGGCGGTCCTGCGGGTAGAGCGGGGTGAGCTTGCCGAACTCCGGGCGGCCACGGCCCGTTTCGGGCGCCATACCGTTCACCGAGTCCAGGCGGACGAGGGCGTTGAACTTCTCGCGCCGCTCGCCGTCCTTCGGCTGACGGACCGCACCGGTGACGTGGTCACCCTTGCGCAGGCCGCTCTTGCGGACCTGGGCGAGGGAGACGTAGACGTCGTTCGGGCCCGGCAGGTAGCCGGAGGTCCGGATGAAGGCGTAGTTGTCGAGGATGTCCAGGATGCCCGCGACCGGGATCAGGACGTCGTCGTCGGAGACCTGCGGCTCGCCCGCGAAGTCCTCGCGGCCACGACGGCCACGACGGTCGCGGTAGCGGCCACGACGGCCGCGACGGCCGCCCTCGAAGTCGTCCTCGTCCTGCGGGCCGCCCTGCGGGGCGCCCTGGGGGCCGCGGTCACCGCGCTGCTGGCGGTCACCCTTCTGCCCGGCGTCGCCGTCACGGCCGCCACGGCGGTCGCGGTCACGGTCGCGCTGACCGCGCTCGGCACGCTCACCGCGCTCGGCACGCTCGCCGCGCTCCCGGCGCTCGCCCTTCTGGCCGCGCTCGGCACGGTCCTGGCGCTCGCCGCCCTTGGCGGCCTTGCCCTCGGCGGTGTCCACGGCGGCCTCGGCCTTGGCCTCGGCGCGCTCCTCGGTGCGGACGTCGGTCTTGGCCTCGGCGCGGGCCTCGGCGGCGGCCGGCTCGGGGCTGCCCGCGGCCGCGGTGGCGCGACGGCGACGGCGCTCGCCGGCCGGGGCCTCGTCGCTGCTCGGCTGGCCCGGGATCTCGATCTGCTGCTGGGCGGCGGCCTTCTCGGCCGACTTCTCCGCAGCGCTCTCGCCCGTACGGGCACGGGAGGTCGTACGGCGCTTCGGCTTGGTCTCGGCGGCCGCCTCGGCGGCCGGGGCCTCGGCCTTGGCGGGCGCGGCGCCTCCGCCGGCCTGCCTCTCCTTGATGACCTCGATCAGCTGGCCTTTACGCATCCGCGCGGTGCCCTTGATACCGAGGCCGGAAGCGAGCTGCTGGAGCTCTGCCAGGACCATGGCGTCGAGGCCCGTGCCCGAACGGCGCCGCTTGGGGGCGGTTGCACCGGTGGCAGGCGCGGCGGGAGCGTCCGTGGCGGGCGCGGAGGCATTACCGGCGGCGCCGGCGTTCACGCCCATCAGATCGGTGGTGTCGCTCACGAAGGGGTCCTTCCCTGGAGCGGGCGTCGGCCTGTCTGGCTCGGCGACCGGTTGTGCTGTCCGGCTGCGGTCCTGATCTATCGGACCGGGCCGGGGCGGTGGTCCGCCGGTTCTCGCGGCGGAAGAATCAGTGCATTGGTGCCGGCGTGAAGAATGAGGGAAGGGCACGACATAACGCTTCACTCATGTCGCCCACGCCGATTCCGGAGCGTGCTCGCAACTGCTCAGGCAGGCTGCTCAGGCAGTTGGGGAGGCTCCCGGAAGAAAAGCGGTCCCTGATCGGGACACGAAGCACCGAGCCGAAATGGCTTCGAGTGCAGACTTGAGGTTAACACTACCGGATCCCACAAACATTCCCCCTCTCCAAGACCGGCAACCGCGTTTTTCGTGGGCCCGGGCTCCCCCGGACGCCACTGGTCAGGCGAGCGGCAGCACGCTCGTCCCCCCGGCGTCGAGGGCCAGCCGATTGGCCGCCCATCCCTCGCCCGCCAGCCGTGCGACCTTGTCGGCCGCATCGCTTTCGACCAGCGCGAGCACCGTGGGCCCCGCGCCGGAGATGACCGCGGGCACCCCGTCCGCCCGCAGTCGGTTGACCAGGGCCACGCTCTCCGGCATCGCCGGAGCGCGGTATTCCTGGTGGAGCCGGTCCTCGGTGGCCGGCAGCAGCAGCTCGGGGCGCCTGGTCAGGGCCTCGACGAGCAGCGCCGCGCGCCCCGCGTTGGCGGCCGCGTCCACATGGGGGACGCTGCGCGGCAGCAGTCCGCGCGCGGTTTCGGTCAGTACGGGTCTCGACGGCACGAAGACCACCGGAACGATGGAATCCGCAGGGTCCATCCGAATGGCCCGGGCGACCCCGGACTCCATCCAGGCGAGGGTGAATCCGCCGAGCAGGCAGGCGGCGACGTTGTCGGGGTGGCCCTCGATCTCGGTGGCCAGCTCCAGCATGGCCGCGTCGTCGAGCTTCTCGGCCCCGCCTATGGTCACCGCGCGGGCGGCGACGATGCCCGCGCAGATGGCCGCGGAGGAGGAGCCCAGGCCCCGCCCGTGCGGAATGCGGTTGGCGCAGACGACCTCGAGGCCGCGCGGCTGGCCGCCGAGCAGGTCGAAGGTGGTGCGCAGGGACCGTACGAGGAGATGACTCTCATCGCGCGGGAGGGTGTCGGCGCCCTCTCCGGCGATGTCGATGTGCAGCCCGGATTCCGCCACCCGGACCACGACATCGTCGTAAAGACCCAGGGACAGGCCGAGGGCGTCGAAGCCGGGACCGAGATTTGCGCTGGTGGCGGGGGTGCGCACTCGGACGGCGGCGGCGCGGAACGCGGGACCGGCCATCGCTCGAAGACTCTCCTTGGTGTGGCCGTGGTTGATGGCGTGCGACTTCCGCAAGGGCCGCGACGGCGATACCGCGTGGGGACGGCACGGTCTGCGACGGGGCGGAGTGTGCACAGCCTATCGAAGGAAGGTTCAGTGGCGACATAGGGCGCACAGGAGGCGCACGATGCGTGTCGCACGACTACCTGTGCATCTGTCGGATTTGCGGGATCTTGCGAAGCGGGCCGCCACGGGGTTGCGGGCGGGCCCGCCCCCCGGTTGTGGGCAATCGTCCCTCCCCCAGCTACCGCTGGGAGGTGCCCCCAGGCGGAACAGGGGGCACAACCGGGCGGCGGCCCGCACCGGCGGGGCTAGACCAGCCCGAGCTCCCGCGCGGCGACCCCCGCATCCACCGGCACGGTCAGCGGCTGCGGAGCCCCGGCCACCGCCCAGTCCGGGTCCTTGAGCCCGTTCCCGGTGACCGTGCACACGATCCGCTGCCCCGGATCCACCAGCCCGGCCTCGGCGGCCTTGAGCAGCCCGGCGACGCTCGCCGCCGACGCCGGCTCCACGAAGACGCCCTCCTGCGAGGCCAACAGCCGGTACGCGGCGAGGATCTGCCGGTCGGTCACCTCGTCGATGAGGCCGCCCGACTCGTCCCGCGCCTCCTCGGCGAACCGCCAGGAGGCGGGGTTGCCGATGCGGATGGCGGTGGCGATGGTGTGCGGGTCCTTCACGGGCTCGCCGCGCACGATGGGCGCCGAACCGGAGGCCTGGAATCCCCACATGCGGGGGGTGCGGCTCGCGATGCCGTCCGCGGCGTACTCGCGGTAACCCCGCCAGTAGGCGGTGATGTTGCCCGCGTTGCCCACCGGCAGGACGTGGATGTCCGGCGCGTCGCCCAGGGCGTCGACGATTTCGAAGGCGGCGGTCTTCTGGCCCTCGATACGTACCGGGTTGACCGAATTGACCAGCGCCACGGGGTAGTTGTCGGACAGCCCGCGGGCGAGGGTGAGGCAGTCGTCGAAGTTGCCGTCGACCTGGAGGATGCGCGCGCCGTGGACGAGGGCCTGGCCCATCTTGCCGAGCGCGATCTTGCCCTGCGGAACGAGAACGGCGCAGACCATTCCGGCGCGTACGGCGTAGGCCGCGGCGGAGGCGGACGTGTTGCCCGTGGAGGCGCAGATGACGGCGCGCGCTCCCTCTTCCTTCGCCCGGGTGATGGCCATGGTCATGCCGCGGTCCTTGAAGGACCCGGTGGGGTTGGCGCCCTCCACCTTGAGGTGGACCTCGCAGCCCGTGCGCTCGGAGAGCACCTGGGCGGGAACGAGCGGCGTGCCGCCCTCGCGCAGGGTGACGACCGGCGTGTCGGCGGTGACCGGAAGACGGTCGCGGTATTCCTCGATGATGCCGCGCCACTGGTGGGTGCCGGGGCGGCTGATGTTGGCAGACATTGCTTTCGTAATCCCCTTACTCGCCTTACTCGCCCTCGACCCGCATGATGCTCGCGACCCCGCGGACCGTCTCCAGTCCGCGCAGCTTCTCCACCGTCGCGGAGAGCGCGGCGTCGGCGGCCCGGTGGGTGACCACGACGAGGGAGGCCTCGCCGTCCTTGCCCGTCTGGCGGACCGTGTCGATGGAGACGCCGTGCTCGGCGAAGACCGTGGCGACCTGGGCCAGGACACCCGGCTTGTCGGCCACGTCCAGGCTGATGTGGTAGCGCGTGACCACCTCGCCCATCGGGCTCACCGGCAGCCGGGTGTAGGCGGATTCACCCGGTCCGGTCGCCTCGGCGAGCTTGTTGCGGCAGACGGCTACGAGGTCGCCGAGGACCGCGGAGGCGGTCGGCGAGCCGCCCGCGCCCGGGCCGTAGAACATCAGCTGCCCCGCCGCCTCGGCCTCGACGAACACGGCGTTGTAGGCCTCGCGCACGGAGGCGAGCGGGTGGCTGAGCGGGATCATCGCCGGGTGCACTCGGGCGGTGACGGACCGCCCGTCCGCGGCCCGCTCGCAGATGGCCAGCAGCTTGATGGTGCAACCCATCTGCTTCGCGGAGGCAAAGTCCGCGGCGGTCACCTCGGTCATGCCCTCGCGATAGACGTCGTCGAGGCGAACCCGGGTGTGGAAGGCGATCCCGGCGAGGATCGCGGCCTTCGCGGCGGCGTCGAAGCCCTCGACGTCGGCGGTCGGGTCGGCCTCGGCGTAGCCGAGCGCGGTGGCCTCGTCGAGCGCCTCGGAGTAGCCGGCTCCGCTGGTGTCCATCTTGTCGAGGATGAAGTTCGTGGTGCCGTTGACGATGCCCAGCACCCGGTTGACCTTGTCGCCGGCCAGGGACTCGCGCAGCGGCCGGACCAGCGGGATCGCGCCGGCGACGGCGGCCTCGTAGTAGAGGTCCGCGCCGTGCTGCTCGGCGGCGGCGTGCAGCGCGGCGCCGTCCTGGGCGAGCAGCGCCTTGTTGGCGGAGACGACGCTGGCGCCGTGCTCGAAGGCGGTGGTGATCAGGGCGCGGGCGGGCTCGATGCCGCCGATGACCTCGATGACCACGTCGATGTCACCGCGTTTGACCAGCGCGGTGGCGTCGGTGGTGATCAGCTCGGCGGGTACGCCCTCACGCACCCGGTCGGGGCGGCGCACGGCGATGCCGACGAGCTCGACGGGCGCCCCGACGCGCTGCGCGAGGTCCTCCGCGTGCGTCGTCATGATGCGCGTCACCTCAGAGCCGACGACTCCACAGCCCAGCAGCGCCACCTTCAGCGGACGCGTACGCATCATCCGACCTCGTTTCTCATCCATCTTCGGGGTACCAGTCTCACTCACCGGACGGGCGATTCCGCGCCCGGTCCAGTATTCGAGACCTCTTTTTCGTATTTCCGTGGGCCCGTCCGCCGGTTTTTCCACGGCCGGCGGACGGTTCCTCACGTCAGCCGACGTCGAGACGGAGGAGGTCCTCCTCCGTCTCCCGTCGGACGATCACTCGCGCCTCGCCGTCGGTGACCGCGACCACCGGCGGACGCAGCGCGTGGTTGTAGTTGCTCGCCATCGAGCGGCAGTACGCGCCGGTGGCCGGCACGGCGAGCAGGTCGCCGGGCGCGACGTCGGCGGGCAGGAAGGCGTCGCGCACGACGATGTCACCGGACTCGCAGTGCTTGCCCACGACACGTGTGAGCATCGGCTCGGCGGTGGAGGTGCGGGAGACCAGCGCGACCGAGTAGTCCGCGTCGTACAGCGCCGTACGGATGTTGTCGGACATGCCGCCGTCGACACTGACGTACGTCCGCAGGCCCGGCAGCTCCTTGACCGTGCCCACCTCGTACAGCGTGAAGGCGGTCGGGCCGACGATCGCGCGGCCCGGCTCGACGGAGATCCGCGGCACGGCCAGGCCCGCGGCCGCGCACTCGCGGGTGACGATGTCGCGCAGCGCGGCGGCGATCTCGCGCGGCTCGCGCGGGTCGTCCTCGGAGGTGTACGCGATGCCGAGGCCGCCGCCCAGGTCGATCTCGGGCAGCTCGACGCCGTGTTCGTCGCGGACCTCGGCGAGCAGCTGGACGACGCGGCGGGCGGAGACCTCGAAGCCGGCCATGTCGAAGATCTGCGAGCCGATGTGGGAGTGGATGCCGACGAGCTCCAGCCCGTCGAGCTTCAGCGCCCGCCGCACGGCCTCGGCGGCCTGACCGCCGGCGAGCGCGAGGCCGAACTTCTGGTCCTCGTGGGCGGTGGCGATGAACTCGTGGGTGTGCGCCTCGACGCCGACCGTCACCCGGATCTGCACGCGCTGCCGCTTGCCGAGCCGCTCCGCGATGTGCGCGACGCGCACGATCTCCTGGAAGGAGTCGAGGACGATCCGGCCGACGCCGGCCTCGACGGCGCGGGTGATCTCCTCGGTGGACTTGTTGTTGCCGTGCAGCGCGATGCGCTCGGCGGGCATGCCGGCCGCCAGCGCCGTGGCGAGCTCGCCGCCGGAGCAGACGTCGAGGTTGAGGCCCTCCTCGTGCAGCCAGCGCACGATGGCACGGGAGAGGAACGCCTTGCCGGCGTAGAAGACGTCGGCGTCCTCGCCGAAGGCATCCCGCCAGGCGCGGCAGCGCTCGCGGAAGTCGCTCTCGTCGAGGAAGAACCCGGGCGTGCCGAACTCCTCGGCGAGCCGCTTGACGTCGATCCCGCCCATGGAGACGACGCCGTCGGCGGCGCGGGAGACCGTACGGGACCACACGCGCGGGTCGAGCGCGTTGAGGTCGGCGGGCGGGGCGGTGTAATGCCCCTCAGGAAGGACGTCGGCGTGGCGGGGCCCGGCGGGGTGGGCGGAGCGGCTCATGGTGGCGATCCCCTTTTACAGATGTACGGGTGCGGTGATGCCGAGCTGGTTCAGGCCGTCGGCGAGCACCTTGCCCGTGGCCTCGGCGAGGGCCAGGCGGGCTCGGTGGACGACCGAGGGTTTCTCGTCCCCGCGCGGCAGCGTGGGACAGCCCGCCTGCCACCGCAGAAACGCGTCGGCGACCCGCTCGAGATGCCGGGCGAGTCGCTCGGGGGCGCGCGTGGAGCTCACGCGGGAGTGGTCGCCGAGGGCGGCGAGCAGCGGCGCGGCGCTCGCCTCGTCGACATCGCCGGGCACGGCGTCGAACCCGAGGTCGTGGGCGTTGCGTACGAGGGCGTGGGTACGGGCGTGGGCGTACCGCACCCGGAAGAGGGGGTTGGCCTCCCGCTGCACCAGCAGCAGGTCCCGGTCCAGCCCGGGCGGGCACAACAGGGCCCACCGCGCGGCGTCGGAGCCGAGCCGCGCGACGAGGGCGGGGGCGGGAGAGAGCGGCAGGGGCTCGCCATGAAGGCCGCCACCGTCGCCGCCGTCGCCGCTTTTCTTACTTTCCCCGCTGTCGCCGCCGAGCAGGTCACGGACGATCCCTGCGCCCGCGTCGCTCGCGAGGGTGATGTTGAGGAACCCCGGCCCGGCGATCTCGACATGGGCGATGCCGGGCCGACGGGCGAGCCGCCGCCGGAGCACCTCGGCGACCTCGTGCGCGGGCCGGCCGGTCTCCTGGGCGACGCGCAGGGCGACGTTGGTGGCGTAGTCGCCGCACCCCGGCCGCGGCGGAACCCGCACACTGACCCGCTCCGGCACGACGGCGGGCAGCTCGTCCGCCTCGACGGCGCAGCGCACGGTGTGCAACACGGTGCGGGTGAGATCGGCGGGGGTCACAGGGCAAGCCTAGGGGAGAGGGTGCCCCCCTCCGCGAACCGGTTTCACCCTGCGGGACGGACGACGGGCTCGGGATCCCCCGGAGCCCCCTCCCCCTCCGGCCGGCCCGCCAGCCTCCGGACGAGCCGCACCATCTCCGTCGGCTCGAACGGCTTCGCCAGGAACGCGTCCACCCCCGCGGACCACCCGCTCTCCACCGGGAACTGGGTGCAGGCGCTGATGATCGCCACCGGAATGTCCCGCGTCCGCGCGTCGGCCCGCAGCCGCGCCGCCGTCCGCAACCCGTCCAGCCGGGGCATCACCACGTCCAGGGTGACCACGTCGGGACGTACCCGGTGCACGATCTCCAGACACTCGGCACCATCGGCCGCGGTCACGACCTCGAAGCCTTCGAGCTCGAGGTTGACCCTGATCAACTGCCGGATGACCTTGTTGTCGTCGACAACAAGGACCCGGCCGGACAAGCCAGGCACACCCCGAGAGTAGGCGCGCCCCCACCCCGCCGTCCGGCTTTTCCCCACTTCCACCCCACCCGAGCGACCTCCCCGCCCGCTCCCGCCCCCGATTCGATCACCGTTGCCGTCCACCCACCCGAAGCTGGTAGTGTTCTACCCGTCGCCGCGAGCGAAAGCCGCCGGATGACACGCCCCCGTAGCTCAGGGGATAGAGCAACGGCCTCCGGAGCCGTGTGCGCAGGTTCGAATCCTGCCGGGGGCACTTCGATTGAAGTGCCGGAAGACCCCGCCGCCAGCGGTTTCGCTGGAAGCGGGGTCTTTTGCGTAGGAGCGCTTTTCCCAAGGCTCTCGCCACGAACGCGACGGACTTCGCGGGGCGGTCCCGAAGATGCGTCAGATCTTCGGGAAGTCGAAGTCGTATCCCTCCTCCTTCAACCAGTCGATGCAGCGGGACAGGGCCTCGACGCTCTGGCTGCGTTCTCCGCCGCCGTCGTGGAAGAGGATGATCGGGCCGTTGGCGATCTCGCGCTTGACCGTTTCGACGATGCGGTCCACGCCTGGGCGCTGCCAGTCGTGGGTGTCGACGCTCCAGCCCAGGGGGCGCATGCCGTTGGCGGCGGCGAGCTGGCGGCTGTAGGGGGTGAAGGCGCCGCCGGGGGCGCGGTAGTAGCGGACCTTGGCGCCGCCGGCCACGTCCTCGATCATCTTCTTGGCGTCGAGGATCTGCTGCTTCTGGTAGTCCTCGGAGCGCTTGTCCATCGCGGTGTTGTGGTCGACCGAGTGGTCGCAGAGGCGGTGGCCGTCGGCGAGGACCTTCTTGACGAGGTCGGGGTAGGCCTTGGCGGACGGGCCGATCATGCAGAAGGTGGCCTTGATGCCGTACTTCTTCAGGACGGCGAGGGTCTTCGGGGTCCACTTGGGGTCGGGGCCGTCGTCGATCGTCAGGGCCACGGACTTGCCGCCGCGCTCGGTCTCGTGGGCCATCTCCGACGACACGGGGCCGCTGGGGCCGGGGTCGGCGGGTGGGGTGGTGGGCTTGCTCCGGGTGGCGTCCGACGATGACGGAACGGTCAACTCCACCGAACTCGCACCACTGGAGTTACCCGAATCCTCTGTAGCGACGGCCACCGTTCCCGATATCACCCCCGCGAGAGCCATTACCCCTCCCGCCGCGATCGCGATGTGCCGACTACGGGCAGTCAAGCGAGCCATGGACTTGTCCCCCCATCCCCCTCGCGCAACCTGAAAGGTTCCTGCCCGCGTAGACGGCCGTTTACCGCATTCCGTTCCGGAGTAACGCATCCCTCACGGCATTCGGACAGAACACGCACGGGTCATGTGTAAAGCCCCTCGGCATGAACACGACCGTTACCCTTCCGCGATCGTCTCCGCGATCTCGGCGGTACGGGCGGCCTCCTCCGCCGCGAAACGGCGGGCGTCGAGCTGCTCGGCGATCTCCTCGTCCTGGACCATCAGCTGATCGAGGCTGGCGTCACCCATCTCGAATACCCCCATGTCGACGTAGGCGCGGCGGAGCCCTTCACCCCACAGGCCGATGTCCTTCACACACGGCACGATGCGGCTGAACAGCAACTTCCGGAAGATCTGCAGATATTCGGACCGCTCGCTGAGTTCGGAGGCGTCCGCGGCCGGGATGCCGAAATCGGCCAGCACCTCCTCGCCGCGCAGCCGGTCGCGCATCAGATAGCAGCCCTCGATCACGAACTCCTCGCGCTCGCGGAGTTCGGCGTCGGAAAGCTGCCGGTAGTAGTCCCTCAGGGCCAGACGGCCGAAAGCGACATGGCGCGCCTCGTCCTGCATCACATAGGCGAGAATCTGATGGGGCAGCGGCTTCTTGGTCACGTCGCGCAGCATGCCGAAGGCGGCGAGGGCGAGGCCCTCGATGAGCACCTGCATACCGAGATACGGCATGTCCCAGCGGGAATCGCGCAAGGTGTCGTCGAGCAGCGACTGAAGGCTGGAATTGACCGGATAGAGCATTCCGATCTTCTCGTGCAGGAACCGGCTGTAGATCTCCACATGCCGGGCCTCGTCCATGGCCTGGGTGGCGGAGTAGAACTTGGCGTCCACGTCGGGCACGGACTCCACGATGCGGCTGGCGCACACCAGCGCCCCCTGCTCCCCGTGCAGGAACTGGCTGAACTGCCACGAGGCGTAGTGGCGGCGCATGTCGCGCCTGTTGGCCTCGCCCATCCTGTCCCAGTACGGGGTGCCGTAGACGGTCATGTTCTCGTCGGGGACGCCCAGTGGGTCGTACGGGTCGACCTCCAGGTCCCAGTCGATGCGCTTGGCGGCATCCCACTGCTTGTCCTTGCCCTTCTGGTAGAGGGCGAGAAGCCGTTCGCGGCCGTCGTCGTAGTCCCAGCCGAAGCGGGCGGCGCCGTTGGCGGGGATCTCCCAGACGGCGGTACCGGGGTCGTGGACGTAGGGTTCGCGCGTCGTCATCGTCGCGCCTCCTGTCTCGTGTCCTGTCTCATGTCCTGTCCCGTGCGGGGCTTGACCCACCTTGCTGACACGCAGTCTCATAAGAACGTACCCCGGGTAACCCCGATCTGAGGTGGAATCGGCCATGACGACGGCGTCTGATCGGCACTCACTCCGGCCCCAGAACGCACTCGGCCCCCTCAAGGACCGTGAGCGCGTCGCCGAGCGGCTGCTGGAATCCTCCGCCAGGCACTCCTTCGACCCCGACACCGAACTGGACTGGGACGCTCCGCTCGAGCCCGGCAAGTGGCTCCTCCCGCCGGAGCTGATATCCCTCTACGACACCCCGCTGTGGCGCGGAATGCCGGAGGAGCAGCGCATGGAGCTGGCCCGGCACGAGCTGGCCTCGCTCGGGTCGCTGGGCATCTGGTTCGAGATCATCCTGATGCAGCTGCTGGTCCGTCACATCTACGACAAGCCGGTCACCAGCGCGCACGTACGCTACGCCCTCACCGAGATCGCCGACGAGTGCCGGCACTCGAAGATGTTCGCCCGGATGATCCACAAGGTGGGCGGCCCCACCTACCCCGTCGGCCCCCTGCACCACAATCTCGCCAGGGTCCTCAAGACGGTCTCCACCACCCCGGGCTCCTTCACCTGCACGCTGCTCGGCGAGGAGATCCTCGACCACATGCAGCGCCTGACCTTCCCCGACGAGCGCGTCCAGCCGCTCGTCCGCGGCATCACCCGCATCCACGTCGTGGAGGAGGCCCGCCACGTCCGCTACGCGCGCGAGGAGCTGCGCCGCCAGATGGCGACCGCCCCGCGCTGGGAGGCGGAACTCACCCGCATCAGCGCCGGCGAGGCGGCCCGCGTCTTCTCCCTCGCCTTCGTCAACCCGGCCGTCTACACCAACGCCGGCCTCGACCGCCGCGAGGCCGTCGCCCAGGTCCGCGCCAGCGGTCACCGGCGCGAGGTGATGCGGGCCGGCGCCGAACGGCTGACCGGCTTCCTCGACGACATCGGCCTCATGAGGGGCGTCGGACGGCGGCTGTGGAAGAGCTCCGGCCTGCTGGCCTGAGCCGGGCTCTCCGCTCTCCCCCGGCCCGTTACCCTGCGAGGCATGACCGGCAGCGGAACCACCTCCTACCGCAGGCTCAGCGTCACCGAGCGCCGCGCCCAGCTGATAAGCGCCGCGCTCGGCCTGTTCGCCCACCGGGCCCCGGAGGACGTCTCCCTCGACGACGTCGCGGCCGCCGCCGAGGTGTCCCGGCCGCTGGTCTACCGCTACTTCCCCGGCGGCAAGCCGCAGTTGTACGAGGCCGCCCTGCGCAGCGCCGCCGACGACCTCGAGCTGTGCTTCGCCGAGACCCCCACCGGCCCCCTCACCGGCCGGCTCACCGCGGCCCTCGACCGCTACCTCGCCTTCGTCGACCAGCACGACGCGGGCTACAGCGCCCTGCTGCAGGGCGGCAGCGTCGCCGAGACCTCGCGCACCGGCGCCATAGTCGACGAGGTCCGCCGGGCCGCCGCCGCGCAGATCCTCACCCACCTGTCCGTCCCCGACCCCGGGATACGGCTGCGCATGATGGTCCGTACGTGGATATCGGCCGTCGAGGCCGCCTCCCTGATCTGGCTGGACGAGGACAAGCAACCGCCCCTGCCCGAACTGCGCGACTGGCTCGTCGACCACTTCGTGGCCATGCTCACGGCCACCGCGGCGAGCGACCCCCAGACCGCCCACGTCACCCGCACGGCCCTCGCCCTCGAACCCTCCGACGGCCCGGTCGCCGACCTCGCCCGCCGGGTGGCGCCGGTGGTGGAGGGCGCGTCGCACCTGCTGTGATCTGTTTTGGTCTTTTCGATCCGCTCTGACCGGTGGCGCCGCTTTCCCACGCCGTACTGGGCGGTGATCTCCTCGTCGAGCCTCGGCCTCCGCCAGCCGGGCCCGGGGAGGAGTCCTGGGCGCTGATCCACAAGCACCCTCCCCTCGCCCCGCGAGCGCCGGGGCGCGTGGGCTGGCGGAGACTGGTGGGGTGAGAAGTGAGAACACGCCCTTCGAGGGCGGGCCCATGGACGGGCGGGTGCTGCCCGTGTTGCTCGGGCATACGGGGTTGCCGCCGAAGGTCTACCGGATTCCCGTGCCGGGCGGACAAGGGGCGGCGCCCACCGTGCTCGTCTACCGGCGGGTGCAGGCGGGGGTGACGCGTCGGCTCGGGCTGCCCAAGGGGTGGAAGTTCGTCTACGACCCGGAGGGGCAGCCGGAGGGCCGGATCAGGTGGCCCTGGTCCTCGCGGTGATCGCTGGGCGCTGGGCGCTGACTCCACCCGGGTGACGCAAGGGATGGGCGGGGCAGACTCCGCCCCAATTACCCCTATTAGTCATACCGGGCGTGGCACGATCGGCCTCATGCCGTGCCTGCCGTACCTGCCGTGCATCAGTCGTCTCGGTCGCGCCGCCTGCGCCGCCGCGCTCGCGGCGAGCACCGTGCTCGCCCTGCCCGCGCCGACGGCCGGCGCGGCGCCCGCCGCGTCGCCCGAGCAGCCGGTCAGCGCCCTGCTGACCCGCCTGCGGGCGCTCTACCGGCAGGCCGAGGAGGCCACCGACAGCTACACGGCCACCGGGAAGAAGCTCAAGAAGCAGCGCGCCGAGGCCGAGCGGCTCACCCGGGAGCTGTCCGACGCGCGGCTGGCGCTCGAGGAGGAGCGGCAGGCGGCGGGCCGGATCGCCCGGGAGCAGTACCGGGGCGCCCGGAGCTTCTCCCCCTGCCTGCAGTTCCTGCTCGGGGCCGACCCGCGCCAGGCCGTGGAGCGCGGCCACGCGATCGCGATCGCGGCCGAGCGCCGGGCGGGCACCGTGGAGCGGCTGCGGTCCGGCGAGCAGCGGGCCGCCGCCCTCGCCTCCCGGGCGCGCGACGCCCTCAACGCCCAGCAGACGCTCGCCGCCGCGCACAAGCGGCACCGCGACCGGGCGCGTCAGCAGCTCGGCGAGGTGGAGCGGCTGCTGGCCTCGGTGACCAGCGAGCAGCTCGCCGAGCTGCGGCGGCTCGAGCGGCGCGCGTAGCCCACCACCGCCTCGGCCCTCAGCCCGCCCCCACCGCCGTCGCCTCCGCCACGAACGCCTCCGCCCTCGTCGCGTCGAAGAAGTAGTCCTCGAAGTCGGCGGGGTCGTCGTAGCCGTTGGCGAAGCGGTCCGCCACGTGCTGCAGGCCGCCCGCCGCCGCGATGAGGCTGCGGACGTGCCGGGTCGGTGAGCCGAGCATGGCGTTGGTCCACCGGGTGACGTGCCGGGCCGAGGCCCAGTACCGCTCGAAGGCCATCCGCATCCAGTCGGCGTCGAAGGGCTCGTCGCCGCGTTCGATGATCGAGGCGAGGTACGAGGCGGCGCACTTGGCGGCGGAGTTGGAGCCCTGGCCGGTGAGCGGGTCGTTGACGACGACGGCGTCGCCGACGCCCAGGGCCAGGCCGCCGGAGGGCAGCCGTCCGACGGGGTCGCGAACGGTGGGGGCGTAGCGGCCGGCCAGGGTGGCGTGGGCGTCGGTGAGTTCGACGGCGGTGGCGCGGCCGTATTCCCAGGGGGCGTACCGCTCGAGCAGCTCCAGGGTGCGGGCCAGGTGTTCGCCGGGGCCGTCGACGTGCTGGAAGACGTCGAGGGGGCCGCCCGGCATGCCTTCCCAGAAGAGGATGTCGGCGCGGCCGGAGGTGGTGAGGGTGGGGATGACCCACAGTTCGCCGGCGCCGGGGACGAGGTTGCAGCGGGCCGCGTCGTACTCCGGGTGTTCGGCGCGGGGGCCCAGGCCGTGGACGTAGGCGAGCGCGAGGGAGCGCTGGGGGGTGTCGTAGGGGGAGCGGGCGGGGTCGCGGGGGAAGAGGGACACCAGTTCGCCCTTGCCCGCCGCGACGAGCACGAGGTCGTAGCGGCGGGCGAGGAAGTCCAGGTCCGAGACGGTGGCGCAGTGGAGGACGACCCTGCCGCCGCGTTCGGCGAAGGTGTCCAGCCAGCCGGCCATCTTCACCCGCTGGTCGACGGACTGGGCGGGCCCCTCGAGTCGTCCCACCCAGTCGATCAGCCGCTGCACGCCGGGGACGCCGGGCAGGGTTCCGGCGACGGACAGCCCGAGGCCCTCGACGCGCGGGGCGAGGGCCTCCCAGAAGTTGAGGCCGAGCTCGCGCTCGTAGCGCAGCGCCGTGCGGAACATGATCTGGGTGGACATCACACGCCCGGTGCGGATCTCCTCCGGCGTGCGGTTCGCCATCACGGTGACGTCGTAGCCCTTGGCCTGGAGGCCGAGGGCCAGCTGGAGTCCGGACTGGCCGGCTCCGACGATGAGGATCCGTCGCACGGTGTGTTCGCCTCCGATCGGGTGACTGAGCCGGGGTTACGCCGGGTTGACGCCGCGGGCGGCGCCCCGTGCGGCCGGAACGCCCATGGCGCCCGGAACGGCCGGTGAGGCGTCGAGGGCCCGGCCGACGAGGGTCAGCAGCGTCTCGACGACGCCGACCCGACGCCGGGCGTCCATGATCAGGACGGGTACGTCCGGGGCCAGCGCCAGCGCCTCGCGCACCGCCCCCGCCTCGTGACGGGGGGTGCCCTCGAAGTGGTTGACGGCGACGACGTACGGCAGGCCTCCGCTCTCGAAGTAGTCGAGGGCGGGGAAGCAGTCGGCCAGGCGGCGGGTGTCGACCATCACGACCGCGCCGATGGCCCCGCGCACCAGGTCGTCCCACATGAACCAGAACCGTTTCTGGCCGGGCGTGCCGAAGAGGTAGAGCACCAGGTCGGCGTCGAGGGTGATCCGTCCGAAGTCCATGGCGACCGTGGTCGTGGCCTTGCCCGGGACGGCGGCCGGGTCGTCGACGCCCGCGCCGGCGGAGGTCATGACGGCCTCGGTCCGCAGCGGGGTGATCTCGGAGACCGAGCCGACGAACGTGGTCTTGCCGACGCCGAAGCCGCCCGCGATGACGATCTTCGTGGCGGCGGGGGCGCGGGAGAGGTCCGTCTGCCAGCTCGCGGCCCCCTCCTCCCCCGTCGGCGCGTCGGGGGACGGGTCAGAGTCTGCGTAGTCCACTGAGCACCCTTTCCAGCAGCGCGCGGTCCGGTCGGCCGGGGGTGTGGCCGGAGCCGTAGACGCGGATCCTTCCCTGGTCGGCCAGGTCGGCGATGAGCACCCGTACGACGCCCAGCGGCATCTTCAGCAGCGCGGCGACCTCGGCGACCGAGCGCAGCCGGCGGCACAGCCCGAGGATGGCGCGGGCCTCGGGCAGGACCCGGGAGGCCAGCCCGCCGGGCCCGGGCGCGGGCACGTCCGACACGGGCCCGGCAGCCCGGGGCGCGGCCGGGGCGCCCACGAAGGTCTCGACGAGCAGGACGTGGCCGAAGCGGGTCCGGCCGCCGGTGAGCGAGTACGGGCGGACGCGCGCGCTCCGGCGGACCGCCGGGCCGCCGCCCCGCCGTGGGGCGGCGGCCCTGGCCTGCGCGGGGACGCGCACGGTGGCGGGCGGGGCGGGTGCGGCCGTGGTCATCCGACGGCCTCCACCGACTGCCGCAGCTCCCGCCGGAGTTCGGGGGTCAGGACATGTCCGGCCCGGCCCACGAAGAGCGCCATGTGGTAGGCGACGACGCCCATGTCGCAGTCGGGCGCGGTGCGGACGCCGAGCAGGGAGCCGTCGCTGATGGTCATGACGAACAGTCCGCCGCCGTCCATCGCGACCATGGTCTGCTTGACGGCTCCGCCGTCCATCAGGGCCGCCGCGCCCGTGGTCAGGCTGCCCAGGCCGGCGACGATGGTGGCGAGGTCGGCGGACGAGCCGCGCGGGCCGGAAGCGCCTCTTCCGGCCGGGGCCCCGGGGGGCGGTGGCGACGCCGGGTGTTCGGCGGTGGAGGAGAGCAGCAGCAGGCCGTCGGAGGAGACCACGGCGACGGACAGCACGCCCGGCACCTCCTCGACCAGGTCCGCCAGCAGCCAGCGCAGGTTGCGCGCCTCGTCGCTCAACCCGAAGACAGTGACGCCAGTGGTGCGCGTGGGGGTTACTGGCGTCGCCCCCTGGGAATATGCAGTCAACCGCGTGCCTCCTCGACAGTGCCGCCCTCGTCCGGCGCCCCCGCTCGGTTTCGATCAGTACCACGATCACGTTCCGCCAACTCCGCCTCGGCGTCCCGGCGTCCGTCCCGCGCGCCCTGCTGGAAGCCGGCGAGTTTGCGCCGCAGCGCGTCGGCGTCCACGCCCGGCCGCACGCTCAGCGGCACGGGCTTGCGGGCCACGACCCTGGGCGTCCGCTTGGGCAGCGCCGGTCCCGCGGGCCGCCCGGGCCCCGGATCGCCGGGGCCGTCCGGGGCGGGCTCGGAGCGGGGCCGGGGGCGCAGCGGCTCGGGGCGCGGGGCCTGGGCGTACGACGGCTGCGCGTAGGGCGTCTGGGCGTGGGAGCCCGGCGCCTGCCCGGACAGCGCATGCGAGGTGTGCGTCGACGCCTGTGACGCCTGGGCGTACGGGGAC
The DNA here is from genome assembly GCF_040932295.1 of Streptomyces sp. C36. Taxonomy (NCBI): domain Bacteria; kingdom Bacillati; phylum Actinomycetota; class Actinomycetes; order Kitasatosporales; family Streptomycetaceae; genus Streptomyces; species Streptomyces sp. C36. The sequence goes on along the minus strand of NZ_JBFQGI010000005.1, from coordinate 239,302 downwards.
GGCCGGGGCGTACGGTCGTACGCGGCCGGGTGCGAGGTGGGGTGCGAGACCGGGTGCGCGCCCTGCCCGTGCGCCCCCCTGCCCTCTCCAGCCCTTCCAGCCCTTCCAGCGCCTCCCGCCCCTCCCGCTCCCCCGGCCTCCACAGGCCCCGGGGCGTAGACCCCGTACTCCCCATACGCCTCGTACGACGCGTGCGGCCGGGATGTCGGCCGGGATGTCGGGCGGGATGCCGCCTGGGGCGGCACCGACGCCGCGCGGGCGTGGCGGCCCGGGGCCGGGCCGTCGTCCGCGGTGGGGGGCTGTCCGGCCGCCGGGCCGGGCATCTGCCAGGCCGGGCCGGGGATCGACCGGACGGTGGTGAGCTGGATGGTCTGTTCGTCCTGCTCGACCCAGGGCCCGGAGCGCCGCTGGCCCGGCAGGCCGCTGTGCTGCGGACGGCCGGGGAGCGTATGGGAGTTGGCCTCGGCGACCGCGCCCGGCAGGTCGGCGTGCGGCACGGCCCGCGCGCTGCCCGGGACCGGCGGCGCGGTGGCCGGGTCGGTGACGGACGGCGGCTCGGCGGGCAGCAGGTGGCCGGGCAGGACGACGACGGCGGTGATGCCGCCCGGCCGCTGCTCGCGCAGCTGCACCCGGACGCCGTGCCGGGCGGCGAGCCGCGCGACCACGTACAGGCCGAGCCCCATGACGGGCTCCTCCGTCCCGCCGCGACCGGACCGCCCGAGGTCGGGGTCGGCCTCCGCCAGCAGGGCGTTGAGCTCGCCCAGCCGTTCGGGGGCCATGCCGATGCCCTCGTCCTGGACGGAGAGCATGACCTCGCCGTTCTCCAGCAGCCAGCCGCAGACCTGTACCTGCACGTCGGGGGGCGAGAAGGCGGTGGCGTTCTCCAGCAGCTCGGCCACCAGGTGGCTGATGTCGTCGGCGGCGAAGCCGGCGAGCTGCGCCCGGGCCGGGAGGGAGTGGATGCGGACGCGTTCGTAGCGCTCGATCTCGCTGACGCCGGCCCTCAGGACGTCCAGCAGCGGGACGGGCCCGGCGTGCCCGCAGTGCTGCTCGGCGCCGGCGAGGACGAGCAGGTTCTCGTTGTAGCGGCGCATCCGGGTGGCGAGGTGGTCGAGCTTGAAGAGGATCTCCAGGCGGTCGGGATCCGTCTCGTGGGCCTCCATGGACTCGATGACGGTCAGCTGCCGCTCGACGAGGCCCAGCGTGCGCCGCGAGAGGCTGACGAAGGTGGAGTGCACCCGGCCGGACAGTCCGGCCATCCGCTCGTCGAGTTCCTGGAACCGGCCGCGCAGCGCGTCGCGTTCGTCGGCGAGGTCCTGCCGGGCCACGTCCAGGCGGTTGCGCTCGCCCTCGAGGAGCGCGATGCGCTCGCGCATGCGCACGACCGTGCCGTGCAGGACGTTGACGGAGCGGGCGATCTCGGCGAATTCGTCGTCGCGGCCCTGGAAGGAGACCGGTTCCTTGGTGACCGGGTCGGCGCACACCCGCCGGGCGCCGGTCCGCAGGGCGGCGAGCGGGCGGGTGATGGAGCGGGCGGACTGGACGCAGGTGCCGAGCACGAGCAGGAAGCAGAGCGCGGCGAGGGTGCCGCGCACCTCCAGGGCCGTCGCGTCGTGGTCGCGCAGGCCGGCCAGGCGGGCCATCTGCTCCGTGGCGAGGCCGGATTCGAGGCCGCGCAGGCGGTCGAGGCGGGCGGTGAGCCCGGCCCGTACGGGGCCGGGGTGCTCGATCTCGGCGGCGGCGATCTGCGGCCTCGCGACGAGCCGGTCCAGCCGGGCCCGGGCGTCGGCGACCTGCGCTCCGGCGAGCGTACGGGCGTACTCGGCGCGCAGCGCGGCGGGGGCGAGCAGGCGGAACTCGTCGAGGGCGGCCCGCTCCCGCAGGGCGGCTCCCTGGGCGAGGGCGGTCAGTTGCGGCTGGGTGCCGCGGGCGGCGAGCGCGGCCAGGAGCAGGCCGCGGCCGGCGGAGGCCTCCTCGACGGCGCGGCCGAGCGCGGGCAGGGCCGTCGCATCGTCGGACCGGGCGCGCGAGGGCAGCCGGTGGGCGAGGGCGGCGGCGCTGCCGTGCAGGGCCTGGATCACGGCGGTGTAGGCGGTGAAGACCGAGCGGGCGTCGGCGGAGCCGGTCAGGGCGCGGCGGCGTACCTCGGGCAGGGTGTCCAGCCGGCGCTGCAGGGACAGGGGCGCGGTGGTCCGGAACTCCTCGACCTGGCGGTCGACGCGGGCGCGCCGGTCCTCGGCGGCGCCGACGGGCTCGGGCGCGCCGCCGCGCCCGGCGGCCGCGTGCTCGGTCATGGCGTCGCGCTCGTCGGCCAGGGAGTGGGCGAGCGCGACGGCACCGCTGCCGGTCGTGGCGAGGGCGGCCAGGCGGCGGGAGTCGCCGAGGTCGCGTATGGCGTCGGCGATGCCGAACGCGCCCGCGCCCAGGGCCGTCAGGGAGACGACGGCGACGGAGGCGATGAGTCGGTTGCGTACGCGGGCGGTGCGCTCCGGCACCCCCGATGTCTGCTGTTCGCGCTGGCCGCCGCGAAGTCGCTTCTTCCGCACCGGTGCTCGCAATCTGCTGTCGTCCGTGTCCCACCTCTGGTGGCCCCTGGCTGGTGGCACCGACCGCATCCCCCCGGCAAGTGCCCACTCAGGTAAACAGCCCGGCGCGCCGGAAGGATGCGCGTCAACGGGTGGGGAAATTCGGGCATCCTGCACACTGGTCGCATGCGCATCGAACTGGCCACTCAGCCCGGGGATTCGCTTCGCCCGAACGAGGATTTCGTGTCGGCCGCCCTGCCCGCCTCGGGCCACGGCGGGGCGCTCGTGCTGCTCGACGGGGTGACGCCGCCGCCGGACGGCGGGACGGGGTGCGCGCACGGCGTTCCGTGGTTCACGGCGCGACTCGGCGGCGCGCTGCTCGAACTGGCCGCCTCACGGCCCGACATGACCCTGTCGGACTGCCTGTCGGCCGCCATCTCCCGTACCGCCGACGCCCATCGGGACGGCTGCGACCTCTCCCACCGGCGCACCCCGCAGGCCACGGTCGTCCTGGCGCGCTGGGACGCGACGACGGTGGAGCACCTGGTGCTGTCGGACTCCGTGCTGCTGATCGAGGCGCTGGACGGCACGGTGCGGGCCGTGCTCGACGACCGGATCGCGCGCCTGGCGGCCGTGGGCCCGGTGACGGACCGTCTGCGCAACGCGGAGGGGGGCTTCTTCACGGCGGCCGCGGACCCGGCCGTGGCCGGCCGGGCGGTCACCGGCACCACGCCTCGTACGGACGTACGGGCACTGGGCGCGCTCAGCGACGGCGCCGCCCGCTGGGTGGAGGTGTTCCGGGCGGGCGGCTGGCCGGAGTGCTTCTCGGTCCTGGCGAAGGAGGGGCCCGAGGCGCTCATCGAGCGGGTGCGCGAGGCGGAGCTCGCCGACCCGGACGGGCGGTCCTTCCGGCGCGGCAAGCCCCATGACGATGCGGCAGCCCTCTACGCTGAATTGTAATGAGATGCGCTCTTTGTCCGAATGCCGGACCCGTCACCGCGCCGCGGCTACGCCTCCGCCCGCTCGTTCAGCTGGTGGAGCAGCCGGGCCAGCTCGGCGATCTCGGTGCGGTCCCAGTCGGCGAGCTTGCTCATGTACAGCGTGCGCCGGGCGTCACGCACCCGGGTGAAGCGGGCCCGGCCCTCGTCGGTGATCTGGACGAGGGAGGCCCGGCCGTCGGCCGGATCCGGCTCGCGGTCGACCAGCCCGAGGTCGTACAGGGCGCGCAGCTGACGGCTCATCGTGGCCTTGCCGACGCCGAAGTACGCGGCGAGGTCGGTGGCCCGCTGCTGGCCGGTCTCCTCCAGCCGGACGAGCAGGCCGTACGCCGCCGGCTCGAGGTCCGGGTGGACCTGGCGGGCCAGCTCGCCGGAGGAGGCCCGGGCGCGGCGGAGGAAGACCGACAGCTCCCGCTCCAGGGCGAGGAAGGCCCGGTCCACTCCCGTGCCGTCGCCCTGGCCCGGGCAGCCCCCCTCGCCGGACGGCGTCCTGCTCTCGTGCACGTGAGGCCCTCTCCTGCGTTACCGGCCACCGAAAGATGTCCGCGGCCGCGGCACGTCACCGCGGCTGTGTCAGTATCGCCCACTCCCCCCACCCTGGTCTCGGAGGCAGCTCATGCCCGTGTACCGCCGCGGTCCGGGCCGCCGGACACCCCCCACCACCATGGCGGCCCACCTCGTCTCCCTGCTGGCCGCGCTCGCCCTGGTCGTCACCCTCCCGTCCGCCACGGCGGCGTCCAGCGAAGGACGCCCCGCCCACCCCGACCGGGACTGGATGGGCTCCACCCTCCGCGACCACGAGAGCGCGCCCGCACTCCCCGACAACTCCGCGCTCGCCCATGTCGAGGGCGTCGACGTCAGCAGCCACAACGCCAACGTCTCCTGGTCGAAGCTCTGGAACAGCGGGGCCCGGTTCGCCTACGTCAAGGCCAGCGAGGGCACCAGCTACACCAACCCCTACTTCTCGCAGCAGTACAAGGGCGCGTACCGGGAGGGCATGATCCGCGGCGCGTACCACTTCGCGCTCCCGGACACCTCCAGCGGCGCCGCGCAGGCCGACTACTTCACCGACCACGGCGGCGGCTGGTCGAGTGACGGCAGGACGCTGCCGGGGGTGCTCGACATGGAGTACAACCCCTACGGCAGTCAGTGCTACGGCATGTCCACCGGCCGCATGATCGACTGGATCGAGGACTTCTTCGACACCTACCGCGAGCGCACCGGACGCGACGCGGTGCTGTACACCTCCACCACCTGGTGGAAGAAGTGCACCGGCAACCACAACGGATTCGGCGGCTGGAACCCGCTGTGGATGCCGCGCTACGGCTCCGCCTCCGGCGAGCTCCCGGCCGGCTGGGGCTTCTACACCTTCTGGCAGTACACCGACTCCGGGCCGACCGTCGGCGACCACAACCGCTTCAACGGCACGCTCAGCCGCCTGAAGACGCTCGCCTACGGCTGAGGTCCGCGCGTAAGGCTGCCGCCCGCGCGCCGGCACGGCGAGGAGGCGAATACGAGCCGGGCCCCCGGCGCCATCGGCGCCGGGGGCCCGGTCGTGTTCAGCGGTACTCCCAGTCGCGGGGGCTAGCCGCAGTTGCCCGCCGGGCGGGTGCGGGTGACCAGGTCGGTGTAGCCGGTGGTGCCGTCCAGCCACACCACCTGCTTGCCGCCCGCCGCCGCGGCGGCGACCTGCTCGCCGCGGTTGCAGGAGACCCGCGCCCGGGCCCCGCCGTCCACGCCGAACTGCCACAGCTTGGCCATCGACTCGTTGCGGTAGCGGACGTCCGGCAGCTGGGCCGTCACGGTCACCGCGGCCTCGGAGGCGGTGAGGTCGGACGCGTACAGCGCGTCGTCCCCCTTCTCCTTGCTGAGGTCCACCACGCCCGTACCGTCGAGGTTCGCCCGCCGGACCGCCGTCTGGCCCTGGTCGACGACCTCGTCGGCCAGCCAGTAGACGTGCTTGCCGGTGACGGCCGTCTGGCCGATGGTCTCCGGGGTGCCCAGCTGCGGCATGAGCGTACGCCCGCCGCTCGTCAGGTCCAGCACCTCGACGCCCATCCGGTACGAGTCGCCCTCCGGGTACGCCTTGGCGTAGGCGATGCGCCCGCCGCCGATGGACGGCACGGCCGAACCCACGTCGGCCCTGCGCCCGTCCACCCAGGTGGGCTCCTTGTCACCCGTGCGCAGGTACCCCGCGTGCCGGGCGCCGAAGCTGTCCATCGTCTCGAAGGTCACCACCGCGCCCTCGACCCGCACGCCGCGCACCAGGTCGGTGGTGGCGTACAGCTTCTTGACGGGACCGCCCGCGAGCGGCCGGGACAGGACCTCCACGCCCGCCGGCCCGTACGCCTCCCACACCACGCTCTTGCCGTCGGTCGCCGGGTTCACGTGGAAGCGGCCGTCGTTGGGGCTCATCAGCTTCGGCGAGCCCTTGCCGTCCGTACGCCCGGCCCAGACCGAGTAGGCCTCGGTGCCGTCGTCGTTGGACTTCGACGCGGACCACCAGCCGCCGCCCGCGCCGACCGTCGTGTCGGCGGTGTTGAGCCGGCCGAAGAGACGGTCGGTGTCGACGCCGAGGGCCTCCTCCCAGTTCGGGACGATGCCGTGGGCGTTGAACGACCGCTTGACGACGTTCATGTCCTTCGCGGAGACCTTGAGGGCCTTGGCGGCGGCAAGAACGGCGTTGCGGCCCTCGGTGAAGCCGTCGAGCGGCGTCATGTACTCCGACAGCGCCTTGTAGGCGATCTTGTCGGCGAGGGTGCGGCCCAGGTCCTCGCGGATGTCCCACAGGGCGCCCGAGAAGATCGTGGAGTTGAGGTGGACGCCACCGTTGTCGTTGGCGAAGCTCACGCCCAGGAAGTTCTTGGACGTCGTCGCGCCGTCGTTGAGGTCGCGGATGGCGCACTGGCGCGGGGACTTGGTGCGGCACAGGTCGCCGCCGAGCAGGCCCGCGTCGGGGTGGTCCATGGCCATGCCGGCCGCGTCCACGGCGATGGCGTTGCCGAAGTAGTCGGCGATCGCCTCGTTGAGCGCGCCGGACTGGCCGGCGTAGACCAGGCCCGCGGTGTTCTCCACCACGCCGTGCGTCATCTCGTGGCCGACGACGTCGAGGTCGGCCGAGAGCGTCTTGTACTCCTTGTCGCCCGAGCCGTACACCATCTTGGTGCCGTCCCAGAAGGCGTTGACGTACGGCATGCCGAAGTAGGTGACGCCGACGAGGGAGTTGATCGTCATGCCCCGGCCGTCGAGGCTGTCACGGCCGTGGACCTTCTTGTAATAGTCGTAGACCTTGCCGGCCGCCCAGTGCGCGTCCACCGCGCCCGCCTCGGTGGCCTCCTTGGGGAACTGCGGGCTCTTGGAGCCGAACTCCTTGATGCCCTCGGGCCAGCGGCCGGACGCCTCGTTGGCGTCCTTCTCGTGCGCGTCCCAGGTGGCGATCAGGTTCTTGCTGGAGTCCCACATGCGCGCGTGGTCGCGCATGAGGTACTCGCCGCGCGCGGTGTCGAAGTACAGGCCCAGCTCGACGGTGCTGCCGTCGAGCTTGACGCCGGAACCCGCGACGCCCGGGTGCCGCCCGGCCTCCTCGGGGGCCTTGCCCGCACCGGCCTTGCCCTCGCTCGCGCCCGCCGCGGGGGCCGCCGTCGACGCGCCGAAGGTCTTGATGGCGCTGTACTGCAGCACCGGGTAGCCGGCCTTGGCGTCGATGTAGACCTCGCGCAGCACCGGCTCGCCCGAGGCCGGGTCGGTGCCGCGTACGGTCACGTGGTGGGCCAGCACGCCGGCGCCCTTGGGCAGCACGACCAGGCCGCGTGCCGTGCCGGTCAGGCGCGGCGCCGCCTTGAGGCCGCGCTGTGCGGCGACGGCGCTCTTGTCCAGCTTCTTCCCGCCGATCCGGGCGAGCGTCGCGTTCACGGCCCGCTGGACGGCCAGCTCCTCGCCGACCTCGGCCTTGGTGTCGGCCTTGAGGGCGGTGAAGTACTTGCCGGAGGTGCCGGTGACGACGCGCTTGCCGTCCTTCTTCTCCATCCGCACGACGTACTGCCCGCCGAGGACGTCGATCCCCCGGTGCTTCTGCTGCAGCCTGACCGTCTCGGACGCCCCGGTCGTGAGCGTCTGGACGGGCTTGAGGTCGCGGCCCGGGTCGGCGATGCGGTAGCGGCTCTTCTTGTCGGCGAGGTGCCCGCGCGCCGCGTCGGCCGCGCTGCCGGTGGACTTCACACCCTCCCGGATGCCGTCCACCAGGGACGGGGTGGAGGTGCCCGTCCCCGGGATCACCTCGGCGGGGTCCTGGCCGGCCGGGGCCGCGAGGGCCTGGCCGGGCACCGCCGAGACGACGAGGGCGGCAGCGCCCAACAGCGCTGCCGCCCCCGCTATTCCGCTTTTCGTCGGTCTTCCTGAACGTGCTCTGGGCTTACGCAAGGATTCCCCCTCCGTACGTGCCGGAACGCCGGAACATCTGTGGTCGGGGGACATGCAATCGGTGTGGCGCAATGAGATCAATGGGTCGTCAGAGCCGAGGGGCGAGTTTCGGCCGACCGGCGTGGCGGCGCCCCGCCACGCCGGTCGGTACGAATTCAGCCGCAGTTGCCCGCCGGGCGGCCGCGGGTCACCAGGTCGGTGTAGCCGGTGGTGCCGTCGATCCACACCACCTGCCTGCCGCCCGCCGCCGCCGCGCCGCTCTGCTCGCCGCGGTTGCAGGAGACGCGGCCCGAGCGCGTGCCGTCCGCCGAGAACTGCCACAGCTTGGAGAGCGTCTCGTTGCGGTACTGCGTGTCCGGGGTGGCCGCGGTGACTGTCACCGCCTCGTCCGAGGCGGTCAGGGTGACGGCGTGGAGGGCGTCGGCGCCCTGCTCCTTGCTGACGTCCACCGTGCCCGTACCGTCGAGGTTCGCCCGCCGGACGCCCCGCTGGCCCTGGTCGTCGACCTCGTCGACCAGCCAGAAGACGTGCTTGCCGGTGATGCCGGTCTGCCCCACGGAGTGCCTGCCGGGGGCCTGGATGACCGTGGTCTTCCCGGTGGCGGTGTCGAGGACCTCGACGGAGTACGTGTATCCCCTGGTGGGGCGCACCTGGTACGTGCGCTGGGCGTAGGCGATCCGCCCGCCGCTGATCGACTGCAGCGACGTCGCGTCCCGGGTGCTGCGGTGGCCCACCGGGGTCGGCTCCGCGTCACCGGGGCGCAGGTACATCACCTGCAGGCCGACGGACGCGCGCGGGGACTCCGCCCACACCACGACCTTGCCCTCGACCTTCAGCCCGCGCATCCCCCGCCGGTTGGACCACAGCTTCTTGACCGGGCCGCCCGCCAGCGGCCGCGACAACAGCTCCACGTTCCCCGGCCCGTAGGCCTCCCACACCACCGTCTTGCCGTCGGTGGCCGGGTTGACGTGGTAGCGGCCGTCGTTGGGGCTGATCAGCTTCTGGGCGCCGCCGCCGGCCACCTTGCCGGCCCACACGGAGTACGCCTCGCCGCCGCTGTCGTCGGACTTGGACGCCACCCACCAGCCGCCGCCGGCGCCGGGCGCCGAGTTGGAGGTGTTGAGCCGGCCCAGCAGCTGGTCGGAGTCCACGCCCATGGCCTGCTCCCAGTTGGGGACGATGCCGTGGGCGTTGAACGCGCGGGTGACCGCGTTCCGGTCCTTGGCCGGGACCTTGAGGGCCTTGGCGGCGGCGATGACGGCGTTGCGGCCCTCGGTGAAGCCGTCGAGCGGCGTCATGTACTCGGTGAGCGCCTTGTAGACGATCCGGTCGGCCAGCGCCCGGTCGACGTCCTTGCGGATGTCCCACAGCGCGCCCGAGAAGATCGTGGAGTTGAGGTGCACTCCGCCGTTGTCGGTCGCGAAGCTCACGCCGAGGAAGGACTTGGAGGTCGTCCGGCCGTCGTTGAGGTCGCGGATGGCGCATTCGCGCGGGGACTTGGTACGGCACAGCCGCTCGCCGAGCAGCCCGGAGTCGGGGCTGTCCATGGAGGTGCCGTACGCGTCCGTCTTGATGGCGTTGCCGAAGTAGTCGGCGACCGCCTCGTTCAGGGCGCCGGACTGGCCGGCGTAGACGAGGTTCGCGGTGTTCTCCACGACGCCGTGCGTCATCTCGTGACCGACCACGTCGAGGCCGGCGGAGAGGGTGCGGTACTCCTTGTCGCCCGATCCGTAGACCATCTTGGTCCCGTCCCAGAAGGCGTTGACGTACGGCATGCCGTAGTAGGTGACGCCGACGAGGGAGTTGATGGTCATGCCCCGGCCGTCGAGGCTGTCACGGCCGTGCGCCTGCTTGTAGTAGTCGTAGACCTTGCCAGCCGCCCAGTGCGCGTCGACCGCGCCCGCCTCGGTGAACTCCTGGGCGAACTGCGGGCTCTTCGAGCCGAACTCCTTGATGCCATCGGGCCAGCGGCCGGACGTCTCGCTCACGTCCTTGCCGCGCGCGTCCCAGGTCGACAGGACGTTCTTGCTGCTGTCGCGCATGCGGGAGTGGTCCCGCATGAGGTACTCCTTGCTCCCGTCGTCCTGCGTGAGCTGCAGCTCGACCGTGGTGCCGTCGTACGTGACCCCCGAGCCCCTGACCCCCGGGGCATCGGCGGCCGCCTTGGCGCGCGGGGCCCGCACCGCGCCACCGCTCGCGGCGGCCGGGGCTCCGAATGTCTTGATGCCGCTGTACTGCAGCACCGGGTAGCCGGCCTTGGCGTCGACGTACACCTCGCGCAGCACCGGCTGCCCGCCGGCCCGGTCCGTGCCGCGCACCGTGACGTGGTGGGCCAGCACGCCCGCGCCCTTGGGCACGATGACGAGCCCGCGCGCGGTGCCGGTCAGCGACGGCGCCCCCTCGTCGCCCTCGCCGCCTTCGCCGCCGTCCGCGCCGAAGCCGCCGTCCCGGCTCAGCTGGGCGAGCGTCGCGTCGACCGCCCGCTCGACGGCGGTCTCCTCGCTCACGTCGGCCTTGGTGTCGGCCTTGAGGGCGGTGAAGTACTTGCCGGAGGTGCCGGTGACGACGCGCTTGCCGTCCTTCTTCTCCATCCGGACCACGTACTGCCCGCCCAGGACGTCGATCCCCCGGTGCTTCTGCTGCAGACGCACCGTCTCGGAGGAGCCGGCGCTCGTGGTCCGTAACGGCTTCAGGTCGCGGCCCGGATCGGCGATGCGGTAACGGTCCCGCTTGTCGGCGAGGTGCCCGCGCGCCGCGTCGGCCGCGCTGCCGGCGGCCGTCACCCCTTCCCGGATCCCGTCCACCAGCGCCGGCGTGGCGGTGCCCGTCCCCGGCACCACCTCGGCCGGACCGGGCGACGGCGAGGCCGCGAGGGCCTGGCCGGGCACGACGGTCACGACAAGGGCGGCAGCGCCGACCAGCGCTGCCGCCCCTGTCCGTCTTCTCGAACGTGCTCTGTTTCTCCGCAAGTTGCCCCCTCCGTACGTACCGGCCGACGCCGGAACGAACCATGACAGGGGAACATGCAACCGGGGTGACGGAGGCGGTTCAATGTGTGCGAGGGAACTGCAAGGGCGGCTTCCGGCCGGGTGCCGTGCCGCGCCGGGGTCTCACTCCCGCGAGAACTCGTCCGTGGTGACCGTCAGGCCCACGAGCGTGTCGGTGAGGTCGATCGGGTCGCCGAACTTGATGGCCGGGGACAGCCTGTACGAGCCGTCCTTGGGGTCCGTGTACAGGTGGCACGTGCCCTCGTACGGATCCACGATGAGGTAGACGGCGACGCCCGCCGCCGCGTAGGCGTCCTTCTTCGGCCCGTAGTCGTTCTTCGCGGTGTCCTTGGAGATCACCTCGGCGATGAACTCGACGTCCTGGTACTGCCAGCGCCCCTTGGCATCCTTGGACGCGCTCTCCTTGAGCAGCGCCACGTCGGACGCGAATCCGTTCAGGTGGCCGGGAAAGTCGATACGGACATCGCTCTTCACGCGCGTACGCGGATACTTCGTCCGCAGTTGCTCAACGATGTTCAGGATGATGTCCCAGTGATTGTCCCGTTGTGGCGACATGTAGATGGCCCCCTCGACGATCTCCACCTTGTAGCCCTCGGGGACGGGCATCCGCTCCAGCCAGTCGAACAGCATGTCCAGGCTGAGCTCGTCGCTCTCGGCCATCTCGGTCAGCTCGATCCTGTCGGTCAGCTCGATGGTCACCGTGCGCTCCTCCCCGCTGCCGCATGTCGCGTGCAGCCGCGCGGTACAACGATACGCACGGTCACCCCGTCACGCCCGTGACCCGGAACGCCACCGGCCCCCACCGCCGAAGCGGTGGGGGCCGGTGATGTCGTGCTACCGGATCATCCGAGGTCAGGCGTCGTAGACCTCGGCGACCAGGGCCTGCTGCTCGGCCTGGTGGCGCTTGGCGGAGCCGACGGCCGGGGAGGAGGAGTGCGGCCGGGAGATCCGGCGCAGTCGCTCACGGGCCGGGACGTCGGCGCCGACCGCCAGGTCCAGGTGGTCGATCAGGTTGAGCGCGATGAACGGCCACGCACCCTGGTTCGCCGGCTCCTCCTGCGCCCAGATGTACTTCTCGGCGTTGGGGAACTTGGCGATCTCGGCCTGGAGCTCCGCACCCGGCAGCGGGTAGAGGCGCTCGAGGCGGATGATGGCCGTGTCGGTCGCGCCGCGCTTGTCGCGCTCGGCGATGAGGTCGTAGTAGACCTTGCCGGCGCAGAAGACGACCTTGCGGACGTCCTCGGCCTTGACCTGGTCGTCACCGATCACCGGGCGGAAGCCGCCGGTGGTGAACTCCTCCACCTTCGACGCCGCGGCCTTCAGACGCAGCATCGACTTCGGGGTGAAGACGATCAGCGGCTTGTGGTGCGGGTTGTGGACCTGCCAGCGCAGCAGGTGGAAGTAGTTCGACGGCAGCGTCGGCATGGCGACCGTCATGTTGTTCTGCGCGCACAGCTGGAGGAAGCGCTCGACGCGGGCCGAGGAGTGGTCCGGGCCCTGGCCCTCGTAGCCGTGCGGCAGCAGCAGGGTGACGCCGGAGGTCTGGCCCCACTTCTGCTCGGAGGAGGAGATGAACTCGTCGACGATGCTCTGGGCGCCGTTGACGAAGTCACCGAACTGGGCCTCCCACATCACCAGCGCCTCGGGGCGGGCGAGCGAGTAGCCGTACTCGAAGCCCATCGCCGCGTACTCGCTGAGCAGCGAGTCGTAGACGTTGAAGCGGGCCTGGTCCTCGGAGAGGTAGAGCAGCGGGGTGAAGTCCTCGCCGGTCTCGCGGTCGACGAGCACCGCGTGGCGCTGGCCGAAGGTGCCGCGGCGGGAGTCCTGGCCGGCGAGCCGGACCGGGGTGCCCTCCATCAGCAGCGAGCCGAAGGCGAGGGTCTCGCCCGTGCCCCAGTCGATCGTGCCGTCCTCGACGCTGGAGGCGCGGCGCTGGAGCTGCGGCAGCAGACGCGGGTGGACGGTGACGCCCTCCGGCAGGTTGACCTGGGACTCGGAGATCCGCTTGACGACCTCCTGGGAGATCGCGGTGTCCACCGCGACCGGGAAGCCGTCCAGCGGGGCCGGGGCGGCGGCCGGGGCCGGAGCCGTGTCGGCCTCGCGGACCTCGATGAAGACCTTCTCGAGCTGGCCCTGGTAGTCCTGCAGCGCCTGCTCGGCCTCTTCGAGGGTGATGTCGCCACGACCGATGAGGGACTCGGTGTACAGCTTGCGCACCGAGCGCTTCTTGTCGATCAGGTCGTACATCAGCGGCTGGGTGAAGCCCGGGTTGTCGGACTCGTTGTGGCCGCGGCGGCGGTAGCAGATCAGGTCGATGACGACGTCCTTGTTGAACGCCTGGCGGAACTCGAAGGCGAGCCGCGCGACGCGGACCACGGCCTCCGGGTCGTCACCGTTCACATGGAAGATCGGCGCCTCGATCATCCGGGCGACGTCGGTGCAGTACATCGACGAGCGCGAGGACTCCGGCGGCGCGGTGAAGCCGACCTGGTTGTTGATGACGATGTGCACGGTGCCGCCGGTGCGGTAGCCGCGCAGCTGCGACATGTTCAGGGTCTCGGCCACGACGCCCTGGCCCGCGAAGGCCGCGTCGCCGTGCAGCTGGATCGGCAGGACGGTGAAGTCCGTGCCGGCCTTGCCGATGATGTCCTGCTTGGCGCGGGCGATGCCCTCGACGACCGGGTCGACCGTCTCCAGGTGGGAGGGGTTGGCGGCCAGCGAGACGTTGATCTGCTCGCCGTCCAGGCCGGTGAAGACGCCCTCGGCACCCAGGTGGTACTTCACGTCGCCGGAGCCGTGCATCGACTTCGGGTCGAGGTTGCCCTCGAACTCGCGGAAGATCTGCGCGTAGGACTTGCCGACGATGTTGGCGAGGACGTTGAGGCGGCCACGGTGGGCCATGCCGATGACGGCCTCGTCCAGGCGGGCCTCGGCGGCCGCGTCCAGAACGGCGTCCAGCAGCGGGATGACGGACTCGCCACCCTCCAGGGAGAACCGCTTCTGGCCGACGTACTTCGTCTGCAGGAACGTCTCGAACGCCTCGGCGGCGTTCAGGCGGCGCAGGATGCGCAGCTGCTCCTCGCGCTCCGGCTTGGAGTGCGGGCGCTCGACGCGGTCCTGGATCCACTTGCGCTGCTTGGGGTCCTGGATGTGCATGAACTCGATGCCGGTGGTGCGGCAGTACGAGTCGCGGAGCACGCCCAGGATGTCGCGCAGCTTCATCATCGACTTGCTGGCGAAGCCGCCGACCGCGAACTCGCGCTCAAGGTCCCACAGGGTGAGGCCGTGCTCGGTGATGTCGAGGTCGGGGTGCTTGCGCTGCTTGTACTCCAGCGGGTCGGTGTCGGCCATGACGTGGCCGCGGACCCGGTAGGAGTGGATCAGCTCGAAGACGCGGGCGGCCTTCGTGACGTCGTCGTCGTGCGAGGCGTCGATGTCCTTGAGCCAGCGGACCGGCTCGTAGGGGATGCGCAGCGCCTCGAAGATCTCGTCGTAGAAGCCGTTCTCGCCCAGCAGCAGCTGGTTCATGACCCGCAGGAACTCGCCGGAGGCGGCGCCCTGGATCACGCGGTGGTCGTACGTCGAGGTCAGGGTCATGACCTTGGAGATGCCCAGCTTGTTCAGGGCGTCCTGCGAGGTGCCCTGGAACTCGGCCGGGTAGTCCATGGCGCCCACGCCGATGATCAGGCCCTGGCCGGGCATCAGGCGCGGCACGGAGTGCACGGTGCCGATGCCGCCGGGGTTGGTGAGCGACGCGGTGACTCCGGTGAAGTCGTCCATCGTCAGCTTGCCGACCCGGGCGCGGCGGACGATGTCCTCGTACGCCTGCCAGAACTCGAAGAAGTTGAGCGTCTCGGCCTTCTTGATGGCCGCGACCACGAGCTGGCGGTCGCCGTTGGGCTTGACCAGGTCGATCGCCAGACCGAGGTTGACGTGCTCGGGCTTGACGAGGGTGGGCTTGCCGTCCTTCTCCGTGAAGGAGTAGTTCATCGACGGCATCAGCTTCAGCGCCTGCACCATGGCGAAGCCGATGAGGTGCGTGAAGGAGACCTTGCCACCGCGGGCACGCTGCAGGTGGTTGTTGATGACGATGCGGTTGTCGAACAGCAGCTTCACCGGGACCGCGCGGACGGACGTGGCCGTCGGCAGCTCCAGGGAGAGGTTCATGTTCTTGGCGACCGCGGCGGACGGACCGCGCAGGGTGACGAACTCCGGGCCGGCGGCCGGCTCGGTGGCCGGCTTCGCGGCCGCGGCCGGCTTGGCGACCGCGGGCTTCGCCACGGGGGCGGGCTTCGCGGGCGCGGCGGCCGGAGCCGCGGCGGCAGGGGCCGGAGCGGCCGGAGCCGCGGGGGCCTGGGCAGCGGGGGCCGGCTGGGCCGGGGCGACAGGGGCCGGCGCCGGCGCGGCCGGCGTCACCGGGGCCCCGGCGTCCGTCGGCGGCGCAGCCGCCGTCTGGCCCGGCTTGTAGTCGGCGAAGAAGTCCCACCAGGCTCGGTCGACCGAGTTCGGGTCCTGGAGGTACTGCTGGTAGATCTCGTCGACGAGCCACTCATTGGGACCGAAAACGTCGGCAGGACTCTTGGCCTGCCCCGTTTGGTCGGTCGAGATGCTCGAGGTGTTGGGGGACTGTGGCGACACGGCGGCAACCGCCCTCTTCCGCTTCCTAAGGTGGTGGACAGCGGGAATAAAGGCTACGCCTGTCGGGACCTTAGATGCAGGCCACCCGGGCCAGTCGTCGCCTAAGTCACACTCGGACCCGGGTTTCAGGGCATGACATGGCGGGAAAACCCGGTGGTTCCACTCGTCCCGGGACTTCCTGGGTTCGCCTGGGCCTGCCCCACGCCCGGTTCGGACGTGTGCTCCCACCACCGACCCTACGTCAAGACTGTTCCCGAGGTCCGCCCGGAAGAGTGACCCGGATGCGGCAGCCACGCGGTGACTCGGCCACTCCTATGTTCCCGCCGTGCAGGTCGACGGCCCAGCGCGCGATCGCCAGACCCAGGCCCGTACCGCCGTCGCTGCCCGGCCCCGGGGTGCCGGAGGTGCCCCGGTTGAAGCGCTGGAAGACCCGGTGCCGCTCGGACTCGGGGATGCCGGGGCCCTCGTCCAGCACCTCCAGGGCCAGCGATTCCGCCCCCTCCCCGCGCCGGGCACGCACGGTGACGCGGCCGTGCGGGGGACTGTGCTTGACCGCGTTGTCCACCAGATTGGCCACCACCTGATGCAGCCGTTCGGCGTCCGCGTGCGCCGTCAGCTCCGGCGGCGAGACGTCCAGGTGCAGGTGCACGTCCTTGCGGGCACGGGGCGAGGAGCCGCTGACGCAGGCCATGCTCGCCTCCTTCAGCACGCCCGCCAGGTACGGCCAGACCTCGAAGCGCCGGGCCCGCAGCGGCACCACGCCGTTGTCCAGCCGGGACAGGTCCAGCAGCTGCTCCACCAGCCGGCCCAGCCGTTCGGTCTGCCGCAGCGCCGTGCGCATCGTCTCGGGGTCGGCGGCCGAGACGCCGTCCACCACGTTCTCCAGGACGGCCCGCAGGCCCGCGATGGGCGTGCGCAGCTCGTGCGAGACGTTGGCGACCAGCTCCTTGCGGTGGGTGTCCACCGCCTCCAGGTCGGCCGCCATGCGGTTGAAGGCGGCGGCCAGGTCCCCGAACTCGTCCCGTCGGCCGGCTCCCGCCCGGCGGGTGTAGTCACCCTGCGCCATGGCCCGGGTGACCTCGGTCATCTCGTCCAGCGGCGCGGTCAGGCGGTGCGCCACGAACTGGGTGATCAGCAGCGAGGCGATGATCGAGAAGATGGTGATCACCCGGAGCTCGGTCGCCGAGCGGATCGCGACGAACACCAGGAACGTCGTGATCACCACCGAGCCGATGACCAGCGCGCCCAGCGCCGCCTTCACCGACCGGTACGGGTCCAGGGGGCGCAGCGCCTCCCAGACCCGGCCCCACGCCCTTGCCGCCGGCCCGCTCTCGCGCGTCATGCGGCCGGGGTCTCCAGCGCGTAGCCCACCCCATGGACCGTACGGATCCGCTCCGCCCCGATCTTCCGGCGCAGCGCCTTGATGTGGCTGTCCACCGTCCGGGTGCCGGAGGCGTCGGCCCAGTCCCACACCTCGGCCAGCAGCTGCTCGCGGGAGAGCACCGCGCGCGGCGTGTTGGCCAGGCACACCAGCAGGTCGAACTCGGTCGGCGTCAGATGGACGTCCGCGCCGCGCACCCGGACCCGGCGCTGGGCGTGGTCGATCTCCAGCTCGCCCAGCCGCAGGATGCCGCTGCGCGGTGTGTGCGCGGCCAGCGTCGCGCGTTCCACGCGGCGCAGCAGCACATGCACCCGGGCCGCCAGCTCGCGCATCGAGAACGGCTTGGTCATGTAGTCGTCGGCGCCGACGCCGAGACCGACGAGCATGTCGGTCTCGTCGTCGCGCGCGGTGAGCATCAGGACGGGGACGGGCCGCTGGGCCTGGACTCTGCGGCACACCTCCAGCCCGTCGAAACCGGGCAGCATGACGTCCAGGACCAGCAGGTCCGGCTGCCACGCCTCGGCGGTGTCCACCGCCGCGGGCCCGTCGCCCGCCGTACGTACCTGAAATCCCTCGGCCCGCAGCCGGGCCGCGATGGCGTCGGTGATTGTCCTGTCGTCCTCGACGATCAGTACCCGGCGCTGTGCCCCGGCGGAGGCTGCGGCGCCGCTCGGGCCGATGTGTGTCTGCTCCATGCGCCCCGCCCCTAGCGTCTTCCCGTAGCGTTCTCGCTGGCAGTCCTGCAGTTGTGGAAGGCAGGTTACGGGCACCCGGCGCGGCTCGGCTACGCGGCGCCGATGCCGAGGTGGACCACGTCGGGGACGCCCCGGGCAACGGTGATCTCTCTGGTGGTTACCCCGGCGAATCCGGCATTCCGGAGGGCTTGTTCGAATGCCGGGGAGGGCTGCGCGGACCATACGGCGAGCACGCCGCCGGGGGTCAGCCGGGCCCGGCAGGCGGCGAGACCGGCGGGTGAGTAGAGGCCGCCGTTGTCCTCGGTGACGGTCCAGTCGGGGCCGTTGTCGATGTCGAGGCAGAGGGCGTCGTAGCCGGTGCCCTCGGCACGAACGGGGTCTTCGCCGCCGTCCGCGGCCGCGCCGCGCAGGTGGGCGAGGAGGTCGTCGTGGACGATCCGGGTGCGCGGGTCGGCCAGCGCCGGGGCGGAGATCGCGGACAGCGGGCCCGTGCGGTGCCAGTCGATGACCGCCTCCTCGCGTTCGACGACCGTGATCCGCCCCCAGCGCGGCTCGGCGGCCGCCCGGGCCAGGGAGAAACCGACGCCGAGGCCGCCGATCAGCACGGACGGGGACGGGCGGCCGACGGGCAGCGCGGCGAGGGCCGCGTCGACCAGCAGGCGCTCGGAGCGGCCGTCGGCGGTGTCCATCAGGAAGCAGCCGTTGGCGATGATCTCGTAGTGCGTCCCCCTGCGCCGCAGCACGACCTCGCCGTGGGGGCCCTCGCGTCGTTCGATCGTGACGGGCGTCTCGTCGGCGGTGCGCCGGATGTCCGGGACGGTCATTCTCATGCCTCCTCAGGTCGACGGGCTGCGCCGACGCAACCGCGCGTCAAGAGGTTGACAAGGGTGACCGGAGTCACGGCCAGAGGTTGATTCGGCGGAGCCTGTGCACCTTAATGTTCTTGAATGGGCGGGCGGGCGATTTTTTCCGCGGCCCCGGAGTGGTGCGCGGAAAGGGGCATGACCGAGTGACCGCGGTTGACGCCGACGCGAACTCCGGCGTGAACTCCAGCGCGACGCCCTCGCGTCGCCGCCGCGCGCTGAGGCGCATCGGCCGGCTGCTGCCCACTCCCACGGGAACGCCGTTCACCTTCTTCTATGGCCTGATCCTGCTGGCTCTCGCCATCTACGCCGACGTCGGCGACGAGGCCACCGTCAATCAGCTGCTGCGCGACTCCAGCACGGACGCGGCCCACCTGGCCGACCAGCCGCTGATCGTCCTCCTGGCCAGCGCCCTGTGGGTGGCCGGCGGCCTCCTCTCCGCGTACGGGCCCGCCTTCGCCCTCGTCGGGACCGCGCTGGAGCGTCGCGTGGGCGCGGCCCGGACGGCCGGGGTGTTCCTGGCGGGGCACGTGCTGGCCACGCTGGCCACCGAGCTCCCCGTGGCGGGCGCGGTCGCGGCCGGCCGGCTGCCCGAGGCCTCGCTGCACCGCCTGGACTACGGCATCAGCTTCGGCCTGATGGCCTGCGTCGGAGCCCTCTCGGGGCTGCTTCCGGGCCGCTGGAGGTGGACGCTGCTGGGCGTTGCCGGGGCGATCTGCGCCCGGGACCTGATCGAGCTCGTCGACCCGCTCGCCAGCTGGGGCCACCCCATCGCGCTGCTGACGGGGATCGCCTGCGTGCCGCTCGTCCGCGAGGGCGCCCGGCAGGCCGGTTCGCGGGCGTCAGCGGACGCTGCCGTCCCACTGCCATTCCTGCCGCCGTGGCTGCCCCGGCAGTATGTCCCGCCCCGTGCACCACAGGAGGGTGCGGCCGGCGGGGTGGCCGGCCGGGGCGTCGGGGAAGAGCCGGCGCAGGGCGGGCGCGCAGAGCCCGTCGGGCGGGGTCCAGCCCAGCCCCAGTCCGCGCGCGATGTCGTGGGTGTGGACGACGGTCTCCACCACGCCCATGGCGGCGAAGCCGGGTCCGTCGGAGTGGCCCCACGGATGCCACGCCCGGTCCCCGGGCCCCGCACCGCGGACGGCGGCGGCGAGGAGCGCCGCCGCGATGCGGATGCCCTCCAGGCGCGCTGAGAGCGGGGCCACCGGGTCCAGCGAGGCGAACAGCGCGATGTAGCGGTCGGTGGGCCGGGCCGTCAGCAGTCCCGCGTAGCCGACGAGGCCGAGCGCCAGGTGGTCGAGGGCCTCGTGAGCGGACCAGTCCAGGTCCCCGGCGGGACGCGACCAGTCCCCGTCGGCGCCCGCCTCCAGCGCGCCCGTGCACTCCTCGGATGCCGCGACCACGAGCGCTGCCCACGAGGCCGTGGTGAGCACGGCGTCCCCCGCCTGTGCCGGGGCGCTCACGCGCGGCCCCCGTCCCGTACGACCTCGATCAGACGTGCGTAGCTGTCGCCGCCGTGCCCCGCCGCGACGGCCCTGGCGGTGAACGCCTTGAGCAGCTCCGGCAGCTCGACGTCCAGGCCGCGGGCCTCGCTGGCGTGGATCAGGTGGTCCATCGACGCCAGGTGGATGTCGAGGGTGGCGTCGTCGCCCGGGTAGCGGCCCGCGTCGATCTGGGGCGCGTAGGTGCTCATGAACCCCGCGAGGGCCGTGAACGAGCGGATCGCCACCTGGGTGAAGTCCGCCGCGCTCACCTTCTCGGAGCCGGTCAGCGCGGCGCCGTGCAGCCAGCCGCTGAGCGTCGACCACATCAGGCCGAGCAGCGCCGTGTCGTAGAGCGAGGCCAGCGCCGGGTCGGCGCCGAGGTCCACCGGATCGGCCAGGTTCGCCAGCGTCCGCCGGTGCGCGGCGAACGCCGTCGGCGAGCCGCTGCACAGCAGCATGAACTCCGTGCTCCCGATGCCCGGCGGGGTCGTCATGATCGCCCCGTCGAGGTAGTCGGCGCCGTGCTCCGCCGCCCACGCGGCGCTCTCGCGGGCCTGTTCGGGTGAGCCGGAGGTGAGGTTGACGAGCGTGCGGCCGGCCAGGTCGCCGGCGACCGGGGCGAGGACGGCATGCGCGTCCTCGTAGGTCGTCACGCAGACCACGACGAGCTCGCTCGCCGCGACGGCGGCGCCGGGTGACTCCGCGCGGACGGCACCGCGCGCCACCAGGGCGTCGGCCTTGGCGGCCGAACGGTTCCAGACGGTGGTGGTGTGGCCGGCGGCCAGGAACGCGCCGGCCAGGGCGGAGCCCATCCGGCCCAGGCCGAGAACGGTGACAGCAGTCATGGTTTTCTCCCCTTGTGGATCAAGTAGGACCACGCTCGCACCGCCCGTCGGCCGTCGACAGTGGCAGAACTGACGGGCGTCGAAAAATTCCTGCCATAGGCTTCGGGCATGAGCGCAGGAACCGTCGCCGTGGTCGTGATCGATGACGACGTCCCCTTCTGGGACCTGTACGAACTGGGGGTGGTCTGCACGGTCTTCGGCATCCCGCACCACGACCTGGCCGACCCCTGGTACGACCTGCGGCTGTGCTCGGCGGGGGGCTCCGGTGACAGCGGGGCCGGGGCACAGGCCGGGGCGGGCGGCTTCGCGCTGCGTACGTCCCACGGGCTGGAGGGCCTGGCGGGCGCGGACACGGTGATCGTCCCCTCGGTCCCGGAGGCCTGCGTCGACGGCGACCGGGAGCTGCCCCCGGACCTCCTGACCGCGCTGCGCCGCGCCGCCGACGACGGGGCCCGCATGGTGTCCCTGTGCGCCGGCTCCTTCGCGCTCGCCGCGGCCGGGATCCTCGACGGCCGCCGCGCCACCACCCACTGGATGCACTCCGAACAGCTCGTGCGGCGCCATCCCGGCGTCGCCGTCGACGACTCCGTCCTCTACGTCGACGACGGCGACGTCCTCACCAGCGCCGGGGTCACCGCCGGGCTCGACCTGTGCCTGCACCTGGTCCGCCGCGACCTCGGCGCGTACGTCGCCAACCAGCTGGCCCGCCGCCTCGTCGTGCCCGCGCACCGGCCCGGAGGCCAGGCGCAGTTCGTCGACCTGTCCGTACCCGCCACCGACGACGAAGGCCTGGCGCCCGTGCTGGAGTGGGCCACCGCGCACCTGGACCGGCCGCTGACCGTCGACGACCTGGCCCGCCGCGCCGGGACGAGCCCGCGGACGCTCCACCGGAGACTGCAGGCGGCCACGGGCGCGACGCCGCTGCAGTGGCTGCTCACCCAGCGCCTCGTGCGGGCCCAGTCGCTGCTGGAGTCGACGGCGCTGTCGGTGGAGCGGATCAGCGAGCTGAGCGGGCTGGGGACGGGGGCGAACCTGCGCCGGCACTTCGCGCTGCACTTCGGGGTGACGCCGACGGACTACCGGCGGGCCTTCCCGGCTTGATCGCTCAGAGCGAACGGGCGGAGGGCGGGGAACATCCCGGCGGCGGCAAGCATTGAGTCCACATAACTCAACTTGCCTGCCGAAGGGGAGATCATGGCTTCGACGTCCACACCGCTCACCCTGCCCGTGCTGCCGCTCGACGACGAGGTCGTGCTGCCCGGCATGGTCGTCCCGCTGGACCTCTCGGACCCCGAGGCCCGGGCGTCCGTCGAGGCGGCCCAGGCCGCGGCCACCCCGGGCGACAAGCCCAGGGTCCTGCTCGTGCCGCGCGTGGACGGCACGTACGCCGGAGTCGGCACGCTCGGCACCGTGGAGCAGGTCGGGCGCCTCTCCGACGGCGACCCCGGCGCCCTGATCCGCGGCGTGCGCCGCGTCCGCATCGGCGCCGGCACCACCGGCCCGGGCGCCGCGCTGTGGGTCGAGGGCGTCGCGATGGAGGAGATCACCCCAGCCCCTCTGCCCGGTGCGGTGACGGAGCTGGTCAAGGAGTACAAGGCCCTCGCCACCAGCTGGCTGCGCAAGCGCGGAGCCTGGCAGGTCGTGGACCGCGTCCAGCAGATCGACGACGTCGGCCAGCTCGCCGACAACGCCGGCTACTCCCCCTTCCTCACCGTCGCCCAGCGCGTCGAACTGCTGGAGACCGCCGACCCGGTGGCCCGGCTCCGGCTCGCCGTGAAGTGGCTCGGCGACCACCTCGCCGAGCAGGACGTCGCCGAGTCGATCGCCAAGGACGTCCAGGAGGGCGTCGACAAGCAGCAGCGCGAATTCCTGCTCCGCCGCCAGCTGGAGGCCGTCCGCAAGGAGCTCTCCGAGCTCAACGGCGACCCGGAGAACGAGTCCGAGGACTACCGCGCCCGCGTCGAGGCCGCCGACCTGCCGCCGGCGGTCCGCGAGGCCGCGCTGAAGGAGGTCGGCAAGCTCGAGCGCGCCTCCGACCAGAGCCCCGAGAGCGGCTGGATCCGCACCTGGCTCGACACGGTCCTGGAGATGCCGTGGAACGAGCGCACCGAGGACGCCTACGACATCCCCGGCGCCAAGGCCGTGCTCGACCGCGAGCACGCGGGCCTGGAGGACGTTAAGGAACGGATCACCGAATACCTGGCGGTGCGCAAGCGGCGCGCCGACCGGGGGCTGGGCGTGGTCGGCGGGCGGCGCGGGGGCGCGGTGCTCGCGCTCGTCGGCCCGCCCGGTGTCGGCAAGACCTCGCTGGGCGAGAGCGTGGCCCACGCCATGGGCCGGAAGTTCGTGCGCGTCGCGCTCGGCGGCGTCCGCGACGAGGCGGAGATCCGCGGCCACCGGCGTACGTACGTGGGCGCGCTGCCCGGCCGCATCGTCCGGGCGGTCAAGGAGGCCGGCTCGATGAACCCGGTCGTCCTGCTCGACGAGATCGACAAGGTCGGCTCCGACTTCCGGGGCGACCCGGCCGCCGCCCTGCTCGAGGTCCTCGACCCGGCCCAGAACCACACCTTCCGCGACCACTACCTGGAGGTCGAGCTCGACCTGTCCGACGTGGTCTTCCTGGCCACCGCCAACGTCCTCGAGGCCATCCCCGAGGCACTGCTCGACCGCATGGAACTGGTCCGCCTCGACGGCTACACCGAGGACGAGAAGGTCGTCATCGCCCGCGACCACCTGCTGCCCCGGCAGCTGGAGCGGGCGGGCATGGAGCCGGGCGAGGTCGTGCTGGAGGACGAGGCCCTGCGCAGTCTGGCCGGCGAGTACACCCGCGAGGCGGGCGTACGGAACCTGGAGCGCGCGGTGGCCCGGCTGCTGCGCAAGGTAGCGGCCCGGCACGAGCTGGGCGAGCAGGAGCTGCCCTTCACCATCGGCGCCGACCGGCTGCGCCCGCTGATCGGGCGGCCGCACCACACGCCCGAGTCGGCCCAGGACCCGGCCGAGCGGCGCACGTCCGTCCCCGGCGTGGTCACGGGCCTGGCGGTGACGGGCGCGGGCGGCGACGTCCTCTTCGTCGAGGCCTCCCTGGCCGACCCGGAGACCGGCGGCGCGGGCCTGACCCTGACCGGCCAGCTGGGTGACGTGATGAAGGAGTCCGCCCAGATCGCGCTCTCCTTCCTCCGCTCGCACGGCGCCGAGCTCGAACTGCCGGTCGGCGACTTCAAGGAGCGCGGCGTCCACCTGCACGTACCGGCGGGCGCGGTGCCCAAGGACGGCCCCAGCGCCGGCATCACCATGACGACGGCCCTGGCCTCCCTGCTCTCCGGCCGCCAGGTCCGCCCCGACGTGGCCATGACGGGCGAGGTCTCGCTGACCGGCCGCGTCCTGCCCATCGGCGGCGTGAAGCAGAAGCTGCTCGCCGCGCACCGGGCGGGCATCACCACGGTGATCATCCCCAAGCGCAACGAGCCCGACCTCGACGACGTCCCCGCCGAGATCCTGGCCAAGCTCGACGTCCACCCGGTCTCGGACGTCCGCCAGGTCCTGGACCTGGCCCTGACCCCGGCGACGGCCACCCCCGCCGAGCCGGAGGTGGCGGCGGCATGACGGATGAGCCGCGGACGTGACGCGGGCACCGTGCCTATCGTTGTACTGCGCGGCTGCTGAAACCAGCGGCAGCGGGGAGGAGCGCCACAGTGACCATCACACTGACCGACAGGACCGAGATGGCCGACAGCGGCGAGCAGAGCTTCGACGACATGTTCGAGCTTCTCTACGAGATCGTCCCCGAGGGGTACAAGGGCGAGATCGTCGAGGGGGCAATCGTCATGTCGCCACAGAGGCGCACGCACTCAGCCATCATCAAGAGCGTGCTGCTCCAACTGGCCTCCCACTTCGGGCCGGACAGCCCGATCGAGATGGACGTACGCCTCGATCTGCCCGGCTACAGAAATGGTTTCGCTCCCGATCTGTACAAGGTCTCCGACGGAGCAGAACCTGACGCGAAGGGGAATTGGCGCTACCAGGACGTCGAGTTCATTCTCGAAGTGATCTCCCGCGAGACCCGCGCCAACGACTACGGCAAGAAGGCCGCCGCCTACGCCGTCGGCGAGATCCCCGTGTACTTGATCGCGGACCCTTACACGGGGCAGTGCCACGTGCACACCATGCCGAAGGACGGCGAGTACCGCACCAGCATGCGGCTGGACTTCGGTGAGCCGATCGACCTGACGGACACCGCCCTCGGCATCACTTTGACGACCGGCAAGTTCCCCCGGGACTGAGCACTGATATGTCACCGGCCCCCACCGCTTCGGCGGTGGGGGCCGGTGACATATCAGGCGACGGCGCCCCGGCGTCCGAAGGGAGCGACCGCGCAGGCTCACCCCATGTACGGCTCGAAGTCCCAGTAGGGCCGCATGCGCTGGCGGGCCGCCAGTGTGTGGGGGTGCTGGGCGCCGAGGGTGCGGGTGAGGCGTTGGAGGGCGCCTTCCTCGACCTTGCCGGCTTCCTCGTGTTCGCGCAGGGCGCGGAGGTCCATGGCGAGGGCGACCTCGCAGGAGAGGGTGAAGGGGTGGTCCTCGCCGAGCGCGTGGCGGGCGCGGCGGAGGGTGTCGCGGCTGAGTTCCTGGGCGCTGTCGAGGCGGCCGGTGAAGTTGCGGCCGGCGGCGGCGTTGAGGGCGCAGCCGAGGACCCAGGGGTGGTCGGGGCCGAGGGTGGCGGTGAGGCCGGCGAGGGCGGCCTCGAACATGGTGAGGGCTTCGGCGCGTTCGCCGGCGGCCTGGAGGACGAGGCCGGTGTTGGAGAGCATGCCGGTGCTGATGGGGTGGGCGGGGCCGAGGAGTTCGCGGAGGCCGTTCTCGCCTTCGGCGATGAGGTCGCGGGCCTGGCCGAGGTCGCCGTGTTCGCGGGCGTAGTTGCCGTAGTCGACGACGAGGCAGATGGTGGCGTAGTGGCGGCGGCCGTGGACCTGTTCGGTCTGGTCGAGCAGGCTGGCCATGACGCCGCCGACGTCCTGGAGGGCGCCGGCGCGGCGCTCGCACAGGACGAGGTTGTGCCGGGCGCGCAGGGTCTGGGGGTGCTGGGGGCCGAGGACCTGGACGTGCAGCCGCATGCCCAGCTCCTGGCGGGCGAGGGCGTCGCGGTAGCGGCCCATCAGGCGCAGGTCGCGGGCGCAGGCGATGCCGGAGACCAGGGTGGTGGCGTGACGGGCGCGCAGCAGGGACTCGCGTTTGCGCAGGGTCTCGAGGTCGACCTCGTAGGCCTCGGCGTAGCGGCCCAGGAGCCGTAGGCCGGCGCCGAGGTTGTGCTGGGCGAGGAGGGTCAGGTAGTCGTCGGGGCCGAGGAGTTCGAGGGCGGTCTCGAGGACCTCGCGCTGGGCCTGGAGGGCCTCGGAGAACTGGCCGAGGTAGCGCTGGTCGGCCGCCAGGCAGCTGGTGGCGGTCATCAGGTGGGTGGGGTCGGTGGCGGGGGCGGCGCGCAGCCTGTCCAGGAGCTCGCGGTCGAGTTCGTAGGCGGCGCGGAAGCCTCCGTAGGCGCGCAGGATGTTGCCCTGCTGGGTGGTGAGCTCGACCATGCGGGGGTGCTCCGGGGGGAAGAGCTCCGACCAGTGCTCGCGCACCTGGTCGGCGAGCTCGACGCCGGTGCGGAACTCCCCGCTGCGGAAGCAGTAGCGCAGCAGGTTGAGGATGGTCTCCTGGACGCGGTCGTCGCGGCTGCCGAGCGCGCCGGAGGGCTCGAGGTGGGGCAGCAGCTCGGCGTAGCGGGGCCACAGGCGGGAGTCCTGGGGGTTGCCGGGGTCGGCGGCGACGAGCATCCGGCGGACGACCTCGCGGTGCCGCCTGCGGTCCTCGGGGGAGGTGAGGCGGCCGACGATGTCGTGGACGATGCGGTGCATGTGCACCGACTCCTGCTCGGGGCCCGGCTCCTCGCCGGCGAGGGCGCTGCGGGTGTCGCGGGTGAAGACCGAGTAGTTGACGAGGGTGTCCAGGGCACGGGTCCAGCCGGCCAGGTCGGTGGCGAGCCAGCCGAGGCCTTCCGGCAGGTCGGCGGCCGCGAGGTGGCGGACCAGGCCGATGGGGATGCGGCCGGGGGCGAAGGAGGTGCACAGGGAGAGCAGCTCCACGGCGTGGGGCTGGGACTCGCGGAGCCGGTTGATCAGTATCGACCAGGAGGTGAGGGAGGAGCGGGGGACGCCGTCGAAGCCGCTCTGGTCGGTGAGTTCGGACAGCTCGCCGTCGCGCACCATGCGCAGGTAGTCGTTGACGTCCATGTCGGACTCGCCCAGCCATGCGGCGGCCTGGACGAGGGCGAGGGGGATGTCGCCGAGCTCGGCGGCGACCTCGTCGGCCTGGTCGGCGGTGATGCGGGGGGCGCGGCGCATCAGGTAGCCGGTGCTCTCGTGGCGGTCGAAGCCGGGCACCTCGACCAGGGTGGTGCGGCTGTCGTTCCAGCTGCGGTTGCGGGAGGTGATCAGTACGTGGCCGGGGCCCTCGGGCAGCAGGTCCTCGGCGCCGTCGATGTCGTCCCAGCCGTCGAAGACGATCAGCCAGCGGCCGTAGGGGTCGCCGCGGCGCAGCGCCTCCCCCACGGCGCGGATGCGCTCGCCGGGTTCGGATCCGCTGGCGAGGCCCAGCTCGGGGGCGAGCTCGCCGAGGCGTTCGCGCAGGGTGCCGCGGGTGTCGGAGTTCACCCACCAGACGACGTCGTAGTCGGAGCTGAAGCGGTGGGCGTATTCGGCGGCCATCTGGGTCTTGCCGATGCCGGACATGCCCAGGAGCGTGACGACGGCGGTGCCCTGCTCGGCGTCCATGAGGTGCTGCTGGAGGCTGTTGAGGAGGTCGTCGCGGCCGGTGAAGCGGACGTTGCGGCGGGGTACTTCGCCCCAGACGGCCGGGGGGTCGTTGGGGAACCGGGAGCCGGGCGTGGCGGGCAGGGGGCGGCGGCCGGAGGCCGGGGGGAGGCCGAGGCGGCTGAGGAGGCGGCGTTCGGCCTCCTGGGCGCCGACGCTCCACAGGTCCACCGGCTCCAGCACGGCGGTGGCGGGCAGCAGCGTGCGGTTGGTGAGGTTGACGGCGGCGAAGCGCTGGGCGTTGGCGGCGACGACGCCGCGCAGGGCCTCGCTCCACTCGCCCTCGCGGCGCGGCCCGAGCTGGAAGAACCAGTCGCTGAGGACGAGCAGTATCCGCCCGGAGGCCAGCAGCAGGTCGCCGAGGGCGGTCTCCAGGGGGACCTCCCGTCGGGGATCCCAGCGCTGCAGGGTGACCCGGTGGCCGTGGCTCTCCAGCCGGTGGCCGATCCAGGTGGCCCAGGGCCGGTGGTACCCGGCGAAGACGACGACGAAATGCTCGCTGCCCTGCCCTTGCGTGGCCATCCGCACGTCTCCCTCTGTTCCTTCGCACTGCGTCGGCCGAGGGGCCGGCACGGACGCAAGATTACCGTACGTCACCAGCTGGTGACGTACCGCCGATCGCCGCGGACGGGTCGCGGAGCCGCCCCAGGTCCGCGAGGTGCCGCTCCATGCCTTGGGTGAACTCCCGTCCGGCGGGAGTCAGTTCTCCCGATTCAAGCAGGATGGGCAGGGCCTGCGCGACCTGCCGGAGGTAGGAATCACGGCGCGCCCGGGCCTCGCGCCGGGCGGACGGCGTGCCGGTGCGGCCGGCGGCCGCGCGGGCCCAGAAGTCGGCCAGGGCCAGGTGCGCGTACGTGCCCTGGAGCACCCCGGCGAACGGCCGGGGGTCGGCGCGCCAGGCCACGCGGTGCACGGCCTCGGGCGCGGCGCGGTGCAGCGGCAGAAGGTCGTGGAGGACCGCGAGCTTGCCGTGCTGTGTCTCGTGGACGAGGACCTCGGCGAGGTCCTCGGCGGTGTCGGGGGCCGAGGTGAGGACGGCGCCGGGCGCCACCCGGTAGGTGGCGCTCACTCGGGTGACGGCGCGTCCGTACGGGCCGGAGCGGGCGAGCGGCACCAGGCAGCGCAGCAGCGCCGTCACCTCGGCCGCGCGCTCGGCGTCGGTGGCGCGCAGCAGGTCCAGCGCGGCGCGCCAGTGCCGGGCCCAGGGCTCGCCGCCGGTCTCGGAGCGGGGGGCGGGGGGCAGGGCCGCGCGGCTGACGCCCTCGGGCGGGGCCCGGTAGGGGTCGAGGTCGTCGACGAGGGCGTCGCTGCCGGGCAGGGCGCTCAGCGCGCGCCAGCCGGGGCCGACGCCGCAGACGCGGCCGGGGACGCGCAGCAGTACGGGTCCGGTGCGGCGGCCGGCGGCGGTCAGGCGGGCGGTGCGGCCGTGGGCGGTGAGCCGGACGGTGCCGGTGCCGGTCTCGGCGAGGCCGGCGCCGGGGAGGACGAGGACGCCGCCGGGGGTGGCCGTCTCCAGGGTGAAGGAGCCGCTCGCGCGCAGGGCGGCGGCCGCGACGACGGCGCCGAAGTGGCCGAGGGCGCCGGCCAGGGCGTCGCCGTCGGGGGCGGCGAGGGTGCGGGCCAGCCAGTGGCCGACGGAGGGGTAGTCCAGGGTGTCGCGCACCGGGCGCCGGTCGCGGGCCTCGGTGCGCTCGAGTAACCGCCAGTGCTCCTCGAAGCGTTCGCGGGCGGGGCGGGGCACCGCGCCGGGGTGGCGTTCGAGGCGGGTCAGCAGGGACTTGAACAGCACCAGCCGCAGGCTGTGGGCGCCGTCGCGCAGCGCGGCGTGGTCGCCGGGGGCGCACCGGGTCCGGGCCAGGCGGGCCAGGGCCCCGGGGGGCAGGCGTTCGACGGTCATACGGGCCACCTCATTCCGCCGCCCGGGGTTTGACGGTCATACGGGCCACCTCATTCCGCCGCCCCGGGGTTTGTTGTCCGGAAACCGGCTCGTCGCGGCGGGTTCAGCGCGCGGCGCCCGTCGCGCCCGCCTCGCTGCCGCCGGAGTACCAGGTCTCGGCCAGCTCCGCCGGGCGGGCGAGCGCGTGCTCCACGGCGACCGCCACGTCCCGGTCCGTCGTCTCGCGCAAGGCCCGCAGGCCCAGGCCGGTGAGGTCGGGCAGCGGCGGCACCCGCGGGGCGTCGTCCCGCGCGACCGTAGCGGCGTTCTCGTGCTCAGGCACCTTCTTCTCCTCCCTGCCGCCCTCCGCCGGGAGCGGCCCCCGCGGCTGCACGGTTCTTCCCGGGGCCCATGACGCAGAAACCCGCCCGGGCCACCTCCGGTCATGGGCCGCCGAGGCGTGCCACGCTCTCGCGGGTGGCCTGGACCTCGGGCCAGGGCACCTCGGCCAGCCGGCCGGTGAGGGCGAGCCATTCGCGCCGCGCGTCGCGGTAGGCGGCCAGTGCGGCCCCCGGCATGCCCATGCGTTCCAGGGCCACGCCGTGGCGGTGCAGGGCGCGGGCGGCGGTCACCGAGCCCGGCTCGCCGTCGGCGGACCGGCGTCGGGCCTCCTTGGCGGCGGTCTCGAAGGCGGTGGCCGCGTCGGCCACCGGCATGGTGGCGGAGTGTTCGGCGAGCGTCAGCCGGGCGGTGCCCAGCGCCAGCCAGGCCTCGGCGCGGGTGAGGCCGTCGGGGGCCTGGCGGACCGCCTGTTCCAGCAGGTGGCAGCTTTCGTAGAGGTCGGGCAGGAAGCCCTGCCGGCCGAACCGCAGCACCAGGGCGCGGCCCAGCATCAGCTGGGTCCGCGCGCGCAGCGGGGAGCGCCCGGGGCTGACCGCGAAGGCCTCCCGCAGCACCGCCTCGGCGCGGCCGACGATCTCCACGGGGCCGTCCTCGTCGGCCGTCTCGGCCCGGCCCAGCAGCGACTCGCCCCATTCGGCGAGGAGTTCGCACCGGCGGGGGCTGTGCCGTCCGGTGAGGGCGACGGCGGCGGCGTAGGCGTCGTCGGCCTCCGGCCAGGACCGGGTGTCCGCGTGGGCACGGGCCTGTTCGGTGCGGCAGCTCAACCGCTGGAGGTCGTCGACGGCCCGGCCGACGGCGCGTTCGAGGACGGCGAGCGTGTCGGCGGCGGGCGCCCCGGACAGCCGCAGGGCCCGGGCGAGGTCCAGCAGGGCGGCGCAGCGCCGGATGTCGGGGGCGTCGGCGGCCTCGAGCAGGGCGTGGCCCTCGTGGAGTTCGGATGCGGCCTCGGCGGCGCGTCCGGCCGTGTCGTGGCCGGCCCGGGCGAGGTCCAGCAGCACCCGGCCCAGGCGCAGGTGGCGTTCGGGGGTGCCGCCGGGCAGGGCGCGCAGGGTCCGTTCGGCGGCGAGGAGGCGTTCGTGGTCGCCGTCGGCCAGCCAGGTGGTGTGCTGGGTGGTGGCGAGCTCGAGGGCGGCCTCCGTGCGGTGTTCGCCCGCGGGGCCGGTGTGGTCGTGGGCCTCGGTGAGCAGGGCGACGGCCTCCGTCAGCATCGTGTGCCGCTGGATGGGGTCATGGCGTACGGACTCGGTGCCGGCCAGGGCGCGCAGGACCCGGCCGAGGACGAGCCGGGCCCGTACCCCCTCGGCGGCGGCGGGCTCGCGGGGGCCGGTGATGTCGTCAGGGTCGACTGGGGCGAGAGGGATGGCCGCGGCGGGGGCGGCGCGTTCGCGGGCCTCGTGGAGCAGGGTGGGGTCGGCCTGGACGTGCCACAGGCGCAGCAGTCGCTCGGCCTCCGCGACGGGCCCGCTGCCCACGGCGGAGGGCTGGTACCAGCGGACCACGCGGGCGGGCACCTCGGCGAAGAGCTCCGGTTCGGCCGGGGCGTCGGCGGGCGGGGGGCCGGCGGGGCGGGTGTCGTCGTCCGGGAGGGGGCGGCCGGAGAGCTGGGCGGCGGCGAGGGCGGAGAAGTTGCGGGCGCCCTTGCCGAAGTGGCGCTCGACGTAGTCGGAGCAGTGCTTGAGGACGAGGGCGGCGGCGCTGCGGTCGAGGGACTGCAGCAGCATCTCCCGCACACCGTCGGCGAATTCGTAGCGGTGCCCGGCGGCGGGGTCCGGGCCGGGCCCGGGCAGCCGCCACAGCAGCCCGCTGAGCAGCACCTCGGCCAGCTCCATGGGGCCGGTGTCGGGCAGCATCGCGCGCTGGACGACCTGCATGACCGGCAGCGTCAGCGGTACGGCGGCCAGGTGTACGGCCAGGCGCAGGGCGCCCGGGGAGGCGCCGGCGCGGAAGGTGCGCAGCAGTTCGCCGGCGTCGGGCGCGGCGGCCCGGCCGGGTCCGGGCGCCGGCACGTCGAGGGGCGGCTGGTCCGGCCGCAGCCAGGCGGCGGCGCCGCGCACGGTCTGCCGGCCGGGGCCGGACAGCAGCCGGGCCCAGGTGCCCAGGGCGTCGCGGGTGGGCGGCAGGACGGGGACGGGCAGGGCGGCGGCGGGGGGCGGGGGGCCGTAGCCGTCGGGCTCGAAGTGCGGCCTGCCGCCCGTGGCGGGGTCGCGGGTGAGCGTTCCGGGCTCGGCGGGCAGGGCGGTGCGCGGCCACAGGCGGGGCGGCAGGGGCTGGACGACGGCGAGCGGCGCGGTGCGGGCCCAGTCGTGGAGGAGGCGCTGGGCCCGTCCCTCCTGCCACAGCCGGCCCACGCAGTCGCTGACGACCAGGGTGAGGCTGCGCCCGGTGGGGTCGCGGAACTGCTGGGCGGCGCGCGGGTGCGGCCGGCCGGCGGCGCCGGGCTGGGCGGTGGTGCCGATCAGGGGGGCGCCGTCGGCGCCCCGGTGCAGATAGCGGACCTGGACGTCCCGGAAGACGCCGAGCTGGGCGCAGGTCTGGCGCAGTTCCTCCAGCATGCGCTCCCAGACGGCCATCGAGGCGGAGGCGTCCATCAGCAGCTGCATGGTGGCGGCCCGGTGTTCGCCCGGGCGGTAGACGGGCTCCAGGACGCCGGAGGAGGCGCCGGTCTCGGCGGTGGCGTCCTCGTCGAGCGGGCCCGGGGGGCGGGCGCCGGGGACGCGGTAGCCGCGCAGGGGCCGCAGGGCGCGCTGCAGACCGAGCAGGCCGGGCAGGGACGCGGCCATCGGGATGCGGATCGGGAAGGTCTCGCCCCGGGCCTCGCCAGGGTCGGTCCCCGGGCCCGCGCCGTGGGCGTAGAGGGACACCGGGCCGGACCGCCCCACCGGACGCTCCGTGCGGCCCGGGGCCGTACGGTCCTCCCGCCCGCCGGGCCCGCTCCGGGCGTCCGGCGGGGCGGTGCGGCCCGCCCCGCCGGGGCGGCCGGCAGGGCGGTCGGCGGTCAGGGGCGTCTCACCCGCCGGGCGCTCCCCGTCCGCCGCCGGGGCCGCGTCCGGGGTGACCCACTGGGCCAGCCACACGGCGTCCGCGAGCTCCCGCGCGGTGAGGTCCCACCGCGCGGACCGCAGCCGGGCGACCAACTGCCCCAGCCGATGGTCGGGGGGCGCCGTCATCTCTCATCACCTCGGACGGTCCAGGGGCTGCATGAGCATGTTCGCGAGCCGCTCGCGGGTGACGCGTTCGGCGCGGGGCGCGTGCTGGGTGAGGAAGAGGGCGTTGAGCAGCTGGTCGGCGGCGATCACCTCGCCGGGCTCCCGCTCGAGGAACCGCTGGATGAGGGCGTCGCCGGAGGCCACCGCGTCGTCGCCGAGATGGGCTCTGACCATGGCCGTGACCTGCTCCTCGCGCGGTGGCTCGAGGTCGAGCTGGATGCAGCGGCGCAGCAGCGCGGCGGGGAAGTCGCGCTCGCCGTTGGAGGTGAGGACGATCAGCGGGAACGTGGTGCAGCGCACCCGGCCGCCGTGGACGACGGCCCGTTCGCTGTCGTCGGTGAGGACCTCGACCTCGGGTTCGCGGTCGGCGATCCGCTCCAGCTCGGGGAGCCGGAACTCCCCTTCCTCCAGGGCGTTGAGGAGGTCGTTGGGCAGGTCGAGGTCGCCCTTGTCCAGCTCGTCGATCAGCAGGACCCGCGGCCGGGCCACGGGCAGCAGGGCGGTGCCGAGCGGGCCGAGGCGGACGTACGAGCCGATGGAGCGCCGCGCGCCGCCGTCGCCGCCCGCGCGCTCGAGCTGGACGTCCTGCAGGCGGGCTATGGCGTCGTAGTGGTAGAGGCCGTCGCGCAGGGTGCTGCGGCTGACGATGGGCCAGCGCAGCACGCGGCCCAGGCCCAGCTCGTGGGCGACGGCGTGGGCGAGAGTGGACTTGCCCGTTCCGGGGGTGCCGGTGACCAGGAGCGGACGGCGCAGGTAGAGCGCGGCGTTGACGGCCTCCACCTCTTCGGGGCGGGGGTGGTGGTTCTCCACCAGGCGGCGCAGCACCCCGAGCCGGCGGGCGGCGCTGGGGTCGCTGCCGGAGCCGGTGTCGGGTCCGGCGGAGGCGAAGTCCCGCCAGGGCGGGGGCGGCGGCAGCCGCCGGATTCCGTCGTGCGGCAGGCCGGCTCCCCGATAGATGCGCCAATCGTTCACACTGGGCTCCTCGTAGCTGGTGATGACCGTGAGGCCTGCCGTGCCCGGGGCTTCGCGTCCCTGCCGCCCGCTGCCGTCCCCCGCTCGACGGTACCGTCCGGACACTGCCCTGCCGACCCTTTCGGGACTCTCCTGGCAGGTACTTGACGTGGTGTCATGGCGCCGTCCCGGGACGGACGCCGGGGGCGTGCAACGGCGTGTCGGGCCCCGGCGGACGATCCGGATCGTCGAACAGGAGCGCGATGGAACGCGCCCACAAGGCGTCCGGATCGGGAAAGTCGGGGTCGCCGCAGCGGATGCGGAGGTTGCGGACGCGCCGGTGGAGCCCCTCGGCGTTCCCCGCCTCGCACACGAGCCGGGCCGCCCGCTCGTGGAATTCGGCGCAATCCGTATGGCCGGTCGCGCACCGGCGCCAGATCACCACCCCGTGCCCGGCGGCCAGTGCGGCGTCCATCGCCGTCGCGCCCGCGCCCCGGCCGACCTCGCCGCAGTACACCGGCACGGCCGTGCCGGGCGCCTCGGACAGCCGCGCGTACGCCACGTGGCCGCCCTCCCGGCGCGGGCCGTCGTGGCCGTGCGCCGGCGCCTCGCGACGCAGTGGCACGGCGGTCATCGGGCCGAGACTCGCCCGTTTGAAGCGCTTCTTCCACTCGGGGGTGGCGGGCTGGTCGCGGCGCCTGCGGTCCTTGAGGATCACCACGCGGCGCAGGCCGAGGGGCATGGTGCGCGGGTCGAAGCCGTCGTCCTCGGCTCCGGGCGGCGCGAGCCGCCAGTCGTCGAGCGGTTCGTCGAACAGCTCGCGCGGCAGCACCACATGCAGCTCGGCCAGGTGTTCGCCGACGTCTCCCTGGTCCAGCGCGGCGGCGACGGGCTCGCGCAGCCGCTCGCGCAGCAGGGCCCGGGGCACGCCCTCGTCGTCGGCGTGCAGCGGGGTGACCATGCCGTCCTCGAGCAGGAGTTTGACGCGCCAGGGGTAGCGGTCGCCGTAGAGGAGGGGGTCGATCTCGACGATCACATCGCCCCGGCGGCGGGTGGGCGGGCCGCCCGGGCCGGGCTCGACGTCCCTGCGCTCGGGCTTGCGCAGCTCGACCGTCCCCGGCGGGGCCGCGGCGCGCGGCGCCTCGGGCGCCGGGGAGCCGCCGTGCAGTATCTGCCGTATCTCCTCGCGGATGACGTAGGACAGGGGCTCGGCCTCGCCGGTCAGCCATCCGCTCAGGTCGCGCAGGTGGGGCATGTCCCGGTCGTGGCCCAGGCGGCTGACGGCCGCCGCGACCCGGGCCGAGTAGAGCAGCACCGCCTCCAGCTCCAGGTCCCGCTCGCCGTCCGGCTCCTTGGCCCGGCCGGCGCCGTCGCGCAGGTCGTACAGCAGGCCCACACCCTCCCGCCATGTGCGCGGGTCGTGCTCGACGCCCGGGTGGTACGGGTCCTGGATCATGCGGCGCTTGGTGTCGCCGACCAGCTGCATCACCTCACCGGGGGTGCGGGGCGGGGTCAGTTCGGCCAGGCGGGCGAAGAGGTGGGTGCGCAGCCGGGGGGTGAAGCCGCCGACCGGGGCCCGCAGCGCCGCCTCGCGCAGGCGCTGTTGCAGGCCGGGCCAGCTGCCGCCGGTGCCGAGCGCGCGGTAGCGGTCGTAGTGGTGGCGGTCGTGGGCGCGGATGATCGCGTGCAGCCGGTCCCGGCCGGGCCGGTCGTCGGCGACGCGGCGCAGGGCGGTGATCGGCACGGCCAGTCCGGCGTCGCCCTTGCCCCGCCCCTTTCCGACGCCGATGACCGCTCCCCTGCCGGTGTCCACCACGGGCCCGCCGGAGCAGCCGGCCACCGGGATCTCGCCGCGCAACAGCATGGCGCTGCCGCCCTCGCCGCCGCTGGCGGTGCCGAGGCCGTGGCGCGGGGCGAGCTCGCCGGTGTCCCGCGACCAGCCGTGCACGCTGATGTCGGCGGGCACGATCGTCGAACGGTCGCTCAGCCACAGGCATTCGGTGTCGTCCGCGGCGTCCACCTCCACCAGCGCCAGGTCCGGCAGGGGCCAGGGCCGGGGCGGGCGGTCGGCGTCGTCGGGGCACGGCAGGGCGAGCGCGACCCGGCCGGCGGTGGTGCGGTCCCGCCAGTCGGTGACGTCGACGACGCTACGGCCGCGGAGCACGTCGCCACCCCCGTTCCCCACCACATGGGCGCAGGTCAGGACCCAGCCGGGGGCGATGAAGAAGCCACTGCCCCAGAACCGGGCGCCGCTTCGGTCATACCCGCCGTCGCGCTCCGCGATGCGTACGACCGCACGGCGCGCGGTCCCCTCCAGGGCGCTCAAGGAGCGCCGGGGGCGGCGGGCTCCCCCTGCTCGGCCCGCTCCGCCCAGGTGAGCGCCACGGTGATCGACGCCTTGCCGCTGCCGTCGGCGATGAGGCTGATCACCTGGCCCGCCTGAGCGGCCAGTTCGATGCCGAACTCCACCCTGACCTCGTGCGGTCGTGCCGCCGCGAGACCCATGCGCAGGGATCCGACGACGCCGCGTACGACGTCGGCGAGACCGCCCGCCATATCGGCCACGCGCCGAGCGGCGCTCGAGTCCTCGTACGCGCCCCCGGACGATTCCGCGAGCTCCTGTGCCTCCGTGATCCTCGCCCAGACGACCGTGCCGTCGTCGAGCCGGACCTGAGTGATGCCGTCGGCCACGCGCCACCCCCGTTACCGCGTCCGCGTCCGCGACCGGTCGCCGCGGACGCCTCTGTCGCTGCCGTTGCTGCCGTTGTCCCCGTTATCCGCGTTATCCGCGTTGCCTTCGTTGCCTCCGCTGTTGGGCGGTGGCGTCGCCGCGGGCGGTGCCGTCGTTGCCGGCGGTGTCGCCGCGAGTGAGGCAGCAGGCTAGTCCTCTGATCGCACCGGCGCGAGAGGTCCTGGCCAAGGCCGTCGGGGCCGCCGCCTATCCTGGGCTGGACTGCAGGCCCGTCCACCATCCCCCAACGGAGATCACGTTGTACTTCACCGACCGCGGCATCGAGGAACTGGAGAACCGGCGGGGCGAGGAGGAGGTCTCCCTCGGCTGGGTCGCCGAGCGGCTCCGCGAGTTCGTCGACCTCAACCCGGACTTCGAGGTCCCGGTCGAGCGCCTCGCGACGTGGCTGGCCCGGCTGGACGACGAGGACGACGAGTAGTCCCTCCCGCTGCGTGGCCCCATCTCGCCCGCCTGGCCCCTCTCGCGGTGCCGGGCGGCGGCGACGGCCCGGCATCGCGTACGGGCTTACGCCCCGCTCGTCCCCCACGTCCCACGCGCGCGCCATGTGTCGTAGGCGATCGTCAGCGCCCCGTCCGCGACGAGCACCACGCCCGCCGCCGACCAGCGCCGACGCGAACCGGCACCCCGCCGGGCGTAGACCAGCAGGCAGACGCCCGCCGCGATCTCGGCGGCCCCCAGCGCCCGCGCCTTCGGGCCCCGTATCCACTCCCCCATGAGGCCGTTCTCCGAGGCGTCGAGCCCGCCGCGCACCGCCTCGCGCCAGCCGGGCCACTCCACCGCCTCGACCCTCGGCGCCGCCTCGGCCGCCGCGCGCAGCACGTCGGTGCCCGCCCCGGGGACGAGGCCGGCCGGCAGGTGCAGGCCCGACCGCGCCAGCACGGCGATCACCCCGCGTACGCGCGCCGCCGCGTCGGCGTCGGAGTCCGGCCGGGTCAGCTGGTCGAAGGCCTCGGCGTCCAGCACGGGGTCCAGGCCCAGCCGGGCGCGCAGTGCGGTCATCGCGCCCTCCTCGCCCACCGGCGCGCCGTCGGCGAGCCAGGTGTAGCCGACCGTGCGGCGGAAGCCCGCCGCCACCACGAAGCCCGCGCCCTCCTCGTCCCACCACAGCCCGACCGCCGGCCAGGACTCGGCGACCGTCAGGGCGTGCGCCCACTCGGCCGCGACGGCGGCGAGGTGGCTGCCCTCTTCCCGCCACGCCTCCTCGGCCGGCACCAGCACGGTCCAGTCCTCGCCGGCGGGGGCGAGGAGCATCGGCTCGCGCAGGAGCTGTGCGGAGGGACGGACACGGTCGGGCTCGGCCCGGCAGAGCAGCAGTACCCCCGCCGCCCGGCTGCGATCAGTAGCGGACATGCGTCAACGCTATGTCACTCGAGCGGCACTTGACTTCCGGACGACGCGATATATCGTGTTTATTGACAGACGCGATATGTTGCGTCCCGTCCACCCGCAGAGGAGCCCGGAATGTCCGACCGGTCCGAGTGGTCGCTCACCACGCCGCAGAAGCTCGCCTTCGAGGGGCCCGTGACGGCCCTGAAGGTGCGCGTCGTCGGCGGCACCGTCAACGTCGTCGGCACGGACGGCGGTCCGGCCGGCCTGGAGCTGTCCGCGATCGACGGCCCGCCCCTGATCGTCACCCACGAGGGCGGCACGCTCACCGTCGCGTACGAGGACCTGCCCTGGAAGAACGTCCTCAAGTGGTTCGACCGCAAGGAGTGGAAGCGCAGCGTCACGGTGACCCTGACCGTGCCGACCGCCACCCGGGTCGAGCTGGGCGTCGTCGGCGCGAGCGCCGTGGTCTCCGGGATCACCGGCGCCACTGAGGTACGCGGCGTCAGCGGTGACACCACGCTCGTCGGCGTGCGCGGGGAGGTCCGCGCGGAGACCGTCTCGGGCCACTTCCAGGCCCAGGCGCTCGCCGGCGGCCTGCGCTTCAACTCCGTCTCCGGCGACCTGACCCTCATCGAGAGCGCGAGCGCCTCGGTCAAGGCCGAGACCGTCAGCGGCGACATGACGGTCGACCTGGCCGCCGGCGCCCCGGACCGCCCCACCCTCGACCTGACCAGCGTCTCCGGCGAGGTCGCCGTCCGGCTGCCGCACCCGGTGGACGCCGAGGTGAACGCCAACACCACCAGCGGCCAGGTCTCCTGCGCCTTCGACGACCTGCGGGTCAGCGGCCAGTGGGGCGCCAAGCGCATCACCGGCCGGCTCGGCGCGGGCCGCGGCCGGCTCAAGGTCACCACCCTCTCGGGCGCGGTGGCGCTGCTGCGGCGGCCCCCGTCCCAGGAGGACGTCGCCGATGTCCCCGTCCAGGGAAAGGTCCTCTGATGCCTCCCGTCTTCGCCCACGGCCGGCTGCGGCTGTACCTGCTCAAGCTCCTCGACGAGGCCCCGCGCCACGGCTATGAGGTCATCCGGCTGCTGGAGGAGCGCTTCCAGGGGCTGTACGCACCCTCGGCCGGCACCGTCTACCCGCGCCTGGCCAAGCTGGAGGCCGAGGGACTCGTCACCCACACGAGCGAAGGCGGCCGCAAGGTCTACTCCCTCACCGACGCCGGGCGCGCCGAGCTCGCCGAGCGCCAGGGCGAACTGGCCGACCTCGAGCTCGAGATCCGTGAGTCCGTCGCCGCGCTCGCCGCCGACATCCGCGAGGACGTCCGGGGCGCGGCGGGCGACCTGCGCCGCGAGATGCGCGAGGCCGCGCGCCAGGCCCGCGCCGACACCACTGCCGACGGCCACTCCGCCGACTACTTCGCCACGGCGAAGGAGGAGCTGCGCAAGGCCAAGGAGGAGTGGAAGGAGCAGGCCCGCCGGGCGAAGGAGGAGAGCCACCGCGCCCGGGAGGAGGCCCACACCGCCCGCCGCCAGGCCCGCGCCGCCCAGGAGCACGCCCGCGAGGAGATGCTGCGCATCCAGGAGCGGGTCCGCGAGCAGATGCGCGAGCACGCCCGCAAGGGCGACTGGCCCGCCGGCCTGGTCGAGGGCTTCGGCGCCCTGGCCAGGGAGCTCGGCGCGCTGGCCGGCCAGGCCGGCCGCGGCGACGCCCCCGCGGGCCCCACGACCGTCACGGTCGAGCGCACCGACCGCGACGAGCCGGCCGCCGAGGGGATCCCACTGCCCGACTGGGCCACGGCCGACGACGCCTTCTCCAAGAACCCTGCCCGCGACCTCGACCGGCTGCTGGATCGTTTCCGCGACGAGGTGCGCGACGCGGCCCGCGACCACGGCGTGACGGCCGATCAGCTGGCCGAGGCCCGCCACCACCTGGCGGCCGCCGCCGCCCGCGTCGGAGCGCTGCTGCGGGAGCGGCAGGACTGAGGGAGCTGGGCGGTCAGGTGGCGATGCTGCGGGGCTGAGGCCGTCGGTCCGGGGTCGGGGGCGGGGGCGGGGCGGGCCCTTCTGGGGCTGCATTATTTACGGCCCGTTGCCCCAACTTGCGTGTCATTACCCGGCACTTGGGCCGCAAATAACACTTACGCCCCAGAAGGGCCCGCCCCGCCCCCGCCCCCTTCCGCCGTCATACGAACAGGGCTGGCGCGCGTCAGGCAAAGGCTCGCCGCGACTGCAGACCTCGAGTACCGTCGAGCGATGAAGCTTGGACCTGCGGAAGCCCGAGCACGCTTCGCGAATTCGCCGGTGGCCCGATTGGCCACGACAGACAAGACGGGCAGACCGCACGTGGTGCCCATCGTCTTCGCCTTGGACCGGGACATGCTGTACTTCGCCATTGACCACAAGCCGAAGCGCACGCAGAATCTCCGCCGCCTACGGAACATCCGGGAGAACCCCCAGGTCTCCGTGCTGGTCGACCACTACGCGGACGACTGGCGAGCATTGTGGTGGGCGCGGGCCGATGGGCACGCCGAGACCTGGACGGAGCCCGCGCAGTGCAGTGTCCCCATCGGACTTCTGCAAGAGAAATACGCCCAGTACGCGGACAACCCTCCCCAGGGGCCTGTCGTTGCCGTCAC
The DNA here is from genome assembly GCF_040932295.1 of Streptomyces sp. C36. Lineage (NCBI taxonomy): Bacteria > Bacillati > Actinomycetota > Actinomycetes > Kitasatosporales > Streptomycetaceae > Streptomyces > Streptomyces sp. C36. Next base: position 198,448 of record NZ_JBFQGI010000005.1, on the reverse strand, counting down.
GGTGACCGAGTGGAGCGGGTGGGCCTTCACGGACTGACGGGACAGGGAACTTCCGAAAGGGAAGCTTGTCGTACGCTGCCTGCGCAGACAAGCTGAGGTGACCCCTGATGTCCGACCACCCACGACCTCTCTACCAGCGCATCGCCGACGATCTACGGGCTTCGATCCTGACGGGCGAGCTCGGCCCCGGGGACAAGCTGCCGTCCGAGAACGCGCTGAAGGCGCGCTATGGAACGACGCGGGCGACTGCGGCGAAAGGTGTCGCCCTCCTTAAATCCGAGGGACTGGTGGCGAGCAGCCAGGGCAAAGCCGCCACTGTCCGGCCTCGCCCCAGTGTGCAGATGCTCACGACCGGAGCGAACTTCCGGCACCGCCTCAAGACAGGTGTCAGCAACTTCAACGCCGAGGCTGCGGCACAAGGGCTCATGCCCGAGCAACGAATCCTGAAGGTGGAGACCACCCCGGCTCCGCCTGAGGTGGCTGGACGGCTTGGAATACCCACCGGCGATCCGGTGATCGTCCGACGGCGCATATACCTCCTGAGCGGCAAGCCGGCACAACTCGTGGACGGGTACTACCCCTTCGATCTCTTTCATGGGACGGCCGTGGAGGAACCGAGGAAGATCCGAGGCGGGGTGAGCGCCCTCATCGAGAACCCCACCGGGCCCGTGCGCGAACGCATCACGCAGTTCGTGGAGGACCTCGACATCCGGATGCCCGTACCCTCCGAGACGGAGGCTCTCGCGATCCCTCTCGGCGTGCCTCTGGCCCGAGTGCTGCGCACTGCCCGGGTCGCGAGCGGTAGGGCCGTGGAGGTTCTCGACTCACGAGTGCCGTGCGACCGCCATAGGTTCCGGTACGTCATCGACGTTCCCTGACGGGGAGTAACGCCAGGGCCAACCCTCTAGGTTGGCCCTCTTTTTTCGTCGGAACAACTTGCCTAAGCAAGTTGAGAAGCCCTACGTTGAAGCCACTTGCCTAGGCAAGTCGGAAATTCGGCACCCCGGCAGCCGCTGTCACGGCTCCGGGGCATGGCCAACCTGGAGAAAGCAGGTCGACATGCGCCATTTTATCTCCCACTGGTTCACACGCGTGCGGGTGCTCTGCACGCCCGGAAACCCGAAACCGAACCCCACCGTCAGCCCTACGGTCCGCTTGGCGCCGCCAGCGACGTCACCGCCCGCGGTCGCCACACAGCACCCCGACATCCCGACGGGCAGCACGGACGGCGCCGTCGTGCCATGGGTGACAGTGCACGGAATCGACATCAGGCTCCGCCACCAACCGCCCGCGTGTGTGTGCTTCGCGGGGGAACGCCGGGAGACACCGGAGACGGGCACATTCGTGGTCGACGCGCGCCAGGGCAGGATCGGACAGGTGATGGGCCACGTGGGGCCCCGCCTGCAGCTTCGCCCGCCTGCCGGCGGGAGGGAATGGGAGGCCGACCCGGGCTCGGTGCGCCCGGCCACGGACGCGGAATGGCTGAGCGCAAAGGTCCGGTCGGCCAATGCGTCAAGCAGGTGGGGAAAGTGAGTGCGCACACGGTGATTCGATGGGTGAACTGGGTGATCAGCCCAGAGCTCGGTCCGGACGACGCGGAGGCCGTCTTCGCAATGACGTGCACCACGTGCCAGGCGTCATCCGAAGCAGACGCGGAGTTCGAGAAGGCGCGCAGCTGGGCCTTCCGGCACGTAGGCCGGAACCCGTCCCACATGGGCTACCGAGAGACCATTCACCGGTGCTGGCGCGCGTCTCCGGTGCCGATGAACCACGTCGGGCCATAGGGCCGCGGTCGAACAAGGGGAGTGAAGCAGCCGAGGGAGCCGGGTCGGCCGTCAGGCCGCCTCGGCCGCCTCGGCCGCCTCGGCCGCGACCATCTTCTCCATGGGGTCGACCGCCATGGCGCCCGAGACGACGATCGCGGCGACGACGGCGACGCCCATGATCACGCTGCTCAGCCACACCATCGTGTCGGCCGGCAGCGTGTAGGCGCCGACGACGCGGACGACGGACTCGGCCAGCAGGGAGGCGCCCCACACCGCCGAGAAGGTCAGCTCGGCACGGCGGAAGCGGGCGGTGCCGGCCATGAGCCGGTCCCAGGCGGCGTTCTTGGCGGCGTCGCCGCGCGTGACCCACGGCCGCAGGCCCGCGGTCATCAGCGGCCGCCCGGCCAGGACGGACGCCAGCACCACGATGCCGACCACGCCGCTGCCGGCGCTCTCCTTGGCGAGCATCAGACGCACGTCGCCGGTGACCGTGGTGAGCAGCAGGCCCAGGACGTTGACGGTCAGGATGAGGGCCGCGAGGCCGTTGAGCCGGCGGTCCCTGACGATGCTCCAGACGGTGCGCAGGGCCGGCAGGACGCTGCTCCAGGCCAGCGCGGCGAAGGTGCTCATGCCGAAGCCCTCGCGCAGCGCGTAGTAGGCGGCCATGGGCAGGAGCGCGTCCACGACCAGCGGCGCCAGGCTCTGCACCACCGCACGACGCCGGTCGGCGGCCGCCGTCCGCGCCCCGGAGGTGTTCGCCGTCCTCGTGACCGTCCGCATGATGGGCCTCTCCCCCGTGAGTCGTACGCGCCCCTTTTCCGGGGACACGTACAGCATCACGGGGGAGGCCCTCTTGGCGGCAGAGCCGACCGTCCACCGCTCGGCATGACTTTTGTCAGGCGCGGAGCATGACAGTCCGGCGCGCACCAGCGCGCACCGGGGCAGCCGGCCCGGCACGCACCGCCCCCGCCCGTCCCCCCGCGCCCCTCGGCGCGAAGGGCGCGTCAGCCGAGGTCGGCGCCTTCGGCCGCGCGGCGCACGTCGCCGGCGGCGATGAGGGCGGCCACGCGCTGGATGTCCTCCGCCAGCGGACGGTCGCCGTCCAAGGTGGGGGACACGGAGCGGACCAGCTCGTAGGCGGCCCGCGTCGGGCCGCTCAGGCACTCCAGGCCGCGCAGGTCGGCCGCCTGGCACAGGGCCAGCAGGTGGATGGCGGTGACCTGCCGGACCAGCTCGACGACCGTACGGGCGTCCCGCGCGGCGATCGTGGCCATGCTGACCTTGTCCTGGTTGTGCGCCTCGGTCGAGCGGGAGAACGAGGTCGCGGGCATGGTCGTCTTGAGCGCCTCGGCGGTCAGGCCGGAGGCGGCTATCTGCATGCCCTTGAAGCCGTGGTGCAGGCCCGCGTCCCAGCTGTCGGGGGCGAAGCGCGGGATGAGGTTGGGGGTGAGCCCGTTGTTGAACTTCTCGTCGACGACGAGCTCGAGCTGACGGTCCAGCAGGTCGCCGACGCTGGCCACGGCCGTCTTCAGGGCGTCCATGGCCTGGCCGACGTGGCCGCCGTAGAAGTTGCCGCCGTTGCGGACCATGCCCGCCTCGACGTCGAACAGCGGGTTGTCGTTGGTGGAGTTGATCTCGACCTCGACCCAGGTGGTCGCCCAGTCCAGGGTGTCGCGCAGCACGCCGACGACGTGCGGGGCGCAGCGCACGGAGTAGCGGTCCTGGATGGGCTCCTCGAGCTGCCGGAAGCCGGCCTCGGTCAGGGCCGCGCCCTCGACGTCCACGCCCGGGTCGCGGTCCTCGGGGTCGCCGAGCAGCCGGCGGATGGTGCGGGCGCTGGTACGGGTGCCGGGGTGCGGCTTCTGGTTGAAGATGAAGGGGACGAAGTGCCCGGGGTTGCCCTGGAGCACCTGCGAGGCCAGGGCGGTGGAGAGGTCGGCGGCGAAGGCCAGTTCGGCGGCGTCGTGGACGGCGAGGGCGGCGAAGCCCGACATGAACGAGGTGCCGTTGACCAGCGCCAGCCCCTCCTTCGCCTCGAGCACGACCTCGCTGAGGCCGGCGTCGGCCAGGGCGGTGCGGGAGTCCTTCTCCTCGCCGCCGTGCAGCGCCCTGCCCTGGCCGGTGAGCAGCGCGGCCACGTAGCTCAGCGGGACCAGGTCGCCGCTGGCGCCGACCGAGCCGCGCTCGGGGATGGGCGGCAGCACGTCGTGGTTGAGGCACTCCAGCAGCAGCTCGAGGATCTCGGGGCGGACGCCGGAGGCGCCGCGGGCGAGGCAGTTGGCGCGGATGATCATCGTGGCGCGCAGCACGTCCGGCGCGGCGACGGGGCCGATGCCGCAGGACAGGAAGCGGATGAGGTTGGTCTGCAGGGCCTGCGACTTCTTGCCGGAGATCTGCCGGGTGTTGCTGTCGCCGAAGCCGGACGTGACGCCGTAGATGGGCAGCCCGGCCTCGATGACCTTGCCCTTGAGCGCGAGGGACTGCTCGATCCGCTGGATGGCACCCTCGGCGAGCCGGGCGCGGGTGGGGTCGGTGGGGCGGGCGCCGTTGACGACGTCGGCCACGGTCAGGGTGTGGCCGTCGATGAGGAGCTCGGCCTTGTCGGCGGCCGGGGCGGAGGTGTCCATGGTGTGCGTTATCTCTTCTGTGGCGGGGGGTGATGTACGGGTGGGTGGAGCGGCGGTCAGGCGCCGACGGCCTCGGTCGCGTGCTCACTGAGCACCCATGCCCTCAGGGCGACCTTGTCGAGCTTTCCGCTGGTGTTGCGGGGCAGCGCCTCGACGTGGGTGACGGCGGTCGGCAGCTTGTAGCGGGCCAGCCGCTCTCCGGCGAACGCGCGGATCTCCTCGACGCCGAGCCGGGGCGCGCCGGGGTCCTGGCGCAGCACCGCGATCGGGGTCTCGCCCCACTTGGGGTGGGGTACGCCCACCACCGCCACGTCGCGTACGTCCGGGTGGGCGGCGAGCACCCGCTCGATCTCGGCGGGGTACACGTTCTCCCCACCGCTGATGATCATGTCCTTGAGGCGGTCGACGATGTGGAGCAGGCCCTGGTCGTCGAGGTAGCCGATGTCGCCGGAGTGGAACCAGCCGGAGCTGTCGAACGCCAGCTCGGTGGCCTCGGGGTTGTTCCAGTAGCCCGGGGTGACATGGGGGCCGCGGACGCAGACCTCGCCCGGCACCCGCGGCTCGGTGATCGTGGCCCCGGTCTCGGGGTGCGTCAGCCGGATCTCGGTGTACGGCATGGGGAAGCCCGCCGAGTCCGGGTGCTCGCCGATCAGGTGCGGGGGCAGGCAGGTGGCGAACGGGGCGGTCTCCGTCAGGCCCCACGCCTGCTGCAGCCGGACACCGTGGGCCGCGTAGTCGCGCACCAGCTGGCCGGGCACCGGGGCCCCGGCCACCACGGCGGCCGTCAGCGCGCCGAGGTCGGCCTCGGCGAATCCCGGCGTACGGGCGAGCGCGGTGAACATCACGGGCACCGCGAACACGCTGTTGACCCGGTACGTCACCAGGTCGGCCAGGCACTGGGCGGGGTCGAAGGAGCGCCGTACGACCACGGTGCCGCCGCGGGCGAGGGTGCCGAGGGTGAAGGCGTTGAGGCCGCCGATGTGGAACATGGGGGCCACCGCGAGGGTGGTGTGGCGGGGGCTGACGTCGATGGCGCCGGCCACGTTGAGGTGGTTCCACCACAGGTTGCCGTGCGTCAGCATCACGCCCTTGGGCCGGCCGGTCGTCCCCGAGGTGTACATCAGCACGGCGGTGTCGTCGGCGCCGGCCTTCACGGCCTCGCCCCGCGGCACCCCCTCGGTCACCGCGGACAGGCGCTCCCAGCGCGGGTGGGCGTCGGGGGAGGCCGGCACGAGCGGGTCGCGGTCGCCGAGCAGGAAGCGGCGGGCCGGTGAGCCGTCGGCGATGCCGTCGATGACCGCCCGGTGCCCGTCCTCGGCGACCACGGTGTGGGTGCCGGAGTCGTGCAGGAGGTAGGACACCTCCTCGGGGGCGAGCCGGAAGTTGGCCGGGAGGAAGATCGCCCCGAGGTGGGCGGCGGCGAGCGCGGTCTCCAGCAGCAGTGCGCTGTTGAGGCCGAGGTAGGCGACGCGGTCCCCGGCCCGCAGGCCGCCCCGGGACAGGGCGGTGGCCATCGAGCGGACCCGGTCGCTGAGCTCCGCGTAGGTGATCTCCACGCCCTCGTAGACGACTGCCGTCGTGTCACCGGCGACACGCGCCCGGCGATGGACGGCCGAGGCCGTGCCGACGCTGACTTCTCTCATGATTCCCCCGGGGTGCTGGGTGCGACGATGCTGCGGATGCTGCGGTGGAGCGCCATGGGGGCCGCCGGTGCCGCCGTGCGGCCCGGCCGGGCCGGCGGCCCCCATGGATGACGCGATGTCAGACGAGGCCGCCGGAGGCCGCGATCGACTGACCGGTGACCCAGCGGCCCCCGTCGCCGGCGAGGAAGGCCACCACGTCGGCGATGTCCTCGGGCTCGCCGATGCGGCCGAGCGGGGTCAGCGAGGCGAAGTAGTCGAACTGCTCGCGCAGCCGCTCGGTGCGGTCGGTGCTGACGACGCCGGGGAGCACCGAGTTGGCGGTGATGCCGCGGGCGCCGAGCTCCTTGGACAGGGTGAGGACCAGCTGCTCGACCGCGGTCTTGGTCGCCGCGTAGAGGCCGAAGCCGGGGAAGGTGACGCGGGTGTAGCCGGTGGAGATGTTGATGATCCGGCCGCCGTCGCGCAGCTGCTGGGCCGCGAGCTGCAGGGTGTGCAGCGAGCCCTTGAGGTTGAGGTCGACGACGCGCTCGACGAACTCCGGGTCCAGCTCGGCGATGGCGCCCTCGGCATCGGTGCCGGCGTTGTGCACGAGGATGTCGATGCCGCCGAAGGCGGACGTGCCCTGGGCGTAGAGCTCCTCGACGTCCTGGCGGCGGGCGACGTCGCCGCGCACCGCTATGGCCTTGGCGCCGGCCGCCTCGATGGCGGCGACGAGCTCCTGGGCCGCCTCGGCGTTGCTGTGGTAGTTCACCACGACGTTGGCGCCGTCCTGGCCCAGGCGCAGGGCGATGGCCCGGCCGATGCCGCGGGACGAGCCGGTGACCAGGGCGGTCCGGCCCTCGAGCGGACGGGCGGCGGTGCTGGTTTCCTGGCTGGTCATGGGGGTGTTTCCTCTCGGTCGAGACCCGCTCGGGGGGTCGATGGGGGGATGGGGGTACGGGAGTGGGGGGTACCCGGGGGTGGGACGCCGGGCGGTCGCGGGGCTACTTCGGCGGCTCGATGGAGAGCGTGTGCCGGAAGAGGTTCTTCGGGTCCCAGGCGGCCTTCGCCCGCTGCAGGCGGGGGTAGTTGCCCTTGAAGTACAGGGTGCTCCAGGGGACCGAGGACGTGTTGAGCTCGGGGTCGCGGGCGTCGACGTCCGCGTAGTTGATGAACAGGCCGTCGGTCTGCTCGTTGGGGACGGGCACGCCGCCGGTGGCGGAGAACATCTCGCGGTAGAGGCCGCGCACCCACTCCAGCTGGCGGGCGTCCTCGGCGGCGTCGGTCCACAGCACGCCGCACTGGAACTTGATCACGGAGTCGCGCTGGGCCACGGCCGTGGCGTCCGGCGCCACCGCGTTGCCCTGGCCGCCGATGCTCGCCAGGGTCATGAACGCGCCGGAGGACTTGAAGTCCTCGCGGGTGAGGTGGCGGTACATCGTCCGGGTCTGCGCCTCGGTGAAGTTCTTGCGGAAGTAGGCGGGCTTGCCCTTGAACCGCTGGGTGGAGTCCGGTCCCGTGAAGCCCGTCCACCGGGTGGCCTGCAGCCAGGGCAGCCGGTGCCGCTCGGTGACGGTGTGCGGCGCGCCGACGCCGTCGGTGACCGCGGCCAGGAAGGAGTCCAGCAGCTTCTCGGCGTTCGGGGCCCCGGCGTCGATCTGCGTGCTCATCACGACCACCCCGTTGCTGGGGTGGATGAGCTTCAGCTGGGAGAACAGGTCGCGGTACGGCGAGTCGGGGCCGCTGTTGCGCTCGTGCCAGGCGCCGTAGTTGCGCACCAGGCGGCCGAACGAGTTCTCGTCGAGCGCGCTCCAGGGCCAGACGACGTTGTGGATCCACACCTCGGAGGGGGGCTGGGGCAGCAGCTTGGCGGGGTCGGAGCCGGACGCGCCGGGAGAGCGGAACCAGTAGCGGGTCACCACGCCGAAGGTGCCGCCGCCGGCGCCCGTGTGGGCCCACCACAGCTCGCGGTTGGGGTCGCGAGGGGCGTTGGTGGCGATCACCGCGCGGGCCTTGCCGGAGGCGTCGACCACGACGACCTCGACGGCGTGGAGGTGGTCGACGATCAGTCCGTGCTTGCGGGAGAGGGAGCCGTAGCCACCGCCGGCGACGTGGCCGCCGGCGCAGACCGTCGGGCAGTTGCCGCCCGGCACAGTGACGCCCCAGCCCTTGTAGAGCCGCTCGTACACCTCGCCGAGCATCGCGCCCGCCTCGACGGAGAAGGCGCCGCGCTGCTGGTCGAAGGAGACGGTGTTGAACTCCGAGAGGTCGATGACGACCTTGACGGCGCGGTCGTCGACGAAGTTCTCGTAGCAGTGGCCGCCGCTGCGGACCGCGATCCGCTTGCCGGCGTCCACCGCCTCCTGGACGGCCTGGACGACGTCGGCGGTGGAGTTCACGAGCCGGATGTACTCCGGTTCGCCGACGAAGCGGTGGTTGTTGCCCCGGCTCAGCGCGGGGTACCGGCCGTCGCCGGGCTTGACGACGGCGCCGGGGAACGCGGCGACCGGCTTGGCGGCGGTCGTCGCCGGGGCCTTCGGGGCGGCGACGGCCGGGGCCGGGGCGAGGAGGGAGGGGAGGGCGGCCGCGGTGCCCGCGGCGGCGGCGCCGGTGAACAGACCGCGGCGGCTCAGCCCGTGGGCGGCGCTGCTGGGTGGGGTCATGGGAGGTTCCTTGTCGGGTGCGGCGTCGTACGGCGACGCGTCGTTCGTCGGCGAGGAGGCGCCGGTCAGCGGGTGGGGGCGGCGTGCCGCGCGAGGGCCGGGCCGGGTTCGGCCACCACTTCCAGCAGGGTGCAGGTCCAGCTGTAGCCGGCGCCGAGGCCGACCAGGAGCACGTGCCGGCCGGGCAGCAGGGCGCCGCTCTCGGCGAGGTGGTTGAGCCCGGCGAGCTGGTCGGCCGGTCCGAGGTGGCCGGTCTCGCGGGAGAACTCCCAGGTGGTGCCGTCCAGGGAGGCCTTGCCGATGGGGTCCAGCACCTGGCTCTGGATGAGCGCCCTGCCCAGGTGGGGCACGACCACGTGGTCGATCCTGTCGATGGGGACGCCGGACTCCTCGTAGACGCGCTTGGCCGCGGTGGCCAGGCCCGCGTCCATCCGGGTGCGGATCTCGTCCTTGTCCATCGTCGTCTCCTGGAACCGGCGGCTGCGGGTGCGGAGGTCGATGGGGTAGGCGGCATCCGGGTTGAACGGGCCGATGGGCTCGTCGGCCCGGTGGATGCCCTCGAGGGTGGCGTCGGTGTGGGTGGCCGACGCCACGATCCGGGCGAAGCCGCCCTCGGTGGAGAGCACGGCCGCCGCGGCGCCGTCGCCGAAGAGGATGCGGTCCGCGCGCCAGCGGTCGAAGTACGGCAGGGGGAAGAGGTCGCCCGCCGTGATCAGGGCCGTGGTGGCGGACGGCTGGGCGGTCAGGTGGGCGGCGGCCAGTTCGGTGGCGAGCAGCGAGCCGTTGGAGGCGCCGCGCAGCTCGGCGGAGAGGCAGCCCTCGAGGCCCAGTTCGCGCTGTACGTAGGCGGCGGCGTTCCAGCCGTCGATGCCGGCGCCGAAGGTGGCGGTGCACAGCAGGATGTCCGGGCCGGCCACGTCGTCGCCGGTACGGGCCAGCGCGGCCCGGGCGGCCCGGGTCCACAGGTCGGCCACGTTGTCGCCGGGGTCGGTGACGGTCACCGAGACGTGGTCGTGCCGCTCCGCGTCCCTGGCGTCGTAGTCGCCCGCGGCCAGGGCGGATTCGACGGTGACGCGCTCCGGCAGCCAGGAGGCGGTCGCCGCGATGTAGATGTCGTTCCAACGCATAGATGTTCCGATGTTCCGCAGTTCTTGGTGGGGCCGGGGCGGGTCAGGGAGCGAGCTGGGGCAGCCGGGGCGGCAGGGCGCGGCTGACGTGGTCCGGCAGCACGCGGACGCTGATGAACGCGGCGCCGTCGCCGCCGGCCCGTACCAGGCCGCCGGTGCCGTGCGGCAGCAGGACGCAGCCGCCCGCCCCGGCGGTGACGCCGGCGGCGCCGTCGCCCTCGACGGTGACTGAGCCGGAGAGCACGACCAGTGCCTCGTCCACGCCGTGGTCCGGCGTCAGCGGCAGCGCCTGGTGGGCGTCGAGCGCCCAGTGCTCGATGGACTCGCACTCGCTGCGCAGCATGGCGCGCCCGGCCAGGCTCTGCCAGCGCGGGCCGTCGCCCTCGGGGCCGACGCCGTGCGTCGCGGCCCGCCGGGCGGGCGTGGTCACGATCACCGGGCGGCCTCCTCGGGCGTGACCCGCAGGGTGATGACGGCCAGCCGCAGGGACTGGATCGCCGCGAAGGAGGTCTCGGCGCCGACGGGCGTGGTGACGCAGGTGTCTCCGGAGACCACCACCGGTTCGGGGGCGGCGGCGCTGGTCACGGTGCCGCCGCCGCTGATGACGTACACCGCGAGTTCGGCGTCGGGCGCGCCGAGGGTGCGGATCTCGCCGGCGGGGATGTCGACGATCTCGATGCGCCGGAGGGGGCCGGTGAAGGTGCCGGCGGTCTCGACGCTGCCGTCCGCAAAGAGATCGTGGACGGAGAGGGTGCTCACGGCTGTGCCTCCGTACGGGGGAAGTGCCCCGGCCAGGGTGGCCCGGGTGGGTGGGGAGAGGGTCTCGACGGCCAGCCAGGTCAGGTCGCCGGAGGCGGTGTTGGCGAGTCCGCGGGGGCTGCCGACGCCGGCCAGCACCAGCGAGCCGGGCCGCAGCGGCAGGGACTCGTCCCCGGTGAGGTACTCGCCGGTGCCGCCGAGGACGAGGCAGGCGCCCTCGGTGCGGGGCTGGAGCCGCGGCGCGGTCACGCAGCCGGGCGGCAGCGCCGCCCAGCCGATCGTCTCGGTGGCCGAGCGCAGCTGGCGGCGGCCGGCGAAGGAGGTCCACCGGATGGCGCCGGCCGGGCCGTGGACGGTGGTCGGCGCGGCGCCGTCCGGGCGGCGGGTGACGCTCAGGCGGTCCGCGGCCGGGCGGTTCGCGGCCGGGCGGTCCGCGGCCGGGCGGTTCGCGGCCAGGGCGCGGGGCGGGGTCGCCACGGTCATCGGGTCACCGCCGCGGCCTCGGCCATGTGCTCGGCGGCCTCGGCCAGTTCGCGCTCGGTGACGTCGTTGACGAACACCGCCGAACCGATGCCCACCGGCAGGGGCAGCCGCTGGAGGCCGTTGCGGTGCCGGACGGTGTCGGCGAGCGCGGGCAGCAGCACGTCCGGGACGCACAGCGGGTGCCAGGACGGCAGCCGCAGGTCGTCCATGACGCGGAAGACGCGCTCGCGCTGCTCCCTGCTGATCAGTCCGCGCCGCTCGGCGAGCACGGTGGTCAGCGCCATGTCGACGCAGACGGCCTCGCCGTGCAGCAGCTCGGGCAGGGCGTGCATCTCGATGGTGGGGCTGAAGGTGTGGCCGTAGTCGACGACGCGTTCCAGCTTGTGCTCGCGCAGGTTGGGCTGGAGCTCCTCGAGCATGCCGTGGATGGCGCGCTCCATGACCTCCAGGGCGGGGTCGGGGTGCGGGCCGTCGTAGGGGCCCTGCATCCGCGTGGCCACCAGGTCGGTGCCGTAGCTCTCGAGCAGGGTGAACAGCCGGTAGTCCTTGATCAGGGCGATCTTGAGGATCTCCGCCAGGCCGTTGCTGACGTGCCGCTCGTCGAGCGTCTTGAGGAACGTGCGGTCCAGGAGGTTGCGTTCGGCCGCGAAGTAGGTGCCGAGGCGGTTCTTGTGGCCGTTGAAGTTGAACCCGGTCTTGACGCCGACTCCGGCGTCCACCAGGCCGATGAGGGTGGTGGGGACGCGGATGTAGGGCGTGCCCCGGCGGTAGGTGCTGGCGACGAAGCCGACGATGTCGAGCAGCACGCCGCCGCCGATCCCGATCACGGGCTCGCGGCGCCGGTCGATGCCGAACCGGTCCAGCGTCTCGACGACGGTCAGGACGTTGTCCCAGGTCTTGGCGGTCTCCCCGGCGGGCAGCACGCAGATCTCGTACTCCACGCCGTGGTGGTCGAGGTAGCCGCGGACGGCTTCTCCGTAGAGCTCGTGGACCACGGTGTCGGTGACGATGACGCGCCGGACGCGTCCGGTGCCGGGCCCGGAGGGCTGCGGGTCGCCCTTCTCCAGCAGGAGGGTGCTCGCGGGGTCGAAGAGGCCCTCGGCCATCTCCACCTCGTAGCTGACCGGCTCGGCGGCCTTGACGGTCCAGCGCCGGATCGGCGCTCCGGACGTGAAGAGGCCGCTGCCGTCCTGGAGGGGGTCACTGTAATACGGCAATTCTCTCCGATCTCTCACACGCGACCGGGCCGTCACACACGGGGACGGCGGGTCGGCGCACCCAAGGAAGGGTGAATACAGGAATACGAGGAAAGGGGAGGGGATCAGTCTGCCCGGTCGATTTCGACGCATGGCGATGCGTCCCGGTCGGTGCCGGGAATCGACTCGATCAGCGCAGGAGTGGGATGTCAGCCCCGGATGTCAGCCTTGGCAGGCGATGACATCGCGAAATCGGGCGGCACAGGAGCGCTGCATGGCGAGAGCTGCCGTGGTGACGGCATGCCGAAAAGTCACTGGTTCGTCCCCCATCCGAACACCGTCATTCATTTCTCGAACGACATAAGTGAACCTAGCAACTTCCATAAGGGGATTCCAGGCGGTTGGCTTCGGCACCGGAAAGCGTTTGTACGGAGTGCAAAGTTTTTGGTGCGGTACGGGGCGTTCGGCGACGAAGGCTGGAGATGTCCCTGATTGCGGCACCCTCATGATCACTCTGCGCGCTTCACGGGGGCGGCGGCATGACCCCGGCGATCACCCTCCGTGTCCGGCCGCCGCCCTCTGTGTGCTTGATCACGACGGGGTAACGTCACACGTCAGAGCCCGACCGCGACCCGAGGACGGGCTCCGCCCCGCCCGCCCCGAGGGGCCGTCAGACACACGCCGTGAGCCCCTGCGCCAGGGCGCGCATGCGGCGGGAGAAGCCCGCCACCGGCCCGAAGAACAGGGCCAGATGCTCGGCTCCGGCCGCCTCCCAGGCCCGTACGAGCCGCACGACCTCCGCGACGGGGACGCTCTCGTCCGTCCAGGACTCCCGGCCCCCGGCGCTCACATGGCCCCCGCCCAGCTCCCGCAGCCGGGCGCGGCGTTCGGCGAACTCCCTCGACGAAATATGGACCGACTGCCATATATCCCCCGCCCGGGCCGCCCGGCGCAGCGCCGCGTCGGAGTTGCCCCCGATCAGGAAGGGGACCGGCCGCCGGGGCACCGGTGCGAAGACGGCGCGCCCGTCGAAGGAGTGGAAGGCGTCGCGGTACGGGCCCGCGCCGTGGGTGTGCAGGTGGCGGATCAGCCGCAGGGCGGCCGTGGTCCGGGCGCCACGGCCGGCGAAGTCGGCACCGGCAGCGTCGAATTCGTAGCCCTCCCAGCCGGCGCCGACGCCCAGGACGAAGCGGTCGCCGCTCAGGTGCGCGAGCGTGGCGCTCTGCTTGGCGAGCAGCAGCGGGTCGCGCAGCGGCAGCACCAGGACCGATGTCCCCAGGGTGACGCGGGAGGTGACGGCCGCGAGATGGGCGAGGGTGACGAGCGGCTCGTACACGCCGCCGTAGCGGGGTCCGTAGTCCCCGGGCGGCAGCAGGTGGTCGGGCAGCCATATCCCGGAGTAACCCAGGTTTTCCGCCTCCTTGGCCAGTTCGGTGAGCTCGGAAACCGGCATGTCCGGTGACTCGTCGGGCAGGACGACATGCAGTTGCACAGTGAACTCCTTCGTTCCGATGGGGAACCGCAAAAGCGGTGCCAAAGGTTCCACAAAACACCGTCGAGGAACTCCTTGTTCCTCTTCGGCGAGATCTCGGCTTTCCGCAATATTGCCGAAACATTTACGCGCCGCGATACATCACGCGTGACGCCTGTCACCTCGACAGGTGGCCGTTTGACACGCTGCGTGGATTGCCATTCCATAGGGCTCGTTGATCATCGAGCCGGGGGGCTCGGAGGGGCCGGATCGTCCTGCCCGCTCCGCGAGAATTCTCTGTATCCGCGCCTTCCGGCGGAAAACCGCGACCCCATGGGAAAACGCGGGATAACCACGCCGGGCCCGAGGCCGCCCCGCCGGTCTCCGGCCACGGTCGCGTCCGCGTCCGCGTCCGGCACGCGCAGAGGAAGAGGCATGTCCACCGTCACACCCACCCCGGCCCACGGCCGGCCGGACCGAGCGGGCCGCGAACCGGTCACGGTCATCGACGTCGGCGGCTCCCATCTGCGCCGGGCCCGCTGGACCCCGGGCCACGAGCCCTACGACCTCGAGCGGTCCCCCTCCCCCGGCTTCCGCCGCCACCCCACCGACTCGCCCGCACAGCTCCAGGCGCGGATGGTGGAGGCGCTCTGCGCGTCGGTCCCCACCGGACCCGGCGCCACCGCCGGCGTCTCCTTCGGCGCCGCGCTCGACCACCGCACCGGCACCGTCTACGCGTCCGCGCCACTGTGGGGGGACCACGCCCAACCCTTCGACCTGCTGGGCGCGTTGCGCGCCCGGCGGCCCGACGTCGACTGGCACGTCGTCAACGACGTCACCGCCGCGCTGCTGCACTTCGCCGCCGCGCCGGCACGCCGGCACCACCGCAAGATCATGCTGATGACGATCAGCACCGGCATCGCCTGCCGCACCCTCGACCGCCGCGACGACCGCATCCCCGTCGACGGCGGCGGACTCCAGGGCGAGACCGGCCACCTCCCCGCGTCCACCACCCTCCTCGGCGAGCCCGTCGACCTGCGCTGCGACTGCTCCGGGCCCCGGCACCTGGCCGCCTTCTCCTCCGGGCCCGGCATCCAGCGCATGGCCGAGGAGCTGCGCCGCCGCGCCGGCCGGGCCTGGGACGACTCCCGCCTGCACGCCGGCATCGAGGCCGGAGCCTCCTTCGAGACGGCCTTCCGCACCGCGCTGGACGACGACGACCCGCTCGCCCGCGACCTGCTCGACGCCGTCACCGCACCCGTCGCCGACGTGCTGCGCACCGCGCTGTGTCTGGACCCCGACCTCGACGAGGTGGCTCTGACCGGCGGCGTCGCGGTCGACCTGGCCGGGCACTACCGCCGGGCGGTACTGGGGCACCTGACCCGCCAGGGCCTCTACCTCACCAGCGACTTCGCACCCGAATGGGTCGAGCGGCGGATCACCGTCTGCGCCCCCGGCGAGGCCGACGGAATGATCGGCGCGGGCCTGGCCGCGCTGCGCGCACAGGAGGCCGCGTGAACACCACGACCCATCGCGCCATCGTCCGCGACGGCACCGACGTCCGGGTGCTGGAGCGCCCGACGCCGCGCCCCGGACCCGGCGAACTCCTCGTCGCCCCCGAGGTCGCGGGCCTGTGCGGCACCGACCTGCAGATGCTGCGCGGGCTGCGCGACGACCCGGCGCCGGTCATCGGCCACGAGGGCATCGCCACCGTCGTCGAGGCGGGGCCCGGCACCGACGCGTCGCTGGCCCCCGGCACCCGCGTGGTGGTCAACCCCACGCACCCCACGGACGACTCCTTCCTCCTCGGCCACGGTGTGGACGGGCTGCTCCAGGAGCGGGTCCTGCTCCCCGCCTCGGCCGTCGGCGGCGGACTGGTGATCCCGCTCCCGACCACGCCCGAGCCGGAGCTCGCGGCCCTCCTGGAACCGCTCGCCGTGGTGCGCTACGCGCTGTCCGCGCTCGCCGTCGACCGGCCCGGCAGCCTGCTGGTCCACGGCGACGGCACCATCGGCCACCTCGCGGTCCGCGCGGCCCGGCACTGGCTCGGCCCGTCCGTACGCGTCCTCCAGGTCCACCACACCGAGGCCGGGCGCGCCTGGAGCGCGGACGGGGCCGTGGCGGCCGACCACCTGCTGCTGCACGGCGACGACAACGCCGGCCTCATCCGCGAGGTCGCCGGCTCCGAACCGCTCGCCGTCCTGCTGGCCACGCCCCGCGACGCCACCCTCGACTGCCTTCACAGCACTCTGGCCACGGGTGTGGCGGCGATGACCGTCGACCTGCTCGGCGGGCTGCCGCCGGGCGCGAGCACCCCGTACCTTCCCGGCGCCGACCTCGTCGGCATCCGCGCGGCCAACCGCGCCGGGCTGCCGGAGCCCCCGCACGTCACCACGCTGACCGCGACCACCGGCGGCACCGTACGGCTGCTCGGCCACCGGGGCGTCGGCAACGGCCATCTCCGGGCGGCCGCCGAGGAGTTGACCCGGCACCCGGAGCGCTACCGCGAGGTGGTCACCCACACCGCGGACCTGACCGAAGCGGCGCGGATCATGGCCCACCTGGCCCGCCGCGGCGACCGCGTCGTCGACGGCCGGCGCCTGGTCAAACTCGCCGTCCGCGTCCATCCCCCACGCCACGCCCTGGAGGCATGATGTCCACATCCCACGAGCTCTCCCTGGCCGGGCGCACCGCGCTGGTCGTCGGCGGGTCCACCGGCATCGGCCGGGGCATCGCCGACGCGTGGGCCGCGGCCGGGGCCGACGTGACCGTGCTCAGCCGCAGCACCCCCACGGGCCCGGGCCACGAGGCCCTGCGCTGGGCCCCCCTCGACCTGTCCGACGCCGACGCGGCCCGCACCGCGCTCGCCGACGCCACCACGGACGAGCTGAGCCTGGTGTGCTACTCGGCCGTCCACTACGGCGACCGCCGGGCCCTGTTCGACGAGGTGACCGAGCCGGAGTGGCGCCGTCAGCTCGAGGTCAACCTGCACGGCCTGTGGATGACGCTGCACGCCACGCTCCCGGTCCTGCGCGGCGGCGAGGAGCCGGGGCTCTTCCTCGGCGTGTCCTCCGAGGTGGTCTACAACGCCGGTCCCGGGCGCTCGGGTTACGCGGCGACCAAGGCGGCCGGCGCCGCCCTGCTGGACTCCGTCGCCCAGGAGGAGAAGGGCGAGAAGGTGCGGATCGTGCAGGTGCTGCCGGCCGGCATGGTGGACACTCCCGGCATCCGCCGCCGGCGCCCCGCCGACTTCAGCTACGACAGCTACATGCGCCCGGACCACTTCGGCCGCGTCGCCACGGAGCTCGCCGCCACCTCCGGTGCGGGCCTCCACGGCGACAGCCTGGTCGTGGACGAGGCCGGCCGGTGGGTCTCCGCGCACGAGAGGATCCCCGTGTCGCAGAGCCGGGACGTCGTCGCGTGACGGCTGACGGCCACCGGCCCCCCGCGGTCGGCCTGACGGACTGGCGGCTGCCGGTGACGGGGCCGGACGCGCTCGCGCTCGCGCGCGACCTCGGCGCCGACGGGGTGCAGCTGGACCTCGGCGGACCCGGCCGGGCGCCGCTGCTGGACGCCCCCGGCACCCTCGACGCCGTGCGCGAGGCCGCGGCCGCCACGGGCGTGCGGGTACTGGGCCTCGCCGCCAACACCCTCAACGACATCGGGCTCACCGCCCCGGCGGGCGGCGCCGACGCGGTGCGCGTACGCGCCGTGCTGACCCGGCTGCTCGACGCGGCGAGCGCCGTGGGCGCCCCGCTGGTCTTCGTGCCCAGCTTCCGGCGCAGCGCCATCGAGGACGGGGCGGCCCTGCGGCGTACGGCCGAGGTGCTCGCCCCGGCCGCGGCGGAGGCGGCGGCGCGGGGGCTGCTGCTGGCGAACGAGAACGTGCTCGACGGCGCCCGCGCGGCCGAACTCGTCGAGCGCGTCGGCTCCCCGGCGTTCCGGCTGCTGCTGGACACCCACAACCCGCGCGCGGCCGGGGTGGACGTCCCGGAGCTGCTGGCCGCCGCCGGGCGGCACTTCGCCGACCAGATCCATCTCAAGGACAGCGCGGAACCCGCCGCCGCGACGGCCCCCATGGGCGGCGACGGCCTGATCCGGCGGACGCTCGCCGCGCTCGTCCGCCACCGGGTGCCCGTCCGCGCGCTGGTGCTGGAGAACGACTACCGCGACGGGGACCGCGCCCGGCTCGCCGCCGACCTCGCCTGGGCACGCCGTCAGGCCGCCCGGCCGACGCTCGCGCCCGAGGCTTTCCCCGCACACACCGACGAGGTTGAGGCATGACCCCACACGACACTCCCGACACCACGTCCCCCGCCGGCCCGGCCGCCGGAGCCGCGGACCTGACCGCGCGGGCGCTGCTGTTCGACATGGACGGCACGCTGGTCGACTCCACGGTGGTCGTCGAGCGCACCTGGCGGCGGTTCGCCGCCCGGCACGGGCTCGACGCCGAGGCGATCCTGGCCACCTCCCACGGCCGCCGCACGGGCGAGACCGTCGCCGAGCACGCCCCCGCGGGCGTGGACGCCGACGCCGAGACCGCCCGGCTCGTGGCCGAGGAGGTCGCCGACGTCGAGGGCGTCGTCGCGGTGCCCGGCGCCGCCCACCTGCTGGCCGCCCTCGCGCCCGGCAGCTGGGCGCTGGTGACCTCCGCCGGCCGGGAGCTGGCCGAGCGGCGGATGGCCGCCGCCGGGCTGCCGATGCCGCCGGTGGTCGTCACCGCCGACGACGTCCGCGAGGGCAAGCCCAGCCCCGAGGGCTATCTGACGGCCGCCGCCGCGCTCGGCGTGGACCCCGCCGAGACCGTCGTGTTCGAGGACGCCGAGGCCGGACTGCGGGCGGCGCTCGCCGCCCGGGCGCGGACGGTCGTCGTCGGCGGCCACACGAGCCCGGCCGCCTCGGAGCTGATCCGGGTGGCCGACTTCCGGCAGGTCGGCGTCCGCGCGGAGGGCGAGCACGGCCTGCGCCTGACGTTCGCACCGTCCGGCGGCGGTGCGCGCGCATGAGCGACACCCTGCGGACCGCGCCCGGGAACGCGGCGGCGCCGCGGCCCGCACGCGGACTGTGGTCGGCCCCGGTGCTCGCCCTCACCGCGCTGGCGTTCGTCGTCAGCACCACGGAGTTCATGGCCGTCGGCGTCGTCCCGCAGATCACCGACGACCTGCGGGTCTCCACCGGCGCCGCCGGCCTGGTGTCGTCCCTGTACGCCACCGGCGTCGCCGTCACCACGCTGCCCGTCGCCATGACCGTGATGCGCCACCGGCCGCGGGTGCTGCTGCCCGCCGGGCTCGGCCTGTTCGTCGTCGCCCACGCCGTCATGGCCCTCGCCCCCACGCTCCCCGTACTGATCGCCGGCCGGGTGCTGGCGTCGACGGTGCACAGCCTGGCGCTGGGCTGCGCGCTGAGCGCGGCGTCGGCCGTCGTGGCGCCCCAGCGGCAGGGTGCCGCCGTCGGCATGGTGCTGGGCGGGCTCTCCGGGGCCATGTTCCTCGGGGCTCCGCTGGGTACGGCGCTGGGCGACCTGGTCGGCTGGCGGGTCAGCTTCGCCCTCGAGGGCGCGGCGGCGCTGCTCGTCCTGCTCGCGATCCTGCGCACGCTGCCGGACCTGCCCGGCCAGGGCGTCACCGACCGCCGGGCGCTGGGCGTCCTCGGCCGGCCGCAAGTCCTGGGCCCGCTGGTCGTCACCTTCACGATCATGATGGCCAACAGCGTGCCGTTCACCTACCTCGGCTCCTACCTCACCGACGTGACCGGCGTCGGGGCCGACGGCGTGGCCGCGGGCCTGGCCGTCTTCGGTGTGGCGGCGTTCGCCGGCAACGCGGCGGGGGGCCTCGTCGCCGACCGCGCGCCCCGGCGGGGCGCGGTGGCCGGCGCGACGGTGATGGGCGTGGCGGTGGCGCTCTTCGGCATCGCGGGAGCGCACCCCTGGAGCGCGTACGCCCTCATCGCCTTCTGGGCGTTCGGGCTGCAGTCCATCGTGCCGATCGTCACCCACCGGGCGGTCGCCGCCGGAGGCGGCCTCGCCGCGGTCGTCGGACCCGGCACCGCCAACGCCGGCATCGCGGTGGGCGGCCTGGCCGGCAGCGCGGTCGTCGGCCTGGCCGGGCTGCGCACCACGCCGTGGGTGGCCGCGGTGGTGGCCCTGCTGCTCGCGGCCGCGATGTCCCTGGCGGCCCTGTGGTCGCGCACGGACCGGACGGGCACCGCCTCGTCCGACTGACCCGGCGCCCGCGCACAGACGACCGCGCCCGGACCATGGGATGGTCCGGGCGCGGTCGCGTACCTGACGTCAGGCCTTCTTGGTCTCCCAGAAGATCCGGTCGATCTCGGCGATGAGCTCCAGCGCCTTCTCGCCCGTCTTCGGGTCCGTGGACGCCTTGGCGGCGCTCAGGGCCTTCAGGGTGTCGTTGATCAGCTGGTGCAGCTGCGGGTACTTCTCGAAGTGCGGGGGCTTGAAGTAGTCGCTCCACAGCACCGAGACATGGTGCTTGGCGAGCTCCGCGCGCTGCTCCTTGATGATCGTGGCACGGGCGCGGAAGTGCGCGTCCTCGTTGGCCTGGTACTTCTCCTGGACGGCCTTGACCGACTCCGCCTCGATGCGGGCCTGGGCCGGGTCGTACACACCGCAGGGCAGGTCGCAGTGGGCGCTGACCTTCACCTTGGGGGCGAACAGGCGGGAGAGCATGTGCTGTCCTTCCTCGTGATCGTCTTCTCAGGTGCGAGATTACTCGGTGTGGGAAGGCTTTTCTCGGGTGCCCCGGGGGGCTTAGGACAAAAGTCCGGTGTCAGTCTGGGACCGGGCGTGGAAGGAACGGACACGGAGGTGCCGCGGTGCAGGAGCAGGTGGACGAACGCGGGCACGAGCTGGACCGTGAGCGTCGTGGACTGCTGCGGATCGGGATGGCGGAGGTCTACAACCCCTCGATGGTCCCGACGCTGACCCCCGGGGACCAGTTGGTCGTGCGGTACGGGGCGGTGGTGCGACCGGGTGACGTGGTGGTGATGCGGCATCCGTTCCGCCAGGACCTGCTGATCGTCAAGCGCGCGGTGGAGCGGCGCGCGGGCGGCTGGTGGGTGACGGGGGACAACCCGCTGGTGGAGAACGACAGCCGGGAGTTCGGCCCGGTGCCGGACGAGTTCGTGGTGGCCCGCGCCTGGGTGCGGCTGCGCCGGCCGCCGGAGCGCGGTCAGCGCTCGGCGGCGGCGCTGCTGTCGTGGGCGGCGTCGGCGGTACGGCCCGTACGGTCGTCCTCCGCGCGCTCCTCCGAGCGGCCGTTCCCCAGGCGCTTGCGGGCCCGGTAGGCGGCGACGTTGGCGCGGGTGGCACAGCGGTCGGAGCAGTAGCGGCGGGAGCGGTTGGTGGAGGTGTCGAGGTAGGCGTTGCGGCAGGGCGTGGCCTGGCAGATGCCCAGGCGGTCGACGCCCAGCTCGGTGAGGTGGACGGCCAGGCCCATGCAGGCGGTGGCGGTGTACGACGCGGCGGCGCTGGGGGCGTGGTCGGCGATGTGCAGGTGCCACTTGGGGCGGCCGTCCTCGTCCCGGTACTCGTGGCCCGAGACCTGCGGGCTGACCGGGAACTCCATCAGCAGCGCGTTGAGCAGGTCCACGGCCCGCACCTCCTCGCCCTCGGCGGCCGCCTCGAACACGGCCCGCAGCCGGGTCCGGACGGCCCGCAGCCGGGTGAGGTCGCCGTCGGTCAGGCGGCGGGCGGACTGGGACTCGGGGCCCACGAGCTCGCGCACGGTGTCGAGCGAGGTGAGCGCGTCGGCGCCGCGCGCGGGCTCCTCGGTGTTGACCAGCCGCACGGCGTAGTCCGAGTAGGAGGCAAGTTCCACGTCCGGTCCCTCTGATGGCGCCCGAATATCGGCAATGGAACATCGGTAATGGATGTTCTTCTGCCGAGGGTATTACAGACGGGCGCGGGCAACGCGGAAAGGGGCGGCACGGGCCGCCGCCCGTACCGCCCCTCGTTCCGCGTGCCGGGTTACAGCACCTTCGAGAGGAAGGACTTGGTGCGCTCGTGCTGCGGGTTCGTCAGCACGTCACGCGGGTTGCCCGACTCCACGACGACGCCCTGGTCCATGAACACGACCGAGTCGCCGACCTCGCGGGCGAAGCCCATCTCGTGGGTGACCACGATCATCGTCATGCCGTCCTCGGCGAGGCCGCGCATGACGTCGAGGACGTCGCCCACCAGCTCCGGGTCGAGAGCCGAGGTCGGCTCGTCGAAGAGCATCAGCTTCGGCTCCATGGCCAGCGCCCGCGCGATCGCGACCCGCTGCTGCTGACCGCCGGACAGCTGCGAGGGGTAGTTGCCGGCCTTGTCGGCCAGGCCGACGCGGTCGAGCAGCTTCAGGGCGCGCTCCCGGGCCACGGCCTTGGTCTCGCCCTTGACCTGGATCGGCGCCTCCATGACGTTGGCCAGCGCCGTCATGTGCGGGAAGAGGTTGAAGCGCTGGAACACCATGCCGATGTCCCGGCGGTTGCGGGCCACCTCGCTGTCCTTGAGCTCGTAGAGCTTGTTGCCCGACTGGCGGTAGCCGACGAGCTGGCCGTCGACGTACAGCTTGCCCGAGTTGACCTGCTCGAGGTGGTTGATGCAGCGCAGGAAGGTGGACTTGCCGGACCCGGAGGGGCCGATGAGGCAGAACACCTCGCGCGGGGCGACCTCGAGGTCGATGCCCTTGAGGACCTGGACGGCGCCGTAGGACTTGTGGACGCCCTCGGCCTTCACCATGGCGTTCATGCGGTGACGCCTCCCTTGGAACGGTTGCTGAAGGAGGACAGGTTCGCCTTGACCTTCTGCCACGGGGTGAGCGGCAGAGTGCGCAGCGAGCCACGGGCGTAACGCCGCTCCAGGTAGAACTGTCCGACGCTGAAGACGCTGGTGAGGATCAGGTACCAGGTGGCAGCGAGGAAGAGCATCTCCACCGTGGCACCGGTGGTCTGTCCGATGTCGGACGTGGACCGCAGCAGCTCGAGGTACTGGGCGGCGCTCGCCGCCAGCGACGAGGTCTTCAGCATGTTGATGAACTCGTTGCCGGTCGGCGGCACGATCACGCGCATCGCCTGCGGCAGCACGATCCGGCGCAGCGTCTTCGACTGGCTCATGCCGAGCGCGTGGGCGGCCTCGGTCTGACCCTCGTCGACCGACTGGATGCCGGCCCGCACGATCTCCGACATGTACGCGGCCTCGTTCAGACCCAGGCCGAGCAGCGCGGCCATGAAGGGGGTCATGAAGTCGCTCATCTCGTCCCGGTAGATCGGGCCGAGGTTGATGTACGGGAAGATCAGCGCGAGGTTGAACCACAGCAGCAGCTGGACGTAGACCGGGGTGCCCCGGAAGAACCAGATGTAGAGCCAGGAGACGGATGACGTCACCGGGTTCTTCGACAGTCGCATCACGGCCAGCAGGATGCCGAGCACCAGGCCCAGCACCATGGAGAGCACCGAGATCAGGACCGTCTTGCCGAGGCCCGAGAGGACCGTGGGGTCGAAGAGGTAGTCCGGGATGGCGCTGTAGTGGACGTTCGCCGAGGCGAAGGCGTTCACGATCAGGGCCAGCAGGGCCAGGACCAGGACCGCCGAGATCCACCGGCCGTAGTGCCGGACCGGGATGGCCTTGATCGCCTCGGGGAGGGTCGCGGTGCCCGTGGCGCCGGCCGCGTCCTTCTTGGCGAGGTCCGCCTTGGCGGGCTTGCCACCCTTGTCGCCCTTGTCGCCCTTGGGGGCGTCCTTGGGGGCGTCCTTGGGGGCGTCCTTGGGGTCCTTGTCGCCCTTGTCGCCCTCGGGCTCCGGGGCGGGGTCGGCCTTGGCGGGCTCCTCAGCCTTCGCGGGCTCATCGGCCTTGGCCGGCTCATCGGCCTTCGCGGGCTCATCGGCCTTGGCGGGCTCGGGCTCGGACGCAGCCTCGGCCTTGCCGTCGGCCGGCTTGTCGGAGGCGGGCTCGGCCTTGCCGGAGGCGGCCGGCTTGTCGGCGGCCGCCGCCTTCTCGGACGCGGCCTTCTCGGACGCGGCCTTCCCGGTCTCCGGCGTCTCGGGCTCGGATCCCGTCGTCCCGGGCTCGGGCTTGTCGGGGGAGTCAGTCACGGATGTTGCCTTTCAGCGTTGCCGTACGAGGTCGGGGAAGGGTCAGGAACCGCCGTTGATCTTGGCTTCCTTGATGGCGCCCGCGTCGACGCCCCAGGTCTTGATGACCTTCTCGTACGCACCGTTCTTGAGGACAGCTTCGAGGGCCTCCCGGAGGGCGTCCCGCAGCTGGCTGTTCTGCTTCGCGACGGCGATGCCGTACGGAGCGGCCTCCACCTGGTCGCCGACCAGCTCGAAGTCGTTGCCGCCGCCCGAGGTCTTCACGGCGTAGGCGGCGACGGGGAAGTCGCTGGAGACGGCGTCGACGCCGCCGGCCTTCAGGCGCGTCTGCGCCTCGAGGTCGGTGTCGAACGCCTCCATGCCGATCGCGTCCTTGTCGTCCTTCTCGCACTTCTCCGACTCGGCCTTCGCCAGGTCGTGCGAGACGGTGCCGCGCTGCACTCCGATCTTCTTGCCGCACAGGTCGGACCAGCCGCCGATGTCCTTGGTCTCGCCCTTCTTCGTGTAGAGCGAGACGCCGGCGTTGAAGTAGTCGACGAAGTCGACGCCCTCGGCAACCTTCTTCTTGGTCTTGGGGTCGATGCCCTCCTGGCGGTCCTTGGTGTCGGTCATCGCGGACATCGCGATGTCGTAACGCTTGGATCGCAGACCGGTCAGCAGGGCGTCGAAGGTGCCGTTCTCGAACTGCACCTTCACCCCGAGCTCCTTGCCCAGGGCGGCGGCGATGTCGGGGTCGATGCCCACGACCTTGCCGTCCTTCTTGAACTCGACGGGCGGGTAGGCGATGTCGGAGCCCACCTTGATGACCCCGGCGTCCTGGATCTTCTTCGGCAGCTTGCCGAAGAGCGGCGCGTTGGAGTTCGCGGTGGACCCGGCGCCATTGCCGGTGCTGGTCTTGTCACGCTGGTCGCCACAGCCGGTCAGCAGCAGGGTGCCGGCGACCGCGATCGCGCCGACGGCGGCCAAACGACTCCTGGCGGCAGCCGGGCGGGGGGTGGTGCTTGCGGTCATTGCTCGTTCCTCCTGCGGTTGAGAGGGTGTCCGACTGGTAACTCGGCAATCACGCGAAAACACGGCAGATCTCGCAGCACACTTCCTCGTATGCCGCGACCTCGTGCGGTCTGCGCATCTTGCCATCCGGACTACCCCATTCGGGGGGCCAGCGATGTCAAAATCGGATAACGGGTGATCGCCAAGTAGTACCGGGTGGTTCACTCCCCTTTGGGCCCTGATATCCGTTCTGATCGGCTTCCGGGCACGAGACCCACGTCACGCCCAGTCTGTCTCACTGTGTGGACACTTTCGGGCCGTCGTCTCCAGTTCACACGTTTCCGGCCGGATCGCACAGCCCCGTCGGCGCTCACCGGGCCGGAACTCACTCGTCGGCCGTAGCGCTCTTCCGGTAGAAAGACCAGTTACACCCCTCACCCGGGGCTCAGGGCGCGTGTGTGCGGCGCGCCCGATGTCCGCAGCGCTTCCGTCGCACGGTGGCCCATCCGCCGTCCGGTCCGCGGGCAGGTGCCCGACCCGCTCCGCGAACCCAGGGGCGGTTACCCTCGATGGCAATCTGACAAAGGGGTCAAGAAAAGTGGCAGCGGAGATCGTGAATCCTCGCAGTGCCGGCGGCCCGGACGGGGGAGCTCAGGGTGAGCTCACCGATCCGGCCTTCGTGCTGCACCAAGGCGGCAAGATGGCGGTCCAGGCGACCGTCCCCGTGCGCGACAGGGACGACCTGTCCCTCGCGTACACGCCGGGCGTCGCCAAGGTGTGCAGCGCCATCGCCGAACAACCCGAGCTGGTCCACGACTACACGTGGAAGTCCAAGGTCGTCGCGGTCGTCACGGACGGCAGCGCGGTGCTCGGCCTCGGCGACATCGGCCCGGAGGCGTCCCTGCCCGTGATGGAGGGCAAGGCCATCCTCTTCAAGCAGTTCGGCGGCGTGGACGCGGTGCCGATCGCGCTGGACTGCCGGGAGGTCGACGAGATCGTCGAGACCGTCGCCCGGCTCGCGCCGTCCTTCGGCGGCATCAACCTGGAGGACATCTCCGCTCCCCGCTGCTTCGAGGTCGAGCGCAAGCTCCAGGAGCGCGTGGACATCCCCGTCTTCCACGACGACCAGCACGGCACCGCCGTCGTCACGCTCGCCGCGCTGCGCAACGCCGCGCGGCTGACCGGTCGTACGCTCGGCGAGCTGCGCGCCGTGATCTCGGGTGCGGGCGCCGCCGGCGTCGCCATCGCCCGGATCCTGGTCGAGGCCGGCATCGGCGACGTGGCCGTGTGCGACCGCAAGGGCATCGTCTCGAGGGACCGCGCGGACCTCACCGAGGTCAAGCGCGAGCTGGCCGGGTTCACCAACTCGGCCGGTCTGTCCGGTCCGTTGGAGACCGCGCTGGACGGCGCCGACGTCTTCATCGGCGTCTCGGGCGGTACGGTCGCGGAGGCGGCGGTCGCCAAGATGGCGAAGAACGCGCTGATCTTCGCGATGGCCAACCCGAACCCGGAGATCCACCCGGAGGTCGCCCACAAGTACGCGGCCGTCGTGGCCACGGGCCGCAGCGACTTCCCGAACCAGATCAACAACGTGCTCGCCTTCCCCGGCATCTTCGCCGGCGCCCTGCAGGTGCGGGCCTCGCGCGTCACGGAGGGCATGAAGCTCGCCGCGGCCGAGGCGCTCGCCGCGGTGGTGGCGGACGAGCTGAGCGCGGAGTGCGTGATCCCCTCGCCGTTCGACGAGCGGGTCGCCCCCGCCGTGACGGCGGCCGTCGCCGCCGCCGCGCGGGCCGACGGCGTCGCGCGCCGCTGAGCCCCGGGCATCCCCGTGCGGGGCCGGACCGCAGGACGGTCCGGCCCCGCACGGCTTTCCCCCCGGGTGGCTGTTCTCCCCAGGTCACCCCAGATCGCCCCAGGTCACCCCAGGCGGTGTACGAAGGCGTCGTACACCGCGTTGGTGTCGCCGGGGACGAGGTTGTCCGCCGCGCTGGTGAAGACGAGGGTCCTCCCGGCCAGGTCGGTGCTGGGGGCGCCCGAGCGGCCGTTGGCCTGGGAGCCGTCGTGCGCGAGGCTGACGCGCTCGACCTTGCCGGTCGCCAGGTCGCGGGCGAAGACGTCGCCGACGCCGTTGGTGTCGCCGGGCACCAGGTTGGCGGCGTCCGAGGCGAAGAACACCCGCCGGTCGTCGGCGCTGAACACCGCGTCACCGGAGGCACCGTCGCCCTGCGTGCCGTCGGAGGCCAGGCTCAGCCGCCGGGTGACGCCGGTGCGCAGGTCCTTGGCGAAGACGTCGGTGACGCCGTTGGTGTCGCCCTCGACGACGCTGTCGGAGGAGGACGAGAACAGCGCGTACCGCCCGTCGGGGCTCAGGCTCTGCGCGCCCTGGACGGCCGCGGGCCCGCCGTCGAGCCGCTGGGCGGCCAGCTGGGTGCGGCCGGTGCGCAGGTCGTGCGCGTAGAAGGTGCGGGCCTGCGGCTTGCGCAGCCCGGCGCCGGGCCAGGGCGCGAGCTGGGCGATGCTCTTGAACGCCACCGTGCTCCCGTCCGCGCTGATCACGGGCGAGACGGAGAAGCCGTCGGCCTGCCCTCCGGCGCTGGTGACGCTCACCCGCTTGGTGGTGCCCTTCAGGCGGTCGCGCACGAAGACGTCGGACGTCTCGTTGGTGTCCCCGGGGACGAGGTCGTCGCGGGTGGAGGCGAAGGCGACGTAGCGGCCGTCGGCGCTGATGGACGGGGAGCCGCTGTGGGCCGGGCGGGTGCCCTTGTTCTCGACGAGGACCTCGGTGCGGCCGGTCGCCCGGTCGCGGAGGAAGACGTCCCCGTTGGTGCCGGGGTTGCGGCCCGGCGCCAGGTTGGTCGCCTCGGAGTCGAAGACGACGTACCGCCCGTCGGCGCTGATCGAGGACGACCACGACGCGCCGTTGGCGCGGGTGCCGTCCGAGGCCACGCTGACCAGCTCGATCCGGCCGGTCCGCAGCTCCTTGACGTAGACGCGGTGCTGGATGTCCGGGGTGCCGGGCACCAGGTTGGTGGCCATGGAGCGCAGGACGACGAAGCGCCCGTCGCCGCTGAGATCCGCGCCGCCGATCTCCCTGTCGGCCTGCGTCCCGTCGGCGGCGACGCTCACCCGCTCGGTGCGCGGCGCGGGCTCCGCGGCCGCCGGCGCGACGGCGACGCAGCCGGCCAGGACCGCCATCAGGGCGGCGGGTCTGAGATGACGCATTCCTCCCCCTCACGAACTGTCATGTTCGGACAGAAGTGAAGCCAACCGGCCCGGTACGGCCCGGTCAACGGCGGCGTTCCGGACTCCGCGCCGGTTACGGCCGTTGCGGCAGGAACCGCTGGACGGACGCGGCGCGTGTCACATCGCCGCGTGGTTCCGCCGTGCGCACCCCGGCACTAGGTTCGGCACATGTTCGCCGCCTACGCCGCACGCATCGACCGTGACCAGCCGCTGAACGGCCTCGTCCTGGGGGATCGCCCCGAGCCCGAGGCGCGCCCCGGCTGGACGACCGTCACCGTCAAGGCCGCCTCCCTCAACCACCACGACCTGTGGTCGCTGCGCGGCGTCGGGCTGGGCGAGGAGTCGCTGCCGATGATCCTGGGCTGCGACGCCGCCGGCGTCGACGAGGACGGCAACGAGGTCGTCCTCCACTCGGTCATCGGCCAGAGCGGCCACGGCGTGGGCCCCGACGAGCCCCGCTCCATCCTCACCGAGCGGTACCAGGGCACGTTCGCCGAGCGCGTCGCCGTCCCGGCCTGGAACGTCCTGCCCAAGCCGAAGGAGCTGTCCTTCGAGGAGGCCGCCTGCCTGCCCACGGCCTGGCTGACCGCGTACCGGATGCTGTTCACCAAGGCGGGCGTGCGGCCCGGCCAGAGCGTCCTGGTCCAGGGGGCCGGCGGCGGGGTGGCGACGGCTGCGATCGTGCTGGCCGCCGCGGCCGGGCTGCGGGTCTTCGCGACCAGCCGGGACAAGGCCAAGCGCGAGCGCGCGGTGGAGCTGGGGGCGGAGGCGGCGTACGAGCCGGGCGCCCGCCTGCCGCACCGCGTGGACGCCGTCATCGAGACCGTGGGCGCGGCCACCTGGTCGCACTCGGTCAAGTCCCTCAGGCCCGGCGGCACCCTGGTGATCTCCGGCGCGACCAGCGGCGACAGGCCGCCGGCGGCCGAGCTGACGCGCATCTTCTTCCTGGAGCTGAACGTCGTCGGCGCGACCATGGGCACCAAGGACGAACTGGCCGACCTGCTCAACTTCTGTGTGGCGACGGGCGTTCGGCCGGTGATCGACACCGTTCTGCCCCTGGACCGCGCACGCGAGGGTTTCGAAAAGATGTCCAGCGGCGACCTGTTCGGCAAAGTGGTGCTGACGGTATGAACGACGGATGCCGAAGAGACGCTTGCGCACGGCGGCGTTCCTCGCCGTAACCACCGTTCTGGCCCTGCTCGTTCCCACGACCGGGGCCACCGCCGGCACCGAGGGCGGCATCCCCCGCCTCACCGACGACCACGGCCGCGCCCTGACCCTGCGCGGCTGGAACCTCGCGGACAAGGAGCACCGCGGCGAGCGGGCCCTGGAGAGCATCACCGAGCGGTCCCTGCGCGACATGGCCGCGCGGGGCTTCGGCTTCGCCCGGCTCGCGGTGTTCTGGGACGACCTGGAGCCGCGGCGCGGGCAGTGCAGCGAGCGCTACCTCCGCGGGATCGAGCGGATCCTGGACTGGGCGCACGCCCACCGCGTCCGGGTCGTCATCGACGCCCACCAGGACGTCTACGGTCCCGCCTTCGGCGACCACCGGGGCATCCCCGAATGGGCCACCCGCACGGACGGGCTGTCCTACCGGCCGCATCCGGACGACTGGTTCGCCGAGTACTTCGAGCCCGCCGTGCAGGCCGCGTTCGAGCACCTCTACGAGGACCCCGACCTGCGCCGCGCGCAGACCCGCATGTGGCGGACGCTGGCCGCCCGCCTCGCCGGCCACCCGGCCGTGTTCGGCTACGACCTGATCAACGAGCCGATGGGGCGCATGCGGCCCGGCGAGGACCTCTTCGCCGCCGCTCGCCGCATCGAGGCCACCCAGGTCACTCCGATGTACAACCGCATCGCCGACGCGATCCGCGAGGTCGACCGGAAGCACTGGCTGTTCGTCGAGCCCACCCCGGCCGCGGGCGAGGGCAGGCCCACCGGCCTGGGCCGGGTGGACGACCCGAAGGTGGTCTACGCGCCGCACTTCTACAACGCGGTCATGGAGGCCGGCGGGGACTACGACCCCGCGTCCGGCTGGCTGGAGGCCTACGAGCGCGAGATCGCGCGCTACCCGCGCGAGCACCGCGTGCCCGTCGTCGTGGGCGAGTGGGGCCCGCGCGACAGCTCGCTGCCGAACATGGGCCGGTTCTACGAGGACGCCGTCGCCTCCATCGGCCGGTACGCGTCCGGCTGGGCGAGCTGGGAGTGGTGCTACGGAGGCGGCTACTGCGCCCTCCAGGCGGACGGGCGCTTCCAGCCCAACAAGGAGCGCACGGTCCGGCCGTACGCCCCCGCCGTGGCCGGCACGCCGCGCACCGAGGCGTACGACCCCGGCACCCGTGCCTACCGGCTGACCTACGCGCCCCACCCGGCGGGCATCACCGAGCTCTCCCTGCCGCCGTCGCCGCACGGCTGGCGGATCACGGTCGGCGGGCCGGCGTGGGCGACGACCAGGGCCGTACCGCCCGGCGAGCTCGGCAGGGTTCAGGTCCGGGCCGCGCGGTGGGCCGGGGCTCCCGTCACGGTCACGGTCACGGGCGGCTGACCCCTCTCAGGCCGCCTCCGCCACGACGTCGCCGAAGGCCCGCACGCGTGCCGTCTCCGCGTCCCGCCGCCAGACCAGTCCGAGGGCCGACTCGGGAAGGCCGGTGACCGGGACGAAGGCGATGTCGCGGCGGCCGTGGTAGTCGGCCGTCGGCCGGCACAGCAGCATGCCGCCGCGGCCGGCCGCGGCCAGCGTGATGCCCTCCTGCAGGGTGGTCACCTCGGGCCCCCGGGGGATCGGGCGGCCGCCGGGGGTGCGGGCGGGGGCCTGGGCGGCACGCCAGTACGCGGGGGCGGGGGCGGCGGCCGAGATGAGGGGGCAGCGGGCGAGGTCCTCTGCGGGCAGGGACGGCCTGCGGGCGAAGGGATGGCGGACGGAGACGGCGAGGGTCTGGCACTCCCGGGAGAAGACCGGCCCCAGCACCAGCCCGGGCTCCCGGACGGGCAGCAGGACGACCGCGGTGTCGACCTCGCCCCGGTGGAGGGCGCCGAAGGGGTCGGCGAGGGGCACCTCGGTGATCTCGACGACGCAGCCGGGATGCCGGGCCTGGAAGGCTTCGACGGCCGTCATGACCCGTTCGTCGGCGGTGCCCTGGAAGCCCACCCGCAGGGTGCCCTCCATGCCGCGGGCGACGGAACGGGCGTCGTCGACTGCGCCCTTGAGGGCGTCGTAGGCGGGGCGCAGTCCGGTGCGGAGGCGCTCGCCGAGCGGGGTGAGGGCGACCCGGCGGCTGGTGCGGTCGACGAGACGGGCGCCGACCCGGCTCTCCAGGGACCGCAGGAGCTGGCTGACACGGCTCTGCGACACGTACAGCCGCCCGCCGGTGCGGCCGAAGTGCAGCTCTTCGGCGAGGACCAGGAAGCACTCCAGTTCCCGCAGTTCCAGCCCGCCGGCCGGGCCGCCCCCGCCGTCCGCCCCGCCGTCCATCCGCCCGCCCTCTCCATCGATCAGCCCCGCTCATCGAAGCATGAGGAACCGGCCGTTGTTCCCGGACGGGCCGCCGCCGAGGCTGGGTCCATGGAAAAGATCAAGACTTCGGGCGGCGCGCCGGCCGTCGTGGCCCTGGCGGCGGGCACGTTCTCGGTCGTCACCACCGAGATGCTGCCGGTCGGGCTGCTCACACCGATCGGGGAGGACCTCGGCGTCTCCGGGGGCACGGCGGGGCTGACGATGACGGTTCCCGGCCTGGTGGCCGCCGTGGCCGCGCCCGCGGTGACGGCGGCCACCGGCCGGCTGGACCGACGGCCGCTGCTGGTGGGCCTGATGGTCCTGCTGGCGGCGGCCGATCTGCTGTCCGCCCGCGCCCCCGGCATCGAGGTGCTGGTGGGGCTGCGAGTGCTGGTGGGGGTGTGCATCGGGGGCGTGTGGGCCATCGCGGCCGGGCTGGCCCCACGGCTCGTACCGGCGGCGTCCGTGGGGCTCGCGACGTCGGTCGTCTTCAGCGGCATCGCCGTGGCCTCGGTGCTGGGCGTGCCGGCGGGCGCCTTCCTGGGCGCGGTGGGCGGCTGGCGGCTTCCGTTCGCCGTGGTCGGCGTGCTGGCGCTGGCGGTGGCGGCGGCCCTCGCGGTGCTGCTGCCCCCGCTCCCCGCCGAGCGGGCCACGACGGCCGGCGCGATGCGCGCGCTGCTGCTCCGCCCGCCGGTGCGGGCCGGGCTGCTGGCCGTACTCCTGCTGGTGAGCGGGCACTTCGCGGGCTACACGTTCATACGCCCGGCCCTGGAACGGGTTCCGGGTGCCGACGCCGGGGCCGTCGGCACCCTGCTGCTGGCGTACGGGGTGGCGGGGGTGGCGGGCAACTTCCTCGCCGGGGCGGCGGCCGCGCGGCGGCCGCGCCGGGTGCTGCTGGTGCTCTCCTGCGCCCTGGCCGTGGTGATCCCCGCGGTGTCGGCCGCCCCGCGCGGTACGACCCTGGCGGCGGGCGGGCTGCTGGTCGTGTGGGGGCTGGCGTACGGCGGGGTGTCGGTCGGCACGCAGAGCTGGCTGACGGCGGCGGCGCCGCACGCCCGGGAGGCGGCGTCGGCGCTGTTCGTGGCGGTGTTCAACGTGGCCATCGCGCTGGGGGCGCTGCTGGGCGGCCGGGCCGTGGACGCGGTGTCGGTGCCGGCCGCGCTGTGGCTGGGCGGGCTGCTGGCGCTGGGCGCCCTGGTGACGGTCGCGGTGGCCCGGCGTCCCGCGGGCCGGCCCCGGGCCGCCCGGCGTTGTCCGCCCCCGTCCACCCCCGCGTAACCAGCCCTTCCCCGGCCCGCCATGCACGGCCATGAACATGCCACCCATGAGCGACTCGATCATGGCCCGCCGCGCCGCCGCGGCCCTCGTGGCCGTCACCGCCCTGGCCACCGTGGCCGCGGCCGCCCCCGCCGCCGAGGCGGCCGCCCCCGCCGCGGACTCCGCCACCGCGAGGACGAGCGGCACGGCCGGCCTCAAGGGCGTCGACTACGCCGCCTGGCAGCGCGACGTCCAGGCCGTCGTCGACCGGGCGACGCCCTACGTCACCGAGCGCACCGCCGACGCGCGGGGCCGGAAGCAGGCCATCGTCCTCGACATCGACAACAGCTCGCTCGAGACGGACTTCCACTGGACCACGTTCCCCACGCCGGCCATCAAGCCGGTCCTGGAGCTCACCCGGTACGCGCACTCCCGCGGTGTCGCGGTCTTCTTCGTCACCGCCCGCCCCGGCATCCTCGACTCCGTGACGGACTGGAACCTGCGGCAGGTGGGCTACCCCGTCAGCGGCCTGTACGTGCGCCACCTCCCCGACCTCTTCCAGGACGTGAGCACGTACAAGACCGCCAAGCGGGCGGAGATCGAGGCCAAGGGCTACACGATCATCGCCAACATCGGGAACAACTCCACCGACCTGGTGGGCGGGCACGCGGAGCGGACCTTCAAGCTGCCGGACTACGACGGCAAGCTCTCCTGAACCCCCCTCCCCCGCCCGGGCGGGTCAGTGCCGCGCCTTGAACCGCTCGAGCGCGGCGATGCCCAGCGCCGCCAGAGCGATCTGGATGAGCCACTGGATCCAGTCGACGCCCTTGGTGTGGTCCACGTGCAGCGCGTGGGCGATGAGCGCGCCGACGAAGGCCGCCACGATGCCCACGCCGATGGTCGCCAGCACCCCGATGTGCTGGCGGCCCGGCACGAGCAGCCGGCCCAGCAGGCCGATGATCGCGCCGATCACGATCGCACTGATAATTCCTGAGATTCCCATGCCCTCCCCCTTACGACCGATTCCTGCCGATAGATCTGCCCATCTCACGGCGCGCGCATGTCAGACCGACGGGCCGGGCCGGGATGCCTAGACTGGGGCCTTCCCGGGCGTAGGGGCGCCCGCTGGGGACGGGAGATCGACAGTGACGGCAGGCGTCGGGGGCTTCGAGAGTTTCGAAGGGTCTTTCGACGACCCGCGTGACTCCCCCGACCGGTCCGACCCCTCGCCGGAGGTACTGGGCGAGGCGGCCGTCGCGTTCGGACTGCTCGCCTCCGCCGCCCGGCTGCACCTGGTGTGGGCTCTCGCCCAGGGCGAGAGCGACGTGAGCGGCCTGGCCGAGCGGGTGGGCGGCGCCCTGCCCGCGATCAGCCAGCACCTGGCGAAGCTCAAGCTCGCCGGGCTCGTGCGCTCCCGGCGCGAGGGACGCCGGGTGGTCTACCTGGTCGACGACCCCGACGTGGTGACCATCGTGCGGCTCATGGTCGGCCAGCTCGCCGACCGCAGGACGGGCCGCGAGCGGGACACCGCCGCCGCCGGACCCCTCCGCGGCCTGGGCGCCTGAGGACCGTAAGGCCCCCGGAACGGGCGGGGGCGGCTCACCAGCCGCCGCCCCCGAAGTCGCCCCCGCCACCACCGCCGTCGCCGAAGCCGCCGCCTCCGTCCCCCCAGCCACCGCCGCCGAAGTCGTCGGGGTTGTAGTCGGAGCCGGTGTAGTCGCCGCCCTCGGGGCCCGTCTCGTAGGGCGCCCCGTAGGCGGGCCCGGACAGCATGCCGCCGAGCATCGTGCCCACCAGCAGGCCCGGCAGCAGCCCGCCGCCGAAGTAACCGCCCGCCCAGGGCGCGTAGGCGGGCCCGGCGTTCCAGTACGGCTGGGGACCGTACGCCGTCTGCACCTGACGGGACATCGGCTCCTGCCCGTCCGCCAGCCGTGCCGCGTCGGCGGCGCAGGCCGGCACCGTCCGCTGGGCGCCGCCGGGCGGGGCCCACTCCACGTCCTTGACCGACGGCCCGTGCCGGGGGTCGAAGAAGCAGGGGGGCCGGCGTTCGGGCAGCGGGGTGCCGGTGCGCCGGGCGGCGAGGGTGGCCAGGGCGAACCGGCCGTCGTCCAGCGACTCGGTGACCCCTCGCACGTCCTCGGGCCGCGCGGCCGCCGCGATCTTCGCCTTGGCCTCCTCGTAGGAGTCCAGCGCCCGCTCGTAGTCCGCGCGCATCTCGTCCGTGGCGCCGGCCTCGGAGGGCGAGAAGTCCAGCCGGTCGAGCTCCTCGCCGAAGGCCGTGATGTCCTCGTCGACCACGACGCGCAGCGCGTCCAGTTCGGCGCGCTCGCGCTCCTCGCGCCGGCGCCGGGCGCGGCGGTAGACGGCGTACGCGCCCGCGCCGCCGGCCAGCAGGACCGCCCCGCCGGTGATCAGGCCGGTAGCGCCGACGCCCTCGCCCGTATCGCCGCCCCAGGAGCCGGGGGCGTGGCCCCGGGAGATCCGGGCGGCCTGGTCGACGAAGTCGTTGAGCTGGGAGGCGGTGTCGCCGCCGGAGCGCCGGACGGACCCGGCGAGGTTGGCGACGGCGTTGCGGGACATCACCGAGCGGTCGGCGGCCGCGTTGAAGGCGTCGCCGAGGTGGACGGCGTAGACGCCGGCGAGCCCGACCTTGGTGCGCAGGTCCCGCAGGACGGTGGACCGGGGGTATTCGGGGGCCGCGGGCAGCACGGCGACGAAGATCGGCTTGTCCGCGTCCTTGATCTTCTTCGCCAGCGCCTCCGCCTCGGCGGGCGGGAGCTGGGCGGAGGCCGCGGGGTCGACGTAGACGGGGCCCTTGCGCAGGGCCTCGGCGACGGTGTCGAGCCCGGCCGCGGCGGTGGTGGTGCCGGCGCGGGCGGCCGTGGGCGCCGCGGCCGCGGGGCCCGCCGCGGCGGTCACCGGAGCGAGGAGCGCGACGAGGGCGACGGCCAGGGCCAGGACCGGCCTGGGCAGCCCCCGGAGGACGGCGATGGCGGACATGACGGGGCTCCTTGCGTTCACGGCGTACTCTGCACCTACCACGAAAACGGACGATTCAGGCATCGGCGTTCCCGCTCCCCGGCATTTCCTCGGCGCACTCGGCCGCGCTCAGCCGTAGGAGAGGTTGGCGCAGGGGTCGTCGTCCGCCGAGCGGCCCCCGCTCACCACATCCGAGGACACCGTTCCGGGGGGCGCGGGGGTCACCGGCGAGAACGCCGGCGAGGGGACGGCCGAGCCGGCCGGCGGCGACGGCGCCCCAGCGCGTGCCGTGCCGGCCGGCGGCGTGCCGCCCTTGCCCGCGTTCTTGCCGTCGACCGTGCGGTCCGCCCGCAGCGCTGCCCACAGCGCGTCCGCGTCGGGCTGGACGACGGCGACGCGGTTGCCGTCGTAGCGCCAGGGCAGGGTCACGAACTTCATGTCGTGCGGGGCGATGTCCTTGAGCGACATCGCGAACGACAGCATCTTGTCGGCCGAGCCGAGCCCGGGGTCCACGGTCATCGACTTGGTGGCCGCGTCCGCGAGCGGCAGCAGCGTGGTGGGGCTGAAGCCCTGCGACCGGACCTTCCCGACCATCGCGGAGAGGAAGGCCTGCTGCCGCCGTATGCGGCCTATGTCGGAGCCGTCGCCGAGGCCGTGCCGTACGCGGACGTAGTCCAGCGCCTTGCGCCCCGAGACGGTCTGCCGCCCCTTGGCGAAGATCAGGTCGCCGCGCGAGCCGCGATGGGGGTCGAGGTCGCCCTGGTGGACGTCGGCCGGTACGCACACCTCGACGCCGCCCACCGCCGAGGCCATCGCGGCGAAGCCCGCGAAGTCGACGACCACGGTGTGGTCGACGCGCAGCCCGGTGAGTCTCTCGACGGTGTTCTGCGTGCAGGCGGGGTTGCCCTTGGGTGATTCGCCCACGGAGAAGGCGGAGTTGAACATCACGTGCCGCTGCTCCTCGGTCCAACTGCCGTCGGGATTGCGGCAGGGCGGGATGTCCACGAGCGTGTCGCGCGGGATGGAGACCGCGACGGCGTGCTCGCCGTCGCCGTGGATGTGCAGCAGGAAGGCCGTGTCCGACCGGCCGACGTCGCCCTCCCCACCGCCCAGTGAGCGGTTGTCACCGGAGCGCGAGTCCGAGCCGATGACCAGGACGTTCTGTCCGGCGGCGCTCGCCCGGGGCCGGTTCTTGGACAGCCCGTCGGCATCGAAGACGCTGATGTTGCCGTTGAGTTTGAGATAGACCCATCCCGCCCCGGCGGTCAGCAGCACCACGAACGACACCACCACGACGGTGACGACCCGTATGCGCCCGCGCCTGGGTTTCCTCCGGCTGCCCGTCATGTGCGCACCCTCATCCGCTCCCCCGGCCGCTACCCGTCTCCGGGTGAGACGGCTTGCCCGGCAGTTTGGTTGTCCACTTGCGCAATCTAGCAACTATAGGCCGCCGTTACGGCGGCGAGGCGGCCGCCCCGCGCGCGGACAATCCGCCCGGTCCTGTCGACAACATCCGGTGACCCGTACGTCACCTGGACGTCCCCCGCGGTACACCCGCCCCTGGTGAGCTTCTCCCGCCGGGCACCGAAGTCCGGCGCAGCTAGGAGGAATAGACCATGGGTTCTCGTCCGTACCGCCGCCGTCTCGCCTGGGGCGCCGCCGCTCTGCTCGCCGCCGGCGTGGCGGTGCCCGCCGCGGCCTCCGCGTCGGACCAGGGCGGCCAGTCGGACGTCGCGTCGGTTCTGGGCCACGGCTCGGCCTCCAAGAAGGCCAAGAACGTGATCCTGCTCATCGGCGACGGCATGGGCGACTCGGAGATCACGCTGGCCCGCGACTACACCGTGGGCGCGGCCGGCCGCCTCAACATGGACAAGTTCCCGCTGACCGGGGCGTACACCACCTACTCGGTCGACAAGGACGGCAAGCCGGACTACGTCACGGACTCCGCCGCCAGCGGCAGCGGCTGGGCCACCGGCCACAAGACCGTCAACGGCCGGATATCCAAGACGCCCGACACCGACAAGGCGCTCCCCACCATCCTCGAGCTGGCGCAGCGCAAGGGCCTGGCCACCGGCAGCGTCACCACGGCCGAGCTCACCGACGCCACCCCGGCCGTCCTCGCCTCCCACGCCACCGACCGCAGCTGCGCGGGCCCGGCCGACATGAAGGCCTGCCCGAACGACACCGTCGCCAAGGGCGGCCCCGGCTCGATCGCCGAGCAGAGCGTCGACCACAAGGTGGACGTGCTCCTCGGCGGTGGCAAGGCCCGCTTCGACCAGAAGATCACCGAGGGTCGCTACCGCGGCCTGACCGTCACCCAGCAGGCCGAGAAGCTCGGCTACCAGGTCGTGACCGACTCCAAGGGCCTGACCTCGGCCCGGTCCGGCAAGCCCGTCCTCGGCCTCTTCGCCGACGGCAACGTCCCCGTCGAGTGGACCGGCAAGGCCGCCGCCGTCGGCGGCACCGACGCCCAGCGCTGTGTGACGAACAACCCCGAGCGCAAGGCGGGCACCCCCGCCCTCGAGGAGCAGGCGCGCAAGGCGCTGTCGCTCCTGGACACGCCCAAGGCCAAGAAGAATGGTTTCTTCCTGCAGATCGAGGGCGCCTCCATCGACAAGCGCGACCACGCCGCCGACCCCTGCGGCCAGATCGGCGAGACCGCCGCCTTCGACCGCGCGGTCAAGGTCGCCCGCGACTACGCCGCCAAGCACCCCGACACGCTGGTCGTCACCACCGCCGACCACGGCCACACCAGCCAGATCGTGCCGCTCGAGGCCACCCCGCCCGGCCTGTCCTCCACCCTGGTCACCAACGAGGGCCAGAAGCTCAAGGTGAACTACTCCACCAACACCCCGGGCAAGGCCCAGGAGCACACCGGCACCCAGGTCCGCATCGCCGCCCAGGGCCCGCAGGCCCACCGCGTCCTCGGCGTCACCGACCAGACCGAGCTCTTCACCACCCTCCGCACGGCGCTCTCCCTGCGCTGACCCCGCGCGCCGTACGATCATGGGGGTCCGGCCGGCGGCCGGGCCCCCATTCCGCTTACCGCCCTTCGCGGACCCCGGCCGCTGTGGAGACCGGCCACTGAACCCGCCTGAACATTGGCGGATCACATACCCCGTCCGGGCCCTCCAGCGTCAAGACTGTTGCTTCCGCATCACTCGCGCGCAGGAGGAACCGCCGATGTCAGGGTCTCGCGTACTGGCCCTCGGCCACTACCAGCCCGCCAGGGTGCTCACCAACGACGAGCTGGCCACCATGGTGGACACCAGCGACGAATGGATCCGCTCCCGGGTCGGCATCCGCACACGGCGCGTCGCCGCGCCCGACGAAACCGTCGCCTCCATGGCCGCCCAGGCCGCGGCCAAGGCCCTCGCGGGCAGCGGGCTCGCCCCCGCCGACATCGACCTCGTGCTCGTCGCCACCTGCACGGCCGTCGACCGCAGCCCCAACACCGCCGCGCGCGTCGCCGCCGAGCTCGGCCTCGCCGCGCCCGCCGTCATGGACGTCAACGTCGTCTGCGCCGGCTTCACCCACGCCCTGGCCACCGCCGACCACGCCATCCGCGCCGGATCGGCGCGGCACGCCCTGGTCGTCGGCGTGGAGAAGTTCACCGACGTCACCGACTGGACCGACCGCACCACCTGCGTCCTCGTCGGCGACGGTGCCGGCGCGGCCGTGATCGGCGCGTCGGACGAGCCGGAGATCGGCCCGGTCGTCTGGGGCTCGGTGCCCGAGATGGGCCACGCCGTCCGCATCGAGGGCACGCCCTCGCGCTTCGCCCAGGAGGGCCAGTCCGTCTACCGCTGGGCCACCACCCAGCTGCCGCCCATCGCCCGCAGCGTCTGCGAGCGCGCCGGGGTCCGCCCGGAGGACCTGGCGGCGGTCGTCCTGCACCAGGCGAACCTGCGCATCATCGAGCCGGTCGCCCGGAAGCTGGGCGCGGTCAACGCGATCGTCGCAAGCGACGTGACGGAGTCGGGGAACACCTCGGCGGCGAGCATTCCGCTGGCGCTGTCGAAGCTGGTGGCTTCTGGGCGGGTGGAGCCGGGGGCGCCCGTGCTGCTGTTCGGGTTCGGCGGCAACCTGTCTTATGCGGGGCAGGTCATTCGCTGCCCGTAGGCTGTGGCCTTGGCTGTGGCTGTGGCTGTGGCTGAGGCCGGTGGTCGGGGGCGGGGCCGGGGTGGGATGGGCCGGGCCCTTACGGGACTGGATTATTTACGGCCCGGAACCCTCTACGGGGTTGGTTGGCCCGTACTTGGGCCGCAAATAACCCTTACGTCCCTCTCAGGGCCCGGCCCATCCCACCCCGGCCCCTCCGGCCGGTCGTCGGGCCCAGGCCCCGCTGGCTGCTGGTCGGGCCCAGGCCCCGCCGGTCGCTGGTCGGGTCCCGGCCCCGCCGACTGCTGGTCGGGCCCCGGCCCCGAAAAGCCTCTGGCCGGGCCCCGTCCCCAAAAAGCCTCTGGTCGGGAGGCCTCTGGTCTGGCCCCGTCCTTCTTAGAAGACGGACCAGCCTGTCAGGGTCGTGAAGTGGTCCAGGGCCGCCACGCCGGCCACGGAGTTGCCGCGGGCGTCCAGGCCGGGGCTCCAGACGCACAGCGTGCAGCGTCCCGGTATCACCGCGATGATGCCGCCGCCGACGCCGCTCTTGCCCGGCAGGCCCACGCGGTAGGCGAAGTCGCCGGCGGCGTCGTACGTGCCGCAGGTCAGCATCACGGCGTTGATCTGCTTGGCCTCGCGGCGGGGCAGCAGCCGGCTGCCGTCCGCCCGCAGGCCGTGCCGGGCCAGGAAGCCGGCCGCCAGGGCGAGGTCGCGGCAGCTCATCTCGATGGAGCACTGCCAGAAGTAGTGCTCGAGCACCGTCGGCACGGGGTTGTCGAGGTTGCCGTAGCTGGCCATGAAGTGGGCCAGCGCGGCGTTGCGGTCGCCGTGCTCGGACTCGGACTTGGCGACGGCCGGATCGAAGGAGAGCTCCGGGTTCCCGCTCTCGGCCCGCAGGAACTCCAGCATCGTCGTGCTGGCGTCGCCCGTCAGCGTCTGCAGCCGGTCGGTGACGACCAGCGCGCCGGCGTTGATGAACGGGTTGCGCGGGATGCCCTGCTCGTACTCGAGCTGCACCAGGGAGTTGAAGGGGTTGCCGGAGGGTTCCGTGCCCACCCGCTCCCAGATCTTGTCGCCGCCCTCGGCCAGGACCAGGGCCAGACCGAAGGCCTTGGAGATGGACTGGACGGAGAAGGGCCGCTCCCAGGCGCCCACGCCGTGGATCCCGCCGTCGACGTCCACGACGGCCATCCCGAACTGCGCGATGTCCACCTCGGCGAGGGCCGGAATGTAGTCGGCGACCTGGCCGCGGCCGACCAGCGGCCGCGCGAACGCGGCGACCTCTTCGAGTACGGCCTGGTAGTCCACTGCAGTGCTGCGCTTTCCTAGCTTCGTTGCTGGCCGGGCAAGAGTACAAAATGGACCGTGTGACCAGCGACAATCCCCCCGGTACGGCGGACACCGCCGCGTTGCGGCCGCTGCTGCCGTCGCCCCTCGTCGAGGTGACGGACGAGCGCTTCGCCCGGCGCGGGCTGCGGCTGTTGCTCAAGCGGGACGACCTCATACATCCCGACCTGCCGGGCAACAAGTGGCGCAAGCTGGAGCCGAACCTGCGGGAGGCCGCCGCCGCGGGCAGCCGCACCCTGCTGACCTTCGGCGGGGCGTACTCCAACCACCTCCGCGCGACGGCCGCGGCCGGGCGGCTGCTGGGATTCGAGACGATCGGCGTCGTGCGCGGCGACGAGCTGGCGGACCGCCCCCTGAACCCGTCGTTGGCGCGGTGCGCGGCGGACGGCATGCGACTGCGCTTCGTCACCCGCTCGCTGTACCGCCGCAAGAACGAGCCGGACGTGCTGGCCTCCCTGGCCCCGCCGGGCTGCTTCGTCGTGCCCGAGGGGGGCAGCAACGCGGCCGCAGCTCGCGGCTGCGCGGAGCTGGGACGCGAGCTGCGGGGCGTGGCGGACGTGGTGGGCGTGGCCTGCGGTACGGGCGGGACGCTGGCCGGCCTGGCGGCCGGGCTGGGCGGAGACCAGCGGGCCATCGGCTTCCCGGTTCTCAAGGGCGGCTTCCTGGAAGCGGAAGTACAGCACCTGCAAGAGGCGGCATTCGGAGGACGCCGGGGCGCATGGACGCTGGAGGACCGCTTCCACTTCGGCGGCTACGCGAAGCGCACCCCGGAGCTGGACGCGTTCGCGGAGGACTTCGCGGCACGGCACGGGCTGCCGCTCGAGCCCCTGTACGTGGCGAAGATGCTGTACGGGCTGACGACGCTGGCCGAGGAGGGCGCGTTCCCCGCCGGCACCACGGTGGCCGCCGTGATCACG
Organism: Streptomyces sp. C36; assembly: GCF_040932295.1. Taxonomy (NCBI): domain Bacteria; kingdom Bacillati; phylum Actinomycetota; class Actinomycetes; order Kitasatosporales; family Streptomycetaceae; genus Streptomyces; species Streptomyces sp. C36. Next base: position 156,318 of record NZ_JBFQGI010000005.1, on the reverse strand, counting down.
GGAGGGGCCGGGGTGGGATGGGCCGGGCCCTGAGAGGGACGTCAGGGTTATTTGCGGCCCGAGTACGGGCCAACCATCTCCGGGGGACGGCTCCGGGCCGTAAATAATCCAGTCCCGTAAGGGCCCGGCCCATCCCGCCCCGGCCCCGCCCCGACAACCGGCCTCAGCCACAGCCACCCGCCCCCGACAACCGGCCTCAGCCACCACCACCCGCCCCCTCCTCCCGGTACGCCGCCGCCTCCTCCAGGTCCAGCCTCCGCAGGAGCGTGCGCAGCATCTCGTCGTCGATGCGGCGCGCGTCGCGCAGCGCGACGAACACCGCCCGCTCCGCGCCGATCACCTCGCGCGACAGCCGGCGGTAGGTGTCGTCCACCGACTCGCCGGTCCGTTCGTCGACGGCGCCCAGCCGTTCCCACACCGCGTTGCGCCGCCGTTCGAGCACCGCCCGCAGCCGCTCGGCGAGCGGTTCGGGCAGCGTGTTGTGCTCGTCGGCCAGCAGTTCCTCCAGGCGGGCCTCGGCGGCCGAGGACGCCTCGCTCTGGGCCTGGGCCTCCGCGAGCGTGACCTCTCCCGGCTCGCGTCGGGGCAGCCGCAGGCGTCGGATCAGCGGCGGCAGGGTGAGCCCCTGGACCACCAGCGTCCCGATCACGGTGGTGAACGTCAGGAACAGGATCAGGTTCCGGGCGGGGAACGGGGAGCCGTCGTGCGTGGTCTGCGGGATCGAGAACGCGATGGCCAGCGAGACGACGCCGCGCATCCCGGCCCAGCCCACCACCACCGGCGCCTTCCAGGTGGTGTCGGGCTCGCGTTCCCGGATGCGGGGGGACAGCAGGCGGGGCAGGAACGTGGCCGGGAAGACCCAGAGGTAGCGGACGGCGACCACGGCGACGAAGACGACCACCGCGTAGCCGGCCGCCGTGCCCATCCCGTACGCGTCCAGTCCCTTCAGGACCACCGGCAGCTGCAGCCCGATCAGCGCGAACACGGTGGACTCCAGGACGAAGGCCACCATCCGCCACACCGCGGCCTCCTGCAGCCGGGTGGCGAAGTCGACCTGCCAGGACCGGTGCCCCAGGTAGAGGGCGACCACCACCACGGCGAGCACGCCCGACGCCTTGACCTCCTCGGCGGCCGCGTAGGCGACGAAGGGGATGAGCAGGGAGAGCGTGTTCTGCAACAGCGGCTCGCGCAGGTGTTTGCGCAGCCAGTGGATCGGCACCATGAGGATCAGGCCGACCCCGATGCCGCCGGCCGCGGCGATCACGAACTCCCGTACGCCCTCCGCCCACCCCACGCCCTCCCCCACGGCGGCCGCCACGGCGACCCGGTAGGCGGTGATGGCGGTGGCGTCGTTCACCAGGGACTCGCCCTGCAGGATGGTGGTGATCCGGGAGGGCAGGCCGAGCCGCCGGGCGATGGCGGTGGCGGCCACCGCGTCGGGCGGTGCGACCACCGCACCGAGCACGAGCGCGGCGGTGGGCGGCAGGCCCGGAACGGCGTGCGAGGCGACGTATCCGACGGCGAGCGTCGCGAACAGCACGTAGCCGACGGACAGGAGGGCCACGGGCCGCCAGTTCGCCCGCAGGTCGAGGTAGGAGCTGTCGAGCGCGGCCGTGTGCAGCAGCGGGGGCAGGAGGAGGGGCAGCACGATGGAGGGGTCGAGCGCGTACGACGGCACCCCCGGCACGTACGACGCCAGGAGCCCGGCGGCGACGAGCAGCAGCGGCGCGGGCACGGGCGTGCGGCGGGCGGCCCCCGCCACGGCGGCGGAGACCGCCACGAGCATCAGCAAGGGCATGACGTCCATCGGTCCCCTCCGGGTCGGCGCTAGCAGGTCGGCGTTCGGGTGACGCTCTAACCTGGCCATCATGATCGACTGCTCGCACCTCGCGGCGCTGCCGCGCCCCGAACCCCGGCCGCTGACCCCCACCTGCCCGGAGTGCGAGGCGCGCGGCAGCAATCCCGTACAACTGCGGCTGTGTCTGGAGTGCGGGCACGTCGGCTGCTGCGACTCCTCGGCGTACCGCCACGCCACGGCCCACTTCGAGGAGACGGGCCACGCGGTGATGCGCAGCTTCGAGCCGGGCCAGAGCTGGCGCTGGTGCTATGTGGACCGGCACATCGTGTGAGAGCGCGCCGTCGCGGCCCCCGGGCCTGTCGGTGCGGCCCGCTAGCATGCACGCATGATCCGAGCCGCGACGCAGGACGACGTCCCCCTCCTCCACGCGATGATCCGCGAACTGGCCGAGTACGAACGGGCGCTGGACGAGGCCCGGGCCACCGAGGAACAGCTGCGCGAGGCCCTGTTCGGAGAACACCCCGCGGTCTTCGCGTTGATAGCGGAGAGTGACGAATTCTCGGGTCCGGAAGATCGTTCGGGCGGCGAGCCGGTCGGCTTCGCGCTCTGGTTCCGCAACTTCTCGACGTGGACGGGCACGCACGGTGTCTATCTCGAGGACGTCTACGTCCGCCCGCACGCCCGCGGCGGCGGCCACGGCAGGGCGCTCCTGGCGGAGCTGGCGCGCATCTGCGTCGACCGCGGCTACGGACGTTTCGAGTGGTCAGTGCTGGACTGGAACGCACCCTCGATCGCGTTCTACAAGTCCCTCGGCGCCGAGCCGATGGACGAGTGGACGGTTCAGCGGTTGTCCGGCGATTCGCTCCGGGCTCTTGCCGCGCTCGCGCACAGTGACGAAAATCCCAACAGGGCGACTGCTCTTTCGAATTGAGACCGCAGACCCCTAGCCACTGTCCGTGCTCATGGGTTTACCATGAGTGACAGTCGCGGGGCTGCGGCGCGGAACCGCGGATCGCGATAGCGTCTTCGCCGGACCATGTGCCGCGCCGGACCGTGCCACCCTTCACCGGAAGGCGGCGGACCGACGCTCCTCAACAGCTCAAGAAGCTTGTGCCACCTTGGAGGTGAGGGTGTCCCCAATCGCAGGCGAGCCTGGGACGACCCAGGACTTCGTGGAAGTCCGGCTGCCCGCTGCGGGTGCCTACCTGTCGGTGCTGCGGACGGCGACAGCCGGCCTCGCGGCCCGCTTGGACTTCACCCTCGACGAGATCGAGGACTTGCGCATCGCCGTCGACGAGGCGTGCGCGATCCTGCTGCAACAGGCCGTGCCCGGTTCCGTGCTCAGCTGCGTCTTCCGGCTGGTCGGCGACGCGCTGCGGGTGACCGTCTCCGCGCCCACCACGGACGGCCGCGCGCCCGAGCGCGACACCTTCGCCTGGACGGTGCTCTCCGCCCTGGCCGGTGAGGTCGACTCCACGGTCGCCGAGGACCGGACGGTCAGCATCAGCCTGCACAAGAAGCGCGGCGCCGGCCCCGGGCAGCCGTGACGGAAGAGGGGGCTCCGTGAGTACTGCGTCATCGCGGGGAGTGCGTACCCCGGCCATCCCGCAGCAGCCTGCCCGGCCGCACCCGGAGGAACTCGAGCCGGACCGCACGGGTCCGGAGCCGGGCCAGGCGGGCGACCCACCAGAGCGGGCGGACCACATGGATCAGCACCAGCGCCAGCACCAGCAGCGGCCTCAGCATCCCGATCCGCACGACCGCAGCGGTGCCCGGGCCCTGTTCATCGAGCTGCGGACGCTGCCGGACGGCTCGCCGGAGCGGGCCGAGCTGCGCAACCACCTGGTGCGGATGCACCTGCCCCTGGTGGAGCACCTGGCGCGGCGCTTCCGCAACCGCGGTGAGCCGCTCGACGACCTCACCCAGGTCGCCACGATCGGCCTGATCAAGTCCGTCGACCGCTTCGACCCGGACCGCGGGGTGGAGTTCTCCACGTACGCGACGCCCACGGTCGTCGGCGAGATCAAGCGGCACTTCCGCGACAAGGGCTGGGCGGTGCGGGTGCCGCGTCGGCTGCAGGAGCTGCGCCTGGCGCTGACCACGGCCACGGCCGAGCTGTCGCAGCGGCACGGCCGCGCCCCGACGGTCCACGAGCTGGCCGAGCACCTGGGCATCTCGGAGGAGGAGGTGCTGGAGGGCCTGGAGTCCGCCAACGCCTACAGCACGCTCTCGCTGGACGTGCCCGACACCGACGACGAGTCGCCGGCGGTCGCCGACACCCTGGGCGCGGAGGACGAGGCGCTGGAGGGCGTGGAGTACCGCGAGTCCCTCAAGCCGCTGCTGGAGGATCTGCCGCCGCGCGAGAAGAAGATCCTGCTGCTGCGGTTCTTCGGCAACATGACCCAGTCGCAGATCGCCCAGGAGGTGGGCATCTCGCAGATGCACGTCTCGAGGCTGCTGGCGCGCACGCTCGCCCAGCTGAGGGACCGGCTGCTGATCGAGGAGTAGCGGCAGGGCCCGGCGTGTCACGGCCCGCGCGAGCCGCCCTCAGGACTCGCGGGGCCCGATCCCCAGCGCCTCGGTCGCCGTGGGGTTGACCACCAGTGCCAGGGTGACCACGGCGACCAGCGTCAGCGCCACGGCGGCCGTGATCATCAGGGCACCGCCGGCGTTGAGGAGGGTCCAGGCGACCGGCAGCGCCATGATCTGCGTGATCATGGCCGGGCCGCGGCTCCAGCGGCGGAGCTGCCACAGGCCGCGCGCGGCCAGCAGCGGCAGCGCGGCCAGTGCGAGGACGGTCAGCCCGCCGGTCTCGGCCTGCTGGGGGCTGTCGGGCGTGCCGAGCAGGCCCATCACCAGCAGATAGATTCCCGAGGCGACCAGCGCCAGGCCCTGCAGGCCGGTCAGCGCGGCGGCCGCCGTCAGCCGGGCCGGGCGGGGCCCGGTGGGCTCGGAGGCCGCGACGGCGGCGCTCCCCTGTGCGCCCTTCCGGGCGGTTTTCGACACGGACTGCTTGCTGCTCACCCCTGCAGGGTATCGGTACGCAAACCATCGGAAGCCGGACCTGGGACGGTTGGTGTACCGACAGGTAGGTAGGCTGGCGCGCATGCGTGCGCTTCTCGTGGTCAATCCTTCGGCCACCACCACCAGTGCCCGTACCCGCGATGTCCTGGCGCACGCCCTGGCCAGCGACCTCAAACTGGACGTCGCCACCACGGAGTACCGCGGGCACGCCCGCGACCTCGCGCGCAGAGCGGCGGAGAGCGGCACCATCGAGCTGGTGGTCGCGCTCGGCGGGGACGGCACTGTCAACGAGGTCGTCAACGGCCTGCTGCACGCCGGCCCCGACCCGGCGGCGCTGCCCCGGCTCGCCGTGGTGCCCGGCGGCTCCACCAACGTCTTCGCCCGCGCGCTGGGGCTGCCCAACGACGTCGTGGAGGCCACCGGCGCCCTGCTGGACGCCCTGCGCGAGGGCTCCGAGCGGACGGTCGGCCTCGGGCTCGCGGCCGGCACCCCGGGCACGGAGGACGAGGGGGTGCCCGCGCGCTGGTTCACCTTCTGCGCCGGCTTCGGGTTCGACGCGGGCGTCGTGGGCCGGGTGGAGCAGCAGCGCGAGCGCGGCAAGCGTTCGACGCACTCCCTGTACGTGCGACAGGTGATGCGCCAGTTCCTCGGAGAAACGAACCGCCGGCATGGCTCGATCACCCTCGAACGGCCTGGCGAGGAGCCACTCGAGAATCTCGTCATGTCGATAATCTGCAACACCGCGCCATGGACCTACCTGGGCAACCGGCCGGTCTACGCGCTGCCCGACGCGTCCTTCGACACCGCCCTTGACGTGCTGGGATTCACCAAGCTGTCGACCATGACGGCGACCCGCTACGCCACCCAGCTGCTGACGTCGACGCCGGAGCGCGGCCCCCAGGGCAAACACGCTGTGTCACTGCATGACCAGGACTCGTTCACCTTGCATTCGCAGGCTCCCCTCCCCTTCCAGATGGACGGCGACCACCTCGGACTGCGCAGAAGCGTGACGTTCACAGGCGTTCGCCGTGCACTGCGTGTGATTGTGTGAGTGCAGGGGCCTAAAGTCCTTCCACTCGAACGTTTAGACTGGGTTCCACCCCCTGGAATGACGGCTGTGACCTAGCCGACACCGAGGAATCAAAAAAAACTTTCCGGAAGGGGTTGTATCCGTCGCCGAGGTTTGCGAGTCTCTTCCTGGCGATCGGGACAGCCCGCCATCAAGGCTTCCCGGACAGCCCGAATCCCCTCCTTACCCCCCTTGGACCACACCGGTCTGCGACTGGTCGTCGGCCCTTCCCTTGCGGGGGGATTCGTGAAAGCGTTCACATTCACAAGCCACGTAGCCGTAACACGAGGAGATGGAGCAGCCATGGACTGGCGTCACAACGCCGTTTGCCGCGAGGAAGACCCCGAGCTCTTCTTCCCCATCGGCAACACCGGTCCTGCGCTGCTGCAGATCGAGGAAGCCAAGGCCGTCTGCCGCCGCTGCCCCGTCATGGAGCAGTGCCTGCAGTGGGCGCTCGAGTCCGGCCAGGACTCCGGCGTCTGGGGTGGCCTCAGCGAGGACGAGCGCCGCGCCATGAAGCGCCGCGCCGCTCGCAACCGGGCGCGCAACGCGACCGCCTGACACCCCTCGGCCCCCGAGCCGCAGCGCGCAGCACCCCCCACAGTGCGCTAAGCACCGAAGAGCTTTGAGCCCCGGACCTCCTTCGAGGTCCGGGGCTCAGTGCTGTGCGCCGCAGGCTCCGGTCCGGGGGTCGGGCCGGGCGGGCGGCTACGGCTTCTCGGCCCGCACCGGGAGGTCGAGCACCACTCGCGTTCCCTGCCCGGAAGCGGGCAGCATGTCGAACTTTCCGCCCAACTCCCCCTCCACCAGGGTCCGTACGATCTGCAGGCCCAGGTTGCCGGCCCGCTGCGGGTCGAAGCCCTCGGGCAACCCTCGGCCGTCGTCCTGCACCGAGATGAGCAGCCGGGCGTCCCGGCGCGAACCGCCGCGCACGGCCGTGACCTCGACCATGCCCGTATCCCCCGGCCCGAAGCCGTGCTCGAGCGCGTTCTGCAGCAGCTCGGTGAGCACCATCGCGAGGGGGGTGGCGACCTCGGCGTTGAGTATCCCGAAGCGGCCGGTGCGGCGGGCGGCGACCCGGCCCGGGGAGATCTCGGCGACCATGGCGAGCACCCGGTCGGCGATCTCGTCGAATTCGACCCGTTCGTCGAGGTTCTGCGAGAGCGTCTCGTGGACGATCGCGATGGAGCCCACCCGGCGCACCGCCTCCTCCAGGGCCTCGCGCCCCTCGGCGGAGACGATGCGGCGCGCCTGGAGGCGCAGGAGGGCCGCGACGGTCTGGAGATTGTTCTTCACCCGGTGGTGGATCTCCCGGATGGTGGCGTCCTTGGTGATCAACTCGCGCTCGCGACGTCTCAGTTCGGTCACATCGCGCAGCAGGACGAGCGAACCGATGTGGCTGCCCTTGGGTTTGAGCGGGATCGCGCGCAGATGAATGACCCCGTCGTTGGCCTCGACCTCGAACTCCCGGGGGGCCCAGCCGCTGGCCAGCTTGGCCAGGCCCTCGTCGACGGGCGTGCGCGAGGGCGCCAACTGAGCGGTGGTCTCGCCCAGATGATGCCCGACGAGATCGGCGGCGAGCCCGAGCCGGTGGTAGGCGGAGAGGGCGTTGGGGCTGGCGTACTGCACGATGCCGTCGGCGTCGAGCCTGATCAGCCCGTCGCCGGCGCGCGGCGAGGCGTCCATGTCGACCTGCTGGCCGGGAAAGGGGAACGACCCGGCGGCGATCATCTGCGCGAGGTCGGAGGCGCTCTGCAGATAGGTGAGCTCCAGCCGGCTGGGGGTGCGCACGGTGAGCAGGTTGGTGTTCCGGGCGATGACCCCCAGGACCCGCCCCTCCCGGCGGACGGGGATCGACTCGACCCGCACCGGCACCTCCTCGCGCCATTCCGGGTCGCCCTCGCGGACGATCCTGCCCTCGTCGAGGGCGGCGTCCAGCATGGGGCGGCGGCCGCGCGGGACGAGGTGGCCGACCATGTCGTCCTGGTAGGAGGTGGGTCCGGTGTTGGGTCGCATCTGGGCGACGGACACATAGCGGGTGCCGTCGAGGGTGGGCACCCACAGGACGAGGTCGGCGAAGGAGAGGTCGGAGAGCAGCTGCCACTCCGAGACCAGCAGGTGCAGCCACTCCAGGTCGGAGTCGCCGAGGGCGGTGTGCTGGCGTACGAGATCGTTCATGGAGGGCACGGCCCCGAGCCTACCCGCGGGCCCGGTGGGCGGGGATTTTCCCCGGCCGGGTGAAGAGCGTGGACATCGGCGAATGGTCTAGTCCACAATGAGATGGCAAAGTCTCGCCCCCGCGGTACAAGGGGGCGAGGTCGGCCTGCGCCGGCCGTGGGGCCCGCACACCCCGCGGCATCCGGAGCCGGCCGATGTCGCTCCGGGCTGCGGTGCCGGTCGGGTCGAGGGTCCCGGCCAGGCGCCGCGGCCCGTAGTACGTTCCGGCCCCCGCGCCGCCCCGACCCGGCCCTCACACCGCTCCGATCCGAGCCCTCGTCCGGCCCCGGAAGCGCCCTTCACCTCTGCTAGATTGGTCTATACCACCGAGTTTTATCTTGAGATCGGCAGGCCCCAGCGTGGAAATTGTCATCGTTCCGGACGCCAAGGCAGGCGGCGAACTGATCGCGGAGGCAATCGGCGCCCTGCTGAGCCGCAAGCCCGACGCCCTGCTCGGCGTGGCCACCGGCTCCACCCCGCTGCCCATCTACGAGGCCCTCGAGGCGAAGGTCCGCTCCGGCGCCGTGGACCCCTCGCGCGCCCGCATCTGCCAGCTCGACGAGTACGTCGGCCTGCCCGCCGACCACCCCGAGTCCTACCGCTCCACGGTGCTGCGCCAGGTCGTCCGCCCGCTCGGCCTGACCGAGGAGGCCTTCATGGGCCCCGACGGCACCGCCGACGACGTCCAGGCCGCGTGCGAGGCCTACGACCGCGCCCTGCGCGAGGCCGGCGGCGTGGACCTGCAGATCCTCGGCATCGGCACCGACGGCCACATCGGCTTCAACGAGCCCTGTTCCTCGCTCGCCTCCCGCACCCGTATCAAGACGCTGACCCAGCAGACCCGCGTCGACAACGCGCGCTTCTTCGACGGCGACATCGACCAGGTCCCCCACCACGTCATCACCCAGGGCATCGGCACCATCCTCGAGGCCCGCCACCTGGTCCTGCTGGCCACCGGCGAGGGCAAGGCCGACGCCGTCGCCGCCACCGTCGAGGGCCCGGTCGCCGCCCTGGTCCCGGCCTCCGCGCTGCAGCTGCACCCGCACGCGACCGTCGTCGTCGACGAGGCGGCGGCCTCGAAGCTGAAGCTGGCCGACTACTTCCGCCACGCCTACGCCAACAAGCCCGTCTGGCAGGGCCTGTAACCGTCGCTTCGAACGCCGGAGGGGGGCCGCGATCGCGGCCCCCCTCCGGCGTTCGTGTCAGCGTCCCGCGATGACCTCCGCGGCGGCGACGCCGCAGACACGGGCCGCCCCATGGGTGGCGATGTGCAGGGCACCGGACGGCGGGGCCTGGTTCAGGCCCATCTCGACGACGATCGTGCCGGGGCGCGCGGCGACCAGGGCGCCCAGGGCCCTCGCCATCCACGGGTGGCGGTGGACGTCGCGGACGACGGCGACGATCCGCCGCTCCCCGGCGTCCGCGAGCACCTCCTCGGCGCCGGCCGTCTCCTGGCCGTACGCGCGGGTCTCGGTGCCCGGCAGCAGCCGGGCCAGCTCGGCGCCGACGCCCCAGGGAGTCTCGTCGCCCACCGCGAAGTTCGCCAGCGGGGTGAACGCGGCGACGTAGGCGGGGCCGGTCAGCGGCTCGTGCCCGGCCGGGGCGGTCACCCGCAGCGCGCGGCGCGCCGCGACCAGGCCGACCTCCGGGGCGGGCGAGGTCCCCTCCTCGTCACCGCCCGCCCCCGAGGTCCAGCGCGCCAGGGCCCGTACCCGCGCGGCGGCGTCGGCGAGCCGCTCCTCGGGCAGTTCGCCGGAGCGCACGGCGCCGGCCAGCGCGTCGCGCAGCCGCAGCACGGTGTCCTCGTCCGCCAGGCCGCCGCCGACGCAGATGGCGTCGGCGCCCGCCGCGATCGCCATGACGCTGCCGCGTTCGATGCCGTACGTGGCGGAGATCGCCCGCATCTCCATGCCGTCGGTGACGACGAGGCCGTCGAAGCCGAGGCCGCCGTCGGCGACGGGCGCGCGCAGCAGTCCGTGCAGGGCGGCCGGGCTGAGGGTGGCGGGCAGGGCGGGGTCGAGCGCGGGCAGCAGGATGTGGGCGCTCATCACGGCCTTGGTGCCGGCGGCGACGGCGGCGCGGAAGGGCACCAGCTCGCGCTCGCGCAGGGTCGCCAGGCCCGCGTCGATGCGCGGCAGGTCGTGGTGGGAGTCGACGGCGGTGTCGCCGTGGCCGGGGAAGTGCTTGGTGCAGGCGGCGACCCCGGCGGCCTGCAGGCCCTCGACGTAGGCGGCGGTGTGCCGGGCGACCAGGGCGGGGTCGGCACCGAAGGACCGTACGCCGATGACCGGGTTGTCGGGGTCGGAGTTGACGTCGGCGGAGGGCGCCCAGTTGAGGTTGACGCCGCAGGCGGCGAGGCGGCGGCCGAGCTCGTGGGCGACGTCCCGGGTCAGCGCGGTGTCGTCGACGGCGCCGAGCGCGAGGTTGCCGGGGAAGGAGGAGCCCGTGCGCACCTCCAGGCGGGTGACGTCGCCGCCCTCCTCGTCGATGGCGACGAGGACGTCGTCGCGCTCGGCCCGCAGCTGGGCGGTGAGGGCGGCGAGCTGCTCGGGCGAGGCGACGTTGCGGCCGAACAGGCCGACGGAGGAGAGCCCTTCGCCGAGCCGGCGCAGCAGCCAGTCGGGGGCGGTGGTGCCCGTGAAGCCGGGCTGGAGGACGGTGAGGGCGTCGCGGGTGAGCGTGCCCTGCGGGGTCAGCGTCGTCATGTCGGTAGGGCTAGCCCTTCACTGCGCCGGACGTAAGACCGCCCACGGCCTTGCGCTGGAGGATGACGAAGAGGATGAGGATGGGCACGGCGAAGAGGGAGGAGGCGGCCATGGTGGCGCCCCAGTCGTCGCCGAAGGTGGTGCGGAAGCCGGTGAGCCACAGGGGAAGAGTCTGGGAGCCGGGGTCCTTGTTGAGGATCAGGACCATGGGGAATTCATTCCATACGGTGATGAATCCGAACAGCGATGTGGCCATCAGGCCCGGCGCGAGCAGCGGGAAGATCACCTTGAGGAAGGCCTGGGTGCGGGTGCAGCCGTCGACCATCGCGGACTCCTCCAGCTCCTTGGGCACGGCGGCGACGTAGCCGCGCAGCGTCAGGACGGTGAAGGGCAGCACCATGACCGTGTAGATGGCGATGAGGGGCGGCAGGCCGTTGAGCATGTCCGCGTCGCGCACGATCATGTAGTAGGCGATGGTCATGACCTCCCAGGGCGCCATCTGGGCCATCATCATCACGAGGATGAAGCTCTTGCGGCCCTTGAAGCGCATGCGGGCGACGGCGAACGACGCGAGCAGCGCGATGACGAGCGAGAGCCCGACGGCGATCAGGGTGACGGTGAGGGAGTTGCCGACGAACGTCCAGAAGCCGTCGGCGTCCACCGCCTTGGTGATGTGGTCGAAGGTGGGGCTGGTGGGGAACCAGACCGGGGTCTCGCTGACGATGTCCGGGGTGGGCTTGAGGGCCGTGGCGAACATCCAGTAGACGGGGAACGCGAAGACCACGAAGAGGACGACCGCCGTCGCCTGCGGCCAGAGACGGCCGAGCGGCGAGCCGGAGCCCGTCCGGCGGTGGGGAACCGTGCGGCTCACAGCTCGTCCTCCTCTTGCTTGAGCACCAGGCGCAGGTAGTGGGCGGTCAGGGCCAGCAGCATCACGATGGTCAGGATGGAGATCGCGGCGCCCATGCCGAAGTGCTGGCTGCCGATGCCCTCGGTGAACGCGTAGACGGGCAGCGTCTCGGTGAGCCGGTCGGGGCCGCCCTCGTTGATCGCGAAGACCTGGGTGAAGGCCTTGAAGACCCAGATGACCTCGAGGAAGGTGGTGGCGAGGAAGAAGGGCTTGAGGAAGGGGAAGGTCACCGAGGTGAACTGCTTCCAGGCGCCCGCGCCGTCCAGGGACGCCGCCTCGTACAGCTCCGTGGGGATCGTGGTCGTGGCCGCGTAGAGGTTGATCGCCACGAAGGGGATCGACTGCCAGACGATCAGCACGGTGATGACGAAGAACGTCGACAGCTGGTCGCCGGTCCAGTTGTAGCCGGCCATGGAGTGCCAGCCGGCCTGGTCGAGCAGGTGGTTGACGATGCCGTAGCGCTGGTCGAACAGCCACTGGAAGACGGTGGTCGCGGCGACGACGGGCATCGCCCAGGCGAGGACGAGCCCGAGCGAGAGCAGCAGGCGCGTCTTCGTGCCGAGCCGGGCGAGCAGCAGGCCGATGAGGCAGCCCAGCACCATGATCAGGACGACGTTGGCGGCGGTGAAGACCACGGACCGGCCGGTGACGCCCCAGAACTCCGCGCTGCCCAGGGCCTCGCGGTAGTTGTCGACGCCGGTCCACTCGGTGACGTGCCGGATGAGCTGGCGCCGATTGAGGTTCTGGAACGACAGCAGGCCGTTCTTCACCATCGTCCAGCCGAGCAGCAGCACGGTGAGGGCGGCGGCGGGGAGGATCAGCAGGTACGGGACGGCGCGTCCGGCCCGTACGCCGCCCGGGCGCGCCGGCGGGGCGCCCCCCTTGCCGGCCTTCGGCGCCGGCGGGGCGGCCGTCGCCTCTTCGATCTGCGCTGACATCGTCGTCCGCCTTCTCCCCTGTCGAACCGTGTTACGTCTGCGCGCTTCCGTACGGGCCGGCGCGGTCGGCCGGCCCGTACGGAAGGCGGCGGGTCACTGCTTCTGGCTGAGGCGCTTGTTCATGTCGGCCTCGACCTGCTTGGCGGCTTCCTCGGGGGACTTGCCGTTCAGGACGGCCGTCATATAGGCCTTGACCGGGTTGGGCGCGTTCTCGACGCTCGCCCATTCGGGGATCAGCGGCGTGGTGCCGCCGCTCTTGGCGGCGGGCGCGGCGGCCTCGGCGACGGCGTTGCCCTTCACGTTGGGCAGCAGCGCGTCCTTGTTGGGAAGGGAGCCGACCTCCTTGGCCAGCGCGCCCTCGTTCTTGTCGGACAGCGCGATCTTCAGGAACTCCTTGGCGAGGTCCTTCTTCTTGCTGCCCTCGGCGACGGCGAGGTTGGAGCCGCCGAGGAAGACGCCCTCGGGCTTGCCGGCGGTCTCACCGGGGATGGTGAAGTAGCCGATCTCCTTCTCGATCTCCGGGTTGGCCTTGATCGCAGTCTGGGCCTCCCAGCCCATGCCGATGAACGCGCCGGTCTTACCCTTGGCGAAGACGTCGGCCTGCTGCGGGGTGGCCTCGTCCTTGTCCTTGGGGGCCTTGGAGAAGGACTGGTACTTCTTGTAGAGCTCCATGGCCTTGGCGACCTTGGGGTCGGCCAGGTTGGACACCCACTTCTTGCCGTCCTTCTTCACCAGGTCGGCGCCCGTGCCGATGGTCAGGCCGTCGAAGAAGTACCAGTTCTGGCCGGGCAGGTAGAGGGGCTCGGCGTCGCCCTTCTTCTCGATGGCCTCGAGGTCCTTGAAGAACTCGTCCCGGGTCCTGGGCGTGTCCTTGATGCCCGCGTCCGCCCAGACCTTCTTGTTGTAGATGACGACGCGATTGGCCGCCCACCAGGGGGCGGCGTACTGCTTGCCCTCGAAGACGGAGGGCTTGTTGAGGGACTCGGTCCAGTCCCCGCCGATCTCCTTCTTCAGGTCGCCGAGTTCCGCGAGGCCGCCGGTCTCGGCGTAGGAGGGGGTCTGGGTGTTGCCGATCTCGACGACGTCCGGCGGGCTGGACTCGGAGAGGGCGGTGGTCAGCTTCTGCTGGATGCCGTCCCACTTCTGGATCTTGACGTCCAGCTTGGCCCCGGTCTTCTGTTCGAACTCGGCCTGGACGGCCTTCGTCCAACCAGGCGGATTCGAGCCATCCATGAACCAGACGGTCAGGGTCTTGCCCTGGGAACCGCCGGCATCGGTCTCCTTGTCACTGTCGCTGGACCCACAGGCAGCAACACTCACCAACATGGCCGCGACACCCGTCGCCGCTATGAGCCCTCGCTTCACAGCACTCTCCTCAAGGACCGAATGTGGTCTTTAATGGTTTAGACCAGTGCCCGCAGCTTGGCCTAGACCTTTTGGGGTGTCAAGGGTGTATAAGAGTCGCTGTCGGCTCCGTTACCGGACCGACACCTCGAGGTCGACCTGGGCTTCTCCGGGCTCCTCGGGCTCGGCCCGTGCCACCATGTGACCGCTATAGACGGAGGAGCCGGTGACGGCAGCAGGATCATCGGAGTCGGGAAGGCACGCCATGGCGACCGAGGGCGGTACGGAGAGCGGCGCGGCCGCGGGCGGCACGCGGACCGCGCGAGTGCCCAAGTATTACCGGCTCAAACGGCACTTGCTGGAAATGACCGAAACCATGCCTCCGGGCACTCCGGTACCGCCGGAGCGGACGCTGGCGGCCGAGTTCGACACCTCGCGCACCACCGTGCGCCAGGCGCTGCAGGAGCTGGTCGTCGAGGGCCGCCTGGAACGCATCCAGGGCAAGGGGACGTTCGTCGCGAAGCCCAAGGTCTCCCAGGCGCTGCAACTGACCTCCTATACGGAGGACATGCGGGCCCAGGGCCTCGAGCCCACCTCCCAGCTGCTGGACATCGGCTACGTCACCGCCGACGACCGGCTCGCCGGGCTCCTCGACATCGCCACGGGCGGACGGGTGCTGCGCATCGAGCGGCTGCGGCTGGCCAGCGGCGAGCCGATGGCGATCGAGACCACCCACCTGTCGGCGAAGCGCTTCCCGGCGCTGCGCCGGAGCCTGGCGAAGCACACCTCGCTCTACACCGCCCTGGCGGAGGTCTACGACGTCCATCTGGCCGAGGCGGAGGAGACGATCGAGACCTCCCTGGCCACCCCCCGCGAGGCGGGCCTGCTGGGCACGGACGTCGGCCTGCCGATGCTGATGCTCTCGCGCCACTCGCTGGACGCGGAGGGCAAGCCGGTGGAATGGGTGCGCTCGGTCTACCGGGGCGACCGCTACAAGTTCGTCGCCAGGCTGCGGCGGCCCACGGACTGAGGCGCTCACGGACCGAGGCGCCTCACGGACCGAGGCGCCCGCATCCGGCGGATCGGGGGTCTTGGCACCCCCGCTGACCAGGGGTCACGTACGGTGGCGGGATGAGCCAAGCTGTCGATGCGGTCGAGGCCGCCGCCATCGCCCTGACCGAGGGTTCCTGGGTTCCTTCCGACTACGAGCTGGGCCTCGCCCGGGAGTTCCTCACCCGCCGTGAGCAGCTGGAACAGCGCCTGCTGCCGGGCATGCCCGCCTGCCCCCAGGCCCAGGGCTGGGTGTCCCAGCACGTGCTGTGGCTGGAGGACGTGGCCCGCCTCGCCGACGAGCTGCTGGCGACCTGGCGGGACTGGCTGCCGGGCAGCCCCATGCTCGCGGTGCTCGGCGCCTACGGCGGCCTGGCCCGCTCGGTGATCCCCCTCTCCGTCCAGCTGGGACGGGCGTGGGAGGAGGAGTGGTCGGGCCCCTGTTCGCAGCAGGAGGCCGCGTGGTGGGAGGACTGGCACCTGCCGCCGGAGCAGCGCCGGCAGCTCGACGCGCTGACGGAACGGCTGGTGATCGTGGGGTCCGTGGTGGTCATGGCCCTCAACCGGGGCCAGGCCGCCCACTGACCACCACTGGCCGCCCTCCGCCGGCCGGGCCGGCGGGCGCAGCGGCCGCACCCGGGGTGCCGGGTACGGCCGTCGTCGGCGGAAGGGGCCGGGCCGGCCAGACCTCTAGGCCACGGCGGTCAGCCGTGCGTGCCGCAGCCGTACCGGCTCGGTGTCCGCGTCGTTGTGGCGGGCGGCCCAGGCCTCCAGGGCCGTGCGGCACGCGTGGTCCACATGGCGCAGGGGGGACAGGTCCAGCTCGATGGGCCGGTCCTGCGGGAGCGCCTCCAGGGTCTCCAGGATGCGGGGCAGCCGCAGGAACGTGGCGTTGCCGGTGAGGACCACCGTCATCCGGCCGTCGTCCTCACGGACCTCCACATGGATCTTGGAGGTCTCCCACGCCGACTTCACCACCGCCAGCAGGAGTCCGAGCACCACACCCTCGAACATGCTGGTCGTGACGATGGCGACGGCCGTGACCGCGAGGATCACCGCCTCGCCCCGGTGGTCGCGCCACAGCGGGCCGATCTCCTTCACCGGCACCAGCTTGCAGCCGGCGTGCACCAGCACGCCCGCCAGCGCGGCGAGCGGGATGACGCCGATCGCCGCGGGGAGCAGCACCGCGAACAGCAGCAGCCACGCGCCGTGCAGCACCCGGGAGAGCGGGGTCCTCGCGCCGGCCTGGACGTTGGCGGCACTGCGGACGATGACGGCCGTCATCGGCAGGGCGCCGAGCACGCCGCACACCGTGTTGCCCAGGCCCTGGGCGAGCAGCTCCTTGTCGTAGTGGGTGCGCGGGCCGTCGTGCATCCGGTCCACGGCGGCCGCGCTGAACAGGGACTCGGCCGAGGCGATGAGGGTGAAGGCGAGGACCGTGCCGAGCACGGCGACGCTGGCGAGCGAGGTGAGGTCGTTCAGGCCGGGCGGCTGGACGGCGTCCAGCAGCCCCTTCACCTCGACGTTGGCGATGTCCAGGCCGCCCAGCGCGGTGACCGCCGTGGCCAGCGCGACGGCGACCAGCGGCGCGGGCACCAGCTGGGCCTTGCCCGGGAGTTTCTTCCACAGCACCAGCACCGCGATGGTCGCCGCGCCGACCGCGAAGGCGGTCAGGGCGTCGCCGTCGGTGACGATGTCCATGGCGAGCCCGGGGACGCCCGCGATCTTCTCCATGCCCGAGCGCGGCTGCTTGACGCCGGCCATGGTGTAGAGCTGGCCGAAGAGGAGGACGAGTCCGATGCCGGCGAGCATGCCGTGGACGACCGCGACCGAGATCGCCCGGAACCACCGGCCGAAGCGCAGGGCGCCGAGGGCGAGTTGGAGGAGGCCGGTGACCAGGACGATGGCGCCGAGCATGCCCAGGCCGAACTCCCTTACGGCTTCGAACACCAGCACCGTCAGTCCGGCGGCGGGGCCGCTGACCTGGAAGGTGCTGCCCGGCATGGCGCCGACGACGAGGCCGCCGACTATGCCGGTGATCAGGCCGAGTTCGGCCGGTACCCCGGACGCCACGGCCACGCCGACGCACAACGGCAGGGCCACGAGGAAGACGACGAGCGAGGCGAGCGCGTCCTGACGCAGGACGGCGGATTTCTTGACGGAGAACATGGGTGAGGGCCCCTTGGGTGGTGCGGCCGGGTGGTTCACAGAGGTCCGAACGGCCCGTGGCCGTTCTCGGGCCGGTGCACGGTGACCGAGCCGGTGTGCACCTCGTAGTACCAGGCGTGCAGCGTCAGCAGCCCTTCCTCGAGGCGTTCGCGGACGCAGGGGTAGTCCCGCAGGGTCCTGAGCTGGGCGACGGCGTGGACCTGGACGGCCTCGGCCATGCCGGGGGAGTCCGCGTCGGCGGTCCGGGCGTCGGCGTCCGCCGGGACGGCGCGGTCGAGCCAGCCCTGGACGGCGGGCGCGGAGGAGAGGTCATCGCCCCGGACGACGGCGCTCACGGCGCCGCAGTGGGAGTGCCCGCAGACGATGATGTCGCGGACGCCCAGCACGCGGACCGCGTACTCGATGGTGGCGGTCTCGCCGGACGGGTGGTCGCTGCGGTACTCGGGGACGATGTTGCCCGCGGTACGGAGCTCGAAGAGTTCGCCGGGTCGTGCGCCGGTGATGAGGGACGGCACGACGCGCGAGTCGGAGCACGTGATGAACAGGGTCTCCGGCGACTGGCCGGCTTCGAAAGCCCGGAAGCTCTCGGCGTTCTCGGCCACGTGGGTTGCGAACGATCGGGCGTTGTCGATGAGCGACTTCATGTTGGCCTGCCTCCTGCGCCCCGTGTGGGTTCCCGTTGGGGCGCGGTGTGTTCAAGTCAGCATTACGGGTGTGAGCGCGCCAGTGCATGGCTGCGCCGGCCGCCGTGCAGCCAATCCTGCGCGACGGACGAGACAGTCACTTTACCTGCACGTTACCCTTTGATGACAGGTAAATATTTCATCAAATAGGGCTCGCGGTTGGGCACTTGGGGCGCGCACCGCGCACATCGCCACCGTGACTACGCCCACATACACCCCATGCGTCAAGTGGACTCTTTACTTCCCGTTGATGCGCCCGGTACTCCCACACCAGGGGTTCCCCCTACGGTTTCTGACGAACCGTCGGGGCGTTGCCATTCCGATATGCGGATAGGGGGTGACGTCCGGAGGGGGCCTCCCTTAGATTTCCCCGACATTACGCATGTGATCGCACAGGGGACGGAGACACCGCATGTCGGAACCACCCGAGCAGCCCGCAGAGGGCTCACGAAGGCCGGTCGTCACCGTGCCGTTGATCGTCGCCGGGGTGTGCCTGGCCATCCCCTTCGTGGCGATGCTGTGGGTCGGTTCCTACTCCCGGCTCACGCCCGCCATCGCCGGCGTCCCGTTCTTCTACTGGTACCAGATGCTGTGGGTCCTCATCTCGACGATGCTCACCGTCGTCGCCTACGTCATCGTCCGCCGTCACGAGCGGAAGCACCGGGGCGGTGAGGTCCGATGAAGGACGGCGTGAACGGCGTGGCACTCGCCGTGTTCGTGTTCTTCTTCCTCGCCGTGACCGTCATGGGCTTCATGGCGTCGAAATGGCGGCGGGCGGAGAACGCGGACAATCTCGAGGAGTGGGGACTGGGCGGCCGCTCGTTCGGCACCTGGGTCACCTGGTTCCTGCTCGGCGGCGACCTCTATACGGCCTATACCTTCGTCGCCGTCCCGGCGGCCATCTACGCGGGCGGTGCGGCGGGCTTCTTCGCGGTGCCCTACACCATCCTCTGCTACCCGCTGGTCTTCACCTTCCTGCCGCGGCTGTGGTCGGTGGCGCACAAGCACGGGTACGTGACCTCGTCGGACTTCGTCCGGGGCCGCTTCGGCTCCCGGGGCCTGTCCCTGGCGCTGGCGCTGACCGGCATCCTCGCCACCATGCCGTACATCGCCCTGCAGCTGGTCGGCATACAGGCCGTCCTGGACGTGCTGGGCGTCGGCGGCGGCGAGGGCACCAACTGGTTCGTCAAGGACCTGCCGCTGCTGATCGCCTTCGGCGTGCTCGCGGCCTACACCTACTCCTCCGGGCTGCGGGCGCCGGCGCTGATCGCCTTCGTCAAGGACGCGCTGGTCTACATCGTCATCATCGTGGCGACCATCTACATCCCGATCCGGCTCGGCGGCTTCGACGAGATCTTCGCCAAGGCCGGTCATGCGTTCGCGGCCGAAAATCCGGCAACGGGCAAGCCGCGCGGCGCGCTCGTCCCCGGCCCGGACGCGCAGTGGTCGTACGCGACGCTCGCGCTGGGTTCGGCGATGGCGCTGTTCCTGTATCCCCACTCGGTGACGGCGGTGCTCTCCAGCAAGAGCCGCAACGTCATCCGCCGCAACACCACGATCCTTCCCCTCTACTCCCTGATGCTGGGCCTGCTGGCGATGCTCGGCTTCATGGCGCTGGCCGCCGGGGTGAAGGTCAAGAACGGGCAGCTGGCGATCCCGCAGCTGTTCGAGGACATGTTCCCGGACTGGTTCACGGGCGTGGCGTTCGCCGCGATCGGCATCGGGGCGCTCGTCCCGGCGGCCATCATGTCGATCGCCGCCGCAAATCTGTTCACCCGGAACATCTACAAGGAGTTCCTCAAGCCGGACGCCTCGCCCGAACACGAGGCGAAGGTGTCCAAGCTCGCCTCCCTGCTCGTCAAGGTCGGAGCGCTCGTTTTCGTCCTCACCATGGACAAAACGGTCGCCATCAACTTCCAGCTGCTCGGCGGCATATGGATCCTGCAGACGATCCCGGCGCTCGTCGGCGGGCTCTTCACCCGCTGGTTCCACCGCTGGGCCCTGCTGGCGGGCTGGGCGGCCGGCATGGGGTACGGCACCTGGCGGGCGTACGCTACGCCGAGCGCCACCCAGTCCCACTTCGGGAACACCAACCTCATCCCCTTCCTCGGGGAGAAGGGCTACATCGGCCTCACCGCGTTCGCCCTCAATGTGATCGTCGTCATCGTGGCGACCTTCGTCCTGAAGGCGATCAAGGCTCCCGACGGCGTCGACCAGACCAGCCCGTCGGACTACACCGCGGACGCCGGCGACCCGGGCGTCCCGGCGGAGCTCCCCCCGGCCACCGCGGGGGCCCCTGGCGGCCACTGACAGCACCCTGGCGGGCCCGCCGGACCCGCCCCGACATCAGGGCCGCCACACCCCTCTCCGGGGGGCGTGGCGGCCCTTTCGCGTGGCCTTCCGTAGCCTTGTGGAGGCCTTGCGCAGCCCGCCCGTTAGCACATTCAGCGACCGTGTCATGACGGGACGACACAACATGTGGGGGCGCGTACGAGGGGCGGCACTAGATGTATGCTCGTCCTCGCTGATGTCGCAGGGGAATCCGGTGAAAGTCCGGAACTGTCCCGCAACGGTGTATGTGTGCGCATATACCCAGCGCACCTGTAGTCCGAGGACCTGCCGCCAGCGCGCCCACCACCGAGCCTGCCCTGGGCTCGGCTATGGGCGTTGAATTCGTCCGGGCCCCGCGGGTTGGGCCGACGGACGCCTACGAGGCATGCCCCGGTGCATTCGGCATGCCCGTACGCGACCGTCGCGCGCACCCGCCCGGGCCCACCCCAGCCGAGCGAGGGAGAGCCACACGTGACCATCGCGCCCGCAGATCCGGTCTCAGCGAACGCGGAAGCGACCGGCGGTCCCGGGACCGCGCTGCTGCGCACCCTGACCGACCTCACCGCAGACCTGCCTTCCACCGACCCGGGCAAGGTCGCCGCCGCCGCGCTGCGCGGCCGCAGCGCCGCGTCGGACGAGGCCGAGCTGCGCTCCCTCGCCACCGAGGCCGCCGCCGGCCTGATCGCCGAGGAACCGGAGTACTCCCGCCTCGCCGCCCGGCTGCTCACCCGCGCCATCGCCGACGAGGCGGCCGGCGAGGGTGCGACCTCCTTCTCCGCCTCGGTGGCCGTCGGCCACCGTGAGGGCCTGATCGCGGACGAGACCGCCGCGTTCGTCAAGGAGCACTCCGAGCGCCTGGACGCGCTGGTCGCCAAGGCTCTCGCCGACGGCGCCGACGACCGCTTCGGCTACTTCGGCCTGCGCACCCTGCACAGCCGCTACCTGCTGCGCCACCCGATCACCCGCAACGTGATCGAGACCCCGCAGCACTTCCTGCTGCGCGTGGCCTGCGGCCTGGCCGAGGACCACTCCGTGCGGGCCCTGGAGGACGTCGCCGAGCTCTACGGGCTCACCAGCACGCTCTCCTACCTGCCCTCCTCCCCCACGCTCTTCAACTCGGGCACCCGCCACCCGCAGATGTCGTCCTGCTACCTGCTGGACTCTCCGCTGGACGAGCTGGACTCGATCTACGACCGCTACCACCAGGTGGCGCGCCTGTCGAAGCACGCGGGCGGCATCGGCCTGTCGTACTCGCGCATCCGCTCCCGCGGCTCGCTGATCCGCGGCACCAACGGCCACTCCAACGGCATTGTGCCGTTCCTGCGCACCCTCGACGCCTCCGTCGCCGCCGTGAACCAGGGCGGCCGCCGCAAGGGCGCGGCCTGCGTCTACCTCGAGACGTGGCACGCCGACATCGAGGAGTTCCTGGAGCTCCGCGACAACACCGGTGAGGAGGCCCGTCGTACCCACAACCTCAACATCGCGCACTGGATCCCGGACGAGTTCATGCGCCGCGTCGAGGCCGACGCCGACTGGTCGCTCTTCTCCCCCGCCGACACCCCGGACCTGGTCGACCTCTACGGCGACGAGTTCGACGCCGCCTACCGCGCCTACGAGGCCGCCGGCAAGGCCGTCAAGCAGATCCCCGCCCGGGTGCTGTACGCCCGCATGATGCGTACCCTCGCGCAGACCGGCAACGGCTGGATGACGTTCAAGGACGCCGCCAACCGCACCGCCAACCAGACGGCCGAGAAGGGCAAGGTAGTCCACTCCTCGAACCTCTGCACGGAGATCCTCGAGGTCACGGACGACGGCGAGACCGCGGTCTGCAACCTGGGCTCGGTCAACCTCGCGCAGCACCTCGGTGCCGACGGCGAGATGGACTGGGAGAAGCTCGACCGTACGGTCCGTACGGCCGTGACGTTCCTCGACCGCGTCGTGGACATCAACTTCTACCCGACCGAGCAGGCCGGCAACTCCAACAGCCGCTGGCGCCCGGTGGGCCTGGGCCTGATGGGTCTGCAGGACGTCTTCTTCCGCCTGCGCCTGTCCTTCGACTCCGCCGAGGCGAAGGCCCTCTCCACCAAGATCTCCGAGCGGATCATGCTCGCGGCGTACGAGGCCTCCGCCGACCTCGCCGAGCGGCACGGCCCGCACCCGGCCTGGTCCGCGACCCGCACCGCCCGCGGCGTGCTGCACCCGGACCACTACCCCAACGCCGTCGCCGCCTGGGACGACCGCTGGGAGGCGCTGCGCGCCCGCATCGCCGCCGTCGGCATGCGCAACTCGCTGCTGCTGGCGATCGCCCCGACCGCCACCATCGCCTCCATCGCGGGCGTCTACGAGTGCATCGAGCCGCAGGTCTCCAACCTGTTCAAGCGCGAGACGCTCTCCGGTGAGTTCCTGCAGGTCAACACCTACCTGGTGGACGACCTCAAGAAGCTCGGCGTGTGGGACCGCACCACCCGCGACGCGATGACCGACGCCAACGGCTCGATCCAGGACATGAAGTGGATCCCGCAGGAGGTGCGCGACCTCTACCGCACCGCCTGGGAGATCCCGCAGCGCGCCCTGATCGACATGGCCGCGGCCCGTACGCCGTACCTGGACCAGAGCCAGTCGCTGAACCTCTTCATGGCCTCGCCCACCATCGGCAAGCTCAGCTCGATGTACGCGTACGCCTGGAAGCAGGGCATCAAGACGACGTACTACCTGCGCTCCCGCCCGGCCACCCGGATCGCCCGCGCCGCCTCCGCCGGTGCCGCCGCGCCGGCCACCATCCCCGTGCAGCAGGCCGCGCCCGACGCGGATGCCATCGCCTGCTCCCTTGAGAACCCCGAGTCCTGCGAGGCCTGCCAGTAATGTCCGCCGCTGAACAGAAGAACCTGCTCGACCCGGGCTTCGAGCTGACCCTGCGCCCCATGCGGTACCCGGACTTCTACGACCGCTACCGCGACGCGATCAAGAACACCTGGACCGTCGAGGAGGTCGACCTCCACTCGGACGTCGCCGACCTGGCCAAGCTGTCCCCGGGTGAGCAGCACATGATCGGCCGCCTGGTCGCGTTCTTCGCGACCGGCGACTCGATCGTGGCGAACAACCTCGTGCTGACGCTGTACAAGCACATCAACTCCCCCGAGGCGCGCCTGTACCTGTCGCGGCAGCTGTTCGAGGAGGCCGTGCACGTCCAGTTCTATCTGACGCTGCTCGACACCTACCTGCCCGACCCGGACGACCGCGCCGCGGCGTTCGACGCGGTGGAGAACATCCCCTCCATCCGCGAGAAGGCGCAGTTCTGCTTCAAGTGGATCAACGAGGTCGAGAAGATCGACCGCCTGGAGACGAAGGCCGACCGCCGTCGCTTCCTGCTCAACCTGATCTGCTTCGCGGCCTGCATCGAGGGCCTGTTCTTCTACGGCGCCTTCGCCTACGTGTACTGGTTCCGCAGCCGCGGTCTGCTGCACGGCCTGGCGACCGGCACCAACTGGGTCTTCCGCGACGAGACCATGCACATGAACTTCGCGTTCGAGGTCGTGGACACCGTCCGCCAGGAGGAGCCCGACCTCTTCGACGACGAGCTCCAGCAGCAGGTCACCGACATGCTGAAGGAGGCCGTGGAGTGCGAGCTGCAGTTCGGCCGTGACCTGTGCGGCGACGGCCTGCCGGGCATGAACACCGAGTCCATGCGCGAGTACCTCCAGTGCGTCGCCGACCAGCGCCTCCAGCGCCTGGGCTTCGCCCCGGTCTTCGGCTCGGAGAACCCTTTCTCCTTCATGGAGCTGCAGAACGTCCAGGAGCTGACCAACTTCTTCGAGCGCCGCGCGTCCGCGTACCAGGTGGCGGTCGAGGGCACGGTCGCCTTCGACGACGAGTTCTGATCCTCGCGGGTTAAATAGCCTCGAACGCGGCATCGCGTGTCTCCCGTCCGGGAATCCAGTGCGAAATCCGGACAGAACGGGAGACATGCGATGCCGCGTTTTATGATGATCGTCAAAGCGAGCGAGGACTCCGAGGCCGGCGTGATGCCGACCAAGGAGATGATCGCCGAGATGGGGCAGTACAACGAGCGGCTGGCCGGGGCCGGCGCGATGCTCGCCGGCGACGGACTGCACCCGACCTCCAAGGGGGCGCGTGTGCGGTACTCCGACGGGCCGCCCGTCGTCACCGAGGGGCCTTTCGGGAAGGCCGCCGACCAGATCGCCGGCTTCTGGATCATCGAGACCGGCTCGATGGACGAGGCCCTGGAATGGGCCCGGCGCATCCCCTTCCGCGAGGGCGAGGTCGAGGTGCGCCCGCTCTTCGAGGCCTCCGACTTCCCGGACCAGTCGTGAAACGCGTGTGGCGGGCGCTCCCTCGGGAGCGCCCGCCACATGTGCGTCGTACGCGCGATCAGCCGTTGGAGACGACCGGGTAGCGCGGGGTGCCGTCGGCCATCTGCCGCAGGGCGTCCTTGCGGTCGCGCTTGGAGAGACGGTCGATGTACAGGTAGCCGTACAGGTGGTCCGTCTCGTGCTGCAGGCAACGGGCGAAGTAGCCGGTGCCCTCGACGGCGATCGGGTTGCCGTGCAGGTCCTGGCCGCGGACGACCGCGTAGTCGGGGCGGGCCAGGGCGGCGTAGGCCGTCGGGACCGACAGGCAGCCCTCGTTGGAGTCGTCGAGGATGCGGCGGTCGGCCGGCAGGTCGTCGAGCACGGGGTTGACCACGTGGCCGACGTGGCGCACGCCCTCGTCGTCCGGGCAGTCGTAGACGAAGACCTTCAGGTCGACGCCGATCTGGTTGGCCGCCAGGCCCACGCCCTCGGCGGTGCGCTGGCTGGCGAACATGTCGTCGATCAGCTGCGCGAGCTTCTCGTCGAACTCCGTGACGTTCTTGCACTCCTTGTGGAGCACCGGGTTGCCGACGACGGTGATCGGGCGGGAGGTGCCGCGCTCGCGGTGCGCGAGCTCACGCGCCTCGCAGTCCTCGGTGTCCACGATGAACTCGCCGGAAGCGGTCGACTCGTTCGACTCGTCGTTCACGGGCTGGTCCGTGTCTTGCTGCGCCATGTCCGCCGTATGCCTCTCTCACAACCCGAAAGCAATATCTTGCCCTGAATCCACTGGGTCTCTACAGGGTACGGGGGCCACAGCGGCCGCTCAGCAGACCTCTTCCAGATCCCGCCATTCACGGGTGTCCGGGCTGTCGGCCACCCAGCCGTCGAGCAGCCCCCTGACCAGCCCCGCGGGTGCCGCGATGCCGCACTCGCGCTCGGGCACCCACAGCGAGCCCGAGCCGGAGCCGGCCGTGCGGTGGCCCAGCGGGCCGGGGTGTCCGGGCTCGCTGTGATCGTGCGGGTCGAGGTGCTCGCCGTCGCCCTCGTCGCTGGGCATCCGGCTCTCCGAGCACGTCCGGCACAGCAGACGCACGGAGGAGGACCAGTCCTCGGCGGCGAAGCCCGCGTCGGCCGCGAGCCGCTCGAGCGCGTCCCGGTCGGCCTCGGTGGCGGCCTCCAGCAGCACGACCCAGGTGGGGACGGGCGAGGGGGCCCACAGCTCGATCTCGTCGAAGACGGGGTACGAGGGCCCGGCGGCGGTCACCCGCTCGCCGTGCGGGACGCCGTCGTGCAGCACGACCTCGCCCCAGCGGCGGCCGGAGGACGGCAGCGGGATGGACAGCACCTCGATGCGCGCCGGGTCCAGTCGGCGACCCCAGACGACCTCCGCCTCGCCCTCCGGCGACAGCCGCACGGCCGCGCTGCCCAGCTCCATCCCGGTCGGCTCACCGGCCGGGCCGCCCTCGCCGGGCACCCGCAGCCCGTACGCCTGCCAGGCGCGGCGGGCCAGCGGCCAGTCCTGCAGGGCGGTGGCGGCGATGCCGACGTTCCACCAGTCGGGCGCGCCGGTCTCGCGGTCCAGCAGCGCCACGGCGCGCAGCCCGGCGGCGCGGGCCTGCTCCCAGTCGTGCCGGAACTTGTGCAGCAGCGCGAGGTTGAACCACGACTCGGACAGCCATGGTTCCATGTCGGCCGCGCGCGTCAGCAGCGCTCCCGCGTCCTCGTAGCGGCCGTCGCCGATGAGCGTGAAGGCACGGTCGGTCGCCTGCCGCCACGAGGCGGAAGGCCGGTGCCGTACCTTGCCGAAGATCCTCACGATTCCCGCCTGCCGGTTTCTGCGTGTTCTGCGTGCCACCACGCCGGATGGACCGGGCGGAGAAAGCCGCCCTGTCGGACCTCCTTGCCGACGACCCCGCGCACGACACCCCCCGGTTTCCGCTTTCTCGCCATTCTCTTCGTCTCTTCGCATCCAACCATGCCCCTTCGGACGCCCGCTCATTACCCGTGGGTTCGGCGGGCCAGTCCCCCTTCACCCCCGCTGTCACGGGCCTGATGGAGCGGGGCCTCCGCGCGCGAGCACCGCCGCGAGCGCCTCCACCACCCGGGGCTCGTGGTCGTGCGCGGTGGCCAGACGGAGGCGCTCGAGGGCGCGCAGCGGGCCGCACGCCGGGTCGCCGGCGAGGTCGTCGTAGGCGTTGACGGTCCGGACGATACGGGCGGTGAGCGGCTGGTCCCGGTACGGATCCGCCTGGCGCTCGACCACCAGTACGACGTCCGGCGGTACCCCGGTCCGGCGGACCACCGCGCCGCCCAGGAGCGCGATGCGGCGGCGCTCCTCGGTCGGCAGCGGCTCGGTCGCCCCGGCGGGGACCGGCACCGGGAGGGAGAGCTGGCCGATGTCGTGCATCAGTGCCGCGTGCTCCACCACCGTGAGGTCGGCCCCCGACAGCCCCAGCTCGCGGCCGACGGCGCGGCCCAGCGTCGCGACCCGCCGGGCGTGTCCCGGCCGGGTGTAGCCGGCGATCTCGGTGGCTCTGGCCAGCGAGGCGATGGTCTGGCGGCGGGTGGCGCACACGGCCTCGTAGCGGTGCACGGACAGCTGGGTGACCAGCAGCGGCAGGCAGAACACCGGCAGGGCCCACAGCCCCGCCGCGGCCACGGCCAGCGCCATGACGACGCCGCCGGCGCCGATGGCCGAGCCGACGCCGGGGAGCGCCCTGAGCTCCTCGCGCAGGAGGGGCCCGTACGGTCCGCCGCCGGTGCGGGAGCGGGCGAGGGCGGCGGCCAGGACCGCGTCGCACAGGGCGGTCAGGGCCAGGAGCAGCAGAAGGAGGAGCGGGTAGGACGGGCTGGGCGCGCAGCCGTGCAGCGGCTGGAAACAGACGGCGGCGAAGGCGGCGTTGAGCACCCGGCGCGCGAGCCGGTCGAGCGCGGGCGGACGGCCCACGGCTCCGGCGAGGGTGGCGCCGAGCACGACGGCGACGACCTGGGCGGCGCCGTGCGAGGCGGGCTCTCCGCCGACCTCGCCGAGCAGGGCGTACGCGAGCGTGCCGGCGGACCCCACGGGCGCGGTCTCCCGGGCTCCGGCGCCCGCCCCGCGCGGCGTGCGCCGGGCGGCCTCCCCGAGCGCGATCAGCACCCCGTAGGCCAGGGCCACGTGCGGCTGCGCCACCCCCCGCCACGCCGTCCACGCCAGCGCGAGGACCGCCGTGAGCCCGGCGACGATGTGCACCCCCCGCGCGAACCCCCCGGCGCGGGCCCGGCCGGGCCCGCCGGGTCGGGCCCACTCCGGCGCGTCCGGGGCGGCTTCCCGCGGGGCGCGCTCGCCGGCGTCCGGGGGCGTGCCGGGGCGGTAGGGCGCGTCCGGGGCGGCCGGCCCGCCGCCGGCGCCGGGCCAGGGGGGCGTGGGGGCCTGGGGGGCCGTGCCCCGTGCGCCGGCCCCGGGCGGCTGCTCGGGGGTGCCCCACCCGGGCGGGGCCGGGGCGGCTCCGAGGCCCCGGGCGCCGGCGCACGGCGGGACGCCGCCCGTCTCCGGGACGCCACCGCCCCATCCCCGTGCGGACCGCTCCCCGGAGGGCGCCTCCGCGCCGGGCCGCTCGAAACCGGGCTGGGCCGTCGAGGCGGCCCGGCAAGCGCCGCCCGGGGGGCCGGCCCCGGGAGGAGCGGCCGCGGACGCGTCCGCGGCCGCCCGACAGGCCGGCGCGTCACAGCAGGTCAGATCCTGCGGCGGTCGTGTTCTCATCCGGGACCACCCCGGTCCGTACGGTCGCCCGCCGCCGGTGGGCCCACGGAGGCGCCCGGGACGGAACAGTGATCAACAGGGACGTTTCGGCTGGACGGAATGACAGCTTCCGGTCGCCAGCCGTGGCGGTCGAGGGCGCGCACCAGCGCGGCGACCACGCGGGGGTCGAAATGGGAGCCGGAGCAGCGGTCGAGCTCCGCGAGGGCCACCGGCACGGGCCGGGCGCGGCTGTAGCTGCGGGTGGAGGTCATCGCGTCGAAGGCGTCGGCCACGGCCACCACGCGGGCGAACTCGGGGATCTGACGGCCCGCCAGGCCGTAGGGATAGCCGGTGCCGTCCAGCCGCTCGTGGTGGTGCAGGATCGCGGCGCGGGCCTCGTCGAGGAAGCCGATGCCGCGCACCATCTCATGGCCGTACTCGGGATGCAGCTCGATGATCCGGCGCTCCTCCGGCGTGAGCGGGCCGTCCTTGCGCAACACCCCGGTGGGCACGGCCAGTTTGCCGAGGTCGTGCAGGGTGCCGGCGAAGCGCAGCGCCTCCAGGCGCTCGCCGCCGATGCCCAGCTCGCGGGCGATCAGCACGGACGCCCGGCCGACGCGCTCGCTGTGGCCACGGGTGTAGCGGTCCTTGAGGTCGACGGCCTGCACCAGCGCGCGCACCGTGGCCTGGTGGGCCGCCCGCTCGCGGCGGCAGCGGTCCTGGACCCAGGAGGAGACCGACACCGGCAGCAGGACCAGCAGCGCCGCCGGCGGCCCGTAGGGGCTGTGCCACAGCAGCGCCGTCATCAGTCCCGTCGGCCCGTGGACCAGCGCCGGCGCGAGCGCCGCCGGCACCGGCGTCCGCCAGGCCGTCCGCGCCGAGCGGCCCTCGGCGGTGACCAGCACGCCACCGTCCAGGACGGCACCGACGAGGGCGAGCACGAGTCCGGCGGCGACGGCCGGCACCAGCGCGGCGGGGAGGCAGGCGGCGTCGGGCACGCGGGGGGCGCCCAGGCCGGGCCCGTAGACGTACGAGGCCGCGGCGGCCGCCAGGGAGGACCGCGCCGCGTGCCACAGCCGCCGCACCCACGCCGGGCGCCGGCCCTCCCGCCGCACGAGCGCCCCGGGCACCGCCACGACGGCGGCGGACGCGGGCGGCAGCAGCACCGCCGCGGCGATCAGCACGGGCAGTGTCAGGGGGCGGCGCGGCAGCCGCTCGCCCGCGGCGCAGACGGCGGCGAGCAGGACGACCTCACCCCAGGGCACGGCCGGGCCGCCGCGTACGACGGGCGCGGCGCACACCGCGGCGGCGAGCACGGCGCACGCGATATACGCGCGCGCCGCCGCCGGAAGTGCCCACATGGCGCGTCCTCCCCGACCCTTGGACATGGCGTCTGGATGGGGAGAATAGGCTCAGGAAAGCCCGGAGAACCGCGCACGGGGAATCCGCCGTCCGTTCGGGTGACGTTCCCTGGTGCGGTGGTTTGGATCACTGCTATCGCAGGATCCGGCCCGCGCCGCGAGCGCGGCGCGCGGGCGTCAGTCCTGCTGCGCGGCCTCGGCCGCCCTGGCCTCGGCCACCACGTCCTGATCGGGCACCGCGTGCCCGGCCCGGATGAGGTCGATGCGGCCCATGACCTTCGAACGGAGGTCGGCCGGCACGTCGTCATGGCCGCAGCAGCGCTTGACCAGCTTCTTCACCGCCTGCTCGAGCCCGTACTTCTCCAGGCACGGAGAGCACTCGTCGATGTGCACCTCGAACTTGGCGCAGTCGCCTTCGGGCATCTCGTGATCGAGGTACTCATACAGGTGGTCGAGGACTTCGGAGCAGTCCGTCTCGTGCGGGTCTCCGCAGCTCATGAGTCCGAGCCTTTCCGATTGTGCGACTCGTCGGAACCGTTCTGCGCGGGGGCGGTCCCCGCCGGGACCAGACCGCGCTCGCGTGCGTAGTCCTCCAGCAGTCCGCGCAGCTGCCGGCGGCCCCGGTGCAGCCGGGACATCACCGTGCCGATGGGGGTACCCATGATGTCCGCGATCTCCTTGTAGGCAAAGCCCTCCACGTCCGCGAGGTAGACCGCTATGCGGAACTCCTCCGGAATGGCCTGAAGGGCTTCCTTGACATCGGAGTCGGGAAGGTGGTCCAGCGCCTGGGACTCGGCGGAGCGCAGCCCGGTCGACATGTGCGACTCGGCGCGCGCCAGCTGCCAGTCCTCGATCTCCTCGGACGCGCTGCGCAGCGGCTCACGCTGCTTCTTGCGGTACGAGTTGATGAAGGTGTTGGTCAGGATGCGGTAGAGCCACGCCTTGAGGTTCGTACCGTCACGGAACTGGTGGAAGGACGCGTAGGCCTTGGCATACGTCTCCTGCACCAGATCCTCGGCGTCCGCCGCGTTGCGCGTCATGCGCAGGGCGGCCGAGTACATCTGGTCGAGGAAGGTCAGGGCGTCGCGCTCGAAGCGCGCGTTGCGCTCCGCGGCGCTCTCGGCAGGCTCCCGCTTGCGGTTGTCGTCGGCCCCAGCGTCGATCCCAGTGACCGGACCCACCTCCTCCAACAACACGGCGGCGCCCGGACCGGACCCGCTCGAATCGGAGAATAGACGACGATCCGGTGCGCTCGCCGCTCCGGCCAGGGCCGACTGGGCCATACCCATGACCGCCCAACCCTGGTCGGCCGTCTGCGGGCGGGACGGGCATGCGATCGAACCCATGCGGGGAGCTCCCATTCCTTCGTCTGTGCCGGTACGTGATACAGAGACCACAACAGCGGCACCCGGTGGATCATTCCCGCCCGAACGGAAACCTCCCAAGAGCCCTTATGAACCGGGCCCGATCGCTCTAGACCGCCTTCAGCCACATCCCGACCGCATGGGTGATCACGTCCAGCGCCTCCTCCTGGGTGACGTCCGCCTTCTTCGGCACCGCGAAGCCGTGGTCGCCGTGCGGCACGACGACGGGTTCGGTGCCGGGCGGGAACTCCTCGGGGCGGCCGAACGGGTCGCGGGCGCCCTGCACCACGAGCACCGGCACCCCGGCGCCGGTCAGCTCGTCGGCGCGGGAGCGCTCCGGCCGGCCCGGCGGGTGCAGCGGAAAGCTCAGCGCGAGCACGGCCGCGGCGCCGAGACCGGCCGCCGTGCGGCAGGCGACGCGGGCGCCCGCGCTGCGGCCGCCGGCCACCACCGGTACCCCGGGCGCGGTGAGCGCGGGCCAGACGGCCCGCCAGGCCGCATCGAGGGCCGAGGGCGCGGGCGCGACCTTCCGGCCGGCCACCCGCCACGGCTGTTCGACCAGGGCGACGCTCACCCCGTCGGGCGGCAGGGCCGCCGCCAGCGCCCGCAGGTCGCGGGCCTCGACGCCGCCGCCCGCGCCGTGCCCGAGGGCGAGCACCAGGCGCGCGTGGGGCGCGAGGTGCCAGTGGACGCGGGCGTCGCCGGCGGGGGTGGGCACGTCCTGGACGGTCTGCTCGATGCGTTCGCTCACGCCTCCATCCTGCCGGGCGGGCCGCCGACCGCGGCGCGCGGCGCTCGGAACGGCGACGGCTCGGAACAGCGCAGGCTCAGAACAGCGTCGACTCCTCCGGCGCGGGCAGTTCCTTCAGCAGCTCGGGCCCGTTGTTGCGGACGTCGCTGACCGCGGTGGAGACGGGGTAGGCCCGCAGCAGCCCGGCGGGCGGGGGCGCCAGCAGCGGCAGCAGCTCCTCCGGTTCGGTGCGCGCCGGGTCCAGCCACGTGGCCCACCGCTCGGGCGGCAGGACGAGCGGCATCCGCGGGTGGATCTCGGCGAGCGAGCGCGGCCCGGGCTCCTGTGACTCCTCCGTCTCCCCCGTCTCCGCGAACGGCTCCGTGTCGGCCTCGGTGGTGATCACCGAGCAGGTCGCCCACCAGGCCCGGGGATGGTCGGGCGGCAGCGTGGGATCGCGCCAGAACTCGAACAGCCCGGCCATCGCCATCACCGACCCGTCGGCCGGCGTGACGAAGTACGGCTGCTTGCGGGCGCGCTTGCGGCGCCCCTTCTCCTCCAGCTCGCGCTCCCGCTCGCCGGTGACCCACTCGTAGTAGCCGTCCGCCGGGAGCAGGCAGCGCCGCGCCCCGAAGGCCCGCCGGTAGGACGGCTTCTCGTGGACCGTCTCCGCGCGAGCGTTGATCATCCGCGCCGCGCCCTCGGGCGTCTTCGCCCATGACGGCACCAGGCCCCAGCGCAGGGCGCGAAGCTGACGAACCGGACGCCGGTCCGCTGCGTCTTTGACAGGACGCTCGAGCACCGCGTAGACGCTCTTCGTCGGCGCCACGTTCCAGTCCGGAGCCAGCGTCTCCTCCGGTTCCCACTTCTCCACCCCGAAGAGCCCGGCCAGGTCCTCCGGCCGCCGGCTCGCCGCATATCGACCGCACATGAGTGCCACACTGCCACGAAGACGCTAGGAGCGGCTCAGAAATGGACAACAGCACCACCGCCACCGATCTGTGGGACCGTTCCTCGAGCGTCTTCGGCACTCAGCCGCACCCATCGATCTGGCTCATAGCCGTCACCGGCGTCGTCGCGCTGGCCGCGGTGGTCCCGCACGGCGTATGGAGGATCACGCGCAACGCCGTCACCATCGCCCACGAGGGCGGTCACGCCCTGGTAGCCCTGCTCAGCGGGCGGCGCCTGGACGGCATCCGGCTGCACTCCGACACCTCGGGGCTGACCGTCTCCCGGGGCCGGCCGACCGGGATCGGGATGATCCTCACCGCGGCCGCCGGCTACACCGCCCCCTCCCTGCTCGGCCTCGGCGGGGCCTACCTGCTGGCCGCCGGGCACATCACCGCCCTGCTGTGGGGGGCGGCGGCGCTGCTGGCCGCGATGCTGGTGATGATCCGCAACGCCTACGGCGTCCTGACCGTGGTGCTCACGGGGGCGGCGTTCGTGCTGGTGTCGTGGCTGACGGGGCCCGCCGTGCAGGCGGCGTTCGCCTACGGGGTGGTCTGGTTCCTGCTGCTGGGCGGGGTCCGGCCGCCGTTCGAGCTGGGGAGCAAGCGCCGGCACGGTGGTGCCCGGGATTCCGACGCGGACCAGCTGGCGCGGCTGACGAACCTGCCCGCGGCGGTGTGGCTGGGGCTGTTCCACGTGGTGACCCTGTGCTGCCTGAGCGGGGGCGGACGCTGGCTGCTGGGGCTGTGACCGGGCTTCTCGTACCGAACCACGACGAGAACGTCAGTAAGGTAAGGGCATGACCGAGAGCCCCGTGCACCCTGACCTCTGGCCCGCTCCGCTCGCCACCGGAGCGGTCGACGCGACCGTTACCGTGCCCGGATCGAAGTCGGTCACCAACCGTGCGCTGATCCTGGCCGCGCTCGCCGCCGAGCCGGGCTGGGTGCGCCGCCCGCTGCGCTCGCGCGACAGCGTGCTGATGGCGGACGCCCTGCGCGCCCTGGGCGTCGGCATCGAGGAGACCGTCTCCTCCAGCTCCACCGTCGCGGACGGCCCCGACACCACCGGTGAGGCCTGGCGGGTGATCCCCGCCCGGCTGCACGGCCCGGCCACCATCGACGTCGGCAACGCCGGCACCGTCATGCGCTTCGTGCCGCCGGTCGCGGCCCTCGCCGACGGCGCGGTCCGCTTCGACGGCGACCCCCGCAGCTACGAGCGCCCCCTGCACGGCGTGATCGACGCGCTGCGCGCCCTGGGCGCCCGCATCGACGACAACGACCGCGGCGCGCTGCCGCTGACCGTGCACGGCGCGGGCGCGCTGGACGGCGGCCCGGTGGAGATCGACGCCTCCTCGTCCTCGCAGTTCGTCAGCGCCCTGCTGCTCTCCGGCCCGCGCTTCAACCAGGGCGTCGAGGTCCGCCACGTCGGCTCCGTGCTGCCGTCGATGCCGCACATCCGCATGACCGTGGACATGCTGCGCTCGGCCGGCGCCCAGGTCGACACCCCCGAGTCCGGGGGCGAGCCCAACGTCTGGCGCGTCTCCCCCAGTGCCCTGCTCGGCCGCGACCTGGTCGTGGAGCCCGACCTGTCCAACGCCGCGCCGTTCCTGGCCGCCGCCCTGGTCACCGGCGGACGCGTCACCATCCCGGACTGGCCCGAGCGCACCACCCAGCCGGGCGACGCGCTGCGCGAGATCTTCACCTCCATGGGCGGCAGCTGCGAGCTCACCGACGCCGGCCTGACCTTCACCGGCACCGGCCGCATCACGGGCATCGACGCGGACCTGCACGAGGTCGGCGAGCTCACCCCGGTCATCGCGGCCGTGGCCGCCCTGGCCGACTCCGAGTCCGTCCTGCGCGGCGTCGCCCACCTGCGACTGCACGAGACCGACCGGCTGGCCGCCCTGACCAAGGAGATCAACGAGCTCGGCGGCGACGTCACCGAGACCGAGGACGGGCTGCGCATCCGCCCGCGCACCCTGCACGGCGGTGTCTTCCACACCTACGACGACCACCGGCTGGCCACCGCCGCCGCCGTCATCGGCCTGGCCGTCGACGGCGTGGAGGTGGAGAACGTGGCGACCACCGCCAAGACCCTTCCCGACTTCCCGGAGATGTGGACCGGGATGCTCGGCTCCGTCGCGGGGGCGACGACGGCGCCGAGAAGCTGAAGAGACCTGGAAGCACCATGCGCCGCTACGGCAAGCACACCGACGAGGACGACGTCCGCGTCCGCCCCAACCGCAAGGGCAACCGCCCCCGTACGAACATCCGGCCGAAGCACGAGGACGCCTCCGAGGGCTTCGTCCTGACCGTGGACCGCGGTCGGCTGCACGTCCTCATCGACGACCGCACCATCGTGGCGATGAAGGCCCGCGAGCTGGGCCGCAAGAGCGCCGTGGTGGGCGACCGGGTCGCGGTCGTCGGCGACCTCAGCGGCGACAAGGACACCCTCGCCCGCATCGTCCGCGTCGAGGAGCGCAGCTCGGTGCTGCGCCGCACCGCCGACGACGACGATCCGTACGAGCGCGTGGTCGTCGCCAACGCCGACCAGCTGGCGATCGTCACGGCCCTCGCCGACCCCGAGCCCCGGCCCCGGCTGATCGACCGCTGTCTGGTCGCGGCCTTCGACGCCGGGCTCGAGCCGCTGCTGGTGCTGACCAAGTCGGACCTGGCGTCGGCGGAGAAGCTGATGGAGTCCTACGGGGCCCTGGGCATCGACTACGTGGTGACCAGCCGTGAGGAGCTGGCCGCCGGGGAGGCCGCGCAGCGGGTCCGCGAGAAGCTGGAGGGGCGGATCACCGCGTTCGTCGGGCACTCCGGCGTCGGCAAGACCACGCTCGTCAACGCCCTCGTGGAGCGTCAGCGGGCCACCGGCCACGTCAACGCGGTCACCGGCCGGGGCCGGCACACCACCACGTCCGCGCTGGCCCTGCCGTTGCCGGACGGCACGGGCTGGGTCATCGACACCCCGGGCGTACGGTCGTTCGGCCTGAACCACGTGGACCCCTCGCGCGTCATCCACGCCTTCCCCGACCTCGAGCCCGGCACCGAGGGCTGCCCGCGCGCGTGCAGTCACGACGAGCAGGACTGCGCGCTCGACCAGTGGGTCGCCGACGGCCACGCCGACCCGCAGCGGCTGTACTCGCTGCGCCGGCTGCTCGCGACGAGGGAGCGGCGCGAAGGCGACTGATCGCCTACGTTTGCGAGTGACCGCGGGCGGCAAGTGCATCAAGAGCGCCGAAGCCCACGGGGCGGTCCGCGAAACGGGAGGCAATCTGATGGCGTGGCTGCTGGTCGTGGTCGCCGGACTGTTGGAAACCGGCTTCGCCGTCTGCCTCAAGCTCTCCCACGGCTTCACCCGGCTCTGGCCCACGATCGCCTTCGCCTGCTTCGCGCTGGGCAGCTTCGGCCTGCTGACGCTCGCCCTGCGCAAGCTCGACGTGGGTCCGGCCTACGCCGTGTGGACGGGCATCGGCGCGGCCGGGACCGCGATCTACGGCATGGTCTTCCTGGGCGACCTGGTGTCCACGCTCAAGATCGTCTCGATCACGTTCGTGATCGTGGGCGTCATCGGGCTGCAGCTGTCGGGGTCGGCGCACTAGCCCCCCTCGGACACTCCCTCAGGCATCCCCTCAGGCACCCTCAGACAACGGGCCCGCCGAGCAGGATCCGTACGAGCCGGGCGACCTCGCCCGCCGCCTCCTCGTCCGAGCCGGCCGGGGCCACGACGTACGACAGCGTCAGCCGCACCGCCGCCTCACAGGCCCGCCGCACCCCCTCCGGATCGGGCGCCGCGCCCGGCGGGGCAGCGGCGGCGAGCGCGCCGAGCGCCCCGGCCACGCTGTCGCGGATCCGCTCGGCCAGCGCGACGGGCGAGGGGGTGCCACGGGCCGGCCGCACGCCGAACGGGGTGCGGGGGGCCGGCAGGGGCGGGGCGGCGGCGGGCGGCAGGCGGTCGCCCCGGCAGCCGGTCAGGGCGGCGCGGACGAGCGGGTTCGCCCGGGCCGAGCGCAGCGTCCAGACGGCGGCCGCGGCGCAGCGGTCCCCGGCGTCGGCCCCGCCGCGGGCGGCGGTGTCGGCGAGGGAACGTTCCACCCCGGCCAGGAAAGACTCCGACTCACGGCGCACGAGGGCGCGGGCGAGGCCGTCCTTGCTGCCGAACTCGTTGTAGAGGGTCTGCCGGGACACCCCGGCGGCGGCTGCGACGTCGACCATCCGGACCCCGTTCCAGGGCCGGGCGCCGAGCGCCGTGAACGCCGCGTCCAGCAAGAGCTCTCGTGCCGCGGGCATCGTCGCCTCCCCGGCCGGACGGCCGCACGAAGATTGGGGGCCAGGCACAGGATTGACGCGCCGCCAGACGGTGTCAAGAGCCCCGGCAGGTCGCGCCGCACGTGACCTGGCGTTGGCCAGGGGTAATGTGCGGAGCATGTCGGACTACCACGATGATCTGCGCCTGGCCCACGTCCTGGCGGACGCCGCGGACGCGGCCACCATGGACCGGTTCAAGGCTCTCGACCTGAAGGTCGAGACCAAGCCGGACATGACTCCGGTGAGCGAGGCGGACAAGGCCGCCGAGGAGCTGATCCGGGGTCATCTCCAGCGCGCCCGGCCGCGCGACGCCGTGCTGGGCGAGGAGTTCGGCAGCGAGGGCATGGGGCCGCGCCGCTGGGTCATCGATCCGATCGACGGCACCAAGAACTATGTCCGCGGGGTGCCGGTGTGGGCCACGCTGATCTCGTTGATGGTGCAGGACAAGGACGGCTTCCAGCCCGTCGTGGGCGTGGTGTCGGCGCCGGCGCTGGGCCGCCGGTGGTGGGCGGCGAAGGACTCGGGCGCCTACACCGGGCGGAGCCTGCTGTCGGCCTCGCGGCTGCAGACCTCGCGGGTGGGCCGGATCGAGGACGCGTCGTTCGCGTACTCCTCGCTGTCCGGCTGGGAGGAGCGCGGCATGCTGCCGGGCTTCCTGGATCTGACCCGGGACTGCTGGCGGACGCGCGGCTACGGCGACTTCTGGCCGTACATGATGGTCGCGGAGGGCTCGGTGGACATCTGTGCCGAGCCGGAGTTGTCGCTGTGGGACATGGCGGCGAACGTCGTCATCGTGGAGGAGGCCGGCGGCCGCTTCACCGGCCTCGACGGGCTTCCGGGGCCCCACAGCGGCAACGCCGCCGCGTCCAACGGGCTGCTGCACGACGAACTGCTCGGCTATCTGCGGACGTAACGGGTTCAAACCCACAAGGCAGTCGTAAAAAGTAGGCAAAATATCATGCCTCGCGAACCTTGTCGGCCGCCGCGCGGGCGTGCCACGCTGGCACTCCCGACGCTTGTGAACTTGTGAACCCCGGCTGGAGGCCGACGGGTTCGGCGTTCCGGGACCGACCCGCAGTCCATGTAGGAGGTGACGCAAGCCATGCTCGTCCGCGACGCCATGAGCACGGTCGTCCTCACCATCGGCCCGGCCCACACCCTCCGGCAGGCGGCGCGGCTGATGTCCGCGCGCGGCATCGGCGCGGCGGTCGTCCTCGACCCCGAGGCCGGCGGCCTGGGCATCCTCACCGAGCGCGACATACTCAACGCGGTCGGGGCGGGCCACGACCCCGACCGCGAGACCGCCCACGGCCACACCACCACCGACGTCGTCTTCGCGGCCCCCGAATGGACTCTGGAGGAGGCGGCGGCCGCCATGTCGCGCGGCGAGTTCCGGCACCTGATCGTGCTCGAGGGCCACGAGGCCGTCGGCGTGGTGTCGGTGCGCGACATCATCCGCTGCTGGGTGCGGGGCGCGCGGCGCGATACCGAGCCGGAACGCGAGCGGGCCGGCGCGCTGGCCGGGTGAACCCGTCCGCGCGCCGGCCGTCCGGGCGTGGGAGAAGGCCGGAGAGGCCGGAGCCCTTTGGCGTCCGGCCTCTCCGGTTTGTACGGCAAGCGTCCAGTTGGCCTATCAGCCGCGCAGGGCCTGGACCGCGGCTTCGAGCCGCTTGCCGTAGTCGGTGTCCGCTTGGCGGAAGTTGTCGATCGCCCGCTCGACGATGTCGTCGCGCGAGACCTTGGCGATGAAGCCCGCCAGGTTGGCGATCAGGCGCTCCTTCTCCCCCTCCGACATCAGCCGGTAGAGGTTGCCCGCCTGGACGAAGTCGTTGTCCTCGGCGTGCGAAGGAGCCTCGGTGTTGCCCGTCGCCCCGGTGACCGTGAGCGGCTGCCACAGCGGGCGGCCGGTCTCGACGGGCCCGCCGAAGCTGTTGGGCTCGTAGTTCTTGGCGCGGCCGTGGCGGCCGTCGTAGGCGTAGCCGTCGCGGCTGTTGGTACGGGCCACGGTGGCGTGCGGGCGGTTCACCGGCAGGTGGTCGGCGTTGATGCCGACGCGGTAGCGGTGGGCGTCGCCGTAGGCGAAGAGCCGGCCCTGCAGCATCTTGTCGGGGGACGGGCCGATGCCCGGCACGAAGTGCGCCGGCGAGAAGATCGACTGCTCGACCTCGGCGAAGACGTTCTCGGGGTTGCGGTTGAGCTCCAGCCGGCCGATCTCGATCGGCGGGTAGTCCTCGTGCGGCCACACCTTGGTGAGGTCGAACGGGTTGAAGCGGTAGTTCGCCGCCTCGTCCGCCGGCATGATCTGCACCTGCACGGTCCAGCTCGGGAACTCACCGCGCTCGACGGCCTCGCGCAGGTCGCGCTGGTGGCTGTCGGGGTCCATGCCGGAGACCCGCACGGCCTCGTCGGTGGTGAGGTTCTTGATGCCCTGGTCGGTCTTGAAGTGGTACTTGACCCAGAAGACCTCGCCGGCCTCGTTGTTCCACTGGTAGGTGTGAGAGCCGTAGCCGTTCATGTGGCGGTACGAGGCGGGGATGCCGCGGTCGCCGAACAGCCAGGTCACCTGGTGGGTGGCCTCGGGCGACAGGCCCCAGAAGTCCCAGACGTTGTCCGCCTCCTGAGAGCCGGTGTACGGGTCGCGCTTCTGGGTGTGGATGAAGTCGGGGAACTTGATGGCGTCCTTGATGAAGAACACCGGGGTGTTGTTGCCGACGAGGTCGTAGTTGCCCTCTTCGGTGTAGAACTTCAGCGCGAAGCCCCGGGGGTCGCGGACCGCGTCGGCGGAGCCGAGGTTGCCGGCGACGGTGGAGAAGCGCAGGAACGTTTCGGTCTGCTTGCCGACCTCGGAGAGGAAGTTCGCCCGGGTCCAGCGGGTGACGTCGGCGGTCACGGTGAAGGTGCCGTAGGCACCCGCGCCGCGGGCGTGCACGACGCGCTCCGGGATCCGCTCGCGGTTGAAGTGCGCGAGCTTCTCCAGCAGCAGCTGGTCCTGGACCAGGACGGGGCCGCCGAGGCCGGCCGTCTCGCTGTTCTGGTTGTCCGCGACCGGAGCTCCGGACTCCGTGGTCAGCGGGCCCGTCGTGGTTGTCGCCTCGCCGTTCGCCGTGGTCACGTGCGCCTCCGTCGTCAGATGTCTGTGCCAGGTCCAAGCCCCTGGCCTCGACCGAGATCGATCCTACATTGGACTCTGTCTAAGTCAAGATGCGAACCATAGAAATACGCATTCCATGGGTGGACATGGCCCGCTGCTACGCTGGTCCTATCTGACTGATAGGTGAATGGCATG
This sequence comes from Streptomyces sp. C36, assembly GCF_040932295.1. NCBI lineage: Bacteria > Bacillati > Actinomycetota > Actinomycetes > Kitasatosporales > Streptomycetaceae > Streptomyces > Streptomyces sp. C36. The sequence goes on along the minus strand of NZ_JBFQGI010000005.1, from coordinate 116,047 downwards.
AGTGACCTGCTGGAACGACTCCGGGGACGCGGCTGGCGGCTGACCGCGCAGCGGCGCGTCGTCGCCGAAGTGCTCGACGGGGACCACGTGCACTACACCGCCGACGAAGTCCACGCCAAGGCGGCCGACCTGCTGCCGGAGATCTCGCGCGCGACGGTGTACAACACGCTGGGCGAGCTGGTCTCGCTGGGCGAGGTCCTCGAGGTGTGCACGGACGGCCGCGCCAAGCGCTACGACCCCAACGCCCACCACGCCCACCAGCACCTGGTGTGCTCCCGCTGCGGGACGATCCGCGACGTCCACCCCGCCGGCGACCTGGTGGCCAATCTGCCGTCCGAGGAGCGCTTCGGCTTCCAGGTGTCCGCGGTCGACGTGACCTTCCGGGGGATCTGCCCCGACTGCGCCACGGCCTGAGGGACGGCGCCCCACCCGGGGCGCCCGGGAACACGACGAAGGCCCGGATCCTTGAAAGGATCCGGGCCTTCGTGTCAGTAGCGGGGACAGGATTTGAACCTGCGACCTCTGGGTTATGAGCCCAGCGAGCTACCGAGCTGCTCCACCCCGCGTCGGTAGTGTCACTTTAACCCATCCGTGACCCCTCGGGCAAATGTCGTGACAACCCTGCTCACCTCGTGGGCCGGCTCTACGCCGTGAGCTCCTGCTGCAGCGCGTCGCGCAGCCGCGCCGCCCGCTCGGCGACCTCCGCGGGGCCCAGCTCGACCGCCTGGGCGCACCACAGCCGTCCCTCGGCCAGATCGCCACGGCGCGCCGCCAGCAGCGCCAGGCGCAGCGCGGCCCGGCCGTGCCCGGACTCGGCGGCCCGCGCCCACCACAGCGCCGCCTCCTGCTCGCTGCCCTCGCGGGCCAGCAGCAGTCCGAGGTTGAAGGCGCCGTTGCGGCTGCCGGCCTCGGCGGCCGCGCGGTACCAGTGGGCGGCCGCGACCACGTCGCCCCGCTCGGCGACCAGCATGCCCAGGCGCACCTGGGCCCGCCGGTGGCCCTGCCGGGCGGCACGCTCGTACCACTCCTCGCAGCCGGAGCGACTGTCGTCGTCGCGGTCGAGCAGCGCGCCCAGCCGGAAGGCGGCCTCGGCGCTGCCGCCGCGCACGGCGACGCGCAGATGGTGCTCGGCCGCCTCGGCGTCCCCGGCGCCGCCGTCGCGCAGCAGCGCCATCGCGACCTGCAGGGCCGCGTCCGTGTGCCCGGCGGCGGCGGCGCGCTCGTACCACTGGAAGGCCAGCTGCTCCTCGTCGCGCCCGGCGTAGAGGATGCCCAGGTTGAAGGCGGCGTCGACGCTGCCGGCCTCGGCGGCCTTGGAGAACCACGGCTCGGCCCCGGCGGAGTCGCCGACCTGCAGCAGCAGGACGGCCAGCGCGTTGGCCGCCTCCTTGTGCCCTGCGTAGGCGGCGCGGCGGTACCACTGCTCCGCCTGGGCGGTGCGGCTCTGCTCGGCGCAGAGGAGGCCGAGGTTGTAGGCGCCGTTGATGTCGCCGGCGTCCAGGGCCGCGCGGTACCAGCGCTCGGCCTGCTGGGACTCGCCGCGGTCGGCGTGCAGGGCGCCCAGGGCGTTGGCGGCGTTGCCGTCGCCCTCCTGGGCGGCTCTGCGCCACCAGACGGCTGCGCTGTCGGTGTCCCCGGCGTCGCGCAGCAGGAAGCCGAGGGCGCAGGCGGCGCGCGGCTCCCCGTCCTTGGCGGAGGTCAGGTACCAGCGCGCGGCCTCCTGGGTCTCGCCGCGGGCCTCGAGCAGGGTGCCCAGGTGGAGGGCGGCGCGGCGGTGGCCGCGGGCCGCGGCCTGGCGGTACCACTGCTCGGCCTCGCCCGCCGGGCCGTCCTGGCGGCGGCCGTTGGCGGCGGCGGCCCGCAGCTCGCGCACCGAGGTGTCGGGGCCGCCGGAGGCCTGCCGGCCGACGGCCGGGCCGAGGGCCTCGGCGAGGCCGTCGGACAGGGACGACGCCTTGGGCGCCCGGCCGTCGAGTATCCGGGCCAGGCGGTACGCGGCCTCGCGGTGGCCCCGCTCGGCGGCGCTGCGGAACCAGCGCTCGGCGCCCACGTCGCTGCGGTGCTCCAGCAGGTCGGCCAGGGCGTACGCGCCGAGGGCGTGGCCGGACTCGGCGGACTGGCGCAGCCAGTACTCGGCGGCGGGCTCGTCGCCGCGCTCGCGGTGGTAGCGGCCGAGGGCGTGCGCGGCGGCGGCGGAGCCGGCCACGGCGGCGACCCGCCACCAGCTGGCGGCCTCGTCGGGGTAGCCGCGCTGGTGCAGCAGCACGCCGAGGTTGTTGGCGGCGGAGCGGTCCCCCTCGGCGGTCGCGGCGCGCAGATGGCGCTCGGCGCCGTCGAGGTCGCCGCGGCGTAGCAGCAGGGCGCCGAGCATGCTCAGGGAGGCGGGGTCGCCGGACTCGGCGGCACGGCGGCGGGCTGTCTCGAGCTCCAGGTCGGCCGCGTCGGTGGCGCAGTCGGCGTCGGGGGAGCCCTCCCCCGGGCCGTACGACGACGGGTCCTGGTCGTCCTGATCGCTCCCGTCACCGGGAGCCGCTACAAGCCGACGTGTTTCCAACAGCCTCGCCTTGTCCCCCATAAGTCCCATCGTCGCACTCCCGCAACCTGCGTACACCTGGAATACCGCAGCCAGTGAGGTCACTTCAGCGTTTTGTCGACTTCCCGACTTCCCGACACGGCGGTGCTCCAAACTCTAATCAAAGGCCCCGCACACAACCCGCACAGACCACGCGTGCCGGGCGGCGGACGCATGTTCTGCGGCCCGGCCCGGGGTCCTGGCGGATCCGGGTACACGACAAGGCCCGGAGTCCGAGAACTCCGGGCCTTGTCTTTGAGTAGCGGGGACAGGATTTGAACCTGCGACCTCTGGGTTATGAGCCCAGCGAGCTACCGAGCTGCTCCACCCCGCGCCGTTGTGGAACAACCGTACCACGGCGCGGGGTGGGCCCCGGACTAGCTGCCGGGCTTGGCAGCCTCGCCGCCGGTCTTGGCCTCGGCCTTGGCCACCCGGTCCAGGGCCTCCTTGAGGTCCTTCTGGGCCTTGCCGTAGGCCGTCCAGTCCTTGTTGTCGAGCGCCTTCTGGCTCGCCTCGTACGCGTCCAGGGCGTCCTTGACGGCCTGCTTGACCGTCGCGTCCTGGGCCGGCGGCTTGGTGGGCTCACCGGACGGCGGCTGACCGGTGTCCGCGCTCTTCTCGCCGAAGATCTCGTTCAGGGCCTCGTCCAGGGTGTCCTTGAACGCGATCTTCTCGCCGTAGTTGACCAGGACCTTCTTGAGCAGCGGGTAGTTCGAGCCCGTGCCGCGCATATAGACCGGCTCGACGTACAGCAGGCCGCCGTCCAGCGGGACGGTCAGCAGATTCCCGTACTCGACCTTGGAATCGCCCCTCTTCCAGATATTGATCTGGTCGGCGACGGGCGTGTGTCCGTTGAACTTGCTCTGGGCTTGTTCCGGACCCCAGACCGTGGTCTCGGAGGGCAGTTTGAGAATTCTGATGCTGCCGTATCCGTCGCTCTTGGCATCGGCGTCGACGGCCATGAACGCACCGAGGTTCGGCCGGTTCTTGGGCGTGAAGGTCGTCGTCAGCGAGAAGGTCTGCTTCTCCTGGTCCGGCATCCTCATGCTCAGGTAGTACGGCGGTACCGCGTTGCCCTCTTCGTTGGTCGGGTCGTCCGGCACCTGCCAGCGCTCGCTGCCGGTGTAGAACGTGCCCGGGTCGGTGACGTGGTAGCGGGTGAGCAGTTCACGCTGGACCTTGAACAGGTCCTGCGGGTAGCGCAGATGGTCCATCAGCGCCGGGCTGATGCTGCTCTTCGCCTTCACCGTGCCGGGGAAGGCCTTCATCCAGGTCTTGAGCACCGGGTCCTTGGTGTCCCACTGGTACAGCTTGACCGTGCCGTCGAAGGCGTCGACCGTCGCCTTGACGGAGTTGCGGATGTAGTTGACCTGGTTCTGCTGGGCGACGACGGCGCGCTGGCCGGTGGTCAGCGAGTCGGCCGTGGTGTCGCCGAGGGTGGTGCGGGAGGCGTACGGGTAGCCGTTGCTCGTGGTGTAGGCGTCCACGATCCACTGGATGTGCCCGTCGACCACGGCCGGATAGGCGTCGCCGTCGATGGTCAGCCACGGGGCGACCGATTCGACGCGCTCCTTGGGCGTGCGGTTGTACAGAATCCGCGAACCCTCGCCGATGGCGCCGGAATAGAGGATCTGCGGCTCACCGAAGGCCACCGCATAAGCCGCGCGATTGACCGGGTTCGAGAGGTTGACGCCGCTCTTGCCCTTGTAGCTGTAGCTCGTCTCCCCCTGGTCGCTGGGGTGGTCGAGCTCCTTCTGCGGACCGCCCACGATCGAATACTGGGTGGTCTTCTCACCGTAGTAGACGCGCTGTTCGTACGAGCCGAGCATGCCCTCGGTCGGCAGCTTCTTCTCGGTGAAGTCGGGGGCGCCCGCCTTGTCGGTGGAGGTGCCCTTCGCCGTGATGGCGCCGTATCCGTGGGTGTACTTGAAGTGGTCGTTGATCCAGTTGCGCTCGGGAATGCCCTTGAGGTTCAGCTCGCGCAGACCGATGACCGTGTCCTGCTCCTTGCCGTCCGCCTTGTAGCGGTCGACGTCCAGGGTGGAGGGGAACTGGTAGTACCCGCGGACCTGCTGCTCCTGCTGGAAGGCCGGGGAGACGACGTTGGGGTCGAGCAGGCGCAGGCTGGCCGTGGCGTTGGCGTCGGCGCGCAGCTTCTCCTTGTCCTTGCCCTTCAGGTCGCTCGTGCCCGCGTAGTCCTTCACCTTCGAGCCGTCGATGCCGTACGCCTCGCGGGTCGCCGCGATGTTCTTCTTGATGTACGGCGCCTCCTTGGCCTGCTCGTTCGGCTGAACCTGGAACTTCTGCACGATCGCGGGGTAGAGCCCGCCGATCAGCACCGCCGACAGGACCATCAGCCCGAAGCCGATCACCGGCAGCTGCCAGGTGCGCCGCCAGAGCGTCGCGAAGAACAGCACGGCGCAGATCAGCGCGATGATGAAGAGGATGGTCTTGGCCGGCAGATAGGCGTTGGCGTCGACGTAGCGCAGGCCCGTCCAGCCGTCGGCCGACTTCAGCCCGCTGGACTTCACCGCGAGGCCGTACCGGTCGAGCCAGTAGGCGACGGCCTTGAGCGTGACGAAGACGCCCAGGAGGACCGACAGATGGCCCGTGGCGGCCTTGGTGGCCCGCCCGCCGGGGCTGGTCAGCCGCAGCCCGCCGTACAGGTAGTGCACGAGGGCGGCGGCGATCAGCGACAGGATCGTCGCCGCGAAGCCGAAGCTCAGCAGGAAGCGGTACCAGGGCAGGTCGAAGGTGTAGAAGCCGATGTCCTTGTGGAACTGCGGGTCCGTCCGGCCGAAGGGGACGGCGTTGACCCACTGCAGCCATGTGCGCCACTGCCCGGCGGCCGAGGCGCCGGCGACGAGCCCGACGAGCGCGGTGACCGCCAGCAACACCCACTTCTTGTACGGGGCGACGCTCATCCGGTAGCGGTCGAGGCTCTGCTGCTCCATGGACATCGCGCTCAACGGCGGCCGCAGCTTGTGGGCGAGCCAGATGTTGAGCCCCACGGCCACGGCCATCAGCAGGCCGAAGACGGCGAAGAGGCCGATCTTGGTGCCGAGGGTGGTGGTGAAGACCGAGGAGTAGTCCACCGAGCGGTACCACAGCCAGTCCGTCCAGAACCCGGCGAACATGACGAAGAGCATGGCGAGCACCGCCAGTACGCCCAAGGTCATCAGCAGGGTCCGGACACGCCGGGACGGTCGGCCGACTCTGATCCGTGGCCCGGACGGGCCTCCGCCGCGGTCCGGCATCTGGAAAGCCAAGGTGCGCACCTCGAAGTTCGCTGTCGATGAAGCTGTGGGTCGTGCTGGGTGGTACTGCGGGTTTTGTGCTGCGTTTGAGGCCCCCGTGATGCTAGGACCCACTGTGGCAACTTACCGAGGCTTTACTCGGTTCCCGTTTTCGGGCTCTCTCAGGGCACGATATTGACCATGTCCAGCAATACCGGTTCGAACCTTCCCGGCTCCCACGAGCCCAGCACGCCCATGGCGGCCAGCCCGCTGACCCGCGCCGTCCTCGAGATCGACGAATACGCGTCGACTCTCGGCTGGGACCAGCCGGCCCGCCTCTTCGCCCTGGTCGACACGGCCAAGCTCCGCACCCAGGAGCCCGGCCTGGCCGCCCAGCTCGGCCTCGACGACGACGCGTCCCAGGCCGCGTCGTCCTACACCCCCATCGAACAGGAGGAGCTGCCGCCCGGCACCGCCCTCGACAAGTTCCTCGGCACGATCGCCTGGCCGCAGGCCGTGGTGGGGTGCGCCCTGACCGTGGAGCGGCTGATGCTCCCGCCGTCCGCCGAGGGGTCCGTGCCCCACGGCATGAGCGACAAGCAGCTCGCCGCGTGGGTCGCCAAGCACCCGGACCGCCAGGAGGTCCGGATGACGGTGGCCGTGCTGCGCGACGGCGCCCGCGAGTCGGCCGTACGGCTGCGCGAGAAGGACTCGCCGACCGAGGTCCTCACCGGTGCCGACCTGGTGCCCGGCCTGGCCGAAGCCCTGGCGGCGACGTTCGAGGACTGACCTCCTGCGGCTCCGGAGGGGGCGCGGCTAGTGTGCCGAGCACTGCGGCAGGCCGGCCGCGTCCCCCTTGCGGATCTTCTCCAGGGACTGCAGGGCGTCCTTGATCGTGTCGACCTTCACCAGGGTCAGGCCCGAGGGGGCGTCCTTGGCCGCGGCCGCGCAGTTGTCCTTGGGCGTCAGGAAATAGCGCGCGCCCTTGGAGCGCGCCCCGACCGTCTTCATCTGCACGCCGCCGATCGGCCCGACCTTGCCGGTGTCGTCGATCGTGCCCGTGCCCGCGACGAACTTCCCGCCGGTCAGGTCCTCCGGGGTGAGCTTGTCGACTATCCCGAGGGCGAACATCAGGCCCGCGCTCGGTCCGCCGACGTCCGCCAGCTTGATGTTGATGGTGAACGGGAAGGTGTGGTCCCGGCCGGCCTGGATGCCGACGATCGCCCGGCCGTCCTCGGGCGCCTTGGCGGTGACGAGGGTGACCTTGTCCTCGGTCCTGGGCTGCCGCTTCTCCTTCTCCGCCGCGGCCGCCTCCTTGGCGGGGACGATCAGGAACGTGACCTTCTCGCCCGCCTTGTGCCGGGTGACCAGCTTGGCGACGTCGCCGTGCTCCTTGACCGCCGTGCCGTCCACGGCCTTGATCACGTCGCCGGCGTGCAGGGCGCCCTCGGCGGGGCTGCCCTTGACCACGGACGAGACGATCACGCGCGTGCCCACCGGGATGTCCAGCTGCCGCAGTGCGGCGACCTTGGCGCTCTCCTGGGACTGCGTGAACTCCTCCGCCGTCTCCTGGTTCAGCTCGTCCGGGGACTTGTCCTCCGGGTAGAGCGTGGTGTGCGGAACCACCAGGTTGTCGTGCGCGAGCCAGCCGTAGACCGCCTCGACCAGATTCATCCGGTACTGCGAGCCGGTCACCCGGACCGTCGTCATGTTGAGGTGGCCGGAGGTGGGGTACGTCGTACGCCCGGAGATCTGCAGCACCGGCTCGCCGCCGTGCTCACCGAGCGTGTTGACCGTCGGCCCCGGGGACATCTCCGAGTAGGGCACGGGGATCAGCACGCCCGCGCAGAGCAGCGCGATCAGCATCAGGAGGGAGGCGAGCATCGTCGCGGTGCGGCGGGGCATGGAACGACAGTACGGGACGGGTCCGGCAGTCCACTCCCGGGGCGGTCCGTCCGGGGCAGCTACGGGACGCTCCGCTAGCTCGCCGAGCCGGAACCGGACTCGGTGCGTTCCATCGCCTCGCGGAACCGGGCGTAACCCGCCAGTTCCGCGACATCACCGGCCTTCCGGTTACGTGCCGCCCAGCTTCCCCAGAGGGCCGCGGCGACCGCCGCCGCGACCGGAATCAGCAACCAAGCGAGCGCCGCCATGCCGGCCTCCGACCCCTTATGCAACCGCACTGACCGATGAGAACAATCATGAGAACAACTGATGAGCAGATTAGTCGTCTTCGGTCTCAACGCTTACGTCAGGGGGACGGTTACGCAACCAGGAGCGGCCCATAAGTGGACGGTTTCGGACAGCCGGGTGGCACGGTGCTCGACGGCGCTACGCCCCCACCCACTCGTCCGACCCGTCGGCGAACGTCTGGTGCTTCCAGATCGGCACCTCGAGCTTGAGGTCGTCGATCAGCCTGCGGCAGGCCTCGAACGCCTCCGCCCGGTGCGGACAGGAGACGGCCACGACGACCGCCAGGTCGCCGACGGCCAGCTCGCCCACGCGGTGCACGGCGGCCAGGGCCCGTACCGGGAAGTCCGCCGCCACCTTCTCCGCGACCCGGCGCAGCTCCGCCTCGGCGCTGGGGTGGGCGGAGTAACCGAGGCCGGTCACGTCCGCGCCGCCGTCGTGGTCACGCACCGTGCCCACGAAGAGGGCCGTGCCGCCCGCCGCGTCGTCGCCGACCGCCGCGAAGACCTCGTCCAGGGACAGCGGGGCGTCCCTGACCGCGAGGAGACGGACGGGGTCCTGGGCGGCGCGCTCGCCAGGATGGTCGTAGCTGGTCATGTGCCCCATCGTGCCGCACGTCGGCGGCGTGCGGGAGGGGCGGTCCCGCCGGGCCCGCCCGGCGGGCTTCGTACGGTCCTACAGGCGCCGGCGGGCCTTGCGGGCCCTGCGTACCAGGGCGGCGGTGCCGAGCAGGGCGACGGTGGCGCCCGCGGCGCCGGCGGCGGTGGCGTCCTTGCGGCCCAGGCGGCGGCCCGCGACCGTGTGCCGGCCGGCGACCTCCTCCAGCAGCTCGGCGAGGACCTCCTCGTTGGTCCAGCCGGGCCGCCAGCCCGCGTCGTGCAGCCGGTGGCCGCTGACGACCCACGGGTGCATCGTGTACTCCAGGTCGCCCGCCGGGGACGGTGTCAGTCCCAGGCGGTGCAGCCGGGAGGCCGCGCCCAGGGCGACGGCCGAGGGCAGCTCCATGCGGCGGATGCCGGTGAGCTCCTCGACCTCCTCCTGCTCCAGCCATCCGTCGCAGCCGACGGCCAGCTCCCCCTCCGCCTTCTCCAGGGCGGCGAACTCCAGGGCGCTCACCAGGTCCTCCACGTGGCAGAACTGCCAGGTGGGCCGGGATCCGGCGACCACCAGGAGGCGGGGCGACTCGAAGTAGCGGGTCAGAGCGGTGTCGGTGCCGCCGACCAGGACGGCGGGCCGCAGCACGGTCACGTTCAGGCCGGGGTGCGCCCGGGGCGCACGCCTGGCCAGCCGCTCTATCTCGAGCAGATCGCCCACGCCGGTGGCCTCCGCGGTGGCCCGCAGCTCGGCGTCCTCGGCGAGCGGCACGTCGTTGTCGGGGTGGGCGCCGTAGACCATGGCCGAGGTGCACAGCACCACCCGGTGCACGCCGGCGGCCGCGGCGGCGGTCAGCACGGTCTGGGTGCCGCGGACGTTGTACGCCGTGCGCGCCGCCGCGTCGGTCTCCAGGTCGAGGTCGAGCGCGAGGTGGACCACCACGTCGGCGCCGCGCAGCTTCTCGGCGATCGCCGGGTCGCGGACGTCCAGCACGTGCCACTGGGCCTCGGTGACGTCGCCGCGGCGTTCGTCGATGGCCACGACGTGCTTGATCTCCTCGGACGCGGCGAGCCGCCGCGTGAGCAGCGCCCCGACGCCGCGCGCGGCACCGGTGACGGCCACGACGGGTCGCCGGCCGCGCACGGCGGGGCCGTGCGGGGTCGTGGTTTCGCGCGCGGAACCGTTTCGCGCTGCGCGAACTTCTCGGTCGGGGGAACTCACCGGGCGTCTCCAGCGGTTGTCTTCAGTACGTATGTGCCATCACCGTTGTCATGACACGTACGTACCAGGTGACGTCCATCCTGCCGCAGGCCCCGGGCGCGTGGAGCACCAAGCCCGGATAGCGGCGAGGTGTCTACGCTTGGTGGTGTTGTCGGGCATTCGCCGCCGGTCCACGCCGGCGGCCCTACGAGCCGAGGAAACCCGTGAGTGACACCCCATTCGGATTCGGCCTTCCGCCGGAGGAGCCGGAGAACGGCGACGACGGCAAGAAGAAGGGCGGCGGCCAGGGCGGCCAGGGGCCTGCGAATCCGTTCGGGTTCGGCGGGCCCGCCGGCGGTGGGGACAACCCCTTCGCCGCGATGTTCGGGTCCATGAACCCGGGCGACCTCGGCGCCGCCTTCCAGCAGCTCGGGCAGATGCTCTCCTACGAGGGCGGCCCGGTGAACTGGGAGATGGCCCAGCAGATCGCCCGCCAGACCGTCGCGCAGGGCACCGCCGACGGCACGAAGGACGCCAGCGTCACCGCCGGCGAGCGGTCGGCGGTCGAGGAGGCCGTGCGCCTGGCCGACCTGTGGCTGGACGGCGTCACGTCGCTGCCCTCGGGCTCCGGCACGGCCGTGGCCTGGAGCCGCGCGGAGTGGGTCGAGGCGACCCTGCCCGTGTGGAAGGACCTCGTCGACCCGGTCGCCGAGCGCGTCGGGGCGGCCATGGGCGGCGTGCTGCCCGAGGAGATGCAGGCCATGGCGGGCCCGCTGCTCGGCATGATGCGCAGCATGGGCGGCGCGATGTTCGGCACCCAGATCGGCCAGGCCGTGGGCGTGCTGGCGGGCGAGGTGGTCGGTTCCACCGACATCGGCCTGCCGCTGGGCCCGGCCGGCAAGGCCGCGCTGTTGCCGGTGAACATCGAGACGTTCGGCTCCGGCCTGGGCGTCCCGCAGGACGAGGTGCGGCTGTACCTGGCCCTGCGCGAGGCCGCCCACCAGCGGCTCTTCGCGCACGTGCCGTGGCTGCGCTCGCACCTGTTCGGCGCCGTCGAGGGCTACGCCCGCGGCATCAAGGTCGACACCGCCAAGCTGGAGGACGTGGTCGGCCAGCTCGACCCCACGCACCCCGAGCAGCTGCAGGACGCACTGCAGCAGGGCATGTTCCAGCCGGAGGACACTCCGGAGCAGAAGGCCGCCCTGGCCCGCCTGGAGACGGCCCTGGCGCTCGTCGAGGGCTGGGTGGACGCCGTCGTGCACGCGGCCGCCGCGCCGCACCTGCCGTCGGCCGGCGCCCTGCGCGAGACGCTGCGCCGGCGCCGCGCCTCGGGCGGTCCGGCCGAGCAGACGTTCGCCACGCTGATCGGGCTCGAGCTGCGTCCCCGCCGCCTGCGGGACGCCTCCCGGCTGTGGGCCTCGCTGACGGACGCCCGGGGCATGGACGGCCGCGACGGCCTCTGGGAGCACCCGGACATGCTGCCGACGGCCGCCGACCTGGACGACCCGGACGGCTTCGTCCACCGCGAGCAGCTGGACTTCTCCGAGCTCGACAAGATGCTGGGCGAGGCGGCGAAGGGCTCCCAGGGCACGAAGGGTGCCGAGGGGGCGAAGGGCGCGGACGACACGAAGGGCACCGAGCAGGGCACTTCGGACGAATCCGGCGAAGGCGACGACAAGAAGTGAGCCTCCACGAGAACGCGGTCCTCGTCCTGAAGGAGTACGAGGACCAGCCGGAGCTGCGCGGGCTCTACCTGGACCACTTGGCCGCCCACCCGGACGGCATGTGGAAGCCGTGTGAGGCCGGACACGTGACGGCGAGCGCGCTGGTGATCGACCCCGCGCAGGGCCGGGTCCTGCTCACCCTGCACCGCAAGCTGCGGATGTGGCTGCAGATGGGCGGCCACTGCGAGCCCGGTGACGCGACGCTCGAGGCGGCCGCCCTGCGGGAGGCCACCGAGGAGTCCGGGATCGCCGGCCTGACGCTGCTGCCGGGCGGCCCGGTGCGGCTGGACCGGCACCCGATCCCGGCGCCCTGCAACTGGCACCTGGACGTGCAGTACGCCGCGCTGGTGCCGGACGGGGCGGTGGAGGCCATCAGCGACGAGTCGCTGGACCTGCGCTGGTTCCCGTACGCCGAGGTGGCCGACGTCGCCGACGAGTCGGTCGCCCGGCTGGTGCAGCGGACGCTCGCCCGCCTGTAGGCGGCGCGGGACGCCGGAAGAACGGCACGGGTAAGGGGCGGCCACCATGGTGGCCGCCCCTTACCCGTACATCCCCTCAGCGGTTCAGTTGGACCAGATGTTGCCCTGGTTCTGGCCGCGGGCGCCGTGCTGGCCGAGGCCGTACTGCGCCAGGGCGCCCTGACCGATCTGCGCGCCCTGCGGCGGCAGCATCTCGCTGGGCTGCACGAGCGCGTACCCCTGGCCGAGGAAGCTGAGCTCCCAGCCCTCGCCCGTTCCGCCGCGGCGCCGCCACACGCCCGAGGAGGACGTCTGCGCCTGCATCTGCACGCGCAGCGACGACGACCAGGCGACGACGGCGTCCGCGTCGGCGAACGCGTACTTCTCCGGCGTGACCTGGAGCACCAGCGGCTGCCCGGAGGTCATCAGCGCGACCTTGCCGCGCCCGCTGATGTTGAGCTGGTACGCGCCGGTGCCGGAGATCCCGAACTGGCTGTCCACCGCGACCGCGTCCCAGTGCAGGGTCGAGTCCAGCGCCAGGACGTAGGAGCTGTCGACGGTCAGGCCCTCGTGGTCCACGTCCACGACGTGGACGTGCTGGGCGAGGTTGGCGAGGTAGACGGTGCCCTGCCCGGAGCAGCGCATCAGGTCCAGGCCCTCACCGGTGTGCATCTGGGCGTTGTGCTGGCCGTGCGTGCGGTACTCGCCGTCGAACTCGATCAGGCCCTGGTAGGCCACCATCGAGCCCTTGCGGGCGAGGACGTCGTCGTGGCCGGTGAGGGCGACGCGCAGCATCTGGGGGTTCTGCAGGGCGTAGCGGTCCTGCGTCTGGGCCTCGGTGTAGCCGAAAAGCGGGCTCTGCATGGTCTCCTCGTCCCCCTCAGCCCCGGGCCCGGAGCCGGTCGGTGCTGTCCTCGCTGGGCTGTACGACCACGAATCCCTGGCCCGAGAAACCCAGTTGGTAGGCCTCGCCGCTGCCGCGGCCGATCATCGAGGAAGCCTTGAAGCTGCGCTTCCCCTTCATCCGCAGGTTGGTGGACCAGGCGACGAGCGCGTCGGGGTCCACATAGGTCTCGTCCTCGCCGGCGCCGCAGTCCACGACGATGGGCGTGCCGCGGGACGTCAGCGCGACCCAGCCGCTGCCGCTCACCACGACGTTGAACAGGCCCTGCCCGGCGAACTTGGCCATGCCCTTGACCCGCTCCACGCCCCACTGCAGGTGCGCGTCGAAGGCCAGCAGGTTGGTGCCGTTGACGGAGACCGATTCGCCGTTGAGGTTGAGGCAGACGACGTCGGCGCCGTAGTCGGCGAGGTAGAGCAGCCCGTCGCCGCTGCACTTCATCAGCGGGGCGCCCTCGCCGGTGAGCCACTGGGAGGCCATCTGGCGGATGGCGGGGGCGTTCGGCTCGTACTGGATGAATCCCTCGTAGGCGACCATCGAACCGGTGCGGGCGAACAGGTCGTGGCCGCTTTGCATGGCCACCTTGAGCATGCTGCTGCCGTGGTTCTCCATGCGGGCGGCGGGCGGGGTCGGGGCGTGGCCCGCGATCAGTGACTGGTCCATGACGGGCTCCCTCAGACCTCGTAGGGCTGGACGACGATGAAGTTGCCGGGCGCGCCGCGGAACTGGAGGTTCACGGCCTCTCCGCTGTGGCCCGGGTAGGAGTTGCGGCGCAGCCGCACCTGGCTGGAGACGATCACCTGGGACGCGGCGGACCAGGCGACGATGGCGTTGCTGTCGGCGAAGGTGGTCGGGGTGACCGGCAGCACCACGGGGGTGCCGTGCGTCTTGACGACGACGGTGCCCGTGCCGTGGAACTGCATGGTGAACAGCGCGCCGCCGGGGATGCCGTGGCCCTCGATGCGGCGGACCTCGTGGTGGAGCGACTCGTCGAAGGCGAGCACCGCGTCGGCGGAGACGCAGATCGCGTCGTTCTCCAGCTGGATGGGGTGCACGTGCGAGGAGTCGTCGGCGAGGAAGACCTGGCCGCGGCCGGTGCAGCGCATCAGCTGCATCTCCTGGCCGGTGGCGTTGCCGACGATGCGGCCCATGAAGCCGGCGCCCTTGTAGCCGAACTCGACCTTGCCCTGGTAGAGGACCATGCTGCCCTGCCGGGCGAGGACCGGCTGCGGGTCGGCCCCGAGGTCGACGCGGACGAGCTTGGGGTTCTGCAGGGTCCAGCGCTGCCCGTTGGGGGCCTCGCGGTACCGCTCGAACGCCGCCTGGACGCCGGGCACGGCGGGTGCGACGGGGGCGACGGGGGCGACGGCTCCGTGCGGGGGCATGCCGGGCGCCGGCGCGCCGTACGGAGCCTGGTGGGGCTGCTGGGCCTGGTGGGGCTGCTGCGCCGGGTAGGGCTGGGCGGGCACGGCGGGCTGGCCGTAGGGCTGCTGGGCCGGGAAGGCCTGGGTGGGCGCGCCGGGCTGGGCGTACGCGGCGGGCTGCCCGGGAACGCCGGGCCGGCCCGGAACACCGGGCGGGCCGGGCGGGGGCGGGACGACACCGCCCGGCGAGGCCACACCGCCGGGCGGCGTCTGGCCGCCGGAGAAGTAGCCGGGGGGCGCGATGGGCGCCGCCATGGTGGCGGCCGCGTGCACCTGGGGCGCGGCCGGGGCCACCGGGGGCGGGGTGCTGCCGGGCGGGGGCGGGAAGCCCTGGGCCGGCGGCGGAGCCGGAGCCTGGTGGGCGGGCGGGGCCGCCGGCGCCTGGGCGGGCTGGGATCCGGCGGGGGGCGCGAAGGACGGGGGCGCGCTCGCCTGTTGCGGGGGCGCGAAGACGGGGGCCGCGCCCTGGTCGGGCGCCGGGGGCGCCTCCTCTTCCATCACCTCGCCGCCGAAGTGCTTCAGCAGCGCCTCCAGGCCGCCGTCGAAGCCCTGGCCCACGGCGGCGAACCGCCAGACGTCCTTGAGGTAGAAGTCGCCGAGCATCACCGCGCGCTCGGTGCTGAACTCCGCGCCGGTGAAGGAGTAGCGGGCCACCTCGACGCCACCCGCGACGACGCGGAGGTAGCCCGGGCCGGCCTGCGACATCTGCCCGGCGCCGTCGAGCGTGGCCGTGAAGCTGAGCCGCTGGATGTGCGCCGGGATCCGGTCGAGGGTCACTCGGAAGGAGTCCGTGTCCCCGGCCTGCGCCCCGAGCTGCTGAATGGCGCCTTCCGGCGACTGCGGCTGGTTGAAGAAGACGAAGTACCGGTCGTCGGAGAGCCGCTCCCGGGCGTCCAGACCGAAGCAGCTGATGTCGAAGCTCAGGCCGGGGCCGCCGATCTGCACACCCACGTACAGATCCGTCCCGGCCGTCAGGTCAGTGATCTTGGCCTTGTGGCCGCGCTGGAATTCCCTGGACATGCGTGACGACCGTCCCCCATCCGAACCTGCGGTGAAATGCGTTGCGCCAGGCTAACGGCTGGGGACCGTGGGGAGTGCCTCCGGGGAGGTCCGCTCACTCGCTCCGGGCCGCCGGGAGGTGGGGCAGCCGGTCCGCGGCCACCACTCCCTCCAGGTAGCCCCGGGCCCGCTCGGTGCGCGGGTACGACTCCAGCAGCCGCCAGAACTCCGGCCCGTGACCGGGCACCAGCAGATGCGCCAGCTCGTGCAGCAATACGTAGTCCACGACGTACTCAGGCATGCCCTGCAGGCGGTGCGAGAGGCGGATGCTGCCCTCTGCGGGGGTGCACGAGCCCCAGCGGGTGTTCTGGTTGGTGACCCAGCGGACCGAGGCGGGGCGCGCCCGGCCGCCCAGATACTGCTCCGAGAGGCGGCGGGCCCGCTCGGCCAGCTCGCCGTCGCCGAGCATGCGGCGGCTCTCCTGCGCCGCGAGCTTGTCGAGCATCACCCGGACCCAGCGCTTCTCCTCCGCGTCCGACATCCGGGCCGGGATGAGGACGACGGTCCGGTCGCCCTCGCGGTAGGCGGAGACCGTTCTGCGACGGCGCGTGCTCCGCCGGATCTCGACCGCGCCGGTCTCCTGCCCTCCCGCGAGCGGGCTCGGGGCACTGCGCGGTGGGCGTGCGGCACTGTGCAGAGGATCGACGGGCACGGCCCCGACGTTACCCGCTGGCGGTGCGGGAAGTCCCGCCCCTCGGGTCGCTTGTCGGGGAAACGCCGACTTCGGCGCAGGCTTGTACGACAATCACCCCGCATCTGTGGATAACGTCACGCGGGGACCGGGCGGGACGGGCATGCTGAAGGCCGACCGAGGGGACGACCGAGGACGACCGAGGGGGACACATGCCGACGCAGCCCGTACGCACCTCACCGCACGTACGCACCGCACAGCCTGTCCGCGCCGCACAGCCCGTCCGCGCCCCGCACACCGCACGGCCGGCGGAGCCCGCGGTCCCGGCCGAGCCGACGATCCCCGACTCCGCGCATCCGATGGTCAAGCCCGCGCTGCGCCGGGCCTGGCGCAACCGCGACATGGTGCAGTTCGGCGCCGCTCCCGCGCACGCGGTGCTCCTGGGGCCGGTGGACACCGCGACGGGCAGCTTCCTGGGCCTGCTCGACGGGACGCGCGGAATGCCCCTGCTCCGCGAGGAGGCCACCGGCTTCGGCCTGCCGGAAGGCCGGGCGGACGCGCTGGTGCGGCGGCTGGCGGTGGCCGGGCTGCTCGACGATCCGCGTACGGGCGGGGAGGCGGCGGCCGCGCTGCGCGCCCGGGGCGGTTCGCTGGAGCGGCTGCGGCCGGACCTGGCCTCGCTGTCGGTGCTCCACCCGGAGCCGGGTGCCGCGATGCGGCTGATGGCGGCGCGGCAGGCCGTACGGGTCCGGGTGCGGGGCGCCGGGCGGGTGGGGGCGGCCGTCGCGGCGCTGCTGGCGGCCTCGGGGGTGGGGCGGGTCGACGTGCTGGACGGGGGCCGGGTCGAGCCCTGGGACGTGGCGCCCGGCGGCGTGGCGGCCGAGCGGACCGGCGAGCGGCGGGACGCCGCGGCCCGGCAGGCGGTGCGTCAGGCCGCGCCGCTGCCCCGCCCGAGGGCGAGAGCCGGCGGGACGGGCGACGACGGCTCCCCGCCGGCCCTGGTGGTGTTCGCGCCCCGCGACGGCCTCGCGGCCTACGCGCCGGACGTCGCGGCGGCCCAGGAGCTCGTCTCCTGTGGGACTCCCCACCTGTACGCGGGCGTCCTGGAAGCCACGGGCGTGGTGGGGCCGCTGGTGCTGCCCGGGGAGTCGGCGTGCGCGGGCTGCCTCGAGCTGGAGCGGGCCGAGCGGGATCCGGCGTGGCCCCGGATGCTCGCCCAGTGGCGATCCGGCCGCGGCCCGGGGGTACCGTCTTGCGACATGGCACTGGCCACGGTCGTGGCGGGGCTGACCGTGGCGAGGGCGCTGGCCTTTCTCGACGGTGGGTCCACGTCGGGCGCGGGGGAACGGCTGGAGCTGGCCCTGCCGGGGCCCTCCTGGTCCCCCCGGCCCGTGGAGCCGCATCCGCGGTGCCCGTGCGGCGCGGCGGACTCCGGGCGACCGGAGAACGCCGGGTCCGCGCGGTCCCGCACGGGACAATGACCCGGTAACCGCCGTCCGCGGCGTGGCTGTTCAGCTAGTTGGAGGGGCGCATGTCTGATCTACCCCGCAAGGCGGTCACCCGTACCGTCAAGTTGGCCGCGCTGCCCTTGGGCTTCGCGGGGCGCACGGCGCTCGGGCTGGGGAAGCGCATCGGCGGACGGCCGGCGGAGATCATCGCCGCGGAGCTGCAGCAGCGCACCGCCGAGCAGCTCTTCGCGACCCTCGGCCAGCTCAAGGGCGGCGCCATGAAGCTCGGTCAGGCGCTGTCCGTCTTCGAGTCGGCCCTGCCCGAGCAGGTCGCCGGCCCCTACCGGGCGGCGCTGACGAAGCTTCAGGAGGCCGCGCCGCCGATGCCGACGAAGTCGGTGCACGCGGCGCTCGCCCAGCGGCTGGGGCCGGACTGGCGGGAGCTGTTCGAGGAGTTCGAGGACCGGCCGGCGGCCGCGGCGTCGATCGGACAGGTCCACCGGGCGGTCTGGCACGACGGGCGCGAGGTCGCGGTCAAGGTCCAGTATCCGGGGGCCGGTGAGGCGTTGCTCTCCGATCTGACGCAGCTGGGGCGGTTCGCCAAGCTGCTGGGGCCGCTGGTGCCCGGGATGGACATCAAGCCGCTGATCACCGAGCTGCGCGACCGGGTGTCGGAGGAGCTGGACTACGAGCTGGAGGCGCGGGCCCAGGCGGCGCACGCACGGGAGTTCGCCGGCGACGGCGATGTGACCGTGCCGGACGTGGTGCACCAGAGCGATCAGGTGCTGGTGACGGAGTGGCTGGAAGGGGTGCCGCTGTCCGAGGTGATCACGAACGGCACACAGGAGCAGCGGGACCGGGCCGGGCAGTTGCTGGCGCGCTTCCTCTTCTCCGGCGCGGCCCGTACGGGGCTGCTGCACGCGGACCCGCACCCTGGCAACTTCCGCCTGCTGACCGGGGACGCCCCCGACGGGCCGCCGGAGAAGTGGCGCCTGGGGGTGCTGGACTTCGGCACCGTCGACCGGCTGCCGCAGGGGCTGCCCGTGGAGATCGGGACTGCGCTGCGGCTCACGCTGGACGGCGAGGCGGACGCGGTCCACGAACTGCTGCGCGATGAGGGCTTCGTCAAGCCGGAGATCGAGCTCGACCCGGGGGCGGTGCTGGACTATCTGCTGCCGATCATCGAGCCGGCGCAGGTGGCGGAGTTCACCTTCACCCGGGACTGGATGCGCGCCCAGGCGACGCGGATCGCCGACCCCCGCTCCCCCGCGTACCAGCTGGCCCGGCAGCTCAACCTTCCTCCGGCGTATCTGCTGATCCACCGGGTGACGATGAGCACCATAGGGGTGCTGTGCCAGCTGGGTGCCACGGTGCGGCTGCGGGAGGAGATGGAGGCCTGGGTGCCCGGGTTCGCGGCGGAGAGCCGGAGTCAGGACACCCCCGCCTGACGGCGCCGGGGCGCCCGTTCACCACCGGGCTCCCTCACCACCAGGCCCGCTCACCACCGGGCCCGCTCACCACCAGGACGAGTCGAGTCTGCCCTCGATCGATCTGAGGTTGGCGCGGGAGCAGTCGTCGCAGAAGTACCGGCGGCTGCCGTTCTCGACGGAGCAGATCCAGGTCGGGGGCGGCGTGCCCCCGGGGGCCTCGGTGCCGCAACGAGCGCAGGCGACGGGCTCGGGGGTCTCGGTGGCCTCAGGGTTCAACTGCACTGGCTTATGCGTCTTCCGGTCCACTCCCAGACGATATCCCCGGGAGCGGGCCGGGTGCGGATGACGCACCCGAACGCGGCGCGGGGCCGGTCCGTTCGGACCGGCCCCGGGGCGGTTCACTGCATGACGGCCATGGCCAGGGCTCGGCGGGCCCGCAGCGAGGCGCGCTCGGCGCGGCGCTGCATGCGGCGGGCGGCGACCAGCCGCAGGGCGGTCCGTTGGGACTCCGCCTCGCGCAGTCGATCTTGCATATGGGCCCGGGCCATGGCTTCTGGGATGAGTTGCATTTCGAGGTTCCTGTTCTGCCGCGACTCGATCGCGGAGGTGTGACGGGGGGCGTGGGAGCCGAATGGCTCGGACGGGTGCCGCATGATCGGGTCCTGCTTCGTGGGGTCGTACGTCGTGGGGCGGTCGATGGTGCCGGCGGTGCTCATGCGGTGACCGGGTTCTTGCGCGGGCGACCACGCGGACGCTTGCGGGCCACGACCACGCCCTGGACGAAGAGCTCGCCGCCCCAGACGCCCCAGGGCTCGCGGCGGTCCTTGGCACCGGCCAGGCAGGCCGCGACCAGCGGGCAGGTCTGGCAGAGCGACTTGGCGTACTCCACGTCGGCCGGGGACTCGGCGAAGAAGACCTCGGGGTCATAGCTGCGGCAGGGCACCGAGCCACCCAGGTTCTCGATGGCGTCGTCGAGGTCGGTGAGGGTGGTCAGTGAGGTGAGGGGGGTCAAGGTGTCCTCCGTGGGGACAGGCGGCGGGATCAGGTCGGTCGCTACTGACGGGGTGTGCGCCTTGAGTTGCACGGTGTCCATTTCCTCGTCTGTTGTTCCGGCTGGTGGCCGGGCTGGTTTTCCCCGGGCTTGGGGGCAAACAAAAGGGCCGCGGATCCCGGTGTGGGTTCCGCGGCCCTGGAAGGTGCCGACCTGATCGCGATCAGGCTGGATCTCTCCAGGGTTCGAGCCCACGGAAGGCCCACGTCTTGGGAAGGTGGTGCTGCGGTGCGTTCGGGGATCCGGCGCCATTGGCCGCGGCGACGACGACATAGGCCTGGGCCTGTGCCACCGCTGCTGCCTTTACCTCGGACGCCCTGGTCGGTCGCTGTTCCAGCAGGGCCGGAGCGGCGCCGGACAGACCGGTGCCCTGGAACATGCCGAGGGAGGAGCCGAGCATGGCGGCGGAGCCGATCTGGCGATCGGTCATTTTGTTGCGAGCGATAAAGCTGATCATTTTCTCCGCCTCCCTTCGGCGTCTCGGGGACCGGTCGAAACCGGTCCTGGTCTTCGGTTCAGTACAGCACGGATCCAACGAATCCCGGTAGTACCGCAGAGCCGTCGTCTCCCTGCTCGGAAGGCTATGGGTATGCCGTCCGCGCGCGCAAACTATTTTTCCGGAGATTCTTCGGACGTGTCCTGGGACACGTCTTCCGAGGCCGGCTCGTCGCCTGCGCACAGGGCGAGGACGTCGGCTCCGAACCTGCCGAGCTTGCGTCCTCCGACTCCAGAGATGCTCGCCAGCTCCGGTTCGGTTCCCGGTACGGCCTCGGCGATCGCGAGCAGGGTCTTGTCGGTGAAGACGCAGAAGGCGGGCTGGCCCAGGATCCGGGCCTGCTCGGCCCGCCAGTCGCGCAGGCGTTCGTAGAGCGCCTCGTCCAGCTCCGAGGGGCAGTCCTCGCACCGCATGAGCTTGATCTCACCGGCGTCGGTCAGGGTCCGCCCGCAGACCCTGCAGCGCACCGGACCCCGCCGCGCCCGGCCAGCGCCGCGCTCGACGCCGCCCCGGCCGCCCGGGCCGGCACCGGAGGAGAGCCCGCCGGGGCGGGGGGCCGCCGAGCCCGGCCGCAGCCCGTTCAGGAAGCGCGTGGGCCGGCGGGAGGGGCGGCCGCCGGGGGTGCGGGACAGCGCCCAGGTCAGGGAGAGGTGCGCCCTGGCGCGGGTGACGCCGACATAGAGGAGCCTGCGCTCCTCCTCCACCTGCTCGTCGGTCTTGGCGTAGGTGATCGGCATCATGCCCTCGGCCAGACCGACCAGGAAGACGGCGTCCCACTCCAGACCCTTGGCCGCGTGCAGTGAGGCCAGCGTCACACCCTCGACGGTCGGCGCGTGCTGGGCGCTCGCCCGCTCGTCCAGCTCCGCGACGAGGTCGGAGAGCGTGGCCTGGGGACGGGCCCGCGCGAAGTCCTCGGCCAGCCGCACCAGGGCCGCCAGCGACTCCCAGCGGTCCCGCACCGCACCCGAACCCGCCGGCGGCTCCGGCGTCCAGCCCCGGGTGCTGAGCACGGCCCGCACCTGGGCCGGCACGTCCTCGGCGCCGGCCAGCTGGGGGTCGGAGTGGTGGCCGGCGCGGGCGGCGCCGCGCAGCAGCAGCCCGGCCTCGCGCACCTCGGGCCGCTCGAAGAACCGCTCGGCGCCGCGCAGCTGGTAGGGCACGCCGACGTCGGCGAGGGCCTGCTCGTAGACCTCGGACTGGGCGTTGATGCGGTAGAGGATCGCGATCTCGCTGGCGGGCACGCCGGAGGCGATGAGGTCCTTGACGCGCCGGGCGGTGCCCTCGGCCTCGGCGGGCTCGTCGGCGTACTCGACGAAGACCGGCTCGGGGCCCGCGTCGCGCTGGGAGATCAGCTCCAGCCTGCTCTCGGCGGCCCGGCCGCGGGCGGCGGAGAGCAGGCCGTTGGCCAGGTGCACCACCTGGGGGGTGGAGCGGTAGTCCCGGACGAGCTTGACGACCGTGGCGTTCGGATGGCGGACGCGGAAGTTGAGGAGGTGGTCGGGGGTGGCGCCGGTGAAGGAGTAGATCGTCTGGCTGGCGTCGCCGACGACGCACAGCGTGTCCCGGTCGCCCAGCCACAGCTCGAGCAGCCGCTGCTGCAGGGGGCTGACGTCCTGGTACTCGTCGACCACGAAGTGCTGGTACTGGCGGCGCACGGTCTCGGCGATGTCGTGCCGGTCCTGGAGGACGCCGACCGTCAGCAGCAGGACGTCCTCGAAGTCGATCGTGCCGCGCTCGCGCTTGAGCTGTTCGTACATGCCGTAGACCCGGGCGATCTCGGCGGGGTCGCGCGGGGCCTCCCGGCCGCACTTGGCGGCGGCGGCCGGATAGTCCTCCGGGACGGTCTGGGTGACCTTCGCCCACTCGATCTCGCCGGTCACGTCGCGCAGCTCGTTGCGGTCGAGGCGGACGCGGCAGCGGGCCGCCGCCTCCGCGACGACCTGCACCTTGCGCTCCAGCAGCCGGGGCATGTCCCCGCCGACGGCCTTGGGCCAGAAATACTGCAGCTGGCGCAGGGCCGCCGAGTGGAACGTACGGGCCTGGACGCCGCCCGCGCCGAGCTGGCGCAGCCGGCCGCGCATCTCGCCGGCCGCCCGGTTGGTGAAGGTGACCGCGAGCACGCTCGCGGGCTGCAGCACCCCGGACCGCACGCCGTAGGCGATACGGTGGGTGATCGCGCGCGTCTTGCCCGTACCGGCGCCGGCCAGCACGCACACCGGCCCGCTCAGTGCCGTGGCCACTTCGCGCTGCTCGGGGTCGAGCCCGTCGAGCACCGCGTCGGCGGAGGCCGGCACCTGGGGGAAGAGGGTGGAGTGCGTTGCTGCTGTCACCCCGCCATGCTGCCAGGTTCGCGGAGGCGACCGGGAATGTCGTCCACAGCCGGGCCCGTATTGTCGTACTGATACGACCGGTGGGAATGACGGCAGGGGGGCCGCGTGTTCTCCTTCCGGAATTACACCGAGCAAAAGCCAGGAAAAGGAGCGCGGGTCGCATGTCGAGCAGCGTGACGATGTACAGCACGACGTGGTGCGGCTACTGCCGCCGTCTGAAGAGCCAGATGGACCGCGAGGGCATCACGTACAACGAGGTCAACATCGAGCTCGACGCCGACTCGGCGGCCTTCGTGGAGAAGGCGAACGGTGGAAACCAGACGGTTCCCACCGTTCTCTTCTCGGACGGCTCCACGCTCACCAACCCCTCGCTGGCCCAGGTGAAGGCCAAGATCGGGGTCTGAGCTCCCGCTACGGCAGGGGTTCGCCGTACCAGAGTTCGATCAGGCGGGCCGCGATCGAGATGCCGGTGGGAGGCAGGACCTCCCCGGTCTTGAACGCGGCCCGCAGCTCGTCGCGCGAGAACCAGCGCGCCTCGTGGATCTCCTCGCCGTCCACCTGGATGTCCGCGGACGTGGCGCGTGCCATGAAGCCCAGCATCAGGCTGGACGGGAAGGGCCAGGGCTGACTGGCGACGTACTCCACGTCGCCGACGGTCACGCCCGCCTCCTCGGCCACCTCGCGGCGCACCGCCTGCTCGATGGACTCGCCCGGCTCCACGAAGCCCGCGAGCGTCGAGAAGCGGCCCTCCGGCCAGTGCATCTGGCGGCCCAGCAGCGCGCGGTCCCGGTCGTCCGTCACCAGCATGATCACGGCCGGGTCGGTGCGGGGGTAGTGCTCGGCGCCGCAGGCCGGGCAGCGGCGGATGTGGCCCGCCGCCGCGATGACCGTGCGCTCGCCGCAGCGCGAGCAGAAGCGGTGCAGCCGCTGCCAGTTCTCCAGGGCGACGGCGTGCACGAGCAGGCCCGCGTCGCGCGGGGACAGCAGCAGGCCCGCCTCGCGCAGGCCCGCCGGGCGCGCCGACTGGTCCATGCGGCCGGGCAGGGCGTCCTTCTGCAGGGCGAAGTACGCGACGCCGTCCTCGTCCTCGCCGAGGAAGTAGCGGTGGGTCTCGGTGACGGGCGCCTCGAACGCGGGCGTCATCACCAGCTCGGTGCGGCCGTCGGGGGTGTCGTCGATCAGCGCCTGACCGCCGGAGACCACGAAGACCCGCGTCGAGGGGTGGCTCCACGCCGCGGAGAGCCAGGCCTCGTCGAGGCGGTGGTGCGCGGCGCGGTCGATGCCGCTCGCACCGCTGAGCGTGATCGGCCGTTCGGCCGCGTATTCGGTCCAGGTGGTCACGGCTGCTTCCAACTCCCCCTACGGAATGGTGTCTTGCCTCTGCCTGCCGGCGCGCACGCGGGCCCGCCGGCGCGTACTTCGCGTGCTAGCGGGCGGGAGCGTTCCCGGCGAGGTCGCCCCACAGGTACGCGGCGGTCTCCACGCCCTTCATGAGCAGGTCCAGCTCGACCTTCTCGTTCGGCGCGTGCCAGCCGTCCGAGGGCACCGAGATGCCCAGGAACAGCACCGGGACGCCGAGGACGTCCTGCAGGTCGGCGGCGGGGCCGGAGCCGCCCTCGCGCGTGAAGCGGATCTTCTGCCCGAAGGCGCGGCCCATGGCCCGCACGACCGAGCGCAGGTACGGGTGGTCGAGGGGGGTGAGGCAGGGGCGGGTCGCGCCCCAGAACGTCACCTCGTGCCGGATGCCCTCCGGCAGGCGGGCCGCCACCCAGTCGCGGACGTCCTGCTGGATGCGGTCCGCGTCCTGGCCGGCGACGAGCCGGAAGGAGAGCTTGAGCTGGGCGGACGAGGGCACGATCGTCTTGCCGCCGGGGCCTTGGTAGCCGCCGCCCAGGCCGTTGACCTCGGCCGTCGGGCGGGCCCAGATCCGCTCGAGCGTGCTGTAGCCGTCCTCGCCGAGCGCGCCGTGCGAGTGGGCCGTGCGCAGCCAGCGCTCCTCGTCGAACGGGAGTTCCGCGAAGAGCTCGCGCTCGGCGTCGGTCAGCTCGACGATGCCGTCGTAGAAGCCGGGGACGGCGACGCGGCGGTTCTCGTCGTGCAGCGCGGCGGCCAGGCGCGCCGCCTCGAGCGCGGGGTTGGGCACGGCGCCGCCGAACGAGCCGGAGTGGATGTCCTGGTCCGGGCCGTGGAGGTCGATCTGGCAGTCGGTGAGGCCGCGCATGCCCGTGCAGACCGTCGGGGTGTCCTCGGACCACATGCCGGTGTCCGAGACGATCACGGCGTCGCAGGCCAGGCGGTCGGCGCGGGCCTTGATCAGGGCGGGGAAGCTCGGCGAGCCGGACTCCTCCTCGCCCTCGATCAGGAGCTTGAGGTTGACGGCGGGGGCGGTGCGGCCGGTGGCCGCGAGGTGGGCCCGCACGCCCAGGGTGTGGAAGAGCACCTGGCCCTTGTCGTCGGCGGCGCCGCGCGCGTAGAGCCTGCCGTCGACCGTCGTGGGCTCGAACGGGTCGGTGTGCCAGCCGTCCTCGCGGGCGGCCGGCTGGACGTCGTGGTGGCCGTAGACCAGGACGGTGGGGGCGTTCTCGTCGCCGGAGGGCCACTCGGCGAAGACCGCCGGGGCGCCGTCCGTCTCCCAGACCTCGGCCGTCGGGAAGCCCGTCTCCTCGAGCTTCGCCGCGAGCCACTCCGCACTGCGCCGCACGTCCCCCGCACGGGCCGGGTCGGCCGACACGGACGGGATGCGCAGCCACTCGGCGAGGTCGTCGAGGAAGGCGGCGCGATGGGCGTCGATGTACGTGCGGACGGCGCTGTCCGGGGTGTTGCTCATGACATCGAGCCTATCCGTACACGCGGTGTGACCGGGACCGGGTTTCGTCACACCGCCACCCGCGGGGGTCACACCGTCTCCTCCGGGAGGGCGGCGCCGTCGCCGAGGAGGACGCGCTCCAGCCCGGCCCTGTCCGGCAGACCGGGCGGGTGGACCGTCTCGCCGTCGCGGACGTAGACGAACGCCGCCGTGACGGAGGACACCGGCAGGCCGTGCCGCTCGGCCCAGGCCAGGCGGTAGACCGCCAGCTGGAGGGGGTCGGCGTCGTGGGCCCGGTTGGTCTTCCAGTCGACGATCTCGTAGGTCTCCGCGCCGGCGGTGCCGGTCCTGTAGACCGCGTCGATGCGGCCGCGGACGATGCGGCCGGCGAGG
Organism: Streptomyces sp. C36; assembly: GCF_040932295.1. Taxonomy (NCBI): domain Bacteria; kingdom Bacillati; phylum Actinomycetota; class Actinomycetes; order Kitasatosporales; family Streptomycetaceae; genus Streptomyces; species Streptomyces sp. C36. The sequence continues at coordinate 90,104 of NZ_JBFQGI010000005.1, read as the reverse complement.
GTGAGCTGGAAGGGGACCTCCACGCGGTACGGCGTGCGGCGGGCGTACGGGGTGCGCTCGAAGGCCTCCTTCAGCGCGGCCAGGTCGCGCTCGTCGGCGATCTCCGGGTCGTCCTCGGGGCCGCCGGGGAGCTCGTCGGGGCCCAGGAGGGGAAGGGGGAGGGCCTCGAAGCGGGACTCCACCCAGGCGTGGAAGCGGGTGCCCCTGCGGGCCGCGGGCTGCGGGGGGCGGGGCATGGGGCGGGCCAGGTCGCGGGCGAACCCGTCCGGGTCGGCGGCCAGGCGGACCAGCTGGGAGGCGCTCAGGGCGGGGGGTACGACGATGTCGCGCACCGTGGTGCGGGCGCGCCGGAGCTCGCCCGCCAGGGCGGTGAGGTCGCGGTCCCAGGAGGCGACGGCGCGGGCCTCCTCCGGGGTGAGGGGCGGGACGGGGGAAGCCTTTCCCGGTTCGCCCGCCCGCTCGTCCGCCGGCTCGTTCGCCGCGTCCGGCCCGCGGTCGTCGTTCAGGCGGGCCAGCACCGCGTCCGCCGCCGCCCGGCGGCGGGCCAGGGCGGCCCGGTCCAGGGGCAGCGGCCAGACGTGGTCCTTCGCCGACTCCTCCAGGGCCGGGTTCGTCTCGTCCTCCCCCGGGACGGGGGCCCAGGCGTCGATCTCGCCGTGGCCGGCCTCGCAGTGCGCGCGCAGGCGCTCCAGGAAGTCGGAGGGGCCGCGCTTCCTCTTCTGCGCGGGGCCCCACCAGTGGCCGGAGGCGAGCAGGAGGGAACGGGGGCGGGTGAAGGTCACGTACCCGAGGCGCAGCTCTTCGGTGGCCTTGTGGTCCTTCATCGCCTGCTGATACGCCTTCAGGCCCTTGCCGTCCCACGTCTCCACGCCGGGCAGGGTCTCCGCGTCGCCGCGCAGGACGTGCGGGAGGACCTTGGCGTGGGCGGTCCAGGAGTCGGCGCCCTTGGTGCTCGGGAATCTGTCCGCCACCAGGCCGGGGACGGCCACGACGTCCCACTCGAGGCCCTTCGACTTGTGCGCCGTGAGGATCTTGACGGTGTTGTCGCCGCCGGGGAGCGAGCTGTCCAGGCCCTTCTCGTACTGCGCCGCCGTGCGCAGGAAGCCCAGGAACGCCGGGAGCGTCGTCTCGCCGTCCAGGGCCGCGAACCCCGCGGCGATGTCGAGGAACTGCTTGAGGGTCTCCCGGCGGCGGGCCGCCAGGGCCTGCGGGGAGGCCTCCAGCTCGACCTCGAGGCCCGTGGTGGCCAGGACGCGGTGCAGCACGTCCATCAGGGGGTCGGGCAGGGCGCGCCTGAGGTCGCGCAGCTCGGCCGCCAGGCGGGCGAAGCGGACCCGGGCCTCGGGCGAGAAGGGCAGGCCGTCGTCCGGGGCGTCGGCGGCGAGGAACGTGTCGAGGGCGTCGGCCAGGGAGATCACCTCGGCGGGGTCCACGCCCTCGACCGCCTCGGCCAGGCGGCGCTCGGGGTCCGTGCCGGCGCCGGCGTAGGGCACCAGCGTGCGGGCGCGGCGGCCCAGCAGGGCCAGGTCGCGGGGGCCGATCCGCCAGCGGGGGCCGGTCAGGAGGCGGACCAGGGAGGCGTTGGCGGTGGGGTCGTGGAGGACCTCGCAGACCGCCACCAGGTCGGCGATCTCGGGGAGGTGGAGCAGCCCGGACAGGCCCACGACCTCGACGGGCAGCTCGCGCCGGACCAGGGCGGCCTGGATCTCGGCGAAGTCCGTGGCCGTGCGGCACAGGACGGCGATGTCGCCCGGGCGCGTGCCGGTGCGCACCAGGTGGGCGAGGCGGTCCGCGAGCCAGTCCAGCTCCTCGGCGTGCGTGGGCAGCAGGGCGCAGCGCACCACGCCGTCGCGCTCGGCGCCCGGGGCGGGGCGCAGGGCCTCCACGCCCGCGTGGCGCTCGCGCAGGGGGGCGGCGAGGGCGTTGGCGAGGTCGAGGAGGCGGCCGCCGCTGCGGCGGTTCTCGCTGAGGGTGTGGCGGCGGGCCGGGCGGCCGTCGGCGTGGGGGAAGTGGGCGGGGAAGTCGTCGAGGTTGGCCACGGACGCGCCGCGCCAGCCGTAGATGGCCTGGCAGGGGTCGCCGACGGCGGTCACCGCGTGGCCCGTGCCGCCGCCGAAGAGGCCGGCCAGGAGGATGCGCTGGGCGACCGAGGTGTCCTGGTACTCGTCGAGGAGGACGACCGCGAACTGCTCGCGGAGGATGCGGCCGACCTCGGGGCGGGTGCGGGCGAGCTCGGCGCACAGGGCGATCTGGTCGCCGAAGTCGAGGAGGTCGCGGCGGTTCTTCTCGCGGCGGTACGCCTCGACCAGGCCGAGCAGCTCCAGGCGGGCCCGGGCGGCGTCGGGCACCTTGCGCAGGTCGGCGTTGGTGAGCCGGGCGCCTTCGAGGGCGGTCAGCAGCTCACGGTCGTGGGCGCGCAGCCGGGAGGGGGTGACGAGGTGCTCGGACAGCTCGCCGTCGAGGGCGAGGAGGTCGGCGACCAGGTCGGCGAAGGAGCGGGTGAGCGCGGGGTGCGGGCCCGGGGAGGCGGCCAGGACGCGGGCGGCGAGCTGGAAGCGGGTGGCGTCGGCGAGGAGGCGGGCGGTGGGCTCGAGGCCGATGCGCAGGCCGTGTTCCTTCAGCAGGCGGCCGGCGAAGGCGTGGTAGGTGGAGATCTGGGGCTCGCCGCCCTCGGCGGCGTCGTCCTGCGGCTCGCCGGGGGCGATGCCGGCCTCCCCCAGGGCCCGGCGCACGCGCTCGGCCAGCTCGCCGGCCGCCTTGTTGGTGAAGGTCAGGCCGAGGACCTGCTCGGGGGCGACCTGTCCGGTGCCGACGAGCCAGACCACGCGCGCGGCCATGACGGTGGTCTTGCCGGACCCGGCGCCGGCCACGATGACCTGCGGGGCGAGCGGCGCGGTGATGCAGGCCGTCTGCTCCGGGGTGAAGGGGATGCCGAGGAGCTCCTTGAGCTGCTCGGGGTCGGTCAGGCGCGGGGTCACACCGAAAACGCTAGCGGGGGGCACTGACACCTCACTCCACGATCTGGCGGCCCTCGGGCCGGGCCGTGCAGGAGGCGCGGAAGGAACAGTGGGCGCAGTGCTGTCCGGGGCGGGGGCTGAAACGTTCCTCGAGGACGCGGCCGGCGGCCTCGGCGAGGAGCTCGCCGACCCACTCGCCCTCCGGGGGCCGCTGCGCCTGCACCTTGGGCAGGGCCTCGCCGCCTTCCTTGCGGTTCGCGCCCTGGCGCAGCTGGACGAGCTCGGCGCCGCCGGCGCGCGGGCGCTCGCCGTCGAAGAGGCCGTCCACGGCGCCCTCCTCGACGGCGAGCTGGTAGACGGCCAGCTGGGGGTGGCGCTCGACGTCGTTCGCGGAGACCGCGCCCTTGCCGGTCTTGAAGTCGACGACGTACGCGCGGCCCTCGGCGTCCCGCTCCACGCGGTCCATGGAGCCGCGGATGCGGACCAGGTACTGCTGGGCCTTGAGCGTCACGTCGAAGGGGTGCTCGGTGGCCACGGCGGCCCGGCCGCGCTCCATGACGTGCCAGCGCAGGAAGCGCTCGAGGGCGGCGCGGGCGTTCTCCTTCTCCTGCTGGGACTTCCAGGGCGCGTCGAAGGCGAGCGAGTCCCAGACGGATTCCAGCCGCTCCATCAGGACGGCGAGGTCCGCCGGGGTGCGCCCGGAGGCGACCTCGTCGGCGAGGACGTGGACGACGTTGCCGAAGCCCTGGGCGGCGGTGGCGGGGGCGTCCGCCTTCACCTCGCGGCCGAGGAACCACTGCAGCGAGCAGCCGCCGTCGGTCAGCTGTCCCAGGGCGGAGCCCGAGAGCGCGAGCGGGTCCTCGGGGTCGCGCAGCGGTGCCGGGGTGTGGGTCGGCTCGGCCAGTCCCCACCAGCGGTCGGGGTGGGCGGCGGGGACCAGCGGCATGCCCTCCTCGTCGCGCAGCGCGGCCAGGTGGGCGAGCCGCTCGGCGGCGGCGGCCCGCAGGGTGTCCGAGGCGGCGGGGTCGACGGTGGTGGCGCGCAGTTCGGCGACGAGCGCGGCGACGGCCAGGGGGCGGCGGGGGCGCTGGGTGACGTCGACGGGCTGGGCGCCGAGTTCGGCCAGGAAGCGGGAGGGCTGGTCGCCGTCCTCGGCGGCCGCCTTGACGGCGGTGACCACGAGCCGCTCGCGGGCGCGCGTGGCGGCCACGTAGAACAGCCGGCGCTCCTCGGCGAGGAGCGCCTTGGGGCTCAGCGGCTCGGCGAGGCCGTCGCGGCCGATGCGGTCGGCCTCGAGCAGCGAGCCGCGGCGGCGCAGGTCGGGCCACAGGCCCTCCTGGACGCCGGCGACGACCACGAGCCGCCACTGGAGGCCCTTGGAGCGGTGGGCGGTCATCAGCCGTACGGCGTCGGGGCGCACGGGCCGGCGGGTGAGGGTGTCGGCGGCGATGTCCTGGGCGTCGAGCTCGTCGAGGAAGTTCAGGGCGCCGCGGCCGCCGGTGCGCTCCTCGGCGCGGGCGGCGGTCTCGAAGAGGGCGCACACGGCGTCCAGGTCGCGGTCGGCGTTGCGGCCGGCGGCGCCGCCGCGGTGGGCGGCGCGCTGCAGGCGGCCGGGCCAGGGGGTGCCGTCCCACAGCGCCCACAGGGCCTCTTCGGCGGTGCCGCCGTCGGCGAGGAGCGCGCGGGCGGTGTGCAGGAGTGCGCCGAGGCGCTGGGCGCCGCGCGCGTACGCCGGGTCGTGCGCGACCAGGCGCGCGGGCTGTGCCAGGGCCTCGGCGATGAGGGTGTCCGACGGGCGGGGGACGGCCTCGCCCGCGGCCCGTTCCTCCTCGCGCAGGGCGCGGCCCAGCCGGCGCAGGTCGGTGCCGTCCATGCCGCCCAGCGGCGAGGTGAGGAGGGTGAGCGCGGTCTCGGCGTCCAGCCAGGGCTCGTCCCGCGGCGTGCCCGCCGCCTCCGCCACGGCCCGCAGGGCCGTCAGGAGGGGGGCCACCGCCGGTTCGTGGCGCAGGGGCAGGTCGTCGCCGTCGATCTCGACGGGGACGCCCGCGCCGGTCAGGGCGCGGCGCAGGCCCGGTATCGAGCGGGAGCCGGCACGGACCAGGACGGCCATCTCGTGCCAGGGGACGCCGTCCTCGAGGTGGGCGCGGCGCAGGACGTCGGCGATGTTGTCGGTCTCGGCGCTCGGGGTCGGGAAGGTGTACGCCTCGACGCGGCCGCCGCCCCGTACGGCCGTGAGCTCGCGGTGCGCGCGGACGGCGTCGGCCGGCAGGCGGGTGAGCGGCATGCGCTGGGTGAGCAGCCGGGTCGCGGCGAGCAGGGCGGCGCCGGAGCGGCGCGAGGTGGTCAGGACCCGTACCGGCGCGGCCGAGCCGTCGGGCCCGGGGAAGGCCTGCGGGAAGTCCAGGATGCCGTTCACGTCGGCGCCCCGGAAGGCGTAGATGGACTGGTCGGGGTCGCCGAAGGCGACCAGGGTGCGGCCGCCGCCGGCCAACGCGCGCAGCAGGCGCACCTGGGCGGCGTCGGTGTCCTGGTACTCGTCGACGAAGACGGCGTCGTAGCGCCGCCCCAGCTCGGCGGCGACGTCCTCGTGCTCGGCGAGCAGCACGGCGCGGTGCACCAGTTCGGCGTAGTCGAGGACGCCCCGCATGTCGAGCACGTCCAGGTACTCGGCCATGAAGGAGGCGGCCGCGCTCCAGTCGGGGCGGCCGATGCGGCGGGCGAAGTCGCCGAGGTGGCGTTCCCCCAGGCCCAGCTCGCGGCTGCGGGCGAGCACGGCCCGCACCTCGTCGGCGAAGCCGCGGGTGGTCAGGCAGGCCCGCAGGTCGTCGGGCCAGCGCACCCGGCCGCGGCCCTGCCGGCCGAGCTCGACCTCGCCGGCGAGCAGCTCGCGCACCATGACGTCCTGCTCGGGGCCGGACAGCAGGCGCAGCGGTTCGGCGAAGAGGCCGACGTCCTGGTGGGCGCGCACGAGCGCGTAGCAGTACGAGTGGAAGGTGGTCGCCTGCGGGCCGTGGGCGCCGCCCAGCCGGGCCGCCATCCGGTCGCGCAGCTCGACCGCCGCCTTGCGGCTGAAGGTCAGGACCAGGACGCGCTCGGGGTCGGTGCCGCGGCGCACCCGTTCCGCGACCGCCTCGACGAGCGTCGTGGTCTTGCCCGTGCCCGGTCCCGCCAGCACCAGCAGCGGGCCCCGGCGGTGCTCAACCACCGCGCGCTGGGCCGCGTCCAGCTCAGGAGGAACCACCGGCCCCGGTGGGGTGCGTACGAGACGGTACGCGCCCGCGGCGGGGCGGGAGGGCGGAGAGGAGCTCACGTGGTTTGCCGGTCCTGGTGGGGGTGCGGGGTGTCGTGCGGCCGTCCGTGCTGAGCCGAAGGGCGGTCCCCGACGCTACGCCAGGAGGAGGGTGGGGCGCAGGGCGTCCCGGGAGTCGCCGTGGCTCTCCGGCAGCCTCATCCGTTCGGGTAATGCCTGGGGAGTACGGGTGCGGGGCCCTAGGGCGGCGGCGGCCGTCAGGTGGGCGGAGTCACACCGGAGCCGTCCCAGCGGGCCCGGGCGAGGGCCAGGCGGGGCACGTGCCCGTCGGCGGACCGGCCGGCCTCCCGCAGCGGGGTGCCCTCCGCGCGGTAGTGCTCGAGGGCGCGCAGCTCATGGCCGGGCAGCAGGACGCCGTCGGCGCGGACGACGCGCCACCAGCAGACGGCGGCGCCGTGGAGCGCCATGACGCGGCCCACCTGGCGGGGGCCTCCCTCGCCGAGCCATTCGGCGACGTCCCCGTAGGTCATCACCCTCCCGGGCGGGATCAGGTCCGCTACGGCCAGCACCCGCTCCGCGTATTCGGGGAGCTCGGTGTATTCGGGAAGGTCGGTCACCGGTCCATACTGCCGCAGACCACCGACAGCACCCTCCGCACCGACCGGAGCCGGACATTCCACAAGATCACCCAGAGTGCGTCCCGGCACTACAGGGCGTACGATCCGGAGTCCGCGCCCCCGAAATGCACCCTGATACCCCCTTGCCCGGCCGGGTCATGCCACCATCTTCCGGGCGGTGACTGGTGATACGAGACCGAGAAGAGACCAACGAGCAGCAGGGCGCGCAGCCTCCGGACGAGGCCCGCGCCCCCGAGGTGCTGCCCTGCGACGGTGAGCCGGAGGACCCCGGCAGGTTCACGTGCGAAGGCGGCGAGGTCCACATCGACAAGGTCTCCGGCGACGAGCCCCTGCTCCCCGCCCGCGTCCACCGCCCGGCCGACCTCGTACGGCTGTTCCTGGGCATCGTGGGCATCGCCCTCGTGCTCGCCCTCGCGGCCTTCGCCCACGCCACCACCACCGGCCTGGCGCAGGACGTCAGCGAGAGCACCGGCAAGGCGCCCCAGCTGCTGGCGAGCTTCGCCGGGCTCGCCGCCAACGTCGCGATCTTCATCGTCCCGGTGGCCTTCGCCATCGAGCGGCTGATCAAACGCGACGGCCTGCGCATCGCCGACGGCGTCCTGGCCGCCGTGCTGGCCCACGGCGTCTCCCTGGCCACCGCCCTGTGGGTGGCCGAGGCCGCGCCCGAGTCCATCCGCGCCGCGCTCACCCAGACCTCGCCCGCTGGCGGCCTCACCGACCCGGTGCACGGCTATCTGGCCCCCGTGATCGCCTATATGACGGCCGTCGGCATGTCCCGCCGGCCCCGCTGGCGCGTGGCCATGTGGGCCGTGCTCCTCCTGGACGCCTTCGCGGTGCTGGTCAACGGCTACACCACGCCGTTCTCCATCGCCATCACCGTCCTGATCGGCTGGACCGTCGCCTACGGCACCCTCTACGCCGTCGGCTCCCCCAATGTGCGCCCCACCGGCCAGCACCTCCTGGCGGGCCTGCGCCGCGTCGGCTTCAAGCCCGTCTCCGCCCTCCGCGCGGAGGACACCACCGACACCGAGCCCTCGCCGTCCCAGGACCGGGGCCGCCGCTACATCGTCACGCTGGAGGACGGCCCGCCCCTCGACGTCACGGTCGTCGACCGCGAACAGCAGGCGCAGGGCTTCTTCTACCGCGTCTGGCAGCGCCTGGCGCTGCGCGGCATCATCCAGCGGCGCAGCCTGCTGTCCCTGCGCCAGGCCCTCGAGCAGGAGGCGCTGCTCGCCTACGCGGCCATCGCCGCCGGGGCCAACGCGCCCAAGCTCATCGCCACCTCCGAGCTCGGCCCGGACGCCGTCATGCTCGTCTACGAGCACGTCGGCGGCCGCACGCTCGACGCCCTGCCCACCGAGGAGATCACCGACGAGCTCCTGGCCGGCGCCTGGCGCCAGGTGCGGGCCCTGCAGTCCCGCCGGATCGCCCACCGCAGACTCGACGGCGACGCCCTGCTGGTGGATCGTTCCGGCAATGTCGTCCTGACCGACCTGCGCGGCGGCGAGATCGCCGCCGGCGACCTGGTCCTGCGCATGGACGTCGCCCAGCTCCTCGTCACCCTCGGCCTGCGCGTCGGCGCCGAACGGGCCGTGGCCACCGGCGTGGCCGTCCTCGGCCCCGACGCCGTCGCCGACAGCCTCCCCCTGCTCCAGCCGCTCGCCCTCACCCGGATCAGCCGCGCGACCCTGCGCCAGCTCGCCCGGGAGCGCGCCCAGCGCGAGCGCGAGAAGGTCCTCGAGGCGGCCGGCCTGGCCAAGGAGGCGCGCTCCGACGAGGTCAGCCGCAAGGCGCTCAAGGCCGAGCGGCAGGCCGAGAAGAAGGCCATGGGCGAGGCCCTCGAGGAGGCCCGCGAGGAGGACCTGCTCGCGCAGATCCGCCGACAGGTGCTCCTGATCCGCCCCCAGGCCCCGATAGAGCCCGTGCGCCTCGAACGCGTCAAGCCGCGCACCCTCATCAGCTTCGTGGCCGGAGCGTTCGCCGCCTACTTCCTCCTCTCCCAGCTCACGCACATCAAGTTCGGCGACCTCGTCGACAAGGCCAACTGGGCCTGGGTGGCGGTCGCGGTCGCCTTCCAGGTGCTGACCTACGTCGCCGCCGCGATGAGCCTGCTGGGCTTCGTCCCCGAGAAGGTGCCCTTCGCCCGTACGGTCCTCGCGCAGGTCGCGGGCTCGTTCGTGAAGCTCGTGGCACCGGCCGCCGTCGGCGGCGTGGCCCTGAACACCCGCTTCCTGCAGCGCGAGGGCGTCCGCCCCGGACTGGCCGTGGCGAGCGTGGGGGCGTCCCAGCTCTTCAGCCTGGCCTGCCACATCATGCTGCTGCTGTCCTTCGGCTACGTCACCGGAACCGAGCGCAGCTCCACCCTCGGCCCGTCCCGCACCGTGATCGGCGGCCTCCTCACCGCGGCCGTCCTGGTGCTGGTCGTCGCCGCGATCCCGGTCCTGCGGAAGTTCGTCTCGACCCGCCTGCGGTCGCTGTTCGCCGGCGTGGTGCCCCGCATGCTGGACGTGCTCCAGCGGCCGCAGAAGCTCCTCTTCGGCATCGGCGGCATGCTGATGCTGACCGCGGCCAACGTGATGTGCCTCGACGCCTCGATCCGCGCCTTCGGCGGCGAGCTCAGCTACGCCAGCATCGCCGTGGTCTTCCTGACCGCCAACGCCCTGGGCTCGGCGGCGCCGACCCCGGGCGGCGTGGGCGCGGTGGAGTTCGCCCTGACCGGCGCCCTGACCTTCGCGGGCCTGCCCGCGGAGCAGGCGGCACCGGCGGTGCTCCTCTTCCGCCTGATGACCCTGTGGCTCCCGGTGCTCCCCGGCTGGGCATCCTTCAGCCATCTCACCCGCAAGGGCTCCATCTAGATCAGCCTTGCATCTGCGACCTGCGACGCCATACGGTGCCGCACATGCGGTCGTACACCATCGGGCAGGCTGCCCGTCTGCTCAGCGTCAGCCCGGACACCGTGCGGCGCTGGGCCGACGCCGGCCGGATCCCCACCCGCCGGGACGAGGCGGGCAAGCGCCTGATCGAGGGCCCGGACCTGGCGGCGTTCTCGGTGACGCTGGCGGCCGAGGCGAGCGAGGCCGACGAGCCGTACACCACGGCCCGCAACGCCTTCCCGGGCATCATCACGGCGGTCAAGCTGGGCGACGTGGCCGCCCAGGTGGAGATCCAGGCCGGCCCGCACCGCCTGGTCTCCCTCCTCACCCGGGAGGCCGTCGAGGAGCTGGGCCTGGCCGTCGGCATGGAGGCCGTGGCCCGGGTGAAGGCCACCAACGTGCACATCGACCGCGGCTGACCAGGAGACGACATGCCCCGCACCCTCACCCGTACCGCCCTGGTGGCCGCCCTCCTCGTCCCGCTCGTGGCGGCCTGCGGCGGCGAGGCGAAGCACGACGACGCCAAGAAGCGGACCACCGTCACCGTCCTGGCGGCGGCCTCCCTGACGGACGTCTTCAAGGAGGCGGGCGCGGCCTATGAGAAGGCCCACCCGGACATCAAGCTCACCTTCTCCTTCGCGGGCTCCCAGGAGCTGGCGTCCCAGGTCCGGCAGGGCGTCCCGGCGGACGCCCTGGTGACGGCCGACACCAAGACGATGGAGGGCCTCGCCCAGCAGGCGAACGCCCCGCACACGATCGCCAAGAACCGCCTGACGATCGCGACGGCCCCGGGCAACCCCAAGAACGTCAAGGAGCTGTCCGACCTCTCCAAGCCGGACCTCAAGGTCGTCCTGGCCGCCCCCGAGGTGCCGGTGGGCCGCTACAGCAAGAAGGTCCTCGACCAGCAGCACGTCACGGTCAAGCCCGCCTCCCAGGAGCCGAACGTCCGCGCGGTGCTGAGCAAGGTCGCCCTCGGCGAGGCGGACGCCGGAATCGTCTACGTCACCGACGCCTCGACGGCGAAGAACAAGGTCGCGACGGTGACGATCCCCGACGCGCAGAACGCGGTGGCGTCGTACCCGGCGGCGACGCTCAAGAACGCGGTGCACGCCGAGGAGGCGAACGACTTCGTCACCTGGCTGAGCGGCCCGGAGGCCCGGAAGATCCTCGGGGCGGCGGGCTTCCAGCAGCCATGAGGGCGCGCGCTCCCCTGACGCTGGCGGCACCGGCCGCCCTGGCGGTGGCGTTCCTCCTCCTTCCCCTGACAGGCATCCTGGCCCGCACCCCATGGGCCGCGCTCCCCGCCCACCTGACAGCGCCCCAGACGACACAGGCGCTGAAGCTCAGCCTCCTGGTGTCGTCCTGCGCACTGGCGCTGTCCCTCCTCCTGGGCGTTCCGCTGGCATGGCTCCTGGCCAGGACGGAGTTCCTCGGCAAGGCGCTGGTGCGCTGCCTGGTGATGCTGCCGATGGTGCTGCCGCCCACGGTCGCGGGCGTGGCGCTGCTCCAGGGCTACGGACGGAGGGGCGTCCTGGGCCCGTACCTGGAGCAGTGGGGCGTCACCCTTCCGTTCTCGACGGCCGGGGCGGTCGTGGCCTCGGCGTTCGTCGCGATGCCGTTCCTGGTGATCAGCCTGGAAGGCGCCCTGAACACGCTCCACCCCCGCTACGAGGAGACGGCCACGTCCCTGGGGGCGTCCCCCCTGCGGGTCTTCCGCACGATCACACTGCCGATGGTCGCGCCGGGGCTGCTGGCGGGGGCGGCGCTCTGCTGGGCCCGCGCGCTGGGCGAGTTCGGCGCGACGATCACGTTCGCGGGCAACCTCCCCGGCACCACGCAGACGCTCCCCCTGCAGGTCTACCTCCTTCTGCAGAACGACCCCGAGGGGGCGACGGCCCTCTCCCTCCTCCTCCTGCTGATCGCGACGCTGGTCCTCGTGTCCCTGCGCGGCCGCTGGCTCAACCCGCAACGCGCGCGTGACGAGCGGCCGCACGCGGAGCACACCGGCCCGCGGACGGCGACCGCCGTGGACCCCGCGGCCCCGGAACGGCCCGCCGCGCCCCGGCCCCTTCCCACCCCGTACCCCCTGCGCACCACGGTGGAGGGCGCGGTGGCGACGACGCTGCGCGCCGAGGCCGGAACGACGATCGCGGTCGTGGGCCCGAACGGCGCGGGCAAGACCACGCTCCTGCGCGCCCTGCTGGGCCTGACGACCCGCGCCACGGCGACCACCCTCACCCTGGGCGGCACCGAGACGTCCGCCACCCCGCCGCACCGCCGGGGCATCGCCTGGGTGCCCCAGGACGGCGCCCTGTTCCCCCACCTCACGGCCCTGGGGAACACGGCGTACGGCCTGAGGGCCCACGGCACGCCCAGGGCCCGGGCCCGTCAGGAGGCCCACCGGTGGCTGGAGAGCCTGGGCGTGGCCCACCTGGCCCACCGCAGGCCCGGCCGGCTCAGCGGCGGCCAGGCCCAGCGTGTGGCACTGGCCCGCGCGCTGGCGTCCCGCCCCCGCCTGCTCCTGCTGGACGAGCCGCTGGCGGCCCTGGACCAGTCCACCCGGGCCCACGTCCGCCACACCCTGCGCACGCACCTGGCCGGCTTCCCCGGCGTCTGCCTGATCGTCACCCACGACCCCGTGGAGGCGGTGTCGCTGGCCGACCACGTCCTGGTGCTGGAGGAGGGCCGCACCACGCAGTACGCCACGCCCGCCGAGCTGACCCGCCACCCGCGCTCGCCCTGGACGGCCCGCATGCTGGGCCACAACGCCTGGCCGGCCGAGGCGGCACCGGACGGCACCCTCCTGCTCGACGACGGCGCGAGACTCACCACGGCCGACCGGCCCGCCGCGCCGCACGGCCTGGCCGTGGTCCCCACCTCGGCGGTCCAACTGCACACCACCCGTCCCACGGGTGCCGCCGCCCGCAACGCCTGGCAGGGCAAGGTCGGCGAGCTCGCCGCCCAGGGCGGCCGGGTGCGCGCGCTCATCAGCGGCACCCCCGACGTGGTGGCCGAGATCACCCCCGCCGCGGCGGCGGACCTCGCCCTCACCGAGGGGACCCCGGTCTGGGTGACGATCAAGGCCACCGAGGTCACCTTCGTTCCCGGATGAGCCGTACGAGCCGTACGAGCCGCCAACCCCGGTAACCCGTACGCACCGCACCACGCGCGCCCCTCCCACCCCGCCCGGAGGATGGAGCCGTGTCCAGATCCGCATGGGCGACCAGAGCCAAGGCCCTGCTCTGCGCCGCACTGCTCACCCTGACAGCGGGCTGCAGCGGCGGCAGCGGCGGCGACGGGAACAGCGACACGGACACCGCCAACGCCTCCACGACCCAGAAGCTGAACTGGAAGTCCTGCCCGCCGCCCAGCCGCAGCCAGGGCGGCGGCGAAGCCGCCGGCAGCCCCCCGGGCGGCGACTGGGAGTGCGCGACCCTGCGCGCGCCCCTCGACTACGCCCACCCCCAGGGCGAGACCATCGGCATCGCCATGATCCGCGCCAAGGCCACCGACCCGGCCCACCGCATCGGCTCCCTCGTCTTCAACTTCGGCGGCCCCGGCGGCTCCGGCGTCACCACCCTCCCCGCGTTCGCCGACGACTACCGCACCCTGCGCACCCGTTACGACCTCGTCAGCTTCGACCCGCGCGGAGTGGGCCGCAGCAGCGGCGTGACCTGCATGGGCGACAAGGAGCTCGACGCGTACTACGCCTCCGACGCCACGCCCACCACCGACCAGGAGGCGACGTCGATGGTGGAGCGGACCGAGAAGTACGCGGCGGGCTGCCGAAAGAACTCCGGCAAGATCCTCCCGTACGTCGGCACCTCCAACGCCGCCCGCGACATGGACCTGATGCGGCAGGTCCTGGGCGACGACAAGCTGCACTACTTCGGCGTCTCGTACGGCACGGAACTGGGCGGCGTCTACGCCCACTTGTTCCCCAGGAACGTCGGCCGCGCGCTGTTCGACGGAGTGGTGGACCCGGCGAGCGACCCCGTGCAGAGCGCCCTCGCCCAGGCCGCCGGCTTCCAGCTGGCCCTCGGCAACTACATGACGGCATGCGCGCAGACGTCCGACAACTGCCCCACCGAGCAGCAGATCACGAGCCTGCTGGCGCGCCTGGACAAGCAGCCGGTCCCCGGCGGCGAGGGCCGCGACCTGACGCAGTCGCTCGCCACGAGCGGCATCGCGCAGTCCCTGTACTCGAAGGACTTCTGGGACTACCTCACCGAGGGCGTCGAGGACGCCGAGAACAACGACGGCAAGATCCTCCTCGCGCTCGGCGACGCCATGAACGGCCGTGGCCAGGACGGCAAGTACAGCTCCCTGCAGGCCTCCCTCACGGCCATCACCTGCGCGGACTTCGCCCAGCGCTACACGGCCGAGCAGGCCCGGCAGAAGGAGGCGGAGTTCCGCAAGGCGTCGCCGGTCTTCGGCGACTTCATGGCGTGGAGCCTGCTGCAGTGCACCGGTTGGCCCGTAAAGGGCGAATGGCTGACGCCCGATGTGAGCGCGAAGGGCGCGGCGCCCATCCTCGTCGTCGGCAACACCGGTGACCCGGCGACTCCTTACGAGGGAGCGCACAAGATGGCCCAGGAGCTCGGGCCGGGGGTCGGGGTGGAGATGACGTACCGGGGCGAAGGCCATGGGGCGTACGACAGCGGCAATGCCTGTGTGAAGTCCGCAGTCGACGCATACCTCTTGGAAGGCACCGTTCCAGGACCCAATAAGGTGTGTTCATAGGTGTACACATAGGTGTGGTCATAGCACCGATAGGACCGATAGCACCCATTAGCACATCACACCGGTAGGACGAACTCCGCCCGCTCGAATGTCAGTGGCCCGCACTACCATCTCCCGCACGCGAGTTCCGCAGGGAACGACGCACCGGTCACCGCCGAGCGGGCGGCGGCGAGGGGAGGGAAGCGATGTCCCGGACCACCGAGCACGGCGACGGCGACGGGGACGGGTACGGGCACCCCAGGGGCGACCGGGAGGAACGGCGGGCCCGGCTGCTCACGGGCTCGCTGGCCGTCGCGGCCCTGCTGGCCGCCCTGGTCTCGCTCTGGCAGACGCAGTCGAGCCCCCTGGAGCAGCCGGACCACCAGGACACGCCCGGCACGACGGCCGCGACCACGGAGGCGACGGTGCCCGCCCCGCTCCCGGCGCCGACCCCGCCGGCCCCCGGCCCACCGTCGCCGCCCTCGCCGACGCCCACGGCCGCGACGAGCGCGAAGGAGGCGTACGCCCCCGCGCTCCCTCTGACGGCGACCGTACGCCGGGGGCGGGGGACGCCCGGCGGCCCGATTCCTCCGTAGAGTCGATGGAATGAGTCCCACACGGCCAAGGGCCCTCGCCCTCGCTTCCGCCGCCCTGGCGATCGCCCTCACCGCGACCGGCTGCGGCGGCGACGCGCAGCCCGGCGCCGACGGCCCGAGCGCCACCGACGACAAGGGCCGGTCCTCCGCCGCCCCGCTCCGCTGGAGCCGCTGCTCCGCCCCCACCGCCGCCCAGGGCGGCGGCAAGGCGCCCGGCAAGGGGTGGGAGTGCGCGAAGCTGCCCGTCCCGCTGGACCACGCGAAGCCGGACGGCGAGAAGATCGAGCTCGCGCTGATCCGGGCCAGGGCGACCGACGGCTCCCGCCGCATCGGCTCGCTCGTCTTCAACTTCGGCGGACCCGGCGGCTCCGGCGTGGCGACCCTGCCGGGCCTGGCCGACACGTACTCCACCCTGCGCGGCCGCTTCGACCTGGTGAGCTTCGATCCCCGGGGCGTCGGGGAGAGCGCGGGCGTGCGCTGCCAGAGCGACAAGGAGCTGGACGACGCCTTCCAGCTCGACGGCACGCCCGACGACGACGCCGAGCTCCGCGCGACCCTCGCCTCGAACAAGGCGTACGTCGACGCCTGCGCCAAGAACTCCGCCAAGGTCCTGCCGCACGTGGACACCGTCAGCGCCGCCCGTGACCTCGACCTGATCAGGGCCGCGCTGGGCGAGGAGAAGCTGCACTACTTCGGCATCTCCTACGGCACCGAACTGGGCGCGGTGTACGCCCACCTGTACCCGAAGCACGTCGGCCGCACGGTCCTCGACGCCGTCGTGGACCCCACCCAGGACCCCGTGCAGGGCAACCTCGGCCAGACCAAGGGCTTCCAACTCGCCCTGGACGACTACCTCAAGGACTGCGCCTCCAAGGGCGCGGGCGGCGCGGCGGGGGGCCGCTGCCCGTCGCGGGACGAGATCACCACGCTGCTGAAGAACCTCGACGCGACCCCGCTGCCCACCGCCCAGGGCCGCAAGCTCACGCAGGACGAGGCGGTCAACGGCATCGCGGCGGCGCTCTACTCCAAGGACACCTGGAAGTACCTGACGGCCGGCCTCCAGGAGGCCATCGGCAAGCGCACCGGCAACACCCTGCTGCTGCTCTTCGACTCGCTGAGCGGCCGCTCCCCCGACGGCCGCTACAGCAACCTCCAGGCCGCCAACCGGGCCATCTCGTGCGCGGACGCCGAGCAGCGCTACACCGTGGAGGACGTCCGGCGGCGCCTACCGGAGTTCCGCGCGGCCTCGCCCGTCTTCGGCGAGTCCGCCGCCTGGTCGCTGCTGGCGTGCACGGACTGGCCGGTCAAGGGCCGGTGGAAGACGCCCGAGGTGGGCGCCGAGGGCTCCGCGCCGATCCTGGTGGTCGGCAACACGGGCGACCCGGCGACGCCGGTGGCGGGCGCCGAGAGGATGGCCGAGAAGCTCGGCAAGGGCGTCGGCGTCCGTCTGACGGTCACCGGTGAGGGCCATGGCACGTACGGCGTCGACGAGTGCGCGACGAAGGCCGTGGACGCCGACTTCCTGGAGGGAAGGGTGCCGAAGGACGGCACGACCTGCCCGTGAGACGGGAACCGCCCCCGCTCGCGAGGCGAGCGGGGGCGGTGGAGAGCGGGCACGGCTCCCGGGTCCCCGGGAGCCCGCGGGCCTCAGTACACGGGCTTCTGCGGCTCGATCTGGTGGACCCAGCCGATCACGCCGCCGCCGACGTGCACCGCGTCGGAGAACCCGGCCGACTTCAGCACGGCCAGCACCTCCGCCGAGCGGACACCCGTCTTGCAGTGCAGGACGATCTTCTTGTCCTGCGGCAGCCCCTGCAGGGCGTCGCCCATGAGGAACTCGTTCTTCGGGATCAGCCGGGCGCCGGGGATCGAGACGATCTCGTACTCGTTGGGCTCGCGGACGTCGATGATGTCGATGTTCTCGCCGTCGTCCATCCACTCCTTGAGCTGCTTGGGAGTGATGGTCGAGCCGGCCGCCGCCGCCTGCGCCTCGTCGGAGACGACGCCGCAGAAGGCCTCGTAGTCGATGAGCTCGGTGACGGTGGGGTTCGGGCCGCAGACCGCGCAGTCGGGGTCCTTGCGGACCTTCACCTGGCGGTAGGACATCTCCAGGGCGTCGTAGATCATCAGCCGGCCGACCAGCGGGTCGCCGATGCCGGCCAGCAGCTTGATCGCCTCGTTGACCTGGATCGAGCCGATCGAGGCGCACAGCACGCCCAGGACGCCGCCCTCGGCGCACGAGGGGACCATGCCGGGCGGCGGGGGCTCGGGGTAGAGGCAGCGGTAGCAGGGGCCGTGCTCGCTCCAGAAGACGGACGCCTGGCCGTCGAAGCGGTAGATCGAGCCCCAGACGTACGGCTTGTTCAGCAGCACACAGGCGTCGTTGACCAGGTAGCGGGTGGCGAAGTTGTCCGTCCCGTCCACGATCAGGTCGTACTGGGAGAAGATCTCCATGACGTTGTCGGCCTCGAGCCGGCCCTCGTGGAGAACGACGTTCACATAGGGGTTGATGCCCAGGACCGAGTCACGGGCGGACTCCGCCTTCGGCCGGCCGATGTCGGCCTGGCTGTGGATGATCTGGCGCTGCAGGTTCGACTCGTCGACCTCGTCGAACTCCACGATGCCCAGCGTGCCCACGCCGGCCGCGGCCAGGTACATCAGGGCGGGCGAGCCCAGCCCGCCCGCGCCCACACAGAGCACCTTGGCGTTCTTCAGCCGCTTCTGCCCGTCCATCCCGACGTCCGGGATGATCAGGTGGCGGGAGTACCTGCGAACCTCGTCGACGGTGAGCTCGGCGGCCGGCTCGACCAGGGGTGGCAGCGACACGGGGTCTCCGTAGGTCGGTGGACATACGCGAACGGACACATGCGAACGTCCCCGCGCGTGCGGGGCGCACGTACCCGTAACACTGCCACGCCCCGTCTCATTCCGAGACAGCAGGTCCGATCCGCGAGACGAAATCGTCCCAGTAGCCGGGCAGGGACTCCCAGGGATCGACCTGGTCGTGATCGGTGCGGTCGGTGAAGTAGACGGTGCCCGCGCCCTGCCAGCGGGCGATGCGCAGCGCCTCGTCCAGATGCGAGCGCGGCACGCCGTGCACGAGGTGACAGAAGCGCTCGGGAGGGTGCTCGGCGGTCCATTCGGCGGCCTGGGACCAGCGGTAGCGGGACCAGGGGCCGGCGAAGGTCACCAGCTGGTCGGCGAGGGCGGCGTAGCCGGCGGCGGGCTGGGTGCCGTGCACG
This sequence comes from Streptomyces sp. C36, assembly GCF_040932295.1. Classification (NCBI taxonomy): domain Bacteria; kingdom Bacillati; phylum Actinomycetota; class Actinomycetes; order Kitasatosporales; family Streptomycetaceae; genus Streptomyces; species Streptomyces sp. C36. The sequence goes on along the minus strand of NZ_JBFQGI010000005.1, from coordinate 71,826 downwards.
AGCACCACGTGCGCCTTGTCGAGCAGGGTGCGCAGCGCGCCGGTCATGCGCCGGGTCTCGGGGAGCGAGGCGGCGTCCGCGGGGCAGCGGGCCAGGGCGAAGCCGTCGACGCGATACCAGTTGAGGAAGCGCTGCGCGTCGGAGAGCAGTTCGCCGAAGGGGCGCGAGCCGTATCCCATGTCGAGGTGGCCGAGGACGCGGACGCCTGCGGTCCGCAGCGGGACGACGGCGGACAGCCAGTACGGGTCCTGGCGGCTGCCCGGCCCGCCGGTGACGCCGCCGGACTCGCGCAGGGAACTGCCGCCGAGCACCACCCAGTCCAGGGGCAGTCCGGCGCGCTGCAGCCCGCCCCACTCGACGGGGGCGACCAGGGGGTGGGCGAAGCCCGGGACGGCCAGCCGGAGGGGGGCCTTCCGGGCGGAGAGGGCGCGGCGGTGGCCCGGCGAGATCAGATACGACACGCCGCCTCCATCCAGATGTCGGCCAGCGACTCCTCCAGGCCGATGCGCGGCCGCCAGCCGAGGCGGTCGCGGGCGGTGCGCACGTCGGCCTGCTGCCAGCTGCCGCAGCCGTCGGGGTAGGGGTAGGCGGGCGGGGCGCCCAGGTGGGGGTCGTCGAGCTCGTGCAGGGCGCCGCCGAAGCCGGCGACCCGGGCGAGCAGGTTCGCCGCGTCGCGCAGCCGCACCGCCCGGCCGGTACCGATGTTGACGGCACCCTGGGCGGCGGACAGCGAGGCGGCGTGCACGGCCCGGGCGATGTCGCGGACGTCGACGAAGTCGCGCTGCACGCCCAGTCCGGTGAGCTTGAGTTCGTTGTCGCCGCTCTGCATCGCCCGGCGCATGGCCTCGGCGAGCCGGCCGAGCGGCGAGCCGGCCGGGGTGCCCGGGCCGACCGGCGAGAAGACCCGCAGCACGATGGCGTCCAGGCCGGAGCCGAGCACCAGCTCGGTGGCGGCGAGCTTGCTGACGCCGTACGGGCCGCCCGGGCGCGGCACGGCGTCCTCGGCGGTGGAGGAGCCGGGCTGGGAGGGGCCGTACTCCGAGGAGCAGCCCACCTGCACCAGGCGGGCCCCGCAGCCGCTGCGGCGCAGCGACTCGCAGACGGTGGCGACGGCCACGGTGTTGTGCCGGGTCAGCTCACGGGCCCCGCCCCTGGTCGCGCCCGCGCAGTTGATGACGACTCCGGGGTGGACGGCGTTGAGGAAGCGGGTGAGCGCGCCGGGGCTGCCGGTGGCCAGGTCGAAGCGGACGTCCGCGTCGTCCCCGCGGCCCAGCGCGGTGAGCTGGACGGCGGGGTCGGCCAGCAGCCGGTCGGCCACGAAGCGGCCGAGGTAGCCGTTGGCGCCGAGCAGCAGGACCCTCATCGGTCGTGCCCTCGCTCTCGCCCGGTGGTGCTGCGGGGGTGAACGGTCATCGTCCTTGTTCTCCTCTTGAAGGGTGGGTGTCACCGGGCGAGGGACGCTCCCCTATGCCGTGGGCACAGGGGGCGCCACCGGGGGACTGACGGGAGTGGGCACGTGCGGGAGGTCGCCGCGTCCGTGGACCGAGGCCCGGGACAGGGCGGGGACGGCGTGGGCCAGCAGGGCGAGGGCCGGCAGCACGCAGGCGACGAGCGGTATCGCGGCGGGTCCGTAGGCGTCGGCCGCCCGGCCGACGGGCCAGCGCAGGGCCTCGCAGCCGGGCAGGCGGGCGGCCAGGAGGGTGGCGAGCGGCACCGCCTCGGCCACGGCGGCGGCGAGGACGGCGGCGACGGCCGGCCGGGCCAGGCCGTGCGCGGCGAGCAGCCGGGCCAGGAAGATCAGGCCGCCGAGCGCCGCGACGGCGGTGTAGGCGAGGAGCGGGGTGGCGGCCGGGGCCGCGGGCGAGGGGCCGGCGGGCAGGGCGGTGCGCGCGGGCCACAGGAAGGCCAGCAGCGCGCCCACGAACAGCGCGACGGTCACCAGCAGCGCCGGCCGTACCCTCCTGCCGAACTCGGCGAGGCCCCGGCTCGCGCCGAGCACGCGCCGGGCCCGGCCGGCGAACCAGTGCGCGCACCAGGCGGCGGGCGCCACCGAGCAGGCCAGGGCGAGCGCGGTGGGCGCGGCGGCGGTCACGGCGGCCGACGCCAGGGCCTGCGGGGAGAGGCCGTGGCGGCCGTGCAGCAGCAGGACGACCAGGTCGTCGCCGACGAGGGCGTAGGCGGCCAGCCACAGCCAGGCGAGCGATCCGGTGGTCCCCCAGCCGACGCGGAGCACGGCGCAGGGGCCGCCGCCGGCCGGGCGGGGCGCGGGCTCCGCCGTCCGTTCGCTCTCCTGTCCTCGCTCCACGCGCGCGTGGAGCTCCTCGGCGAGAGCGAACACGTCGCGGTGGCGGTACACGGCGGCCACCCGGTCGCAGACGCCGCGCGCCTCCAGGCCGGCGGCGATCTCCAGAGGGTCGACGGCACCGGCGCACAGGGCGTGATGCCGGCGCAGGAGCGCCTTGACCGGGTCGGCGGGCGTCCCGTCCGGGTGCGCCCGTGTCTCCTCGGGGGCCGGTCCTTCGCCGGGGGCGGCGTCGCCGGCCGTCGCTTCGGCTATGCCGACGGGGTTCGGCGCGGCGTTCTCGGGCCGCAGCGATGTCGTCATGGGCGGCCCGCCCAGGTGGGTGAGGCGGCGCGGGGGGAGACGCTGAGCGGCTGCTGGGTGCCGGCGGCGTGGGAGAAGGGGACGGAGGGGTCCGGGGCGGCGTGCTGGACCGGGGCGCGGGAGAGGACCTCGAGATAGAGGGCGCCGAAGGCGGAGACGTTCTGCTCGACGGTGAAGAGCTCCAGGGCGCGGGCCCGGGCGGCGGCGCCCAGCCGGGCGCGGCGTTCGGGCTCGCGCAGCAGGGCGAGGCAGGCCTCGGCGAGGGCGCGCGGGTCCTGCGCGGGGACGACCAGGCCCGTGCCGCCGATGACTTCGCGGACCGCGCCGGCGTCGGGCGAGACCGTGGCCCGGCCGCAGAACATGGCCTCGGCCAGCGCCGTGGGGAAGCCGTCGGCCGCGCCGGAGAGGACGACGACGTCGCCGGCCGCGTAGTCCTCGGGGCCGCCGGCCGGACCGTAGGCGACGCCGTCGGGCACGCTCCCGGAGGCGGGGGGCCGGCCGAGCACCCTGAGCCGTACGCCGGGCTCGGCGGTCCGCATGGCGGCCAGCGCCTCCCACAGGTGGGGCTCGACGTCGCCGCCCGCCCACACCAGGGCCGGTCCGCCGGCGGCGGGGCCGGAGGCGGCGGTGTCGTTCGGGTCTCCCTCCCCCACCGCCTCGTAGAGGGTGGCGTCCATGCCGGGGTGGATCGTGCGCAGCCGGGTGCGGTCGGCGCCGCAGCGCTCCTGCCAGCGCCGGGCCTGGCCGTCGCCGGCGGTGATCAGGGCGGCCTCGGCGTAGACCTGGGCGGCCAGGCGACGGTGGAAGGCCGACAGGAGGGTGCGTACGGGCAGGGAGAGGGTCTCGGTGCCGGCGAGGTAGTACTCGCGCAGGTGGACCTCGTACTCGGTGACGAGCAGGGGGGTGCCGAAGAAGCGTTTGGCCAGCAGGCCCGGGAGGGCGGCGGGCCCGGCGGAGGTGGCGTGGCAGAGGTCGACGCCGGCGAGGCCCCGGTCGCCGTCGGCGCTGCCGTACCAGTCGAGGGAGAGCGGGCGCAGGGCCCGTTCCAGGAAGCCGGAGACGACGAGGAGGTCGGCGACCTTGGTGCTGTAGGCGGCGCGGTGGGCGCCGGGTGCGCGGCAGGCGGTCTCGAGGGCGCGCAGGGCCAGTTCGGAGCGGAGGGCGGCGGCCAGGCCGCCTTCGTCGCGGGCGAGGTCGGCGAGTCCGTGGAGCCCGTCGGCGAAACGGTACGCCTGGTCACCGGGGAGGGTGATCGCCGCGGCCAGGTCCCCGAAGTGCCCGGCGAACCGGCGCCGCTGCTCGCGGCCGTAGGAGCCGTGGGCGCTCCCCACGCTTCCCGGTGCGGGGCCGCCCCACAGCGGGGCCGCCCGTACGCGGCGGACGTTGCCGGGCAGCGCGTGCCAACCGCTGTCCTCCTGGCGGGCGCTGCGACTCAGGGCGTAGAGCTCGAAGTCGTGCTGGCCGAGTCCGCGCACCAGATGGTCGCACCACTCCCCGCCCTCGCCGGCGGCGTACGGATACCCGCCCTCGGAAAGCAGTCCCACACGCACGAACGCACCCCCGTTCTCCCTTGTCGGCAGCCGCCGTTACGGCAGCGGGGAGCACGCTATGCGCGCTTCCCGGTGGCGCGGCGGACGGTTGTCCGTCGCGCCACCGGAAGGGGTGAACAGGAGTGACTTTCCAATAGATGAGACGTTGTCTCGCGCTATGCAGCGGCTTCCGCCGGTTCGAGCACCGGCACCGCCGCCAGCAGGCCCTGGGTGTAGGGGTGCCGGGGGTCCTCGTAGACGGAGTCGGCCGGGCCCTCCTCCACGATCCGCCCGCCGCGCATCACCACGAGCCGGTCGCTGACCTGGCGTACGACGGCCAGATCATGGGCGATGAAGACCAGGGACAGGCCGAGGTCCCGCTGCAACTCGCCCAGCAGCCGCACGACCTGCGCCTGGGTGGTGACGTCGAGCGCGGAGACGGGCTCGTCGCAGACGATCAGCTTCGGCTCGGGGGCCAGCGCCCGGGCGATGCCCACGCGCTGCCGCTGGCCACCGCTGAACTCGTGCGGGTAGCGGTGGTAGGAGCCGGCGTCGAGGCCGACGCGCTCGAGCAGTTCCCTTACCCGGGCGGTGATCTGATGGTCACCCAGCTTCCCGGCGGCCCGCAGCGGGTCGGCGATGGACTCGCCGACGCTGCGGCGCGGGTTGAGCGAGGAGACCGGGTCCTGGAAGACCATCTGCAGCTCGCTGCGGAACGGCCGCAGCTCACGCTCCTTCAGTCCGCCGATGTCGCGGCCCCGGTAGCGCAGCTCCCCGGCGCTGGGCTCCAGCAGGCGCACCAGCATCCGGCCGAGCGTGGTCTTGCCGCTGCCGGACTCGCCGACGACGCCGACGGTCTCGCCGGCCCGTACGGTCAGCGACACCTCGTCCACGGCGTCGACGGCCCGCTTGCCGCGCCCGAACCGCCGCGTCAGGCCCACGGCTTCGAGGAGCACGCCGTCGTCGTCCGCGCTCGCGCGCACGGCGGCCGGCCGGGCCCGGCGGCGGACCTCGACGCGCGGGACGGCGGCGAGCAGGTCGCGGGTGTAGGTCTCGCGCGGCGTGCCGAGCACCTCGCGCAGCGGGCCGTGCTCGACGGCCCGCCCGTCCTTCATCACCAGCAGCTCGTCGACGCTGCCGGCCGCGACGCCGAGGTCGTGGGTGACCAGGATCAGGCCCATGCCGGTCTCCTCGCGCAGCTCGCGCAGCAGGCCGAGGATCTGCGCCTGGACGGTGACGTCGAGGGCGGTGGTGGGCTCGTCGGCGACCAGCAGGCGGGGTTCGCAGGCCAGGGCCATGGCGATGAGGGCGCGCTGGCGCATGCCGCCGCTGAACTCGTGCGGGCGGAAGCGGGCGCGGCGGGCCGCGTCCGGGATGCCGACCCGGTCGAGGACCTCGGCCGCGCGGGCCCGGGCGGCCCGGCGGGAGGCGTCGCGGCGGTGGACGCGGTAGACCTCGGCGATCTGGTCGCCGACGGCCTGGTACGGGTCCAGGGAGGACAGCGGGTCCTGGAAGACCATGGCCGCCACCCCGCCGCGCAGCCGGCGCAGCCCGGCGTCGTCGGCCGCGCCCACGTCGTGCCCGGCGACGGTCACCGAGCCGGTGACGCGGGCGCCGGTGCCCCGGTGCAGGCCCAGCAGCGCGTAGGCGGCGGTGGACTTGCCGGAGCCGGACTCGCCGACGATGCCGAGCGATCCGCCGGGCGGGAGGGTGAAGGACAGGCCGTCCACGGCGCGGACCAGGCCGTCGGCCGGGTCGGGGCCGGCGGGGAAGGAGACGGACAGGCCGTCGACCGCCACCAGCGGCTCGGTCGTCATCGCAGGGCCACCCTTCGGTCGGCGACGGCGTAGAGCACGTCCGCCACGATGTTGGCGACGACGACGGCGGTGCCGGTGACCGTCACCACGGCGACGACCACGGGCAGGTCGAGGCTCTTGGTGGAGTTCACCAGCAGCTGCCCGATCCCGGGCAGGCCGAACATCATCTCGGTGAGCACCGCGTTGCCGAACATCGACCCGAAGTCGGCGGCCGACAGCGCGATGACGGGCGCGACGGCGCCGCGCAGGGCGTGCCGTGCGACGAGCGAGCGCTCGCCGACGCCGTAGGCGCGGAACGTGCGGATGTGGTCCTCGGCCAGCGTCTCCAGCATCGAGGAGCGGGTCAGCCGGGCGTACTTCGCCGACTCCAGCAGCCCCAGCGCGGCCCACGGCAGCAGCATGTTCCAGGCCCACTGCTCGGGGTCGTCGGTGAGCGGCACGTAGGACGGGAAGGGCAGCCACTCCAGGTAGGTGCAGAAGAGCATCAGCAGGCCGAGGCCGCTGATGAAGACCGGGGTGGCGGTGCCGGCGAGGGTGAGCCAGGTCAGGACCCGCTCGGTGATCCCGCCGCGGCGCAGCGCGGACAGCAGGCCGGTGCCGGTGCCCAGCAGCAGCCATACGGCCATGGCGCCGACCGCGAGCGAGGCGGTGGCCGGCAGCTTCTCGACGAGCATGTCGGTGACCTGCTGGTCGTTCTGGTACGACAGGCCGAAGCAGGGCGCGTCGCAGTGCAGCACCTCGGCGCCGGTGGAGTAGTCGTGCCCCGCGAGAATGCCCTGCAGGAAGTGCCAGTACTGGGTGTACACGGGGTCGCCGAGGGAGAGCTGCTCGCGGACCTGGGCGATCTGTTCGGGGTTGCAGCGCGGGCCGCAGGCCAGGCGGGCGGGGTCGCCGGGGGCGATGTAGAAGGTCGCGTAGACGACGGCGGTGAGCACGAGGACGACGGCGAGCGCGCCGGCGGCGCGCCGCAGGAGGTATCCGGTCATGCCACGCCCTCCGCGCCGCTCTTGCGCGCCGCGCGCCGGCTTCTGCCGACGCGGAGGCGTGAGGCCTCGCGCGGGTCCAGTGCCGTGCGCACCCCGTCGCCGAGGACGGTGAAGGCCAGTGTGGTGACGAACAGCATGAGCGCCGGCAGCACCACGTACATGGGGTCGGCGCGGAACCACGTGGTGGCCGAGGAGAGCATGTGGCCCCAGGAGGGCGTCGGGGGCTTCACTCCGACGCCGAGGAAGGACATGCTCGCCTCGAGCACGATGTTGGTCGGCAGCAGGACCGCCGCGTAGGTGATCACGGGGGCGGCGAGCGAGGGCAGCAGCTCGCGCCGGGCCACCCGCCAGGTGGAGCCTCCGGTCAGCCGGGCGGCCGAGACGAAGTCGAGCTTCTTCAGGCCGAGGGTCTGGGCGCGGACGAGGCGCGCCATGCCGCCCCACTGCAGCAGACCGATGGCGATCGCGAGGAGCAGCGGGCGGGGGAAGTCCGCCGGGGCGACGGCCATCAGGGCGATGGCGAAGACCAGCAGGGGCATCGCCACCATCACGTCGGTGACGTGGGTGAGCACGCTCTCGACGAAGCGGTTGCCGAGCGCGGCCGCGAGGCCGATGCCGACGCCGACGAGGATCTGGACGAGGGTCGCGCCGACGGCGACGAGCAGCGAGACGCGGGCGCCGTACAGCAGGCGTACGAACAGGTCGCGGCCGGTGCCGGGTTCGACGCCGAGCCAGTGCTCGGCGCTGATGCCGCCGAGGTCGCCGAAGGGCACGCCGCCGCGGGCGGAGTCGACGAGGGTGTCGTGGTACGCGTTGGGGTCCTGGCCCTCGAGCGCGGCCAGCAGGGGCGCGGCGGCGGCGAGGAGGACGAGCAGGCCCAGCACGGCGGCGGCCGCGAGCGCGGCCTTGCGCGTGCGCAGCCGCCGCCAGACCTGCCGGGTGCCGGAGGCGGGAGCGGCTCCCGCCTCCGGTTCCTGGGTGGTGATCGGATCGGTCGTCACTTGACCGCGACCTGCGAGATGTCGAGGACGCCGGTCCAGTCGCTGATGACGACGTTCTTGACGTCCTTGCCGTAGAGGCGCTTGTAGACGGGGTGGAAGAGCGGCACGGTCAGGGCCTGCTCGCCGATCTTCTTGTCGAGGGCGCCCCAGCGCTTGGCGGCCGCGTCATGGTCGGTGATCTTGTTGATCTCGTCGATCTCGTCGTTGATCTTCGAGTCGTCGAGGCGGGAGGCGTTGAAGTTGTAGCCGTCCTTCACGATCTGCCGGCCGTCGAAGATCGGCGCGAGGAAGGGGCCGCCGGAGGGCCAGTCGGCACCCCAGTGGGCGAGGAAGAGGCCCGGCTGCTTGTCGACGCTGTGGACCTTCTCCTCGTAGTCGTTGTCCTCGAGGGCCTCGAGCTTGACCTTGATCCCGGCGTCCTTGAGGGCGGCCTGGACGGCGGTGGCGATCTCGGGGCTGGTCTCGGCGTTCTGGGCCGTGGAGTGGGTGAGGGTGATCTCCAGCCCGTCCTCGTGGCCCGCCTCCTTCAGCAGCTGCTTCGCCTTGTCCACGTCGCCCTTGGCGCCCGCCGGGAAGTGGTCGTGGGCGGTGTACCCGAAGGACTTCTGGTTCGGCAGGAAGGTGGTGGCGGGCTCGGCGAGCGAGGAGCCGCCGGCGGCGTTGACGACGCTGGTGCGGTTGATGGCGTAGGAGATCGCCTCACGCACCTTCGGGTCGTCGAAGGGCTTGTCCTTGGGGTTGAACGCCAGGTAGTTGGTGTAACCGAAGTGGCCGGTGCCGACCCGGGCGGCGAGCTTCTTGTCGCCGGTGACCTGGGCGAGTTCGGCCGGGCCGAGGTTGGTGTCGGTGGTGATCGCGGCGGCGTCGGCGCCGGAGCCGGTGGACAGCCGCTGGTTGATGACGGCCGGGGCCAGACCGGACTTGACCTCGATCCGGTCGGGGTAGGCGTGCCGCTCCTTGTCCGTCGCCTCGGACCAGTGGGGGTTGCGCTCCAGCGTCAGCTGCTCGCCGTCGCCCACGTTCTTGACGACCTTGTACGGGCCGGAGGAGACCGGGTGCTCGGCGTACTTGGCGCCGGTGTCCTTGGCCTTGGGAACGGGCGCGAACTGGGTGGAGGTGGCGAAGTAGGGGAAGTCGCCCTCGGACTTCCTCAGCTTGAAGACGATGGTCTTCGCGTCGGGCGTCTCGATGGAGTCGAGGCCCTTCTTCTCCTTGTACGGGCCCTGGTAGGTGTCGCCACCGATCAGCCAGTCGCGCAAGTAGGGGGCGCCGCCGGAGAGTTCGGCCGCGAAGGAGCGCTCCACGCCGTACTTGACGTCGGCGGAGGTGATGGGCGAGCCGTCCTCGAACTTCAGCCCGTCCTTGAGCTTGTACGTCCACGTCTTCGCGTCGTCGCTGGGCGTGCCGGTGTCCGTGGCGAGGTCGGGGACGACCTTGGTGCCCTCGGCGCCGTTCTCGCGGTTGCGGGTGGTGAGGGTGCGGTAGACGAGCGAGGGGACGTTGCCGCCGCCGGAGGTGTAGAGGCGCGCGGGGTCGAACTGCTTCTGCGGGCCTCTGTTGAGGACCGTGAGCGTGCCGCCCTTCTTGGGCGCGCCGTCGGCGCCGCCGCCCTGGGCGTCGCTCTTCTCCGGGCCGCACGCCGCCGCGCCGCCGGCCAGGACCACACTGACGGCGGCTGCGGCCACCCGACGGGATATGACGGACATCTGACGCATGACAGGAAGAGCCTTTCGCGGGAAGCGAGGTGGAGGAGAGCGCGAAGCACCCACGGAAGGCGGTCGGGAAAAGCACACGGGAAGCACCGCGGACCGCCCCCGGCGGACGCGACGCCAAAAGGCGCGGTGGCGCGTGAAGGGGGAACTGCCGGAAGGGAGTACTTCTCAGCGACAGTGGATGTCGGCGACAGCGTGTGCGGCCACGCCGATCAGCGCCAGCTGGAAGCCGGCGTTCTCGGAGGCGTGGCGGTGCGACATGCAAAGAAGACTGAACGAATTTTCGGCCCGTGGCAAAGGTGTCTCATATCCAGAGACGAATCGTCTCGGATAGGAAGACACGCCGACCGGCCCCCGCTACGGGCCTCAGGACGGCGAGCCGGCCGCCTCCGGGTGCGGCCAGGGGTTGGGCCGGCAGGTCTTGCCGTCCGAGGTGAGGAACTTCGTCTGCTGCATCATCACGGGGGCGAGCGCGCCCTCCTCGGAGCACGACTCGTGGTCGTGGCCGAGCCGGTGACCGACCTCATGGTTGATCAGCATCTGGCGGTAGAGGTACATCCGGCCGTCGCCGTAGGTCTGCGAGCCCTGCGCCCAGCGGTAGGCGTTGATCATCACCCGGTCGGTCGCCGCCGAGTCGCAGGAGACGTTGTCCTCGGTGGTGTCCAGCCCGGACTTGGCGCACCAGGTGCCCGTCGTCCGCGGGCTGGCCAGGGTCACCACGAAGTCGGGCTTGCCCGAGGAGACCCGCTCGAAGGTGCGCTTGCCGTCGTGGCCCCAGCTGCGGTCGTCGTTGAGGGTGCGGTGCACGGCGTCGGCGAAGAGCGCGGCGTCCAGCGGCAGCCCCTTCTCCACGTCAACGCGGTATCGCAGTACTTCACCCTTACCGGGGGCCTTCTCGCCGCCCTCGACGGTCTCGAATTCACCCGAGGCGCTCGCCTTGGCGTCCAGCGGGTACGCGCGCGCCATCTTCTGCTCGTACGTGGCGGGGATCGTGACGCCGCCGTTGGGTGTCGGTCTGCTGTCCGAACGGGAGGCGGCGTCCGGCCCGCCGCGCTTCGCGAGGTCCATGGAGCGCGCCTGCGCCTTGCTCTCGGTGGTCTCCTCGACCTGCCCGGCCACCGTGACCGCCAGCACGGCCGTCACCACGGCGGCGGCCACCCCGGTCACCGTGCGGGCCACGGCGCCGCCCGGCGCGCGCGAGGCGCTGCCGGTCCTGCCCGCCGCGCGACCCCGCGGCCGCCCTGGGCCGTCCGCCGGCGCGGCCGGCCGGGTGCGGGTGGGGGTGGCGACGTCGAGCCCGCCGGGGCTGAAGCCGGTGGCGGAGTGCGTCCGTCCGGAGGGCACCTGACCGGCCGGGGCGTCCTGGACGCGCTGGGCGCCGATGACGCCCCACCCGGCGCTCTGCTCGCGTCCGGCGGCGTCCGCCTCCGGGCCGGAGCCCGTCCGCAGCCCGGCGCTGAAGCCCGCGTCGAAGTCGGGGCCGAAGCCCGCGTCGAAGTCGGCCGCGAGCACCGCGGCGTCGTCGCCGGAGGCCCCTCCACGCCTGCGCCCCGATCCCGGACCGGGTACCGGGGGCAGGTCCCCCGGGCCGTGGTCGGCCGGTCCCTGACCGTCCGGAACCCGGCGGCCGGAGCCTGCGGCGGAGCCTTGGCGGGGCCGGTCGGCGCGTGCGCTGTGTTTACCCACGGGGCGGGGCGCTCCGTTCAGATGTCGTGGCGGTATCCGCGAGCAGTTCCCGGAAGGCGCGAGCCACCACGTCCGGGTCCTCCATCATCGCGACATGACCCGCCTGCAGAAGCGTCAGCAGCCGCGAGTCGCGGAACGCCTTGCTCGCGCGGCGGGCCATACGGATGGAGACGAGCTGGTCGCGCACTCCGTACACCAGCAGAGTAGGGGCAAGGACCTTCTCCGCCTGACGCCACAGCGAATGCTGTCCGCCGAGCGTGTAGGCGTCGACGATGCCGCGCGCCGAGCGGGCCATGACCTCCCAGAAATAGGGAAGCTCCAGGCGTCGCTCGTACTCGGCCACCGCCAGGGCGAATCCTTCGGGCGACACCCGCGAGGGGTCGCCGTAGCAGAGGGCCAGCACCTCGCGGGTGCGGCGCTCGGGGCTCCAGTCCTTCGTCATCCGGGCGAAGAGCGAGACGACGCCCGGCACGGCCAGCAGCCCGGTGGGCACCGCCGTGCGCTGCGGCCGCAGCTCGGGCAGCGCGGGCGAGACGAGCGTGAGGGTGCGGACCAGGTCGGGCCGCACGGCCGCGACGCGGGTGGCGACGGCGCCGCCCATCGAGTTCCCGACGAGGTGGACGGGGCCCCGGGCGGAGGCGTCGAGGTAGCGGATGACCACGCGCGCGTACCCGGTGATGGAGTAGTCGCCGTCCCCCGGGGGCGGCGCGTCGCCGAAGCCGGGCAGGTCGAGCGCCTCGCCGTCGACGGTGTCCGCGAGCCGCTCCATCAGCTCGGACCAGTTCTGCGAGGAACCACCGAGTCCGTGGACGTAGAGCGCCGGCGGCAGCCCCTCGCGGGCGGGCGGCCGGGAGCGCACGGTCAGCGTGACCCCGGGCAGGGTCACCGTGCGCAGCTTCTCGCCCGCGCTGACCTGCGATGACCGCGTGGGCGGCACCACCGGTACGGCGCGGGCATCCGGCGACTCGGTCGAAGACATGCGGGCAATGTTACGAGACGATCACGCCGGGACTGTTGTGGCGGCGGTCACAGATCGCCTGGCGGTGCGCGTCCGTGTCTCCTAGGCTCGTACCAAGGAGTACGAGGGCGCTCATCCTGGATGCTGGAAAGGGATCCCGCATGCCTGTCGACCCGACCGACCCGGACACCTTCGAGGACGAGGACGCAGCGGCAACCGACGTGATCACCGCCGACCCCGAGACCCCGGAGGCGGACGTCGCGGAACAGCACGCCGACCTGGCCCCACAGCGCGACGAGGCACTGCCGGCCGGCGACCCGGCCTCGGCCAACGAGGCGGACCGGGTCGAGCAGGCCCGGGTGGTGGAGCTCGACGAGGACGACTACCGCTAGCCGCATACCGGCCGGTACGGACAGGGGCGGACGGGCGGCGTTGTGCCCGCTTGTCGACTTTGTCGGCTTCCCACAGCGTCCGGTCCGTGAAATTCTCCGCTCCGACCACGCACGGCCCGGTTACCCAAAAGTACGATGGCGGGCGCGGTGCACACCGTGCAGGGAACAATCATGGGAGGCGGCGTGACAGCCATCGAGCAGACCGAGGCGCGCCCGCGAGGCACGCGCCTGCCGCGCCGAGCCCGACGAAACCAGCTTCTGGGCGCCGCGCAGGAGGTCTTCGTGGCCCAGGGCTACCACGCGGCGGCCATGGACGACATCGCCGAGCGCGCGGGCGTCAGCAAGCCGGTTCTCTACCAGCACTTCCCCGGCAAGCTGGACCTCTATCTGGCGCTGCTGGACCAGCACTGCGAGAACCTCCTCCAGGCCGTCCGCACCGCTCTCGCCTCCACCTCCGAGAACAAGCTGCGGGTGGCGGCCACCATGGACGCCTACTTCGCGTACGTGGAGGACGAGGGCGGCGCCTTCCGCCTGGTCTTCGAGTCCGACCTGACCAACGAGCCGGCCGTGCGCGAGCGCGTCGAGCGCGTCTCGCTCGAGTGCGCCGAGGCGATCAGCGACGTGGTCGCCGAGGACACCGGCCTGTCGAAGGACGAGGCGATGCTGCTGGCCGTGGGCCTCGGCGGGGTCTCGCAGGTCGTGGCCCGCTACTGGCTCTCCAGCGAGAGCTCCGTGCCCCGTGAGACCGCGGTCCAGCTGCTGACCTCGCTGGCCTGGCGCGGCATCGCGGGCTTCCCCAAGGTCGGCCCCGAGCAGCACTGACCCCCGCGGCCGGGCGCGTCGCACGTGTTCGCTGCGAGCGTGCGCACCGGGCCCGGCTGGGCGCCCGTGCCGGGCTAATGTGTGGACCGTACGGCGCGGATCGCTCCGCGCACCCCTCCCCTGGGCTCAGCCAAGGGGGAACCCCACACCTTCGGAGGGACAGACCGTGGAGGTCAAGATCGGCGTGCAGCAGGCGCCCCGCGAGATCGTTCTGGAGAGCGGGCTGACTGCCGAGGAGGTCGAGCGCGCGGTGTCCGAGGCGCTGTCCGGCACGACGCAGCTGCTGACCCTGGTGGACGACCGCGGCCGCAAGGTCATGGTCCCGGCCGACCGCCTGGCGTACGTGGAGATCGGCGAGCCCACCGTCCGCAAGGTCGGCTTCGGCGCCATGTGACCCGCGTTCAGCGGAAATGAACGGCGGGGCCCCGGTGCTGAAGTCACCGGGGCCCCGCCGTTGTTCGTACGCCACACCGGGCCCGGAACGAGGGTTGCCCGGGTCGGTCATGGGGTAAGACCGCTACGACCGATTTGCACCCCGCTTCTCGGCCACTCACGGGAGGGAATGAGCATGATCCTCTGGGAAGCGCTCGGCTCGGTCCTGATCGGCCTCGCCGTCTCCTACGGAGCCCTGCGGTGGCTTCCCGCGCGCTTCGGACAGTTCCGCTCCCGCGCCCTCGCGCTGTCCACCGGACCGGGCGCCGCGCTGTTCGGCGCCCTGCTGGCCCACTCGGTGCTGGGACCGGGCCACACCCTGGCCACCCTCGGGGTGTCGCTGGGCGTGGCCCTCGCGCTGGTCTCCCTGCTGCTGCGCCCGGCCGCCCGGCCCCGCCGATCAGCCACGGCCTGAGGGGCGGACCCGCGGGATCCGGTGGTGCGCGTTGTCCCTGCCGCGTCCTTCGTTACGCCGCCAGGCCGAGCGCGGCCATCCGCTTGGTGTGCGCCTCGGTGATCCGGGAGAACATCTTCCCGACCTCCGCGAGGTCGAAGCCGCCGGCCACTCCGCCCACGAGCATCGTCGACAGCGCGTCACGCTCGGCGACCACGCGCTGCGCCTGCGAGAGCGCCTCGCCCATCAGCCGCCGCGCCCACAGCGCGAGCCGGCCGCCCACCCGCGGGTCGGCCTCGATCGCCGCGCGCACCTTCTCGACCGCGAACGTGGCGTGCCCCGTGTCGTCCAGCACGGTCAGCACCAGCGCCCGGGTGTCGGAGTCCAGCCGGGCCGCGACCTCGCGGTAGAAGTCACTGGCGATCGAGTCGCCGACATAGGCCTTGACCAGGCCCTCCAGCCAGTCCGACGGCGCGGTCTGGCGGTGGAACTCGTCCACGCCGGCCGCGAAGGGCTCCATGGCCCCGGTCGGCTGCACGTCGATGGCCTCCAGGCGGTCCCGCAGGCGCTGGAAGTGCTGGAACTCCGCCGCGGCCATCTTGGCGAGGGCGGCCTTGTCGTCCAGGGTCGGCGCCAGCTTGGCGTCCTCCGCCAGCCGCTCGAAGGCGGCCAGCTCGCCGTAGGCGAGGGCGCCGAGCAGATCCACCACGGCCGCCCGGTACTGCGGGTCGGCGGAGGCGTGGGCCCAGTCCTGGGCGGCGATTCCGGTGAGCTCGGCCACGGGCTCGGTGGCGTTCTCTGGCGTGTCGGGCGTCTCCATGCAGCGAACGATAGCCCCCCGCGCGACACGCGGAAGCCCCTGGTCAGACAGTTCCTCAGGATCCGGACACGGGATTGTCCGGACACACATGCGCCTTTCCGGGGTACAGTGGTAATAGGCCAGTCGAGTATTCGACGGGCCGAACTCATGCTGAGTCTTCTGGAGGCGCGTCTCCGGGGCACCAGCGGATGCCCGGTCGGTGGCCCGATCGGCTTCCACAAAACCGACCGCCCTCCGCGCGGTACGTACGAGACGTACGCACACCTGGAGGGATCCGCTAGCGGCACGTGTGCTCGAGCGAAGGCAGTGGTCCCGCGTCACCCGGTCACCCCATGGCCGGATCGTCACCCGGCGCGGTCCGTACGTCACATTCGTACGACCCCCTTCGTGCGCCACGCGCCGCGTCTCACAGAAGAGGCAAGATTCTGTCCACTTTCCGCGAACTCGGGATTCTGTCCGAAACCGCCGAGGCCCTCGAGGCCGTCGGCATCGTCAATCCGTTCCCCATCCAGGAGATGACGCTCCCGGTCGCCCTCTCCGGCTCCGACGTCATCGGCCAGGCCAAGACCGGCACCGGAAAGACCCTGGGCTTCGGCCTGCCCCTGCTGGAGCGCGTCGTGGTCCCCGCCGACGTCGAGGCCGGCCGGGCGAAGCCCGAGCAGCTGACCGACGCCGCGCAGGCGCTCATCGTGGTCCCCACCCGTGAGCTGTGCCAGCAGGTCACCAACGACCTCCTCACCGCCGGCAAGGTCCGCAACGTCCGCGTCCAGGCCATCTACGGCGGCCGCGCCTACGAGCCCCAGGTCGAGGCCCTCAAGAAGGGCGTCGACGTGATCGTCGGCACGCCCGGCCGACTGCTGGACCTCGCGGGCCAGAAGAAGCTCAGCCTCGCGCACATCAAGGCGCTCGTCCTGGACGAGGCCGACGAGATGCTCGACCTGGGCTTCCTGCCCGACGTCGAGCGCATCATCACGATGCTCCCCGCCAAGCGCCAGACGATGCTGTTCTCGGCCACCATGCCGGGCGCCGTCATCTCCCTCGCGCGGCGCTACATGTCGCAGCCCACGCACATCCGCGCCACCTCGCCGGACGACGAGGGCCAGACCCACGCCCACATCGCCCAGCACGTCTTCCGCGCCCACAACATGGACAAGCCGGAGATGGTCGCCCGCATCCTGCAGGCGGAGGGCCGCAACCGCGCGATGATCTTCTGCCGCACGAAGCGGACCGCCGCCGACATCTCCGAGCAGCTGACCCGCCGCGGCTTCGCCGCCGGCGCCGTCCACGGCGACCTCGGCCAGGGCGCCCGCGAGCAGGCGCTGCGCGCCTTCCGCAACGGCAAGGTCGACGTCCTGGTCTGCACCGACGTCGCCGCCCGCGGCATCGACGTGGACGACGTCACCCACGTCGTCAACTACCAGGCCCCCGAGGACGAGAAGACCTACCTGCACCGCATCGGCCGCACCGGCCGCGCGGGCAAGTCGGGTACGGCCGTCACGCTGGTCGACTGGGACGACATCCCGCGCTGGAAGCTCATCAACAAGGCGCTCGAGCTGTCGTTCGACGAGCCGGAGGAGACGTACTCCACGTCCCCGCACCTGTACGAGCTGCTCGGCATCCCCGCCGGCACGAAGGGCATCCTGCCGCGTTCCGAGCGGACGCTGGCCGGGCTCGCGGCCGAGGAGATCGAGGACCTCGGCGAGCCGGGCGGCCGTGGCCGTGGCGACCGTGACCGCGGTCGCGGCCCCAAGGCCGAGGAGCGTACGGAGCGCCCGGAGCGCACCCGCACTCCGCGCCAGCGTCGCCGCACGCGCGGCGGCTCGTCCGTGACGTCCGCCGCGGCGCCCGCCGCCGCGGCCGCTCCGGTGGCCGCCCCGGTGGCCGAGGAGCTCTCCGGCGCTCCCGAGACCCCGGCGCGCCCGCGCCGCCGTCGCCGCACGCGCAATGGCGCGTCCTCGGCTCCGGTCACCGCCGCCGCCCCGGTCACCCCCGTGGTGGCGGAGGCCCCGGCGCCGGTCGCCGAGCCCGCCGTGGCGGTGGAGGCTCCGGCCAGGCCGAAGCGCACCCGCACGGCGAAGAAGGCCGTCGCCGCGGTGGAGACGGCCGAGGCCGTCGCCGTCGTCGAGGCCGCCGAGGCGGTCGTGGCCGCCGCGGAGAAGCCGAAGCGGACCCGTACGGCCAAGAAGGCCGTCGCCGTGGTCGAGACCGCCGAGGCGGTCGAGACGGTCGTGGAGAAGCCCAAGCGCACGCGCGTCGCCAAGAAGGCCACCGCCCCCGTCGAGACGGCCGAGGCCGTCGAGGTGGTGGCGGAGAAGCCGAAGCGCACCCGCGCAGCCGCGAAGAAGGCCGTCGCCGTGGTCGAGACCGCCGAGGCGGTCGAGACGGTCGTGGAGAAGCCCAAGCGGACCCGTGTCGCCAAGAAGGCGGTCGCCCCGGTCGAGACGGTTGAGGCCGCCGAGACCGTGGCGGAGAAGCCGAAGCGCACCCGCACGACCAAGAAGGCCGCCGCCGCCGTCGAGACGGCCGAGGCCGCCGAGGCCGTCGTGGAGAAGCCGAAGCGCACCCGCGCCGCCGCGAAGAAGGCCGTCGCCGCCGTCGACACCGCCGAGGCGGTCGAGACGGTCGTGGAGAAGCCCAAGCGCACGCGCGTCGCCAAGAAGGCCGCCGCCGTCGTCGAGACGGCCGAGGCCGCCGAGACCGTGGCGGAGAAGCCGAAGCGCACCCGTACGGCCAAGAAGGCCGTCGCCGCCGTCGTCGAGGCGACGGAGGAGAAGCCGAAGCGCACGCGCACGGCCGCCAAGAAGGCCGCCGCCCCGGCGGTCGAGGCCGACGCCGAGGCCAAGCCGAAGCGCACGCGGACCGCCAAGAAGACGGCCGCCCCGAAGGCCGCCTCGGCCTGACGGTCATGACGCCTACCGCCGGACGGGCTGCGAACCGCAGCCCGTCCGGCGGCGCGTGAGCCCCCGGCGTTAGCCTCGGGGCATGAGCCGGCCCCCGTTCCTCACCCTGCCCGCGTGCGCCAGCGCGTACCGTCTCGCCACCGCACGCGGCGAGTTCGCCGTCCACGACGCGCGCCCGGGCCCCGCGTCGCCACGGCGCGGCACCGTCCTCCTCGTACCGGGCTTCACCGGCAGCAAGGAGGACTTCATCGCCCTCCTCGAGCCCCTGGCCGCCGCCGGCTACCGCGCCGTCGCCGTGGACGGGCGCGGGCAGCACGAGACGCCCGGGCCCCGCGACGAAGCCGCCTACGCCCAGGACGAGTTGGCCCGCGACGTCCTGGCCCAGGCCGCGGCCCTCACGGCCGGGGACGGCCGGCCCGGCGTCCATCTCCTCGGGCACTCCCTCGGCGGTCTCATCACCCGCGCCGCCGTCCTCGCGGACGCGTCCCCGTTCCGCTCGCTGACCGTCATGAGCAGCGGCGCCGGGTCGATCTCCGCGACGCAGCAGGCCCGGACCCGCGAGCTGATCCAGGCCCTGGCGATCCTCGACATGGAGAGCGTCTGGCGGGAGATGCAGCGCCGGGACGCCGAGAACGCGGCGGCGGACGGCGGGGGGCCGGGGCTGGCGGACTTCCTGCACCGGCGCTGGACGACGACCGTTCCCGAGCAACTGATGGCGACGGGCCGCCAGTTGATCGAGGAGCCGGACCGTACCGCGGAACTGGCGGCGGTGCCGCTGCCCAAGCACGTCATCTCCGGCGTACTGGACTACGCCTGGCCGGTGCCGAGGATCACCGAGATGGCCAAGGAGCTCTCGGCGCACCGCACCATCGTGTCGGGCGCGGGGCACTCCCCCAACGCGGAGCGGCCCGCCGAAACGGCCGAGGCCCTCGTCGGCTTCTGGCGCACGACCGATCCGGAGCCCGGAGCGGGGCGAGCCGAGGCGTAGAGGGCCCGGGGCCGGAGGAGCGGAGAACGGGTTCAGCGCGTGAAGTCGGCGGCGTGGTCGGCGACCCAGGTGGCGAAGGCGCGGGCGGGATGGCCGGTGAGGCCCTCGACGACGCCGGTGGGCTCGCCGGGCTTGCCGTCGTTGGACTCCCACCAGTTCAGGAGGGCGTCGGCGTAGGGGCCGGGGATGTACGCGGACATCTCGCTCTTCCACTCCTCCGGGGCGACGCGCTTGGTCGCGATCGGCCGGCCTATGACCGCGGCGAGCTGGTCGATCTGCTCGCTGAAGGTCATCGTGGCGGGTCCGGTCAGGGTGAACCGGCCGCCGCGGTGCCGGGGGTCGGTGAGGGCGGCGAAGGCGGCCTCGGCCACGTCCTTCTCGTGAACGGGCTCGGCGTAGGCGCCGGGGAACGGCAGGCTCACGGGGACGCCGGACGCGATGGACCACGCCCAGCCGCCGGCGTTGCCGGCGAAGGCGCCCGGTCGCAGGATCGTGGTGGCGACCGGCGAGGCCAGCAGCGCCTTCTCCACGTCGAGATGGGACGCGGCGAGCAGGTCGTCCTCGGGGTGGGGGCCGAGCACCGAGGAGGACGAGAGCAGCACGATGTGGTCGACTCCGGCCTCGGCGGCCCGGTCGGCGAACTCGGTGACGTGGTCGGCGGTGGCGTAGAGGAAGACCGAGGTGACGCCGGCCAGGGCCGCGGGGAAGGTCGCCGGGTCGGTGAGGTCGAGCGCGACCGACGGGACACCCTCGGGCAGGTCGAGCTCGGCAGGGGCGGAGGAGGCGACGCGGACGGGCGCGCCGTGCTCGCGCAGCAGGGTGAGCAGGTGGGTGGCGACCGCGCCGCGGCCTCCGGTGATCAGGATCATGTCGTTCCGCTTTCGCTGAGTGGGTTGGTGGGGGGACTCCGGAGAGACGGCGGGCGCGAACGTCGATCGTGGCGAACGCCGTTCGTCGCGGGTTATCACCGTAGGCAACGAACGCTGTTCGCGTCAAACATCGTTCGTTCCAAACGCCGTTCGTCCCAAACAGCGTTCGTCGAGAGGTAGGCTCGCGCCATGAGCACCCAGCCGATGAGTCGCCGCGCGCGGCCCGCCAAAGCCCCGCTGAGTCGTGACGTGATCGTGCGGACGGGGCTGCGGGTACTGGACCGCGACGGCCTGGACGCGCTGACCATGCGCCGTGTCGCCCAGGAACTGGACACCGGCCCGGCCTCGCTCTACGTCTACGTCAAGAACCGCGACGACCTGATGGCGGCGATGCTCGACGAGGCCCTGGGGCAGGTGCCCCTGACCTCGGAGGGCGACTGGCGGGAGCAGCTCCGCGCGCTCGTCGCCGCCGCCGTCGAGGCGATGGGCCGCCACGAGGGGCTCGCGCTCACCGCGCTCGGGGGCATCCCCCAGGGGGCCAACGCCCTGCTCGTCCTCGACCGCGTGCTGGCCCTGCTCAAGCAGGGCGGCCTCGACGACACCACCGCCGCCTGGGCCGTCGACCTGCTCCACCTCCACATCACCGCGTCGGCGGCCGAGCAGAGCGCCTACAACGCGAAGGACATGGTCCAGGAGGACCACATCGCCGACATCGACCGGCACTACGCGTCCCTGCCGGCCGACCGCTACCCGATGATCACCTCCATGCGGGAGGCCCTCCTGTCCGGCGGCGACCGCGAGGCCTGGGCCCTACGGGTCCTGCTCAACGGGATCCTGGGCACGCCGGCCGTCTGAGCCCGCGCCGGAAGCGAGCGCGCGTGAGGTGTCTCAAGAGGGGCGCCTCAGGAGCGCGGCAGGCGTCTCAGCAGCTCGCCTTCGAGGTGACCGTGAACATGGCCCCCTCGGGGTCGCGCAGCGTCGCCTCCCGGCCCGCCCCGGGGCCGCCGGGCTCGTCGACGACGGACCCGCCGGCCGCGAGGGCCGATTCCACGGCCTTCTCCACGTCGTCGACGCGGAAGTAGACGTGCCAGCGCGGCCTGATGCGCGGGTCGGGATCGGCCTCGATGGCCCCGCCGCGCAGGCAGGCCACGGTGTGCCCGCCGGCCCGTACGGTCACCATCTCGTCCTCGTAGCGGACCTCGCAGCGGTCCGGCCGGTCGACGGCCCAGTCGAAGACCTCGCCGTAGAACATGGCGGCAGCGAAGGCGTCCCGGGTGCGCAGCTCGAGCCAGGCGGGGGCGGCGCCCTTGCCGATGCCCCAGTCGGGGACGTTGCGGCCCTCCCAGAAGCCGAAGACGGCCCCCGCCGGGTCGGCGGCCAGGACCACCCGGCCGCTGCCGACGGCGAGCGGGCCCACGGCGACGGTGCCCCCGCGCTCGCGCACCCGCGCCGAGACCACGTCGGCGTCGCCGACGGCGAAGTAGCTGGTCCAGGAGACGGCCATGCCGATGCGGCGGGCGATGTCGGTGAGGCCGGCGACGGGTTTGCCGTCGGCGAGCGCCACGGAGAAGCCCTCGCCGAAGGAGGCGGCGCGGAAGGCCCAGCCCAGCACCGCGCCGTAGAAGTTCTGCGCCGCGGGAAGGTCGGCGGTCATCAGGCTCACCCAGCAGGGCTGGCCGAGCCCCACCACGCGGTCAGTGGCCGCCATGGCCGATCGCCTCGTCTCTGTGTCGGTGCCGCACCGGTGCTCCCTGTCAGGGTTCCACTCACCTCCTCCCCGCGCATTCCGGCGCGCGCGGCGCGGGGCGGTTCGTTCAGAACTGCGTGCGCAGGTGGTCCCAGAACCCGTCCCGCAGGGCCCGGCGCAGGTCGGCGTGGCCGCGCAGGGACAGGCCCAGCAGCGCCTCGGCCTCGACGAGCAGCTCCTGGTCGACGGTGCCGGGGAGGTAGGGGTGGCCGGGCAGCAGCTCGGCGAGCGGGACGCGGCCGCGCTGTCCGAGCCACTGGGCCGCCACCCGGGCGCCGACGAAGCGGACGTCGTCGCGGGAGGGCACGGGGCCGCCGGTCCGGCCCGCGTCGTCGGCGAGGCCGAAGGGCTGCTCGTGGAGGGTGCGCCGGGTCACGTACGGCTTGCAGAACTCGAGGTCGAAGGTGCGCTGGCTGTCGACCTCCCACAGCAGCGGCTCGGCCTGGTTGCGCCCTCCGAGGGCCTCGATGCCCCACAGGTGGACGCGGGCGCCGTAGCCCTGGGCGGCCTCGACGGCCGAGACGAGGTCCTCGTCGCCGCCGATGAGCACGGCGTCGCTGATCGCGCGGTGCCGGGCGAGGGACTCCAGGTCGGTGCGGATGAGGGAGTCGACGCCCTTCTGCTGGTTGTTGGCGTTGAGGTTGCCGAGACGGACCTTGACGTCGGGAAGCTCGGCGATGCCCTGTTGTTCGGCGGTGTGGATGCGGCGGCGGGCCCCGTCGTACCAGTAGACGCGCAGCAGCCGGCTGTCGGGAAAGATCGAGCGGGCCTTGTCGATGAAGGCCTCGATGATCCCCTCGGCGTCGAGCTCGAAGGTCCGCCGGTCCTCGGTGCCGGCGACGAGCCGGCCGGCGGCGGCGTAGACATAGCCGGCGTCCACGAAGACCGCGTGGGTGGAGGGTGTGGTCGCGACCTCGGCCAGGACGCGGGTGAGCAGCTCGTTGGTGCGCTCGATGCCCGCGGCGATCTCGGCCAGCTCGCCGGGCGAGTAGTTAGACATATCAATAATTTCTTTAGCGTAGGGAATGTTTGCTCGGGTCTCCTCGTTGGACACGTATGAAACGCGCCGCAGCGTCGCCGCGCGCGTCACTGTTCATAAAAGTTCTCCTCAGGAGGATCAGACGAAGGGAGAAGTGCTTTGCGCTTCGAAATCATGCGCCTGGACGACGTCGACGGAACCGCCGTCGACAGCACCGTCGTGGACGCCGCCTCCGTCAACCGGATCGTGCAGCAGGCCGCCTCCATAGGCCAGCGCATCTACATCCGCCCGGCCGACACCGCGGTCCGGTAACGCTTCCCGCGCAGCGCGTACAGAACACCCCCGTACGGAAAGGACCGTACGGGGGTGTTCTGTACGCGGGGCCGCCGGGTCGCGTACGGACGCGGCGGAAGCGCCTCAGTGGAACGCCTCAGTGAGCGGCGATCACCTGCGTGACGCCGTTGATGATCTGCTGCACGGCCAGCGCGGAGAGCATCATGCCGGCGAGCCGTGTCACCAGCACCACGCCGCCGTCCTTGATCACGCGGATGATCAGCAGCGAGTTGCGCATCACCACCCACAGCACCACGTGGATGGCGGCGATCGCGCACCACACCGAGACCTGGCCCTTGAAGGAGTCGGCGTGCTGCACGGCGAGGATCACGGAGACGATCGCGCCGGGCCCGGCCAGCAGCGGCATGCCCAGCGGCACGAGCGCGACGTTGACGTCCTTGGTCTGGGTCGGCTCCTCGGACTTGCCGGTCAGCAGGTCCAGCGCGATCAGCAGCAGGAGCAGCCCGCCCGCGATCATCAGCGCCGGGGTGGTGATGTGCAGGTAGTCCAGGATCTGCTGGCCGCAGATGCCGAAGATGGTGATCACGCCGAAGGCGACCGTGGCCGCCTGCCACGCCATGCGCTTCTGCGTCTTGACGGGGCGGCCCGCGGTCAGCGCGAGGAAGATCGGCGTGACCCCGGGCGGGTCCATGATCACAAAAAGGGTGAGAAAGAGGGATCCGAAGACAGCGATGTCGAACACAGTGAGGGCCTTGCGGGAGTGGTGCGAGCAGAGAGCGGGGAGGAAGAAGTGAGGAGCACGGTCGCGAACGCCGTCGTAGGACGGGTGCGGGAGTGCGGCGGATCCGGGTGTACGGAGTCCGGGCGACGGACCGTGGGGCACGGGCACCGGGACGCCGGGGCGCGGCGTACGGGTCCGACGCGTGGGGTGGTCAGCCGCCGGCGCCCGGGACGGGGAAGGCGCCCGTCGCGCGGCGCGTGATCTCGCCGTAGATCTCCGGGTCGGTCGTGAACTCGCCGAGCCGACAGGTCTTGCGGCTGCCGTGGTAGTCACTGGAACCGGTGGTCAGCAGGCCGAGCTCGGCGGCGAGGCCGCGCAGCCGGGCACGCGTGGCGGCGTCGTGGTCCATGTGGTCCACCTCGACGCCGTCGAGTCCGGCCGAGGCCAGCTCGGCTATCGCGCCCTCGGAGACGCAGTTGCCGCGCTGGAGAGCCAGCGGGTGCGCGAGGACGGTGACGCCGCCGGCGGCCTTGACCAGCCGGATCGCCTCGAAGGGGTCGAGTTCGTGCTTCTCGACGAAGGCACGGCCGTGACCGCCGAGCCACTCGGAGGTGAAGGCGTCGGAGACGCTGTCCACGACACCCAGCTCGACCATGGCGGTGGCCACGTGCGGGCGGCCGACGGCGCCGTCCCCGGCGATCTCGGCGACGCGCTCCCAGGTGACCGGCACGCCGAGCTCGTTGAGCCGGGCGACCATGGCCCGCGCGCGGGGCACGCGGTCGTCGCGGACGAGCTCCCGCTCGCGCGCCAGCTCGGGCTCCAGCGGGTCGAAGAGGTAGGCCAGCATGTGGACGCTGAAGCCGTTCGGGCCGTTCCGGCGGCAGGAGAGCTCGGCGCCCGTGACGAGGGTGAGCCCCTCGGGCAGGGCGGCGATGGCCTCGGCGTGGCCGCCGACTCCGTCGTGGTCGGTCAGGGCGACGACGTCCAGCCCGGCGGCGGCCGCGTTGCGGACCAGCTCGGCGGGGGTGTCCGTACCGTCCGACGCCGTGGAGTGGGTGTGCAGATCGATGCGCACGACACTGCTCCCAACGGCGGGTGGAACGTAACTGGACCGGTTCAGGATAACCGCCGTTCGAACATGATCCGGCCGCTCAGCGGCCGCTCAGGGCGACAGGATGCGCGGCGACAGCGCCCCGCAGGGCAGCAGGTCCACCTCGGCCCCCGCGTCGCGCAGGTCCGTCAGCACCAGCTCGTCGTACATCAGCAGTCCCGAGCTCTCCGGCCACACGATCGCCCACAGCCACAGCCCGAGCGCCTCGCCCGCGAAGACGGCCCGGTCGCCGGGTGCCTTGTCGACGTGCCACAGGGGGGTGGGGCGGCCCGCCGCGTGGACCTTGGCGTGCGGGGAGCGGTCCACGGCCAGGTACGGGCCGGGGTCGGGGCCGTCGACGCCGGCGTAGCGGGCGCCGAGCCCCACGCCCAGCTCCTCGGCGACGAGCAGCAGCTCACCGGGGCCGCCCAGCGGGCTCGGCCCCGTGCAGGCGACGGCCGTGGCCCGGCCGCCGCTGCGGTCGTCGCCCGCGCTGCCCACGCCGGTGAAGAGCCAGCCCACGGGCAGCGGCCACGGCATCCACACGGGGACCTGTGCCCGGTTGACCACGACGGCCAGCGCCTCGACGCTCGGCGGGACGACCGGCTGCAGGGGGTGGACCGTGCCGTGCACGCTGCACTGCCAGGAGTCGGCGAAGAGACCGGGCGCGCGCACCCGGCCACCGCACTTCGGGCAACTGGGTTCGCCCCTCATAGCCTCCAACGGTCCTACCAGGCCGCCCCCGCGTCAAGGACGATCACCCGTCCGGAGTCGAGGCCGTCCGACGCTTTTGGCCGTCCCGCCCCTGCCGCCCCACGGGCCCGCTCAGCCCAGCGGAACCCCGGACCGCAGCGGGTCGCGCAGGTCCGTGCCGTGCCGCAGCCACCGTTCCTCCAGGGCCGCGGCGCCCTGCACGCGCTTCCACGCGGCCTCGTTGGGGGTCATGGGAAGCAGGGGGAGGAAGCGGACCGGGTCCATCGGCTCGTCCAGCTCCAGGTCCTCCACCAGCCCGCCGGACTCGCCGACGAGCACGGAGGTGAACGACGCGCCCGGCCACAGCGGCTCGCCGGTGTCCAGCGAGGCGCCGGGCGCCACGACGACGCCCTCCACCTGCGGGGAGGCGGCGAGCACCGCCAGCGGGCGGAGCACCTTGTCCGTGTCGGCGCGGCCCCTGCGGACGGAGAGGACCAGCTCCGCGCGGGGGCCGCGCAGGTGATCGACGACGGTGGCCGTGGGGTCGGTCATGGGCTGGGCCGACATGCCGAGGGTGACGTAGCGGACGATGTCCCCGCCCTCGTCGGCGCCGGTGAAGCGAAGGACTTCGATCCGGTCCGCGCCCAGGAAGGTCACCGCGGCACGCGCGTCCGGCGTGCCGAGGGCCATGAGCAGCCGGGCCTCGACCAATGCGAGAACGTCTGACATGCCGTGAGCATAGAACGCGTATCGAACGGGCAAAGGCGGGCCTCAGGGGGGCTTGACGCGCCGAGCGGCTGCTAGCCTGGAACCCGCCTTGACCTTTGGTCAGCGCGCTACGTTCGTCCCCCAGCGGGGACCGGCCGGAGGAGGTGGGGCTGCGGTGGATCCTAGTCGACCGTGCAGTACCGACAGTTCTCCCGTCTTCACCGCTCCGGACGCACGTCACCGAGTGAGCCACCCGGTGGGTCACCGCGTGAGTCTCCACGTGATCTGAAGCCTTCCGCGCCCGGCCCCCGCGCCGGCACCGCCTCGCGGAAGCCCCTTCACGCCCGCGGCAGTTGACGGAAGAGCGCCTCTCCCGCTTTGTCCCGTTTTCTTACCGACGTTCTCCGCGAACTGCCGTCAGCCCCGCGCATCGCCCGAAGCGCCGCCCGAATTGCGGACGTACCCCCACGGAACACCACGTCCACGTTTTCAGGCAGCGCTTGCGCACCGCGCCCCGCGCTGACGGCCGGCCCGTGAAGGAGCCAGCCGATGTCGATGATCCGCGACCTGCGCGCCGCCGTCCGTCCCGCCCTGCGCCGGGTACCCAGCCAGGGCGGCGCCTACGACGCCACCCGCGACCCCGCCACCAACAGCGCGGTCGTGGACTGCGCCGTCTACCGCGACGGCAAGCGCGTCGGCGACCACATCAGCCCCGCCGAGGCCATGCGCCGGGTGCGCACCGAGGGCGGCTTCGCCTGGATCGGGCTGCACGAGCCGGCGGAGCACGAGTTCGCCGGGATCGCCCGCGAGTTCGGGCTGCACCCACTGGCCGTCGAGGACGCGGTCCACGCCCACCAGCGGCCCAAGCTCGAGCGCTACGACGACACGCTCTTCACCGTCTTCAAGACCATCCACTACGTGGAGCACGCCGAACTGACCGCCACCAGCGAGGTGGTGGAGACCGGCGAGGTGATGTGCTTCACCGGCCCGGACTTCATCATCACCGTCCGGCACGGCGGCCAGGGCTCGCTCCGCGCGCTGCGCCACCGGCTGCAGGACGACCCCCAGCTGCTCGCCAAGGGCCCCTCGGCCGTCCTGCACGCCATCGCCGACCAGGTGGTGGACGGCTACATAGCCGTCGCCGACGCCGTGCAGGACGACATCGACGAGGTGGAGATCGACGTCTTCTCCGACCCCGGCAAGGGATCCCGCCGGGGCGGCGACGCGGGCCGCATCTACCAGCTCAAGCGCGAGGTGCTGGAGTTCAAGCGGGCCGTCACCCCGCTGATCCGGCCGATGCAGCTGCTGAGCGAGCGCCCGATGCGGCTGGTCGACCCCGACATCCAGAAGTACTTCCGCGACGTCGCCGACCACCTGGCGCGCGTGCACGAGCAGGTGGTCTCCTTCGACGACCTGCTGAACTCCATCCTCCAGGCCAACCTCGCGCAGGCGTCCGTGGCGCAGAACGAGGACATGCGCAAGATCACCTCATGGGCGGCGATCTTCGCCGTGCCCACGATGATCGCCGGGATCTACGGCATGAACTTCGACCACATGCCGGAGCTGCACTGGAAGTACGGCTATCCGGCGGTCATGGTCGTCACGGTCGCGATCTGCGTGACGATCCACCGCGGGTTCAAGCGGAACGGCTGGCTGTAGGCCCCCGGGCCGCCCCGGCCGCCGCTACACCCCGGTCTCGGGGGTCACGGTCTTCCGCTTCCGGTCCCCCAGGATGACCAGCGCCAGGCCCCCCATGATCACGGCGAGGGCCGGGTAGGCCACCGCGGGCGGCCGCTGGCCCAGCCACAGCGCGGCGATCAGCGCCGCTCCCGGGGTCTCCAGCAGGATCGCGGTGGAGGTGACCGACGGGCCGAGCCCCTTGACCACCCGGTTCATCAGCGAGTGGCCCAGCAGCTGCGCGGCGACGGTGAGCAGGACCAGCTTCAGCCAGGTCTCCCCGCTGTAGCCGCCGAGCCGGACGCCGCCGATCAGGCACGCGGCCAGCAGCAGCACGGTCGTGGTCGCGTAGCAGAGGAAGGTGTACGTCACCGTGCTCACCGTGCGGCGCACCTCCGCGCCCAGCAGGACGTACCCGGCCCCCGCCATGCCGCCCGCCAGCGCGAGCGCGTCGCCGGCCAGGGCGCGCGGCGAGAGCGAGAGGTCCACGCCCGTCAGCATGAGGACGCCCAGGAAGGCGAGCGCCGTGCCCGCCCACACCAGCGCGGGCGGGCGGTGGCCGCGCAGGCGCAGCAGCAGCGTCGTCCAGATGGGGGTGGTGGTGACCAGGGCGGTCGAGGAGGCCACCGAGGTCATCCGCAGGCTCGGCAGCCAGACGCCGAAGTGCACGGCCAGCAGCGCGCCCGCGGCGACCGCCAGCAGCGCCGTGCGGCGGCCGACGCCGCGCAGCTCGGCGCGGTGCCGCCACAGGGCGAACGGGGTGAGCGCGCCGACGGCCATGGCGTTGCGCCAGAAGGCGATGGCCAGCGCGGGGGCGGCGGTGGCCGCGATCAGCGGCGCGGACAGGGAGACGCCCGCGATGGCGACCGCCAGCAGGAGCAGTTCCACGCGGACGGAGGTGGGGGAGGCCGCCGGGGCGGCGGTCCGGCCCGGCTTCGCGTCGCTTCGGGTGGGGGCGGCACTCACGTCACCAGCGTAGGGGCCGCGCCGAGGGCGTGTCCGCCCTAAGGTAGGGCGCATGACCATGACGCAGGCGCTTATCGAAGAGGCCACCAAGAAGTCCGGCCTCATCTGGGTGCAGGGCCCCTCCGGGCCCAGCCGTGCCCTGTGGCACGTCTGGCACGAGGGCGCCGCGCACCTGGTGGGCGGCCCCGGCGAGCAGCCGGTGGACGGGCTCGGCCTGGACGACGGCGCGACGGCCACGGTCACCGTGCGCAGCAAGGACAAGGGCGGCCGCATCGTCGCCTGGACCGCGTCCGTCGGCGAGCTCGCGCCGCGCGGCGAGGAGTGGACGGCCGCGGTGGCCGAGCTCAAGGGCAAGCGCCTGAACGCGCCGGACGCGGAGCGGCTGGAGGAGCGGTGGGCCACGACCTGCCGCGTGCTGCGCCTGGCGCCCACGGGCGCCTCCGGCGACCTTCCGGACGGCTCCCTGGCCGCCACTCCCCTGCCGACCCCGGCGACGACCCGCCACCCGATGCCCGCGGCGCTGCCGCGCCTGCTGCGGCGGGGGCGCAAGAACCGCTAGAACCGCTGGAGGGCCGCGTCAGCCGCCGCTGGGGATCCTCAGCTGCTTGCCGTAGTCGACGGTCTGCGACTTCGCGGGGACGGCGAGCGCGAAGTCCTTGCCCCAGCCGTCGAGCTCCAGCTGCCCGGCCCCGCCCGCGCGCTGCACCCGCAGCGGATAGGGCGTGCCGACGAGGGAGACGTCCAGCGTGCCGCCGCCGCCCTTGGCGCCGGTGACCCGGACGGTGCGGACGCCGCCCACCGACCCGCGCTCGCCCCGGGCGAGCTCGCCGTGCAGGCCGAGGAGGCCGTCCAGCAGCACGTCCTTGTCGGTGAAGCCCTTGAACTGCTGGTAGGAGGGGTCGTCCGAGGGCACCTTGACGTACTTGTCGTCGAGCTTGCCGGCCGCCGCCGCGGCGTCTCCCGACTTGGAGGCGGAGGCCTTGGGGGCGGGCGCCGCGGACGCCGAGGGCGAGGCCCCCTTCGCCCAGAAGCCGGCCGGGGCCTTCAGGTACAGCTCGTCCCCCACCCGCAGCAGCTCGAACGCGCTGGCGTCGGAGGAGGACGAGACCCGGCCCATGCCGCCGTTCTTCTTCAGGCGCATGTCGATGCGGTACGTACGGCCCTGGCTGACGACGTTGCCCGACAGGTGGACGGCCTCCGCTCCGCGCGCGGCCGCGCGGGCCTTGTCCTGGATGGCGGGGGCCTCGAGCTTGCCGACGCCGTTGGTCCCCGCGTCGGGGTCCTCGGCGGCGGCGCCGCCGCAGGCCGTGAGCGCCGCGGACAGGCCGACGCACAGGGCCCCCACGAGAGCCGCGTTACGGGTACGCACGTCTGCTCATGCCTCCTGTTACCGCTGGGATACGGCCGCAGCGTACCCGGGCCGCCCGACGGCGGAAGCCGGGAGTCCGTGCCGGGAGCGCAAGGATTCCGTACGGCCCTCGCCCCCCGGCGGGGCGAAGCGGGTCACGTTAGCCTGAATCGGACATCCGATCCCGTCGGCGGGCCCCGCCGGCGGATCCGTCGGCGGATCCCCGTACGGGATCCCGGCCAGGCAGGAGGCACGCGGCCATGGCAGCAGGCGCCTACCGGGTGTTCGTCTCGCACCTCTCGGGCGTGGCCGTCTTCGACCCCCACGGCGACCAGGTGGGCCGCGTCCGCGACGTGGTGGCGATGCTGCGCGTCGGCGGCCGCCCGCCCCGCGTGCTCGGGCTCGTCGTGGAGGTCGTCAGCCGCCGCCGGATCTTCATTCCGATGACCCGCGTCACCGGAGTGGAGTCGGGCCAGGTCATCACCACCGGCGTGGTGAACATGCGGCGCTTCGAGCAGCGCCCGACCGAGACGCTGGTCCTGGGCGAGCTGCTCGACCGGCGGGTGCGGCTGGTCGACGGCGGCGAGGAGGTGACGGTCCTCGACGTGTCCATCACCCAGTTGCCCGCCCGCCGTGACTGGGAGATCGACAAGGTCTTCGTCCGCCGCGGCAAGGGCGGCGCCCTGCGCCGCAAGGGCGAGACGCTGACCGTCGAGTGGTCGGCCGTCACCGGCTTCTCCCTGGAGGAGCACGGGCAGGGCGCCGAGAACCTCCTGGCGACCTTCGAGCGGCTGCGCCCCGCCGACCTCGCCAACGTCCTGCACCACCTCTCCCCCAAGCGGCGCGCGGAGGTCGCCGCCGCCCTGGACGACGACCGGCTCGCCGACGTGCTGGAGGAGCTGCCGGACGACGACCAGATCGAGATCCTCGGCAAGCTGAAGGAGGAACGCGCCGCCGACGTGCTGGAGGCGATGGACCCCGACGACGCCGCCGACCTCCTCTCCGAGCTGCCGGAGGACGACATGGAGCGGCTGCTGACCCTGATGCGGCCGGACGAGGCCGCCGACGTCCGGCGGCTGATGGCCTACGAGGAGCGGACGGCCGGCGGCCTGATGACCACCGAGCCGGTCGTGCTGCGCCCGGACGCCACCGTCGCCGACGCCCTCGCGCGCGTCCGCAACCCCGACCTGTCCCCCGCCCTCGCCGCCCAGGTCTACGTCTGCCGCCCGCCGGACGAGACCCCGACCGGCAAGTACCTGGGCACCGTGCACTTCCAGCGGCTGCTGCGCGACCCGCCCTTCGCACTCGTCGGCTCGATCACCGACACCGACCTGCGCCCCCTGCCCCCGGACACCCCGCTGCCGGCCGTCACCAGCTACCTGGCGACGTACAACATGGTCGCCGCCCCCGTCGTGGACGAGAGCGGCTCGCTGCTGGGCGCGGTGACCGTCGACGACGTCCTGGACCACCTGCTGCCCGAGGACTGGCGGGAGACCGAGCTGTACCACGGCGCGCCGGGCATGGACGAGCTGCCGGAGGGCGTCGATGGCGGGCGATGAGCGGGGGCGGGAGTCCGGGCCGGGCCGCGCCGAGCGCGCCGAGCGCGTCGACCGGGGCGAGCGGGCGAGGGCGCAGGCGGAGGCGGCCCACCCGCACGGCCACCCGCGCCCGCGGGTGCGCCTGGACCTGCCCCGGGTCAAGCGGCGGGCCTGGCTGCCGGAGTACGACCCGGAGGCCTTCGGCCGGAGCTCCGAGCGGATCGCCCGCTTCCTGGGCACCGGGCGGTTCATCGTCTGGATGACGGTCGTCATCATCCTGTGGGTGGTGTGGAACAGCTCCGCACCCCACCACCTGCGGTTCGACCAGTACCCGTTCATCTTCCTGACCCTGATGCTGTCGCTGCAGGCCTCCTACGCCGCGCCCCTGATCCTGCTGGCGCAGAACCGCCAGGACGACCGCGACCGCGTCAACCTCGAGCAGGACCGCAAGCAGAACGAACGCTCCATCGCCGACACCGAGTACCTGACGCGGGAGATCGCCTCGCTGCGCATGGGCCTCGGCGAGGTGGCCACCCGGGACTGGATCCGCTCGGAGTTCGAGGACCTGGTCAGGGAGCTGGACGAGCGCCGGGTATTCCCGCGCGAGAGTGAGGAAGGCGACCGCTGAGAGCCTTTCCTCCCCGCCCCCGCCGGGCCGTACCATCGACCCATGGCTACCGACACGTACGGAACCGCCGCCCCGAGTGAGGACGCGATCCGCGCCGCTCTCGCGACGGTCAACGACCCCGAGATCCAGCGACCCATCACCGACCTGGGCATGGTCAAATCGGTGGAGATCGCGGCGGACGGTTCGGTCGCGGTGGCGGTCTACCTGACGGTCGCCGGCTGCCCCATGCGGGACAAGATCACCTCGCTGGTGAGCGAGGCCGTCGCCCGCGTCGAGGGCGTGACGGGCGTCGGCGTCGAGCTGGACGTGATGAGCGACGAGCAGCGGCGCGAGCTGGCGTCCTCCCTGCGCGGCGGCCAGACCGAGCGCGAGGTGCCCTTCGCCAAGCCCGGCTCGCTCACCCGCGTCTACGCCGTCGCCTCCGGCAAGGGCGGCGTCGGCAAGTCCTCCGTCACGGTCAACCTCGCGGCGGCCATGGCCGCCGACGGCCTGAAGGTCGGCGTCGTGGACGCCGACATCTACGGCCACAGCGTCCCGCGCATGCTGGGCGCGGACGGCCGCCCCACCCAGGTCGAGAACATGATCATGCCGCCGTCGGCGAACGGCGTGAAGGTCATCTCGATCGGCATGTTCACCCCGGGCAACGCCCCCGTCGTCTGGCGCGGCCCGATGCTGCACCGCGCGCTCCAGCAGTTCCTCGCGGACGTCTACTGGGGCGACCTCGACGTGCTGCTGCTGGACCTGCCGCCGGGCACGGGCGACATCGCCATCTCGGTCGCCCAGCTGGTGCCGAACGCCGAGATCCTGGTGGTGACGACCCCGCAGCAGGCCGCGGCCGAGGTCGCCGAGCGCGCCGGCTCGATCGCCGTGCAGACCCACCAGAAGATCGTCGGCGTCGTGGAGAACATGTCCGGGCTGCCCTGCCCGCACTGCGACGAGATGGTCGACGTCTTCGGCACGGGCGGCGGCCAGAAGGTCGCCGACGGCCTGACCCGGACCACGGGCGCCACCGTCCCGGTGCTCGGCTCCATCCCGATCGACGTCCGCCTGCGCGAGGGCGGCGACGAGGGCAAGCCGGTCGTGCTGACCGACCCCGAGTCCCCGGCGGGCAGCGCCCTGCGGGCCATCGCGGGCAAGCTCGGCGGCCGCCAGCGCGGCCTGTCCGGCATGTCGCTGGGCATCACGCCGCGCAACAAGTTCTGAGCGAGGCTCCGGGCGCACCGGAGCACGCACGCGCGTAAGGGGCGGCCTCCATGGAGGCCGCCCCTTACGCGTACGCCGTCCCGGGCTCAGTCCCGGTAGGTGGCGATGTCCTTGATCACCGAGAAGCCCATGCCGTACGCGCTCATCCCCCGCCCGTACGCGCCCAGGTGCACCCCGCCCTCCTCGGGCGAGCCGGCCAGCACCCAGCCGTACTCGGACTCGCGGTAGCGGAAGTCGGTCGGCACGCCGTCCACCGGCAGCGACAGCGAGGACCACGGGCCCTCGTCCAGCTGGTCGGCCAGCTCCCAGGCCAGGGCCGTCTGCTGGTCCAGCCAGTCCTGGCGCAGCGCCCGCTCCATCGCGGCCGGCCAGGTGCACGCCAGCAGGCCGGAGCCGGCCAGCCAGGCCGCGGAGGAGACGGAGGTGGCCTCCAGCACGCCCGTGCCGTCGGCGCTGCGCCGCACCGGGCGGCCGGCCACGGTCACCACGACCGCGAAGCGCTGTTTGGCGGCGCCCGGGTCGGCCCGCTCCAGCCGCAGGGTGGGTTCGGTGCCGTGTCCGGTGGCGCCGTGTTCCACGGTGCCGTCGGCGGCGGCGCCGACCTGCATCAGCCAGCGTGGTCCGGTGTACGCCTCGTCCAGGCCGTACCACGGGAACGACGCCAGGAGGTAGCCGTCGACCGAGCGCCGGTCACCGGACCCGCCCTGCGACACTCCCTGCGCCTGACCGGCGGACGCGTCGGCCCCCTGCGCCCCCACCCGACTCGTCGTCTCCATCTGCGCGGCGCCTCCTCGTAGCCCCTGCGTCGTGGGCACCGGCCCATCGCGCGCGACGGCACCCCGAACAAAGGGAGGATAGCCACCCCCGTCAATGGGGCGCGGCCAACACGGGCTCAGGTGGCGTCGGCGTCGAACGGCGGACGCTCGCCGTCCTGGACCTTCTCACGCTTCTTGAGCAGGTCCCCCGTGCCCGCCGAGGGGGCGGCCGGGGACTGCGGCTCGGAGGTGCGACCGTGCACCGCGTCGGTGACGTCGGCCATCTCGGACGAGAAGTCGAAGCCGTTGCGGATCTCCTTCAGCCCCAGCTCGTCCTTCTCCAGCACATGCTTGCGGACGAACGTCTTGGGGTTGAGGTCCTCGAACTCGAAGTCCTTGAACTCGGGGCCGAGCTCGGAGCGGATGTCCTCCTTGGCGCTGTCGGAGAACTGCCGGATCCTGCGCAGCGTGCTCGACACGTCCTGGATCAGCTTCGGCAGCTTGTCGGGCCCGAAGATGAGCACCGCGAGGACGACGAGCGCGACCAGCTCGAGGGGTCCTATGTCGAGCACGTTGCACAGCTCCTTGTGGCGTCGGTGGCCGAGGGTCCAGGCCATCTATCACGGTACCTGGCCCACGGGGCCAGGTGGGAGACACCTCGGCCCAAAACGGGCCGAGGCTCAGCGAGCACTCGCCGACCCGAGGGTCAGCCGCAGGTCCTGTTCCCTGCCGTCCCGCTCGACGGTCAGGGTCATGGCGTCGCCCGGACGGTGGCTGCGGATCTTGATGATCAGCTCCCTGCCGCTGTGCACGGACACCCCGTCCACCTTCTTGATCACGTCCCGGGGGCGGACGCCCGCCTTGTCGGCGGGGCCGCCGGGGGTGACGCCCTTGGTGTCGCCGCCGTCGGAGTTCACCCGGGCGCCGTCGCCCGTATAGGCGTTGTCGAGGGAGACCCCGATGACCGGATGGGTGGCCCGGCCGGTGTTGATCAGCTCCTCGGCGACCCGCTTGGCCTGGTTGATCGGTATGGCGAAGCCCAGCCCGATGCTGCCGCCCTGGCCGCCGGACTCCGACTCGCCCGCTGAGCGGATGGCGCTGTTGACGCCGATGAC
This sequence comes from Streptomyces sp. C36, assembly GCF_040932295.1. Taxonomy (NCBI): domain Bacteria; kingdom Bacillati; phylum Actinomycetota; class Actinomycetes; order Kitasatosporales; family Streptomycetaceae; genus Streptomyces; species Streptomyces sp. C36. The sequence goes on along the minus strand of NZ_JBFQGI010000005.1, from coordinate 36,453 downwards.
GCGGGCCCTGGAGTCCATGAGGGGACCGCCGGAGTTGCCCGGGTTGATGGGGGCGTCGGTCTGCAGGGCGTCGACGTAGCTGACGTCGCTGCCGTCCTGCTTCTTGCCCCCGGCGGTGATCGGGCGCTCCTTGGCGCTGATGATCCCGGTGGTGACCGTGCCGGCGAGGTCGAAGGGGGCGCCGATGGCGACGACGGAGTCGCCGACGCGTACCGAGTCGGAGTTGCCGAGGGCCAGCGGGGTGAGGTTGGAGACCCCGGAGACCTTGATGACGGCCAGGTCGTAGCCGCCGTCCCGGCCGACGAGGGTCGCCTTGGCGGTCTGGCCGCCGTTGAAGGTCACGGATATGGAGCCGCTGGAGCCGGCGGGCTGCACCACGTGGTTGTTGGTGAGGATGTGGCCCTTGTCGTCCAGGACGAAGCCGGTGCCGGTGCCCTGTTCGCCGCTGCCGCTGACGTGGATGGTGACCACGCCCGGCAGCGCCCGGGCGGCGATCCCGGCGATGCTCCCGGCCGGCCTGTCGCCCGCCTCGGCGGACGCCTGGGGCAGCGTCACGCTGTGCCCCATCCCGCCGTCCCGCTCCAGCCACGCCCCGAGGCCTCCGCCGATCGCCCCGGCGACCACCGCGACGACGGCCGCCCCGGCCAGGATCCGCCCCTTGGACGGCACCTTCGCCGACGCCGGCGCACCGGCCGCGACCGCGGCGGCGGCCGCGGACGCCGCCCAGGGGTCGTACTGCCAGGGGCCCTCCGGGCCGGGCGTGAGGTGAGGGTACGCCTGCGCCTGCGGCGCGGGCGTGACCGTGCCGTCGGCGGGGGTCGGGCCGGGGTGGCCCTGGGGGCCGGCCTGCGGGTTCGCCTGCGGCTGGGCCGGTACGGGCGGTACGGCCGTGCCCTGCGGCGGGGTGACGCCGGGGTGGGGCCGGTCATCCGCCGGCGCGTGCGGCGGATGACCGGCGTCTCCCGCCGCGGCCGGGACACCGGCGGCCGGGGCGGCCGGAGCGGGCAGCGGGAAGTCCGCCGGCTCCTCGGCCGCCGCGGAAGCGGCCGGCTGCCCGTACGCCGGGGCGGGGGCGGCGTCCTGCGGCAGGGTGTGGCCCGGCTGCGGATGCGGCGACGCGGCCGGCACCGGCGTGCCCTGGGACGGGGTCGGACCCGGCTGCGGATACGCCGGCGCGGCCGGAACAGCCGTGCCGTGGGGTGGCGTGACCGTGGGGCGCTGGACGGGCGGGGCGGGGGCCCAGGGGCCGGGGCGGCCGTAGGGAGGGGTGCCGTACGGGTCGGGCGCGTGCAGGGGCACGGGCGCGCCGCCGGTCGCCTCGGGGCCGGGCACGGCCGACGCGGCCGGCGCCGCCTCCGGCAGGAGCCACTGATCCGCTTCCGGCTGCTCGCCGGTGCGGGGGCGTCGTCGTTGCCACCACTGCGGCTTGGGCGCGGAGGACCGCGCCTTCCCCTCGTCCATCCCTCTCCCCACCGTTCGTCCGGAGGCGCGCATACCGAAAGCACGCGCGCCCCAACGACGATTACACCAGGTCCTGACGGGTGTGCGGAGGGGGAGGTGGGGATGGGTCAGCGGGCCGGGGCCTCCGACAGGGCCCGGTAGCTGCGGACGAGCGGCGGGAGCACCGGGGCGTCGGAGGGACGCAGCAGGGAGACCCCGAGGGAGGGGGGCGCCCCGAGCGTGGTCGCCGTGTGGACGGCGTCGCGCTCCAGATGGTGACCCGGCGTCATGGCGAGGGAGGTCGTCGCCGCGCTGGGGCCGCCGCCCCGGGCCCGGGGCGTCTCCACGGCCGTCTCCAGCGGCTGGGCGCCGACCAGCGCGAACGCCGCCAGCGAGACCGCTCCGGCCGCCGCGAAGGCGAACCGGCGCCCGCGCGTACCGCCGCCGCGGGCGTCCTGACCGCCCCGGGGGACGGGGTGGACGCGGAAGCCGCGGTCACGGGGCGCGCCGACGGCCGCCGGCAGCAGCGCGAACTCCTCGGCCCGGGAGCCGAGGCCCCCTCTTCCCGCTCTTCCCGCTCTTCCCGCGTCGTCGTCGCGGTCCCGGCCGCCGCGGTCGTCGCCGGTCCCGCCGGCCGGCAGGCCCTGCAGCCGGGCCAGCAGGGAATCGGACAGCGGCGGTGGCGCGGCCTGTGCGAACGCGCTTTTGAGCCGACGCTGCGCGTCGGCTTCCGCTTTGCATTTCCAGCAGGTGGCGAGGTGCGCGAGCACCCGCTCCCGCGAGTCGTGTCCCAACTCCCCGTCGACCAGGGCCGCGAGGCGGTCGCCGAGATGGATCTCGGCGGGGGACTGACCGCCTGAACCGCTCACGCGATCCCTACCTCCCCACCCAACGACAGGCCGGGCGCCGCGACGGCCACGGCACGCTGCTCGGCCCGGGCGGCGGGCGAGCGGTGCTGGAGCGCCTTGCGCAGGTGGGAGCGGCCGCGGTGGATGCGGCTGCGGACGGTGCCGAGCTTCACGCCGAGCGTCGCGGCGATCTCCTCGTAGGACAGCCCCTCGATGTCGCACAGGACGACGGCCGCGCGGAACTCCGGGGCGAGCGTGTCCAGCGCCTGCTGGACGTCGGCGTCGAAGTGGGTGTCGTTGAAGTGCTGCTGGGGGGAGGGCTCACGGCTGGGCAGCCGCTCGGCCGCGTCCTCGGCGAGCGCGTCGAAGCGGATGCGCTGGCGCCGGCGGACCATGTCCAGGAAGAGGTTGGTGGTGATGCGGTGCAGCCACCCCTCGAACGTTCCCGGGGTGTACGTGGACAGCGAGCGGAAGACGCGGACGAAGACCTCCTGCGTGAGGTCCTCGGCGTCGTGCTGGTTGCCCGTGAGGCGGTAGGCGAGGCGGTAGACCCGGGCGCTGTGCGTGCTGACGATCTCCTCCCAGGTGGGAGGGGTCCACGCCGACGGGTCCGCATCGGTGGCGAAGGTCGCGGTGGTTGCGGAGCTGGTGGCGTGGATGGGGGTCCCTCCCATGCCCTTAAGGCTATGGGGGCGGTCAGCGGTGTAGGTCACGGATTTCGGCTCGGGAGCGGACCTTCGGAAGCGCCTCAGCACTCCCCGGCGGTCGCGGCCCGCAGCCGCACCTCCCCTGTCGGCTCTGGTGGTGTCCAGTGGAGCCCCTACCATATCCACCTCGCCCGTTAGCTCCGGATAAGCATTTTTGACCCGGTTTTTGTTCTCATCCCGCCATGATCACCGACGAGCGGCCGGAGCTTCCGGTTCCCGCCCTTGCACGTCCCCCTCAGCCCTTCCAACGCCCGGTCCCATCTGCGAGTTCCCGTGGTCAGCGGATACAGTCACGGTTGCGTCGACTACGGGGACAGGAGAGGGCCATTACCGGCAACCAGCAGACGAGCTGGGCGTTCGCCGATGTGTTCGTCGCCGAGGACGAGGCGCTGCGCTGGGCCCGGGACCGGGCCTACGAGGCAGGTCTCCGCTCGGTGTCGAACGGCACCGGCGGGGCGCTGCGCCTGCTCGCCGCCGCTGTGGACGCCAAGGCCGTCGCCGAGATCGGCACCGGCACCGGGGTCTCCGGCATCCACCTCCTGCACGGCATGCGCCCGGACGGAGTGCTGACGACCGTCGACAGCGACCCGGAGTGCCAGCAGTTCGCCCGGCAGGCGTTCCGCGCCGCCGGCTTCGCCGGCAACCGCGCGCGCTTCATCCCCGGCCGCGCCCTGGAGGTTCTGCCGCGGCTGGCCGACGGGGGCTACGACCTGGTCTTCTGCGACGGTGACCGGCTGGAGTGCCTCGACTACCTAGCCGAATCGTTGCGCCTGCTGCGCCCGGGCGGACTGGTCTGTTTCGAGGGGGTCTTCGCCGACGGCCGTACCGTCGACTCCGCCCTGCCGCCCGCCGAGGTGCAGCGGGTGCGCGAACTTCTGCGGGCCGTGCGGGAGTCCACCGCGCTGGTGCCGTCCCTGCTGCCGGTGGGCGACGGGCTGCTGTGCGCGGTCCGGCGCGGCTGAGGCGGGTGGGGGCGGTGTGCGGCCGGGGGCGGCGTACGACGGTAACGGCCGGGAGGGCGGGCGCGGACACACCGCCGCCCCGGAACCGGGGTGAGCCGGTGGCCGGGGCGGTGCGGGAGAATCGTAGATTCCACCAGGCGTCAGCCGGTGACCCCCTTCAGGGCCTCGCCGAGAGCCTTGGCCTCGTCCGGGGTCAGCTCGACGACGAGACGACCGCCGCCCTCGAGCGGAACCCGCATGACGATGCCCCGCCCCTCCTTGGTCACCTCGAGCGGGCCATCGCCCGTCCGCGGCTTCATGGCCGCCATGCTCGTTCCCCTTCCTGAAACCAGCTCATCGTGCCGACGGCCCTCTGGAAGGGCACGCGTCACCGGCATCGAACACATTGCTTCCAGGCCATTATCCCGCATCGCGCGACCCAATGACCAACATCAGTCGGCAACCCTTCGGCAACGCGCTGCCGCAAAACCACTCAATTCGGGGATCGGACGCCCCTCGTCCATCCCCCCGGAGGGCACTATGTCCCTCGATTCTTTGACGCAGGTCACATATCGAGGCCCGATGATCTCCGGCATGCTGAGCCCATCCGCAGCCGACTCAGGGAGGGACCGCACATGGCGGACGCCGTGCTGTACGAGGTGACCGACGGGCTGGCGACGATCACGCTGAATCGTCCCGATGCCATGAACGCGCTGAACACCGAGACCAAGGTCGCCCTGCGCGACGTCCTGCGGCAGGCCGCCGACGACCCGGCGGTACGGGCGGTGCTGCTCACCGCCACCGGCCGTGCCTTCTGCGTCGGGCAGGACCTCAAGGAGCACGTGGCCTCCCTGGCGGCCGACCGTGAGAACGGCACGCGCGTGACCATGGACACCGTCAGGGATCACTACAACCCCATCGTCACGGCGATCACCCGGATGCCCAAGCCGGTCGTCGCCGGGGTGAACGGCGTCGCGGCGGGCGCCGGCGCGGGCTTCGCCTTCGCGGCCGACTACCGCGTCGTCGCGGACTCCGCCTCGTTCAACACCTCGTTCGCCGGGGTGGCCCTCACCGCCGACTCGGGAGTCTCCTGGACCCTCCCCCGCCTCATCGGCCACAGCCGCGCCAGCGATCTGCTGCTCTTCCCCCGCAACGTCACCGCGGAGGAGGCCCGGGAGCTGGGCATCGCCAACAAGGTCGTCCCGGCGGCGGACCTCGCCGCCGAGGCCGAGGCCGTGGCCCGGCGCCTGGCCCAGGGCCCGACGGCCGCCTACGCGGCGATCAAGGAGTCGCTGGCGTACGGGTCGGACCACTCGCTGGAGGAGACCCTGGCCAAGGAGGACGAGCTGCAGGAGAGGGCGGGCGCGTCGGAGGACCATGGCATCGCCGTCGCGGCCTTCCTCGGCAAGGAGAAGCCGCGCTTCGTCGGCCGCTGACCCGGCGGCCGCCGACCCGACGGTCCCGACGGCCCGGGGCCCCGACCGGAGCCGCGTCCGGGGCCACAGGCGCCCCGGGCCCGGACCGGGCCCGGGACCTCAGCCTCGTACGTGGCAGTCCGCGAGGTGGTCGTTCACCAGTCCGCAGGCCTGCATCAGGGCGTAGGCCGTCGTCGGACCGATGAAGCGGAACCCCCGCTTCTTGAGGTCCTTGGCCAGCGCCGTCGACTCCGGTGTGATCGCGGGCACGTCGGCGAACGTCCGCGGCGCGGGCCGCCCGGCGGGCGGGGCGTACGACCAGACGATCCCGTCGAGCTCACCCGGCGCCAGCTCGGCCGCCGCCCGGGCGTTCGCCAGCGCCGCCGCGATCTTCGCGCGATTGCGGATGATGCCCGGGTCGGCCAGCAGTCGCTCCTCGTCCGCCGCGGTGAAGGCCGCCACCTTGGGAATGGAGAAGTCCGCGAAGGCGGCGCGGAACCCCTCCCGGCGGCGGAGGATCGTCAGCCACGACAGCCCGGACTGGAAGGACTCCAGGCATATCCGCTCGTAGAGGGCGTCGTCGCCGTGCACCGGCCGGCCCCACTCGGTGTCGTGGTACGCGCGGTAGTCCGCGCGGGACTCCGCCTCCAGGCCCCACGGGCAGCGCGCCAGCCCGTCCGGCCCGATGACCGCTCCGCCGTCACTCATCCTTCTCCCCCTCCTCCACGGCCTTCCCGGCCCGCGGCGCGTCCTGCGCACCGGCCGCGTCGGCAGTGGCCGCGTCGGCAGCGTCGGCAACGTTCGTCCCACGCGTCATCAGACCGAGGCCGCCTATCGCCGCCGCCTGCGCCCCGGCCAGCGCGGCCTCCAGCTCGGCGATGCGCGCGTCGCGCTCGGCGAGCTCGGCGCCGAGCCGGTCCAGGGCGTCGTCGGTCTCCGTCATGCGGTAGCCGCGCAGCGCCAGCGGCAGCCGCAGCGACTCCACGTCGGCACGGCCCAGCTGCCGGCCGGCCGGCAGCGGCCAGGCCATCCGGTCCTGCCCGGCCTCGGGCAGCACACCGCCGCTGCCGCCCCCGGCGACGGCGAGCGTCACCGCGGCGACCACCACGACCAGCGCGATGAGCAAGAACCAGAACACGGCTGTCTCCCCGTATGTCCTCCGTCAGCCAAACCGTCCACCCCGATCGTGCCATGCCGCACTGACAGTTAAGGTCGCTGGCGGACCTTGGAGAGGGAGTACCGAAGATGCTGCGCCTGGGACGACGCGAGTTCGACACGCACGAGCCGGTGATCATGGCGATCGTCAACCGGACCCCCGACTCGTTCTACGACCAGGGGGCCACCTTCGCCGACGAGCCCGCCCTGGCCCGGGTGGAGCAGGCCGTGGCCGAGGGCGCCGCCATCATCGACATCGGCGGGGTGAAGGCGGGCCCCGGCGCCGAGGTGAACGCCGAGGAGGAAGCCCGGCGGACGGTCGGCTTCGTGGCCGAGGTGCGCCGGCGTCACCCGGACGTGGTCATCAGCGTCGACACCTGGCGGCACGAGGTCGGCGAGGCGGTCTGCGAGGCGGGCGCGGACGTGCTCAACGACGCGTGGGGCGGGGTGGACCCCAAGCTGGCCGAGGTCGCGGCCCGTTACGGGGCGGGGCTGGTGTGCACGCACGCGGGCGGCGTCGCCCCGCGCACCCGGCCGCACCGGATCGCCTACGACGACGTGATGGAGGACATCCTGCGGGTCACGGTCGGGCTGGCCGAGCGGGCCGTGGAGCTCGGGGTGCGGCGCGACGCCATCATGATCGACCCGGGGCACGACTTCGGGAAGAACACCCGGCACTCGCTGGAGGCCACCCGGCGCCTGGAGGAGATGACGCGGACGGGCTGGCCGGTGCTGGTCTCGCTGTCCAACAAGGACTTCGTCGGCGAGACCCTCGACAAGCCGGTCAAGGAGCGCGTCCTGGGCACGCTCGCCACGACGGCCGTCTCGGCGTGGCTGGGTGCTCAGGTCTACCGCGTCCACGAGGTGGCGGAGACCAAGCAGGTGCTGGACATGGTGGCCTCCATCGCCGGCCACCGCGCGCCCGCGGTGGCCCGGCGAGGGCTGGCCTGACGGCCCGGCGGCGGACGGCCGGCCAGGGGGTGTCCGATGGGTCGGTGCGGGCCCTGTGGTGTCCGGTGCGGTGCATCGCAAGGCGGAGTATCTGCCTCGGACTGGGCGTCCTTGGCTGATGCGACAACGCGGCGAGGTGCTGTGCCGGGCGCCGCAGGGCTTGTGCCGACCCGTCGGACACCCCCTAGGCGCCCGCCTCCTTCGTGACGACGCCGATGGCCTCCTCCACGTCGTCGGTGATGTGGAACAGCTGCAGGTCCTGCGGTCCGGCCTTGCCCTGGGCGACGAGGGTGTGGGTGAGCCAGTCCACCAGGCCCTGCCAGTAGGCGGTGCCGAAGAGCACGATCGGGAAGCGGGTGACCTTCTTCGTCTGGACGAGCGTGAGCGCCTCGAAGAGCTCGTCCAGCGTGCCGAGGCCGCCCGGCAGCACCACGAACCCGCTCGCGTACTTCACGAACATCGTCTTGCGGACGAAGAAGTACCGGAAGTCGACGCCCAGGTTCACATAGGGGTTGATCCCCTGTTCGAAGGGCAGCTCGATGCCGAGGCCGACGGAGACGCCGCCGGCCTCCATCGCGCCCTTGTTCGCGGCCTCCATCGCGCCGGGCCCGCCGCCGGTGATGACCGCGAAGCCGGCCTCCACCAGGCCGCGCCCGATGGCCTCGCCGGCCTCGTACTCCGGCGAGCCCGGCTTCGTCCGGGCCGAGCCGAACACACTGATCGCCGGGGGCAGTTCGGCCAGCGCGCCGAAGCCCTCGACGAACTCGGACTGGATGCGCAGGACCCTGAACGGGTCCTCGTGCACCCAGTCGGCCGCCCCCCGGGTGTCCAGCAGATGCTGGTCGGTGGTGCCCGCCTGCATCTGGCTCTGCCGCCGTACGACCGGCCCCCGGCGCTGCTCCCGCGGGACGCGCGCCCCCTCGGAATGGACCATACCGAGCTCCCTCCGCTGCATGTCGTCGGATTCGATGCGCTTCAGGGTAGGCCCGCGAAGGGGCCGTACCGTCAGCTCGTCAGCTCGTCAGCCAGGCCCGCAGCCGCTCCTCGCACTGCGTGATCCGCTCGGCCACCACGTGCTCGTTCCGCTTGTGGGCGTAGAGCGGGTCGCCCGGGCCGTAGTTGACGGCGGGGACGCCGAGCGCGCTGAAGCGGGCCACGTCGGTCCAGCCGAACTTGGGCCGGGCCGCGCCGCCGACGGCCTCCATGAAGGCCACGGCCGCCGGGTGGGTGAGCCCCGGCCGGGCGGCGGGCGAGTGGTCGTCGACGACGAACTCCGTCACGCCGCAGCCGTCGAAGAACTCGCGCACGTAGGCGAGCGCCTCCTCCTCGGTGCGGTCCGGGGCGTAGCGGAAGTTCACCGTCACGGCACAGGCGTCGGGGATGACGTTGTTGGCGACGCCGCCCTCGATCCGTACGGCGTTGAGGCCCTCGTGGTACTCCAGGCCGTCGACGAGGGGCCGGCGCGGCTCGTACGCGGCGAGGCGGGCGAGGACCGGGGCCGCGGCGTGGACGGCGTTGGAGCCCATCCAGGCGCGCGCCGAGTGGGCGCGCTCGCCCTCGGTCCTGAGGATCACCCGCAGCGTCCCCTGGCAGCCGCCCTCGACCTCTCCGTCGGAGGGCTCGAGGAGGATGGCGAAGTCGCCCGCCAGCCAGTCCGGGTGCGCCTCGGCGACGTGGCCGAGGCCGTTGAGGTGGGCGGCGACCTCCTCGTTGTCGTAGAAGACGAAGGTCAGGTCGCGGTTGGGCGTGGTGACGGTCTTCGCGACGCGCAGCTGGACGGCGACGCCGGACTTCATGTCGCTGGTGCCGCAGCCCCACAGGACGCCGTCTTCGTCCAGCCGGGAGGGGACGTTGTCCGCGATGGGGACGGTGTCGATGTGCCCGGCCAGGACGACGCGCTCGGCGCGCCCGAGGTGGGTGCGGGCGACCACGTTGTTGCCGTGGCGGTCGACGGTCAGGTGCGGCAGGGCGCGCAGTTCGCGCTCGATGGCGTCGGCGAGGGCCTTCTCGTCACCGCTCTCGGAACGGAAGTCGACGAGCGCTGCGGTGAGGGCGACGGCGTCGAGGGACAGGTCCAGTGCGGTGTGATCCATGCCGGCGAGCCTAACGCGACCGCCGGTACGGTCCGGAGCGGTCCGGGACCGGTCTCTGAAGTAACGTGGCCCGCATGTCCCGGATCATCGTCACCCGCCGTGGCCGACTGCTGCGCACCGTGGCCGCCTGCGCCGTGCTGCTGGCGCTGGTCGGGTACGTGGTGGCGCAGCTGGTGACCGGCGGTCCGGGGGCTCCGCGCTGTGTGGTGCGGGCGAACGGCGAGTCGTACTCCCTCTCCCCCGAGCAGGCCGTGAACGCGGCGACGATCTCGGCCGTGGGGTCCGCCCGCGGACTTCCGGAGCGGGCGGTGACGATCGCGCTGGCGACCGCGATGCAGGAGTCGGGGCTGCGCAACATCCATCACGGCGACCGCGATTCGCTGGGCCTGTTCCAGCAGCGGCCCACCCAGGGCTGGGGCACCGCGCGGCAGATCACGGATCCGGTCTACGCGGCCGGGAGGTTCTACGACCACCTGGTGCGGGTGCCGGGCTATTCGCGGCTGCCGCTGACGGTGGCCGCGCAGAAGGTGCAGCGCAGCGGCTTCCCGCAGGCGTACGCCAAGCACGAGCCGGACGCCTCGCTGCTGGCCTCGGGTCTGACGGGCCGCGCGGCGGGCGCGTTCAGCTGCACGAAGAGCCCGGACGACGGCAAGGCGGGCGATCCGGTGGCGGTGCGGGCGAAGCTGGTCCGCGAGTTCGGCTCCGGGGTGCCGCCCGCGACGATGGCCGACACGGGCCGCGCCGGGGCGGCCGCGTCGCGCACGGTGGTGGTGCCGGTGCGTGCGGACCGGGAGGCGGCGCCGGACGAGCCGGCCCGGCGCGGCTGGGAGCTGGCGTCCTGGGCGGTGGCCCATGCGGCGGAACTGCGCATCGAGCGCGTTTCCTTCGGCGGCCGGGCGTGGACGGCGGAGGATTCCGCGGACGGCTGGCGGGCGTCCGGCCGTGAGGCGGCCGGGGACGCCGCCGGGACCGTTCGCATCACGACCGTTCGTTAGTGCGATCGTCCCCTCTCCGGAGGTAAGTGCCGCATACGGGAGTTGCCGCGCCCCGCGCCGCCTCCCGCCATCCGCACGCTTGCCCGACGGACCCCCGTCGACCTTGTGATCAAAGGCTTTTCGGCCTTACCGATCGATTGACAACCTGACCGGTTTGACGGGGTTTCGGTAGAGCTGATTATGCGACGCATTACTTACTCTTTACCTTGGCCCACCGCAACCTTCGAGGGGCTCACGCGGTAGTCACAGCGTCCGCTCGCCGGACTGCAACCGACCTCCCACTCCGTCAAAGGAGCAACATGTCCCTCCCCCTCACGCGCCGGATCGCCCGCGTGGCCCTGCTCGTCGCGGCGGGTGCCGCTCCCGTCGTCGGCGCGGCCGGCTCCGCCAGCGCGGCGGCGCTGCCCCAGGCCACGGACCTCGCGCCGGTCAGCGCGCTGGACACCACCACCGCGAGCAAGACCGTCGGCGCTGCCTCCGAGCAGGCCGGATCCGTCGCGTCGGGCGTCGGGAGCAAGGCCGTCCACACCGCCGTACCGGCCGCCACCGGCGCGGTGCAGAAGGCCGGCAGCGAGACCCTCCCGGCCGTCAACAAGCAGGCGGGCAAGGTCGTCGGCAGCGGCGCCCAGGCCCTCGGCGGCACCGTCCAGGGCGCGACCAAGGGCGGCCTGCCCCAGGTTCCGCTGGGCGGCTGACCGGACCGGCACACGGCACCGAGAAGCACCGAGGGGGCCCGGGAGTACATCTCCCGGGCCCCCTTCGCGTAGGCGTCGTGCGTAGCGGCTACTGGGCCAGACGGCGGACCGCCGCCTCCACACGCTCATCGGTCGCGGTGAACGCGACGCGTACGAAGCGCTCGCCCGCCACGCCGTAGAACTCGCCCGGCGCGACGAGGACGCCGCGCTCGGCGAGGCTCCCCACCGTCTCCCAGCACGGCTCGTCCCGCGTCGCCCACAGGTACAGCGAGGCCTCGCTGTGCTCGATCCGGAAGCCGGCGCCCTCGAACGCGGCGCGCAGCGCGGCCCGGCGGGCCGCGTAGCGAGCGCGCTGCTCGGCGACGTGGGCGCTGTCGCCCAGCGCCGCGACGGTGGCGGCCTGGACGGGCGCGGGGATCATCATTCCGCCGTGCTTGCGGATCTGCAGCAGCTCGCCGAGGACGGCCGCGTCGCCGGCGAGGAACGCCGAGCGGTAGCCGGCCAGGTTGGAGCGCTTGGAGAGGGAGTGGACGGCGACGAGACCCTCGTACGAGCCGCCGCACACCTCCGGGTGCAGCACGGAGACCGGCTCGGTCTCCCAGCCCAGCTCCAGGTAGCACTCGTCGCTGAAGACCAGCACGTCGTGCTCGCGCGCCCAGGCCACCGCGGCGCGCAGCTCGTCCTTGGAGAGCACCCGGCCGGTGGGGTTGGAGGGCGAGTTCAGCCAGAGCAGCCGCACGCCCGTGGGGTCGAGCTCCGTGGGGTCGTCGTAGACGACGGGCTCGGCACCGGCCAGGCGCGCGCCCACCTCGTAGGTGGGGTAGGCCAGGCGCGGGTAGGCGACCTTGTCCCCGGCGCCGAGGCCGAGCTGGGTCGGCAGCCAGGCCACCAGCTCCTTGGAGCCGACCACAGGCAGCACGTTCGCGTGGGTCAGCCCCTCGGCGCCCAGGCGGCGCTCGGCCCACCCGGTGAGCGCGTCCCGCAGCGCGGCCGTGCCCCAGACCGTGGGATAGCCCGGGCTGTCGGCGGCGTCGGTCAGGGCCTGCCGGATCACCGCCGGCACCGGGTCGACGGGGGTGCCCACCGACAGGTCCACGATGCCGTCGGGGTGGGCGGCGGCCGTGGCCTTGTACGGCTCGAGCCGGTCCCAGGGGAAGACGGGGAGGCGGGAAGAGACTGCGCTCACGGTGCTCGCTGCTCGCTCTCTTGCGTGAGGGAGGGGTGGTGCGTGGTGCGTGGGGAAACGCCGCGGCCCCGTACGGCTCAGGGCCGTACGGGGCCGCGGCGGTGCCGCTCAGCCTTCGGACTGGGGCGGCAGCTCGGCGATGAAGGGGTGGTCGCGCTCGATCAGGCCCAGCTTCGAGGCACCACCGGGCGAGCCGAGCTCGTCGAAGAACTCGACGTTCGCCTTGTAGTAGTCCTTCCACTCCTCGGGAGTGTCGTCCTCGTAGAAGATGGCCTCGACCGGGCAGACCGGCTCACAGGCACCGCAGTCGACGCATTCGTCCGGGTGGATGTACAAGGACCGGGAGCCCTCGTAGATGCAGTCGACGGGGCACTCCTCGATGCACGCCTTGTCCTTCACGTCGACACAAGGCTGCGCGATGACGTAGGTCACGCTGTCGTTCCTCCTCGGTAGGGCTCATTTCGCGCGGGAGCGCGGCGTCGTCGATGCCCACACCTAGTATCTCCCTCCCCGGGCACATGACGAACAAGAGGGGCTGGCAGAGCTGTGGAATTCACCACGGGCGGAAGGCTGGAAGTCCGGATCAACGCCGCGGACGTGGGCAAGCGTGTCTCCGTACGGCACTTGAACGCCTCCGGAACGTCGCCGGAACGCTTCACCGACGCCGTCGGCATGCTCGACTCCTGGGAGGACGGTGTGCTGCGGATCACACGCCGGAACGGCGAAACCGTCGAGATCCCGGAGTCCACGCTGGTCGCCGGCAAGGTCGTGCCGATGACGCCGGCCCGGCGGCGCGGCCCCGCCGCCACGCTCCGTGAGCTCCAGGAGACCGCCTCCCGCGGCTGGCCGCCGCGCGAGAGCGAGCGGCTCGGCGACTGGACGCTGCGGGCGGCCGGCGGCTTCACCGCCCGGGCCAACTCGGTGCTGCCCCTGGGCGACCCCGGGCTGCCGCTGCCGGCGGCGCTGGACCGGGTGACCGCCTGGTACGCCGAGCGCGGGCTGAGCGCGTGTGTGCAGGTCACCACGGGTGACCCGGACCGGGACGCGCTGCTGGACGCCGAGCTGGAGCGCCGCGGCTGGGCCGCCGAGCGGCACGCCCTGATGCTCACCGCCGCGCTGGCCCCGATCGCCGATACGGGTGCCGACACCGGGCGGGTGCGGTTGACCCGCGAGCCGGACGAGGCCTGGCTGGCCGCCTACGGGCGTACGGGCGCGGCGAGCGAGGACGCGACGGCGGTGCTGACGGGCGGGCCGTCGGTGTGGTTCGCGACCGTGCCCGGCGAGGCCGGCGAGGAGCGCCCGGCGGCCATAGCGCGCTGTGTCGTCGACGGGCGCTGGGCGGGCTTCGCGGCCCTGGACGTGCGCCCCGAACGGCGGCGGGAGGGGCTGGGCACGCTCGTGATGGCCCGGCTGGCCGAGCAGGCCCTGAGCGAGGGCGCCTCGGCCGCGTATCTGCAGGTGGAGACGGACAACGGCCCGGCGGCCGCCCTCTACGACGAGCTCGGCTTCACCACCCACCACGGCTACCACTACCGTCGCGAGCCGCTGCGCCGGCCGTGAGCGCGGTCGCACCATGGAGACCGGCGGTGGCTGCGCCACCGCCCCGAGCGGGTACGAGGCACCCATGTACGACGACATCACCGGACGACGGCGGGACTTCACCGAGGCGGCCCGGGAGGACCGGCCCGACCTCGCGCTGCTGTGCCTCATGGTCGCCGCGGAGGCCGGCGCGGGGCTGCCCGAGGAGGACATCGACGCGGCCCAGATCGAGCTGGACCGGCTGGCCGGGCTGCTGCCCGCGCTGGGGCGGCACGCCGAGCCGCGGCGCTGGGCCGAGGCCGTCGCCGGGCTGCTCGGCGAGCGCTGCGGCTTCCACGGCTCGCCGGCCGACTACCGCAGGCTGGAGTCCTCGCTGCTCCCCGAGGTCCTCAGGCGGCGGCGCGGCCTGCCGATCCTGCTGTCGGTGGTGTGGATGGAGGTGGCCCGGCGGGCCGGCGCGCCCGTGTACGGGGTCGCGCTGCCGGGCCACTTCGTCGTCGGCTTCGGCGACCCGGCCGGCCGGCACGTCCTGGCCGACCCCTTCGACGGCGGCCGGACGCTGTCCGAGGAGGAGGCGGGCCTGCTCGTCGCGGGCGCGACGGGCGCACCGCTGGCGCCGTCGATGTTCTCCCCGGCCGAGCCCCTGGAGATCGTCCTGCGCGTCCTGAACAACATCCGCGCCTGGGCCGCCGCCCGCCCCGAGCGCAGCGACGTCCAGCTGTGGGCCGTCGAGCTGTCCCTGCTGCTCCCCACCCACCCGGCCCGGCTGCGCTACGAACGCGCCGAGCTCCTCGTCGAGCGCGGCGACTTCGTCCGCGGCGCCCGCGAGCTGGAGGAGTACGCGGCCGTCATCGACCCCGTGGAGCCGGCGGCGGCCGAGTCCGTCCGCCAGCAGGCGCTCGCCGCGCGGGCCATGCTCAACTGAGGGCCGCCCGGGCCGGGGCGGCTCAGAGCCAGCCCTTGTCCCGGGCGATCCGTACGGCCTCCGCGCGGTTGCGGGCGCCCGTCTTCTGGATCGCCGTGGAGAGGTAGTTGCGCACGGTGCCGTGCGAGAGGTGCAGCGAGGCGGCCAGCTCGGCGTTGGTGGAACCGTCGGCGGAGGCCGCGAGGACCGCGCGCTCGCGGTCGGTGAGGGGGTTGGCGCCCTCGGCCAGCGCGGCGGCCGCGAGCGTGGGGTCGATGACGCGTTCGCCGCGCAGCACGCGGCGCACCGCGTCGGCCAGCTGGGCCGCCGGGGCGTCCTTGACCAGGAACGCGTCCGCGCCGGACTCCATGGCCCGGCGCAGATAGCCGGGCCGGCCGAAGGTCGTGAGGATCACGACCTTGAGGCCCGGCAGCTCCCGGCGCAGCAGGGCCGCCGCGTCCAGGCCGGTCATTCCCGGCATCTCGATGTCCAGCAGGGCCACGTCGACGGGGGTGGCGCGGGCGGCGGCCAGCACCTCGTCGCCCCGGGCCACCTGGGCGACGACGTCGATGTCGCCCTCCAGCCCCAGCAGCGCGGCCAGCGCCTCTCTGACCATGGACTGGTCCTCGGCGAGGAGGACACGAACGGCGGCATCTGCGGGCGGCGGTGCTGAGGTCACGCCGACAGCGTAGAGGTCAGGCCGCGACCCGTCGCGAGAGCGGTACGTACGCCCGCAGGCGGAACCCGCCGCGCGGCCCGGGCCCGGTCTCCAGCCGGCCGTCGGCCAGGGCGAGGCGCTCGGTGAGGCCGGTCAGGCCGTTGCCGTGGGCGCCCCCCGGCCCCCGGCCGTCGTCGGTGACGGTCAGGCACAGCTCGTCCCCCGTCTCCTCGACCGCGATCTCGCAGCGGCGCGCCCCGCTGTGCCGCACCACGTTGGTCACCGCCTCCCGCAGCGCCCACGCCAGCGCCCCCTCCTCGTCCGGAGGGAGGTCGGCGTGGCCGGAGTCGTCGTGGCCGACGGAGACGCGGGTCAGGTCGGCGGCGATGCCGGCGGCGGCCAGGGCGGTCCGCGCCCCGGCCAGCTCGGCGTCCAGCGTGGGGCGGCGGAAGCCGCTCACCGCCTCCCGGACGTCCACCAGCGCCTGCCGGCTCACCCGCTCGATGTCGGCGACCTGCTGGGCCGCCGCCTCGGGCTTGTCCGGCAGCATCCGCCCGGCCAGCTCGCTCTTGAGCGTGATGAGCGAGAGCGAGTGCCCCAGCAGGTCGTGCAGGTCCCTGGCGAGCCGCAGCCGCTCCTCGTTCGCGGCGAGGTGCGCCACCGTGGCCCGGGCCTCGCGCAGCTCCCGCATCGTGCGGCCCATCTGGACGACGGCCATCATCGCCCCGCCGCCCAGCAGCGTGGGCAGGACCAGCAGCAGCATCTCGGCCGTGCCGAACCCGTTCAGCACGCCGAGCGCGGCCACCGTCAGCGCGATGGCCGGGACGACCCGCAGCCCCCACTTCAGCGGCAGCTGGACGCCGCTGGAGATGGACACGTAGACCAGGAGCACCGTCCACGACGGCCCGAGGGTCAGCGTCAGCGTGACCGCCAGCACGTACAGCCCGCCCAGCAGGCGGTTCCGCCAGGGGACGAGGCGATCCGGGCGCGGGCCGAGGACCAGGAAGAAGTAGCCGAGGACGAAGGAGACCAGCGCGACCCACCCCACGGCCGTCACCGCGGCCGTGTGCCGGTCCTCGGTCAGGTCCTCCACCGCGTAGTAGAGGTAGGACATGTAGAGGAAGGTCCAGCAGCCCTTGGCGATCATCTGCCGCCAGTCCTCCGGCGCCCTGCCGACCTGGATGAAGCCGCCCACCACCGGCTGGTCCCCGTGTTCGTTCACCCTCGTAGTCTCCCCCGGACCCGGCAGCGGCCATGACATGGCGTCACGCCTTGTGGGTGTCCTTGCGGTACAGCCACGCGGCCGCGCCGCCGAACAGGGCGAGGTAGGCGACCATGATGGCCACGTCCTTCAGGTGCGGTGCGCCGCCCTGCTCGATGGCCTGGCCGAGCGCGGCGTAGGCGTGGGTGGGCACCCACTCGGCGATGTCCTGCAGCCACTGCGGGAAGACGGTCGTCGGCATCCACAGGCCGCCCAGCATCGACAGGCCGAAGTAGATGATGAAGGTGATGGGGCGTACGGCGTCGCCCGTGGCCAGGTAGCCGACGGCCACGCCGAGCGCGGCGAAGACGATGCTGCCGGCCCAGATCACGGCCGTGAGCGCGAGCCACTGCCACGCCGCGTCGAAGCGCACGTCCTTGACGATCGCGGCGACGGCGAACACGGCCAGGATCGACGGGAGCGAGACCACGGCGGCCGAGGCGACCTTCGCCATGACGTAGCCGCGCCCGGGCAGCGAGGTGAGGCGCAGCTGGCGCACCCAGCCCTTCTCCCGCTCCTTGGCTATCTTCTCGCTGTTGCCGACCAGGACGGCGGTGATCGCGCCGAAGGAGGCCATCGACACCATCATGATCAGGGGCAGGGTGAGGCCGGTGTCCCCGACCTTCTCCGTGGCGCTCGCGCCACCCGCGATCATCAGATAGAGCGCCGCCGGATAGATCACCGAGAAGAACATGAACTTCTTGTTGCGCAGGGTGCGCGTGATTTCCAGCTTGATCAGGGTGTTCATCGGGAAACCGCCTCCTCGGCGGCCGCGGCGTCGGTGATGGCGATGAAGGCCTGCTCCAGGCCCAGGCCCGCGACCTCGAGGTTGCGGGGGTAGAGGCCGAGCCCGTACAGGGCGTGCACGGTGGCGTCGGCGTCGTGGGACTGGATGCGGACCGTGCGGCCCGAAATCTCCAGGGAGGCCAGGAACGGCAGCTCGCGCAGGGCGGCCTCGCCGATGTGCCCCTCGAGGTCGAAGACGATGCGGCGGGCGCCGGCCTTCGCCTTGATCTCGGCGGCGGAGCCGTCCGCGAGCACGCGGCCGCGGTGCAGCACGATCACGCGGTCCGCGATCGCGTCGGCCTCCTCCAGGTAGTGGGTGGCGAACAGGACCGCGCGGCCCTCGTTCGCCTGCTGCCGCATCACGCCCCAGAACGCCTGGCGGGCCGTGACGTCCATGCCGGTCGTCGGCTCGTCCAGCACGATCAGGTCGTTGGCCCCCGCCGTGGCCATGGCGAACCGCACCCGCTGCTCCTGGCCGCCGGAGAGCTTGTTGACCATGCGGTCGGCGATCTCGGTGATGCCCGCCTGCTCCATGACGCGCTCGAGCGGGTACGCGTTGCGGTGGAGGTCGCAGGCCAGCTTCACCAGCTCGCGGACCTTCACGTCCTCCATCAGCCCGCCGGACTGCAGCATCGCGCCGACCCTGCCCTGCTCGATGGCCTGCTGCGGCGTGGTGCCGAAGACCTCGACGCGGCCCGCGTCGGGGTTGCGCAGGCCCAGGAGCAGGTCGAGGGTGGAGGACTTGCCGGCGCCGTTCGGGCCGAGCAGGGCGACGGTCTCGCCGGGGTACAGGTCCAGGTTCAGGTCGGAGACGGCCCGCACGGTGCCGTAGCTCTTGCTGACGTTCTCGAAGCTGACCACGGGTGAGCCGGTCCGATGCCGCCCGTCCCCCGTGATCGCGGTAGCGGTTGTGGTCATGGGGAAATCATCGCGAGAACGCGGCGCGGGCGGCAGTGTCAGCCGTCGTGAGCCCGCCATGACAGATGTCATGGGTGGGCCGGCGGCCGTGCGGCCCCCGGGTGCGCGGGAGCCCCCGCGCCACGAGGGACACGGGGGCTCACACGGGGAAGGACAGCCCGGCTCAGCTCAGCGGGATGACCCCGACCCGCTCGGCCGGCGTCTTGCCGCGCAGCGCCTTGTTGAGGGCGTTGGCGATGTCCTGCGGCATGACCGGCTTCTTCTCGCCGCTGCCGCGCTGGATGAGCACGCCGTTGAAGGTGGTGCCGGAGAGCTCCTTGATCGCTTCCAGGTCGTAGTTCTCCACGAGCTGGCCGTTGACCTCCTTGACGGAGAGGATCTTCGGCAGGGAGAGGGCGGGACCGAACTGGATCTTGTGCGCCGGGTCGGTCTGCACCGTCACCCGGTCGGACATGGCGGGCTCCGCGAACTCCTTCATCTTCCGGTCGACCTCCGCCTTGGAGATCTTCGGCTGCTGGGAGGAGGTCGCCAGCGTGACGGCCTTGTCCTGGCCGGTGGCCGCGCGGTCGCGGTAGGCCTTGGAGATCGTCTTGACCGAGCCGTCGACGTCGATGCCCTCGTACGGCTGCCCGTACACGGCCACGGCCTTGCCCGGCTGGAACTTGATCGTCCCCTCCTTGGCCCCGCCGCTCTCGCCGGACAGCGTCTTGAGGGCGGCGGCCACCTTCTCCTCGTCCACGGTCACGGTCGGCTCGGCCGTCCGCGTGCCGCCGACGAGCGAGCCGAGGACGGTGACGGGGTTGTAGTCCTTCACCGCCGCCGCGCGCACCGTGGCCTGGGTGTCGATGGACAGGCCCGCCACGGACGGCTTGAGGTCGGCCGTCTTGCCGCCGATGGAGACCTTCAGCGGGGCGGTCGCCCGGTTGCCGAGGGCGGAGTCGAGCTTCTGGACGGCCGCTTCCTTGGACTTGCCGCCGATGTCGACGCCGAGCACGGTGGTGCCGTTGGGCACGTCCGCGTGGTCGAGCAGCAGCCCGGCCGCGTACGCGACACCGACCAGGGCGACGAGGCCGCCGCCCAGGAGCACCAGCTTGTTGCGGCCCTTCTTCTTGGGGGCGCTCTTCGCGGCCTTGGCACCCTTCGCAGGGGCCTTGGGAGCCGTGGCCGCCGCCGGAGGCTTGGGGACCGCAGGAGGCTTGGGAACCGCCGGGCCCGGCTTCGGCTTGGGCACGGGCACGCGCGGCGCGCCGCCGTCCGCTCCCGCCTTGGGGACCTGGCCGGCGGCCGACGGCACCGGCGGTACGCCGCTGACCAGCCGCTCGCCGGGCGCCTGCGGGGAGCCGGCGGGCGCGGGCGCCTTGGCGCCGCGCTTCTTCTTGCCCTTGGCGCCGGGCTGGCCGCCGCCCTGGGGCTGGCCACCGCTCTGGACGACGGGGGTGCCCTCGCGCGGAGTGTCCGTACGGCCGGGCGCGAAGGCCGCGCCGCCGGCGGGCATGCCGCCGATGGTGGGCGGCGGGAACTGCTGGGCGGCCGCGGCACGGGCGTTCGCCTGCGCCGAGTCGCCGCCCGGAGCAGCGGCACCACCTGCGGCGGGGGCACCGCCGGGCCAGTCGTCGCCGCCGCGGCGGCGCTTGGTGGGGGCGGGCGCGGGCGCGGGGGCGTCGCCGGGCCACGGCGCGCCACCGGGAGCGGACGCGCCGGCCGCCTGGCCGCCGCCCGCGGACGGGGTGACCGGCCAGTCGTCGACGGGCGCCGCGGCGCCGCCCGGGACGGGCGGCTGCGGCATCGAAGCCGTCGTCGAGGGGTCGTTCGGCCACGGGGTGGCAGCGGTGGTGGAGGGGTCGTTGGGCCAGGGCGTGGCGCCCGTGGTCGACGGGTCGCCGGGCAGCGGGGGCTGCGGCATGGCGCCCGTGGTCGACGGGTCGTTCGGCCAGGCGTTGCCCGGCGTACCGGAGGCGCCCGGCCAGTCGTCGACGCCGGCCGCCGGGGCGCCACCCGGAACAGGGGCACCACCGTTCATGGGCGCGCCGCCCTGCATGGCGCCGGCGCCCGGGAGGGGCGGCTGCGGCATCGCGGCGGTCGTCGAGGGGTCGTTCGGCCACGGGGCGCCACCACCGGCGGGGGCGCCGCCGGAGACGGGCGGAGCGGGCGGCTGCGGCAGCTGGTCGGCCCGGGGCGCGTCCTGCCAGACGCCGCCGCCCGCACCGGCGTTGCCGCCCGTGCCGGCACCGGCGGCCATGCCCGCGCCACCGCCCGCGGGCGGGTTCTGGCCACCGCCACGGCGCGGCAGCGGCGGCTGCTTGGCGCCACCGGCCGGGGCCTGCTGACGACGTGCGGCGGCTGCCGGCGGCGGCGCACCGCCGCCCTTGCGGGGCGCGAACCAGTCGCTGGCTCCCGCGCCCGCGTCGGAGGCGGCGGCCGCCGCGGCGGCCGCGGTGGGCGCGTTCTTGGGGCGCTTGGGCCGCGTGGGCAGGCCCTCCTTGCGCTCGCCCGCGGGCGCCGGGGCCGGCGCGTCCGCGGGAGCCGCCTCGGCGGCCGGGGCCTCGTCGCCCAGGGGCGTACGCATGACGACCGGCGGAATCGGGCGCGAGCCGGGGATGTTGATGCGGATCCGCGTCGTCAGCGTGGTTTCGGTCTTCGGCTCACCGGGCCTGGCGGCAGCGGCCGCGGCCGGATCCGCGTCGGGACCGGTCCCGTACGGCGGGGTGCCCGACGGGTAGGCGGCGCCACCGCGCCCCTGGGGCCCGGAGGACGAACTGTCAGATGCACGGCTCAAAGCAGGTTCTCCCGGATACTCTTTGCCGCCCTCGTTGACCTCGCTTTGGGTCGCCCATCGCCGGAGGCCAGGGGAGGCTCGGCGGCGCGCACAACCATACTGGCCACCACGGGCTCGTCATGGACGACCGCTGGTTCGGTCCCCCGGCCGGTCGGGTGCCGGACGGGTAAAAATCCCCACGTCACTTGCCAAGTCGGGCCGGAGGCCGTTCCGGTTGCGGCGATTTCGCGACCGTGGCGCACATCACAGCGACGATCATCCCGCCCAGCAGGAAGACGTACGAACCCAGTCCGGCGCCGAAGACGAAGTCGCCCTCCGGCCGGTTGGCGGCCAGGAACAGCACCGCGACCAGCCACCCGGCGCCCGGCACGGCGCCGCCGGCCCTGCTGCGCATCGCCGTCGCGCCGCCGTAGCACAGCCCGGCCACGCCGAGCAGGGCCAGCAGCAACCCGGCGGGGAACCAACCCCCTTGCACCAGCGCCCCGCCCGCCCCGACCAGCAGGCCGAGCAGCGCCAGCCCCAGATAGGCGAACAGGCGTTTGGCGCCGGGGAGTCTCATCAGGCCGTCGTTCACGCGTCCACTCCGGCGAAGAGGTCGTCCTCGCGCCCGGCCGCGCCTGCCCGGCCCTTGACGAGCTTGTAGTACTCGGTGGGGAAGAGCGGCTGCCCCAGGTCGTTGGAGAGCGCGAAGAAGGGGCCGTCCACGGCGATCTGCGTGGCGTGGGCACGCATCGCGGCCGCCTTGCGCGGCGCGTGGGCGGCGGTGTCGACCGCGGCCGTCACCTCGTCGTCGGGCACCACGCCGGGGACGTCCTCGGGCGAGGCGATGCCGGGGAAGAGCTCCTTGTCGCGGCCCGCCGCGCGCAGCCGGGCGAAGCCCGCCTCCACAACGGACATCGGCACACAATTCCAGTAGATTTTCGCGATGTCGTACGGATCGCCCAAGTCCCGGCGGAACGCCGGTTCGGCGGCGAGTTCCGCCGCGCGCGTCGCGACACGGTGCGCCTTGATGTGGTCGGGATGGCCGTAACCGCCGTCGGGGTCATAGGTGACGAGCACCTGCGGGCGCACCTCGCGGATCACCTCTACGAGCGACGCGGCCGCCTCGTCGAGGTCCGCCTGCCAGAAGGAGGCGGGGTCGGCGTTCTGCGGGGCGCCCATCATGCCGGAGTCGCGGTACCGCCCGGGGCCGCCGAGGAAGCGGTGGTCGGTGACGCCCAGCTCCTTCATCGCGGCGGCGAGTTCGCCCATGCGATGGGCGCCCAGGGTGTTGTCCCGGTCCGCGGCGAGATGCGCCAGTCCGGGCGGGATCACCTCGCCCTCCTCGCCGAGCGTGCAGGTCACGAGCGTGACAAGGGCACCCTCGGCGGCGTACTTGGCCATGGTCGCGCCGTTGTTGATCGATTCGTCGTCCGGGTGCGCGTGCACCAGGAGCAGCCGGCGGCCGGGAAGGTCGGTCATGGCTCCAGCCTACGAGCCGCACCGGCCCGCCGGGGCGCCACCCGTCGGGCCGCACCCCGCACCCACCGCCCGTACGCCCCTCGCTCGCGCGCGGGCCGTCAGAACTTGATGTTGCTGATCATCCCCGTGACGCTGGTGGTCAGCTGGTTCAGCGTGGGGGCGATGGACGAGCTGGCGAGGTAGAAGCCCAGCAGCACGCAGATCGCGGCGTGGCCCGCCTTCAGCCCGGACTTCCGGACCAAAAGGAAGACGATGATCGCCAGCAGCACCACCGCCGAAATCGAAAGTGCCACAGCGGCTCACCTCCAGGTACGCGCGGTCGGACGGACGGCATACGAATGCCCGGGTGGCATACGACGCCAGGGGAGTCATATCCACTATGCGCGAGCGATCATAACTTTCCGTGCGTGCGCATGACTCGGTGCACGGGAGCAAACACGGGGCGCACGGCGAGTTCTCGCCGTCTTGGGTGAACCCGGTGATAGGGCCTCTAGGCTCCCAGGCATGACCGGACAGCTCTCGTTTCCCCGTCAGCACGCCCGTACCCAACGTTTCTCGCTCGGCGCGCCGCGCGCGTTCAGCGTGTCGCCGGACGGCTCGCGTGTCGTCTTCCTGCGCTCCCGTTCGGGCACCGATCGGGCGAACGTGCTGTGGGTGCTGGACCTCGACGAGGGCAGGGAGTACCCGGCCGCCGACCCCAAAGCCCTGCTGGGCGGGGCCGAGGAGGAGTTGTCGGCCGAGGAGCGGGCGCGCCGCGAGCGCAGCCGCGAGGGCTCGGCGGGCGTCGTGGGATACGCGGTGGACGGCGCCGTGGAGTTGGCGGCGTTCGCGCTGTCGGGGCGGTTGTACGTCGCCGAGCTGCGCGGCGGCACGGCCCGCGAGCTCGAGGCGCCCGGGCCGGTGGCCGACCCGCGGCCGTCGCCGGACGGCCGCCATGTGGCCTACGTCGCCGGCGGCGCCCTGCGTGTCGCGGCCGCCGACGGCACCGGCGACCGGGCCCTGGCCGGGCCGGAGGGCGCCGGAACGACCTGGGGCCTGGCGGAGTTCATCGCCGCCGAGGAGATGGACCGCTCGCGCGGCTTCTGGTGGTCGCCCGGCAGCGACGCGCTGCTGGCCGCCCGGGTGGACGACGCGCCCGTGCGGCGCTGGTGGATCGCCGACCCGGCCAACCCCGCGAGCGCGCCCGCCGAGGTGGCCTACCCGGCGGCCGGCACGCCCAACGCCGAGGTGTCCCTCGCGCTGCTGGGCCTGGACGGCACACGCACGGACATCGTGTGGGACCGGGAGCGCCACCCCTACCTCGCCCGGGTCCACTGGTCCGCCGGCGGCCCGCCGCTGCTGCTCGTCCAGACCCGCGACCAGCGCCACCAGGCGTACCTGGCGGTGGACACCGGGACGGGCGCGACGCGTGTACTGCACACGGACGAGGATCCGAAGTGGCTGGAACTTTTCGCAGGAGTGCCCGCCTGGACCCCCGACGGCAGGCTCGTCCGGATCGCCGACGAGGCCGGCGTCCGTGTGCTGGCCGTCGGCGAGCGGACGCTGACCGACGCCCGGCTGCACGTACGGGCCGTGCTGAACGTCGGCCCGGAGGACGTGCTGATCACCGCGTCGGCCGGCCCGGAGGCCGGTGAGCCCGAGACCGGCGAGGCGCACGTCTACCGCGTCAACGAGCGAGGGGCCGAGCGGGTTTCGCGCGAGCCGGGCTGGCACTCGGCCGTGCGTTCGGGTGCGGTCACCGTGCTGGCGTCGTCGGCCCTCGACCGCCCCGGCTCCACCGTACGGATCCTGCGCGACGGCGAGCAGGCCGTCACCGTCCTCTCGTACGCCGAGCGGCCCGTGCTGACCGCCCGGCCGCGGCTCGAGCGGGCGGGCGAACGCGGCATCCCCGCCGCCGTCCTGCTGCCCGCCACCTACCGGGAGGGCGACGGGCCACTGCCGGTCCTCATGGACCCCTACGGCGGCCCGCACGGGCAGCGCGTGGTGGCCGCCCACAACGCCCACCTGACCTCGCAGTGGTTCGCCGACCAGGGCTTCGCCGTGGTCGTCGCCGACGGCCGGGGCACCCCGCACACCTCCCCCACGTGGGAGAAGGCGATCCACGAGGACTTCGCCGACGCCACCCTCGAGGACCAGGCCGAGGCGCTGCGCGCGCTGGCCGGCCGCTACCCGCTCGACCTCGGCCGGGTGGGCATCCGCGGCTGGTCCTACGGCGGCTACCTCGCGGCCCTGGCCGTACTGCGCCGCCCCGACGTCTTCCACGCGGCCGTCGCGGGCGCCCCCGTCACCGACTGGCGGCTGTACGACACCCACTACACCGAGCGCTATCTGGGGGTGCCCCAGGAGCGTCCGGAGGTGTACGCCCGTAACTCCCTCGTCACCGACGACGGTCTGTCGTCGCCGGCGGACCAAACCCGTCCGCTGATGATCGTCCACGGCCTCGCGGACGACAACGTGGTCGCCGCCCACACCCTGCGCCTGTCCTCGGCGCTGCTCGCCGCGGGCCGCCCGCACGAGGTGCTGCCGCTGTCCGGGGTGACCCACATGACCCCGCAGGAGCAGGTCGCCGAGAATCTGCTGCTGCTTCAGGTGGACTTCCTCAAGCGCTCCTTGGGCGTCGTCTGAGCCCGTGAGGGTGGTCTCGGGGCGGCGTGCCCGACCTCGCTGTCAAGCACGCCGTCACCTCGATCCGCACAACCTTCGCCCAAGAAGCGGGGAAAGGCCGCGCCGTCCACCGCAGCCCCCTTGACTGCACTGTTCATCCATTGCGAAAGTCCGCTCAACCCAACCGCGTTCGCCATATCCGCGCAGGGCCGACGAGACGACAGTGCGGGGGATCCACGCGATGCCGATTCCTTCCCAGACCCAGCCCCGTGAGCTCGTGGGCCGGTCGCCCGGACAGCTGATGTGGCGGCGCTTCAAGCGCGACCGTTCGGGGGTCGTCTCGGCGTACGTCGTCGCCTTCTTCTTCGTCGTCGCGCTCGCCGCGCCGCTGATCTCGGCGGTCTACGGCAAGAGCCCCACCGCCACCTACGGGCTGGACGAGGCGGGTCTGCTCAACGAGTTCGGCTATCCGGTCGCGCCCAACGGCGGCGTCTCCGGCCGCTTCTGGTTCGGCCTCGAGCCGACGATGGGCCGGGACGTCCTGACCCAGCTCGTCTACGGCATCCGGACCTCCCTGCTGATCGCCGCGGCCGCCACGGTGCTGTGCGTGCTGACGGGCGTCCTCGTCGGGGTGACGGCCGGCTATCTGGGCGGGAGGACCGACTATCTCCTCGGGCGGTTCATCGACCTGCTGCTGGCCTTTCCCGCGCAGCTGTCGTTCATCGCCTTCACCCCGATCGTCTACTCCCTCTTCGTCAGCCCCGAGAAGGAGACCCCGACCTCGCTGCGCGTGCTCACCCTGATCCTGGTGCTGTGGGCGCTGGGCTGGATGGGGCTGGCCCGGCTGCTGCGCGGGCAGGTGCTGAGCCTGCGGGAGCGGGAGTTCGTGGAGGCGGCCAAGGTGACCGGCGCCTCCCCCTGGCGGATCATCACCAAGGAGCTGCTGCCCAACCTCTGGACGCCGATCCTGGTCCAGTCGACCCTGATGCTGCCCACGCTGGTGACGACGGAGGCGGGGCTGTCCTTCATCGGCGTGGGGATCCTGGAGCCCACCCCGGACTGGGGCCGGATGTTCGCCGCCGGCGCCGGGTACTACGAGAGCGACATCACCTACATCTTCTTCCCCGGGCTCGCGATGATCATTTTCGTGGTCGCGTTCAACCTGCTCGGGGACTCGGTCCGGGACGCGTTCGACCCCAGGACCGGACGGTGACGCCGGTGAAGCCGGCGCAGGCCCCGAAGACCCCTACGACTGCCCGCTGACGACCGACAGGCAGGTGCATCGACCATGACCCCCACGTCGAGGTTCCGCAAGGACAGAGCCCGTCTCACCGCCGTCGCCCTGACGGCGGGAGCGCTCGCGCTCTCCGCGTGCAGCGGCGGGGGAGGTGGCGGCGGGGGCGGCGGCAAGAGCCAGGGGCCGGGCGAGGACAAGACGACGTCCGCGAACTACTCCATCGGCACCAAGGCCGACTCCGCCGGCCCCGCCCCCGAGGTCCCGGGCGCGAAGAAGGGCGGCACGGTCGGCGTCCTGCAGCGCGACGCCTTCAACCACCTGGACCCGGGGCAGATCTACTACATCGACGTCCTGACCAATCAGCTCCTCTACAACCGCACCCTGACCGCGTACAAGTTCGACGACAAGGGCAGGGGCAAGGTCGTCGGCGACCTGGCCACCGACGCCGGAACGGCCTCCGACGGCGGGAAGACCTGGACGTTCACGCTCAAGGACGGGCTGAAGTTCGAGGACGGCTCGCCGATCACCTCCCGGGACGTCCGGTGGGGCATCGAGCGGCTCTACGCCTCGTACCAGTCCGACGGCCCGCTCTACATCCCGCAGTGGCTCTCCGGCGACGGCAACGACTTCCGCAAGGCGCTGCCGGACGGCCCGTACGACGGCAAGCACCTGCCCTCGTCCGTGCTGGACACCCCGGACGACAAGACGATCGTCTTCCACTTCCGGCAGCCGCACGCCGACGCCCCCTTCGCCACCGCCATGCCCAACGTCGCGCCGGTCAAGGCCGAGAAGGACACCAAGCAGAAGTACGACAACGCCCCCTTCTCCTCCGGCCCGTACAAGGTCGGCGACTACAAGGTCGGCAAGTCCCTCACCCTCGTGCGCAACGAGCACTGGGACCCGAGGACGGACCCCGTCCGGCATCAGTACGCGGACAGGTTCGACATCAGCTTCGGCCACCAGTACGCCGACTCCACCCGCCGCTTCCTCGCCGACCAGGGCTCCGACAAGACCACCCTGTCGTTCAGCAACGCCGTCGCCCCCGAGATGACCGAGAAGGTCCTGAACCAGCCCGACACCAAGGGGCGCCGGCTGCTCGAGGTGCAGCCCTACGTCGACTACATCAGCTTCAACACCGACCGCCTCAAGGACGTCAGGGTCCGCAAGGCCCTCGCCTACGCCATCCCCAACGGACAGATCCTGCAGCAGAACGGCGGGGCGACCGCCGGCGTGATCGCCACCAACTTCCTCTCCCCCGCCATGGACGGCTACCGGCCCAGTGACCCGTTCGACAAGAAGGCCAAGCCCGCCGGCGACCCCGAGAAGGCCAAGGCACTGCTGAAGGAGGCCGGAAAGCTCGGCCAGGAGATCGTCTACGCCTACGCCAACACCGACGTCCAGCAGAAGGTCTCGGTCGTGGTGGCCCAGGCCCTGGAGCGGGCGGGCTTCACGGTCCAGAAGAAGGAGGTCGACTCCAACACCTGGCGGACGGCGATCGCGGACGTCAAGAACAAGTTCGACATCTACCGCACCTCCTGGGGCGCGGACTGGCCGGTCTCCTCGACCGTCGTCCCGCCGCTCTACGACGGCCGGCAGATCGCCGACGGCGCCCAGAACTACGGGCACCTCAACAACGCCCGGGTCAACGCGGACATCGACCGCATCAACGCCATCCCCGACGTCAAACAGGCCGCCCCCGAGTGGCAGAAGCTCGCCGACCGCGTCCTGACCGACGACGTGCCGGGCGTGCCCGTCTTCTACAACCGGCAGTTCTCGCTGTGGGGCTCGGGCCTCGGCGGGGTCAAGTACCACCCGGTCTACGGCAGCGTGGACCCGACCGGCGTGTTCGTGAAGTAGCACCTGGCCACGGAAGAGCCATGCTGAGATTCCTCGCCCGCCGCACCCTCGGCGCCCTCGTCATCATCCTGCTGATCAGCGCGATCACGTTCTTCCTCTTCTTCGCGCTGCCCTCCGAGCCCGCGCTGATGTCCTGCGGCAAGAACTGCACGGCGGACTCCCTCGCGGTCATCAACAAGAACCTGGGCCTCGACCGGCCCGTACCCGTGCAGTACTGGCACTACATGGCGGGCATCTTCACCGGCCGCGAGTTCTCCGCGGGCCACTGCCCGGCGCCCTGCTTCGGCTACTCCTTCGCCAACCAGCAGCCGGTGTGGGACACCATCGTCGACCGCTTCCCGACGACGCTGTCCATCGCCCTGGGCGGGGCGGTGGTGTTCCTCGTCGTCGGGGTCGGCGTCGGCATGCTCGCCGCCGCCTTCCGGGGCACCTGGATCGACAAGCTCTTCAGCTCGCTCTCGCTGCTGGGCAACGCCCTGCAGATCTACTTCGTCGGCGTCCTCGCCCTGGCCGTCCTCGTCAGCGGGCTGCACTGGATGGACAACCCCGCCTACCACCCGATCACCGAGAACCCGGTGAAGTGGTTCACCGGCATGCTCATCCCCTGGCTGGTGCTCTCCGTCATCTTCATCGCGAGCTACAGCCGCATGACCCGCTCCCTGATGATCGAGCAGCTCTCCGAGGACCATGTGCGCACCGCGCGGGCCAAGGGGCTCGGGCGGTCCGCGGTCTTCTTCCGCTACGCCTGGCGGGGCGCGCTGGCGCCCATCGTGACCATCTTCGGCATCGACCTCGGCTCGCTCTTCAGCGGGGCGATCATCACCGAGTTCACCTTCAGCCTGCACGGGCTGGGGCGGCTGGCCGTCTCCTCGGTGACGGGGACGGACCTCCCGATGCTGATGGCCGTGATGCTCGTCGGCTGCACGGCGATCGTCCTCGCCAACATCGTCGTCGACGCCGCGTACGCCCTCATCGACCCGCGCGTACGGCTCGCCTGAACGTCAGGAGACGACGACAGTGACAGCTTTCCTCTCCGTACGGGACCTGTCCGTGCGCTTCGCCACCGAGGACGGCGTCGTACGGGCCGTCGACGGCCTCTCCTTCGACGTCGAGCGCGGGCGGACGCTGGGCATCGTCGGCGAGTCCGGCTCCGGCAAGTCCGTCACCAACCTCAGCGTGCTCGGGCTGCACGACCCGCGTACGACGGAGATCGAGGGCCGCATCCTCCTCGACGGCCAGGACCTGACCACGGCCCCCGAGTCCGTGCTCGAGAAGCTGCGCGGCAACCGCATGGCGATGATCTTCCAGGACTCCCTCACCGCGCTCTCGCCGTATTACACCGTCGGCCGCCAGATCGCCGAGCCCTTCCGCAAGCACACCGGCGCCTCGCGGCGCGAGGCCCGGCTGCGGGCGATCGAGATGCTGCGGAAGGTCGGCATCCCCAACCCGGCGCTGCGCGTGGACGACTACCCGCACCAGTTCTCCGGCGGCATGCGCCAGCGCGCGATGATCGCGATGGCGCTGGTCTGCGACCCCGAGCTGCTGATCGCCGACGAGCCGACGACCGCGCTGGACGTCACCGTGCAGGCCCAGATCCTCGACCTGCTCAAGGACCTCCAGCAGCAGACGGGTTCGGCGATCGTGCTGATCACCCACGACCTGGGGGTCGTGGCCGGCACCGCCGACGACGTCCTGGTGATGTACGCCGGCCGGGCCGTCGAACGCGGCACCGCCCGGGAGGTCCTGCGCTCCCCCCGGCACCCCTACACCTGGGGCCTGCTGGGCTCGATGCCCCGCCTGACCTCGCCCGTCGACGAGCCGCTCACCCCGATCCCGGGCAGCCCGCCGAGCCTGCTGGACCCGCCGCCGGGGTGCCCGTTCCACCCGCGCTGCGCGTATACCGACCGGGTCGGGGGCGACCGGTGCCGCACCGAGCGACCGGAGCCGCCGGAGGGCCGGGGAGCGGCCTGCCATCTGCCGGACGGGGCCGGGAAGGGACGTACCCGATGAACGACATCCTCGTGGCCGAGGGCCTGACCAAGCACTTCCCCGTCATGGGCGGCTTCCCCGTCAAGCGGAGGGTCGGCGCCGTACGGGCCGTGGACGGCCTCGACCTGACCGTACGGGCGGGCGAGGCCTTCGGCCTGGTCGGCGAGTCCGGCTGCGGCAAGTCCACGACGGGCCGGCTGCTGACCCGCCTGCTGGAACCGACCGCCGGGCGCGTCCTCTACCAGGGCGAGGACATCACCCACGCGGGCCGCAAGCGGCTCGCCCCCATCCGCTCCCAGATCCAGATGATCTTCCAGGACCCGTACTCGTCCCTGAACCCCCGGCACACCGTCGGCACGATCATCTCCGGCCCCATGGAGATCAACGGCATCACCCCGCCCGGCGGCCGCGAGGCCCGCGTCCGCGAGCTCCTCGAGACCGTCGGCCTCAGCCCCGAGCACTACAACCGCTTCCCGCACGAGTTCTCCGGCGGCCAGCGCCAGCGCATCGGCGTGGCCCGCGCCCTGGCCCTGGAACCCAAGGTCATCGTGGCCGACGAGCCGGTCTCCGCCCTGGACGTCTCCATCCAGGCCCAGGTCGTCAACCTCCTGCAACGCCTCCAGCGCGAGCTGGGCATCGCCTTCCTCTTCATCGCCCACGACCTGGCGGTGGTCCGGCACTTCTCCCAGCGGGTGGCGGTGATGTACCTCGGCAGGATCGTGGAGGTGGGCACCCGCGAGGACATCTACGACCACCCCCGCCACCCCTACACCCACGCCCTCCTCTCAGCCGTCCCCGAACCGGCCGACGCCGCCACCACCCCCCGCGAACGCATCCGCCTCACCGGCGACGTCCCCTCCCCCGTCAACCCCCCGACCGGCTGCCGCTTCCGCACCCGCTGCTGGAAGGCGCGGGACCGCTGCGCGACGGAGGAACCCCCGCTGGTACGGGCGGAAGGCAGCGACGAGGGGCACCTGTCGGCGTGCCACTTCCCGGAGGGTGCGGCCTGAGGGGCTCCGGGGGCGGCCGGCTCAGCCACTCTCGACCTCGCGGTGTGCGGCGCGGACGATCTCCCCTGCCTCACGGATCGCCCGCCGGACATCACTCGCGCATATGGGCGGTTTCTTCGGCTCATACGTGCTGGAACGCGGTCTCATAACGCTTCATAGGGTGTTATTTGGGCCTAGGCAGGTCCAGGCGCCGAGGAGGGCACCCCATGCGTGGAGGCACGCGCACGCGCGCCCGCACCCGATCGCGGGTCAGGGCCGGCCTGGCCGTCGGGGGCGTGCTGCTGGCCGCCGCCGGCTGCGGTGGAGGGGGTTCGGCCACCGGAAGCGGCACCGTGCGGTCCTCCTGGGGGGACCCGCAGAGCCCGCTCGAGCCCGCCAACACCAACGAGGTGCAGGGCGGCAAGGTCCTCGCCATGATCTTCCGGGGGCTCAAGCACTACGACCCGAAGACCGGCGAGGCCCGGAACATGCTCGCGGAGAAGATCGAGAGCCCCGATCAGCAGAACTTCACCATCACCGTCAAGGACGGCTGGACGTTCAGCAACGGCGAGGAGGTGACCGCGAAGTCGTTCGTCGACGCCTGGAACTACGCCGCGCTGAGCGACAACAAGCAGAAGAACGCCCCCTTCTTCCAGGACATCGACGGCTACGGCAAGGTCCACCCCACGAGCGGCTCCCCCACCGCCAAGACCCTCTCCGGACTGGTCGTGAAGGACGAGAACACCTTCACCGTCAAGCTGCGCACCAAGTTCTCCACCTGGCCGGACACCCTCGGCTACGCCGCGTTCGCGCCGCTGCCGAGGGCGTTCTTCGACGACCACGCGGCCTGGCTGAAGCGGCCGGTCGGCAACGGTCCGTACCTGGTCGACTCGTACACCAAGGGCTCGCAGATGCTGCTGTCGAAGTGGAACGACTACCCGGGCGAGGACAAGGCGCGCAACAGCGGCGTCGAGCTGCGGGTCTACACCGACAACAACACCGCCTACACCGACCTGCAGGCCGGGAACCTCGACCTCGTCGACGACATTCCCAGCGCCCAGCTGAAGAACGTCAAGGCCGACCTCGGTGACCGCTACATCAACCAGCCCGCCGGGATCATCCAGACCGTCGTCTTCCCCATGTACGACGCGACCTGGTCCAAGGCCGGGATGGAGAAGGTCCGGCGGGGGCTGTCCATGGCCATCAACCGCGACCAGATCACCGAACAGATCTACCGCAGGACCCGCACCCCGGCCACCGACTGGACGTCCCCGGTGCTCGGCGAGAAGGGCGGCTACAAGGCCGGGCTGTGCGGCGCCGTCTGCACGTACGACCCGGGCGAGGCCAAGCGGCTGATCCAGGAGGGCGGCGGGCTGCCCGGCGGCAGGGTCACCATCACCTCGAACGTCGACACCGGATCGCACCGGGTGTGGATGGACGCCGTCTGCAACAGCATCAACAACGCGCTGGGCGACGACAAGGCGTGCACGGTCAACCCGGTCGGCACCTTCGCCGACTTCCGCAACCAGGTCACCGAGCAGCGCATGACCAGCATGTTCCGCTCCGGCTGGCAGATGGACTACCCGCTGGTGCAGAACTTCCTGCAGCCGCTCTACTACACCGGCGCCTCGTCGAACTTCGGGAAGTTCAGCGACGCGCAGTTCGACAAGCTCGTCGACGAGGCCAACGCCGAGTCGGACACGGCGAAGGCGGTCGCCACGTTCCAGGAGGCGGAGAAGATCCTCGCCGAGCAGATGCCGGCCATCCCGCTCTGGTACCAGAACGGCAGCGCCGGCTACTCCGAGAACATCGCGGACGTCGAGCTCAACCCCTTCAGCGTCCCCGTCTACGAACGGATCACCGTCAAGTAGGACCCGTCAGGTACGCGCGTACGCACCGGAAAGGCCCTGGTCGTCATGGGACGGTATGTGATCCGGCGACTGCTCCAGATGATCCCCGTGTTCATCGGCAGCACGTTCCTGATCTTCTTCATGGTCTACGCCCTGGGCGACCCGGTCGCCGCCCTCTTCGGCGACAAGGCCCCCGACCCGGCGACCGCCGCGCGCATCCGCCAGGAGCTCTACCTCGACGCGCCGCTGTGGAAGCAGTACCTGCACTACATGGCGCAGATCCTCACCGGGAACTTCGGCACCGCCTTCAACGGCCAGGACGTCCTCGAGCTGATGGCCGACGCCTTCCCGGTGACGCTGCGCCTGACGATCGTGGCGATCCTGTTCGAGATCGTCATCGGCATCACCCTCGGCCTCCTCAGCGGACTGCGCCGCGGCCGCTCGGTGGACACCTCCGTCCTGCTGGCCACCCTGGTCGTCG
This sequence comes from Streptomyces sp. C36, assembly GCF_040932295.1. NCBI lineage: Bacteria > Bacillati > Actinomycetota > Actinomycetes > Kitasatosporales > Streptomycetaceae > Streptomyces > Streptomyces sp. C36. The sequence goes on along the minus strand of NZ_JBFQGI010000005.1, from coordinate 2,717 downwards.
TCTCCATCCCGACCTTCGTCAGCGGCTATGTGCTGCAGTACCTCTTCGGGGTGAAGTGGGCGGTGGTCTCCCCGTCCGTGTCCCCCGCCGCGCCCTTCGACCAGCTGCTGCTGCCGGGCGCGGTGCTGGCCCTGACCTCGCTGGCCTACGTCACCCGGCTGACCCGTACGTCCATCGCCGAGAACTCCCGCGCCGACTACCTCCGCACCGCCGTCGCCAAGGGCCTGCCCCGGCACCGCGTCGTCACCCGGCACCTGCTGCGCAACTCCCTCATCCCGGTCGTCACCTTCATCGGCACCGACATCGGGGCGCTGATGGGCGGGGCCATCGTCACCGAGCGGATCTTCAACATCCACGGCGTCGGCTACCAGCTCTACCAGGGCATCCTGCGGCAGAACTCGCCGACCGTCGTCGGCTTCGTGACCGTCCTGGTCATCGTCTTCCTGGTGGCGAACCTGATCGTCGACCTCCTCTACGCCGTGCTCGACCCGAGGATCCGCTATGCCTGAGCCCGACCCCCTCGAGAAGGAAACGATCACAGCGGCGGGCGGCGGGGCGATGACCCTGGCCACCAGCGACGCCGAGACGCTCGAGGGCGGCCCGATCCCCGGCGGGACGCAGAGCGGCAAGGCCCGCAGCCTGTGGTCCGACGCCTGGCACGACCTGTTGCGCAGCCCCGTCTTCGTGCTCTCCGCGCTCGTCATCGTCTTCCTGGTCGTCATCGCGATCCGGCCCTCCCTGATCGCGAGCGGCAACCCGCTCTCGTGCGACCTCGCCAAGGCCCAGGAGGGCTCCCAGCCCGGCCACCCCTTCGGCTACGACACCCAGGGCTGCGACGTCTACACCCGCGTGGTCTACGGGGCCCGGGCCTCGATCACCGTCGGCGTCTGCGCCACGGCCGGGGCCGCGCTGCTGGGCGGCGTGCTGGGCGGGCTCGCGGGCTTCTTCGGCGGCTGGTGGGACGCGCTGCTCTCCCGGCTGGCCGACGTCTTCTTCGGCATCCCGATCATCCTGGGCGGGCTGGTGTTCCTGTCGATGGTCACCAGCGGATCGGTGCGGCCGGTGGTCGGCTTCATCGTGCTGCTGGGCTGGCCGCAGATCTCCCGCATCGCCCGCGGCTCGGTCGTCGGCGCCAAGCAGCACGACTACGTGCAGGCGGCCCGGGCGCTCGGTGCCGGCGGCACCCGGCTGCTGCTGCGGCACATCGGCCCCAACGCCGTGGCCCCGGTGATCGTCGTGGCGACCATCGCCCTCGGTACGTACATCGCGCTGGAGGCGACCCTGTCGTTCCTGGGCGTCGGGCTCAAGCCGCCCACGGTGTCCTGGGGGATCGACATCTCCAACGCCTCGAACCAGATCCGCAACGCCCCGCACATGCTGCTGTGGCCGGCGGGCGCGCTGAGTCTCACAGTGCTCGCGTTCATCATGCTCGGCGACGCGGTGCGCGACGCCCTCGACCCCAAGCTGCGCTGAGGAGCCCGACAGATGGAGCAGCCGGCGACGCTTCTGGACGTCCGCGACCTGCACGTCGAATTCCGCACCCGGGACGGGGTGGCCAAGGCCGTCAACGGCGTCAGCTACTCCGTCAGCGCTGGCGAGACCCTCGCCGTGCTGGGCGAGTCGGGCTCCGGCAAGTCCGTGACGGCGCAGGCCGTGATGGGCATCCTCGACTCGCCGCCCGGCTTCGTCACCGGCGGCGAGGTGCTCTTCCGGGGCAGGAACCTGCTCACCATGGGCGAGGAGCACCGGCGCCGGGTGCGCGGCGCGAAGCTCGCCATGATCTTCCAGGACGCGCTGTCGTCGCTGAACCCCGTGATGACGGTGGGAGCGCAGCTCGGCGAGATGTACGAGGTCCATCAGGGGATGACCCGCAAGGACGCCCGCGCGCGGGCCGTGCAGCTGATGGACCGGGTGCGCATCCCGGCGGCGAAGGAGAGGGTGCGGGACTATCCACACCAGTTCTCGGGTGGCATGCGGCAGCGCATCATGATCGCGATGGCGCTGGCGCTGGAGCCGGACCTGATCATCGCGGACGAGCCGACCACGGCCCTGGACGTGACCGTCCAGGCCCAGGTGATGGACCTGCTCGCGGAGCTCCAGCGCGAGTACAACATGGGCCTCGTCCTGATCACCCACGACCTGGGCGTGGTGGCCGACGTCGCCGACAAGATCGCGGTGATGTACGCGGGCCGGATCGTCGAGACCGCCCCCGTGCACGAGCTCTACAAGCGGCCCGCGCACCCCTACACCCGCGGCCTGCTCGACTCGATCCCGCGCCTGGACCACAAGGGCCAGGAGCTCTACGCCATCAAGGGCCTGCCACCCAGCCTCACCGCCATCCCGCCCGGCTGCCCCTTCAACCCCCGTTGCCCCAGGGCCCAGGACATCTGCCGTTCGGACCGGCCGCCGCTGTACGCCGTGGAGCCCGGCCGGGCCAGCGCCTGCCACTTCTGGAAGGAGACCCTCGATGAGAGCTGACGGCGAGGCGATCCTGGAGGTACGGGACCTGGTCAAGCACTATCCGCTGACCCGGGGCATCCTGATCAGGAAGCAGATCGGCGCCGTGCACGCCGTCGACGGCGTCTCCTTCGACCTCAGGCGCGGCGAGACCCTCGGCATCGTCGGGGAGTCCGGCTGCGGCAAGTCCACGGTCGCGAAGATGCTCGTCAGCCTCGAGCGCCCGACGTCCGGGCACATCCGCTACAAGGGCGAGGACG